>CAZIUE010000005.1:0-233811 GCA_964542535.1 uncultured Pelobacter sp. | reverse complement strand
CCATGAACACCGCCAGGCCATCGGCCTGGAACAGGTTGTTACCTCCCAGAAAGGGTCGGGAGAACCGTTCAACGCCTCCGGCCAACACCAGGGGTACCAGGGATGACGAACAGATCAGGGAGCCGGTGACCAGGCCAAGGGCGGTCAGGTTTCTGAGCCCCCGTGACAGCCGGCCCAGCAGTGGCAGCAGAAAGGCTCCCGCGATAGGAATAAACACGGCCATCAGTACAACGGAATCGGTTCTCATGATGGATTCCACCCTCCCCTCGGGGAGAACAGCCGGGCTGTTCCGGCTTCCCCCCTGGTGAAATGCGACCAGCGAAATGATGCGCGAGCCGTAGCCCATTCCCGGTTGCACTCACGCCAAGCAGTCCGCGTGACAGTATACCACCTTTTCCGGATGTTTCATTAGTGGTCCCCTGTGACAGCCTGTTTGCGGTGGGGTGGCCGGTGGCGTTGTCATGGAAACGGGGCTACCGAATGTCGGTAGCCCCGTTGGTGGGAACGCTGTTTGTGGCACGTTCTAGTGAACGCGGCGCACCCTGGCCTGGCCCGCCTCTTCGGCGCGGGTGGGCAGCATGCGGTTCATCCCGTCCACGAAGACCAGCTTCGGTTTGTGGCTGACGGCTGCCTCGTTGTCCATGGACGCGAAGCTGGCGATGATGATCACGTCCTTGGGCGCCACCATCCGCGCGGCGGCGCCGTTCAGGCAGATGACCCCCGAGCCCCGTTCACCCTCGATGGCGTAGGTTTCCAGGCGGCTGCCGTTGGTGACGTCCCAGACGGCCACCTTCTCGTAGGAAACGATGTCGGCCGCATCCATCAGGTCGCGGTCGATGGTGATGCTCCCCTCATACTCCAGATCAGCTCCGGTGATGGTTGCGCGGTGGATCTTGCTCTTCAGCATGGTTCTCTGCATGACTACATGTTCTCCCCTAGTACGGTGTTGTCGATTAGGCGCGTTGGTCCGGCGAAGACGGCCAGGGCGAACAGCGTGTCGCCGGAAGCCGCGGTTACGGGGTGCAGGCTCGCCTCGTCGCGGAACTCCAGATAGTCGATCCGGAGCAGCGGTTCTGCCTCGATGATCTGCCGGGCCGTGCGGGAGAGCTCCGCAACGGAACGCTCCCCTGCGCTGAATGCCGCGCGCACGGCCGTAATGGCCCGTGAGAGGGCCAGGGCGCTTTGCCGCTCCTCAGATTTCAGGTAGGCGTTGCGCGAGCTCATGGCCAGACCGTCCTCCTCCCGGACGATGGGCATGCCGACGATGGTGACCGGCTGATTCAGGTCCGTTGTCATGCGCCTGATCAGGGCCAGCTGCTGGTAGTCCTTGCGTCCGAACAGGGCCAGGTCGGGCATGACCATGTTGAACAGCTTGGTAACCACCGTGGCCACGCCGTCGAAGTGCCCCGGCCGGCTCGCTCCGCACAGGGGGAGGGAGAGGTCCCGTACGGTGATGGAGGTCTGGAATCCCTCCGGATACATCTCCCCGGCTGACGGGGTGAAGACGATATCTACGCCGCAGTCGGCGGCAATGCCGAGGTCACGCTCCAGGTCGCGGGGGTAGCGGTCCAGGTCCTCGTTCTGGCCGAACTGGATCGGATTGACGAAGATGGACAGTACCAGGATGTCGGCCCGTGTACGCCCCTCCCGCAGCAGGGAGGCGTGACCCGCGTGGAGAAACCCCATGGTGGGGACGAAGGCGATGCGTTTCCCCTGGTGCCTGAGGTCGCGGGCGGTTGTCTGCATTTCGTTGACGGTGGTGATGATGTTCATGGAACTCCCCGAAACAAAACGACTCCGCCCCATGCAGGGGCGGAGTCGTCGGATCAGTTGAAAGAATGTTCTTCGGTGGGAAAGGCTCCCGTGCGGACCTCCTGCACGTATCTGCTGACGGCGTCGCTGATCACCGGAGCCAGTTCGGCGTAGCGTTTGACGAACTTGGGCGAATATTTCTCGCACAGTCCCAGGATGTCGTGGACCACCAGCACCTGACCGTCGCAGTCGGGGCCGGCGCCGATGCCGATGGTGGGGATGGAGAGCTCCGCGGTGATGCTGGCGGCCAGGGAACTGGGGATTCCCTCCAGGACGATGGAAAACGCTCCGGCTGCCTGGACTGCAAGGGCATCCTCCATAACCCGCTCCGCCTGCTCCCTGCGCCCCTGCACCTTGTATCCCCCCATGCGGTGGATGGACTGGGGGGTCAGGCCGATGTGCCCCATGACCGGAATATCGATGGCGGTCACCGCCCGGATCACGTGGGACATGTTCATCCCCCCCTCGATCTTGACCGCCTGGGCCCCCCCTTCCTGGATCATCCTGCCGCAGTTGCGGCAGGCCTCCTCCACGCCGGTGTGATAGGACATGAAGGGCATGTCGGTCACCAGGAGCGCCTGGGGTTTGGCGCGGGCCACGGCCCTGGTGTGATAGATCATCTCGTCCATGGTGACCGGCAGGGTGGTGTCGTAGCCGGAGAAGACGACTCCCAGGGAGTCTCCCACCAGAATGGCGTCAACGCCGCCGCCGTCCACCAGGCGGGCAAAGGGATAGTCGTAGGCGGTCATCATGGTGATGCGTCGCCGTTCCTGCTTCATCCTGAGGATGTCCGGAATGGTCATGTTCTTTCGCGTATCGCTCATGTTCTTGTTCTCCACGCACAAAAAAACGCGCTTCGGGGCGCGTGACGGGACGAACGCCGCCATGGCGGCAGCCTGTGTAGGTGATGGTGCCTGCCGTCCCGGTTCGCTTGTGAATCCGCGCGGTATGTGATTCTTTTCAGGTCAGGCCATCTGCTTCCGATCGGCCCCCGGAGCGGGGAGACCGTTGTGGTTCGAACGTGGAACGTATAACAAAAAAACGGTAGTGTGGCCAGCAAAAACCGCCCGGAGCCACGTAAGCCTAGTCTCACAACTGGCAGGTCAGGTTCTTCATGGACTCCAGGTCCCTGACCACCTCGGCGCTCTGCGCGCGGCGTTGTTCCATGTTGTCGAACATCTCCCTCACCATGTCGCTGACCGATTCCACCGAGTGGCGGATCTGGTTACCGTCCCGCACCTGGCGGGAGGTGGAGTCCACCATCTCGTGGGCCATCTCCTTGATGGTTTCGACGGAGCGGACGATACTGCGGGTGGCCTTGGCCTGGGCGGTGGAGGCGGACAGGATCTGCGAGGTCATGGAGCTGATTTCTTCCATGGAGCTGGCCACGATGCGCATGCTGTCCACCTGCTCCCGGGTGGCGCGCTTGATCTTCTGGGTCATGTCCATGGAGCAGGCCGAGCTGTCGTGGATGGCCCTGAGCGCCTCGCCGGTGGAGTGCCCCAGTTCCACGCCGCGCTGCACGAGCTGCTTGCTGGCGGTGATGGTATCGGCGGCGGCGCGGGATTCGGACAGGATCTCCCCGACGATGGCGGTGATCTCGCCGGTGGAGTGGCCGGTCTGCAGCGACAGGTTGCGGATTTCGTCGGCCACCACGGCGAAGCTCTTGCCGTACTCTCCGGCCTGGGCCGCGATGATGGCGGCATTGAAGGCCAGCAGGTTGGTACGCTTGGTGATATCGTTGATGACGCTGACCACGTTTTCGATACGGGCGCTGTTTTCGGCCAGGTGGTTGATTGCCCGGTAGGAGAGTTCCACCGAAGACTGGATTTCGGCCAGGGAGTCGATCGTCTCGGTGACCACGCTGAAGCTCTGGTCGGCCCGGGACTTGACCTGGCTGGAGACCTGGTGGGAGACGGTTGCGTTCTGCTCCACGTTGTTGATGGCCCTGGTGATCCCCTCCATGGCCGCGGCGGACTGCTGTGCGATCCCGGCCAGATGGTCCAGGTTGCGGGTAACCTGCTCGATGGCCACGGAGATCTCGTTGACGGCCATGCCGGTCTCATCCACCGAGGCCATGACCCCCTCCGATGCCGAGGCGATGGCGGCGGAACCTTCAGCCACCGAGGCCACCGCCTCCTTCAGCTCCGCCACATTGCGGGAATATTCCCGTCGGCTGCCCAGCAGGAAGGCGAAGGAGTTTTCCAGTTCGCTGGTCAGAGCGTCGATGGAGGTCAACAGGTTGATGCGGGTGATGGCCGAGGCCACCTGGTCGGCGAAGAGCATGATGGTGTCCACGTCCGAGTCGTTCAGGGCGCGTCTGCTGGTCTTGTTGTCGATGCCGAACGCGCCGATGGCTTCACCCTTGACCACGATGGGACAGAGGATGAAGCTGCGCGAGCGGAGCGGGGCCTGGCGGCGGTGCGGCTCCTGGATCTGGTAGTCCTGGGGATAGCGCGTGATGTCGTCGATCAGGAAGACCTTCTTTTCGCTGAGGCATTTGTAGATGACGCCGATGGAGGGATTCAGCGGCAGGGTGACGCCGGTTATGTCGAAGCTGTCCGTTCCGGTGGCGGTGACGAAGCGGATCCGTTCGCCCTGCTGGGTCATGAGGATGTTGACCCGCTCGTATCCCAGGATCTCGTGCAGCCCCTCGGCGCACAGCAGCAGGATTTCCTCCAGGTTCAGCGAGGTCTGGATCTTACTGCTGATATGGTGGAAATTCTTGATGTTGTTGTCCAGCACCTGGTAGCGGTTCTGGAAGAGGTCCTTCTGGGAGGCCACCTCGCGGTGGAGCCGGTCCAGTTCGGCGGAGCGTTTGCGCCGTTCGTCGCCATGGGAACCGATCATGAAACCGAGGAACGCCAGCACCAGGGCCGTGCCGATACCCATGTAGGCGTACAGGGCCGTCTGCTCGCCGCTGCGCAGAATGTCCCCCAGCATCTGCTCCACGAACGGTTCTCCCGGCACGGGGAACAGCACCAGCCTCAGGACGATCCATCCGGCGGGGGCGCCGATGCCCAGCAGGAATCCGGCCAGAGAGAACAGGGGGGCGTGCCGTTTCATGGACCTGGAACTCATCAACCGGCTTCTCCCCTATTTCTGATGGGTCAGTTTCTCGTCCATGGCGTGGTAGATCTCTTCCATCACTTTTTCGGAATCGATCATGTTGTAGGAGACGATGTTTTTCAGGTGGGTATAGGAGTCCAGCTCGATCTTCTCGAAGGTGAAGCCGATCCCTTCCTCGGTCTGACGGCAGGTTCTTCCGTTCAGGTTGACCGAGATTTCCGGGTCGGCGCCGGTGAGCAGGATGGTGATCTCCACCTGCTCGCCCAGGGAGAGTTGTTCGCCGGTAACCAGAAACATCCCGCTCATGCTGAGATTTTCGACCCTGCCCTGGAACTGGCGGTCCGCTGTCCTGATGGTTGCGTTTACCCTGAATCTGACGCGGGAGAACTTTCGTGTGTTCATGGAATGGGCTCCTCGTGGGCGGGAAAAACGGCTCCGGTCGAGACCCCGCGGCGGTGGGGTTCGCCGGAGGGGGAACGGCCCGGCAGCCTCCACGGTCGGTCGGCGCCGGACTTTTCTAAACGCATATCATGTTAGCCTGGTCGAATCAAGGAGTAAGCAGCGGACATTTCAATGACTTCCCTGTTGTCAGCACGGGCCGAGTAGCCTATACTCGCCGACCGGAGAGTACGCCTCAATGCCTGAAACGCTATCATTCACACCACGGCTGCTGGACAGCCACTGTGTCGTCGATGTCAGGACGCCGCTGGAATTCGGGGAGGATCACCTGCCGGGGGCGGTCAATGTTCCGATCCTGACGGACCAGGAACGGGTTGAGGTGGGCATCATCCACAACCGCATTGGACCGCGGGAGGCCCGCATGCGCGGACTGGAGCTGACCTGCGGCCGCTTCGCCGATATGGTGCGCCAGGTGATCGGCCACGCCCAGGGGCGGCCGGTGCTGGTCTACTGCTGGCGGGGGGGGCTGCGCAGCCGTTCCATGGCCATCCTACTGGAAGCCACCGGCCAGCGGGTGTTCCAGCTGGCCGGCGGCTACAAGTCTTTCCGCTCCTGGATCAACGACTACTTCCAGCGCTTCGTTCCCCCGGTTCCCCTCCTGGTTCTGCACGGCATGACCGGCACCGGCAAGACGGCCTTCATCAACGGCCTCGACCGGAACAGCTGGACCCCCATCGACCTGGAGGGACTGGCCTGCCACCGCGGCTCCGCCTTCGGTTCCCTGGGGCTGGAACAGAGCCTGAGTCAGAAACGCTTCGATACCCAGCTCTGGGACGCCTTGCGCCGGGCGCCTCTGGATCGCCCCATCGTCCTGGAGGGGGAGAGCCAGCGCATCGGCAGGATCCTGCTCCCCGGACGGTTCTATCAGGCCATGGCCGAGGGGCGCCGCGTCTGGTGCAGCGCCGGTCTGGAGACCCGCGTCGCCCGCCTGGCCGCGGAATATGCCCGCGAGGAGTACCGGGAGGAGATGGCGGCGGCGCTTCTGCGCATCAGGAAGAAGCTGGGGGGGGCGCGCTTTGCCGAGTTCCTGGCCATGCTGGAGCGCTGGGACGTGGCAGGTCTTGCCCGGGGACTGATCGAGCAGTACTACGACAAGCTCTACTACAAGCATCGCCCCTGGCAGCCGGACCTGGAGATCGATCTGGAGGATTTCGGTCAGGGTGAACGGCAGCTGGAGGCGTTCCTGGAACGGCTGGGGAATGCCGCGCCGCGGGATGGTGAAGGATGAAGACAGAGATGGAATCGAGGGTCGTGGGGCCGGAGACGGCGCGCATGCTGGAACTGGGACACCCCTGGATCATTGCCGACAGCCACACCAAACGCTGGCCCGCCGGTCGGGCCGGGCAGGTGGTGGCGCTGACCGACAGCTCCGGCCGGTTTTTTGCCACCGCGCTCCTGGACCCTGGAGAGCGCATTACGGCACGGGTACTGTCGCGGGAGCGGATTCGCCTGGATTCCGCCTGGATCAGTCGTCGCCTGGAAGCGGCCCTGGCCCTGCGCCGCGATCATGCCGACCTGGGGGAGAGCGATGCCTTCCGGCTGGTAAACGGCGAGGGGGACGGGCTGCCCGGCCTGACCGTGGACCGCTACGGCCAGTTCCTGATGGTGCAGCTCTACTGCGCCGGTTGGCGGCCCCATCTGAAGGTGGTTGCCGGGGTGCTGGAAGAGCTGTTGCGCCCCCGGGGGATCTACGAGAAGGAGCGGCCGCAGAAAACAAGGGAACTGGAAGCCATGGGGGAAGGGAAGCGCTACGGCAGGCTGCTTTCGGGCGAGGCGGCTCCGGCACGTCTCCAGGTACGGGAGAACGGTCTCTCCTTCCTGGTCAGCCTGGAACAGGGGCTGAACACCGGGTTGTTCCTGGACCAGCGCCGCAACCGGCGCGACCTGATGAACCGGGTGAACGGGAAGCGAGTGCTGAACCTGTTCGCCTATACCGGCGCCTTTTCCGTGGCTGCCGCGTCGGCCGGGGCCCGGGTGACCAGCGTGGATGTCTCCGCCGGCTACCTGGAGTGGGCCAGGGAGAACTTCGGCATCAATCGCCTCAATCCCCGGCGCCACGAATTCATCACCGGCGACTGCCTGGAGGTGCTGGGGCGGCTGGGCCAGGGGGAGCAGGTCTTTGACGTCATCCTCATGGATCCCCCCTCCTTCTCAACCACTTCCCGGAGCCGTTTCACTACCCGCGGCGGCACGGCGGAGCTGGTGGCGGCGGCGCTGCCGCTTCTGGCCGACGGCGGTCTGCTGATTGCCTGCTCCAACCACCAGAAGCTGGATGTGGCCGAATATCTCAAGGAGCTACGCCGCGGCGCGCTCACGGCCGGCTGCGAGCTGCGGGTGATTGACCTGGCTGGCCAGCCGGAAGATTTTCCCTATGGAGTCTGTTTTCCCGAGGGGCGCTACCTGAAGTACGCGGTCTGCGTCGTCAGCCGGGAGCGGGGAAACGGCCGACGGCCCGCCTGACCCTGGTATCACATCATTGATAAAGGAGATCACCCTGTGTTGAGTGAAAAAAGCAAACAGCTGCGGCTCTGGTTGACCAAGACCCTGAAGAACGCTCCTCCTCCCGCCTCGATCCAGCAGGCGCGGGCCATCGTCGAATTCGGCGCTTCCCGGGCCGTCCTGCCTGCCGGCACCAGGGTGGAGCCGGTCACGGCCGGCGCGGTTCAGGCCGAATGGGTGCGAGCCGAAAACGCGGCAGAGGATTTGGTGATCATGTATCTCCACGGCGGCGGCTTCAGCAAGTGCTCCTGTAACACGGCCCGCATGACCGTGGCCCAGATAGGGGCTGCCGCGGGATGCAGCGTCCTGTCGGTGGAGTACCGCCTGGCGCCGGAGAATCCCTTCCCCGCCGCCCTGGAGGATGCCCTGGCCGCCTACCGCTGGCTGCTGGATCAGGGATTTGACCCACGGAAACTGGTGCTGATGGGGGACTCCTCAGGCGGCGGTCTGGCGGTATCGACCCTGGTCAGCCTGAAGGCCGCCGGCGACCGGCTCCCCTGCGCCGCAGTGCTTCTCTCTCCCTGGGTGGACCTGACCTGCGGCGGTGAATCCATCACCGTCCGGGCGGAGCTCGACCCCTGGATGACCGAGCGTGAATGCCGTGCCTGCGCCGAAATGTACGCGCCGGGCGCCGACCTGAACAACCCCCTGATCTCGCCGCTGAACGCCGACCTGCGGGGGCTGCCGCCGCTTCTGATCCACGTGGGAACCGACGAGATCCTGCTGGACGACTCCCAACGTCTGGCGGACAGGGCCAAGGAGGCCGGGGTGGAGGTATGCCTGCACGTGCGGGAGGGGATGTGGCACGTGTGGCACTACTTCGCTCCTCACCTGCCCGAGGCGGTGGAAGCCATCGGTCAGGTGGGCGACTATGTCCGCGGTCGCATGGAGAAGTAAACGGAACGAGCCGGGTGGCCACGGAGTTCGCGGAGAAACGTCAGGCGAAGCGGGGTACGGCCCTCCGCGCCCGACCGGTTGACCGGAGCGGAACGATTTCCGAAGTCCTGAATTCCGTGATGTCGGAATGCCGGAGCGCGTGAATGAGCCGGGGCCGCAACGCCGCCACTGGCGTTGCACCCCTCAGTCCCAGGTGAGTCTCCGCCGAACCGTCGCATGCCGCGGCATACGTCCAAGGCAGAGGTCTTTCAGGCAAGCGGAGGTATGGAGGCATCACGGATTTAAGGGAAGTGATTTCCCGGTGGTCTCCGTGACCTCCGTGGCTGGTTTCCGTTTTTTGGAGTAACGACGCAAGGAGTTTTGCTGGATGGATGGACGGAAAAGCGTACTGGCCCGCAACAAGGCGATCGCCGGCGGGTTGATGGTATCGGCGGCAGTGCTGTTCGTCATCGCTCGCTCCCAGGGCGGTAACGGCGTGTGGCAGTGGGTCTCGGCTTTTTCCGAGGCGGCCATGGTGGGGGCCCTGGCGGACTGGTTCGCGGTGGTGGCCCTGTTCCGGCACCCCCTGGGAGTCCCCATACCGCACACCGCCATCATCCCCAGCAAGAAGGAGACCATCGCCGAGAGTCTGGCCGAGTTCATCCGCGACAAGTTCCTGGCCACCGAGTCGCTGCTGTCCAAGCTGCGGGAACTGAACCCGGCCGAACGTCTCTCCGCCTACCTCATGTCCCGGGACAACGCCGACGTCCTGGCCCTGGGGCTCACGAGGATACTGTCCGAGACCATCGACTTCATCGATGACGAGCGGGTACGCAAGATCCTGCTGGCTGCGCTGCACGACAGGATCGAGAAGATCGACCTGGCCACCTCCATCGGCCATCTGCTGGAAACCCTGATGCGGAACAACCGGCATCAGGCGGTTCTGGACGGCCTGCTGGAGCGGGTCTCGGCCTGGATCGCCACGGCGGAGGCCCAGGAGAGGCTGGCTCTTGGCATCGACACCTGGCTCAACACCGATTATCCGCTCTTAAGCAAATTCATCCCCAACCGGGACCAGTTCACCAAGGGGGTCGGTGAAAAGGTGGCCCGGAAGATTGACCAGTTTCTCCAGGAGGTCGTGGACGATCCCGGCCATGAACTGCGCTGCCGCTTCGACCGGGCAGTGGGCGAGTTCAGCCAGCGCCTGCGCCACGACGACGACCTGCGCGCGCGCATCGAGGAGATCAAGCGGGAGACCGTGAACAACGAACAGCTGGCCCGCTACGTGTCCGGCCTGGCCGGCGACCTCAAGGCCTGGCTGGTGGACGACCTGGGCCGGAGCGACTCCCGGGTCCGCGTCAGCATCGCCGAGGCGGCCATGGCCCTGGGCGCCACCCTGTCGCGGAACCGGGAGCTGACGGATTCCATCAACGAACACCTGGAAACCATCGTGGTCAATTACTCGGACAAGCTGCGCGACCTGGTGACCCGACATGTCTCCGGAACGGTCAAGCAGTGGAAGGAAGACGACTTTGTCAGCGAGATCGAACTGGCCATCGGTTCGGACCTGCAGTTCATCCGCATGAACGGGACCCTGGTGGGCGGGGTGATTGGCCTCCTGCTCCACGCGGTTTCCCTGCTGATAGGCTAGCCCGCGGTGGGCGTTTCGCGGTGACCCGGACGCTTGCCCGCCACCATGCCCCGGCGCTGTTTCCATGCCCCGGGTATTCCACCATCCATGAAAGGAGAGCTGAACATGAGAAAGAGCGTCATCACCCTGCTGTGCGCCCTGGCCCTGCCGGTGGCGGCATCGGGCGCGAACATGCGCGAAGGACTGTGGGAGATACAGTCCCAGGTGGACATGCCCGGGATGCCGGTGAAGGTCAAGCCGACGGTGGTCCGGCACTGCTACACGAAGGAAGAGGTGAAGGACCAGAAGAAGGTGATTGCCAGCGATAACAGTTGCAAAGTCACCCAGATGAAGAGCTCGGGCACCAAGGTGACCTGGACCATGAAGTGCACTGCCCCGAACGCGGCCACCATGACCGGCGAGACGGTGTTCGGCGCCGATTCCTACAGCTCGGTCATGCAGATGAAGAGCGCCGGACACTCCATGACCACCAGGGTGAAAGCCAGGCGGGTGGGGAACTGCCCCTAGTAGACCGTTTCGTAAATATGTTTACAATTCTCCATTCGGCCTGAGCTTGTCGAAGGCCTGTGTTTACAAGGTGATAACGGTTTGACAAGCTCACCGTGAACGGCAATGGTTTTATCGGAACGGTCTACTTAGTCGGCATCAGCGCGACGAGTGATGGGAAGTCCGGCGCGGGAAGCGAGGGTGTAAGTGCCATGAAAATCTGGATCGATGCCGATGCCTGTCCGCGGGTCATCAAGGAAATCGTCTTCCGCGCCTCGGAGCGCCTGGAGCTGCCGGTCTGCCTGGTGGCCAACAGCGGGCTCTCCAAGCACCACTCGCGCCTCATCAGTTCGGTGGTGGTGGCCGAAGGCTTTGACGCGGCCGATGACTATATCGTCCAGCAGGCCGGCTCCCGGGATCTGGTGATCACCGCCGATATTCCCCTGGCCGCGCGCATTGTGGAGAAGGGGGGCGTTGCCCTCGACCCGCGGGGCGAGTTGTACGACGAGGAGAATGTGGGCGAACGTCTGACCATGCGTGACATGATGCAGGAGTTGCGCGGGGCCGGAATGATCCAGGGGGGGCCGGGGCCGTTCAGCACCACCGACCGTCGCCGGTTCGCCTCGTCGCTGGACAGCCTGCTGACCCGCATGGTCAGGGGGAGGCGCTGATTCATGAAAAAACTGCTCACCTGGGGAGGTGTCGGCCTGTTGACCGCGGCGCTCCTCGATCCGCTGCTCTACTCCATGCTGGAGCTGCCGATCCCCTGGTTGCGGGATTGCGCCATGCTGGCGGCCGGAGCCGGTTGCGTCGTTTTGCTGGTGAAGTACCGGCGGCAGTGGTAGTGGCGTTCCCATGAGGGGCGCACCATCCCGTCCGGGTCAGGGAGCGGAACGCTGGCTGTGGGGCGAAGCCCGGACGGTGCGGCGCCAGCTTGGGGGAGCGGTGGCCTGCGGAGCCGCTGCAGCCGCCCTGGTGGTGCTCCAGGCGCGCCTGCTGGCCCTGGCCTGCCAAAAGCTGATCCTGGAACGGCTCCCCTTCCCGGCCGTATTGCTCCTGGCGATCGCTGTCGCTGGCGCGGCGCTGGGCCGGGGCATCCTGCTCCTCGTGGCCGAGAGGCGGGCGGTCCGTGCCGCCGGCCTGCTCAAGCAGGGGGTGCGCAGCCGGCTCTATCACCGGCTCCAGGAGCAGGCGGCCATGGGCACGGTGGCGCGGGACAGTGCCGGCCTGACGGAGTTGGTCACCGCCGGCGTGGAGGGGCTGGAGGCCTACGTCGGCCGTTTCCTCCCCCAGTTGGCGCTGGCCGGCCTGCTGCCGCTCATGGCCCTGGTGTTCGTGCTGCCGGTGGAGTGGCGCTCCGGGCTGGTGCTGCTCTTCTCCGCCCCCTTCATTCCTCTCCTCATGGTGCTCATCGGACGCGGCTCCGAGCGGCTCAACCGCCGCCAGTGGGCGCGGCTTTCACGCCTGGCCGGTCATCTGCTGGACCTGGTGCAGGGGCTGCCCGACCTGAAGATCTTCGGCGCCGTCCGGCGCGAGGCCCTCATGGTGGGACGCATGTCCGAACAGTACCGGCAGGGTACCATGTCGGTGCTGCGGGTCGCCTTCCTCTCCGCCTTTACCCTGGAGTTCTTCTCCACGGCCGGTACGGCCGTGGTGGCCGTGCTGATCGCCTTCCGCCTGCTGAACGGCACGCTCACCCTGGCAGACGGGCTGTTCGTGCTGCTCCTGGCCCCCGAATTCTACCTTCCCTTGCGCAGCCTGGGACTCTCCTACCACGCCCGCATGCAGGGGGTGGCGGCGGCCGAACTGATCGCGCCGCTCCTGGAGGCCACGCACCAGGAGGTTCCCCCGGGGCGTCTCCCCGCCCCTTCCCGGCCGCCGAGCGTACGTTTCGAGCGGGTCTCCTTCCGCGGCCAGGCCGACCGGGGTTCCCTGCGGGAGGTCGATCTGGAACTGCCCGCCGCCAGCCTGACCGCCCTGGTGGGGGAGAGCGGCAGCGGCAAGAGCACCCTGGCCCGCCTGCTGGCCGGACTGAACCGTCCCGAATCCGGGCGGATCACCGTTGACGGCATGGACCTGGGTCTGATCGATCCCGAATCCTGGCGGGCGGGGTTGGCCTGGGTATCCCAGAGTCCCTTTTTCTTCCCGGGTACGATCCGCGAGAACCTGCTGCTGGCCCGCCCCGAGGCCGACGAGGCGCAGATTCGCCGGGCACTGGAGGACGCTGTTGCGGCCGATTTCGTCGCGCGCCTTCCCAACGGCATTCATACCCTGTTGGGGGACCGGGGGGCCGGGCTTTCGGTTGGAGAACTGCGCCGCCTGGCCCTGGCCCGGGCCTTCCTGCGGCGGGCGCTGCTGGTGGTGCTGGACGAGCCCACTGCCGGCCTGGACCGGGACAACGAGTGCCTGGTGGCTGAGGCCATCGAACGTCTGGCTGCCGGCAGCACCGTGCTGCTCATCAGCCACCGGGAGGAGACCCTGGCCCGGGCATCGCGGATCGCCCGGCTGTTCAACGGCAGGCTGGAGATGCTGACGCCATGAGGGCAGTGGTCTCCATTTTGATGGTTGGCCGAAGCCGGTGGGGGTGGATGCTGGCCGGGATCGTGTTGGGCGTGATCGTCATAGCCGCCAATACGCTCCTGATGGCCCTGTCCGGATGGTTCATTACCTCTATGGCGGTCAGCGCCGCCTGCGGAACGACCTTCAATTACTTCCTCCCCTCGGCCGGTATCCGTGCCCTGGCGATACTGCGCACCGTCGGCCGCTATGGGGAGCGGCTGGTGACCCACGAGGCTGCCCTGCGCTTTTTGAGCGATCTGCGGGTGTGGCTCTTCCGTCGGCTGGAGCCCCTGGCGCCTGCCGGTCTGGAACGCTACGCCAGCGGCGACCTTGCGGGACGGCTGCGGGGAGACCTGGACAGCCTGGAGAATCTCTATCTGCGCATCATTGCCCCCCTGGCGGTGGGAAGCGTTTCCATCCTCCTGGCGGTGCTGTTCGTGCTGGTCTGGCACGGCCCCGCGGCCCTGCTGCTGTGTGCCCTGCTGCTGTGCGCCGGTGTTGCCCTCCCCCTGGCGGGACGGCATCTCGCGGCGGAACCGGGACGGCGTTCCACCCGGCTGGCGGGAGAACTGCGCGCTGCCGTTACCGAGGGGGTGCAGGGAGCCGAGGAGCTGGCGCTGCTGGGATGTGCCCGGCGCCAGGCAGAACGGGTAGACGATCTCTCCGCCCGTCTGGTAGCCGAGCAACGGCGCCTGGGCAATATCAATGCCCTGACCCTGGCGGGGACTTCCGCCTGCGGAGGGGTGGCCCTGGCCGGAGTGCTGGCCCTGGCCGGTCCGGCGGTGGCCGACGGCTCCCTGCCCGGCCCCGTGCTGGTCATGCTGCTGCTCTTTTGCGCCGCGGCCCTGGAAGCGGCCGCTCCCCTGCCCCAGGCCCTGCAGATGCTGCCGGCGGTGGGAGAGGCCCTGCGGCGCATCGGCCAACTGAGCGGCGCGACTCCCCCGGTCGCCGAGCCGTCGTGTCCCCTGCCGATGCCCGGGGAGCCGCTCGGGATCATTTTCCGGGATGTGTCCTGCGCCGACCTCGGTGGTCCGTCGCTGCCGCGGCGCTTCTCCCTGCATGTCCCGGCCGGCACCCGGGTGGCGCTGGTGGGGGAGAGCGGCAGCGGCAAGAGCACCCTGATAGAGCTTCTGCTCCGCTTCCGCGAGTATGGGGGGAGTATCAGGGTGGGGGGAGTGGAGTTGCGCTCCCTGGTCGCTGATGAGGCGCGCCGTCTCTTCGCGGTCCTGCCCCAGCGGCCGCACCTGTTCAACGTCAGCATTGGCGACAACGTCCTCCTGGCGCGGCCGGATGCCTCTCCGGGGGACCTGCGACGGGCCCTGGAGGACAGCGGCCTGACCCGCTGGCTGGATACGCTCCCCCAGGGACTGGACACCCCGGTGGGCGAGGGGGGGTGTGAAATCTCGGGTGGAGAGGCGCGGCGCATCGCCCTGGCCCGGGCGCTCCTCAAGGACGCGCCGCTGCTGCTCCTGGACGAGCCGACCGAGGGGCTGGACGCCGAGACTGAGCAGCAGATCGTTACCCGGCTGGCCGAGCGCACCCGGGGGAAAACGGTGCTGCTGACAACCCACCGTCCGGCCTGTCTGGCCCTGGCCGACCGGGTGGTGCGGCTGGATGCCCCGGATAACCGAACCGGCGGCTTGCATTCAGACTCCGGTACGTGAGAACCGTCCACATTGGCGCGGACCGGCCCGTGCCTCAGCGGGAATCACCTGCCGCAGCGGGCGTTATTCCAGTTTCAAATCAAAGATGATATCAAGGCGGCGAGGAAGAAGGCGACGGAGGCGTACGAGAATAGTACGTTGAGGAGCCTTCGACGAGCCAACGAAGAGAGCGCTTTGAGTTGGAATTGGAATTAGACGCGGAACGCGGGAAGGGATGGAGACCATGGTCGAGATCAGGGACGAGGATATCAGGATCGAATACTACCGTGCTTCCGGGCCGGGGGGGCAGCATCGCAACACCACCGACTCCGCGGTGCGCATCCGCCATCTCCCCACCGGCATCGTAACCCAGGCAAGCGAGAGCCGGTCCCAGGCGCGCAACCGGGAGAAAGCCATGGAACGGCTGGAGGCGGCGCTGGAGAAGCGTGAGCGGGTTGTGAAGAAGCGCATTGCCACCCGGGTGCCCCGTGCTGCCCGGGAGAAGCGCCTGGGCGACAAGAAGATCGTCTCCCTACGCAAGAAACAGCGCTCCACGGTGGAGTGAACGGCGCAAAAAATCGTTGGAATCTCGTCCCGGCCCTGCTATTCTTCTCAGTCGGCCCGGGTGCGCGGCTGACCTCTCCCGAAAGGAACTTCCCTTGCAACAACCGCTCGTGATCTACCATGGTGGCTGTCCCGACGGCTTTGCCGCGGCCTATGCCGTATCCCGGCATTTTCTCCTGAAAACGGGGCAGGAGTGCGAGCTGCTGCCGGGCGTGTACGGCCAGGAACCTCCCGATGTGGCGGGCCGGGATCTGTACATCGTCGATTTCTCCTACCGCCGGGATGCGTTGAAGCGTATCTGCCGTTCGGCCCGCTCCGTGATCATCATCGACCACCACACCTCGGCCGAGCAGGATCTGGCCGGCCTGGAACGGGAACACGACAACCTGAAGGTCGTTTTCGACATGAACAGGTCCGGCGCCGTGCTGACCTGGGAATACTTCCACGACACCCCGCCGCCGCGGCTGCTCCTGCATATCCAGGACCGGGACATGTGGCGCTTCCAGCTTGAGGGGACCAGCGATATCTATGCGGCACTCATCTCACGCCCCTTCGAGCTCTCCGCCTGGGAGCGGCTCTGCTCCGGCGAGGACGCCCTTAAGCCGCTGCTGGGAGAGGGGCGGGCCATCAACCGTTATCGCCGCAGGATGATCGACCTGCACATGAAGAAGGCGGTCATGACCACCGTTGCCGGCTACCGGGTGCCGGTGGTCAACTGCTACGAGGACATCATGAGCGACCTGGTGGGAGAACTGTCCCACGGTCACCCCTTTGCCGTCGGCTACCAGGACCAGGGTTCCCTGCGCAAGTGGTCGCTGCGCTCCAACTCCAGCGGCATGGATGTGGCTGCCATTGCCAGCCGCTTCGGCGGCGGCGGGCATCTGCACGCGGCCGGATTCACCACCCGCCTGCCGGAGGAGCTGCTGTGCGTCCCGAAGGGGGAGTGCGCCTGAGGCGCGGCCCCGCGGTCGGGGTCCGGAAAAAGCTGTTGCCCCTCCAGCCGTAACCATGCTATAGATCATCACATTATGTGAACCACAGGGGTCACCCCTGTGGTTTTATTATTTTCGCGGGAGTATCAGACACCATGATTGCGGCAACCAACGTCACCCTTTCCTACGGCAAGCGGGTCCTGTTCAAGGACGTCACCATAAAGTTCACCCCCGGCAACTGCTACGGCCTGATCGGCGCCAACGGCGCGGGCAAGTCCACCTTCCTGAAGATCCTGGCCGGCGAAATCGCGCCCGACTCGGGCTCCGTCACCATCGGTGCCAAGGAACGCATCGCGGTGCTGCGCCAGGACCAGTTCGCCTTCGACGAACAGACGGTGCTGAACACGGTCATCATGGGGCACGAACGCCTCTACCGGATCATGGTGGAGCGGGAGGCGATCTACGCCAAACCGGACTTCAGCGAAGAGGACGGCGTCCGCTCCGCCGAGCTGGAGACCGAGTTCGCCGAGATGAACGGTTACGAGGCCGAGTCCGAGGCTGCCGTGCTGCTGAACGGTCTGGGTATCCCCGAGGAGCTGCGTTCCCGGCAGATGAAGGAGCTGGAGGGGGGGCAGAAAGTGCGGGTGCTGCTGGCCCAGGCCCTGTTCGGCAACCCTGACGTGCTGCTCCTGGATGAGCCGACCAACAACCTGGACCTGAAGTCCATCTCCTGGCTGGAGGATTTCCTCTACCGCTTCCCCAACACGGTCATCGTGGTCTCCCACGACCGCCACTTCCTGAACCAGGTCTGCACCCACACGGCCGACATCGACTTCGGCCGCATCCAGGTCTATGTGGGCAACTACGACTTCTGGTATCACGCCAGCCAGCTCAACCTGCGCCAGCGCCAGAACGAAAACCGCAAGGTGGCCGATAAGGTGAGCGAACTGAAGGAGTTTATCCAGCGCTTCAGCTCCAACGCTTCCAAGGCCAAGCAGGCCACGTCGCGCAAGAAGCTGCTGGAGAAGCTGACCCTGGAGGATATGCCGGTCTCCTCCCGCAAGTACCCCTACGTGGTGTTCAAGCCGGAACGGGCCTGCGGGGACATCATCCTGGAGATCGAGGGGCTCTCCAAGAGCGTGGACGGCGTCGAGCTGCTGAACGGCCTGGACCTGGTCGTGCGCAAGGGGGACAAGATCGCCTTCGTGGGCAACGGACTGGCCCGCACGACCCTGTTCCAGATTCTGGCCGGCGAGCTGGAACCGGACGCCGGCTCCTTCCGCTGGGGGGTCACCATCACCAGCTCCTATTTCCCCAAGGAGAACAGCGCCTACTTCGACAACGATTACAACCTGGTGGAGTGGCTGGGGCAGTTCGCCCCCCCGACGGAGGGGGAGACCTTTGCCCGCGGCTTCCTGGGACGCATGCTCTTCTCCGGCGACGAGGCGCTGAAGAAGACCCGCGTTCTCTCCGGCGGCGAGAAGGTGCGCTGCATGCTGTCGCGCATGATGCTGACCGGCGCCAACGTGCTGATCCTGGACGAGCCGACCAACCATCTGGACCTGGAGTCCATCACCGCCCTGAACGACGGCCTGATCGCCTTCAGCGAGGTTATCCTGTTCGCCTCCCACGACCACGAGTTCGTCTCCACCATCGCCAACCGGATCGTCGAGTTCACCCCCAACGGCATCATCGACCGGGCCATGGGGTTCGACGAGTATCTGGAGGATGCGGACGTGGCTTCTGAGCGGGACCGGCTCTACCAGGGCCACAGCGAGCTGACCCTGTAGTCCTGCCGCCCGGGAGGGGCTCTCCCCTCCCCCTCATTACTCTTGAAGTGGCCGTAGAATTGCCCTACAATCCATCGCCATTACGCACCCAGGGGGGATATTCATGACGATTGCCGCACAGGTTGCCCAGATTGCCCGGGAGGCTCGCCAGGCCTCCTTCGTCCTTTCACGGCTCAGCACCGGGGTCAAGAACGACCTGCTGCTGGCCATGGCCGATGCCCTGGAACGGCAGACCCCCCAGCTGATGGCCGAAAATGCCCGGGACCTGGAGGAAGGGAAACTGAAGGGGCTCTCATCCGCCATGCTGGACCGGCTGATGCTGGACGCCACGCGCATCTCTGCCATGGCCGACGGCCTGCGGGAGGTGGCCCTCCTCCCCGACCCGGTGGGCGAAGTCACGAAGATGTGGAAGCGCCCCAACAACCTGATGGTGGGGAAGATGCGCATCCCCCTGGGGGTGATCGGCATCATCTACGAGGCGCGCCCCAACGTGACCGCCGATGCCGCCGCCCTCTGCCTCAAGGCGGGCAACGCCGTGATCCTGCGGGGCGGCAAGGAGGCGATCAACTCCAACCGGGCCATCGCCGCCATCCTGCGGGAGACCATGGAGGCCAAGGGGGTGCCTGCCGGTGCTCTGGCCCTGATCCCCTTCACCGACCGCCAGGGGGTGCTGGAGATGCTCAAGCAGGAGGAGTGCATCGACCTGATCATCCCCCGCGGCGGCGAGGGTCTGATCCGCTTCGTGACCGAAAATTCGCGTATCCCGGTGATCAAGCATTACAAGGGGGTCTGCCACATCTTCGTGGACGAGAGTGCCGACTTCGCCATGGCCGAGCGGATCATCGTCAACGCCAAGACCCAGCGTCCCGGTGTCTGCAATGCTCTGGAGACGTTGCTCATCCATGAGGCGGTGGCGGCCGAGTTCGTCCCCCGCATCGCCACCCTCCTGGGCGGCATGCAGGTGGAACTGCGCGGTGACGAGCGGTTCCGGGCGTACGCCCCCCAGGCCGTGCCGGCCACCGAGGAGGACTGGTACGCCGAGTACCTGGAGCTGATCCTGGCCTGCCGGGTGGTGGACAGCCTGGACCAGGCCATCGACCACATCAACCGCTACGGCTCCCTGCACACCGAATCCATCATCACCAGCGACTACGGCCGGTCCCAGCGCTTCATCCGCGAGGTGAACTCCAGCTGCGTGGTGGTCAATGCCTCCACCCGCTTCGCCGACGGTAATCAGTTGGGCCTGGGGGCGGAGATTGGTATCTCCACCACCAAGCTTCACTCCTTCGGCCCCATGGGGCTGGAGGACCTGACCACCACCAAGTTCATCGTCTTCGGTGAGGGACAGGTGAGGGAGTAGCTTTTCCCGTTTTGACCACCCGGGCCGATACATTCCAAACGCGAGGAGCCCGCACAGCCGTTGCGCATCAGGGTTATCTCTTTTTCAGGAGCAGGACATGACCATCGACCAGCAGATCGAACGTTTTCTGGCCTCCCCCGCCTTCGGGGTCGCCGGAGCATCCGTCAAACGGGAGAAGTACGGCAACAAGGTGCTGCGCTGCTATCTGCAGAACGCCAGGACCGTCGTGCCGATCAATCCCCACGAGCGGGAGATCGAGGGGACTGCCTGCGTCGCCACCATCGCCGAGCTGCCAGCCGAGGTGAAGAGTCTCTCCATGATCACCCCCCCGGCGGTCACCGCGAAACTGGTTCCCCAGGCCATCGAGAAGGGGATCACCGCCATCTGGATGCAACCGGGTGCCGAGCACCCCGACGCGGTAAAACTCTGCCTCGAGAAGGGAATCAACGTCATCGCCGACGGCAGCTGTCTGCTGGTGGTGCTGGGGTACCACGAGCACTGAATCCCCGGAAAAGGGGACGCTTTTGGTGTGTAGCGCATAAACGCTTGCCAGATCTGGAAAAAGCTGACATATTGCATACCGTACGACGGGCAGTAATGCCCGTCGTTTTATTTTGACCTATCGAGGAGTTGTCACCCATGCAGGAACGAATCAGAAACATCGCCATTATCGCCCACGTCGACCACGGCAAGACCACCCTGGTGGATGCCATGCTGCGCCATGCCGGCGTTTTCCGGGAGAACGAGGCCATCACCGAGCGGGTCATGGACTCCAACGACCTGGAGAAGGAGCGGGGCATCACCATCCTGGCCAAGAACCTCTCCATCCACCATGGCCGCTACAAGATCAATATCGTGGATACACCGGGCCATGCCGACTTCGGCGGTGAAGTGGAGCGCGTGCTGAAGATGGTGGATTCGGTTCTGCTGCTGGTGGACGCCCTGGACGGCCCCATGCCCCAGACCCGCTTCGTGCTGAAGAAGTCCCTGGACCTGGGGCTCAAGCCGATCGTGGTGATCAACAAGATCGACCGCCCCGGCTCCCGGCCGGATGAAGTGCTCACCATGGTCTTCGACCTGTTCTGCGAGCTGAACGCCTCGGACGAGCAGCTGGACTTCCCGGTGGTCTACACCAGCGCCAAGATGGGGTACGCCAAGCTGGATGTGACTGCCGAATCCACCAGCATGGAGCCGCTCTTCGCCGTGGTGGAGGCCAACGTGCGTCCTCCCAAGGGGGATGCCAACGCCCCGTTCCAGATGCTGATCGCCAACATCGACTATAACGACTACATCGGCCGCATGGCCACCGGCCGCATCTTCAACGGCAAGGTCAGGTCGGGGGAGACCGTGGCCATGATCAAATCCGACGGTACGGTGGTCAAGGGGCGTATCAGCAAGCTTCTGGGATACCAGGGACTCAAGCAGATAGAAGTCGAGGAGGCCGGCACCGGCGACATCGCCACCGTGGCCGGTTTCGACGACATCAGCATCGGAGAGACCCTGGCGTCGGCGGACAATCCCATCGCGGTTCCCTATGTCTGCATCGACGAGCCGACCCTCTCCATGAACTTCATCGTCAACACCTCACCCTTTGCCGGACGGGAGGGGAAATGGGTTACCTCCCGCAACATCCGCGAACGTCTCACCAAGGAGCTGCGTACCAATGTGTCGCTCAGGGTCGAGGACACCGACAGCCCGGATACCTTCAAGGTTTCCGGCCGGGGTGAGCTGCACCTCTCCATCCTGATCGAAAACATGCGGCGGGAGGGGTTCGAACTGGCGGTCTCCAAGCCGGAGGTCATCATCCGCATGAGGGACGGCGTCAAGACCGAACCGATGGAATACCTGGTGGTGGACGTCCCGGCCGAGTTCCAGGGCGCCATCATCGAGAAGATGGGACCCCGCAAGGGGGAGATGGTGGCCATGAGCCCCATGGGGGACCTGGTCCGCCTGGAGTTCATTATCCCTGCCCGCGGCCTGATCGGGCTCAGGGGGGAGGTGCTGACCGAAACCCGCGGCACGGCGGTCATGACTCACACCTTCCACGAGTATGCCCCCTACCGGGGGGACATCCCGGGGAGGAAGAACGGCGTGCTGATCGCCATGGAGCATGGCGAGACCACCGCCTACTCCCTGGATGCCCTCCAGCCCCGCGGCGTGCTCTTCATCGGCGCTGCCGTGGAGGTGTACGGCGGCATGATCATCGGCCAGCACAGCAAGGATAACGACCTGGACGTGAACCCCTGCAAGGGTAAGAAGCTCACCAACGTGCGCGCCTCCGGTTCCGACGATGCCATCAAGCTGACTCCGCCGCGCGTTCTGACCCTGGAGCAGGCCCTGGAGTTCATCGACGACGACGAACTGGTGGAGGTGACTCCCGACTCCATCCGCCTGCGCAAGAAGGAGCTGGACCCCACCAAGCGCAAGCGGGCCGCCAAGGTCTGAATTTGGTGAGGGGCTGAGGGAGAGGAGTAAACCGGCAGCGGTCGCTTCCCCTCGGTTCACAGCCGGCAGTAAGGCATGATCAAAGCGCCGTGAAGCCCTGTACAGACAGGACTCTCCGGCGCTTTTTTCGTGGCGTTTCGCGGCTGCTCCCAAGATATTCGACCGGAACTGGTCCGACCATTGATGCGATTTTTATGTTGACAGAAGGAAAAATCGCGTATAAAAAGACATAAAAGATTGATTTGGTCCTTTGTGGGCCTGGCATGTTGCGCGCGAACACTGCGCTTGAACTAACTACAACCCCAAGGAGGAGACGATGAAGAAATTTGTGTGCGCTGTCTGTGGCTATGTTTTTGAAGGTGCCGCCCCCCCTGCTGAATGTCCCCAGTGCAAGGCCGGCGCTGACAAGTTTTCCGAGAGGGGAGAAGAGACCCTCAGCTGGGCCGACGAGCACAGGATCGGGGTAGCCCAGGGGATCGACGCGGAGCTTGTTGAGGGGCTCAAGGCCCATTTCATGGGTGAGTGTACCGAGGTCGGCATGTACCTGGCCATGAGCCGCCAGGCCGATCGCGAAGGATACCCTGAGGTGGCGGAAGCCTACAAGCGCATCGCCTTCGAAGAGGCCGAGCATGCCGCCAAGTTCGGTGAACTTCTGGGCGAGGTGGTCAAGGCCGATACCAGGGCCAATCTGGCCGCCCGCGTCGAGGCTGAAAACGGTGCCTGCAAGGGTAAGAAGGAGATGGCCGTCAGGGCGAAGCAGCTGAACTACGATGCCATTCATGACACCGTTCACGAAATGTGCAAGGACGAGGCTCGCCACGGACAGGTTTTCGCCGGCCTGCTGAAGCGCTATTTCTAGAACCGGCCGCATCCCGCGATGAATAACAACGGCCCCCCGGCCTGTCCGGGGGGCCGTTGCCGCATCTGGCCGTACCCCTGATCAGTGGTGCCTTCCTTTGCGAACCTCTTCCTTGATGCGCTGGATGTGGCCGCGTCCCAGGGCCTTGACCTCGCACCCCAGCTCGAAATAGCGGCGGATGGCCGTGTCGGGCAGCATGCCGTAACAGTCGATCACCGCCAGCGGTTTGCCGGTCCACTCCACGATCTCCTCCGGTTCCAGTTTCAGGTAGGGGGAATGGGGCACGGCGAAGATGACCGCCTCCACCCCCTTGAGTGCCGCGGCAAGGTTGTTCTGGACCCGAATGTTCTCCAGGCCCGCCTGGTTACGGAAGAACCGTTTCCAGGAACTCCCGGGAGAGGGGTAGACATCCTGGCTCTCCAGTTCGTACCAGTGCTCCACGTAGGGGTCGTGCACGCGCATTTCCGCCCCCATCTCGGTGAGCTTGCGCACAACCATCTCACTGCCACTGTAGCGGGTGTCACCCACGTCCTGGCGGTAGCTGGCCCCGCAGATCAGTACGTCGGCGCCGGCGATGTACCGTCCCATGTTGCGCAGGGCGTCCCGGGTCAGTTGCGCCACATGCAGGGCCCGTGTGTCGTTGATGTCGATCGCCAGGGGAGTGATCCTGAAGACGCTCTCCCCATCCTCGAAGCCCAGGATGTGCCGGTAGGACCAGTAGCCGAGGCCGCCGTCTTTGGGCAGGCAGTAACCGCCGATCCCGGGGCCGGGGAATATCATGTTGCTGTGGGTGGGGCGCATCCTGATGGCGTCGATCACCTTGACCAGATCTACACCGTTCCGTTCGGCGAACAGGCTCCACTCGTTCAGGTAAGCCAGGATCGTTGCCCGGTAGGAATTTTCGACGATCTTCGTCGTTTCCGACTCGATCGGGCGGTCCATGACCGTCAGGGGATACTCTTTGGTGTTGAGCACCTCCTTGAGAAAGCGCACCACCCGCTTCCTGGCTTCGGCGTTGCAGCCGGAGCAGACCCGCCAGAAATCGCGGATGCTGGAGACGTAGTGCCTGCCGGGCATGACCCGCTCGAAGCTGTGGGCCAGCAGCGGAACGGAGTCGATGCCCCGTGCGGCAAAGGCCTTCTTCAGGATCGGCCAGGCCACGAACTCGGTGGTGCCCGGCGCTACGGTCGTCTCGATCAGTACCAGGCAGGAGGGCTGGATGCGCATGCCGATGGTACGCATGGTCCCCTCCAGGGCAGCCATGTCCGCTTCGCCGGCGCGCATGTTGCCCAGGCTTTTCTTGCGGTAGTCGCACTGCACGTCCACCACGACGCAGTCTGCCAGCCTGAGACAGTCGCTGGTGAAGGTGGCGACCAGGCTCTGTTTTTCCAGCACGCAGCGCCTGATGATCTGTTCCACTTCGGGATCTTCCGCCTTGACGGGAGGTTCGCCCCGGTTGAGGAGCGGGATTTTCCAGAAGCTCCGGGTGCTGGGCCGCTGGCAGCCGATGACGAATTTGGACGGATGCCCCCCCTTGCCTCTGGTGTCGGCGATGATGGCCGCCATGACGGCCCCCACGAATCCCACCCCCATGACGACCACGATCTCCTTCCCCTCGCCCCTCGCCCTGGCCACCAGCTCCTCGATGCGCCGGTACTCCTCTTCGTACGCCGTCCTCCGGGGAATCGCGAACTTCTCTCCAGCCGGGCTGACCGAATAGTCCTCCGCCTGCGCGGGGTGCTCGGCACTTACCTGTTTTGCCATCCTGAGACACCTCCTCCGTTCGTGTGCGGCACATGCGTGCGGCTTCCCGGGCCCCGCGGCTTGTCAGGGACATGGCCTCCGGTGATCCGGTGACTCTTCCAGTTTCCATCTAAATCGCGGTGTTTCAACAGCCGGGGTGGAATACGAGAGAATATCGCGGGATCACAGGGCGGATTCGGGTGGAGTTCCTGCCGTAACGGCCGGCTGCTGCTGCCGGAGGGTTCGGAACCCACCGTCCTGCTTGTGTCATGATATGGATTGACGCTTGATGGGGGGAACGGTATTTTGTGAGTGGTTTTTTATTCAAAACGTTCCCGGGCTGGTCCCGGTCCGGCGCTCCCCCTGATCCCTCCTCGTCCCCGGGACGGCCAGGATGAGCCAGTGCCGCGCCGTAGACCGGCAGGGAGCTTGAGCGTGGAGCATCCCGTATGTCAGAACAGCGGACTATCACCTGTCCACACTGCGGCTTCGGCAAGGACGTGCCGCGTCATTCCCTGCCTCCTGAAGGGACCCGTACCCTCTGTCCCCGGTGCAGGGGCTCTTTTCTCCTTTCCATTTCCCCCCTTCCGCGGCAGCAATCCGGGGATAGGCCCGTAGAGCCGCCTCCGGTGCGGACGGACGTTGCCCTGAGGGTCAATATCGGTTTCAAGACCTATACCGCCCGGGATAACCGTTTCCGGGGCAAGGGCGTCGTCAGGATCACCGGGGACCAGATCGAAATAACCGCCCGCCGTCGCTCCCTGTTTTCCCTGGCCAGGCGCAGCGAGGTTTTTCCGCTCTCCGCGGTGCGCAACCTCAGTCGCTCGGGCAGGGTCGTCAGCTTTGTTCTGCCGCTGGAGAAAGGGTGCTGGCAGGCCCTGCTGGTCTGTTACGACGAGCGCACGGCAGAGCGCCTTGAGGCAAGGCTTCCCCGGCTGCGGGATTCCTCCTTAAGTTCCCTCCGGGCTGCCCGCCTGGAGCTGAAGCAGCGCCTGGAGGAACTTCCGGGGGGCACTCCCGTGGTCTGGACGCTCCTCGCCCTGAATTCGATCGTGTATGCTCTGCTGGCCCTGTCCGGCGCGGAGTGGAGTTCCCTGGCCGCGAGCAGGTTGAAGGAAGTGGGTGGAAACTTTTCTCCCCTGACGACCAGCGGCGAGTGGTGGCGCATGCTGAGCTACAGTTTTCTGCACAGCGGCTGCGTCCATCTCGCGGCGAACATGGTTGCCCTGTGCATCTTCGGCAGGCTCGCGGAGCGGATTTACGGAAGCTGGGCCTTTCTGTGCATCTACCTGCTCTCGGCTCTGGCAGGGGCCGCCGGAAGCCTGGTGGCCTCTCCCACCGCCATCAGCGTGGGCGCGTCCGGTGCCGTATTCGGTGTCCTTGGCGCGGTGATATCGTTTCTGGCCACGGACCGGCAGCTCCTGACCAGGGGGGCGCGGCGCCAGCTCCTGACCGCGGTGGTTGCCTACGGCTGTTACACCCTGGTGAACGGGTTCAGGAGCAGCGGCATCGACAACGCGGCCCATGTCGGCGGCCTGGCCGCGGGGCTGCTGCTGGGGTGGGCCACGGAGATTCCTCCCCGTCTGCTGGGCACGGGGGTGCGCTGGATTACGGGCAGCGTCGGCCTGGGTATTGTCCTGGTCATTGCCGGCACCGCTTTCACGGTCGCGGTCGCGCCGCGGCCCGGACCGGAATACCGGACCCTGGAGAGCATGATCGCGCTGACAAGGGAGATCGGCGAGCGGGAAAAACGGCTGGCCGAACAGGGGAAGAGCCTCGCTGAAAAGGGACCCGCGGCCGACACGGCCGAAGCTGGAGAATACGCCCGGCGGCATGTGAGGACCTACGAGGAGTTGGATGAAAAGCTGAACGCCCTCAGGCCGACGAAACAGGGGCTCCATGCCCGCCAGGCTCTGCTCGGCAGGTATCTGGAGCTGAAGCGGGAGGGGTGGACGCTTTTTGCCCGGGCTCTGGAGATTCAGGACGAGATGCTGCTCCAGCAGGCACGGGATAAGATTGTCGAGGCGAACGGCATGGCGGCGGAGATCGGCAAGCCCGTGGATTGGTTCCGCTGACCGGCATGGCGGCGAGAAATCGTGGCGGTCCTTTTTTTTACCTTGGCTGAGACGGTACGCGTGCTATGGTAGCCCGAGGCCGGAGAGCCTCACCTTCACCAGGCGGGCGTACCTGCCGTACGCCCCCCGCGGTTTGTCCCCAATTCAGGATTGTATCTCTACAAAGGAGCGACGATGACACGATGGATGACCCTGGCCTGTCTGGGCATGACGATGGTCTGCTTTACCGGCTGCGCCGGCAGCCTGCCTGCCCGGGAAGAGCTCAGTCAAGCTTTGACCAGAAGCTTCGATGCCACCGGATGGAACTACCGCAGCACGAGCAGTATTCAGCAGCTGAAGCTGCGGCGACTTGACGATACGCTCACCGCCGCCACGAGCATCAGGAACTCTGAAAGGCTGCTGGATATCGCCCGCGGCTTTTCCGTTGGCGTTACGGGCACCGTGGACATCGCTGCCGGGAAAACCGAGGCGCTCTACGATCTGCGCTACAGCAGGGACAACACGGACGTCTCTCTGCGGTTACCCCTGCTGGTTGATTACGCCAGCCAGACCATCTACCTTGGCCCGTCCCTGCTGCACACCCTGCTGGATGTTGCTTCACCGGCTGACGCGCAGGTGAGGGGGAAGCTGATCAGGATTTCGGTCCCTGAGCTGCTTAAGGACGAATCCGAGGCATCCGGCCGGCTTTCCCGGATTCTGGGCGGAAGAAACGTCGCGACCCGGAACCTGGTTGCCATGAACAAGGCATTCAGGGACACTGCCCTCAAGACCGTTTCCAGGCTGGACCCTGCCCGCATCAGCGAACTGCCCCTGGCGGCGGCCGACCGGGAGGAGGGGGTCAGACGGCGTATCCGGCTCAACCTGGGGCGGGGAGAGAGCCTTGATCTCATCGTCGAATGGCTGAACGCCGTGTCCGCGGTTCTGCTGCGGGAAGGGGTGCTGGAGGAAAAGGAGCAGGGCCTCCTCGCGGCGGTTTCCGACCGTGCGACCCTGGACAAGCTTCTGGATGGATTCGATTTTTCTCTGACCCTCGACCTGGGAGTGTCGTCCAGCGGCCATATCGCCCAGGTCAGGAGCCGGCTGGATCTGTCCGACAGGGGCGAAACGCTGGGGTTGGTACTTGAGAACAGCTCCCGTATCCATGGCTACGGCGCGCCCCGCTTCTCCATCATCCCGGAAGAGACCGGCTGCGTGGAGTTCGGCGATGTCATCAAGGCCATCGAATCCATTAAGAAAAAAGGCGGTGACGCGGCCGGAAGCACGGGGCGCGAGGAACCGCCTGCTGTGGTGCCCCCTGCGGAGGAACGTACCGGGGGAAACCGGAGGGGATAGGGGAAAGCCCCCGACACCGTCCGTGCCGCCCCTGTCCATTCTTGCGGTGATTTTTCCGCTGCGAGATGCTATAGTGTGCGCCGTTCGATCCACTAACCCATCTGGGACTATTACCATGGCACAGCACAAGATATATCTGGTCGGCGCCGGCATCGAGGGGTGGGAGGGGTTCAGCACCACTGCCCTGGCGGTCATTGACAGGAGCGACGTGATGATCGGCCACCAGCGCCACCTGGACATCTTTCCGGCCTATGGCGGCAGCAAGATGGTACTGGGGCCCCTGGCCGAACTGCTGGAGTTCCTCAAGGAAACGGAGAAGCGGGTGGTCATCCTGGCCTCCGGAGACCCCAACTTCTTCGGCATCTCCCGCTTCCTGCTGCGCAACCTGCCCAAGGAACGCATCGCCATCTTCGCCAACGTCACCAGCATGCAGTACGCCTTCTCGCGCATCAAGGAGCCCTGGGATGACTCCATCTTCGTGTCGGTGCATGGCAGGGGGATGAATGCCGCGGTGGACAAGATCGTGGCCGCCGAGAAGGCCTGTGTCCTGACTGACAGGATCAACACTCCGGCAGCCATTGCCCGGGAGATGATCGAGCGGGGCGCCGAGGGGTACGAAGCCTGGCTTTGCGAAGACCTGGGGCTGGCAAGCGAAAAATTTACCCGTACCGACGTTCGCGGCCTCATGGAGATGAAGCCGTCCGACCTGAACATCCTGATCCTGATCAAGACCTATGAGCCGAACCTGACCCACTACCCCCTGATCGGCATCGCCGATGACGAGTTCCAGACCGTCAAAAAGCTGATCACCAAGCAGGAGGTGCGGGCGGTTACGCTCGCCAAACTCCAGTTGCAGGACGACCTGGTGATGTGGGATCTCGGCGCGGGGAGCGGTTCCGTGTCCATCGAGGCCTCCAACCTGATGCCCAACGGACGCATCTTCGCCCTGGAGCGCAACCCTGCCTGCGCCGGCTTTATCCGGGAAAATCTGAAGAAGTTCTGCGCCCGCACCATCAAGCTGGTGGAGGCCCTGGCCCCCGATGGACTGGACGACCTGCCCGATCCGGACCGGGTCTTCATCGGCGGGGCCGGCGGCCGGCTGGAGGAGATCATCGACACCGTAGACCGGCGCCTCAAACCGGAGGGGCTGATCGTGCTGAACGCCGTCACCCTGGACACCCTGGCCAAGTCGGTGGAGTACCTGGAGGATCACGGCTACGAGGTGGAGGCCAGCTGCGTCAACATCTCGCGGACCCGCAAACTGACCGAGTACAAGCTGTTCGAAGCCCAGAACCCGGTCTATATCATCACAGCCCACAAGGGGAGCAGACACTGATGGCAACACTGTATGCAGTGGGAGTCGGTCCGGGCGATCCGGAACTCCTGACGAGAAAAGCCGAGCGCATCCTGCGCCAGGCCGATGTGATCCTGGCGCCGGTCTCCACCCCCGGCGAGGCCAGCGTGGCCCACGAGACGGTGCGCCAGTTCGTGGACGAGGGACGTCAGGAGCTGATCATTCACCAGTTCCCCATGACCTCCGACCGCTCGCGCCTGGTCCCTGCCTGGGAGGAAGCGGCGGCGCTGATGGCCCAGCGCATCGGAGCGGGCAAGGACGTGGCCTTCATCACCATCGGCGATCCCCTGCTCTACTCCACCTTTATCTATCTGCTGCGCATCTTCCGCGAGACCTATCCGGCCGTCCCGGTGGAGATCGTGCCGGGCATCTCCAGCATCAACACCGCCGCAGCCGTTGCCGGGGTGCCCCTGGCGGAAGCGGAGGAGAAGATCGTGATCATTCCGGCAACGGCCGGAATCGAGGCGATCAGGCGCGCGCTCCGGGAGTTCGAAACCGTGGTACTGCTCAAGGTAAAGCCGCTCTACGCTGAGATCCTGGAGCTGTTGAAACAGTGCGGCCGCGACGGGAGCGCGCTCTTCGTGGAGCGGGTCGGCAGCAACCGTCAGAGGGTGCTGACCGGCGTCGATGCCATGGCCGGCCACACGCCCGATTATCTGTCGCTGATGATCATCAGGAAACCGTAGCCGCGCTCGCCGGTATCGTAACGCACGACGCCCCTCCGGCATTCTCTCCGGAGGGGCGTCGCTGTATTCGGGTGGTCGCCATGGGGCGGCTGGTCGTGGGGTTACTTGCTCCCCTCCGGCGCGGGCACGATTTCCTCCAGGGCGGCAGCGTCGTCTATCGGCGTTGCGGGGGTACCGTCCTCGGGCGCCGGTGGAGCAACGGCGGCCGGCGCCGCTGTTGCCGGAGCCGGCAGGGAAAGCGGTTGCGTCTCAGGCGGCAGAGCCGGTGTCGCGGGTGCGACCGGAGTGGCCGGAGTGGCCGGAGGCGTCAAGGCAGGCGCGGCCGTCGGCTGGGCCTTGTCCGGCGCCGGAGCGGCACTGCCCTGCGGCGCATCGTACCTGAGATACGAGATCATCTCGTCGAACTGCCGGGCATAGGTCTCGCTCTCCCTGGTCTCGCGCCGCAGCAGGTCCTTGCGCCTCTGGTTGAGCCCGCGCCTGATCCCGTCGATGCTCCTGAACTTGATGTTGGCCTTTTCCAGGCCGTTGGCCTCGGCCTCGCTGAAGTCGGGGTACTGCAGGGCCACCATCGGCTCGTACGAGCTGATGTGGCCGCGGAAGTTCGGGTATTCCCACAGCACCGCTCCGTTGGCGTCCAGGATCTGGGCGGTCATGATCAGGTAGTTGTAGTCGCCGGCTAGCGACGACAGTCTGGTGTTCGAGTAGATTCTGTCATTTCTGGTCAGTCCGCTGACCACGATCAGCATGACCGCGTCCAGCTTGTTTCTGGTGATATAGGCGCGCAGTTCGTCGCTCTTCCAGAAGTACTTGTTGTACTGGATCGAGGCGTCGTCCCGTTTTTCGCGGCGGAAGAGCAACCCGGGGAGGATCGAGCGGGCCTCCCCCTCCAGAAGCGATACATTGTAGTAATTGCCGGTATCCTTCAGCCTGCCGATGAGTTGCGCTTCGCAGGCGCGGTTGAACTGTGCTATCAGGGAAATCAGCTGTTCCCTCTGGGGGTGACGTATGTCCGATTCCTCGTCGATAACGATGGGGGCCACTCCCAGAACCCGCACCCTGCTGGCGTAGCTTTCCACGGGCACGTTGAAGTGGTTGCGGGCACAACCGAAGGAGAGGGACAGGAGCAGCAGGACAAGCAGCATGTACGGTTTTCTCATGAAAGGTCTCCTCACGAAGGGCTCGATTCCCGGTCCTTTACATCGGGCCGACTATAGCAGATGGCCCCCCTGTTTTCCAGCGGTTTTCCGACCGTATTCCTTGTGGCCGTCGGCATATTTCGTTGACAATAATCGTCTTCTTTCGTATTGTTCTGAACCATAAACCTGCTTATCTCGAGTGGTGGAGGGAAAGGCCCTGTGAAACCACAGCAACCGGCCGGCACGGCGCCAGGTGCTAATTCCTGCCGACAGGCAAAGATGAGAGGGTGTGCTGTGACTCCTGCCGTATCAGCCCCTTTTCATTCACGTAAAGGGGTTTTTTCATGTCCGTCAGTATCGTCCGTGAACAGTCCATAACCATCAGCGACGGCATCAGGCTGGACAGCGGACGCATTCTGGCCCCCATCACCCTTGTCTACGAGACCTACGGAACCCTTGCCCCCGACGCTTCCAACGCCATCCTGGTGGAACACGCCTGGACCGGCAGCGCCCACCTGGCGGGCAAACAGAGTGAGGACGACCCCAAGCCGGGGTGGTGGGACGCCATCGTCGGCCCCGGCCGGCTTTTGGACACCGACCACTACTTCGTGATCTGCTCCAACGTGATCGGTTCCTGTTTCGGCTCAACCGGACCGGCCTCTATCAATCCCAAAACCGGCAAGCGCTACAACCTGAGCTTTCCGGTGGTCACCGTCAGGGACATGGTGCGGGCCCAGAAGCTGCTCATCGAGAAGTTGGGAATCCCGCGACTGCTCAGTGTCATGGGGGGGAGCATGGGGGGGATGCAGACCCTGGAGTGGGTCACCCAGTATCCGGATTCCATCTCCTCGGCGGTGCTCCTGGCCACTACTCCCCGCCCTTCCCCCCTGGCCATTTCCATGAACGCCATCGCCCGCTGGGCCATCTTCAATGACCCCACCTGGCGCAAGGGGGAGTACAAGAGCAACCCCAAGGACGGTCTGGCCCTGGCCCGGGCCATCGGCCATATCACCTTCCTCTCCGACCAGTCCATGCAGGCCAAGTTCGGCCGCAAATTCTCCGCCCGGGACGGCCAGTTCGACTTCTTCGGCCAGTTCGAGGTGGAGCGCTATCTGGATTACAACGGCTACAGCTTCGTCGGCCGCTTCGACGCCAACTCCTTCCTCTACCTGGCCAAGGCCCTGGACCTGTACGACGTCTCCTGGGGGTACGAGTCCATGGCCGAGGCATTCGCCGGAGTCGGAGTGCCGCTGCAGTTCTTCGCCTTTTCCTCCGATTGGCTCTACCCTCCCTGCCAGACCGAGGAGATGGTTTCCTGCCTGCGGGATCTGGGCAAGCAGGTGGAGTACCACCTGATCGGCTCATCCTACGGCCATGATGCCTTCCTGCTGGAGCACGAGGCCTTCACCCCCCTGGTGAGGCGCTTCCTGGAGGATGTGCGTGGAGCCTAGCGCCCTGCCGTTGCCCCCCGAGGAACTGCGCCGGCTGCCGCTGTTCCGCAGGCTGCGCCACGCGGTGGGCAGGGCGGTGGCGGATTTCTCCATGATTCGGGAGGGGGATCGCATCGCGGTGGGGGTTTCGGGGGGGAAGGATTCCTACACCCTGCTGCTCCTGCTGGAGGAGTTGCGCCGTCGGGCTCCCGTCGACTTCCGGCTGGTGGCCGTGATCATCGATTCCGGCTACCCCGGTTTCCGCGGCGACGCCATTCGGGAGTACGTCTCCTCCCTGGGTATCCCCTGCCACCTGGAAACAACCACTCACTACCAGGTCATCACGGAAAAACGCCGTCCCGGCTCCTCCTACTGTTCCATCTGCGCCCGCCTGAAACGGGGGGCGCTGTACGGCCTGGTCGATAGCCTGGGGTGCAACAAGCTGGCCCTGGGGCATCACCGCGACGATTTCATCGAGACCCTGCTCCTGAACCAGTTCTTCGTCGGCTCGCTCAAGGCCATGTCGGCCGCCATGCTGGCCGATAACGGCCGCATCACCGTCATCCGGCCGCTGGTGTACGCGGCCGAGGGGGAGATCATCGATTTTACGCGGCAGGCCGGTCTGCCGGTGGTCGGCTGCTGCTGCCCGGTGAGCGACTCCGGCGACTTGCAGCGCAAACGCATGAAAGAACTGCTGAACCGGCTGGAGCGGGAGATTCCCCATGTCAGGAACAGCCTGCTCAAGGCGCTGGCCAATGTCCAGCCCCGGCATCTGCTGGACCGGCGGTTCTGACCTGCCCATGCGGGGCAGTGGTATCAACAGCAGAACCTGGAAACGGACGGTTGCGAGCAGCCGGAGAAGGTCCGTCCGTACGAACTCAGGCAGCTTTCGGTTGACGGATGTGGGTAGAGTGACACACAAAGAGCGCCTGAGACAGGCGCTCTTTGTGTAACCGCATGTCAGACGTGTGCTATTCGTAGTAATTCGGTTCTTTCAGGTCCGAAGCGCCCGCTCCCCCCGTGCGCGGGTTCTTGCCAAAGGTATGGGAGCGGACGAACAGGCCGCCGGCTGTCTGGCCGGTGTTGGGCATGTACTTCTGCACGGTATACGACGGGGCATGGCAGGTTCCGCAGCTCTCCCGGGCGACCTTCTTCAGTTTGCCCTTCCCGGCGTGGGGCGCATGGCAGGTGATGCAGGAAATACTTCCGCTCTTGAAGTGCGGGGACTGGATGAATCCCTGGTACTGCTGGTGGTGCTTGGCCTCCTCATAGATGCCGTTTGCCCTGGCATGTTCGTCGATCTTGAAGAGCCCCTTCAAGTCTCCTGAATACTCCTTGGTGAAGGGGTTTTCGGCCTGTAGCCCCGGCATGGTGATGCCGGACCAGGTTGTCCAGTCTTCCCCTGCCCGGTAACTCTCTCCTTGTTTCGGCGCGGGCATGTCCTCGCGGCGGTTGCCCTGGGCGGTGTGCCAGCGTTCGTTCTCGACTCTCACGTGGCAGTAGCCGCAGACCTTGGACTGGGCCTGGATGTCAACGTTGGCCGGGTTGAAGATGTTTTTCTTCCGCTGCATCCCCTTTGCCTTGACGTGTCGTGCCCCCGGGCCGTGGCAGGCCTCGCAACCGATGCCGTGCTCGGAGAAAGTGCTGCCGATGGTCTTCTTCGCTTTTTCATCATACGCCGTGATGCGGTAACCGGTGGTACGGCAGGTTGCGCACTGGGTCTCCCAGTCGTTCTTCTGGCCGTAATTCTCCCACATGCCCGACAACCGGTTGAACTGCTTGTCCATGAATTGCAGATTGCCGGTCTGCTCGTTTCTCACCAGATAGCGTTGCTTCCACCGGGAACCGACCACGTACTGCACCTCCTGGAGCGTGAAGGTCTTTCCGGTAATGTTGCCTTTGGTGGGACCCGGACCGGTTCCGTCGGACGTCCATTTTTCAAAGGCCTCCTTCAGCATTCCCGCTTTCCTGGTGCGTACGATCTTGGCATGGTAGCTGTCCTTCCAGCTGTTGTACTCCCGGGCATGGCAGCTCCGGCATTTTTCAGAGCCTACAAAATCCTTTCCGCTGTCTGCCGCCTGTGCCGCAAGGGGCAGGCAAATCAGGGACAGTACCATCAGGAGCGGACGGAGTATGGCTGCTTTCATGGGCTGACTCCTTTCGCAGGGGAAAAGTGGAACCGTTGTCATAAACTGTATCCGGTTTTGTGTGAACGGCAACCGTTGCGAACGGTGGGAGCCCTGGCCGGCCAGGGAGAGCCGTGACGGAAGAATAAAAAAAGCCCCGCTCTAGGCGGGGCTTTTTTTATTCTTCGGTTAGGCGACGTCGGTGATCAGATCAGGCCGTGGGCAACCATGGCGTCGGCGACCTTGATGAAACCGGCGATATTGGCGCCCAGCACGTAGTTTCCGGGCTGGCCGTACTCTTCCGCGGTCTTGTAGCAGAGCTTGTGGATGCCGACCATGATCTTCTCCAGCTTCTTTTCGGTCTCTTCGAACGTCCAGGAATCGCGCTGGGCGTTCTGCTGCATCTCCAGGGCCGAGGTAGCCACGCCGCCGGCGTTGCAGGCCTTGCCCGGGCAGTAGGCGATCTTGGCGTCCTGGAAGACCTTGATGCCGTCCGGGTTGGTCGGCATGTTGGCGCCTTCGCCCACGGCGATACAGCCGTTCTTCACCAGGATCTCGGCGTCCCTGCCGTTGATCTCGTTCTGGGTGGCGGAGGGCATGGCCACGTCGCAGGGGATCTCCCAGATATTGCCGTTGGCGGTGTACTTGGCGTCCTTGTGATAGGTGGCGTAGTCGGCGATGCGGCGACGCTCTACTTCCTTGAGCTGCTTGATCAGGGCCAGGTCAAGCCCTTTCTCGTGATAGATCACGCCGTTGCTGTCGGAGCAGGCAACGCACTTGCCGCCCAGCTGCTGGATCTTCTCGATGGTGTAAATGGCCACGTTGCCGGAGCCGGACACCAGGCAGGTCTTGCCTTCCAGGGACTGGTTGCGCATCTTGAGAGCTTCGTTGACGAAGTACGTGGAACCGTAACCGGTGGCTTCGGGACGTACCAGGGAGCCGCCCCACTTGAGCCCTTTGCCGGTCAGGACGCCCGCTTCCCAGCGGTTGTTGAGGCGCTTGTACTGGCCGAACATGTAGCCGATCTCGCGGCCGCCAACGCCGATATCGCCGGCCGGAACGTCGGTGTGCTCGCCCAGGTGACGGAAGAGTTCGGTCATGAAGCTCTGGCAGAAGCGCATGATCTCGTCATCGGACCTCCCCTTGGGGTCGAAGTCCGATCCGCCCTTGGCGCCGCCGATGGGCATGCCGGTCAGGGAGTTCTTGAAAATCTGCTCGAAGCCCAGGAACTTGATGATACCCAGGTAGACCGAGGGATGGAACCGGATGCCGCCCTTGTAGGGGCCGATGGCGGAGTTGAACTGGACGCGGAAGCCGCGGTTGATGTGGACTTCTCCCTTGTCGTCCTGCCAGGGTACCCTGAAGATGATCTGGCGTTCCGGTTCGCAGATGCGCTCGATGATCTTGCGCTCCAGATACTCGGGATTCTTGGCCACAACCGGTCCGAGGGTTTCCAGGACTTCTGCAACTGCCTGGTGGAACTCGACTTCGCCGGGGTTGCGCTTGAGGACGTCCTGATAGATGCCCTGCAACTTTTCGTCAACTTTTGCCATGCTTGTCATTGCTTCCTTCTCCTTTGCCTGTATTGAATGCATTGCCCTTTGGGCGGCACTGAATGCTTCCCGGACGGGGAGGAACCGTGCAGCCTGTTTTTTCGGCAGATACCGCCGCGCGCAACGGCAGTTCCGCAGTCTGTCCGGCTGGGTGGCGTGTCTCCATCCGAATGAAAGCCCAAAATATATGCAATGCCTGTGCCCTTGTTTCGGGCATTAGCTGATATTTTGTGCATAATGATGCTATATTGGTCACTTGCAGCTTTGTTGTGGTGGTGGGATGACTGGTTGCTGAGCAGCGGGCGAGTGGGTGGTGTGCTCTGTGTACTCGCCCGAGTAGTGCGGTCGTCTTCAGATTACACAGTGGGGGGAAGAGCCTGAAACGTTCGGGGTGGCCGGTTCGAACCGGCCACCCCGGGACCCGCCTCAGGGTGATAGATACGGTGCCTCCGTCCGAGTCGCGGCTGGAAAAACCGACAAACTTCTACCGTGATGCCTCGATAAAAGCCAGGATCCGTTCCATGGTGGGCGTATCGCCGCGCAGCAGGTCGCCGCAGGAACTCTTCGCCTCGATCAGGCGCTTGATGGCGGCCGCCGGCCCCATGTCCCCCATCAGGATGGCGCCCACCAGCCTGCCGTCCCGGAAGACGATGTAGTGGTAACGTTCTCCGTCGAGCTCCTCGAAACACTGGTAGCTGCCGTCGTCGGGATGAACCTGGCCGATGCTGAACAGCTCAAGATTGAGCACCTTGAGGGTGTTGGAGCGGGGGATGCCGGCGAACTCCAACCTGCCGCCCGCGGCGTTCATGCCGGCTATGGTCCCCTGGAACTGGGCCGGAGTCCAGGTGCCGTAACAGACCCCGCGGTGTTCGGTCAGGTCTCCCGCGGCGAGGATGCGCTCGTCGCTGGTCTGGAGATGGTCGTCCACCACCACCCCCTGGTTTACCGTCAGCCGTGTCTGGCGCGGCAGGTAGCTGTTGGAGCGCACCCCCGCCGTGATGATCACCAGCTCGGCGGCAATGGTCTCGCCGCTCTCCAGGACGACCCCCCGGGCCCGCTCATCGCCGTCGATCTGTTTGATGCGGGCATCGGTGCGGATGGAGATGCCCAGTTTCTGGGCATGCCGCGCCAGCAGTTCCCCGGCGCTGCGGTTGAGCTGCTGGGGCATCAGCCAGGGAAATCCCTCCAGCTGGGTTACGTTCAGGCCTTGTCGTGCCAAAGCACCGGCAACCTCCAGCCCCAGGACGCCGCCACCGATGATGGCGCAGCTTAAACCGGGGCGCAGCCGGTCGAGGATGGAGTCGGCATCCCCCAGGGTACGCAGCACAGCCACATTCTGGCGGTTGGCTCCGGGGATGGGGGGGACGAAGGGGTGTGACCCCAGGGCCAGGATCAGGCGGTCGTACTCCAGCTGTTCGCCGTTGTGGAGGGTCAGCATCCCGGCAACCGGATCGAAGCCGCGCAACTCGGTGGAGAGGCGGAGCATGATGTCGTTGTCCCGATACCACTGCTCCGGATGCATGGTCAGATCGTCACGGGTGATCTCGCCTGCCAGATAGCGGGTCAGGTTGATGCGGTAGTAGGGAAGATCGGGCTCCTTGCTCAGCAGGGTGATCCGTGCCGTGGGCGAGGCACGCCGGACCGCCTCGGCGGCGGACACCCCGGCGATGCCGGCTCCCGCGATCACCACCGAGACAGCGTCGCAGGTGGCCGTGACCTGCTGTTCGTCCCGGTGCGACTCGAACTGCTCTGCTCCCAGGCCGCAGACCGGGCAGGCGGCCGGGGGGGCCGTGCCCTGGTGGATGTAGTCGCAGGTCATGCAGCGCCACTGGTCGCCGGCCTGCCGGGGTGGTGCGATCTGGGCGGCCTGCTGGGGTTCGAACAGGTCGGGCGTGGCCGCGCAGATGGGGCAGCTGTCAGGTGGAGCGCTCCCCTGGTGGACATAGCCGCAGAGGGTGCAGAGCCATCTGGTTTCGTTCGTTTGCATGGTGTCGTCTCCTTGGACGTTGATCTGGCAGGCGCATCCTGGACAACCTGTCCTGCCCTGGCTGGATTCCAATGGTGCCGGCTTTGGGAATACCACAAAACAACGGGAGAACAAACCGGTTTCAGGAACGGGCCAGGGCCGCCCACCAGGCCAGAAGCACCACCAGGGCCGAGGCCAGGGCCATCAGGATGCTGGAGTAACGACCCGGACGGCCGTAACGTTCCAGCAGCACTTCTGTTACCAGGCCCAGCCCGAGGCCGAAGGCAAAGCCGAACAGGTGCGCCCCCAGGTCGGTGCGCTCCCCCTGGCTGCCCAGCAGCGCCAGCAGGGCCAGGCCGGCGGCCAGGGGTACCTGCCAGCGCCGCGGGGAGTGGCGGCGGTAGCGTACCATGCTCATGGCCGCGAAGATGCCCATGGCCCCGAACAGGGCGGTGGATGCACCCAGGGAACGGTGGTCCGGCGATTGCGCCCAGGCATTGGCCAGATTGCCCAACACTCCCGCCCCCAGCAGCAGGCTCCAGGCCAGCCCCGAGCCCAGCTCCCGACAGAGCATGACGATGATCGCGCCGCCGATGCACAGGTTGCCCACGAGGTGCGGGAGGTCGGCGTGCAGGGTCAGTGAGGTGACCAGACGCCACCACTGTCCCTCACGCACGGCGGCACCCTGGAGCTCCCCCAGATCAGTCAGGTCCACAATCCCCCGCCCCGGCAGGGGGATATCCAGCAGGGTCAGGTTGTGGAAGGTGGCCAGCAGGATCAGCACCGCCAGGGTGGGCAGGGTGTTTTCCACCAGCGAGCGCGCCCGGGGGGGCGGAGGAGGCCAGTCGCGGTTCTGCTCCTCGTACAGGCGCAGCTCGGACCGGGCGCTCTCCAGGTTGACTGCCGGCACCAGCAGCCGGTATCCGCTGCTTGCCAGCTCGATGCGGCAGGGGATGGAGCGGGCGGTGAGGACCAGGGCCCAGAGCCGGGCCTGCTCCCGCTCCAGAGGCCGGTCCTGTCCGGGAACCGGGGACAGCCACTCCTCCCCCGTCCCCTGGCGCGTTTCTTCGATCTCGAACATGGCACTGGTACCTTGTCTACGTAACACAGATTTTCAGTTTGATTTCATTCTGAATCCGTGACGCCTCGCTGTCTCCCCGTGCCTGAAAGGTCTGTGTCCCGCGGCAGGGGACGGTTCGGCGGAGGCTCACTTGGGCTGACGGTTGCAACGCCGGTGGCGGCGTTATGGCTCCGGCTCTTTCAGGCACGCAGGTCTCCGGCATCACGGATTCAGGTTCACGACATCCCCGCTCCCGTGAGAGAGATTGGAGGTGAGGGATGGAAAATGCCGGAGACACCTTACCTTATGCAATCATTCCGGCCAATGCAATGGGTGATCCCGGGGCACGGACGTCAGCCGTTTGTCATTGCGTGGGCGCTGGCGGCAGGCTTTGCACAAATATGAGGCAGCTGGTGCGGCCTAATCGGGATGCCCGTACGAATGCATCACGTATCCACACGGCATTTCCGCAGTTTTACAAGTTGGCGCGGTACGTGCTAGGTGGATGTGTACGAACAGTACCCCTGAATCCATGAGGCGGAGCATGGAGGCGTGACGGAGACAGGGAACTACCATTACCGAATGATCAATGGCAACGGCGCCAGGCACCTTCGATGCGGAAGAGTGCGGGCGCCTTTTTTTTTGAGCGGTTGACAGGCAGGAGAACTTCCATGGCAAAACCTGACTATTACGATGTAACCGACTGCGACACCCACGACAAGGGTGCCCCCAAGTTCTGCAAGAAATCCGAGCCTGGCGAGGGGACCGAACGGAGCTGCGCCTACGACGGCGCCCGGGTGGTGCTGATGCCGATCACCGACGTGATCCATCTGGTGCACGGCCCCATCGCCTGCGCCGGCAACTCCTGGGACAACCGGGGAGCCCGCTCCTCCGGTTCCCAGCTGTACCGGCGCGGCTTCACCACCGAGATGCTGGAGAACGACGTGGTCTTCGGCGGCGAGAAGAAGCTGTACCGGGCGATCCTGGACCTGGCGGAACGCTACCGCGACCAGGCCAAAGCCATCTTCGTCTACGCCACCTGCGTCACCGCCATGACCGGCGACGACGTGGAGGCGGTCTGCAAGGCTGCCCAGCCCAAGGCGGGCATGCCGGTGATTCCGATCAACACCCCCGGTTTCATCGGCGACAAGAATATCGGCAACCGCCTGGCCGGCGAGATCATGTTCACGCATGTCATCGGCACGGCCGAGCCGCCTGAGCTGGGGGAGTATCCCATCAATCTCATCGGCGAGTACAACATCGCCGGCGACCTGTGGGGCATGCTGCCGCTGTTCGACCGGCTGGGGATCCAGATCCTCTCCTGCTTCAGCGGCGATGCGAAATTCGAGGAGCTGCGCTACGCCCACCGGGCCAAGCTGAACGTGATCATCTGCTCCAAGAGCCTGACCAACCTGGCCAAGAAGATGCAGAAAACCTATGGCATGCCCTATCTGGAGGAATCCTTCTACGGCATGACCGACACGGCCCGGGCGCTGAGGGACATCGCCCGGGAGCTGGACAATACGGTCAACGGCCTGGAGAAACGGGTCATGCAGGACCGGGTGGAGCAGCTCCTGGCCGAGGAGGAGGAGACGTGCCACAGTCGCATCGCCCCCTATCGGGCCAGGCTGGAGGGGAAACGGGCGGTGCTCTTCACCGGCGGGGTCAAGACCTGGTCCATGGTGGATGCCCTGCGGGAGCTGGGGGTGGAGATCCTGGCAGCCGGCACCCAGAACTCGACCCTGGAGGACTTCTACCGCATGAAGGCGCTGATGCACGCCGATGCCGGGATCATCGAGGACACCAGCACTGCCGGGCTTTTGGCCGTGATGCGGGAGAAGATGCCCGACCTGATCGTGGCCGGCGGCAAGACCAAGTTCCTGGCGCTCAAGACCAAGACCCCCTTCCTGGACATCAACCATGGCCGCAGCCACCCCTACGCGGGGTACGAGGGGATGGTTACCTTTGCCAAGCAGCTGGACCTGACGGTGAACAACCCGATCTGGCCGCTCCTGAACGCCCCTGCGCCCTGGGAGAAGAGCCCCGGCCAGCTGACCGAGGATCTGGCCCGGGTGGCCGGCCACGGCGAGCGCTTCCTGGCCGAGGATCTGTCCGCCTCAAGGGTCAGGGTCAGCACCAAGAGCGCCGTGGTCAACCCCCAGAAGAACTCGCCTGCCCTGGGGGCGACCCTGGCCTACCTGGGGATCGACAACATGCTGGGGCTGCTGCACGGCGCCCAGGGGTGCTCCACCTTCATCAGGCTGCAACTCTCCCGCCACTTCAAGGAGTCCATCCCCCTGAACGCTACCGCCATGAGCGAGGAGTCGGCCATCTTCGGCGGCTGGGAAAACCTGAAGCAGGGGATCAAACGGGTGATGGAGAAGTTCCACCCCGCGGTTGTGGGGGTGATGACCTCGGGCCTGACCGAGACCATGGGGGATGATGTGCAGAGTGCCATCGTCCACTTCCGCAAGGAGAACCCGGATCTGGCCGCCACACCGGTCATCCACGCCTCCACCCCTGACTACTGCGGCTCGCTGCAGGAGGGGTACGCCGCGGCGGTTGAGGCGATCCTGGCCACCCTTCCCGAGGAGGGCACAGCCGTTGCCGGCCAGGTCAACCTGCTCCCCGGCAGCCATCTGACCCCGGCGGACGTGGAGGAGGTCAGGGAGCTTATGGAGGGGTTCGGCCTGACGGTGCTGACCATCCCGGACATATCCCGCGCCATGGACGGCCATATCGACGAGGAGGTCTCTCCCCTCTCCACCGGCGGGATTGCGGTGGAGGCCATCCGGCGGGCCGGTCGCAGCGTTGCCACGGTCTACGTGGGGGATTCCCTGGCCAAGGCTGCCCTCAAACTGAAGGAGAGATTCGGCATCCCGGCCTACGGTTTCACCTCCCTCTCCGGACTGGGGGAGACCGACCTGTTCATGGAGACCATGAGCGCCCTGTCGGGTCGTCCCATCCCGGAGAAGCAGCAGCGCTGGCGCAGCCGCCTGATGGACGCCATGGTGGACAGTCACTACCAGTTTGGTGCCAAGAGGGTGGCCCTGGCCCTGGAGTCGGACAACCTGAAGGGGCTGACCCGCTTTTTGGCCGGCATGGGGTGCCAGATCCAGGCGGCCCTGAGCGCTACCCGTACCCGCGGCCTGGACAGCCTCCCCTGCGACAACGTCTTTGTGGGGGACCTGGAGGATCTTGAGACAGCCGCCGCAGGGGCAGACCTGCTGGTGGCCAACAGCAACGGTCGCCAGGCAGCGGCCAGGCTGAAGATCGGCGCCCACCTGCGCTCCGGATTGCCGGTATTCGACCGCCTGGGTGCCCACCAGAAGGTGTGGGTCGGCTACCGGGGAAGCATGAACCTGCTGTTCGAGGTGGCCAACCTGTTCCAGGCCAACGCCAAGGAGGCGCAGAAGCTGGCGCATAACTGAAAACCGTTTTTGCCACAGAGGGCACAGAGAACACAGAGCAGGGCATATAACAAGCGAACCTGATCATCAGTCTGTGCTGTTGCAGTGGAAGTCCCCCTTTGAAAAGCGGGATTTCGGGGGATTTGTCCCCGTTGCCAATGCCGGCTCCGTGATCTCTGTAGCCCATGAAAAGGAGTAGTCCATGAAAATCGCATTTACGACGAAAACCGGCGACATGATCGACCTGCACTTCGGCCAGGCTGATTCCTTCCACATCTGGGAGGTGGGGCCGGACGACGCCCACTACCTGGAGACGCTGAATGTGGGGGAGCATGGAGCAGACGAGGAGGATCGCATCGCAGCCCGGGCGAGGCTGCTGGCGGAGTGCGCCATCGTCTACACCATGCAGATCGGCGGTCCGGCCGCCGCCAAGCTGGTGGCGCAGAAGATTCATCCCATGAAGAGCGGCAGGGAGGTCAGCCTGCTGGAGACGGTGGAGCGGCTTCAGCAGGTGCTGCGCGGTACTCCCCCTCCTTGGCTGAGAAAGGCCATGAACAAGGACCAGGCGTCGTCGTTTCTGGATGATGGTAGTGACTTATGACGCCCCACTGCCCACTGATCACTGATTTACTACACCACAATAAAGGAGAATCACGACAATGGCATTTATAACCGGATTGACACGAGACAGGCAGGAATGGACTCCCCAGTTCGTCATGGGGATCGATGATGAACTCTGCATTGGCTGCGGCCGCTGCTACAAGGTCTGCGCCATGGATGTGCTCACCTACGAGGAAGTGGACGAGGACGATTCGGCCAAGGCGTTCATGACCGTCGCCACCCCCGGCAACTGCGTCGGCTGCCAGGCTTGCGGCCGTACCTGCCCGAAGAAGTGTTTCACCTTCGCACCGGTGGAAGCGTAATCGGGGATAGGGGACCGGAGATCGGGGACCGGGATAAGAGGGTTGCTTGTTGTCTGATTCTTCCGGTTCCTGGTCCCTCGTCCCCGGTCCCCGCTGTTAAGGAGGCGCGTCATGCTTATCGCGGTTGCATCCAAGGATGGGAGAGAGATCAATCAGCACTTCGGTCATGCCGAACGGTTCCTGATTTACGAGGTGGAGGGGAACGACGTCAAGCTGGTGGATGAGAAGAAGGTGGAGCGCTACTGCAGCTTCGACCCCCAACACCCCCTGCGCAGCCATGTGCTGAAAGGAATCGCTGCTGCGCTGGACGGATGCCGGGCGGTGGTGACCGCCCAGATGGGTGAGCACCCCCGCCGGCAGCTGGAAGATCTGGGGATCGAGCCGTACGCGATCGAGGGACCGATCAAGGCGGCACTGTTGGAGCTGGCCCGGATACTCTGAACGGCGAAACAGGGTGGGAACGGTTATCCTGATAACGCCGGTCAGCCACAAAGGTTACAGAGCCCAGCTTTTCTGTCAGCATCAATGCCGTGCAAGGGGAGGCCTCTGATGCCACCACTTGATAAATCCCCCCAGCCCCCCCTTTCAAAAAGGAGGGAGTGTTGCATACAGCTCAGCTGAAGATTAGTGCACACCGGCTGGCACTTTGATCGTCTCTGAGATCTCTGGGGCCACGCGTTTTTTTTCAGCTTTATTTCACGACGGGGTGATGCCCATGGTCCAATGCTCGTTCAACTACTGCACGGTTCCCCCCTGGGTGATCTCCTCGCACCACTTCAACGAGAACCCCCAGCCTCTGTCGATCCAGGGGGTCAGGGAGGGGAGCCGATTCCTGTTCGACAGGCTGGCCGGCATCGATTCCCCCGAAGAGCGGGCCCTGCTGTTCAACGACTTCATGTCGGTGAAGTTCCAGCTACATCACTGGCAGGACCAGACGGATACGGCCAGAAAGAGCATAAGGAACAGCTACCTCCGCTTCCTGCGGGGCTGGATGATGGACTCCAATTCCGTGGAGGGGGCGGTGCTCAAACGCTGGGTGGAGAGCCGCATCGGCATCGCCCCCACCTTCCACCGCGCCCCCATCGCAGACATCCACGGCCAGGCCTATTTCGACTTCTCTGTGGACGTCATGAAAGGGAGTTCCCGCACCAACGCCATCCACTCCCAGCTGGACCTGCTGTACGAGTACTGCCAGTTCGAGCTGGTCCGCAAATATCCCCACCAGATGGTCATCCCGCTCTTTCGCGGCACCAACGATGCCGGAGAACATCAGCTTCTGGAACGACTCTCCTTGAGGGAGCGGATCGTGCGCCTGAACAACCTGGTTTCCTGTACTTCCGACGAAGAGCGTGCCTGGGAGTTCGGTTCAACCGTTTGGGAGCTGCGGGTGCCGTTGTGCAAGGTCTTTTTCTTCAACGATCTTCTCCCCGGGAGCATCATGAAGGGGGAGGGGGAATATCTGGTCATCGGCGGGGAGTACCGGGTGCGCCGGATCATGTGCACCCTCTGATCGCGAACCCCTCACCCCGCTGTTCCACGAACCCCTCCTGAGCCAGGGCCTTCAGGTTCCTCTCCACCGCACCTCTCTCCGCCTCCAGCATCGTTGCCAGCTCCTTCGGCAGGATGCCGGGACATTCCATGACCGCCCGCAGCAGGCGGCTGCGCAGTTCCCGGTTGGAACCCTTGAAGGGGGACTGGCGCACGTGGTGGTGGCTGCGCCGGCTGGGGTTGGGGTGCAGTCGTTTGAGCATCACGCCGTAGTCCATCAGAGCATAGTACCAGTGGCGGGGATCGCACCGGTCAAGGGTGGCCGTTACCAGCGGCATGAGCTGGCGGTCGGTGACGCCGTCGTGGCCGTGGAAGAAGAAGTGGAGAAAGACGGTGCGGATGTTGGTCTCGATGAATGGCTCAGGCACGCCGAAAGCGAAGGCCGCAACGGCCCGGGCGGTGTAGGGGCCGATGCCGGGGAGAGACTCCAGCTGGGGGATGCTGGCGGGAAAGGATCCCCCGTGGGTAGCGACAATCTCTTCGGCGCAGCGCTTGAGGGCGATGGCGCGGCGGTTGTAGCCAAGCCCCTGCCAGACCCGCAGCAGCTCCTCCAGGGGAGACTCCGCCAGATGACGAACGGTGGGAAAGACCTCCAGGAACCGGGCGTACTTGGCTCTGACCCGCTCCACCTGGGTCTGCTGGAGCATGACCTCCGATACCAGGATAGGGTACGGGTCGCTGGTTTCGCGCCAGGGCATGGGGCGCGGGTTGGCGCGGTAGTGGGCGTACACCGCCCGGCGGAAGGCGGTGATGGTATCGGTATCCAGCGCTCCCGAGGCATGGTACCGTTCGGTCAGTCGTTCGGGTGACAGCATCAGCGGAGTGCCAGCTCCATCTCCTCCAGCGTCTTGATCCGGTCGCGCAGTTCGGCCGCCTTCTCGAACTCCAGCTCCTTGGCCGCTCCCAGCATCTCCTTGCGCAGCTTCCTGATCAGTTTGGGAATGTCCTTGGGCGCAACCCCGTACTCTTCGGGTGTTTCGGCGGCACGCACCGGCGGGGTATAGTAGTCCTTCTCCTCGATGGAACCCAGGATGGCCGGCATACTTTTCCTGACCGTCTCCGGGGTGATGCCGTGCTCATGATTCCAGGCCAGCTGCTTTTCCCGCCGTCTCCGGGTCTCGTCGATGCAGATCTGCATGGAGCGGGTGACGCTGTCGGCGTACATGAGCACCCGGCCGTTTACGTTGCGGGCGGCCCGGCCGCAGGTCTGGATCAGGGAGCGCTCCGACCTGAGGAACCCCTCCTTGTCCGCGTCCAGGATGGCCACCAGCGACACTTCCGGCAGGTCCAGCCCCTCCCGCAGCAGGTTGATCCCCACCAGCACGTCGAACTCCCCCATCCTCAGGTCGCGGAGGATCTGGATCCGCTCGATGGTATCGATGTCCGAATGCAGGTATCTGACCCGCACTCCCAGTTCCTGGTAGTAGCCGGTCAGCTCCTCGGCCATGCGTTTGGTCAGGGTGGTCACCAGCACCCGCTCCCCCTTGGCCACGGTTGTGCGCACCTCGTGCAGCAGGTCGTCCACCTGGCCGTACATCCCCCCCGACTCATCCGCAGGCGAAGTCCCTCTAGTCGTGTCAATGGGGGACTTGTCGTTTTCTCCCCCCTTTGATAAAGGGGGGCCGGGGGGGATTTGCCGGCCCGCCGTCACCGGCCGCACCTCGATCAGCGGATCCAGAAGCCCGGTGGGGCGGATGACCTGCTCCACGAACACGCCACCGCTCTTCTCCATCTCGTAGTCGGCCGGGGTGGCAGAGACGTACACCGCCTGCCGGACGCGAGACTCGAACTCGGCGAAGTTCAGCGGCCGGTTGTCCAGGGCCGCAGGCAGGCGGAAGCCGTAGTTCACCAGGGTCTCCTTGCGGCTCCGGTCGCCCCGGTACATCCCCCCCACCTGGGGGATGCTGATGTGGGACTCGTCCACGTAGAGCACGAAGTCGTCGGGGAAGTAATCCATCAGGGTGTAGGGGGGCTCCCCCGTCTCGCGGCCGTCGAAGTAGCGGGAGTAGTTCTCGATTCCCTGGCAGAAGCCCATCTCCTCCATCATCTCGATGTCGAAGAAGGTGCGCTGCTCGATGCGCTGGGCCTCCAGCAGCATGTTGTTCTCCCTGAAATAACGGATGCGCTCCCCCAGATCCACCCGGATCTGCTCCACGGCCCGCTCCAGGGTCTCGCGGGTGGCCACGTAGTGGGAGGCGGGGTAGATGGCGCATTTCGTCAAACGCTGCAACACCGCCCCCCGCAGGGGGTCAATTTCGCTGATACTCTCCACCTCGTCGCCGAAGAACTCGATGCGCAGCGCCTTGTCGCTGTCGTAGGCCGGGAAGACCTCCACCACGTCCCCCCGCACCCGGAAGGTGCCGCGGTGGAAATCGGTATCGTTGCGCTCGTACTGGATGGCCACCAGTTTCTGCAAGAGGGTGTCGCGGCCGTACTCCTCCCCCTGGCGAAAGAAGATGTGCAGGCTGGCGTAGGCTTCGGGCGAGCCGATGCCGTAGATGCAGGAGACCGAGGCCACGATGATCACGTCCCGCCGGGTGAGAAGGCTCCTGGTGGCGGAGTGGCGCATCTTGTCGATCTCGTCGTTGATGGCCGAGTCCTTCTCGATGAAGGTGTCGCTGGAGGGGATGTAGGCTTCCGGCTGGTAGTAGTCGTAGTAGGAGACGAAGAACTCCACGGCGTTGTCCGGGAAGAGCTCCTTCATCTCGGCGTAGAGTTGGGCCGCCAGGGTCTTGTTGGGGGCCAGCAGCAGGGCCGGCCGGCCGGTTTGGGCGATGACGTTGGCCACGGTGAAGGTCTTGCCCGAGCCGGTGACCCCCAGGAGCACCTGGTGCCGGTCGCCCCGCTCGATCCCTTCCACCAGTTCGGCGATGGCCCCTGGCTGGTCGCCACGGGGGGTGTAGTCGGTTTTCAGGGTGAAGATGGACATGGCGTTTTTGGATTTTTTTGGATTTTTTTGGATTTTTTTGGACCGGTACTTTTCTATTCCGGCAATACGTATCGGCTGCTCTTTTTATATCCGATCAATTTGAGCAACTCCTTGTTGCGCATCTGGGAGAGAATCTCTCGTGCAGCACTATCCTTGAGATTCAATAAATCAGCACATAGTTTTCGTGATATCGAGCCATGCCTGCGCACATAATCAAGGACCCTGTCTTCAGGCAGAAAAGGCAAGGAAGCTTCAACTTTATCCTCAATTGGGACGTTCAGCGTATAATGCGTCCAGCGGCGGGAGCTGTGTTGCGAAGTGAGTCCCGATTGTACGAGGCCGCGAAGCTCTCTGGTTGCCGTTACGGGATCCACATGGGCAAGCCGTTGGTAGTCGAAGTTGGTAATATGCTGATTGTGACGCAAATATACTAATGCCAGTCGCTGCCGGTCATTAAGCTCTCTGTCAGCAAAGCGATTGAGCCAGGCAATGGCCTCAGTGCTCATTAAGGTCAAATTACGCATCGTCACCAGAAACGAATTCCGTCTGTCCTCAAACCGAGGTGGCTCAAGATTTGCTGCGCTCATGGCGCTCAGAATTGCCTTGATGCCGCTGCCACGGTTTTCAACCAGATGCAGGTCCTCAAGCAGGCGAACCAGTGTACGATTACGCGTGGACTGCTCTTCTTCCAGGGTCTCGATCGTCACCGTACCATAAAGACCGCCGGGGCTTTGAACCTCTAATCGGTCGGCAAAAAGACGAATCTGGATATAACTACCGCGCGCAAAGTTGCTGTAATCCCGATGGGCAACAGCATTGACAATTGCTTCACGTACGGCCTCTTCGGGATATTCGGGAATATCCCGGCGATACAAACCATCAATTAGGCTGCCTTTGCGTATACTCGCCAGCACGTGGTTTACCGCGTCTTCAACCATTTCAGGGATTGCTCCCTCAAACTTTCTGTTGTCAAGGAAGCGTTCGCCGCGTGGAGTCTTTTCGGTTTCGGTCGTTCCAAAATAATGGAGAAATGTGATAACCAGCTGTGGCTCAACTGTCTGTGGGTGGCGTCCAAAGGCCAATAGTCCGGCAAGAGTAGGGCGGAGTGTGCCATTAGAAAAACGGGCAATGTTGAGGTGAGTTAGAACTTGTTCTGAAGGCTGTTTCAGGTAAGTGGCTTTCGGACGGCTTTTTCTGACTTTTTCCAGAAAGAGATTCAATTTTTCACTGTCAAGGTCGTCCAGCGTAGTGCCTTCAATTGGTTCCTCGTCAAATTTTGGCTGGTTCCGGGCGCTCACATATCCAAATATCTCGTAATCAGTCATCGAACGATTGGTATTGCCGACGCGGATATACGAGCCCTTCTGGAGGCCAGCTTTTTTGTAGTAACAGGGGCGTTTGTCGGAGGAAAGCGGATGAACCTCAAGTGCTACCACTGTCTTTTTGTCGATTTGCTCGACTGTAAACTCAGGATTAATCTGTGGCTCCATTTCCGTCCAAGCAAGGTGGCTAATTTCTTCCTGTAAACGGTGAGCATTTCCGACCCCCACTATTTCAAAATTGCGGTTTTCGTCGAGCCCCAAAAGGATAACTCCCCCTTCTGGGCGGTTGGCAAAGGCAGAAAGCGATTCAAATAATCGCGGCGTCCCACCATGGGCAGACTTGACTTCGATATCAGCAAGCTCGCACTTGGTCTGTTGTACTTCGGCTATCAGTAGGAGCAATTCTTCACGGGTCATAATATGTTTCCTTAGCCACCAGTATCAATCCTGCCATAACTCCATCTGATGAAGGTCTTGAAAGTTGCGCAAGAGGGAGACAAAATTTCTTTAGTTGCGAAAAGAGCGGCGTTGCCGCCGCTCTTCTGTTTTCTACCTCTTCTCCACGAACTCCCGCGCACTTTCGATCCGCCGGATGGTCTCCTCTTTTCCCAGGGTGACGATGATCTCGCCGATGCCCGGGGCGTGGGTGCCGCCGGAGAGGGCGATGCGTACCGGCTGCCCCACCTGGGGCATCTTCCAGCTATTTCCGGTGCAGATCTCTTTGAAGAGCGCGTCGAACTCGGCCGCCGTGGACGCCGTGGTCGAGGAGAGCCGCTCCGCCACGGTGGCGTAGACCGCCAGCAGGTGCCCGGTTTCGAACTTGTCCAGGGCGGTCCTGTCGTAGGACTCGGGGGCGTGGTAGTAGAACAGGGCCGAGTCGGCCATCTCCAGCATGGTGCGGGCTCGCTCCTGCAGGGTCCTCACCACCTCCGAAAGCTCGGGACCGCCGTTGGCAGGATCAACACCACGCTGCTTCAGGAAGGGAATCAACAGGTCCGCCAGCCGTTGGGGATTGCCGGTCTTGATGTAGTGGGCGTTCAGCCAGAGGAGCTTGTCCGGGTTGAAGACGCTGGGAGAGCGCCCCACGCTGGAGATGTCGAACTTGGCCACCATCTCGTCGCGGCTGAAGATCTCGTCGTCGCCGTGGCTCCACCCCAGGCGCACCAGGTAATTCATCAGCGCTTCTGGGAGGAACCCCATGTCCCGGTAGGCGATGACGCTGGTGGCGCCGTGGCGCTTGGAGAGGCGGGCCTTGTCGCTCCCCAGGATCATGGGCACATGGGCGAACTTCGGCACCGGGAAACCCAGGGCCTGGTAGAGCTGGATCTGGCGCGGGGTGTTGTTGACATGGTCGTCGCCCCTGATGACGGTGCTGATCTTCATGATGGCGTCGTCGATCACCACGCAGAAGTTGTAGGTGGGGGTGCCGTCGCTACGCTGGATGATCAGATCGTCCAGCTCGTCGTTGGGAAAGGTGATGGTCCCCTTGATCAGGTCGTCGAAGGAGGTGGCCCCTCCGTCCTGGGGGGCGCGGAAGCGAACCACGTAGGGCCTGCCGTCCGACTGTTCTGCCAGGTCGCGACAGGTGCCGTCGTACTTGGGCTTGCGTCCCTCCTTCATGGCCAGTTCGCGCTTGGCCTCCAGTTCCTCTGCCGAGCAGTAGCAGCGGTACGCCTTCCCCTGGTCCAGGAGGTTCTGAACGTACTCCTTGTAGAGCGGGAAGTTGTCGGTCTGGTAGTAGGGTCCCTCATCCCAGTCCAGTCCCAGCCACTCCATCCCCTGCAGAATGGCATCCACCGACTCCTGGGTGGATCGCTCCACGTCGGTATCCTCGATGCGCAGGATGAAGGTGCCCCCCTGTCTCCTGGCCAGGAGCCAGTTGAACAGGGCCGTGCGGGCTCCTCCCACGTGGAGGTAGCCGGTGGGGCTGGGTGCGAAACGGACGCGGATGTCGGACATGCTGTATCTCCCTCTCTGCCGTGCAGGCGTACATGTAATTTGCGACCGGACACTATAGCACTGTCCGGCGGCTGTCAAAAGCATTTTCTCCGGTATGAAACGGCTTTTGGCTTTGACAAGCGGCCGAATGATCGTGATAGTATGCGCATTTCATCCCGCTCTTCGCTGGAGGCTGCCGCGGGGGACCACTGCCGGAGGGGTGGCTGGCGCCCCTGGTCAGGTCCCCGGCCGGCTCTGATCGGGAGGGGTATTTCATCATCCGGAGCGGGACATGCAAACCATCGACTCACTGATAAGGGAGAGCTGCCGCCTGAACGGCGACCGCCCTGCCCTGCGCCACAGGGAGGGGGGCATCTGGAAGGAAATCAGCTACGGGGCGTTGTGGGAACGTTCGGACCGCATCGCGGCCGGACTGATCCGGTCCGGATTCCGGCCGGGAGATCACGCGGCGCTGTTGGCTCCCTCCTCGCCGGCCTGGGTGATCGCCTACCTGGGTATCCTCAAGGCTGGCGGGGTGGTGGTACCCATTGACAAGGAACTGAAGAGCGCCGAGCTGCGCCACATCCTGGCCAACTGCCACGCCCGGGTGGTGTTCAGCTCACCCCCCTGCCTGGACACGCTGCTGCATGCGGCGGTCCACATTGTCACGCTGGAACGGATCGTCACCCTGACGACGCCCGTCGCGGAGGGGGGGGGCGATTCGCTGGTCGCCGGCGCTCTGGCGGAGCTGGTGGCGGAGTGGCGTGACCTGGCGGTTTCGGTACCCATCCCGCGGGAACGAGCCCGGCGCCTGGAGCAGCTGGCGAGCCGCTTCTACCAGCTGTGTGCCCCGACCTGCGCCGGGAGCGATCGGCGGGAGAGCGCATCCCCCTTCTCCGCCATTGAGGAGATCCGCGCCCGGATGATCCGGGAGGGACGCCTGCTGGACCTGGAGGCCCTTTGCCACAGCGCCCCCCTTCCCGAAAAGCCGCGCACGTCCCGGGACCCGGCGGTGATCCTCTACACCTCCGGCACCACCGGCCGCTCCAAGGGGGCCATGCTCAGCCACGCCAACATCGTCTCCAACATTCTGGAGACCGCTGAACACTTCCAGCTGGACAGCAGTATCCACACACTCTCCTTTCTCCCCATCAACCATGTCTTCGAGCAGGTCTGCGGCGTGCTGCTCCCCCTGGCCCTGGGGGGCAGGGTAACCTTCTGCGAATCCCTGAAAAAGCTGGGGGACAACCTGGCCGAGGTCAAACCGACCTTCTTTCTGGCGGTTCCGGCCGTGTACCGCATGTTGCTGGACCGGATCATGAAGAACATCCAGTCGAAACGGCTGTCGCGAACCCTGTTCGCCCTTCCCCTGACGCGTGGCCTGGTCAGCTGCCGGGTGCGCAGGACCTTCGGCAGCGGCACCATCTACGTCAGCGGCGGCGCGGCCCTGGATCCGGCCATCGCCCGGGGGCTGGAGAGGGTCGGCCTGAACATCTATCAGGGGTACGGCATTACCGAGACATCGCCGGTGATCAGTGCCGAGAAGCCGGGGCACAGGCGGCCGGGTACCGTGGGGCTCCCCCTGCGCTGCATGTCGCTGCGTATCGACGCCCCCAACCCGGAAGGGGTGGGCGAGCTGGTGGTGAAAGGTCCCAACGTCATGCTGGGGTACTACAACAACCCCCAGGCTACGGCCGAAGTGCTGCAGGATGGCTGGTATCGCACCGGCGACCTGGCGCGAAGGGACGGTGACGGCTTTATTTCCATCTGTGGCCGGGTCAAGAACCTGATCGTCACCCCCAACGGCAAGAACGTCTACCCCGAGGAGGTGGAGGCGGAGTTGCTCAAGAGCCCCTACATCGCCGAAGTGATGGTCTACGGTCACCGGCTTGGTCCGGCTGAGGAGGAGGTTCACGCCATGATCTATCCCGATCAGGAAGCGTTGGAGGACCACTGCCGGAAGAACGGGGATTGCCCTATGAGCGTGAAGGATGTGGAGGCGCTGCTGCGGCGCGAGGTTCAGGCCGCTTGCGCCGGCCTGGCCGACTACAAGCGGGTGCGCAAGTTCACCCTGCGCGAGGACGAGTTTCCCAAGACCACCACCCGCAAGATCAAGCGGTTCGCCGTGGGGGCTGACATCCCCACGCTGGAGTAGGCCATGGCAGCGGAGCAAAATCTGACTGCGGAGCATGAACGCCACAGGCTGATACTGGAGCTGGCTACGGAGGGGTTCTGGGAGTGGGACCTGGCGAGCGACCGGGCATACCTGAGCCCCCGGTACTGTCAGATGGTTGGCTATGCTCCCGAAGAGACCGTTTTCGACGGCGATTTTTTCAGGTCGATCATTCATCCCGATGACCGGGAGCGGGTCTGCGGTGTCATCGGCGAGCAGATCCGGGGGAGGCGCGATCTCTCGGTCATGGAGTACCGCATGATCTGCCGGAACGGTACGGTCAGGCTGGTCGAGGGACGGGGAACGACCATCGCGTACGACCGGGAAGGCAGGCCGACCCGCATCGCGGGCACGATCATCGATATCGGAGATCGCAGGCGTGGCGAGGAAAGCTTTCATTTTCTGGCCTCGAAGCTGCCCGACATCGTTGTGGCGCGTTTCGACCGCCAGCTGCGCCATCTCTACGTTAACGACAGCATCGAACGGGTGACCGGCCAGCCGCGGGAGTCCTTCATCGGCAAGACCAACCGCGAGCTGGGCATGCCGGAGGATCTGCTGCAACTGTGGGATGGGGCGCTCAATTCGGTGTGGGAAACCGGGCAGGCACGGCAGATCGAATTCAGTTACCCCGCGCCGGACGGCAGGCTGATTTCGTACGAATGCAACCTGATTCCGGACCTGTCCGATAGAGATACGATCAGTTCGGTCATCTGCATCAACCGCGACGTCAGTGAGCGCCGGCAGGCCGAACTTCTGCTGCAGCAAAGCGAAGAGAAGTTCAGAATGACGTTCGAGGGAGCTTCCGACGCCATTTTCTGGGCCGACGCCGACAGCGGCGTGCTGATCAACTGCAACCGGGCCGCCGAAGCGATGCTGGAGCTGCCGCGGGAAGAGATCATCGGCAAGCATCAGACGTTTCTGCATCCTCCTGAGCTGGCGGACCATTTCGCTACTCAGTTCAGATGGACCGTTGCTCAGCACCGTGAGGTGAACAGTGCCGAGGCGATTGTCGTCTCCAGGAGCGGCCGGAGAATACCGGTGCACATCAAACACTCCGTTACCTGCGTGGGGGAACGTAACATCATGCAGGGGTTGTTCAGGGATGTTACTGAACAGAAACGGTCCGAGGAGGAGCTGCTGGACCTCAACCGGAAACTGCGGGCCCTGGGGGAACATCTGCAGACGGTCCAGGAACAGGAGCGGTTGGCCATGGCACGGGACATTCACGACGAGATCGGGCAGAGCCTGACCGTGCTGAAGCTCGACCTGGAGTGGATCGAGCGTCGGCTTCCGGCGGACGGACCGATGCTGGAGCGGGTGAGTGAGATGCATTCCCACATCGAACAGTTGACCTCAAGCATCCAGCGGATAGCCGCTGATCTGCGTCCGCCGCTGCTGGACAACCTGGGGCTCGCCGCTGCCATCGACTGGCAGGTGGCTGAGTTCAGGCGGCGCAGCGGCATCGAGTGTTTCGCGATGCTTAATGAGGAGATCGGTCACCTGGCCCCCGGGGTGTCTACCGCCGTGGTGCGCATCGTCCAGGAGGGGCTCACCAATGTTCTCCGCCACGCCCATGCCACGGAGGTCAGCGTTTCGCTCTGCACCCGGAGCGGTCAGCTGGTGGTGGAGATCGGCGACAATGGCCGCGGTATTCGGCCGGAAGAGATCGGGTCGCCGCGGGCCTACGGCCTGATGGGGATGCAGGAGCGCGCGCGGATCTGCAAGGGGCAGCTGGAAATCGGGGGCGCGGAAGGGGGCGGTACCCTGCTGCGCCTGTCCATTCCCCTGCCGGAAGAGGAGCGGCCGTTGTGAAGCGGGTCTTGATTTCCGATGACCACACCATCGTCAGGCAGGGGGTGATCAGGGTCTTGCAGGATATTCTGGAACTGCCGCTGGAGTTTCACGAGGCCTCCAGCGGCAGGCAGACTCTGGAGATGGCAGACGCGACCCCGTATGACCTGCTGCTGCTGGATATTTCATTGCCGGACCTGAACGGCTTGAGCGTGCTCAAGGTCCTGCACCAGAAGTACCCCCGGCTGCCCGTGATCATCCTGAGCACCCACCCGGAGGAACAGTATGCGGTGAGAGCGTTGCGGGCGGGCGCTGCCGGCTACGTAAACAAGGGGGATGCGGCGTCCGTCCTGAAAGAGGCCATGGAAAAGGTGCTGGCCGGCCGTCGTTACGTGACCCTCTCCCAGGCCGAACTCTTGGCCGATGCCCTCAGCGACCGGGACGAGCCGGAGATGTTGTACCATTCCCTCTCGGACCGGGAGTAACAGCTGGCCTGTATGATGGCGGCGGGCAAGACGCTGACCGAGATAGCCCGGGAACTCTCCCTGAGCGTGAAAACGGTCAGCACCTACCGGGCCCGCGTTCTGGAGAAGCTCCATCTCAAAAACACGGCCGATATCATCAATTACTGCATCCAGAACGGTCTTTCCCTGTAGGATTTTTCCTACATTATTCCTTCCTGTTTTCCCACCAGTAATCGAGACGTACACCGATACCCATCCGTTGGCGATTCGTATTACCCTGCGTGCCGGCCGGAAACGCCGCACGACAGTCCCGTTGCCGGTACCACAACATCAGCTGCCGCCGGTTGTGGGCATGCCCAGGAGGTTTGGTTTTATTCGTGTCGACAAGGGGCTGGTTGCCGTCATCGACGATGATCCGCTGATACGGCGGCAGATCGAGGAGTTCCTCTCCCGGGACGGTTACCGCGTGGTCTCCTTTGACCGTGGAGAAAGCGCCCTTGAGGCCAGGGATGCCGTTCACTTCGATATCTATCTGGTCGATGTGTACATGCCCGGCATGAACGGCCTGGAAGTGCTGGACGCGATCCACCGCGACAACCCCGAGGTCCCGGTAATTCTCATCACCGGTTTCCCCGGGTTCGATATGGCGGTCTCGGCGATCAAGAAGGGTGCCCATGACTTCATCGTCAAGCCGTTTTCCAGCGAGTATCTGCTGCACGCCGTGGAGAAGGGGATCAGGTATCGAAGGCTCAAGGATATGGAGAAGGGGTACCGCGCAGAACTGGAGCGGATGGTGGCCCTACGCTCGGCCGAACTGGCCGATGCCCTGGAGCGGCTGAGGGGCATGAATATGGAGGCGGTTGCCCGGCTGACGTCGGCGGCGGAGTTAAAGGATGAGGAGCGGGGGAAGCATATCACCCGCATCGGGCTCTACGCGGAACTGCTGGCAGGGAAGTTGGGCCTGGACGCGGTATTCGTCGAGAGTATCCGTATTGCCAGCGCAATGCATGACGTGGGCAAGATCGGCATCCCGGACGCCATACTTCACAAACGGGAGCGGCTCACCAGCGAGGAATTCGAGGTGATGAAACAGCACACGGTCATCGGGGAGCGGTTCCTGCGCGGCTCATCCTTTCCCATGCTCCAGATGGCGGCTGCCATTGCGCTCAACCACCATGAGCGCTGGGACGGGAGCGGCTATCCCCATGGGGTGCGCGGTGAACAGATCCCGCTGGAGGCCAGGATCGTCATGCTGGCGGACCAGTACGACGCCCTGCGCTGCCAGAGGCCTTACAAACGTCCGCTCTCCCACCGGGAGGCTTTCCGCATCATCAGTGACGGCGATGGCCGAAGCATGCCCGGGCATTTCGATCCTCGGGTGCTGAACGTCTTCAGGGCGCACGCCGGAGCGTTCGAGGCGATTTTCAGAGACAACGTTGATTGACGGTGGGGCACCCTGGCCGAACCGGCCGGCGGGAGTTCCAATGATGTGCCGGGAGCGCGGGGATGGGTGTCAGCCCCCTATTGCCGTCAGGACGCGGACCGCGGCACCCTGACCCCCTGCCAGGTGCCGCGTCGCTTCAGCTCGTTGACCACCCGGTACCACATCTGGTTGTTCTTCAGTCCCCAGCGGGGAGCGACGCAGATGTCCAGAGGGGCCGAGCCGTACAGGCGCTGGATCGTCACCCGGCTCGGGAGGCGCTCCAGGAAGTCGGCGGCCGTGGCCACGTACTCCTCGATCTTCAGCGGACGGTATTCGCCGCGGAAGTAGCGCTCCGCCAGTTCGGTTCCCTCCACGGCATGGAGCTGGTGCAGCTTGACGGAGTCCACCGGAAGGGATGCGATCAGGTCGGCGCTTTTCAGGAACGCCTCCTGCGTTTCGCCCGGGAAGCCGTAGATCAGGTGGGTGCAGATGTCGAAACCCCGCCCCGAGGCCCGCCGGACCGTATCAAGATACTCTTCCAGGGTGTGGCCGCGGTTGATGTCGGCCAGGATGTCGTCGTTAATGGACTGAAGTCCCAACTCCAGGCAGACGTAGCGCGTGCGGGCGATCCCGGCCAGCAGGTCCAGGGCTTCGTCGGGAAGGGCGTCGGGACGGGTGCCCACGGAGATGCCCAGCACGTCCGGGTGGTCCAGGGCACGGTGGTAGAGGTCGTCGAGCACCTTCAGGGATGCGTAGGTGTTGGTGTACTTCTGGAAATAGACGATGAACTTCCGGGAGCCGAGGCGGCCGCGGTGGTAGGCCATGCCGTGGGCCATCTGTTCCTCGATGGGGATCTTGGGCTGGGTCCCCTTGGGGGAGAAGGAGACGTTGTTGCAGTAGACGCAGCCGCCGGTACCCCTGCTGCCGTCGCGGTTGGGGCAGGTGAAGCCGCCGTCCACGTTGACCTTGCTGACCCGGCAGCCGAAGCGGCGGCGCAGGTAGTGACCATAGGAGTTGATGCAGAGGTCGGGATGGATCTGTTCGTCAGGAAAGGGTGCCATACTGCTCGATCGTCTGAAGTAGAGAAACAGTTTCTGCCTGGGGGTCGGCCGCCGCGGTGATGGCCGAAATCAGGGCAATGCCGCGACAGCCGGCGGCCATGACCGGGGCGATGGTGTCCGTCTTGATCCCCCCCAGGGCGAAAACCGGGATGGTCAGGGTTTCACAGGCCTGTCCCAGCCGTTCCACCCCCACCGGTTCGCCGAAGGGAGCCTTGGAAGGAGTGAAAAATACCGGGCTGAAGGTGACGAGGTCCGCGCCGTCGTTTTCGGCATTTTCGGCTTCTTCCACGGAGTGGGCCGAGTAGCCGATCAGTGCGTGTTCACCCAGGCGGCGTCGCGCCTCGCGAATGGGGACTCCTTCGATTCCCAGCTGGACGCCGTCGGCGTCCACCTCCCGGCAGATGTCAATCCTGCGATTGATAAGAAGGCGGGCGTTGTGGTCAGCGGTTAGAAGCCGCAGGGCGTGGGCCAACTCAAGCAGTTCGTTGTCGGGCAGGTCCTTCTCCCTGAGCTGTACCGCCCTGACCCCTCCCCTGAGGGCTGCGGCAACCACGTCCAGAAGCGGCCGACCGGCGGTCTGGCGCCGGTCGGTGATCAGGCAGAGGGAGAAGTCAACCCGTCGGGATCGTTTCCCATCCCGGGAAAGGGTCGGCATCAGCCGATCATCCCGTCCAAGGGGCTGGATGCGTTGGCGTACAGCTTGCGGGGGATGCGGCCGGCCCGGTAGGAGAGGCGGCCGGCCGAGACCGCCAGTTTCATGGCTTCGGCCATGGCGATAGGATCCTGGGCGCCGGCGATGGCGGTGTTCATCAGTACGCCGTCGCAGCCGAGCTCCATGGCGATGGCCGCGTCGGACGCGGAGCCGACCCCGGCGTCCACGATGACCGGCACCTTGACGTTCTCCAGGATGATCCTGATGTTGTAGGGGTTGCGGATACCCAGGCCGCTGCCGATGGGAGCGCCCAGGGGCATGACCGCGGCGCACCCCAGATCTTCCAGCTTGCGGCAGAGGATCACGTCGTCGCTGCAATAGGGGAGCACGGTAAAGCCGTCCTTGATCAGGATTTTTGCGGCCTTGAGCAGTTCTTCGTTGTCCGGGAAGAGGGTTTTCTCGTCGCCCAGCACCTCCAGCTTGACGAAATCGGAGAGGCCGGCTTCCCGGGCCAGACGGCAGGTGCGCACCGCGTCGTCGGCGGTGTAGCAGCCGGCGGTGTTGGGGAGCAGGGTGTATTTTGCGGGGTCGATGTAGTCCAGCAGCGATTCCTTGCTCCGGTCGGAGATGTTGACCCGCCGTACGGCGACAGTGATGATTTCGGCACCGGAAACCTCAAGTGCCTGGGCCATCTGCGGAAAACTGGCGTATTTGCCGGTTCCCACCATCAGGCGCGAGTTGAATTCCCGCCCCGCGATAACCAGTTTGTCTTCAGCCATAGTTGTTCTCTCCTTGTTTCGGAATACCGGTGAACGACACAAAAAGGAAATGGGCGGCCGGATGACCTAGCCTCCGCCCACGAACTGCACGATCTCCACCTCATCTCCCGCGGCCAGGAGGTGCGTATCGTGGTCTGCCTTGGGGATGATCTCGCGGTTGACCTCCACCGCAACGCGGTCCCGCCTGATTGCCAGTTGCTCCAGCAGGTCGCCGATGCCGCAGCCGTCCCTCACCTCAGTCGATGTCCCATTAACGGTTATGATCATGGTCTGCTCCAGAAACGAAAAAAACCGCAGAAGCGGCTTGTAGGTGTTGATAACATGCGCTTCCCTCCGCCGGCATTACCCGGATCAGGTACTAAGGGTCGCGGCCGGTAGCGGCCACTCTCAGTCGAAACTCCCCCAGCGTTTTTTGACACAAACTAGATGATTGCCGCCCCGGTGTCAATGAATTTATCCGTACCTGGCCGCCGGGCCGCCTCTTTAATAAAAAGGCTCCTGTCCTGGGCTGATGTGTGATATAGTCGTGGCATTTTTATACTGTTTATTGATGGTTATGGCGTACGAAGGGGCGCGGGCGCGCGTATCCTCCGCCTCCTGGCCGGCGGGCAACGGTGCCGGCGCTCCCTCTTCCCCTGACGAGGAAACGACCCATGTGCAAGAAACTGTTCATCGGCGCAACCGGCCAGCACTGCGGAAAAACCACCATCAGTCTTTCCCTGATGCACCTGGCGGCGAAGAAATACCGCCGGGTCGGCTACGTCAAGCCCATCGGTCCCAAATGCGTGGAGTACCGTGGGGTCTGCATGGATATCGATGCGACCCTGATCGCCAGCGTCTTCCATCTGGACGAGGACCTGGGGCTGATGTCCCCCATGACCCTCTCTTCGGGAAGCACGCGGCGTTTCCTGGACGGCCAGATCCCCCCCGACTATCCCCGCCGGACCATCCTGGAGTCCATCGCCGAACTGGAAAAACGGCACGATTTCCTGATCATCGAGGGGGCCGGCCATACCGGCGTCGGTTCCGTGCTGGGCGTGAGCAACGCCTCCATTGCGGCCATGGCCGGGGCTCCGGTGCTGCTGGTGACCGGCTGCGGCATCGGCAGGGTCATTGACGAAGTTCAGCTCAATCTGGCTCTGTACCGCGAGGCGCGGGCCAGAGTCCAATGCATCATGCTCAACAAGATGGAACCGGACAAGAAGGAACGCTCCCTCTCCTACATACGCAAGGCCTTTGCCACCGAGGGGCTGCGCATCACCACCGCCTTTGATTTCCTGCCCGTCCTGGCCCATCCTACCCTGCACCAGGTTTCGGACCTGTTGCGACAGCCGCTCATGGGCGATCAGGAGGACCGCAGCCGCATCTGCCATACCATTCAGCTCGGTTCGGCCTCCTGCCAGCGGGTGATCGACCTCTTGGGAGAGTCGACGCTTTTGGTCGTGAACAGTTCCCGCGATGAACTGGTGGTGACCGCCTCGTCGCTGCATCACATCCCCGACTTCAAGAAACGCCTGGCCGGTCTCGTTGTCTGCGGCTATGCCCCCATGTCCGCCATCACCAAAAGGATCATGGAGGACAGCAACATACCCTATTTCCGGGTCCACGACCTGTCGGCCGAGGTGTTCATCCGCCTGCGGGAGTTTGTCTCCAAGATCGGTCCCGATGACCGGGAGAAGATCGACCTGATCAATACGATCGCGGAGCGGTACATTGACTTCGACGCCATTGATGCCATGCTCTGAAAACGGCGTTGCTGACGTCAAAAAACGCTTGACCTTGCGGATTGTTTCCTATTTATAGAGACTGTGGCATAACATACGCTTTCCTGGTGATGACATGATTTTCCTGACCCGCATGGACAAACAGTTGTTTTATATTAATCCGGATCACATCGTCAGTATTGAGGAGACGCCCGATACGGTCATTACCCTGTTCAACGGTCATCACTTCATAGTCAAGGAGTCGGCCAGGGCCATCATCGACAAGATCGTCTCCTTTCGTTCCCGCATTATCCGACGGTCGGGGGGGACGACCGGCAGGCGGCGCCGCATCACCCAGAGGAAGGCGCTCTTTCGCAGCGCGACCCTGAACCGCCAGGTCATGCCCCTTGACGGCAGTGTGCGGACCGCTGCACAACCTCACACCCGGGATTTCTAAAGATATGGATTTAGCAACCATCATTGGTTTGGTAATGGGGTTTGGCGCTGTTTTCGGTGGCGCTGTTCTGGAAGGACTGCATTTGTCCGCCCTGATTCAGCCGACCGCGGCCCTGATCGTACTTGGCGGCACCTTCGGCGCTACGTTCGTCTGCTTTCCGCTCCCTGCCATCATTCAGGCCTTCAAGAGCGTCAAGATCGCCTTTCTGCCGGTGAAAGTGGATCATGAGGCAGTGGTCAAGGACATCATCAACTACGCCACCAAGGCGCGTCGCAACGGCCTGATTTCCCTGGAGCAGGAGGCCCAATCGGCCCGCGATCCCTTCATCAAGAAGGGCATCTCCCTGGTGGTGGACGGCATCGATCCCCAAAAATTGCGGGAAACCCTGGAGGCGGACATCACCGCTTTCGAGGATCACACCAAGCACAGCGTTGAGTTCTACGAGGCCGCGGGTGGCTTTGCCCCCACCATCGGTATCATCGGGGCCGTGCTGGGGCTGATCCACGTCATGAGCAACCTGTCCGACACCTCGAAGCTGGGTGCCGGCATCGCGGTGGCCTTCGTGGCCACCATCTACGGCCTGATGGTGGCCAACATCATCTGTCTCCCCATCGGCACCAAGCTCAAGATTCGCATGAAGGAAGAGGTCCTGCGCCGCGTCATGATCCTGGAGGGGCTGATCGCCATCCAGAACGGCGAGAACCCGCACTTCATCGAACAGAAGCTGAAGGCCTTCGCGGGAGGGGAGCACTGATCAGCCATGGCACGGAAGAAAGAACCGGAAAAGCATGTCAACCACGAACGCTGGCTGGTTTCCTACGCCGACTTCATCACCCTGCTCTTCGCGGTGTTCGTCACCCTCTACGCCATGTCCCAGAGCGACAAGAAAAAGGCTGAAGAGGTGATGCAGTCCATCCAGCAATCTTTCGGCATGGTCCAAGCCGGCGCCCCCTCACCCCGGATGAACGTGATACCTTCCAGCCAACTGAGCATCGCTCCCAGCATCAGGCCGGACGTCTCGGTCCTGCCCGGCAGCCGGTCGGGTGCGCGCGGCATGGGCAAGATCCGGGCCACGGATAAGGATTTTCGTCAGATCAAGTCGTCCATCGAGGCGTATCTGGTCAAACAGGGTGCCCAGAACAAGGTCAACCTGATCATCACCCGCCGTGGCCTGATCGTCAGCCTCAAAGAGGCCGGCTTCTTCGATTCCGGCCAGGCCCAGCTCAAACCCAGCGCCTATGAGCTGGTCAACACCATCGCCGAGGTGATGACCCAGTACAACAACCCGCTGCGCCTGGAAGGGCATACCGACAACGTCCCCATCAGCACCTCCCAGTTCCCCTCCAACTGGGAACTCTCCACCGCCCGCGCCGTGAACGGTCTCAAGTACCTCATCAGGAACTTCGACGTGGATCCGGGCGCGATCTCCGCCGCCGGCTACGGTGAGTTCCGCCCCATGGCCGACAACGCCACACCCGAGGGACGGGCAAAAAACCGCCGCGTTGACCTGGTCATGCTTTCCAACGAAGGGGAGCGGGGCGAGCCGGACAAACTTTCCCCCCCCCCTGTCCCTGCCACTCCTCAATAGGACATATTCTGTCATACCCCTGTGCTATCCTGTCTCAAAACAGGAACAGAGGGGGAGAGCGTGGAACCGATCGTGCTGATGGGGCTGCTTGTCGTTGTGTATGGTGGATACATCTCGTGGCTGGACTGTCGCCAGGGGGTGAGGAGATTTGTGCGCCGCTGCATGGGACTCAGGCGTTTCCACCGGGGGAAACGCTCCGAAGGGAGGAGAGGAATGGCTGTTGTGGGGATGGACTGCGCCAGGTTCCGCGGCCGGAGAAGAGCCCACGCAACCTGCTGATCCGGCGCTTTTCCGGCTGGTCCTGCGTGCGCTGCATCCCCTGTCTGTCCGTCATGTCGCGGGAACGGGCGTTGAGGTATGCGGCCCTCCCCTTCAGGCTAGGGAAACGTCTTTTTCCTGAAAACGGCAGTCAGCCACGGATGGATACGATAGATACTGATATATCGGTATGATGTATGCCAACAAAGCAGCTACCCTGGTGATGAATGGCGATGCGTCAGGTTTGCCTGGTTTGCCGTAATTTTTCCTTGAATCTGAGTTTCAACGGCTTTGTTTAGGTCCAGGCGATATGCTGAAACATGGTGATTGTCAGAGAGAGGGGCGCCCCATGGGGTGCCCCTCTCTTGCATTGCGCGGAACTCACGGGTGGATTCCTGTTGCAATGGGTTACCGCATCATCTCGAAATGGCGGTCGTCGCAGGTGTCATCGGTGATGTCGATGAACTTGTTGCAGATGGTGGTGACCATGTTGATCACACCCTGGTAGCCGATCAGCGGGTAGCGGTGCAGGTTGACCCGGTCGAAGATCGGGAACCCGAAGCGGAACAGCGGGATCTTGGCGTCGCGGGCAATGAACTTGCCGTGGGTATCGCCGATGATGGCGTCCACCGGATCGGTCATGACCAGGCTGCGCAGGTGCCACAGGTCGCGGTTCATGTAGATCTTTCCATCCTTGCCGTAGAGCGAACTGTCCAATAGCGCCTGGATATCCTTTTCCAGCTTCTTGCTCCCCTTGCTGCAGAGGATGTGGTATGGCTGTGCGCCCATTTCCAGCAGGAAGGAGACATAGCCCAGCAGGTAGTCGGGGTCGCCGTAGACGGCGAACTTCTTGTTATGGATGTACTGGTGGGCGTCGGTCATGGCGTCCACCGCCCTGCCCCGCTCGGCCTTCAGGGATTCGGGAACCGGTTTGTCGAACAGTTCGGATAGCTTCATCATGAAGGCGTCGCTCTTCTCGATACCGAAGGGGGTCGGCAAGGAGAGGTGTTCTCCGGTGTAGTTGTCTTTAATCCAGCTAAAGGTCCTGGTTGTGGCGTATTTGCCCAGGGTCATGGTTACCTTGCCGTTAATGGAGTCGGCCGCGTCCTCCAGTTTGGTGCCGCCCGGGTAGAGGCGGTAGGTGCCGTCCAGGGGGGAGTCGAACACATCGGAGATGTCGGCCAGCACGGTAGCGGGGATGCCGAACTCCTTCAGGATGCGCTTGTATTCACGGTAGTTGCCGGTGTTGAAGTCACAGCCAGGGATCAGGTTAAGCTTGCCGGTGCAGCGCCCCTCCATCCGTTTCCCCTCGGTCAGGGTCTGGAGCATGGAGAGCAGCATGGAGTCGTAGCCGTGGATATGGGAGCCGTTGAAGCTGGGCGTGTTGGCGTAGGCTACGGGAAAATCCTGGGGGATGAACCCCTTCTGACGGGCATTCTTGATGAAGGCGGTCAGGTCGTCGCCGATGACCTCTGGCATGCAGGAGGTGAAGATCCCGATCATCTTCGGCTTGTACAGCGCATAGGCGTTTTCCAGCGCCTCATGCAGGTTGTTCTGGCCGCCGAACACCGCGCCGTCCTCGGTCATGGCATCGGACACTGCGGGAGCTGGTTCGCGGAAATGCCGGTTCAGGGTGCTACGGTAGTAGGAGGCGCACCCCTGTGATCCATGCACGAACGGCAGGGTTCCCTCGAAGGCGTGGGCCACCAGCTCGGCACCCAGGGGCTGGCAGGTGTGAGCCGGGTTGATCACCAGGGCCTGGCGGGCGAAGTTCTTCTCCTTGTACTCCTCGGTGTTGATCCATTCCGCGACTCGCGATTCATCCTCAGGGGTTATTTCGGTAACATATTTGACAGCGGCATCTGCGCTCATGGTTTTCTCCTTTGTACGCCGGGAACCAATCCGTTCCACGGTCGGAATATGAAATGTGAGGGTGATGGGCGAGGAGTGAGGCGGTTAAACGGGGATTTCCCCGTGACGCTTCACACATCACTTCTCACCAGCTTCAGAACGGGCTCTTGACGAATTTCCACGTCGGGCTGTTCACCGCCATATCGATGTCCCGCGCGAAAACTTCAAAGCCTTTATATCCCTCATAGGGGCCGGAGTAGTCCCAGCTATGCATCTGGCGGAACGGTATCCCCATCTTCTGCAACAGGTATTTTTCCTTGATGCCGCTCCCCACCAGGTCGGGCCGCAGCTTGTGGACGAACTCCTCCAGTTCGTACTCGGACACGTCGTCGTAGATCACCGTTGCCTCGGGCATCTCGGCGCTGGTGCGCTCGTAGTCGTCGCCGTGGGCGAATTCGTAGCCTGAACCGACCACGTCCATACCCAGTTCCTCATAGGCGCTGACCGTGTGGCGGGGGCGCAGGCCGCCCACATACAGCATGACCTTCTTGCCCTCCAGGCGGGGGCGGTATTCGTCGATCACGGCCTGCATCATGGGGTCGTATTTGGCGATGACCTTCTCCACGTTCTCCTTGATGGTGTCGTCGAACAGTGCGGCGATCTTGCGCAGACTCTCCCTGATCTTGCTGGGGCCGAAGAAGTTGATCTCCAGCCAGGGGATGCCGTACTTCTCCTCCATGACCTTGCACATGTAGTTCATGGATCGGTAGCAGTGGATCAGGTTCAGCTTGACCTTGTGGGTGGCGGCGATGTGCTCCAGCTGGCCGTCGCCGGTCCAGACAGCCTTGACGTTGAGCCCGATCTCCTCCAGCATCGGCTTGACCGACCAGGCATCGCCGCCGATGTTGTATTCCCCGATCAGGGCGATGTCATAGGGGGTCTCGGGCTCGGCGAATTCGCGGGTGCCGATGATGTGGTCGCGAATGGTATCGTTGGAGATGTGGTGCCCCAGGGACTGGGATACACCGCGGAACCCCTCGCAGTTGCAGGGGATGATGGGCATATCTAGTTCCTTGACCGCCTGGCGGGCAACGTTGTTGATGTCGTCGCCGATCAGGCCAACCGGGCATTCGGACAGCACCGAAATTCCTTTGGCCAGGGGAAAGAGTTCCTTGGTCTCGCTCAGAAGCTGCTTCAGCTTCTTGTCGCCACCGTAGACGATGTCCTTCTCCTGGAAGTCGGAGGTGAACTGCATGGCGAAGTTGCTGACGCCGGTGATGCCGGTCATCATGTTGCGCCGGGTACCCCAGGAGTACCAGCCGCATCCCACCGGGCCGTGGGAGACATGCACCATGTCGCGAATCGGGCCCCAGACCACACCCTTGGCGCCGGCATAGGCGCAGCCGCGGGCGCTCATCACACCCGGCACGGTCTTGCGGTTGGACTTGACGCAGGCCGAGCTTGCACCCGGGTCGTTTGGCGCCAGATGGGGGGCACGCTTCTTTCTCCCCTTTTCGGGATAGGCTTCCAGCGCCTTGTCGATCATCTCCTGGGTGGATTCCTTGGTGATTCCTTCTATTTTTCTCGCTGTCGATGACATTGGGTACTCCTTGTGATTGGTATGTAACCAATTAATTTTTTGTGCGTATTTCCAATGGTACGCGCAGTTCACTCACGTTGATAGACGAGGGGCGCGGAGTTGTTGTGTCGTTCCCAGTATCCGCGCCCCATGTTCTTTCCCGACGATTGCTTACGCGGCAACCTCTGCCTTGCCGACGATCGACTCGTCTTCCGCTTCCATGATCCCGAACTCCATCATCAGCTCTTCCAGTTCATCCATGGTCAGGGGGGTGGGCACAACCAGCATCTTGTTCTCGGAAATCTTCCTGGCCAGCTCCCGGTACTCGTTGGCCTGGGGATGCTCGGGAGAGTATTCGATGACGGTCATCCGGCGCATCTCGGCCCTCTGGACCTGGTTGTCGCGGGGCACGTAGTGAATCATCTGGGTGCCCAGTTTTGCGGCCAGTGCGCTGACCAGTTCGAACTCCTTGTCGGTCTTCCTGGCATTGCAGATCAGTCCGGCCAGGCGTACCTTGCCGGATGAGGCGTATTTGAGGATACCCTTGGAGATGTTGTTGGCGGCGTACATGGCCATCATCTCGCCGGAACAAACAATGTAGATCTCTTCCGCCTTCCCCTCGCGGATCGGCATGGCGAACCCGCCGCAGACAACATCGCCCAGAACATCGTAGAATACGAACTCCAGATCATCGGTATAGGCTCCGTTCTCCTCCAGGAAGTTGATGGCGGTGATGACTCCACGGCCGGCGCAGCCGACACCCGGTTCAGGGCCGCCGGACTCAACGCACTTCACGTCGCCGTAGCCGACCTTGAGAACATCTTCCAGCTCCAGGTCCTCCACCGTACCCCTCTCCCGCACCAGATCCATAACCGTTGTCTGAGCCTTGGCGTGAAGTATCAAACGGGTGGAGTCTGCCTTGGGGTCACAGCCGACGATCATGACTTTCTTGCCCAGTGACGCAAGACCCGCTACCGTGTTCTGGGTCGTTGTTGATTTGCCGATGCCACCTTTTCCGTAAATTGCGATCTGTCTCATGTGAAGCTCCTTTCGCCCACCAATCTGTGGGCCTGTTGGTTGCTGCGGGGCAAATAAAAAAGGCGCCCCATTCCTCTGAATGGCGGCGCCTTTGCCGATCCCTTTCTTGCTGTTGTCAGTAGTAATGCATTGCCTGTGCCAAGTCGTAACTTACTGATATTGCAACATTTTGTTCTGGTCGGTTCGCGGAAAGCTTGCCTGCGGGCATGGCCTTGCATGATTATTGTGCATAATTACCCCTGGCAGGCACGGGAGCTGCTCTCTGGGATTTCAGTCCCCCTGCCGTCGTACAGCCTGAGCAGTTGCTCGTTGGTGAGCGGACGTCTGGTCCTCTGGGCGACTTTCCTGACCCTATCCACCAGGTGAATCGCTTCGGAACGGCTGACGGCGATCCCCATGGCGCGGTAGCGGTCGATCAGGCCGCTGCTTCCGGAGTGCTTGCCGACGACGATACTGCGGCTCAAGCCCACCTCTGCCGGGTCGAATCCCTCGTAGTTTGCCGGATTTTTAAGCACCCCGTCGGTGTGCAGGCCTGACTCGTGGGCAAAGACCGACTCCCCCACCACCGCCTTCCAGGGGGGCAGGGGGCGGCGGGATGCCCGGGATACGAGCAGCGACAGCTCGCGGAAACGGTGGCTGGCGATGCCGGTCTCCAGAGAGCAGGCATGCCTGAGCCCCATGACAACCTCCTCCAGGGCCGCGTTGCCTGCCCGCTCTCCCAGGCCGTTGACGGTGGTATTGGCAAAGGCGGCGCCGGCGCGGATACCGGCGATAGTGTTGGCGGTGGCCATGCCGAAGTCGTTGTGGGCATGCACCTCGATGGGGAGGTGCGGCAGAGCCTCGCGCAGGGCGCGGATCCTGTCGTACATGCCGAAAGGGTCGAGGATTCCCAGGGTGTCGCAGAAACGGAAACGATCTCCCCCCATCTCCAGGGTTATGCGCATCATCTCCTCCAGAAAGCCATGGTCCGCGCGGCTGGCGTCCTCGCCCCCCACCGACACGTACAGGTCGTGCCGCTTGGCGAAATCGAGCGCCAGCTTGAGCTGTTCCTTGACCCAGTCTCGATTCCTGCGGATTTTTCCGTGGATCATAATGTCCGATACCGGCAGGGAGATGTCCACGGCCGCTACTCCGCAGTCGATGCTGGCCTGGATATCGGGGATCACTGCCCGATTCCAGGCGATCAGGCGGGCGTTCAGCCCCAGATCCACCAGTGCCCTGATCCCGGCGCGCTCTTCCCGTCCCATGGCAGGAATTCCGCACTCGATCTCCCGAACACCGATGGAATCGAGCATGCGGGCGATCCTGATCTTGTCCTGCCTGCTGAAAACGACTCCGGCGGTCTGTTCGCCATCCCGTAATGTGGTATCGTCTATCGTAATGCCCGTATCCAGTGCTGGTTCCGTCATTGCTGCCTCCAGAATGGGCAACGTTGCCGCCATGTTTCCGCGGCACTGCCGTTGCCGGATGCCGAATCTGTCCGCACCATGCACGGGGCGTACCATTCCGGAATCCTGCTCTGACGCGAGTGCCGACGTGGACCGGCAACGGCCCATGGATTCCCGACGCTGCTGCCGGGATGAGGGGCGGAACCGGGCATGACGTTCGTGTTTTTGTGTGTGATGTGGATATAAACTTGAATATGTGTCGAAAAGGATTTATGACTACGCCAGTGATATCGTGGCATTTCACCGCAAGAAGGAGAGTATGGCTATGCTGAAATCGTGGTTTTACGGCAGGACCCTGGCAACGAAGATGTTTCTGACCATCTCCATCGTGATGCTCTGCTCCGTCTGTCTGGGCGTCCTCTCCCTGTACCAGGCGTGGTGCGGCGAGCAGTTTCTGCGGGACCTGGCACAGCAGTACCAGGTCGCTCCCCAGCGCATCGCCCAGGGGATGGGCATGTTCGCCCTGTTCCGCAATCTCTCCATCGGCATACTGCTGGCCGGCATCGTGCTCTGCTCCTGGCTGGCCCATTTCACCGTCAGGACCGTGGTCTGCAAGTCGCTCTGGTACGCCTTGATAGCCCTGGAGCGGATTGCCCAGGGGGATTTGACCCAGAACATCGTCGTCAAAAGCAATGAAGAGATCGGCAAGCTCTTCCTCGCCATGAAGACCATCATCGAGAGGCTTCGCGCCGTTTCGGGCGACATCAACAACCTGACCCATACCCTGACGAGCAAGTCTCAGGAGCTCCAGACGACCACGCACGCGATGAACGAGAACGCTCATGCCCAGACCTCCCAGACGGACCAGGTGGCCAACGCCTCTCTGGAGATGTCGCAGACGTTGCAGGATATCGCCGGAAATGCCGAGCAGGCAGCCAGCGCCGCCCGGGAAACCAACGAGGCGGCCAACAATGGTATGGCGGCGGTTGCCGGGGTCGTGGATGAGATGAACAAGATCGTCCGTTCGGTTCAGGAGTCCTCTGCTACCATTGAAAAACTGGGCGATTCCAGCGCCGAAATCGGCAATATCGTTGCCACCATTGAGGACGTGGCCGACCAGACCAACCTGCTTGCGCTCAATGCGGCCATCGAGGCGGCCCGGGCCGGCGAACACGGTCGCGGTTTCGCGGTCGTGGCGGACGAGGTGCGCGCCCTGGCGGAGCGGACCGCTAAGGCGACCCAGGAGATCAGCAGGATGATCAAGGGGATTCAGGTGGATACGGAGCATGCCGTGGCCAGCATGGCTGCCAGCAGAAGGGACGCCGACGGCGGGCTGGTCAGGGCGGGCGATGCCAGCGAAGCGCTGGAGCACATTGTCGCCGCATCCACTAACAGCATGGACATGGTCAGCAGGATTGCCACGGCAACGGAAGAGCAGTCGGCCGTCACGGCGGAGGTTTCCATGAATGTGGAGAAGATCGCCAACGGGACCAAGGCCACCGAGGCTTCGGCGGAGCAGATCGAAGAATCTGCCAGGATGCTGTCCAGGTTGTCCGCCGACCTGGAACAGACGGCGGCCTGGTTCAAGAACGCCTGAGAAGTTGTCGCGGGCAGTCTGCCCGCGGTGGTTTCATGCGATTTTCGTGCCCCCTGGCGCCACGGCCAGGGGGCACGCATTATTTTCGCGTATGTCGGACCAGGACGCGCCGGAACGTTGTGTCTGCCTGTCCCAACCACCGGACGAGACAGCGGAACTCCGGACTCAGCCGCTGCTTCCCAGGGTGGCCAGGGCATAGAGCAGTTCCGGCCGGTAGTCTGGCCGGATACCGCGCCACATGAGCAGCGTCCTCCCCCTGACGGCGAATCCCCCCTCTTCCATCAGCTCGGCACAGCTCCGGTTTGAGAGCGGCGTGTCGCAGATGAGCTCCCGCTCCTCCGGCACCCGATTCAGGGCCGTGGCGAGCACCCGTCGTGCACTGTCCCGGTCCCGAGCGCTCCAGGGGCCCAGCTGAAACGACGCGCCCAGATCCCGCAGGATGGCGCAGCTTCCCCCTTCCGAAATCGTTTCACCCTGCCTCCCTGCCCAAGCCAGCAGGCGCTTCCGCCGGTCGCCCCAGCAGAGCGCATCGAGTTTTTCGCCGAAGCTGCCCCGGTCTCCGGGGCCGGCGGATGCGATCGGACGTCCGGCCGGACGAACCCGGCGAACCACATCGTCCACTGCCCGAAAACCGTGCCGTTCGTACAGCGGCCTGCCCATCTCCGAGGCGGTCAGCCAGACGGTCCGGCAGCCTGCCTCGTCCAGCGCCGTCAGGGCCGAGCGCAGCAGATCCCTCCCCTTCCCGGTGCCGCGCAGGTCCGGCCTGACGATCAGGTTACCGATCCATCCGCTGCGGTCGTGCCGCAGGCTGGTTACGAAACCGGCGGCGCGACCCCGGTCGTCCCGCAGGCAGAAACAGCCTTGGGGAAAGGTCCTCACCAGGAACTCCAGCTCACGTTGTTCAGTCACCCATCCTTCGGCGCGCGCCAGGTTCAGCAGGCTGTCGATGTCGTGTATCGCAAACGGCTCAGGTCTCATGCGTTTCTTCACCTGTGCTTCGCCTCTGCTCAGAGGCCGACCGACGGGCCGGCCTCCGTTGGCATGGAACAGGCCGATGTGCCGGTCGTCAGGTCTTGGCCGATCAGCCCGATGGCATCGGCCCGGCACTGCTTGCAGTGGCTGAACTGGCCGATGATCCCTTCGTTGGCTTTTCTGACGGCGGCCATCCGCTCATCCGAAGGGCGCTCGATGTGAGCCAGCTCCGCCTGGGGGATCAGCGGCATGATGTTCATCACGAAGGCCCCCAGTTCCTTGGCGCGGGCGGCGATCAGCGGAATCTGGCTGTCGTTGATTCCGGGCACGAGAACGGTATTTACCTTGACGGTCATGCCCAGCTCCGCGGCTCGCCTGAGCCCCTCGAACTGGTTGGCGATCAGGATGGAGGCTCCCTCAACGCCGTTGTAACGCCTGCCCTGGTAGATGATATGGCTGTAAATGCGGGCGGCCGTCTGCGCGTCGACTGCGTTGATGGTTACGGTCAGGCTGTGCAGCCCCATCCCGTGCAGCCGGTCGATGGATTGGGGCAGCAGCAGGCCGTTGGTACTCATGCAGAGCATCAGATGGGGAAATTCCTCGCGGATCAGCTCGAAGGTCTGGAAGGTCTCCTCGTTGGCCAGGGGGTCTCCGGGGCCGGCGATGCCGATGACCTTGATGATCGGCCCCACCACCGGACTGGCCATGACCTCCCGCACCTTCTCCAGTGCCTCCGGCGGCGTCAGCAGCCTGCTGGTAACGCCCGGCCTGGATTCGTTGGCGCAGTCGTGCTTGCGGGTACAGTAGCCGCATTTGATGTTGCAGGCTGGCGCCACCGCCAGATGCATTCTGCCGTTTTTGTGGTGATTGCCGCCAAAACAGGGATGCCCCTGGATTCTTTTGTTCATGTCGCATGTCTGTGCCATGGTTCGCTCCTTTCAGATGCAAAAAGCCCGCGGAGAAATCCCGCGGGCTTCGTTGCCGTGTGGAAAACATCTGGTGCGGCCTCCCTCGTGTCGGGGCCGCCGGTCGCAGTCTGTTTTGCATGGAACGGGCCAATTTGTGCGTTGCCCTGCGTGGTGCGTGGATATGCCATGGATGGATGCCCGTCTACGTTGGGATATCATGCTGCCGGCCCCTCCTCTTTGGTCTGCTTGTGCCTAAAAAAGATGCAAGTATGCCAGGGGAGCACGAATCCCATGCTTCATTCCTGGCCCTGTGACGCCTCCCTTCGCGTGCCCGTGATGTCGCTGCTCTGGTCCTGTTCAGCGGCATGCGACAATTTGGCGGGAGTGCTTCTTGCATGTGTCACCGTTCCGTAGAGCCGCGGTTTTTCAACAGAGGGGCCGTTTCGGCCATCGAGGATACCTGCCATGTTTCAGCAGTACGACCTGAACGACATCCATGAACGGGCACGGGCCGCCTTCATCGGCATGGCCATCGGCGATGCCTTGGGCGCCACGCTTGAGTTCATGACCGCCACGGAGATCAGGGACAAATACGGGGTGTTCAGGGATATAACCGGTGGCGGCTGGCTGCGCCTCAGGCCGGGCCAGGTCACCGATGATACGGAGATGGCACTCTGCATCGCGCGGGCGATCGTCCAGGCCCAGGGATGGTCGCTGGAGCGGATCGCGGCCAATTTTGCCGCCTGGCTGAAGTCCCGACCGGTGGATTGCGGCGATACCTGCCGCAAGGGGATTCGTGCCTTCATGCTCAACGGGACCCTGGAGGCGCCGCCCAACCAGTGGGATGCGGGCAATGGCGCCGTCATGCGGCTCCTGCCGGCGGCGCTCTTCTCCCTGGGGGATGAAGCGCTCTTGCGGAACTGCGTACTGGAGCAGGCTCGCCTGACCCACAACAACCCCCTGTCCGATGCCGCCTGCCTCTGCGTCGGCCGCATGCTGCACCAGGCTCTGTGCGGCCATGCAAAGACGCGCTTGCGGCGGGAAGCCGACGGCCTGGTGACCCGCTTCCCCTCGTTTTCATTTCAGACCTATCGTGGTCTGGCCAGCGGTTACGTGGTCGATACCATGCAAACGGTCTTTCACTGGTTCTTCAGGGGGAGGAGTTTCGAGGAATGCCTGGTGGGAACCGTCAATCAGGGGGGGGATGCCGATACCACCGGTGCCATCTGCGGTATGCTGGCCGGGGCCTACTACGGCATGGAGGCTGTTCCCCGGCGCTGGGTCCGGAAGATGGACAGGGGGGTCGTGGCCGAGATCGAAGCCCTGACCCGCTGGTTGGTGGCTGCCAGCCCGCTGGCCAGGGGGTGATCGGGAGGGAACGGAGCGGTATCGTGCCATTGCCGGCGCAGCGAGCGGCTGTCCTGGCAACGGGGGAGGGGAGGCGGGCTCAACAGAGTCCGGAAATGCGGCCGACCACCTCCAGCACGTCTTTCACCGTGAACGGCTTGGGGATGAAATCCTGGACACCGGCAGTGAGAGCCGGTTGTTCGATCACCCCTCTGGCGCAGGCGCTGCACATGATCAGCTTCGCGTCCCGGTCCAGCTGGACGATTTCACGGATGGCCGTTATACCGTCCTTGCCGGGCATGGCATGATCCATGATGGTGATATCCGGGCGGTGCCTGAGGAACATCTCCACCGCCTCGTTACCGCAGCGTGCCTCGGCAACCACGGTGTAACCGTCATGTTCCAGGATTCTGCGCAGGATATCGCGAATGATCGTTTCGTTATCGACCAGCATGACTGTGTGGCACATGGCGTTTCCTCAGGGGGGTCACCGTTGGGGGATGATCAGCAGGGGGAGGATAGCCTGCGGGTGGTTACGGATTGGGTACGAATCGGGGGAAATCATGCGCCGGTATGGGGAGCGTTACCGGCAGGGGAGGATCAGCGCAGCGCTTCCCGGTAGAGCGCCACGGTTTCCGGGGCAGGGGAAAGCCCATGGAGAGCCAGGGCATCCCGGCAGCGCTGGAAGGTGCTGAGCAGTTCTCCCCGCAGACCCGCAGCCAGGTAGCATTCCATAAGGTTGCGGTACAACTCCTCTGCCAGATGATCCAGGTCCACGCCCCGCTGGAAGCATGCCATGGCACGTCCGGGTTCACCTCTGTCGCGCCACAGGTTTCCCTGGCTTACGACGGCGTTCCTGAATTTCGCCTGCAGCCGTCCGCGGGGTACTCCGGTGCAGGGCCTGTCCAAGGCGCAGTCGAGAAAGTGTCCCTGATAGAGGGCCAGGGCCTTTTCCCTGAGACGGCCTGCCTCATCGTGGTTTCCCGCATTGCCGCAGGCCTGTGCCCTGGCCAGCAATTCTTCAAAGGCGCGGACATCGCTCCACACCTGGCGACGGTCAAGGATCAGCCGACCGTCGCGGTACCGTAGCGCCCGTTCGTTTCCCAAAAGCTCGCGCAGACGGTGGAGGGTGCTCTTGGCCGACTTCCTGGCAGTGTCCCCCTCCGCCTCGGGCCAGAGCAGGTCTGCGACCTGCCCCTCCCGCATCTCCCCTCCTCCCAGGGAAATCAGTGCCTGGAGCATCTCCAACGGTTTTTTCGGGGACTTGCCGCCGGGCCGGAGAGGAACGCCGTTGATCTGAACCTCGAAATGTCCCAGGGTGTAGACCCTCACCGGCCAGGGCCACTGCTCCATGTCGATGGGCGGAGTGCGGGGCATGAGACCGCGACAGCGGATCAGGGAACCGACGTACTCCGGCTCGATCTCCTCCCGCAGTGCCCGCAGGCAGAGTCGCGCCATGATGTCCGGCTGCCACCAGTACATGTTGACGATTCCCTGGTTTCTGCCCAGTTCCAGCGCCTTCCGCAGGCTGGTGACTCCCTTTTCCTCCCTGCCCCGTTCCAGATCGATGTCGGCTTCCAGCAGCAGGCACATGAATTCCAGTACCAGGCTCCGGAGCCGGTCGGAAAACCGGCGGGCCAGCCTCAGCTGTTCCCTGGCGGCGGCCTCGTTGCCGCGCCGGCAGAACAGTTCCGCCTGGGCGATGTGAGCGATGGCATGGCAGGGCAGGTTGTCGACGTTCGCCAGAAGCGGGCCGGTCATGGCCAGGTTGTGGCAAGCCCTCTCCAGGTCTCCCTCCCGTCTTGCCCGCCAGGAAAGGGCAAAGTAGTAGTAAGCCTGGTCAAGCTCTCCGGCTCCCTCAATGGTATCCTTCATCCTGTCCAGCAGGATTTCCACCGTGTCCCGGTCGCCGTTACTCAGGGCAGCCGCCAGGCCGTGCCCCATGACGTGGAGGTACAGGGCGCGGATACCTGCTTCCTCGGCCAGCTGGAGCGCCTGGAAGACTCTCGTGCGGCAGGATTCGAAGGAGGCGGTGAAGAAGTCCACCAGGGCCTGAGTGGTTTTTATGGCAAAAATGGTCAGGTCAGATAGTGCCGCGGAGCGGGAGAGCAGATCGAGCCTGTCGGCGATGAATCTTGCCTTGTCGATCTCTCCGCTCCAGAGGTTGAAGACCGCCAGGTACACGCCGGTCTCCAACCGCACCTGGGGATCGAGTCGATCTGGCTGACAGAACGAGGCATAGGCGCGGCGTTCCAGCTCTCGTATGCGGGGATGGTCGGGGTGCTGGAAGGACAAGGCATTGAACATGCTGGCAATGACCCGCGCCTCCATCGTGGGAGAGGGGAAGTCGCCATGCCGGTGCAGGTAGGCTTCCATCTCCGGCAGCCATTCCTGGTAGATGGAACCGGAATACAGCGTGGCGTCGGCGCCGGCCGCCCAGGCCAGGCACTGACCGATCCGGTCGTCCTGATCCCGGAAGAGCTGGTAGGCATGCTTGAAATCGGCGAAGGCGGAGATGGGATCAGTCGGCAGTCGGCAGGCCCCCTGCCAGTAGGAGAGGTATGGATGTGCCCGGACCTGGTCTCCAGGCAGGCAGTTCAGCCACTGCACTACGGTCGTACTGCGCCCCTGAGCCAGACATGAGGGGGCAAGGGCGATGATCAGCCGTGCGACATCAGTCCAGCTTTCGGCGTCCCTGAACAGCTCCAGGGCTTCCTCCCGGAAGTCTGACTCCTCCAGGATGATTGCCGCGGCGAGACGGATGGCGTTGATCTCGTCAGGGGTGAAGAGCCGGTCTGCCTGTTCCAGCAGGAATTCGCGGAACAGGGGGTGGTAGCGGTAGGTCGACTCCCCTATGTTGCGCCGTTCGATGAAGCAGTTCTTCTCGTGCAACCGGGAGAGGAGCCGCGCGGCATCGGGGTGATGCGTGAGCTGCTGGGAAGGAGTCGGCGTGACCTCGCTGAAGAAGGCGGTTTTCAAAAGAAACGCGCGGGTGTCCTCGTCCATGCCTACGAACAGTTCGCCGGCAAAATAGTCGAACACCTCTTTCACCGGTCGCATTCCCGACATGACCGGGGAATGTCCTGATGAGCCCCCTTCCAGAATCAGTACCAGCCCGGCTACCCACCCCTGGACTCTCTCGTGCAAGAGCAGCGTCTCTTCCCGGGAGAGGGTGACCGGACTGCGCTGTTGTGCCACCATCGCCGTTTCGTCGGCTGTCAGCCTGATGTCGGCCCATCCGATGCTCCGCAGCCTGCTCTGGGAACGGAGGTGGGCCAGCAGGGGGGGCGGGGCGTTCCGGCTCACCACGATGACATGGATCCCGGCCGGGATCTCGTACAGCCCCTCCCGCAGCGCACGGTGGAAGGGGGAGTCGTCGGGAACCTCGTGGCAGTCATCGAACACCAGCACGCAGGGGGCGGGGAGCGCCGCGAACAGACGCTCGAAGAATCTCCTGGCGAAGGTCTCTATTGTCGGATACCGATCGGGCAGGCGGGGAAGATTGACGGGACCCTGGCTGAAGCCGGAACTGTTCAGGGCCGTTTCCAGATAATAGAAGAGTGTGGCAACGTCCCGGTCTCCCTTGTCCACCTGGTACCAGAGGCAGGGGAGCCGGCGGGAGTCAAGGTAGCTGGCCACCAGGCTGGATTTTCCCGATCCTCCGGGGGCGTTGAGCCAGACAACCGGCCTTCCCAGCGCCTGGTCCAGCAGGAGGAACAACCGTTGACGCGGCAGGATGTCCGTCAACAGCGGACGGTTGATTTTATTGATGCGTGTGTTCATGCCGGCCCGGAATAAGCGCCGTTTCAGAATGAAAACCGGGTCCGGGCGGCCACGGGGGTACCGAGGTGAATCTCATGGACGGCGGTGAAGCGGTTCTGAAATGGCGTCAGACAGTTGCCGACAAAATGCAGCCGATGGCCCGTCCGCGTCAAGGCTTTTAATGTCTCGCCCCCCCTGGCGCGGGGTCTGAAGCCGGGTGTGCGCTTTTCAGGATTTCATCCGCCACCTGACGGAGGGTCCTGCGTTTATCCATGGCCAGTTTCTGCATGCGGCGGTAGGCGTCGGCCTCGCTCAGCCGCTGCCGTTCCATCAGCGTTCCCTTGGCTTTTTCGATGACCTTCCTGTTCTCGATCATCTCGTGCAGGTCGTCGATCTTTTCCCGGAGTTCATCCAGTTCGCTCGCATGGGCTACGGCGATCTCGATGGCCGGTACCAGGTCCTGCTGGCGCAGCGGCTTGGTTAAAAAAGCGGCAATGCCGCTCTCTGCTGCCCGTTTCACCGTCTGGGGATCGTAACAGTTGCTCAGGAGCAGAATCGGGATCTTGAGTTTCTTCCTGATTTCTACCGCTGCACTGATACCGTCCATCCTGGGCATGGCCACGTCCAGAACCGCAATGTCGGGAAAGCTTGCCAGGGCCATTTCCACGGCGCTTACGCCGTCCCCACACTCCAGCACCTCCGTGAATCCCGCATCCAACAGCATCATCTTCAGATATCCCCTGACCACCGGTTCATCGTCGCAAATCAGGACACTCTTCATCTTGTTTACCTCCCGCCACCAGATTGTGAACGGGGCTTCTGCATCGAACATGCCATTATCCCGGGCAGCACCCGATGGCGACATGCGGAGGCGGAACGGTCCGGTCTGGCCCTTGCCGGGCTTTTTTCGTTGACGCTCCCCGTGCGAGGGACTACAAAAGACGGCATGGATTTCATCAAACACCTCAATCAGCCTCAGAAATGCGCGGTATTGCACGGCGAGGGACCGCTCCTGATCCTGGCCGGCGCCGGTTCGGGCAAGACCCGTGTCATCACCCACCGCATCGCGCACCTGATCCACAATCGAGGGGTGCGACCCTGGAATATCCTGGCGGTCACCTTCACCAACAAGGCTGCCCGGGAGATGTCCGAACGGGTCAGCAGGCTGTTGGGAGGGGGCGATGCGCCACTGATCGCCACCTTTCATGCCGCCTGTGGCAGGATCCTGCGCCGCGAAATCCATCACCTGGGTTTCGATTCCCGTTTCGCCATCTACGACGAACGGGACTGCGAACGGCTGCTGAAGGATCTGCTCAAGGACATGAATCTGGATGACAAGAAATATTCTCCCCGGGTCATTGCCGCCCGCATCGATGACTACAAGAACCGCGGCCTGTTTCCCCATGACCTGGATGCCGTGGCAACCGGAGATATCTACAGCACCAAGGTGGTACAGATCTACGCCTCCTATCAGGAACGGCTGCGGAAGTGCAACGCCCTTGACTTTGGCGATATGCTGATCCAGACCGTGCGGCTGCTGGAACAGGTTCCCGAGGTACGGCAACGCTGCCAGGAACGCTTCCAGTGGATCATGGTGGACGAATATCAGGATACCAACCCGGTGCAGTACCGGCTGATCCGGCTGTTGGCCGGGGAGCGCAGAAATCTCTGCGTGGTGGGTGACGACGACCAATCGATCTATTCCTGGCGCGGGGCGGATATTCGCAACATCCTGGAGTTCGAAAAGGATTTCCCCGATGTGGAGGTCGTTCGCCTGGAACAGAACTACCGCTCCACCACCACCATCCTCGAAGCGGCCGGAGCAGTGGTCAGCCGCAATATCGGCCGCCGGGGCAAGACCCTCTGGACCGAGAATCCGTCGGGAGAGAAGATCCGCTACCAGCGGGTGGATTCGGACCGGGAGGAGGCCCGTCTGGTGGCCCGCGAAATCGCCGCACTACGGTCTCGTGGCGTGCCGTTGGAGGAAATGGCCGTTTTTTACCGCACCAATGCCCAGTCCCGCCTCGTGGAGGAGGCGCTGGTCTCCGATGCGCTTCCCTATCACATCGTGGGAGGGGTACGTTTCTATGCCCGCATGGAGGTCAAGGATATCCTGGCCTATCTGCGGGTACTGGACAATCCGGCTGATGAGATCTCGCTGAAGCGGATCATTAACGTGCCGGCACGGGGCATTGGAACAGCGACCATCGAGCGTATCTCCCAGCATGCCGGTGCACGCGGCATCAGCTTTTACGCCGCCATGGGGGAGTGCGCCGAGGGCGGAATCGTGGGGGGCGGACCGCGCGCCAGGGTTGCCTTGTTTGTCGAGCTGCTGGAACGCTTCAGGCAGATGGTTCCCCTGCACAGCCTGCCAGACCTGTGCCACGTCGTGATGGATGAGAGCGGCTATCTGGCACGCCTGCGGGAGAGCCGCGACCAGGAAGACAGCGAGCGCCTGGAAAACCTGGAGCAGTTGCTGGCGGCGATGGAGGAGTTCGGCCAGAACGAAGCCGGGGCGGGCCTTTCCGAATATCTGGAGCAGGTTTCGCTGGTTTCCGATCTGGAACAGGGGGAACGTGGCCAGCCATCGGTGACCCTGATGACCCTGCATGCCGCCAAGGGACTTGAGTTCAAGGCTGTTTTCATGATCGGCATGGAGGAGCGCCTCTTTCCCCATGTACGTGCCCTGGATGATCTGGATGGAATGGAGGAGGAACGTCGCCTCTGTTACGTCGGCATGACCCGTGCCCGTGAGCGGCTCTACCTGCTGAATGCCCGTCGGCGCTACCTGTTCGGGCAGGAACAGTGCAATCAGCCCTCCCGCTTCCTGAAGGATATTCCGGCCGGATTGCTGGAACAGGAGGCACACCAGGAGCAGGAGGCTTCCCCGGCCATGGAGCGGGCCGGTGGGCAGGGGAATGAGTATGCTGCTGGAGGGGCTCTGGAGGGGCGTGCCGGCTGGCGGCAGAACAGCCGCTCCCGGTATGACGGCGACCACAACCTGGCTCAGGTCGTTGCCGCGTGTAACGAGATAGAGGTCATTCCCGAGCCGCCCGAAGAGCACGAAGGGGTCTTTGTCGGCATGAAGGTGCGCCACGGCACCTTTGGTCCGGGGACGATCCGCAAGATCGAGGGAAGCGGCGAGAGCCGGAAAGTTATCGTATGGTTTGCTTCTGTCGGGCCTAAAAAACTCCTGCTGCGCTTCGCGGGGCTGGAACGTGCCTAGCCGGCAGATTTGGGGGAGGAAGCGTGGAGATCCGGGATGCAACGGTGGATGACGCCGTCGAGATTATCGAACTGCAGAAACGGGCTTTTCTTTCCGAGGCGGAAATGTACGGTGATTACTCCATTCCCCCTTTGACCCAATCGCTCGATGATCTCATTTCCGGCTTCGGTCGCCGGACCACGCTCAAGGCTGTCAGGGATGGGCGCATCATCGGGTCGGTGAACGGCTGCATGGACGGTGAGACCTGTCTGATCGGGCGCCTGATGGTGCATCCCGATCATCGTAAACGCGGCATTGCCACCCGGCTGATGGAGGCCGTGGAGCACAGGTTTGGTTCGGCGCGAACCTGGGAGCTGTTTACCGGAGAACTGAGCCGGGACAATATACGCCTGTACCAGCGGCTCGGCTATGTGATTACGGCCAGGCAGCCTCTCCCGGAGGGAAGGTTCGCGCTTGTCTACATGAGGAAAACACGTCCATAAACCTCACTGTGTATCCCCCCGGTCAATCGAGAAAACGTTTCTTTTTCGGGGACGAAAAAAGGGCGGCCCGTTTTTGGTGCCGCCCTTCGCCGTAACTGGGGCTGTGCTCCTACAGATAGTCCAGCAGAGAGAGGTTCATGATCTTTGCTGTCGCGGAGAGTGAAGCCTTGTAGGCGGTTTCCTGCAAGCTCAGTTCCACCGCAAGCCTGGTCGTGTTGGCAAGCTGGGTGTCGCTGATGATACTTTGCAGGGTGTTCTTGGTTATTTTGAGAATATTGGCCGCGCCATCCAGGCGGGTGATGCGGGAAGCAACTTCGGTCTGCAGGTTGGTGACCTGGTCGAAGCCGGTGTCCAGGTCCGCGCTCAGGGACTGGATGGAGGTTACGTCGTTGTTGGTGACGGCGGTGATCAGCTGGTCCATGGTGTCGAGGATGTTGACCCCCGTGGTGGAGGTGAGCACTTGGTCGCCGGTTATGTTCAGCTCTTCCGTGGCCGCGGCATCGACCCTGATCGTATTGACGATAGTATCGCCGGCATAGGTGGCTGTGCCCACGGTCCGGTCGAACGGTTTGTCGGAAGTTTGGGAACCGGAGAAGAGGTACTTGTCCAAGTACTGGGTGTTACCGAAGTCCGCCAGTTGTTCGCGCAGGGATTTAAGCTGGGCGACCACGCTTTCCCGGGCCGTTTCGTCGTTGGAACCGCTGATGATGGTTGACATCAGGGTCTTGGCCGTTGTCAGGGTATCGGATATCCCCTGCAACGCAGTGTTGGTCATGGAGAGCCAGGTGTTGGCCTTGGAGACATTACTGCTGTACTGTTCCACCGCCTGCAATCGGTCGTTGGTCGACAGGATCAGGCTGGTGGCGATGGGATCATCGCTGGGGCGGTTGACGTTCAGTTCCGAGGCGATCTTCTCCGTGATCGAGTCGAGTTTCGATCGCCCCTGCTGGATATTGTACAGGGCGTTGTAGGTGGTGGCGTTAGCGGTGATTCTCATGGGTCAGCTCCTTATTCCATGCACAGTCCTGGGGCCAGTGGATCTGTAGTCTCTGTTCCCGGGGGTTGCAAGCGATGCACAACAGACGCCATGTCATATCATGGCGATAACCGTATCCATCATTTCTTTTGCCGTCGTGATCAGCTTGGCGGAAGCCTGATACGAACGTTGATACATGACCAGGTTGGTCAGTTCCTCGTCTAGGGAAACACCTGATTTGGAGTCACGCAGCGTGTTGAGCTGCTTCAGGAAGGCTTCATCCTGGGAGACGACTGTTTTCGCCTGGGAAACGTCGAGTCCGATCTGGGAAACCAGCGCATTGTAGGAGGTGTTGAAGCCTGGCTGGAGCGCGGCAATGGCAAGGGCATTGCCGTTGCCTCCGGGCGCAGAGGCTATGGTGGAGGCGGCAGCGATTCTATCCGGATCGGTGATGCTGACCGCCATTGTGGCGGCGCTTGTGCCGGAGAAGAAGGCGGTTCCGGGCGTACCACTGAGGTCGAATCCGTCATCATGCTGGTCGTTGACCTTGGTAATAATGGACGTGGCCAGGGTATCCAGCTGGGAGATATAGCCGGGGATGATCTCATCCCGCAGTTGCAGGGTGGCCCAGAGCGTACCGCCGTCTTGGGCGGTGTACAGGCTGCTGTCCACCACCTTGGTGGCGCTGCCCACATCGGTGATGGTGACGGTCTGTCCCGGAGGGTATGCGCCGCTGAGGCTCAGTGAACCGGTCTGGTCTCCCCGCACGAGATAATAGCTGGTTGCCGTCGTCGAGTCCTGGACGTAGATATCCGTCGTGCCGTCGGTGTTCTCCGTGAACTTTATCCCCATCTGCTCGGACAGTTGCTTGACCAGCAGGTCCCGCTGATCCCTCATTTCGTTGGCATTGCCGCTGACCAGTTCGGTCTGCCTGATCTGGGCGTTCAGCGACGCGATGTTGGTCAGTTTGTTGTTGATGTCCGCGGTCAGTGCGGTCAAGGAAGTGTCCTGAGCCTTGATGGTATCGGTGAGCGTGGTGCTGACGGAGTTGAAGTTCTCGGTCAGGATCTCTGCCTGGCTCAGCAGTACCTGACGCTCGGTGGTTCCCGAGGCGTTGGTGGAGAGGTCCTCCCATGCCTGGAAGAAATCCGTAATGGCGGCGCCGATGCCGTCGTTGGTAAGCTCGTTGAACGATGGCTCAATCTGCTGCAGGACCTGGGAACAGAGCGTATCATAGCCCCCCGCGGAGTTGGCGGTTACCAGTTGCTGTTGCAGGAGACTGTCGTAATAGCGCTCCACCGTGGCTATCTTGACTCCCGTGCCCAGGGGAAAGCCGTTGTGGGTGGTGGGAGGGGACGTCTCGAGAACGACCCTCTGGCGGGAGTATCCTTCTGTATTGACATTGGCGATGTTCTCGGATGTTACCTCGGTCGCGACCTGATAAATAATCAGCCCCCGTTTCCCGATTTCCAGTGCAGAGGAAAGTCCCATGTCATGCCTCCCTGTTTATCATGACCGCACCGGTGGTACTCTTCTGGTAGCCTCCGGTGGCGCCGTAGACGTTGGACTGATTGATGATACGCGACACAAGCTTGAGCGACGTCTCAATGGTCGACGAGAAGCGTTCCGCTATGCGGTGGTTCATCGTGGCAACCTGGCTAATCTTGTCGGCCGTATGTTTCAGGCGGAGCCTCAGCCTGAGCGGCTCGGCGAATCCCCGTTTTGCCAGCTCCTCGGCGACAACACCGAACGAAGACGCGGGAGCCAGCCCTTCGCGCGCGGCCATGGCCGCAATGGCCTGTTGCATGCGTGGAGTCTGTTCGGCAATTTTTCCGAGCAGCTCCTCCGTGGCCTGGTTGGTCTGCGTCATGGCGGGGATGTTCACCGTGCTCAGTTCGGCACTTTCACGTTCCAGCAATGCCAGCAGTTCATCATGCAGGGCGGCCTGGGTTTTAGCCGCTGCTATCAGGTCGTTCAGTTCCATGCGATCATGCTCCGGGGATATCCGTTTTTTCTTCCGTGCGATCCACTCCTGGGGTACTCCGTTGGCTCTCCTGGCGCAGGATCTCCTGTTCGATGTACTTAGCCAATCCGAAACCGCCCCGTTTAACCGCGGCGGCAACGTATTCCTGGTCAAGAAGGGAACGGAAGACGTCTTCGCCGTGGCCGCCGCCGGTGAGAGTGTCCTGTCCCACCGTGTCGTGCATGGCTTTAACCATCATGCCGATGAAGAGCCCCTCGAAATCCTGGGCGATCTTCTTTGCCTGGTGTCGTTGCCCCTCGCTCGGCCCTTTGGTTGCCGTTCCCTGACGTTGCAACTGGCGCGCCTTTTCAGCCGCGTTGTCCCCTGGCGTGGGAATACTGATCGAATTGATGCTATCCATGATGAATTCTTTCTTATCGCCTGATTGGGGGCTTTCTTGAGCGATTAATGTTCTGGTCAGATAATAACCAACTCAGCCTGGAGTGCGCCGGCGGCCTTGATCGCCTGAAGGATGCCGATCAGGTCGCGAGGTGTTACCCCGAGGGTATTGAGAGCTCGGACCACATTGCCGATGGTTGCGCCCCCCTGAAGAAGCACCAGCCGGCGCGCCTCTTCCTCAACCTTGAGTTGGGTCCGCGGTACAACTTTTGTTTCGCCTTCCGAACTCAGCGGAGCCGGCTGGGAAACCTGCGGTGTTTCTTTGATCACCAGAGAGAGATTGCCGTGGGAGACGGCTACGGTGGCTATGCGAACCTGCTCTCCCATGACGATGGTGCCTGTGCGTTCATTCAGCACGACCTTGGCAACGGTGTCGGGAAGGACGTCAAGAGTCTCGATTGCAGCGACGAAATCAATCATCCGCGCTGAGTAGCCGTCTGGTATCCGGATCATTACCGATCCCGGATCGCCGGTTGCGGCAACCCCGGAACCGAACTTGCCATTGATTGCCGAGGTGACCCTCGATGCGGTGGTAAAGTCCGCCTGTGCCAGGTTCAGGCGCAGGTGGGTTTTGCCCGCCAGTACGTTGGGCAACTCCCGTTCCACCAGCGCGCCGTTGGGAATTCTGCCTGCCGTGGGGTGATTCTTCTGGGCAGTGGCTGCCTGGCCACCGAAGGCAAAGGAATTGGTCAGGATGGGGCCTTGGGCAACGGCATATACCTGGTTATCGGCACCCTTGAGAGGTGTCATGATCAATGTGCCGCCGGCAATGCTTTTGGCATCTCCCAGTGACGAGACCATCACGTCCATCTGGTTGCCCTGTTTGGCAAAGGGGGGCAGTGTTGCCGTAACCATTACGGCGGCCACGTTTTTCAGTTTGATCTGGTTGGCATTGACGCTCGACCCCATCCTCTCAAGCATGGTTGCCACAGCCTGCAGCTGCAAGCGGGCCTGGTCGCTGTCGCCGGTTCCGTTCAAGCCGACCACGAGACCATAGCCCACCAGCTGGTTCTCGCGTACTCCCTCGAAGGAGGCGAGATCCTTGATGCGGACCCCATGGGCCGTACTTGCCAGCAAAAGAAGCGTGCAGCAGACTGCGAAAAAAGATTTCATCCCTGTTTGTCCTTGTGTTCCTTACCCTTGAGCTGATCGGGGGTTGTTCTCAGAACGGCCACAGCTTGTCTACGATGTTCATCAGCCAGCCCGGACTCTGGCGGTCGGAAATGATTCCCTTGCCGGCATAGCTAATCCTGGCGTCAGCAATGTAGATGGAGTTGACCACATTGTCGGGACCGATATCGGATGGCCTGACCGTTCCTTCGATGACGATGATCTGGTCTTCGTTGTTTACCTTGACATTTCGGCGTCCCTCAATCATCAGGTTGCCGTTGGGCAGCACATCGATCACCTTGGCTGAAATGGTGGCGTTGAGAGTCTCCTTGCGTGATGTGGAACCGGTTCCCTCGTACTCGGAAGAGACATTGGCGTTGAGCAGCTGACTTAAATCCATGTTCTTGTTGAGAAGACTGGCTTTTTCCAGGCCCAGGAAATAGGGAATGCCCGCATTGAGCGTAGTGTCCCGGGAAGTGCCTGTCTTGGCTTCCTTGGATGCGTTGGCGGTCTCCGTAATCACGATGGTGATGATATCACCTCTGCGGCGCGCCTTGAGGTCTTCCACGAGACTGGCGGAGCTGGCCTGCCAGATGGAACCGGTGGAATAGTCAGCCCGCGGCTGTGGCAGCTGCTGATCGAAGGTCGCGGTTTTTACCTCGGAGGTTTGCGTGACACATCCCGAGATGAGCAGGGCTGCCGCCAGTATCGTATATGCTCTATATTTCATTGGTTCCAACCTTGTCGGCTGCGTTCCGCGTCCAGCGGACGGTTAAAAGACAATCAGTACCGTGGTGCTATCCACGACCCGCGCTGGTAATTCCTTGAGTGAACTCAGATTCTGAACCGTTATCGTGTCACCCTCCGCACCGGAGCTTTTTGACTTTCCGGTTACCGTGATGCGCATGCTCTCGTTTTCAGCGACAATGGTCACCAACTGTCCAGGGCGGATAAGCGGCACCTTTTCGAGCTGGCTGGCTTTGATCGTGGCGTTCGGTTTCAGGGTGAATCGTGCCTTTTTCCCGGTAACATCCTCAATCCGCGACAGATAGCGTCCTTCAACGGCCGCAATGTCCTGTTTCCGCAGTGCCAGATCGGTGGCGGTTATGACGCTGCCGTGATTGATCTGCCGCACCGTCACCACCATCTCCGCAAGCGCCTCGATCTCCACCCATACGGTCATGTTGCCAACTACGCGGGGACCCTTGCGGGCAATGACGCTGATCCCTGCCCTGCCCCATCCTTCCCACTGTTGTGGGGCGATGACCTCGTAGTTCAGGGGGCCGGTCGGCAAAGAAGGTTTGCCGGAGATGGTCAGACGTTTGATGCGGATCTCGCATCCGATGTCCGCGGTCCGCTGCTGCGCGTACGCCAGAACCGCCCGTCGGACTTCGGTCTCGCGGGAGTCGGGAGCCCGCAACGGCTCAGCCAGTGCCATGGCGGCTGTCACCAACAGCGCGATTGTGACCAGAAGGACTGTTCTCATGGCGTGCCTGCGTTACCGTCTCAGGTTGTTGGCGGTCTGCAACATTTCGTCTGAAGCCTGCACCGCCTTGGAATTAACCTCATAGGCCCGCTGGCCAATGATCATGTTGACCATTTCTTCCGCCACGCTGACGTTGCTCATTTCAAGCATCCCCTGGGCAATGGTGCCGAGCCCTTCCTGTCCAGGGGTTCCGGTCGTGGGAGTTCCCGAAGAATCCGTTTCCCGGTACAGGTTCTTGCCCAAGCTGAAAAGTCCGGCCGGGTTGGCAAAGAGCGCCAACTGAATCGTGCCGATGGTGGTGGGGGTCGTCTGGCCGGATTGCGTTGCGGCAACCGTCCCGTCGCTACCGATATCAATTTTAGTCGTATTGTTGGGAACCACGATTTCCGGCAGAAGCGGGTCGCCGTTTGGTGTTACGATCCGTCCCTGGTCGTCCTTTTTGAAGGCTCCTGCCCGGGAATAGGCGGTTGTTCCATCGGGCATCTGGATCTGAAAAAAGCCGTCCCCCTCGATGGCGATATCCAGTTCGTTACCGGTCTGGCTGAAATCGCCTGTGGTGAATAATTTGGATACCGCGGCCAGTCGTGTTCCCAGTCCGATCTGGATGCCGGTGGGCACCTGGGTGGTGTTGGTGGCCGGTGACCCCGTTGACCGCAGGTTCTGGTAGACGAGATCCTCGAAGTCGGCCCTGCTTCTCTTGAATCCGGTTGTATTGACGTTGGCAAGGTTGTGCGCCACAACGTCGATGTTCTTTTGTTGTGCCTGCATGCCCGACGCAGCCGTCCACAGTGCGCGCATCATATGTCAGCTCCTTTTTGGTTTCATCGATTTCTTGTGATGGAAAATTATAATTTGCCCAGGTCGTTAGCGGCTTTTCCGACCATGTCGTCAAAACCCTTGATAACCCGCTGGCAGGTTTCAAAATAGCGGGTTGTTTCTATCATTTGCACCATTTCCGTGATTGAGTCCACATTTGAACCCTCCAGCTGGCCCTGTCTGATCGAGCCGGTTGCCGCTTGAGGAGCCTGCTGAGGATTGGCGGGGATGAATTGTGCGCTGGAGACCTTGGTCAGGTTGTACGGTTTGGGAAAGTCCACAATGCTGAGGGTGTCGGCGGGTGTTCCGTCTACCTTCATTTCTCCCTTTGAGTTCACGTCCACCTGACCGCCCTGGATCCGGATAACGCCATTTTGTCCCAGAACCGGGAAGCCGTCGGCGGTAACCAGCGTGCCGTCAGCGGAAAGGCGGAAATTGCCCTGACGGGTGTACGCACGTCCCTGAGGGGTCTGTATGACAAAGAATCCATCTCCGTCAATCGAGAAGTCGAGCGGGTTGCCGGTCTGGCTGGCTGAACCAACAGAGTAATCGATATACACGTTATCTTTTTGCAGGATCGGGTCAGCCGTGGTGCGTGGCGGTACGACCGGTGGCGTGGTCGTGCTGGCCAGCATACTCTCGAAGAGCATCTTGTCCTTCTTGAATCCGGGAGTATTGACATTGGCCAGATTGTTGCTGATGGTATCCATTCGCCTCATCGCCGCAATACTGCCCGAAAGGGCCGCGTACATGCCGCTGTTCATAGCCGTCTCCTTTATCTAATTATCTGCACTTTGTATGCCAGAAAGGCCGAAAGACTTTTGGGGGGCCGGGTCTGGCAGCTAGTTTTTGTGCAGTTTGAGTTTGCTCCTCAGTCTGACCATGGCCTGGCTGAGAATCTGTGAAATGCGCGATTCGGTCAGACCCATGGCCTCACCGATTTCCTTCAGTTTGAGATCTTCCTTGTAGTAGAGGGTCACCACCAAGCGGTCCTTTTCCGGCAGCGCATCAATCGCCCTTCCCAATTCCTCGGCAAGCTGCATCATCATCACTTGTTGCTGGGGGCTCTTGGCGTCGCTCTCGCACAGCACATCTCCGAGGCTGAGAGTATTGCCCTCGTCATCATCCCAGCTGTCGTCGAGGCTGATAAAGGAGTAGGCATGGACGTCTTCCAGCAGTTCGTAGTATTCCTCCAGGCCGATGCCCAGTGATTCCGCCACCTCCTCACTAGTTGGGTTACGACCCAACTGGTGCTCCAGGCTCACCAGCTGCCGGCTGAGACGTTTATACTTATCCCGCATTGTGCGGCTGAGGACATCGTACGAGCGCAGTTCATCGATGATCGTACCCCTGATATGCTGCTCGGCGAATGTCTTGAACTGGACTCCGCGGGTTGGATCAAAGCGATCCGCCGCATGTATCAGTCCGATCGTTGCCGCGCTCATAAGGTCCTGCTGGTCGAGGTGGGGAGGCAGTTGGGGAGTGATCCTGTTGACCAGGTAGCGGACCATGGACATGTGCGTGACGATCAGTTCCTCACGGGTGAGGGGCGCGGCTTCGTCATGATCGTCGCCTGTTCTCTTGACGGCAGACATGCGTCAGGCTCCAGAAGCGTTGTCAAGAAAACGACGGAAGAAAAACTGAATGTTACCTTTGAGGTGCTTCTGACGCGTCGTTTCGATAACCCGCTTAGCCAGCGTGGCGAAGCAGGCGGCAGCCTCGGACTCGGGATACAGTTCGGAAACAGCCTTCTGGCGTTTAACCGCCTCGACCACTTTCTCGTCCTTGATCACACACCCCAGATAATCCAGCGAAATGTCCAGGAAGCGGCCAGCTACATTGGCCAGCTTGCGAAAGACCTCCAGGGCGTCTTCACTGTCTTTAGCCATATTAACGAGGACTTTGAAGTGATGCTCGGAATAGCGCGTTGCCAGGAGCTTGATCAGGGCATAGACATCGGTGATTGAAGTCGGCTCGGGCGTCACCACGACGACGATTTCCTGGGCTGCGACGGAAAAATAGGTGACATTTTCGGAAATACCTGCCTCGGTATCCACGATCATGATGTCGAACTTTTCCTCCAGCATATCCAACTCGTCCAGCAATTTGAGTTTTTCATGCTGCCCCAGACTGGTGAATTCCTGGATACCGGAGCCGGCGGGTATGATTTTGATGCCCGCGGGGCCATCAACGATTATTTCGGAAAGACTCTTCTCGCCATTGAGGACGTTATTCAGGTTGTAGGGAGGGGAAAGTCCCAGAAGGACGTCCAGATTTCCCAGCCCGAGGTCGGCATCGAGGATCACAACCTTTTTTCCCTGTGTAGACAGGGCAATGGCGAGGTTGGAAACGACATTGCTCTTGCCTACTCCTCCCTTTCCGCTCGTAACCGCGATCACCCGTATTCCGTTTTGGTCGGCGGTAGCAGGCTTCTGCGACGATTCATTCACCTGAGGTTTCGTGGCAGAACGTGCCATCTCCCGTAAGGTTTCCGCCTGATCGCCCTTCACCGTAACCTCACTCATGTGCTGCCCCCCTCAGGATCATGTCAGCCAGTTTGGCCGGAGTTGCCACTTCGATGTCTTCGGGGACGCGCTGCCCCGTCGTGAAATACGCCACCTGCAAGTTACCTTTCATCAGCACGTTCACCATGTTGCCAAAGCTCTCGCTTTCGTCGATTTTGGTGAATACGACTTTGCTGATTTGAAATATGCTGAAACAGTTCAATATTTCGGCAAGTTCCCGATCCTTGGTGGTGGCCGAAAGGCAGAGGAATACCTCCAGGGGAAACTTGTCGGCGAAGTACTGCTTCATCTCGTTCAGCTTTTCCGTGTCCTTATGGCTTCTTCCCGCTGTATCGATGAATATCAGGTCGCAGTCGGAATGTTTTTCCACCGCGCTCTCCAGCTCTTTTGGCGTTGAGGCCACTTCAAGAGGAATGCCCATGATGCGGGAGTAGGTTTTGAGCTGTTCGACGGCCCCGACCCTGAAAATATCCATTGTAATCAGGGCCACCTTGTTGCCCCGATTGAATGCGTGCATGGCGGCAAGTTTTGCGGTCGTGGTTGTCTTGCCTACTCCGGTAGGTCCTACCAGCGCGATGATACGAGGAGCATTTTTACGCATCTTCATGGTGCCTGCAAAGCGGATCAAGCGACCGAACACTTCCCCAAGGCGGCTTTTGAGCGTCTGATTTCCTCCCCCCTGCGGCAATCTTTCGAGGGTCTCGAGGATGGTTTCCACCACGTCATCGGATATGCCGCTTCGGGCCAGGTCCTGTGCCAATGGCTGGCTGCTGGGTGAAGTCGTACCATGGGCAGTTTTTTCCGCTCCCGTGCCATCGGGAGCGGTGGGCCACTGCACGGTCTTTACCTCGCTCTCCTGATTCTTTGCCAATGTGTTGAGTAGAAGTTTTTTTATTTCTTCCAGTTCTCCCCGGGGGATGTTCTGGAGGTTCAGCCCCCCTTCGCGACTCTCCGCCGACGGGTTTGCCTCCCGCGGCTCCTCGCTTGGTGCCGTTTCCCTGCTGCGGGTGAGTACTTCAACCCTGTCACGCAGCTCCTTCAGTTCGCGAGCCAGTGGGGCCAGCATGGAATTTTCCAGATCTTCCTTGGCCGTCCGCTGTCGCTGCGGCGGTTCGCGAAAAGCCGTGGATGTAGTCGAAGGAGCGGCAGGAGCCATTTTATGCGCCGGATCGATGGCAGCGGTCACCTTGAAGACGGTTTTTCGGAAAAATCCGAGAAAGCCACCGGTTTTCTCCTGCTTGGTGGACAGGATCATGGCATCGGAACCTAGTTCCGCCTTCACCTTGCGCAGGGCCTCTGCCATGCTTGCGGCTTGAAAGGACTTAACCAACATTGATGGTTACCACCCCTAGCGATTGGATTTTGATATTTTGCGGAATCTCGTTGTGGGAGAGCACCGCCATGTGTGGGACAAAACGCTCGATCAGTTTTCGGACGTACCTGCGAATGGACGGTGATGCCAGCAGTACCGGCTGTGCGCCGCTGGGAGCGAAACGGTCAGCCATGGAGCGGATGGCAGTTATGATCTGTTGAGCGGTATTGGGCTCGATCGCGAGAAAACCACCCTGGTCGGAAGGCTGGATTGCCTCGGCTATGATGTCTTCCACATCCCGATTCAGGGTAATCAGGCAGAGCGTATTGTCGTCAAGCTTGTACTGATCGACGATGAAGCGGCCCAAGCCCTGACGAACAAACTCGCTCAGAACGTCGGGGTCTTTGGTGAGTGGGGCGTAGTCGGCCAGTGTCTCCAGAATGGTGCGCATGTCGCGAATCGATACTCCCTCTTTCAGCAGGTTCTTCACCACCCGCAGCACCGTACCCAGGTTGAGCTGATTGGGTATCAATTCGTCAACGACCTTGGGAGCCGAAATGGCGACGTTGTCCAGCAGTTGTTGCATCTCCTGGCGGCCGACGAGTTCGTGAGCATGCCGCTTGACCACTTCGCTGATATGCGTCGCCACCACCGTTGTGCTGTCCACAACCGTATAGCCCTTGAACTGGGCGTCGTCACGCGCTTCTGAGCTGATCCAGACCGAAGGAAGCCCGAAAACCGGTTCCGTTGTACTGACCCCCTCGATCGCTCCTGTTACTGCTCCTGAATCCATTGCCAGATATTGGCCAGTCAACTCGCTGCCGCCAACCCGTGCGCCGCGGATAAGCAGATTGTACTCGTACGGTTTGAGCTGCAGGTTGTCATGGATATGTATGGGGGGAACCACGAAGCCCAGTTTTTGCGCGTACTGGCGCCTGATGGAACGGATGCGTTCTAAAAGCTCGCCGTTCTGGGAGGCGTCGACCAGGGGGACCAGGCCGTAGCCCACTTCAAGTTCCAAGACATCCAAGGGGCGGATAACCGAAGCCTGGTCGATGCCCTCTTCACCCTCTCCCGCTTCCGGAGCAACTGTCAGTTCCTCTACAACCTGGGCTTTCTCCCGAGCCATCTTGCCTGCCAGGAGCATGGCTCCCGAAAGCAGCAGGAAGGCAAAATGGGGCAAACCGGGGATCAGGGCAAACAGAAACAACACACCAGAGGAGACGTAGAATGCCTTGGGATAGTTTAGAAATTGCCCGGTGATCTCGGTTCCGAAATTGTCTTCGTCCGCGGAGCGGGTCACGATGATACCCGCCGCGGTGGAGATGATGAGCGCGGGAATCTGGGCTACCAGCCCTTCTCCGATGGTCAGGAGCGTATAGTTTGTCAAGGCAGTCTGGATCGGCATCCCCTGCTGGAATACGCCGATGATCAAACCGCCGAAAATATTTACCATGACGATCAGGATACCCGCAATGGCGTCGCCGCGCACAAACTTGCTGGCACCGTCCATGGAACCGTAAAAGTCTGCCTCGCGGGAGATTCTGAGGCGGCGGGTCCGGGCGTCTTTTTCGGTAATAAGTCCTGCGGAGAGGTCGGCGTCAATTGCCATCTGTTTGCCCGGCATGGCATCCAGTGTAAAACGGGCGGTAACCTCGGCAACGCGGCCGGCGCCCTTGGTGATAACCACAAAGTTGATGATCACCAGAATCAGGAAAATGACGGCGCCGACGACATAGTTCCCTCCGACGACAAACTGCCCAAATGCCTTGATGACCGCCCCGGCGGCTTCGACTCCCTCGCTTCCGTGCAGAAGGATCAGTCGGGTTGAGGCGATATTGAGTGCCAGCCGAAAGAGCGTCGTTACCAGAAGGACTGAAGGGAACACGGAAAAATCCAGTGGATGATTGGTGTAGAGGCAGACCAGCAGGATGCAGAGGGCAATGGTGATATTGGCCGCCAGAAAGACATCCAGAAGAAAGGAGGGGAGTGGAATGATCATCAGTGACAGGACGCCAATCAAGGCTACTGCCACATAGATATCGGAATTCTTTTGAAATCCGCTTAATTCAATTGCTTTTACGGTGCTGTTCGACATTGCTGTTCCTGTGTGTTAAGAGGGGGCGTGAGTTGTGGCAAGATTCTGCAAAAACTGTGCCTTTTGCTGGAAGCTGGCAGGGGATAGGGAGGATGCCCAACTGTCCCGGTCATTCGTTCATTTTTTTTCGTTATGGGCCATCGGCAGCGGAGGTCTGGATGGGGGGGCTGTCAACCTATTGAATGCTGTCAATGAATTGACTTTGGGGACGGCGTTGCGCTGTGCGTACGTCGGAGACCGGAAGCCCGCTTGCTCAGGCATTTCCTTTGAGTCGATACACGTACGCCAGCACTTCCGCAACCGCGGCGTAGAGTGATTCGGGAATTGCCTCGTTCTCTTCGACCTGGTCGTAGAGCTCGCGTGCCAGAAAGCGGTTTTCTACAAGTACGACGCTGCTTTCCTGGGCGATTTTCTTGATTGCCTGGGCCATGATATCAGCCCCTTTAGCCAGGACCACGGGAGCAATCATTCGCTGGCGGTCGTATTTCAGTGCAACGGCATAGTGGGTCGGGTTGGTGATAACAACGTCGGCGGTGGGGATGATCTTGGTCATGCGGCGTTTGGCCGCCTGGTACTGCATTTTCTTGATCTGGCCCTTGATTTCAGGGTTTTCCTGTTCCTTGTGCTCGTCCTTCACTTCCTGTTTGGTCATTTTGAGACCGTCGATGTAGTTCCACTTGACGTACATCAGGTCGAGGATGGAGACAATCAGCATGATTCCGCAGGTATGCACCACGATTTTGAATGCGACGCGACTCATGTAGGCCAGTATGCTGATCATGTCCGCGTCTGCCAGAAGTGCGATATTCTGAACCTCGTCTTTGAGGACGCGGTAGGCAATCCAGCCGATGATCAAGAGTTTCAGAAACGACTTCAGGATTTCAATCAGAGCGGTCTTGTTGAACAGGCGTTTGAAGCCGTTTAACGGGTTGATCTTGGTAATATCCAGCGCAAGACGTTGCCAGTGGAATTCAAACCTGCCGTTATCCTGGATCACATTTGACGCAACGGAGGTCAGAATGACCGTCACCACCAAGGGCGCTATGACGACCAGGATGAGGAAAAACAGTTTTATCGATAGAAGATACACGTTTTCTTCGGTAACTTCGAAACTTCCCACTCCTCCCAGAATCTCCGCGCTGTGTTTCTGGACGCTGTCCATCATGAAACTGCCGAATATGTACAGACAAACCATACCCACCAGCAGGGTGAAGGTGGAGGTCATCATGATGCTGGTAGGTGGAGCCCCTTTTTCCCGTGACTTTTCAAGCTTCTTGGCCGTGGGTTGTTCTGTTTTGGAATGCTTGTCAGCGTCCTGGCCCAGACGTCATCCCCCCTTTGCCATGAACCGGAAGAGTGCCTCAATCTGCTCTTTTACAGAGCCGAACGAGACCTCAAGGACATGGAAGAACATAGGCAGGGTAGCGCCTAGGATGATAAAGCCGATTCCGATATTGAGCGGGAAACTGATCATGAAAATATTCATCTGGGGGAATGAGCGTGCCATGATGCCAAGTGTCACGCTGATCAGCAGCAGCGCCACCATGACAGGAGCCGCCAGCCGGACGCCGAGTATGAAGATATCGGAGGTGGCTCTGGTCAGAAAGTTTATGATCTCGCCGTTAAGATGCCAGATTCCGAGGGGAATGATGTTAAAACTCTCCACAATCGCCCGGATGAACAGGTGGTGAATGCCCAGACAGAGAAACAGCAGCGTGGCTAATAGGCTCTGCATGATCGACATGATCTGAGTCTGGGTGCCGTGTGTCGGATCCATGATTGCAGCCATACTGAAGCCCATCTGGATACCGATGATTTGACCGCTGAACTCAACCGCGGAAAAGATGATCTGGGTTATGAAGGAAAGTGTGACGCCGATCATGACTTCGCGAAGCGCCAGCAGCGCCAGTGAAATAGTGTCGTCCGGTATATGGGGCGTTTTCAGATCCAGGAAGGGAAAACAAAGCAGACTCAGTGCCATCACGGAGACGACCCGCACTTGCAGTGGCACTCGTTTTCCGCCGAAAACCGGCAACGCACCGAACATCCCCGCCATCCTGCCAAGAACGAGCGCGAAGAGCATGATCTCTCGCTGCGAGGGGAAGGGAATCAGGGGGAACATGGGGTCAGCGCCTCATGATTGCGATGAAAGAGTAGACCTCGCGGGTAAAGTCACAGATATAGGTCATCATCCAGGGGAAGAAGATGATCATGGCAACCATTACGGCAACAATCTTGGGCGCAAAGGCGAGGGTGGCCTCATTTATCGAGGTGACTGCCTGGAATATGCTGATCAGCAGGCCGACTGCCAGGCTGAAGATCAGCAGGGGAGCAGAGAGAAGCAGAGTGACCTCAAAGCTGCGTCGGGCAAGCTGAACTACCAGTTCGGGTGTCATGGCGTAACCTCGAATCGGGCTGTCTGTCGGCAGGGCAAAGAACCGTGGTTATCCGAAACTCTTGACCAGAGAACTGATGACCAGCCCCCAGCCGTCGACGAGCACAAAGAGAAGAATCTTGAACGGCAGAGAAATCATTACGGGCGGAAGCATCATCATACCCATGGACATGAGTACCGATGCAACAACCATGTCAACCACAATAAAGGGGATATAGATCAGAAAACCGATTTGGAACGCGGTGCGGAGCTCGGATATCATGAATGCGGGAATGATGGTCAGCGTTGGTATGTCATTGGCATTTTTGGGGCGTGGCAGCTTGGAGAGACTTACAAACAGGGCCAGATCCTGTTCCCGTGTTTGGGAGAGCATGAACCGCCTTACCGGCATGATCGCGCGGTCGATGGCCATTGCCTGGGTAATCTGCTGAGCCTTCCAGGGCTGGTACGCTTCACTGTTGATCTGCTGCCAGACCGGGCTCATGATGAAGAAGGTTAAAAACATGGAAAGCCCCAGAATGACCTGGTTTGACGGCGCTCCCTGGGTGCCCATTGCAGTGCGCAAAAAAGAGAGTACGACCACGATACGGGTAAACGCCGTCGTCATGATCAGGAGTCCAGGCGCTAGTGAAAGGATGGTCAGCAGGAAGAATATCTGGAGGGTTGTGGTCAGTTCTCCCGGTTTTGTAGCTGTTCCCACACCGATGGACAGAGAGGGAAGTGCCGTTGGTTCCGCGTAGGCTAGGCCCGCCGCCAATGTCAAGGCGAGCAGGGAGAGCACTCCAATAAGTTTTTGGCTGGAAACGGACAAGCCCCGTAGCATTATCAGGTTCTCCGTTGTGCGACATGTTTTCTGAACAATCCGAACAACTCCGGCCGTTTGCCGCAGCTTTCCTCGATAACTTCAATATCTTCAAAAACATCAACCTGTTGCAAGAGGTTTACTCCGGTTTCCGTGCTTGCCAAGAGCAGGTACTGTCCCCCGACCTCTATCAGTATGAGAGCCTTTTTGGGAGCTATGGCACGGGTCTCCACCAGGCGTATGTGACGCGAAGCCGTCCTGGTTGTCTCGTTGCCCTTGAGCAGTTTTTCAGAGAAATGTTTGGTTATCAGAATGAGCCCGACCACAACGGAAAGGGCTGCAAGCATTTGAACGAAACTGGCGAGAAAACTGTAATTCTGGTTGGTTGCCTCTGCCGCGTAGGCGTGGGAGTGTAGGATGAGGAGCAGTGCGGTGACTGTCCTTGTCACAAAATCTTCTCCACTCGTTCGTTGGGGCTAACGATGTCCACCAGACGTACGCCGAACTTTTCGTTTACCACTACCGCTTCACCACGGGCAACCAGCTTCGAGTTGACGAAGATGTCCAGCGGCTCACCGGCAAGTTTAGTAAGTTCGACAACGGCACCCTGGTTCAACTGGAGTACGTCCTTAACAAGCAGTTTGGTCCTTCCCAGTTCAACCGTGACCTGGAGTGGGATGTCAAGAATAAAGTCGAGGCTCTTTCTGTCCAGTTCCGTCTCGTTTGATTCAGGCTTGTCGCTCACCGTTGCCCCCCCTTGTCACCTATGGCAGTAATTTGTATGGCTTTGTTCCCGTGACGGATGCCGGGAATGGCACAGTACTTGGTCGTTCCTTCTACGTTGACCAGCAGTTCGCTTGAGCAGGGTTTGTCGAGCATGATCGTGTCTCCAACGGCAAGATCAAGCAGTTCGCCGAGTGTAATGTCGGCATTGCCCATTTCGACGACTATTTCGAGCGGAGCTTCCATCAGGCCGGCTGCCAGGCGTGAAGACCACTGGGGGTCTATTGCCATCAGGTCGAACTGCATACCCGCTTTGAGCTTGTCCCTGATCGGCTCGATCGTCATGTAGGGAACGGCAAAGACAACGTTTCCCGAGATGTCCTCAATCTGGATCTTGAGAGACATGGTTACGATCTGGTACTCGGGGGGAACGATATTGATCAGGCGAGGGTTCATCTCCATGCGCAGCAGGTTCATATGTGTCGCATAAAGTGGCGCCCAGGCCTTTTCCAGATCTTGCAGCATATCCGCAACGATTTTCTCTACCAAGCGCAATTCAATTGAGGTGAACATGCGATTGGCCATTGAGAATTTGCTTGTACCGGTGCCTCCCAGGAGACTGTCAACCAGCGCAAGTACCAGGGTGCTGTCAAAAGAGATTAGCGCAGCCCCCTTCAGAGGTTCAATTTTGAATATTGCCATGCAAACCGGAGAAGGAAGAGTTTGAATGAAGTCATCGAACTTGTAGGAACGGGCGCCTATTTTCTTTATTTCTACAACCTTGCGCAACCGGTTGGACAGATTTACCCGGTTATAGCGGATGAAACTGTCATAGATGATATCGAGATTGGGGACGAATCCCTTGTGGGCCTCGGTGTTGAAGAGGTCATACGTAACAACGCTTCCCTCAGCTTTTGCCAGTTCCCGCTCCGGCTCGATGCGGCCTTCGAACACGGCATTTAGCAGCGCTTCAATCTCGGCTTTTGAAAGGATTTTTTCCATTCTGGTTGGCGGGATGTCGTTATTGAACAACGAAATCGGTAAAATAGACCTTGGCGATCCGTGCAGGCGTAATAATCTTGTTTACCGAAACCAGGATCTCGTCCTTGAGCTGGTTTTTTCCCTGAAGATCCTGGAGATCCTGCAAGGTCTTCGAACTCAGGAGAACCAGTATGGTGTCGCGCATCGGGGCCAGTCGAGCGTCCAGGTCGCCCTTGGTCGAACCGGCCATTTCCATCTCAACCTTTACCTTCAGGTAACGCAGCTCCTGACCATCGTAGATATTGACGATGAACGGCTCCAGAGAATAGATGTTGGCCGCCGCTGCTCCCTCTTTCTGCGCGCCTGCCTCTCCTCCCCCATGGCCGCTCTCTGCCTTGGCCTCAGTTTTGGTCTCATCATCCTGGGCTTTCTTGCCATCACCCTTACCCATCAGCAGGAACGCCACGACACCGAGGATCACGACCGCGGCTACGGCAGCGCCGATAATTATGAACATCTTTTTCTTGTTGCCGCCACCTTCGGTTTCCGCGGATTCCAGTTCATCCTTGGCCATGTGGATCCTCCATGGTTGAGTAATAAAATCAACAAATTGGCTTGTAACTATTTAAAACGAATTTTCCGTTTTTGCAATCAATTAAAACTTTGAGAATGAAGGCCTCCGGTGCGTACGGGCACCCGGAGGCCTCATAGAGACAGGGAGGGATCAGGTCAGCGGATAATGTTCAAAACCACATCTGTCATCTCATCCGCCGTGGTAATGGTCTTGGAGTTGGCGGTGTAAGCCTGCTGGGTCTTGATCATTTTTACAAACTCCGATGCCATGTCGACGTTGCTTGCCTCCAGGGAGTTGGAGTAGACCTTGTTGATAACACCGTCGGCGGCGGCAAAGGTGATAGTGCCACTTCCAGCCGCCTCGGAAAGAGCTATGCCATAGAGCGTATTGCCTGCCTTCTGCAGCGCCCCGACGTTTGGAACGGTTGCGACTCCAATTGTCTTATCGGAGTTTGTGACACCTGCGGCTGTCGTGTAGGTAATCACGCCGGTAGAACTGATACTGTTGATGGTTGAGCCGGCGCCAAGGTTTATGGCGGCATTGCCTGATGTATCAAGGACTAGATAGCCGTCCGGGTTAATGAGATTACCCTGTCCGTCCAGGCGGAACGCTCCAGCACGGGTAACGTATTTTGTGCCAATTGCGACACCGCTCGTAGGGTCAGTGTCCGCCGCGACAATAAAGAAACCGCTTCCTTGAATTGCTACGTCAGAGGCTATCTCTGACGAGTCAAACGAACTTTGGCTGATAATGTTGTCTACCTTTTGAATCTGGGTCCCACGCCCGATCTGGGAACCGTTGCCGATATCGCTGGAAAGCATGTCGGAGAAGAGTGTGCGGCTGCCTTTGAAGCCAACGGTGTTCACGTTGGCGAGGTTGTTGCCGATTACGCCGATATCTTCGGCGTTGGCCAGAAGGCCGGTAACGCCGGTGAGCATTGCTGAGGTGAGACTCATGATGTTGCCTCCTGATACGTGTATACGTGATTGCTGAAGCGCGTCAATCGGTCGGCGCTTCACGGGCTTCCTCAGAGAGGTCCAGCCCTTAGATGATAACCGCTGAATCGATGTTGGTAAAAACGTTCCCCTTCATCTGTGCCCGGTCCATGGCTGTTACCACGGTACGATTTCTGACGCTTACCACCAGGGCTGCGTCTCCTATCATTACCAGAGACTCCTTTCCGCCTTTCTGGGCCACGCTGTTTACGGCCCCCTCCAGGTTGGCAAGATCGTTGTCAGTAAGGGTAATATTTCGTGCTCTGAGTCGGTCTTGAGCGTGCTGCGAGAACTTGACTCCCTGGCTTGACTTCGATTCGAGGATCGTAGCGAATGACTGACCGGCTGCCCGGTCCGTCCCGTTGTTCCTGGAAAGTTGTGTTCGGTTGGCCTTGCCCGGTTGAACCGGGTTTGGGAAAAAAACGGAATCAATCATGGTGTTATCCCCCGCTGACGTTGAGTACATTCGTCAACGGAACGGAAACTGCACCAATAGTAAGATACGGAGTCGTGCCTGAAAGGTTGACACCGTCAATGATTCCCGTCGTATAGGTTGTTGCAGTTATTGAAGCGCCACTGCCGCCTGCTGCGGAAACGGCAAACGTGTAGGCGCCGGCGGAAAGCCTGTTGCCGCTGTTGTCACAACCGTCCCAGGTGTAGCTGTTGTCCCCCGCGGATTGTGTCCCCAGGGAGACTGTCCTGACGGTGTCACCAGAAGAATTGAGGATGGTGAGCGTTGTACCGGTTGAGGCTGATGCCAGATTGTATTGCAAGGAAGTGGCCGTGTTTCCGTCAAAGGCGATATCGTCACCCGTTGCCTTGACGGTCTTGCCGATAAACGAGACTGACCCCATGCTCAGAGAGTTGTTCTGGGCCGTGAGCAGATTGCTTAATGCCGTTGTTTGGTTGTATGACTGCTCAACCAGGGACAATTGGGAAAGCTGATCCATCATGGCTGTCGCGTCGGTGGGCGCCAGTGGATCCTGATATTGCAACTGGGCGATGAACAGTTGCAAGAAGTCGCTGGAGTCCATGCCCAAGGAAGACTTGATTGCCGCTGAGGTCGCGCTTGAATCCGTTGCCGAGGTTATGCTTGTGATCATGCGAAATCACCGTCCTTTCTAAAAATGAACATCAAGCATCGAGTGCTCCCCTGATGCCAGATACACCTGGCCTTCAGGGATATTGGGTGTCGTGTTGAGGCGATAGCCTCCACTTGCATGCAGCACACCCTGCTGTTTCTGGCGCATCAACTCCTGCCACCCTGCCTGTCCCTGCCCGTGGAATGGCATGCCATTCCTGCCGCTGTTGGTTGAAACATCAAATTTGTCCATGGTAATGCTCTGGCTGGCAAGCGATTCCTTCAGGGTATCGGAATGCTTGAGCAGGTTGTCACGTACTATGTTGTTTTCTGCGATGATCTCTACCTTGAGTCGCTGGTTTTCCATGTGCAGATTAAGCGTCAATTCTCCAAGACTCTCTGGGGAGAGGCGAATAACAATCTGCTCCGCACCGCTCTTTAGATCCTTGCCGTTGAAATGCTCTTTCATCTGCGCGGCAACCTGATTCAAGATATCCGTCTGGGTTGCCGTTTTGTCTGGGGTAGTGGGTGAGTCAACCGTTGTGGTGGCGTGTTGAGGTTTCAGGTGCGCCATTTGTGGATGTGTCTCTAGATGCTGGGAAAAGGTTCCGCCCCCCTCATTGCCGGACGATGTGCCGGTTTCCGGTGAAATTGATTGATTTACGGTGAGTTCCGTTGCGTTTCCGTCTCCAGGTGCTCTGATATCAAGATTTTCTATACGATTCGTCTGGATCGTGGCTGCTTCATCCTGATCCACCGTGGTTGAGTTCAGGATCGCTCCTGAAGATGGTTGAAGATAGGCGTCCAGAACCGGTTGGACCATGCTTTTGCCAGACACCATTTCGGCTGGTTTTACGGTAATTGCGGTGTCTGACTGTTGTGTCGGAACGGTCGTTCTTGGTGTAGGCGCCGGCTGCGCGGTTTCGGCAACAGGAAGCAATAGGTCGTCCTGTGAAATGCCTGGGAACAGCGGTTGCGTCAAACCTTGGTCTGCTGGCAACTGGTTCGATTGCGCCACGGTTGTCTGCTGAAAAACCTGCGAGACCTCCGAGGATACTGTCGTTGCTGCTAAAGCCGCCCCTTGGTGCGCCGGCTGTGATTCAGCACCCTTTATAGAGCGTGACGGCATGATACTTTCCATCTCTCTGGGATCGGCAGCCACCGCGTCCAAAATTCTGTCGAGACTCTGTTGCGAAGCGATGGCATATGAAACAGTAGAAAACACCACATTCTGTGGAGTCTGGTTCTGGTGTTGCCCGTCCGGAGTTAAAAACATGTCATCGTCCTGCGAAGTTAAAACGGTCGGTGAATCTCCTTCTGTATTCACGGCAGTCTCTTCCGTCGTTGTGGCGGACAACGCAGCGAGCTGCAACCCGATAAATTCCGCAATTACCGGATCCGTGGGGTATGACATGTTCTCTGCTGAAACCTCATTGTTCGGTGTCGGAGCGGCGCCCGGTTTTGCTTTCGCGTCATGCAAATAGCCAGAAAAAGTGGATTCTGACGTTTTTTCCGCATAGGCAGACGTTTCTGCGGAGATTACTGCGCTTGGATTGGCTGAAACGCTTCCCTTAGGCATTTGGGCTATGATCGGTCCGTTATTCATACTGGTCTCACCTCCTTTCCGTGTCTTGAATGGTATGGCCTTGGACAACAGCGTGTCATCCAAAGGAGAGATAATCACTGAAAGCCGAAGGGGTGGCAAAAGGACGGTTTTCAGAGCGGGCGCCACAACTGCCGCTTACGGTGTGCTCCGCAGATTTTCCGTGACCCACTTCACGACTCTTGGCTGTTTCAGATAAGGAACCAGCTTCGATACCGTTTTGGTATCCATTTGATTGAGAAGGAAAATCGCCTTTTCCTCTTCGAGCTTGTCCATCAATTGACCAGCCTGTTCTGGGCGCATTTTTTTGAAAAAAGTGACCATCTTTTTCTGGTTTTCACCCTGAAGCTGTTTTTTTACCTTTACTGAATCGTCAAGGCGCTTCCTGGACTCTTCCAGGGCCTTGATCTGGGATGTCAGACGAGCCTCCAGTTTTTTCAATTCCTGTTCCTTGGCCGCTAAGGCCGCTTCCCGCTCCTCGAGTTGCCTTCGGCGGGCATCCTGAATGGCCTTTTCCGCTCGCGCGGCTCGAGACGCACTCATTGGCTGGCTTGCTTCTCTTCCCTGAATTCCCTCTTGCGCGTTTGCCGCCATAATCTGTCTGTCGGGAGATGTGGACGGGAGCAGACAGGCGAACAGGATTGCGATTGTCAAGAACAGTGAGCGGACCATCAGGTTCTCTTGTTTTTTTTCTGCACGGCGATCTCATCCATAAATGACTGCTCTTTTCTGTCCATTGCCAGCCTGAACTCGGTTGCTTTTTTCTCCTTTAATGACTCAAGGACTTTCTTTTCCTTGGTGGCATCCAGCAAGACGTTGCGACGCTCATTCAGGACGTGCCCAAGATGGTCGACATGTTTTTTCTGGGTCTTGATCTCTTCCCGTTTTCGGGTAAAAAAATCCGCATATCTGCGCATCTCCTCAATGGAGCCGAATTCTCCCTGGCGTTGAAAAAACTCCTCGGAGATGGTTTGTGCCCGTGCTTCTTCATGTCGCAGTCTTTCGTGCGCGTACTCAAAGCCCTGTTTTGCCGTGGCAAACTCCTGCTTCCTGAGGCGTTCAATATCCAGGCGATACCTGAGTACCTGCTCCAACTCGAACTGTTTCGTTGCCGCCACGAATATCAACCCCTTTCTTTAGGTGCGCTGTCGGTTTAATCTTGGAAAAGAGAGCGCAAACATTCAACTGATTCCTGAAGATGAGCCGGGTCCCGTACCGATTGCTTCAGGTAGGCTGTCATTCCCTCCAGTTTTGATAAAGCATAATCTATGCCAGGATTGCTGCCTGATTTATACGCACCGATGTTGATGAGATCTTCGGATTGGCGGTATGTTGCCATGGCTTCCTTAAATTTTCCGACTAATTCCTGGTGGTCTACTGCCGTAACATCGTTCATAACCCTGCTGGCACTTGCAAGAACATCAATGGGAGGATAGATGTTTCGGGATGCTAGCCCGCGGGCCAGTACGATGTGTCCGTCTAGGATACTTCGTACGGCATCGGAAATGGGCTCATTAAAGTCATCACCTTCCACGAGCACCGTGTACAGACCGGTTATGCTGCCGTCGGTAAAATTTCCAGCTCGTTCGAGCAACTTCGGCAGGGCAGCAAACACGGAAGGCGTATAACCCTTAGTTGTAGGCGGTTCGCCGATGGCAAGCCCAACTTCGCGCATGGCCATGGCAAAACGGGTTACCGAGTCCATCATCAGCAGTACTTTCTTTCCCTGCTTCTGAAAGTATTCGGCAATGGTCGTGGCGATGTAGGCTCCACGCATGCGTACCAAAGGGGGCTGGTCAGACGTTGCCACCACGACAACCGATTTTTTGAGACCGACGTCCTGGAGATCTTTCTCGATGAATTCGCGTAACTCTCGTCCCCGCTCCCCTATCAGGGCAATGACGTTGACATCCGCCTCGGTATAGCGGGCAATCATGCCCAAAAGTGTCGATTTTCCGACACCTGATCCAGCCATGATTCCGACGCGCTGTCCCTGTCCGCAGGTCAGGAGGCCGTTGATGCTTCTGATTCCCAGATCGAGCGGTTTGCGGATCGGAGGACGAGTCATGGGGTTGACGGGGGTAGCATAAATCGGGTACTCCACTTCAACGTGAAGGGGACCCTTGTCGTCGATAGGATTCCCCAGTCCATCAATGACGCGCCCCAGCATGAGCGGACCTACACCCATGGAAGCCTTTTCTCTCCTTATGGAGATGAGGCTGTCCAGTCCCACGCCTCTGAGTTCTCCCAGCGGCATGAGCAGCGTCTTGTTGTTACGGAATCCGACTACCTCAGCTGGGATCGGTTCTCCCGCCTGCGGACGGATCTCACAGATCGCTCCCACGGAAGTGTCGGGGCAGTAGCCTTCTATCACCAACCCCACCACTTGGGTAACCTTGCCATGCAACCTGACAGGCGTGGCGCTTTCCACGGCAAAACGGTACTTTTTCAGATCAAGTGATGCTTTTGGCACAAGAGTCTCTCCCGTGACCGCTATGCATTGTCCGTCGCCAGAGTACGTTTTTCAAGCATGTTCCGGAATATTTCATCCAATTGGGCATCGATTCCCGCGTCGAGAGTGCCCATTTCGGAATCGATCTGGCAAAATCCCTGAAGGATCGCTGGGTCTGACTTGAGTTGCATTCTTTCGGTCAATAGTTCTCTCTGGAAAGAATCATCCTGACCGCTGGTCACCAGGATGTAGTCATCGGGGTTGAGGCGGATGGTTATTTCGCACCGCTCCGAAAGGGACGATATGGCTGCTTGCACGACGTCGAACAGAATCCCGCGATCCAGGGTGACTTCCCGGAGCACAATCTTGCGTGCCACCAGCATGGCCAGCTTGACGAGATCGTCCTCTGATTCGCGCATTACTTTTTCGCGTAGGGCCTGGACCCCTTCGGTTGCTGATCTGAGTGAACGAAAAACGTTAATAAGCCCCCGTTCTGCCAGGCTTTTACCTTCGATGAGACCGTTTTGAAAGGCCTCCGAGAGGCGTTGTTGCAACTCTTCTTCAGACAGATTGACTGTGGGGGGGGCATCGCTTGTCTCTGGCTTTTCCTCTTGGGGCGGTTCTTTGGCACGGGGCAGTTCCGAGGTGTCGAAGAGTCCCATGGCCACAAACCCGCCAGCCGACTCCTCTCCTGTCTGGCTTGCGCCCGCCTGGGTGATGGGATGGAACGAGAAGGCGCCGATTGCGCCGGACTCGCTCTGCGTTGATTTGATGATCCTAGACGAGGACATCGTCTCCACCACGGCCGGCCAGTACGATTTTCCCCTCTTCTTCCATCTTGCGGACGATCTTGATTATTTCTCCCTGGGCCTTTTCAACGTCGGAAAGGCGGACCGGGCCCATGACTTCCAGGTCTTCCTTGATCATTTCCGCGGCCCTGCTGGAAATATTCTTGAAGATCTTGTCCTTGATCTCGTCCGGAGAGGTCTTCATGGCCAGAGTCAGGGTGTCGTTGCTGATTTCCCTCATGATCGACTGGATGCTGCGGTCATCAAGTTGAAATACATCTTCGAAGGTAAAAAGGTGCTTGCGGATGATCTCCGCCAGGGGGGGGCTGAGAACGTCCAGTTTGTCGAGGATCTGCTTTTCCTTGCTGCGGTCGAAGTGGTTGAACATATCCACGACTTTGTCTATGCCGCCGACCTTATAGCGCTGTACCCCTCCCATGGATTTAATTTCCTTTTTCATTACTTCGTCGATTTCTTGGAGAATTTCCGGTGAAACCTGCTCGACATCGGCGATGCGCAGGACGACTTCGGCCTGCAATTCCTGGGGGAGTAGGCTGATGATTTCGCTGGTCTGTTTTGACTTCAGCTTGGCGAGAATAACTGCCACGGTCTGGGGATGCTCCTGGGAAAGGAAATTGGCGATGCTCTTGGCGTCCATGTTGGCGAGAATATCCACCAGATCTCCATAACTTGAAGCCTGGAGCTCCTCCATGAGAATTTCCGCCTTGACCGGACCGAGGGCCTTCTCCAGGATCTTGCGCACGAACTCTTCGCCTTGGGCGAATATTCCGGATTCCGGGTTGATGACGGTGGTAAAGTCTTCCACCACTTCCATGATCGTGCCCCGGGAGATGTGCCCCAGCTTTGCCATGCTCTTACTGATTTTCTTTATCTCATCGTCATCCATGTGCTCGAATACTTGGCTGGTGACTTCGTTTCCCAGGTAGAGCAGCAGGATGGCAGCTTTATCGGTGCCTGTCATAGTTTTCCCGCCATGCTTTCAAATGTGCTGCGTGTCACTTCTTGTCTTCCCCGATCCAGTTCTGAAGGATCTGGGCGACCTGATAGGGATCTTTTTTCGCAACTTCTATCAGATTCTGCTGTTCGGCCATCTGCATGGAGATCTGTGCCCGTTCGGAAGAGGTAAGCTTTTCTGACATCTCATGGAGGGTTTCGATGGATTCACGCGCGGTGGTGGCAGGGCGTACAATTTTGAGTGAAACCAAAAGCGGCCGGATGACGAAGAATATCAGCGCCAAGAAGCCGAGCCCTATCAGCAGGTTCTTGAACAGCGACATGAAAAAGGGGGTCTGCCACCATTTCTGCACTTCGCTGCCGCCCAGCTCGCCCGTATCCTGAAAAGGTATGTTCTGTATTGCCAGCTGATCGCCCCGTTCGGCATTGAATCCCACGGCGCTTTTCACTAAAGTTTCAATTTTCTGTAACTCGTCGGGTGAACGGGGAATATACTTGGCTCTGGCTTCCTGTCCGTCCTTGACGGCCGTGGGAGCTTCATATTTACCATCAACAAGAACGGCAACCGATATCCTGCTGAGCGCCCCCACCGGTTCGACAACTTTTGAGGTGGTGCGACTGACCTCATAGTTGAGTGTCTCATCGTTTTTTGCGGCTCCGCCGGTTGTGGCGGGGCCTGTCGCGCCGGCTCGACCGAGATTGGTCTGTACGCCGGGAACCCCTACGGCATTGGCTGCCGATGCCCCCTTCTCTTCCGAGCGCTGTTCGCTTCTCACCGCGATGCTTTCCGGATCGAATTTTTCTTCGATGCGCTCAACCTGCTTGAAGTCAAACTGGGCCGAAACCCTGGCGATGGCTCGACCTGCACCGACAACGGGGTCCAGCATGGACTGGATGCGTTCTTCAACGTTCTTCTCGTACAGGCGCTGAGTCTCCTGCATGACGGAGGTTGCCTTGGAAGCCGGATCGGGACCTCCGCCTCCCTTGTTGAGTACCTTGCCGCGACTGTCAAGTACCGTGACATGGTCAGCTTCCATGCCTTCGATGGATGAGGCAACCAGGTGCACGATTCCCTGAACTTCGTTTTCGCGCAGGGAGCGCCCTGATTTCATTTTCAGGACAATCGAAGCGGTTGACGGTTTCTCGTTTTCCTTGAAGAGTGATTTTTCAGGGAGGACAAGATGGATGCGGGCCTGTTCGACACCATTGATCTGGGAAATGGTCCGGGACAGTTCTCCCTGGAGAGCACGTTGGTAGTTGATTTTCTGGACGAACTCCGTCATGCCGAAGTTTTTCCGGTCGAAGATCTCAAAGCCCACTCCGCCGCCCTGAGGCAGTCCCTCGGAGGCCAGGGTGAGTCGTTGCTCATAGACCGTGTCCGCCGGTACCATGATTCCCTTGCCGTCGGCGGTTATCTGATAGGGGGTCTTACTGTCCTTCAGTTTTTTGACGATCTCGCCCGCGTCCTCTGGGCTCAAGTTTGTGAACAGGGGGCGATAGTCAACACGGTTTGCCACAAAGATGAGTACGGCGAATGCGGCTACTGAGAGGAGAGCAACGCCGGCAATGAGCATACGCTTGCCGCGGGAGAGAGCCATGAACGGCTCTATGAGCCTCTGCAATCCTTCAGGCATGACGTGCCGCTCCGTCCTTTCCGGCTAAGGGGAAACCGATGTGACGAGTCCGGGCACTTTGAGAGAGACGGTGTGCGAAGAGCATTAGATCTGCATCCTCATGACTTCCTGGTAGGCCTCAACCGCCTTGTTACGAACCTGTGACATGAAGAGGAATGATATACTGGCCTTTTCCATGGAAATCATGACTTCATGGAGGTTTTTATTCTCGCCGCTGGCAAGTCCCTGTATGGCCTTGTCTGACTGTGTTTGGAGCTCGTTGACCTTGGCGACGAGCTCAGTGAAAAATTTGCCGGCTCCATCGACCGGTGACGCCTGCTTGGCGCTACCGGTCGCGGAAAAAGCATTGCCGATTCCAAAGCCGCTTTCAATGCCGTTCAATTCCATGTTTAACCCCCGTATTCAGTGGACCGGCACGAAGTCCCGGATTACTTGCTGATCTCCAGTGTTTTCAAGGCCATACTTTTTGCCGCCTGTACCGCGGTGACATTGGCCTCATAGGTACGACTGGCGCCGATCATGTCCGCCATCTCCTCGATGACATTCACATTGGGCATAGCAACGTATCCTTCCTGATTCGCATCGGGGTGGCTGGGGTCGTACTGGATACGCGGGGGGCTCTGGTCCTCCACGACCTGTTGCACCTCTACCTGGCGAATCTCCCTGCCCGCGGCGCCATCCAGTGCCCTGGCGAAACGGCTTTCAATCGGAGTGGCCGCAAAAACAGCATCCTTACGTTTGTAGGGCCCCCCTTCGGGGGTGCGGGTTGCGTTGGCATTGGCAAGGTTGCTGGAAATCAGGTTCATCCTTGTCCGCTCGGCGGACAGAGCCGAGGCGCTGATGTTCATTGCACTGAAAAAGTCCATTATTGTTGTCCTTTGATAGCGTTACGCAGTCCTTCCAATTTTTTGGATAGAATCTGTACCGACGCGTTGTAGAGAATCTGGTTCTCCACCATACGCCCCATTTCTCCCTCAAGCTCCACCGCATTGCCGTCTTTTCCCGGGGTTTTGGCGGGGGTCTCGACCACCTGCCCCTGCACTGAGCGAATGTTGCCTCCTCCTCCCTTAAGGGGGATGTGACGCGGATTGGTCAGTGCTCCGGTCGTGGAGGAGGCCCCCCTGATGGCGCCCTGGAGTTCTTCTTCAAATGCGAGCGTTTTGGGTACATAATTGGGCGTTTCCGCGTTGGCGATATTGGACGACAGCAGGTTGTGCTGTTTCGCTCGCAGGTCGATGTTCTTGCTGAGAATGTCAATGGTGTTGCTGAACAAACCTTCAATCGGCATGGCGACCTCCCGTGGCGCCCATTAAAATGCAAAATGCATGCCTTGGAGCCGGTGCGGCTATCTCACGCAACCAGCCTTGACAGTTCTTCGCATAGTGTCGGATGGCTCTATCTGTCCTGTGGCTCACACATAAAATTTTGTCAAAACGATGACAATGTCGTGATTTTGACAGACTTGTCAGGACGAGAGGCTAGGGAGCTGCTTCATGTATCGGGTTTGCCCCCAGCGTGAGCAGGGCGTGACGGGCGAGCCGTTGCCAATCGGGATCGCTCCCTTTGGCGACAACCCGCTCAAAATAGATCTGGGCAAGCTGTTTCCTGCCTGCGTGCAGATGAAGTTCCCCGGCCTTATACAGCAGCTCGTCCCGTTTGGATAAATCGGGCAGCTTCAGACCGTTTTCGAGAAGTTGCAGTGCGCCTTTCCGGTCTCCTGCTGATTCCCGGGCTGATGCGGCAACATAATAGGCGTCCGGCAGCAATGTCGCCGCTTTGCCAGTCTGATCAACCCCGCGCGGCAGATACCGTTCCATCGCCCGGTAGGCCGGAGCAAATTGCCGCAGCGCCCAGAGTGAGCGCCCGAGATAGTAGTAACTCTCTGCCAGACGCGCCTGCTCTCCTTTGTTCAAGAGCCAGATCAACGTGTCCCGCGCATCCTGATGCCTGCCTTCTCCATACAGGAGGGAGCCGAGACGTTCCAGGACCAGGCGGGAGCGAGGGTGGGATGTGTGTTTCTGCAGGAAGGTCCGCAGATACTTTTCCGCCATTGCGGTGTCGCCCAGCAATTCGGCATTATCCGCGACCGCTTCGTACATGAAGGGCGCGCCGGCGGCGGCCCATTGGCGCTCAATCAGGAAACTGAACAGCCTGATCAACTCGATGGGACGTCCTGCCGTATCGTAGGCCTGGGCCAATTTCTGGAGAAACTCCGGCTGGGCCATGCATTCGGCCAGATAGTCCTGGTGCTCCTCGGCGAAACGAATCAGGGCGGCATAGTCATTGGCCCAGACCGTCTCGCGGTACACCTGGGCAACCAGAACCTCGCGCATGGTTCTGCACACCGCCACATAGATCCCCCGCGGGAACTTTCGCTGGAACAGCACGATCTGCCCCAGTGCTTCCGATGCCTGGCCGTGAAGGGATTCCAGGAGAACACGCTTGAACAACGATTCCTCACGCAGGTCGATGTCGTTGCTCTGGTTATGGATTTCTTGGTATGCGCCAGCCAGGTGCAGGTAGTTCCAGGGAGTCGCCCGCAGAAACTCACGATCCCTGAGCCTCAAGCGGGCCATCCAGGAGGCTTTGTTGTCCCGGAAGTTCTCGGATACCGTCTGGTATACCCCCAGAGCCTCCTGCTCGTGTCCCTGGCGAACCAGTATGTCGGCCATGCGCACCAGAAGAACCGGCGCGTATTTTTTCTCCGCCAGGCGTGCTATCAGCCCGGAGAGCAGGCTGCGGGCTGCGCTCAGATCGCCTCCGCGGGCGATGCTGTCTCCGTAGTAGAAGGTGACGGCGGGATTCATGTTCAGAAATGCCGGCCAGAGTTTTTCCGCCTCGCGAAAGGCCGCCAGTGCCTGGGAATACTTTTGCAACTTGTAATAGGTTTCGCCGAGACGGTACAGTGCCAGCGGCTTGATTGCCGAGGGGGGCGATGCGAACGGAGCAAATCCCTCCTCAGCCTCGGCGAGATTCCCCTTATACAAGGCAGCTTCCGCTGCCAGAAAGAGTTCTTGGGCATTTGCGTCCAGAAGGTTTTTCAGTACCTGGCGTTCCGTGGGAACGAAGGGGAATTCCGATTTCAACGGCGGATCGAAATCCTGTACCAGTTTTTCGACGCCGCTCCAGATTTTCTCGCGTCCGGCATACCGTTGGGGCTGATCCGGTGAGCCGAAATGCGTTCCAACGTCAAGGGTAATGGCATTGAAGCCATCCAGGCTGACATCGCGCCAGACTTTGCTGGCGCCACAGGAAAAGGTCAGGAGCAGGCTGCTGCCGTTCCGGGAAACAACGATGCCTCCCAGGTTGGGATCGGAATAGCGGCGAAGTCTTTTCAGCAAGGGGCCGTCGGTTTCGGCAAGTCTGATGCGCAGCCTGTTGCCGGGCAGATGCGTCAGGGTGTAGCGGGGCTGGTTTTCCAGTGCGATGGTGATACGGGTGAAGTTCTGCTTCTGGCGCAGAGAAACCCTGTGGAGACGGTTTGAGGAGTGTGACGCCTGGGCTGGAAACACCGTCGTCCCGCACAGCAGGCCTGTCAGTATGGCAACCGTTAGGGCATGTACCAGGAAAAGGCGCTTCTTGGTGTTACTCATGATGAGACCCCGGATCATGGAACGGATTCATTCACAGCTGTTCATGGAGCTGCTCCTCGTGCAGCCGGCAGCATCTGCGGATCTTTACCGCCAGTTCGTCCATGCTGCAGGGAGTCAGGGCGATGTCCCGCGCCCCGTATTTTAACGCCTTCAGCGCGGCGGTCCGCGTCCATCGTTCGGCACTCATCATGATCGGCGGAGGGGAGTCCTGGCGCAGGGCCATGACCTTGATACAGGCCGCCAATTCCCGGTCATCGGCGTTTTCAGAGCCGATGATGACCAGCCGCACGTTTCTTCCGGCAAAGAGGTCTTTGATGCTGTCGTCCAGGGTCCCTTCAACTACCTGGAAACCGGTGAACGTTACCGCCTCGACCAGGTGGCGGCGCGCCGCATCGTTATCCTGAAGGATGATGATGCTGTCGATTCCCTCACCCGAGACCAGGTGGGGTGTGACGGTGTTTTCCGGCAGCGACGCGGCAACAGCCCCTTCGGGGGAGACGGGTTCCGCGGCGTCGGTGGCGGTTTCCGCGGGTGGAGGAAGTTCCGTCGGTTCCGGCGGTGGATCGAACTGGTTTGCCAGTTCCACCGGTATCATTACGTCGAGATAATTCAGTTCCTGGTCCGCCATTTCCAGGCGGGAGCGGAACATCAGATAATCCCCCTCGGGAATCGGTTCTTCCTCGGACACCTGATCGATGTCGGGAACGAATTTTTTGGGAGGCAGGACCTTCAGGTGGACTTTGTTCGGCAGGCTCCCCTGGAATACGGTGTTGAAGGAGCCGTTAACCATGTTGCCGATCTCGGAAAACGCATCGATGTCATCGTTTTCGATGATGGCGAGGCGTCGCTTCTCCTGGATTCGCGCCGGCGGAATCCCCAGCAGGGTACTGCTCATGACAATGGCGTCGCGCAGCGAAAACAGCAGATAGAACTGCCCGACATAGGCTTCGCGCGACTCGACGCCGATGGCGAAAATTGCGTCGTCCAGGTCTCCGAAGTATGCCGTTTTGGTTGTGGCGAGAGAATCCGTCAGGGTAATGCTGAGCTCCTGGCCGAGAAGCATGCCGCTCTCTTCGCCGGCCTGCTTCAGGGAGGATTCCAGCATCTCATGCAGCGTGGTATGGCCATCCATAATTACAGTATCTTCCGGTTCAGGACCAGTTCCGCCACACCTGGCGGCAGATCAAGGGGTGAAGAGAGCGACATCAGTCTTCCTTCTTGAGGGTCAGACCGACCAGGAACCTGTCGTCGTCGATTTTGAAGGGAATTACGACGCAATCCATGTCGGAGAGTGAATTGACCGTATAGTCTTCTCCGGAGATCACGGTGGGAATCGACAGCTTCACATCAAGCCCCCCCTTGGAAAGGACCTGCTTGACGCTGCCACCCAGCATGTTGGCGATTTCTCCGATGGCATCGTTCAGGTCTTCGTTTACCTCGTCGCACTCCATCCCCAGCATGCTGGAGGTTATCTTGAGGGCCAGAGAAACCGGGCAGTGGATCGATATGACCCCCGAATAGGTGCCGGCGAAACCGACCATCCCGGTAATGCTGCACTGGAAACGGTTGATGGGCTCCCTGAGGGGATAGTCATCGGCGGCGTCCATCATGATCATGGTGGAAAACACTTCCTGGGTCGCATCGATGACATACTTCGCCAATTCATCTTCGGTAAAGATATTGGATGCGGCAATATCCGGATTCAGGGTCATAGGAGGCCTCCCAGTTTTTCCTGGAGCTGGTCGGGGGTGAACGGTTTTTTGATGCTGTCGCTGGCACCGTTTCCGATGGCTTCCTTGATGATCTCCTCACCCCCTTCGGTGGTGATCATTACGATGGGAACGGTGTTGCCGTTTCCCCTGACCGTTTTGACGAATTCCAGTCCATCCATGTTGGGCATGTTGATATCGGACAGAATCAGGTGGATCGTCTTGCCGGAGGCGAGCACGTTCAGACCTTCGATACCGTCACCGGCCTCGTATACTTCGTCAACCGGCAGGCCTGCCTGGCGGAGCGAACGGGAAATGATTTTCCGCATGGTGGATGAGTCGTCTACGATGAGAATATTTGCCATTACAGAGTCCTCCTCTTTCGGATCAGCGCTTTCGCGGTGGGGTGATTATTCGATGAGTAATACCATTACTATGCATAAAATTCACTATTCTTTTTCATTCGGGAACGCTGTTTGGAACGTCAGGTGCGGTGCCGGCGATGCGTTCCGCCTCCTCCAGAAGCCGATCGACCCGCACGGGTGAGGTCGCTTCGCTGTAGAGCCGCAAGACCGGCTCCGTTCCTGACGGTCGGATCAGGAGCCAGTCGCCGTTTTCGAAGATGAACTTGAATCCATCGCTGAAGTTGGTGGTAGCGACCCTTCTGCCGGCAATTGCCTTTGGAGGCTCTGTATTAAGGTTCGCAACCAGCCGCTCCTTTGTGGCGCCGTCGATGCGGCGATCGATGCGACGGTAGAAGAAGTGTCCGATCTCGTCCATGGTCTCGTTCAGCAGCTGACGGAGCCCCTTGCCATGGACAGCTATGATTTCAAGCAATAAGAGTGCCATCAGGATGCCGTCCCGCTCGGGGATATGCCCTTTAACGCCCAGCCCTCCCGACTCCTCACCTCCCATGAGAATATCTTCCTTCAGCATCAGCTCGCAGATGTGCTTGAATCCGATGGGGGTCTCGAAGAGCCGCAGGCCATAGCGGGCTGCCAGCAGATCAACCATGCAGGTGGAAGAGACGGTCTTGACCACACCGCCGCGCAATTTCTTGCGCTCGATCAGGTGCCGCAGTATCAGGGTAAAGATACAGTGGGAGGAGAAAAACTCGCCCGTTTCATCCACGGCCCCGATGCGGTCGGCATCGCCGTCCAGGGCAAGGCCCACATGGTAGCGCCCGCCGCGGACCAGCGCGGAAAGCTCGGCCAGATGTTCTCCGATCGGTTCGGGTGGATGACCGCCGAAAGCAGGGTTCTCGAATCCATGGATCTCGTCAACTCCCGGCAGCAGGTGGGGAATGGCACCGCACCCGGCTCCGTACATGGGGTCAACCACCGCCGCGATACCGGCTTTTGCAATCAACTCCAGGTCAACATAGTTCCTGATCTGCTCGAAATAGCTTTGGCAGGGGTCGAAGAGTTCGATCGCCCCTTCCCGCAGAGCGTCGTCGAAGGGACGTTCCATGATGGGCCGGCCGGCTGCTTCGTTGGCCGCCACCATCTCCTCCAGGGCACCGGTGGTGGCGGGGAAGGCGGAGCCGCCGAAGGCTTCCTTGATCTTGAAGCCGTTGTACTCCGGGGGATTGTGGCTGGCGGTGATCATGATCCCCGCGCCGGCGCCCCCTTCGCGCACCGCCCAGGACACAGCCGGCGTGGGGGCGAAGTGGTCGCTCAGCCGCACTCGGATGGCGTTGCCGGCGGCAATTTCGGCCACCCGGCGGGCGAAGTGGCGGGAGAGGAAGCGGCGGTCATAGCCGATAACCAGTCCCCTGTCGGCCGCTCCGGTTCGCTTCAGGTAATCCATGGTGGCCTGTGCCACCAGGGAGAGGTTGTCAAAGGTGAAGTCACGGGCGATTACGCCCCGCCAGCCATCGGTTCCAAACTTGATCCGCATCAGACCTCCAACCTGTCACGGTATGGCGTCACGCCGTCTCCATACCGGTTATGTCCGGGATTTCAGGTTCGGCCGGGCCGGTAGCCGGTCCCGCCTCTGCTTCCATCCTGTACAGCCATACGAGCAGTTCCGCCACCGCCCGGTAGAGTTCGGGGGGGATGAACTGGTCCGTCTCGACCTGCATCAGCAGCTGCACCAGCTCCGGCGACTCATGCACATAGACCCCGGCCTCGCGGGCGCAGGCGATGATCGCCTCCGCCATGACCCCCTTGCCACGGGCCACTACCACTGGCGCGTAATAGCCCTGCTTGTAGGAAAGCGCGGCAGCCTTGCGCTCGTCGCTGTCAGGGGTGGTCATGGCTGATACCGATTTCAGCTGGTTCCAGGCCGGCGGCTTGCAGTTGCCCGGCCAGGCTCGCGCATTCTTTGTCGAGCCGTTCCACTGTCTCCGGCTGATCTGCCCGAACCTCGATCCCCACCCGGATGCCGTCCAGGCTCAGCCTGACCGCGACGCGTCCCAGCCGGGGCAGTTCAACCCGAAGGGTCGTGTTCCAGGCCCGCTCCCGACTCCCTTCGCTGTTCCGCCGGGCCTCGCGCTCGCTCACCGACCACTCCAGCGGCTGGCCCGGGAAGAGTTCCCCGCGAAAGAGGAGGTGCCCCGACTGCAGCGACTCCAGCTGTTCCCGCAGCAACGGCAGGACCCGCTGGTCGGCCGCGTCCTCCTGGCCCGTCACTTGGCTTGCCTTACGGAAGGCCGCCTCCATCGTTTCCCGGGTGACATCCCTCAGTTCTTCCGTTGATGAGCCATCCACCTGATGGTGAGACGAAGCTGCCGGGTTGGGCTGGTTCAGCCGGGACAGGCGTCCCTGGGGTTCCTTAAGCAACTCCTCCAGCGGGTAATCGCCGCCGAACCAGCGGGCCAGATGCGATTCGTAGAACAGTCCGCTCTCCCGCAGTCCCTGCTGGAGCAGGGCCGACACCTGGGCGCCGTCGGTTGGCGGACCGGAGAGGAGGATCCGCAGAATCCCCAGGGTCTCACCGGCCGGAGCGCTCTCCCCGGTGGAGCCGAGAAAGCCGCTCAGCCAGCGGCCCGTTTCGCTGAGTCGCGAGTCTCCCGGCATGCCGAAACGGGTCATCAGAAAGGTCGGCCGGCCAGTGCCGGCGATGAAGAAGAGGCTCATCCGGTCGCCGGGGCGCGTTCCCCGGGGCATGCTGAATTCCAGCATCTGGCCGGCAACCTGCACCATGAAGTGCCCGCTCCCCAGGGCGGTCATGACCTGTCCCCGCAGCTGCTGGCCGGCGGAAAAGGCGATCCCCGGCTGCTGCTGGTTGAGCGCTTCCAGCAGGGTCAGGCGGTTGCCCCTGACCAGGGCCTGGAGCAGCCTGGCCATATCGTCGCTCAGCACGATGCCGCTGCCCTGTCGGAGCGAATCCTGTCGCGTAACCAGCGCCGCGGCGCCCGCTGCCTCGTGCTGGCGTCCCTCCATGACCGTCTGGTAGGTGATGGCTTCGTCCATGATTGCCGTGAACGCCGGAGAGTCGGGAGGCAGACTGCGCAGCACCGACGTGAGCCGTTCCAGTACAGAGCTCTGCCGTTCCGTCAGTCTTCCCTGGCCCTGTTCCAGGCTGCTCAGCCAGCGGCCGGCGTCGCTCAGAACCCCCTGGGGCCCTCCCGGCGCGGGGCGTGCCATGGCAAAGGTCGGCCGGGGGTCCGCTGATATGAAGGTCAGGCGCAGGATCTCCCCCTGTAGCGGGGTGCGCGGCAGGGGCAGTTCCAGGGTCGTGCCCGTCACCGTGACAAAGGTTCTGCCGCCGGGAAGGGTGCCCAGCACCGCCGCGTCCACCTCCTGTCCCGGCCTGAGGGACAAGGGTACGACCGGAGAATTTGCCGCCTCTACCAGGGCGAAGCGGGAACTGCGGGCAATCTGCTGCAGGATCCGGGAAGCGCCGAACTCGAAGGCGGTCAGGCGGTCCTGTGTCGCTGCCGACCCTGTGCCGGCGGCAGGGAGGAAGGCGGCGGCCGTTTCCGTTCCCCGGGGTGTGCCGTAGGTCAGGACCTCGTCCATCAGGTTGGCCAGCACCCCCGAATCTCCGGCTGAATGACGCAGCAGGCCGCTTATGCTCTGCAGGGACGAGCGCAGTCGCGGATCATCGATCTGTTCGTTGCCCGCCAGCAGTCCCAGCAGCCGTGAGGCGTCCGACAGGGTGATGGGGGGCGTTGCTCCCCCCGGGCGGGCGATGGCAAAGGTGGAGCGGGGCTCGGAGGAGACGAAGGTCAGCTCCAGGCTCTGCCCCGGCCGCACCGGCATGGGCAGATTCAGGTTCAGACGTTCGGTTCCCAGCCGTACCTGCACCCGGCTGTCCGGGAGGGTGGTCAGCACTTCGGCGGTTACCCGCTGGCCGGGGGTCAGACCGATGATGCCCGCCGTATCCCGGTCAGCGCTGACAAAGGAGAGATTCGATGCCCTGGAGAGCAGGTCGAAGACCTGTTGCTGGATGTCCGGAGCTATGGCCATGGCGTAAGTATCCTGTCCCGGTCGTCCACCGCTCCGCTAGCCCCAGAGCAGATAGCCGGGCTCATACACATTGCCCAGCTGCTTGTGGCGCGGCATGACCCGCAGCATGAAGCCGTGCCGCCCACAGAAGCGGCATTCGATCATGCCCGAAAACAGGTGGACCGCGTTGCCCAGGGCGCTGACATGCTCAAGGGTGACGCTCTCTCCCCCCTGGATGACACCGGTTGAGTCCAGTACGCCGAAGTACCCCTCCACGGCTACCTCGTCAACCTCCAGGTCCCCCAGGGCCACGCGGGCGCTGATGGGGATGATGCTTCCCACCGCCACCGCCTCGGAGACCTGGGCCTGGGCATGTTCGATGCGCAGCTGGGGCCAGGCCTTGAAGATACGCTCCTTCCAGTGTGCCAGATCCAGGGCCAGGGCCAGGTCGTCGGCCACCAGCCTGCTCCACTGGGTGTAGGAGGGAAGGTAGGAGCTGGTGGTGTACTCCTGCACCATGCGTTCGGTGGAAAAGATGGGGCAAAGGCTCTGGAGAGACGCCTTCATGGTGCCGACCCAGGCCCGGGGGATGCCGTCGCTCCCCCGTTCATAGAAGTGCGGCACGACCTCTTTCTCCAGCAGGTCGTAGATGGCGCGCCCCTCCACCTGGTTCTGATATTCCGTATCCTCGTATTCCTCCCCCTTGCCGATGGCCCAGCCGTTGTTGCGCTGGTATCCTTCGCACCACCAGCCGTCCAGCACGCTCATGTTCAGGCCGCCGTTGAAAGCCACCTTCATGCCGCTGGTGCCGCTGGCCTCCATGGGGCGCAAGGGCGTGTTGAGCCACACATCCACCCCCTGAACCAGGTGGCGTGCCACCTCCATGTCGTAATCCTCGATGAACACGATGCGGTGGCGGAAACGTTCCTGGTGGGAAACCTGGACGATCTGCCGGATCAGCTCCTTTCCCTCGTGATCCTGGGGGTGGGCCTTGCCGGCGAAGATGATCTGCACCGGCCTGTCCGGGTCGTTCAGGATGCGGGCCAGGCGGTCAAGGTCGCGCAGCAGCAGGGTTCCCCGCTTGTAGGTGGCGAAGCGCCGGGCAAAGCCGATGGTAAGCACCTCCGGGTCCAGCACCTCTTCGGCCACGGAGATCTCCTTCAGGGTGGCTCCCACCCTGACCAGCTGCTGCTTCAGCCGTTTGCGGGCAAAGTCCACCAGCTTTTCGCGGCAGCTCTGCTGGGTGCGCCACAGTTCGGCGTCGGGGATCCGGGCGACGCGGCGCCAACTTCCCTGGTCGGCCGGGTCATCCCGCCAGCGGTTGCCCAGGTAGCGTATCAGAAGACTGCTCATCTGATAGGACATCCAGGTGCGGGTGTGGACGCCGTTGGTGATGGAGGTCAGCGGCAGCTGCTCATCGGGCAGCTCCGGCCAGATGTTGCGCCACATCCGGCGCGATACCTCGCCGTGCAACTGGCTGACGCCGTTGGCGTGGCCGGCAAGCTTCAGCGCCAGGACAGCCATGCAGAAGCTCTCCTGGTGGTTGGCGGGATCCTGGCGCCCCAGTCCCAGGAATTCTTCGCTGCTCAGGCCGAGGGAGCGGTAGTAGCGGCCGAAGTACTTCTCCAGGAGTACCTCGGGGAAGTGATCGATGCCCGCCTCCACCGGCGTGTGGGTGGTGAAGATGTTGCCGGCGCGGACGATCTCGCGGGCTTCGCTGAAGCCCACGTCGCGGCGTTCCATCAGGAGCCGGATGCGCTCCAGCGCCAGGAAGGCGGCGTGCCCCTCGTTCATGTGGCAGACGTTGGGCAGTATGCCCAGTGTCCGCAGGGCGCGGATACCGCCGACTCCCAGCAGGATCTCCTGCAGCATGCGCATCTCCTGGTCGCCGAAATAGAGCTTGGCCGTGATCAGCCGGTCCTCGGGGCTGTTCTCCTCCAGATTCGTGTCCAGCAGGTAGAGCGGCACCCGGCCGATCTGCACCCGCCAGATCCGGGCCAGGAACCTGCGGGGACCGAATTCCAGCTGGATGGTCCGGGGGAGGCCACTGTCGTCTCGCTCCAGGGTGAGGGGCTGGTTGTAGAAGTCGTTTTCCGGGTAGTACTCCTGCTGCCATCCCTCATTGTTCAGGTACTGGCGGAAATAGCCCTGGCGGTAGAGCAGTCCCACCCCCACCAGGGGGAGCCCCAGGTCGCTGGCCGACTTGAGGTGATCACCGGCCAGGATGCCCAGGCCGCCGGAGTAGATCGGAATGGATTCGTGCAGACCGTATTCCATGGAGAAATAGGCGATCTTCATGGTGGAGTGGGCGTCGGCGTGCCTCTGGAACCAGGTCTTCTCCTGGAGATAGTCGTCCAGCTTCTCGTCCACCATCTTCAGGTGGGCCATGAACCCCTCGTCGCCCTGCAGGGTTTCCAGAGTGGTCTGCTGGAGGATTCCCAGCATCTCCACCGGGTTGTGGCGGGTGGATTGCCACAGGTCGGCATCCATGCGGCGGAACAGGTTGATGGCATCCGGCTCCCAGCACCACCACAGGTTGTAGGCGATGCGCTGGAGCGGCGCCAGGTCGCCGGACAGTGAGGGAACCACGGAAAACGTATGCAGCATCTTGCTGAAGTCCATGAGGTACTCCTGAGCATCCACGAATAGGGGCGGCGCCGCGGCGCAGCCCGGATTGTCCAACTATACCAGAAGTAGGGCGGCCGCGGGACAGACGGGTCAGGTGACGGTTGGTAATGGAGTGCCGGAAAGCGCGCGAAGTGGGTCCTGGTTTCAGGAACATCCTCCGGAGGAACGGTGCCGCCCGTGTCCCGCTCCCCCGAAGGACGGGAGGGGGTTAGAGCCTGATTTCCCCGGAAAATACCTCCACCGCCGGGCCGGTCATGTAGATGTTGCCGTCCTCGGCCCACTCCATCTCCAGATCGCCGCCGGAGAGGTGGTTGAGGATGCGTTTCCCGGTGAGTCCGTTCAGTACGCAGGCCGCGGTGACGGCGCTGGAGCCGGTGCCGCAGGCCAGGGTCTCGCCGGCGCCTCGCTCCCAGGTACGCTGGCGCACCTCGTCGCGGGAAATTATCTGGACGAACTCCACGTTGGTGCGGTTGGGGAACAGCTCGTGGTTCTCGATCAGCGGGCCATAGGTGGCCACCGGGAATCCGGCCACGTCATCCACGAAGATCACGCAGTGGGGGTTACCCATGGAGGCGCAGGTGATGCGGAAGGTACGGTCCAGCACGGTGAGTTTTTCGTTTACCACCTGGGGAGCGGCGTTCCCTTTCATGGGGATCTCGTTGCGGGACAGGCGGGGAGGTCCCATGTTGACCCGCACCTTGGCGATCGTTCCATCGCTGCCGGGGAACAGCCGCAGGGTCAGGATACCGGCCCCGGTTTCGGCGCTGATCTCCGTCGTGGAGACGATGCCGTGGTCATAGGCATATTTGGCCACGCAGCGGATACCGTTGCCGCACATCTCCGACTCGGAGCCGTCGGCATTGAACATCCGCATGCGCACATCGGCCCTGGTGGAGGGCATGATCAAGATCAGGCCGTCCGAGCCGATGCCGAAGTTGCGGTTGGAAACCTGTATGGCAAGCTTGCGGGGGTCGTCGACCGTCTCCTCGAAACAGTTCACGTAGACATAGTCATTGCCGGCGCCCTGCATTTTGGTGAATTTCATCGTTATTCTTCCCCTTTGCGTATCGAATGACATGGTGCGTTACCATAGCAAATCCGCATCGACGCAACAAGCATATTTCACCCCCTTCGGGTACCTGGAACCCGCGCCTGTCGGGAGTTTCGGGCTGTGGAGCCGGGGCGGGGACGTGCCGGTCCGCGGCACGCCGTGGAACGTAGCGTTCCCCCTGGATCCGGTGGCACCAGAGACCTGTGTGCCTGAAAGGGGCGGATTCCCGACGTCGCCACCGCGTTGAGGCCGTCTGTCCGGGTGGGCCTTCGCCGAGCCCTCCTCTGTCGCGGAACAGGTCCGGCGCAGAGGCAGGTCAGGCATGCGGAGGGAGGCGGCGCGGGATTCGGGTTCTCGACAGTCGCCACGTCTGGAGGTATGCTTCCGCCCATGGTCCCCGTGGTGGCTTCCGGAGGGTGGTGAGCGTTTCGCCGCGATAGCCTGACCGATGGGGGAGTTGCGCTCGGGGCCACCGTTTCCGCGTCGGAAGTCTCCGCTTCCGCACGGGAAAACGCCTTGCCTGGGGAGGGCAATTCTGATAGGTTCACGGCATATTTTTTCCGAAGGACACCGGTAATGAAGTTCACAATACTCGGGAGCGGAACCTCCACCGGCGTGCCCATGGTGGGATGCGAGTGCGCGGTCTGCTCCTCGGATGACCCCCGCGACGTACGCACCAGGGCGTCGCTGCTCATCCGTCACGGAGGCAGAAACATCCTGGTGGATACCTCCACCGACCTGCGCCAGCAGGCGCTGCGCGAGAAGATCAGGCACATCGATGCCGTGCTTTTCACCCATCCCCACGCTGACCATGTCAACGGCATCGACGACCTGCGCGGCTTTCACTTCCTTCACAGGAGAGTCATTCCCTGCTATGCCTCGGCGGCTACCTTTGCCATCCTGATGAACGGCTTTTCCTACATCTTCCTGGAGCGCGAAGGGTCCGGTTACACGCCGTTGCTGAAGGCGCACAACGTCTCCGCCCCCTTCGAACTGTTCGGTCTGACCGTGATCCCGATCCCCCTGACCCACGGCGCCATCTCGGCCCTGGGGTACCGCATCGGAACCTTCGCCTATCTGACCGACTGCAACGAGATCCCGGAGTCGTCCCTGCCGCTGTTGCGGGGGCTGGAGGTGCTGGTCATCGACGGTCTGCGCTGGAATCCGCACCCGTCCCACTTCAACATCGCAACGGCCATCGCGGCCGTGCGCCCGCTGCAACCGGGCCGTACCATCCTGACCCACCTGTCCCACGACGTCCTCTATGCCGATGGCGTCAGGCTGCCGACCGGATTCGAATTCGCCTATGACGGCATGGAGCTCGACCTGGAGGGGAGGTACTGACCCTGGGGGGAACTCCCCCACCGGACGGGGGACCGGACATTCTATGCATAAGGACATCAGGCTTCACGGACAGGCCGCTGACGGAATCGAGTACTACGCCATGGTGGTGGGGACCGAGGCTTATCAGCGCCACTTCTTCAACATCGTCCAGGAGGAGGAGCGGCTGCGCATCTTCTCCCCGGGTAATGAGTTTGTCATCACCCCCGGGGGGATCTCCTATCAGGGTAACGGCGGGTACTTCTGCGAATACATGTTTGGCGTGGACCAGCCCTGCACGGATCTGGCCAAACCGGAGATCATTAACCGCCTGGTCATGTACGGCGCCCAACTGGACGACTCCAGCGGCATCGTCCGCTTCAGCGACCTCACTTCGGGAAGCCAAGGGTACGACGCCATCTTCCTGGACGGCAACGCGGTCTGCAACTATTTTTTCTTCGTCCATTCCACCCGTCTCTCCCGTGCCCTCAAGGAACAGCAGGAGGAGCTGGTCAGGCTGGTGGGAAAACTGCTCAAACGCTCCGGGGCCGTGGGGGAGGAGCGGGACGATGCCCTGATCGCCGAGCTGTTCCCCTTGCTCAGGGACGAGGCGGCCCAGTTGTTCATCATCAAACTGGTCAACCGGGGGCATCGGGAGTACCGCGACCTGTTCCGCGGACTTTACTTCCAGAACAGGAAGATCTCCGACGACGACTTCAGCCGCCTGGTGGCCCTGGCGGGCCGGAACCGCATTGAGCGTTACCAGCAGGAGCGCATCCGTATCGACGTCATGTACCGTCACCCGGCCAATCGCCGCATCGTGGACGAGTACCGCAACATCCTTCTGGCCTGCAACGCCAAAGGGAGAATCGACGGCCTGGACAACGCGCGCCTGACCCGCCTGAAGACCCTCTCGGTGCGCAACAAACTCCCCGGCGCGCTCTTCTACACCTTGGACGAGATGCTCAGGAACGGCCGCAACCTGGTCAGCGTGGAAGAGAACGACTATCTGGACGAAACCCGCCAGGTCCTGCAGGGGATCTTCCTGCGAGAGAAACAGATCGAAAGCCGCATCGATCGGGAGGATATGTTCCGGCTGATCCGGGCCAAGAAGCTCGCCATGGAGAAGCGTGACCACTCCTTCGACCAGCTGCTGCTGGATGCCAGCAAGGAGTGTGACGAGAAGATTCGCGACGGTGCCGACCCGGGGCTTTTGGACGGTTTTTCCTACGTGGTCACCTACCTGGACCGTTTCGACGGCGTCTCCAGCCTGATCAACAACCTGGCCTTCATGGAAAACGTGCGCATTAACGAGGAGATGCTGCGCAGCCTCCTGGAGCACAAGGCGGCCTTCGACAATCTGCGCCCGGACTGCTTCCGGGAGCTGTTCATCGACGACCTGTTCACCAATGCCTATCTGGGCCGCTTCGGCCGCCGCAAGGTCCAGGCCCTCATGGAGGGGCTGGAGGAGATCGAGGCCAGCGCCTCGTCCCTGGAGGCCCTGGAGAGGCGTCTCAAGGAGATCGACCAGGAGGAGCGCGTCTACCTTGCCCTCCTGGAGCACGTGCGCGACCGCATCCGCAACTTCTACTCCCGCTTCAGCAGCACGGCCGACCAGCAGGCCCTGCGCCGTGAAGTTACCGAGGAGCTCAAGGCCAAGAAGCGCATCCAGGGGGAGATCCCCGACCACCTGTTCAACGAGACCATTTTCACCATCAAGAAAGAGGCCATGTACCTGCACACCCTCCTCCCCGCCATCATCTCCGAATGCAACGTCGGCCTGCGGGAGGATTTCCTGGAGAACTCCGGTCTGGACCGCTTCTACGTGGAAGAGCTGGAGCGCGACTATTACGAGAAAAACGGCCTCGATCTTGAGGGGCTCTACCAGATCCGGAAAGGACTCAGCTGAGACGACATGCATGATTACCTGGACATCGCCATCGGCACCTTCACCATGCGGCCCTACGTATTCGCGTTCTTCGCCGCCTATCTGCTGGCCTGCGTTCCCCATGTGGGGTGGAAGCGAACCCTTGCCTTCACCCTGGCCGGCTACCTGATCGCCTTCTCATCGGAGTGGCTCTCCATCAACACCGGGTTTCCCTACGGATGGTACTACTACATCGATACCACCAGCAGCCGGGAGCTGTGGGTGGCCGGGGTTCCCTTCTTCGACTCCCTTTCCTACGTTTTTCTGACCTACTGCAGCTACAGCACGGCGCTGTTCATCCTCTCACCCCTCAAGAGCCGGCCCTGGGATCTGGCGACCCTTGAAACCCGCCGTCTCCGCCGCTCCCCGGCGGCCCTGATCCTGGGCGCCTTTCTGCAGACCTTTCTGGACATTGTCATCGACCCGGTGGCTCTCCAGGGAGGGCGTTGGTTCCTGGGGCAGATCTACGGCTACGGCACCACCGGCATCCACTTCGGGGTGCCGCTCTCCAACTATGCCGGCTGGCTCCTGACCAGCCTCTGCCTGGTGGCTGCTTTTCAACTCATCGATGGGCCGCGGCAGACGGAAAAACCGGCGGGGGTCTGCGCCCTCCCCTTCCGCTCCCTGTTGGGACCGCTGCTCTACCTGTCGGTGCTGGTGTTCAACATCGGGGTGACCTTCTGGATCGGTGAGCGCTTCATGGGACTTTCCAGCATCCTGATCTACACCCTGCCGCTGGTGATGACCGTTCTTCTGGCCGTACAGCGGGTCAACCGCTATACCGGAGGTGAACTGGAGGAGCATCTGGCTGACTACCCCTGGTCCGCGGCGGGGCGGGTGGAACGGCTACGTTCTCCGTTGCCGGGTTGAGGATGTACCCTCTTTTGTCGTAATTTCATCAAGGTAACCCCCCGGCTCTGCCGGGGGATGCTTACTGGCGGCCGTTGTCTCAGGCCGGCCCGATTTCCCCGTTGAAACGATGGCCGGCGACGTAGACATCCTCCACGCTTCCCCGCAGCATGACCCGTTCCACCAGTCCCTGTTCCCGCTCACCCACCTGCCCCACGATCTGGAAATCGGCCCGTTTGCCCTTCTCCAGGGAGCCGTGGCCTCCCTGGATCCCCAGGGCAGCGGCTCCCCCCAGGGTAACCATGGAGAAAAGATCCGCTGGGGAGAGAACTCCCCCGAAGGCATCCAGGGCGAAACGGAGCTCGTCCCAGAGGGAGAGGGAGTCGTTGCTGGCCAGGGAGTCGGTGCCCAGCACCAGCGGGATGCCCAGCTTTTTCAGCAGCGCCACCGGCGCCCGCCCCACGTCCAGGCGTTCGTTGCTGCGGGGGCAGAGCGCGACGCTGACGCCGCGTCGCTTGAGGATCTCGGCATCGGCACGGGTAACCTGCACGCAGTGGATGGCCAGGGTGGAATCGGTCAGAAGACCGCCCCGGTCCAGGAGCTCGGTGCTGCTGCACCGCCGGGGGGGCGTCAGGTGGCGCTCCCACCCCACGAAGGGGTAGAACCGTTCGGCCAGCTGGCCGCTGCCGTCAAAGACGAACTCGGTCTCCTCCGTGGATTCGGAACAGTGGATGGCCAGCGGCAGGGAGGTGTCGTCGGCCGCCTCCCTGATCAGGGGGAACGTCTCCTCCCCCAGGGTATAGGGCGCATGGGGAGAGAGTCCGGCCGAGAAGGAGCCGGCCGGGGCCGCCCGGGTCCAGTCAACCGCCTCCTGAAGGTAGCCGCGGAACCGTGGGGTGTCGTGTCCCACCAGTTCGAAGAAGAGTCGGCCGGAAAGGGGGGAGCCGCGGTACAGCGGCGCCAGGTGCCGTGCCGTGACGATCTCCCCCACCGCCGTGGTGCCTGACTCCAGGCACATGCGGATCCCCTCCCGGGCCGAGGCCCGCATGTCTTCCGGCTCCAGACCGCGCTTGACCTTGATCAGCTGGATGATCCAGTCAACGAAACGCCGCGGGTGCTCCCCCATTCCGCTCCGCAGGCGCCAGGAGGGGCAATGGGACAATTCCAGATGGGTGTGGGCATTGACGAACCCGGGCAGGATGGCGCAGCCTGGATGGTCCACCACCGGAACGGGATGGTCGCGTCGCAGTCGCCGTAAGGGGCCTAGATCCCTGATGCGGCCGTGGCGCACCAGCAGTGCGCCGCCGGCCAAGGGGGGCGATTCCGGCGAGAGCAGCCAGGAGGCGGCTGCGATGAACGAATCGTTGCGCATGTGGATGGGGGGCATCTCTCTCCTCTCGGGCACCGGGACGCACGGAACCGGGGCGGCTAACGGGGCATACAACCCGACAGTGTTTCGGAATTTTTTCATGTTGTCGCGGCTCTGTCCAGAAAAAAGCGGGCCTTCCGCGGCACTGCTCCGACGGGATTATCGTCTGGCAATTTTTTAATTTCGGGATTATAGTGTCCGCCATTGCAGCTTGAGTGCCACGGACAGAGGCCGGAACGTTTCCGCAGCCGGCCGGAAGATAGGGATATGAGCCCAGACATGCCTGAACATACACGAAAGATTCTGGTCACCGGCGCGGCCGGGTTTATCGGCTTCCACCTGAGCAGACTGCTCCTGGAGCAGGGCCATACGGTGATCGGGCTGGACAACCTGAACGATTACTATGACCAGAGCCTCAAACAGGCCCGCCTGGGGCTGCTTGAGGGGCTGCCCGGTTTCCGTTTCGTGCATGCCTCCCTGGAGGATTGGCCGGTGATGGAGGAGCTGTTCAGCGGGGAGCGGTTCGACCTGGTGGTCAATCTGGCGGCCCAGGCCGGGGTGCGTTATTCTCTTGCCAATCCCCGTGCCTATGTGGCCAGCAATCTGGCCGGCTTCCTGAACGTCCTGGAGGGATGCCGTCACAGTGGGGTCGGGCACCTGGTCTTTGCCTCCTCCAGTTCGGTCTACGGCGCCAACGCCCGGGTTCCCTTTTCGGAGCACCACCCGGTGGACCACCCGGTGTCCCTCTATGCCGCCACCAAGAAATCCAACGAGCTGATGGCCCACACCTATGCCCACCTGTTCGGCATTCCCTGCACCGGCCTGCGGTTCTTCACCGTCTACGGCCCCTGGGGCCGGCCCGACATGGCCTACTTCTCCTTTACCAGGGCCATCCTGGAGGGGCGAGCCATCGATGTATACAACCACGGCCGGATGCTGCGCGACTTCACCTATATCGACGATATCGTCCAGGGGATCGCGCGGGTTCTGGATCGCCCCCCCCGGCCAAACCCGGAGTGGGACGCCGACGATCCCGATCCGGCCGGAAGCAGCGCCCCCTACCGCATCTACAACATCGGCAACAACCGGCCGGTGGAACTGGGGCACTTCATCGAGACCCTGGAGCGGCTCCTGGGCAGAACAGCGGAAAAGAACATGCTTCCCATGCAGCCGGGCGACGTGCCGGTCACCTGTGCCGATATCGACGACCTGGGCAGGGATACCGGTTTCAGGCCCCATACTCCCATCGAAACCGGCCTGAGCCGCTTCGTGGAATGGTACCGGGAGTACTACGGCGGTGGAAGGACCGTGTAAAACCGATCTCACGCAACAACGCGAAGACGCAAAGAAACCAACTCAGTTGTCAGATAATGTCGCTTCGCCGGACAGGTGATCCAACTGTTTTGTCTATCCATCCGCTTTTCTTCGCGAGCTTCGCAACTTCGCGTGAATAACCACTTTTTCCGGGCTGTACGAATTCGCGGGAGACACGAAATGAAAAAAGCGCTGATCACCGGCATCACCGGCCAGGACGGATCGTACCTGGCGGAACTGCTGCTGGAAAAGGGGTACCAGGTACACGGCATGATCCGTCGCTCCTCCTCCTTCAACACCGGCCGCATCGACCACCTCTACCGGGACCCGCACGAAGAGGATGTGCGCCTGCTTCTACACTACGGCGACCTGAACGATGCCAGCTCCATCAATACGCTTCTGCGTACCATCCGGCCGGACGAGATCTACAACCTGGGAGCCCAGAGCCATGTGCGGGTATCCTTCGACGTGCCGGAATACACCGCCGAGGTGGACGGCCTGGGTGCGGTGCGCATCCTGGAGGGGATCCGCGAGACCGGCCTGGACACCCGCTTCTACCAGGCCTCGTCGTCGGAACTGTTCGGCAAGGTGCTGGAGACCCCCCAGCGGGAAACCACCCCCTTCTACCCCCGTTCCCCCTATGCCTGCGCCAAGGCCTACGCCTTCCACATCACCGTCAACTACCGGGAGAGTTACGGGATCTTTGCCTGCAACGGCATCCTCTTCAACCATGAGTCTCCCCGTAGGGGGGAGACCTTCGTCACCCGTAAGATCACCCGCGCCGCGGCCCGCATCAGCCTGGGGATGCAGGAGTGCCTCTATCTGGGGAACCTGGAGGCCAAGCGTGACTGGGGCTTTGCCGGCGATTACGTGGAAGCCATGTGGCTGATGCTGCAACAGGACCGGCCGGATGACTACGTCATTGCCACCGGCGAGACCTGGTCCGTGCGCTCCTTTGCCGAGCGAGTCTTTCAGCGGCTGGGCATGCCGTTGGAATGGCGGGGAAACGGGGTGGACGAGAAGGGGATCGATACGGTGAGCGGCCGAACCCTGATCCGCATCGACCCCAGATATTTCCGCCCGACCGAGGTGGACCTGCTGCTGGGCGATCCTTCCAAGGCCAGGCGCCAGCTGGGTTGGGAACAGAAGACCGGTTTCCAGGAGCTGGTGGAGATGATGACCGACGCGGATCTCAAACTGGCGGAGCGGGAACGACGGGCGGATGGGTGAAGACCGTGACTCGTGACTAGTCACCAGTCACCAGTCACCAGTCACCAGTCACGGCCTTTAAGGTGGACAAATGTGAAGTCGCATGAAGATCTTGACGTCTGGCGGAACGCCGTTGAGCATGCCGTGCATGTCTATCGGATGACGCATCTTTTTCCGAATGATGAAAATTCGGGCTGGTGTCCCAGATGCGTCGGGCGGCGGTTTCCACTGCAAGCACTATCGCTGAGGGAGCCGCACGTCAGAGCCGGAAAGAGTTTGTGCAGTTTCTTTGCAGAGCCAGCGGTTCGACAAGTGAGCTGCTTACCCAGATTGTGATTGCAGAGAGGGTTTGTATGGGTGATTCCGCTGATTTGGTGCATGCACGCCAATTATCCGCGAGAGTTGCCCGTATGCTGCAGGGGCTTGTCAAGGCATTGCGCCACAGAGAAGAGTCCCATACCCCGTCACGAGTCACGAGTCACGGCTTTCGAAGTGACTCCGACGCAGCTATAACACCACCAGAGGAGAAAACACACTAAATGCGCATTCTGGTCACCGGCGGCGCCGGATTCATCGGTTCACATCTTTGCGAACGCTTGCTGGGGGAAGGGCATGACGTCATCTGCCTGGACAACTTCTTCACCGGCTCCAAGAGCAACATCATCCACCTGATGGATAACCACCGCTTCGAGCTGGTGCGCCACGACATCACCCAGCCGATTCTCCTGGAGGTGGATCGGATCTACAACCTGGCCTGTCCCGCCTCCCCCATCCACTACCAGTACAACCCGGTCAAGACCACCAAGACCAGCGTCATGGGGACCATCAACATGCTCGGCCTGGCCAAACGGGTGAAAGCCCGCATCCTCCAGGCTTCGACGTCCGAGGTGTACGGCGACCCCCAGGTGCATCCCCAGACCGAGGAGTACTGGGGCAACGTGAATCCGATCGGCATCCGCAGCTGCTACGACGAGGGGAAGCGGGTGGCCGAGACCCTGATGATGGACTACCACCGCCAGAACGGGGTGGACATCCGCATCATCCGCATCTTCAATACCTATGGGCCGCGCATGGCCGAGAACGACGGCCGGGTGGTCTCCAACTTCATTCTCCAGGCGCTGAGAAACGAGGACATCACCGTCTACGGCGACGGCTCCCAGACCCGTTCCTTCTGCTATGTCTCCGACCTGGTGGAAGGGATGATCCGCATGATGGAAAACGACCAGGAATTCATCGGCCCGGTCAACCTGGGGAATCCGGTGGAGAACAGCATCCTGGAGTTCGCCGAACGGATCATCGAACTCACCGGCTCTCGTTCACGGATCATTTTCACCCACCTGCCACAGGATGACCCGAAGCAGCGCCAGCCGGATATCTCCCTGGCAGGCAAGCAACTGGCTTGGAAACCGGTGGTTGCCCTTGAGGATGGCCTGAGGAAAACCATCGACTATTTCAGAGGATGCGTGTCCTGGCCTGCCTGCCGCGGCTGAGGGATTTGAGGGAATACCTGTGGCTGCTCAAAAAGTAAAATAATTACACGTCGTTTCTTGACAATCGGAAAAGGTGTGATGAACTCATAGGGTCATTTTCGGAGGTAAGCGTTGAAAAAGCACCTGTTCACCTTGGCAATACTCCTGTTATTTTCCTGTTCACTCTCTGCCATGGCGGCATCGCCCCTGCCAACCGTTCAGTATCCAAGCAGTTATTCCACCCAAACGTACGCTCCGCAGTATCCGCTTCCGGAGTATTCACAGGCGCCCCCCCGGAATGCTTCACAGCCGTTTTCCACACAAACGACGCAGCCATCCTACACACAAACACCACAACCGTTCCCTTCTGCTTCTCCGCAGCAATCCTCGGGGAACCTCATCCCCTCTACCATGCAGCAGCCGGCCGGAAACAGCATGCCTGCTCACGGCTCTCCATCTCTTCCCGTTTCGGGCAGAGACGGCAGCATGCCGTTCAGCGGATCCGTTCCAAAACCGGAGGACCTTCTGTCCGACGCGGACAAGGCACGGCTTCTTGAATACCGTCAGATGACCGAAGAGGACCGGAGCAGGATCTCGGGCTTCTGCACGATGACAGACTTCGAACGGATGGTCATGGAAAAGTACTCCATGATGCCGGAAAATGCTCGGGCCACCGATCCGGATTTTTCCCGGCTTACCGATTCCGAAAAAAACCGGGTGGTGGAGTACTCGCGGCTTTCCGAGATCGAAAAATCCCATTTCGTACGCTACTGTGCCATCGTTGATATGGAGACGGTCAGGGAGTCACGGCAGGAGGATGTCTCCGAGATAGAAAAGGCCATCTCCGACCCCCGGCCCGATGATGAGCTGTTCCGGCCGCAGCCGCTTAAGATGAAGCGCCTTGAGCAGTTCGGCTATAACTTCTTCCGTCCCGAATCCACCGGTTTTTCGTCCCTTACCGATGTGCCGGTGGGTGACGACTATCTGGTGGGGCCGGGTGACCGGATCATGCTCCAGCTGTGGGGGAGTATTGACGGGGTTTTCGAGTTGGAGGTCAATCGCAGCGGCGAGGTGCTCCTGCCGCGGGTCGGGGCCGTCAAGGTTTGGGGCACCCCCTTCGGCGGCCTGCACGAACTGTTCAGGCAGAACCTCGCCACCATCTTCAAGGATTTTCAGTTGAACGTTAACATGGGCAAGCTGCGCATGATGAAGGTCTATATCGTCGGCGAGGTCCGCTCTCCCGGTGACTACAACCTGAGCTCCCTCTCAACGGTGATCAGTGCCCTGACCGCTGCCGGCGGTCCCACCAAGAACGGCAGTCTGCGCAACATCCAGATCCGCCGGGTGGGAAAGCTGACAGAACCGGTTGACCTGTACGATTTTTTCCTCAAGGGTGACAGGAGCTGCGACGTGCGCCTCCATCCCGGGGACACCATCTATGTCCCGGTTCTGCGCAAGGTGGCGGCGGTTGGCGGCAATGTGCGGCGGCCGGCCATTTTCGAACTGAAAAACGAGAAAAACCTGACCGACCTGCTCAAACTGGCCGACGGCGTCAGCGTCACCGGAAGCCTGCAACGCATTCAGATCGCCGGAATCAATGCCCATGACAACCGTCAGGTCAGGGACTTCAATATCGATCCCCGTTCGGGGAGCAAGCTGTTCCGGGAGATAACCGACTCCATCGAGATCAATCATATGGACTCGGTGCGCATCTTCCCGATCAACGCGGTTCTGCGGGGCCAGGTCCGGCTGGAGGGGTATGCCCTGCATCCGGGCGACTATGCCCTGGCACAGGGAATGCGCGTGAAAGATCTCCTTGGTGCTGAGGGGGTGCTTCCCGAGACGTACCGCGAGGTGGCGCTGATTACCAGGATGCTGCCTCCCGACTATCTCCAGGAGAAGATCAGCATCAATCTGGGGCAGGCCCTGGCGGGAAATTCCGATCACAATCTTGAACTGAAGGAATTCGACCGGATCACCCTCTTCTCCCGCTGGGACATGGAAGAGATGCCCATGGCCAGGATCAGCGGCGAAGTGCAGAAACCGGGCAGTTACCGCGTCTACGAGCGGATGTCGTTGCGTGATCTGGTATTTACTTCCGGAAACATCAAGCAGAGCGCGTATCTTAAGAACGCCGAAATCAGCCGCACCGTCGTCGGGAAGGAAGGAGTCAGGACCCAGATCATCAACGTCGATTTGGAGGAGGCTCTCAAGGGGAATCCGGAGCACAATATCCTGATCGAGCGGCGGGACGAGGTGGTCATCCGTCGCATCCCCAACTGGGTTGACGAAACGAACCGCTACGTCACCCTGAGAGGCGAGGTCATGTTCCCCGGTGTGTATCCGGTCCTCAAGGGGGAAAGGCTCTCGTCGGTCATCCGCCGCGCCGGCGGCTATACCGACAAGGCTTATCTGAAGGGGGCCAAGTTTACCCGCAAGAGCGTGGCTGAACTGCAACAGAAGAAAATGGACGAGGCACTGGCCAGGGCCGAGGACAGCGTTGCCAAGAAGCAGGCCGAGCTGGCATCAACCGCTTCCTCCAAGGAGGAGTTGGCGGCGACTCAGGCTGCCCTGGAGGGACTGCAGAAGAACATTCAGCGGCTTAAGAACGAAAAGGCGGAGGGGAGGGTTTCCATCGCCCTTGCCCCCCTGGACAAACTGCAGAAGAGTGGTTACGACCTGGAACTGCTGGGGGGGGACAGCCTGGAGATTCCCCAGTCCACCGGTACGGTCATGGTTTACGGTGAGGTCTACAGCCCCACCAACCTGGTCCAGCGGCCCGGCAAGGACGTGGCCTACTACCTGAGGAAGGCCGGCGGTCCCACCGGCAACGCCGACGAAGACGAGATCTATGTGATCAAGGTGGACGGCACGGTTGTGAGCAAGGCACAGTCCGGCTCCGGTGTCGGGTGGGACGAGGATGCCCGGCGCTGGACCTTCGGCGGGTTCAAATCGACTCCCTTGGATGCGGGTGACACGGTCGTCGTGCCCCAGGAGATGGACCGGATCGCCTGGCCCCGTGAGATCAAGGACATAGCCACCATTTTGGGCCAGCTCGCCCTGATGGTGGGGGTTGTGGTGGCGATGTAGATATGAAACCGTATACGACGATTATCAAATTCACGACCGACCTGATGACGTGGTCTGGGGCGGTCATGTATGCCCGGATCTGAGTGTATGAATATCGATCTGATAAAAGAGTTTCTGGCGCGTGAGACAGACCTGGAATTGGCCGTGCTGATCGGGAGCAGGGCTAACGGCACAGCCCTGCCAACCAGTGACTGGGATATCGCCATTCAGTGGTCCCGCTCCCACGACCAGTTTACCCTGTTGGGCAAGACCGAGGAACTGAGGAGAAATCTGGCGGCCTTGCTTCAGACTACCGAAAATCGTATCGACTTGATTGAGCTGCCAAGCGCACGACTTGCCATCCGCGCGGTTGTCGCGGAACAGGGGACACCGCTTCGGGGAGAAATGTCCCTCCCCTGGTATCGTTTCTTGAAGCGGACCTGGCGGGAGTTGGAAGAGTACCACTGGGAGACGCGACGTGCTTCTTGATCTGTACCAGAAAGAGACGGCCTATATTGCCCGGGAGCAGAGCGCTCTTCTCGATGAGGCGGGTGCGCTTTTGCGATCCGGAGGAACTCTATCGCGGCTTGAACAGAACGGAGTCCTGCACGCCATACAGATTCTGGTGGAGAATGCCATTGGTAAGGCAAAGCAGCTTCTCAAGGCTCAGGGGGAAGTGGTGCCCGTCTCCGCCTACGACAGCTTTTCGGCACTGACGGGGCGACACATCATTTCCAGCAGGGATCTCCCGTCCTGGAACGCCGCCATCGGCCTGCGTAACAAGATCGTGCATGATTACATGAACATAGATATGAATGTTGTTCTTGATCTGGTCATGTCTGAAAGGTACCGGTTTATAACTGATTTCCTGCTGCATGTGTTCAAGGCGAGAGAATCGGAACTATAAAATCAGCATGAATGAGTTGTAAGGTACCAGCGGGAATCCCGCCACATGCCGCGATTTCCCGTTTTTTGACGTTCATGCGTCGCCCCTGATACTACCCCCTTACATGACGGAGCTTTATTGATGCAGCATACCGAAGACACTATCCTCGCACCTCGCACCTCGATCCCCGAACCAGCCCCTGATCCTGACGAGATTAGCCTGCTGGACCTTCTTCTCGTATTGGCGAAACACTGGAAGATGCTTGTAGGGGTACCGTTTGTCGTGGCCATACTTACCGCCTTGTATTCCCTGACACTTCCCGACATCTATACCGCCAAGGCAATGATTGTTCCGGGAGACGATGATAAGGGGCTGATGGGGGCGATGATGGCTCAGATGGGAGGACTGGCCAATCTTGCCGGCGGCGCATTGGGGGGGCCGACGAAGACGGACCTGTACGTGACCATGCTGAAGAGCGAGACGATCAAAGATCCGATTATCGACCGCTTCAAGCTGATGCAGGTGTACAAGGCAAAGTTTCGCGTCAACGCCTACAAGCGGCTCGACAGAACAGTCAATGTTGTTGCGGGAAAAAAGGATGGCGTTCTCAGTATCAGTGTTGACGACAAGGATCCCAAGCGGGCGGCGGCCATGGCCAATGCTTATGTGGATGAACTGGGAAAACTGGCGGCAAACCTTAGTATGACCGGTGCCGGCAAGAACCGTACATTTCTAGAGGGAAGGCTGGCGGAGGCCAAGGCCGATCTTGTCCAGGCCGAGGATGCCCTGAAAAACTTCCAGAGTAAATACAAAGCGGTCAGCGTAACCGATCAGGCGCGGGCGTCCATCGAAGGTGTAGCCCAGCTGCGCGCGCAACTTGCGGCGCAGGAGGTTCAACTCGCAACCCTGCAGCGCCAGTTCACCGACAACAGTCAGGAGGTCAAGAGCACACGCTCCACAGTAGCCAACATCAGAGGCCAGATTGCCCGCCTGGAGGGGGGCGGAGGAACCAGCTCGATTCCGTCCGTCGGCTCTGTTCCAAAGCTCGGGCAGGAATATGTTCGGCTCATGCGGGAGTTCAAGATTCAGGAAACGTTGGTGGAGTTGCTGACAAAGCAGTATGAGATGAACAAGCTAGGTGAGGTAAAGAATGTTACACCGTTTCAAATTATTCAAAAAGCGAGGGTGCCTGAACTTAAAAGTAAACCAAAAAGAAGTAAACTTGTTCTTTTTGCGGCATTTTCTGCTTTATTTTTAATAGTAATGCTTGTTATGGTAAAGAACTTTATTGTCAAAATGGTGTCTTGTAAGAAAGTACTTTGGGAGTAAATATAGAATCAATTCAAGCGCTGTAGCTAAATTTATGACAAGAGTAGAGTTTTCTTTTAATAAATTATTGAATAACATCGGTTATAGCAATGTAACTACATTTTTAGTTGATACATTTCAATGTACCCGTAAATAAATACAAAAAAGTGCTATTTATTAGATACAGCAATCTAATTAAACTCAGTCCAGGCCTTATTGACTTCAATCGCTACCGCCGTTTGGCCAAAGAGGGGGGGTGGATTGTAGTTGGCCAAGTTGCCTCTGTTCTTGGTTCACTAGTGCTTGTGCGGGTGCTTACTGAACATCTCAACCCAACTCAGTTCGGACAGTTTTCTCTCGGGCTTACTATCGCTGGATTAGTGACCCAGGTTGTAATGGGAGGCATTTCAGCTAGTATCGGACGTTTTTATTCAATTGCAGTTGAAAAACAGGATTTTTGCCGCTATTTATATGCTTCAAAGAAGTTGTTATCTTATGCGACTTTGGCTGTAATTATTATTGGATTCGTGCTAATTGCTTTATTGAATTTGAATGGGTATTCACAGTGGACTGAACTAACTGTATTTACTTTGTTGTTTTCCGTAGTAAGTGGTTATAATTCATCGTTAAATAATATTCAAAATGCAGCACGTCAACGAATTATTGTTGCATTTCATAGCGGTTTAAACAGCTGGCTTAAAATTCTAATCATATTGTCTGTGTTTTGTTGGTTGGGAAACACGAGCATTGCAGTTGTAGTGGGCTATATACTTGCTTTGCTCATAACTACAGGCTCTCAGCTGTTGTTTATAAAAAAAGCAGTTCCAATTAAGCACATAAAACAAGCTAACAGCAATCTGTGGATGCGTAAAATGTGGTCGTATTCATGGCCATTTTCATCTTGGGGTGTATTTACTTGGGCACAACAAAGCTCAGATCGTTGGGCCTTGGAAACTTTTTCCACTACGCATGAAGTGGGTCTATATTCGGTGCTGTTCCAATTAGGTTATACTCCGGTCCTGATGGTAACAGGGCTTGTTGTGTCATTCCTTGGTCCTATACTTTATCAACGCTCGGGTGACGCAACTGATTTGAACCGAAATGCAACTGTTCATCATATAGCATGGAGAATTACTTTTTTTAGTTTGTTTACCACAGCCATTGGTTTTCTGTTTTCGCTCGCGTTTCATAGTTTGATATTTAAGTTGCTGGTTTCTGCGCATTACCATTATGTATCAAACTTATTACCTTGGGTTGTACTTGCTGGCGGTCTTTTTGCTGGAAGTCAAATACTTGCACTAAAGTTAATGAGCGACATGAAGCCACTTGCAATGGCTTTTGTTAAAACTGTGACAGCACTATTTGGTGTTTTATTAAATATATGCCTTGCTTTTATGTATGGTATAAAGGGTGTTGTCTGTGCGTTAGTAGCTTTTTCGGTTATATACTTCATCTGGATGGTGTTGCTCACATTTAATAAGCCAACCACTTTATAAACTCATGGACTGTAATTAGGTATTGCAAGCATTTGCCATGTGTTATCAATATTGACATAAGTATAAAACATGGACCCAATATATGGTATTAAGACACAATCTCGCAAGGATTCATTGGATCCTATCAACTCAGTTTGGGCTTGACCCGCTCATTTTTTTCCGTTCAGTCCGTAGAATTCCTTTTTTTGTACGGGATTTGCTGGATTTTAATAAAACCTACTCTGGAAATTTAATTTTGAAGCCATGTTTGCATGACCGATTTGAGGAAGGTGGAAGCACACAAAGCGAGTACTTTTGGCAAGATTTATTTGTTGCTCGTTTGATTTATGATGCAAATCCAAAAAAGCATGTGGATGTGGGCTCACGAGTAGATGGTTTTGTCGCTCACGTGGCAAGTTTTCGCGAAATCGAAGTTATTGATGTTCGCCCCATTAATACTCACATTCCTGGAATTGTATTTAAGCAGATTGATTTGATGAAACCTTTTGCAGATGATGGTGGATATTGTGATTCACTTTCCTGTCTGCATGCAATTGAACACTTTGGCCTAGGTCGCTATGGCGATCCAGTCGACCCATTTGGATACAAGTATGGTATAGCCAACATGGCAAAACTGCTTAAATCAAGCGGTAAACTCTATCTCTCTGTGCCGATCGGGCAAGAGCGGGTAGAATTCAATGCCAACCGTGTATTTGATCCGAACACAATTGTTTGTTGCGCTAAAGAACATGATTTGCACTTATTGGATCTTATAGTCGTCCCTTCTGGTGGTGGAATCAGTCAGATTGATTCAAATAAAGAAAGTCTTCAGGAGCTAGCCCAGAACCATTACAATCTATGTGTTTTCATCTTTCTAAAAAAATAACATAAAATATGTCAATCTTTTTTAAAAATTTAAATGAAATCAGTCGTCAAGCGTGGTTAAAACAGACCCTTGCTGCTGTACCAGCTGGAGCACGTATCCTCGATGCTGGCGCAGGCGAACTCAAAAATAGCTTGCACTGCCGTCACCTCAATTATGTATCACAGGATTTCTGTCAATATGAGGGTCAGAAGGGGGGGGGAATAAATGAAGGCTTGCAGAACAAAATCTGGGATACCAGTCATATCGACCTAGTCAGTGACATCACCAACATTCCTGCAAAAGATTCAAGTTTTGACGTAATACTCTGTAGTGAAGTGCTAGAGCATGTGCCCGAACCTACGCATGCGCTAGATGAATTTACCCGCCTACTCAAACCCGGCGGCATATTGGTTCTCACGGCTCCTTTTTGTTCAAACGTCCATATGGCGCCATACTATTATTGCAGTGGCTTTTCCAAATATTGGTATGAACACCATCTGACTCAGCGTGGCCTTCGGATTGAAAAACTCACAGCTAATGGTGACTGGCACGCCCTACTGCTACAGGAGGTCACCCGTTTAGGTGGGTTAGAGAAACGTCAGTGCGGTAACTGGATTTGGCCGCTGGCATATGGTTATGCGTTGCTGGGCATGCTTTATTTCAAACTACGTGCAAAGCACCAATCCTCTGATCTGGCATGCTTTGGTTGGCAATGTGTGGCGGTGAAAATTGGAAACTAACGGCTGGACTGCCTTTCAAAGAGTTGTCTTGCCATGGTTTAACATATCCATGACATCAGCTCAGGCCATCATTCTGCTGTTTTTGCTCGGGTTTGGTTTACTCTTGTATGGGCTTACCGTCAGCATAGCGCTGGCAAATACCATGCTAATTTTCCTATTCATTACAATGATGGGACTATGGCTTTGCCACCGTACCCGAGTTGTATTAGGCGATTTAAAGCTTAATATTTTGGGAACATTCTGGTTGCTGAAGGTGTTTATTACTATCGTGCTCCTTTATGTTGGTTGGATACCAATGCTTGACCCTTCTTCGGCAAGCTGGGGCTACGACCCGCAACGATATTTTCAGGATGCTTGGAATTTGATTGAAAACGGCTGGAACCCAATTGCTGGTTCGAACTATCAAGGCATTATATTTTATTATGGAGCAATATTTTATGCTTTTGGCCACAACCCAATCATTCCTGCACTGGTCAATGCCTTTGTTACGCTTATTGGGACATTGTATTTAATTAAGTATGCTTATGAATTTTCTGCGTGGCGTTCAGAAAAAGACTGGACTATTGCCGGATTATTACTAGTACCAGAGGTGCTTTGGTATGATGTGATGACTAGCCGTGAAACGCTCATGGCAGTATTAATCATCATAGCGCCATTGGCGATTAGTAGGTATCTGTTCAGAATTAATAATTGCAACCTAGTCTACACCTTGCTACTTTCAGGGTTTGCATTAATTGTAATTTTGGTTGTGCGAACATCTATGGCATTCCCTGTTTTAGCCAGCATCGTTATAACGGCCACACTACTGAATCCACGTCGCAAGATCAATTTAGCCCTGAAAGTGCTGTTAGTGGCGCTTGCTATTTCAACATTGCTTGCTGGACCTCTAATTCAGCAAGTTACAGGTGGATACGACATAAATTACCTTGCGACCTTAGATCGTATTCAATCCTTTGAATCCAACGTTGCATCCCAAATGGAGTGGTCTGAAAATTCAATCGGTTTACTACTGGCACCCAATAATGCCTTGCAATCGCTGCTTTACCTCCCTCCACGTATGTTACTCTATCTAACTGCCCCTTTGCCGAACTTAGCAATATCGCTGTCTGGATTGTTTAATGGGCTCTGGAGTGCATGGCAGCATCTGATGGCAATATCCACTTCAGTAATGATATTGCTGGGGTTCCCGTCTGTACTGGCAGGTACAGCACAAGCGTGGCGTTTCCGTCGCCGCCAGCCAGCATCACTCGTACTACATATCACATTCTGGGTTACGTTTATTGCGGTTGCAGGTGGCAACATCATTATCCAGGAGCGTTACCGTCTAATGTTCACACTTTTGCTTTTTGCGTGCATGTGGTTTGGGTATACCCGCTGTTCTCATATTAAAATCATGCGATGGGCATATCCTTGGTTTTGCCTGCTTGCGTCCGGGGCAATTTTTTGCATGGGCTATAAGATAATGGCCTGAAAATATTACTTCTCGAAAAATGAACTCATGCATACAAAGATTATCGTTCGTATATTCGGCGGCTTGGGTAATCAGCTCTTCTGTTATGCCGTTGCCCGCCGGCTGGCGCTGGTTCACAATGGCGAATTGGTAGTCGACGATGTAAGTGGTTTTATCAACGACCACACCTATCAGAGACAATACCAGCTTGACCACTTCAATATCAGCTGTCGCAAGGCTACAGCTTTTGAACGCCTAGAGCCCTTTGGCCGTGTGCGGCGAGTGCTCAAGCGCACATGGAACAAACGCCTACCATTTGTGCAACGTGCCTACATTCAGCGACAATTCATCGATTTTGACTCACGCCTACTTCAAGTCGAACCCAAAGGCACACTGTATTTGGATGGCTGCTGGCAAAGCGAGGATTACTTCAAGGATGTAGCTGCTACTCTCCGTAAGGAACTTGAAATTAAGCCACCCACCGATGTTGCCAATCTGGCCATGAAGGAACTGATATGTGGCTGTACATCAGTTGCTGTACATGTGCGTTTCTTCGATGAACCCCAGACGCCTGGTAATAATAACGCTCCAAGCGGATATTACACACGCGCGATAGAAAAAATGAACAGCCTTGTACCCGGCGCCCATTATTTTATATTTTCTGACCAACCAGAAGCTGCCCGTGCCCGCATACCCCTACCTGATGCACGTCTCACCCTTGTAGCGCATAACAAGGGTGATAATTTGGCATATGCTGATTTATGGCTTATGTCCCATTGCCAGCACTTTGTGATTGCCAACAGTACCTTTAGTTGGTGGGGTGCGTGGCTAGGAAAGAGAGCAGGCAAACAAGTTATTGCACCTGGATATGAAAAACGCGACGGGATTTGTTTTTGGGGGGTTACCCGCCATTTACCTGATGAGTGGTTAAAAACTTAACAAGTACATGAAAAGACATAGCAATATCGGTAACCTCTACACCTCTATTTTATGAACCAGTAGTATAGAATATAAAGACATGCTAAAATTAAACTCTCTATAAAACTTAATAGACACTAAAATGAAGACTGTAAATTACTTAATAAAGTATGCAAAAAATAGTACTTATTTTAATAAGTTCACTATATTTTTTGTGAAAATAGTAAAAACATTAGTTGAGCACATATTTTTCGAGTGCAAGATATTAAAACATAACAATACCGAAATTGCAGTCGTTGATTTGCCTTGTTATAAAAACATTTTTTGCGGTTATTACGATGTTACACCGTTCTCGCCGACAAATAATGATCTGTTGTTGGTTCATGCAACAAATTATTCTGCCGATTCTCTGCCTGATATTAATAAAAATGTTGATATTATTTTGTTGAATTCATTGACAGGAAAATATGAACTTATTGATAAGACATCAGCATGGAATTGGCAACAGGGCGCAAGGTGTCAATGGTTAAACAGTAATTTGATAGCTTATAATATAATTGTTAATGGTGAGGTTCGATGCAAGGTTAAAAACATCGAAACAAACGAAGAAAAAGTCTGTCCAATAAATCTAAATATCGCATATAAAGATCAATATATTGTATCAGCTGATTACTTTGCACTTACTATTAGCTCTGAATATGGTTACCGTGGTTTAGATAAAGATAGCTCTTCTTGTTGTATAAAGATATATTATTTAGAAACCGGCAATTTGATTGAACTCTTCAATTGGAAAGACTGTAGTATATTATCTGGGCTAATGCAATATAAAGCTACTAGGCCTCATATCAATCACATATTACCAACGTTAGATGGTGATGGTTTTGTATTTATTTTTAGATATTGGATTAAAGAAAAAAGGTATGATAGTCTGTTGCATTTTGATATTTCATCAAAAAAAATGAGTGTATTAATAGCAAACCAAACTGTAAGTCACTACGCATGGCGTAATAATTACACATTGTTTGCCTGGTTAGTGAATAATAGTAAGCCTGGTTATTATATGATTGATTTACGCAGTAAAGAAGTTGTTATGTCGGTCCCAATTGACGATGGCCATCCAAGCTATATAATAGAGAATAAATTTATTACCGATATTTCTAAGCAGTCTTGGTTACATGGTAAATACTTGACTGCAACAATTCTCAACACCCAGACGAAAGAGCAATATGATCTTGTAACATTAAGTCATCCTACAGTACTATCTAATTGCAACCGCTGTGATCTTCACATTAGTCTGTCGAAAGATGGCACTCGATTTCAGCTGGACTCAAGGCATCTTTATCGTAAACGATCTGTTATAATTGGCCATTTAGCTAGGTGAGGAGCCATCTATTGGTAAGCACGTACACTTACATTGAATATTTAAAAAGAATTCGCATAATGGCCACTACCACAACATCGATGGTCATAGAGTTCTAAGCAAACTGTTTAAGCTACTATATTTTTTTGTATTGCGACAAATAGGTTAAGTATGACGAACTCCACATCATTATCAGCTCCACTAGTTTCTGTTGTGATGTCCTGCTACAACGGTAGCCGCTGGTTGCGTGAATCGATAGAAAGCGTGCTGGCGCAGACCTTAGGTGATTTTGAATTCATACTTGTAGACGATGGTTCAACAGATGAGTCGTGGAATATTATCCAAACCTATAGCAATAGAGATGAACGGATCGTCACCATATCAAAGAAGCATACCGGGCTAGCTGATTCGCTGAATGTAGGCATTAAAAAAGCCAGTGGAGCTTGGATTGCGCGACTAGATGTAGATGATATATGCGAACCAACACGACTTGAAGAGCAAAAGCAGTTTGTAAAAACACATCCAAACGTTATCTTGCTTGGAACTGGATACGTTGAAATCGACGAACGAGGGCATAGAATAAAAAAAAATCTGTATCCGTGCAACCATAATCAATTAGTTCAGCATCTAAGGCAGCTACAACGTTTTTTTCCGCATTCTTCAGCTTTTTTTAAACGAGAAATTGCTGAATTTTCTGGGCTTTACAATCCTATATTTAAAAAGTCACAGGACTGGGAACTTTGGCTTCGTCTTGCTGAACTGGGGGAGATCGCCTGCCTTAATAATTGTCTTGTTAGAATAAGAACACATTCAGAACAGATATCTAATTCGATATCAGATATATCTCAACCTGTATATTCGACTGCCGCTACCATCTGTTATTATCTGCGTACCCATTCATTCCCTGATCCTTCCAGCAAAAATGACGATTCGACATGGCAAACGTTTCTTTTGTGGGTAAAAAAGCGAATGATAGAAGAAGAATTCTTTGAGCGACGCAAAGTGTGGCTCGACGCCCGCACCCAATATTTTGCCGCGCAGAACAGGGTTGTCAGAAGTATTTACTTTGCTCGCAGTTTCCTGCGATCTAGACATGCTTTTATACTATTGTGGGAAAAAATTATTGGTTCATCCATTCCGAAACGTCTTGCAATTGAGTGGATGAAAATTTCATAGTGATAAGTATTGTAAATAGATTGGTAATAAGCATAAAATGCAAAAAATCTCAGACTAGAACTGAAATTGGTTATTATGTGCTAGATTAACAAGATATTTTCACCACTCTGTCGCAAATCAATATATTTAAAATTAAAAATAAGTAGCTTATTAAGCTCAGCCAGATATTACTGATCACTTACTCACAATTATAAAAGGTCCCATGGCGCTGTCTGGCACGTGAATCCATAATTTATGCGAGTAGCCATAAACTTTTCTACATTAAAAACCGGCGGTGGCCAAAATGTGGCTATGAATTTTCTATACTCTTTTGATGTAAAACGCCTTATAGAATCTAAAATTTACTTTTTAGTAGCACAGAACTCAGAGCCTCATCTCTATCTTCTAAAAATAGAGTATCCTTACTTTTGCGCAGTCTCAAGAAATCCAGTAGCTAGGATACTGTTTGAAATATTCATAAGTTCATCAATTTTTAAAAAAAACAACATTGATGTAATTTATTCTTATTTTGGTTTTGGCCTCTATAACCGTAAAATTCCGCAGATCTCTGGATCTGCAGATTCAAACATCTATTTTCCTGAAATAGACTTTTGGAAAGAGTTTTCCGGTTTTGCAAGATTGAAAAAAGCGCTTATTGATCGCTACCGTATCTGGGGTGTCAAGCGATCTAACGCAGTTGTTTTTGAAAACAGCGCTCTTGAACTAAGGGCACGCGAGTTATTCGGTATAAATAAATCCACCGTCATCACCCCATCAATCAACTTTAATTTCAAATCAATTCCACTATCTATCCCGGTTGAGTGTAACAAAATACCGAAAGGCCTTTTTCTATGCGGATGGCATCCTAACAAAAATTTTATGATTATTCCCAAGCTCGCCTATGAGTTAAAAAAGCGAGGAGTTGATTTTCATTTTCTCATAACGGCACCTTTAGATGACTCAACCCAACACAGACAGTTTATGATCGATGTATCAAAATACGAGGTCAGAAACATGGTTAGTGTAATTGGGCAGGTAAAAAAAGAACAGTTGCAAAGCCTGTATGAACAGATTGATATGGTTTTTCTTCTTAGCAGACTCGAAAGTTTTAGTAATAACATAATCGAGTCTTGGTATTTTAAAAAGCCACTCTTGATTACAGATGCTACTTGGTCGAGATCAATTTGCGGAGAAGACTCGGTTATTTATGTAGAGCGAAACTCTGTAGTGGATATTGTTGATAAAATCATTTGGCTGCTTACTGATTCTAAATCAAAGAATAGTATTGTTTTAAATGGATATGAAAAAACGAAACAATATCCAACAATTGAAGAGAGAATCAGTGAAGAGTTGGAATTTCTGAAATATGTATATAAAAGCTTATAAATCATTTCTTGTCGTGACATACGAATTTATCATGGGAGCTGTCTTCTCGCTACCTAGGTATCCGCTCTGCAACTGGTTGAAGGGACTTCTACTCTCAATAATGGGAGCAGAAATAGGACGAGGAGTCGTATTTTATCCAGGTGTATGGATATCGCCGGGGCGTAATTTGACGATTGAAGATGAAGTAGATCTTGCAAAAGACGTCATCATAACGTCTTCAGGCGGCGTTTTTATCGGAAAGAGAACGCTTGTCGGTTACAGGACGCAGATTTTTTCCGCGAACCATGCAATTCCTCCTATTGGAGAAAGGATCCCCATTTCCGGTAATATGCTAGCTCCAGTGCGAATTGAAAATGATGTGTGGATTGGAGCAAATTGCATTATTACTCCAGGCGTTACTATCGGTGAAGGAGCCATAATAGCCGCAGGCAGTGTGGTTACTAAGAATATTTTGCCTAATTCCATCGCGGGTGGAGTTCCCGCAAAACTTATAAAAATGAGACCTCAAAAGAATCGACACGATTCCAGTATGTGTCAACATACTTAACTACAGGTGGTTGTTATATGAGACAATATAAAATTTGTGCTCATTGCGTCATGGACACTACAGATTCTATGATTCAATTTGATGAAAACGGAGTCTGCGATCATTGTAATACATTTTACAATACTATTTTACCAAATTGGCATACAGATAACCATGGCGGTAAAGAGCTTAACAGGATAGTCGATGAAATAAAGAATGCTGGAAAGGGAAAAGACTTTGACTGCATCATCGGCATGAGTGGTGGTATTGACAGTTCTTACCTTACATACCTGGCAAAGAAAGAGCTAGGTCTACGACCTCTCGTATTCCATGTAGACGCAGGTTGGAACTCTCAGGAAGCTGTCAATAATATCGAGAGACTTGTTGACAAGCTGGGGCTTGACTTGTTCACCGAGGTCATTGATTGGGAAGAAATGCGTGATCTTCAACTCGCTTTCTTTAAGGCCGGTGTTCCGCACATTGATACACCGCAGGATCACGCTTTCTTTGCTACGATGTATAAATTTGCCGAACTGCACAACGTCAAGCATATCCTTACTGGTGCCAATTATTCAACGGAATGCATCAGAAACCCGCTTGAATGGATGTATTACCAGTCTGACTCTATACAGTTGCGCGATATTCACCGTAAATTTGGCACCAAGCCATTGAATAACTTTCCTACCACATCAATACTGAGACACAAGATAATACTTCCTTACTTTAAGAATATAAAAGTTGTAAAACCTTTAAACTGTCTGCCGTATATAAAAGAAGATGCCATAAAATTATTAATCAATGAGTTCGGCTGGCAACCTTATCCGCAAAAACACTTTGAATCTCGCTTCACAAAATTTTACGAAGGATACTGGCTGCCAAGGAAATTCGGCTATGACACACGAAAAGTACAGTTTTCAAGTTTGATCCTTACTAAGCAGATGCTTCGGGGTGAAGCACTGGAGAAACTCAATATACCGCCTTTGGATGATGCAACAGCTGAGCAAGAATTCGAGTATGTAGCTACTAAATTGAGGATTTCAACAGATGAACTACAGAGCTACATGGATTCACCTAATAAGTCTTACAGGGACTACAAATCTCAGGCAAGCATTTATTCAGTGGGTTCAAAGATTATGAGGTTATTCGGGCTGGAATTCGGTGGCAAACGATGATTACAATTATCAATTATGGCCTTGGCAATATCCAGGCCTTTGCCAATATCTATAGGCGCCTCAATATTCCGGTTACCATTGCAACCTCAGCAGATGACCTGAAAGACGCCGACAGAATTATCCTTCCAGGTGTAGGGGCCTTTGACTGGGCCATGACCCTCCTGAACAGATCAGGGATGAGAGTCTCACTTGAAAAGCTGGTTCTCGAAAAGAGCCGACCTGTTCTCGGCATTTGTGTAGGCATGCAGATTATGGCCAAGCGAAGTGACGAGGGGGTATTGGCCGGTCTTGGCTGGATTGACGCAGAGGTCAAACGATTTGATGAAGCCCAATTTACAAACAAGATACGCTTACCCCACATGGGGTGGAACAATGTGAAACCCAAAGCGGGTGATTACCTTTTTCAAGGACTGGAAGTGGACTCACGGTTCTATTTTCTCCACTCATACTATTTCGCCCCACACAAAGAGACAGAGATTATCGCTGCAACAGACTATAACCACTCTTTTTCTTCTGCTGTGCGCTCAAAAAATATATGCGGTGTACAGTTCCATCCAGAAAAAAGTCATCAATGGGGCATACAACTTCTTAAAAATTTCGCGGAGTTATAAACGTGCTACGTCCCCGGATTATTCCTTGCCTTCTCATAAAAAATGGCGGGCTTGTCAAGACGATTCAATTCAGCAATCCGAAATACGTTGGTGATCCCATTAACGCCGTACGTATTTTCAACGAAAAAGAGGTTGATGAACTCATCGTACTGGACATCGACGCAACTGCTCAGCAACGAGAACCGGACTATACGATGATCAAAAATCTTGCCGCCGAATGCCGCATGCCTCTCTGTTATGGCGGGGGAGTCAAGACAGCGGAGCAGTTCGAGAAAATCATATGCTTGGGTGTGGAGAAGGTGGCCATAAGTTCTGCGGCCATCATGACCCCAGATTTGATATCTGCCGCTGCGGCACGGGTTGGAAGCCAGAGCGTCGTGGTGGTGCTGGACATAAAGCGGGCCGGCTTGCTTCGCCGTTATGAACTATTCACACATAACGGCACCAGGAAAACAGGGCTCAATCCGGTTGAATTTGCCAAAAGGGTTGAAGGACTTGGTGCAGGTGAAGTCGTGGTTAACGCCATTGACCATGACGGGCAGATGAAGGGATACGACCTGAATGCCGTAACGGAAATTCGGGCACCGCTTTCCTTGCCGCTGACAGTACTTGGAGGTGCGGGAACACTGAAAGACATCTCCTGCCTTATAAGGCAATTCGGGATTGTGGGCGCCGCGGCGGGAAGTCTCTTTGTCTTTAAAGGAAAATACAGGGCCGTGTTAATAAACTATCCGAACCGATTCGAAAAAGACGCACTGATTACTGAGGCCTGTCAATAGGCCAATGACAATGAAACAAGTTATCCAAAACCTCAAAACCGGATCAACAACTGTCCTGGAAGTACCCTGCCCTGCTGTTCAGCGAGGGCAATTGCTGATTCGCACAACTCGAACGCTTGTCTCGCCAGGAACAGAGCGGATGTTGGTAGAGTTTGGCAAAGCCAACTTGCTTGAAAAGGCACGAAAACAGCCGGACAAGGTTCGCATGGCACTCGATAAGTTAAAAACCGATGGACTCATGCCGACCATTAATGCGGTGTACAGCAAATTGGAGCAACCGTTAGCGCTTGGCTATTGTAATGTAGGCCTTGTCAGAGACATGGAACCGGGGATAACGGAATTCTCTGCCGGAGACAGAGTGGCGTCCAATGGCAGGCATGCCGAGATGGTCAGTGTTCCGGTCAATCTCTGCGCCAGAGTACCGGACTGTGTCTCCGACGACGAAGCAGCGTTTACGGTCATCGGGGCGATCAGCCTGCAGGGCATACGCCTGGCTCAACCGTCGCTGGGCGAAGCCGTTGTGGTGATCGGCCTGGGCCTCGTTGGCCTGCTGACTGTACAGTTGCTGCGCGCACATGGCTGCCGGGTGCTGGGCCTTGACTACGACTCAAGCAGACTAGAGTTGGCAAGACAGTTCGGTGCAGAAGTGGTGAACCTTTCCACAGGAGAAGACCCACTGGCCATTGCCCATACCTTTTCTCGCGGCCGTGGAGTCGATGCAGTACTCATCACTGCCTCAACCAAGAGCAGCCACCCAGTACATCAGGCTGCGCAGATGTGCCGCAAACGGGGACGTATCGTGTTGGTCGGTGTGACCGGACTTGAGCTTTCCCGCGCCGATTTCTACGAGAAGGAACTGACATTCCAGGTCTCATGCTCGTACGGACCCGGTCGCTACGATATCAGCTATGAGCAAAAGGGGATTGACTATCCGATCGCCTTCGTACGCTGGACTGAGCAGCGCAATTTCGAGGCGGTGCTGGACATGCTGGCCACCGGGCGGCTGGATGTGAAATCGCTTATTTCTCATCGATTTTCCATAGAAGAGGCTGAAAAGGCATATGAACTGGTGAGTGGCACCGAACCTTCACTGGGTATTCTGCTTAATTACGCCCCAGCGGAGGAAAGCGCGGACACCCATCTACGAAGAGCAACGATCAAATTGGCAAACCCGGCGACATCCGTGGGAAAGGTGACAGTCGCATTTGCCGGATCAGGCAACTACGCAACGGCAGTACTAATACCGGCTTTCAGGGACGCCGGCGTGCGATTACGGACTGTTGCCTCGAGTGGCGGCATCAGCGGTATGCATGCGGGCCGCAAATTCGCCTTTGAACAGACGACCACCGATACGGACAGCGTTTTTTCGGACTCAGCCGTTAATGCGGTTGTGATAGCTACCCGCCATGAGAGCCATGCCCGTTTGGTATGCCAGGGGCTTAGGGCGCGAAAACATGTGTTTGTCGAAAAGCCGCTATGCCTCACCCTTGATGAGCTTCAACAGATTCAGGCCGCTTACTCCTTACTCCTCACAGCTCATTCCCCACCAATACTCATGGTTGGATTCAACCGCAGATTCGCTCCCCACGTGCGGAAGATAAAATCCCTGCTATCCACCGTCAAGGAACCAAAAGTTATGGTAATGACGGTCAATGCCGGTGCCATTTCGTCGGATCACTGGACCCAGAATCCGGTCATAGGAGGGGGGCGCATTATCGGCGAGGCTTGCCATTTTATCGATCTGTTGCGCTTCCTGGTCGACGCTCCCATACGTGGGCACCAGTCCATCTCAATTGGCAGAAGTTCCGCAACGAATGTTGCCGAGGACAAGGCAAGCATAACGCTGCAATTTGAGGATGGATCAATCGGTACAATTCTTTATGTTGCAAATGGGCACAAATCCTTCCCCAAGGAACGACTAGAGGTCTTTACCGGGGGAAGGATACTGCAACTAGATAATTTTCGTAAGCTCAGAAGCTATGGTTGGCCAGGATGCAACGATGTGGGACTCTGGCAACAGAATAAAGGTCAGAAGGAGTGTGTCGCCGCCTTCGTCCGGGCAGTAAGCCAGGGAGAGGGAGCGCCGATTCCTTTTGAGCAACTGCTGGAGGTTAGTCGAGTGACTATCGAAATAGCCGAGCGTTTACGAAGAGAAACGAAATGCACATGCCTTTGATCGACATAATTGCCGGTGCACGCCCGAACTTCATGAAGATTGCACCGATAATCAGGGCGCTGGATGCGTGCAGATTACGCGGCGGATCATTGCGTTACCGGTTGGTGCACACCGGGCAGCACTACGATGCCAGAATGTCTGGCGAGTTCTTCACTCAGCTGGGCATCCCAGAACCGGATGTCAATCTTGAAGTGGGCTCCGGGACCCAGGCAGAGCAGACCGCAGCAATCATGATCCGCTACGAAAATCTGCTCATGGAAAACCGCAGCGACCTCTGCTTGGTTGTGGGAGATGTAACCTCAACCATGGCCTGCTCCATAGCCGCACAGAAGCTGTGCGTTCCAGTTGCCCATGTGGAGGGGGGCATCCGCTCCAATGACTGGACAATGCCGGAAGAGATTAATCGAATGGTGACCGACTCAATAACGAACTATTTCTTTACGACCAGTGAAACAGCAAATGAGAATCTCAAAAGATCCGGGGTTGCTGACGACAGAATCTTCTTTGTCGGCAATACCATGATTGACTCCCTGCTGCACAACATGGATCGCCTGAAACCGCCACCGTTCTGGAGCGCAATGGAATTGTCACCCGGCCAGTACTTTGTGGTTACCCTGCACCGCCCTGCCAATGTGGATGAAAGCAAGCAGTTGATGGAGATACTCCAGGCAATCGGTAGTGGTTGTCGTGGCTTGCCGGTGGTCTTCCCCGTTCATCCCCGCACGACCAAAAAACTTGGCGAGGTGAATCTCCTGCCAGGAAACATACAGCTTGTTGAGCCGCAACCCTATCTTGAGTTCAACTATCTCGTGAAACATGCCAAGGCGGTTATCACCGATTCAGGCGGCATTACGGAGGAAGCAACGGTAATGGGTGTGCCGTGCATGACACTGAGGAACAACACCGAGCGACCGGAAACCGTGGCCATCGGCACCAACGAACTTGTGGGCACGAATCCGTCCATGCTGAAGCCTGCCCTCGACCGGTTGTTTGAAGGAAAGTGGAAGCAGGGGGGGATTCCCGAAAAATGGGATGGTTGTGCTGCCGTACGTATCGTTAGGACACTAGAAACGATCCTTTGCGGTGCAGGTGCTGTTTGATACAAACTCTTTCCCAGTATTGGCATACAGTGCGCTATCTGCGGCCTGTTCAGGTCTATGGGCGCATATGGTTCAGGTTCCACAAGCCTCAGTTTTACTTTGCCAAGGCTCCCAGCTTACGTCGGATTGAAGGTGTCTGGGCCCCTTCCGCCAAAAGGCCCCAAAGCCTGATCGGACCGTTGTGCTTCCGTTTTCTGAATACTGAACATTCCCTTACTGATATTGGCTGGGATTGCCCGAAGGTGGAAAAACTCTGGCGCTATAACCAGCACTACTTCGATGATCTTAATGCCGATGGGGCTAACGTCCGTACTCATTGGCACAAGAACTTGTTGAACGCTTGGCTTACAGATAATCCTCCCGGACACCGGAAAACCGGTTGGGAGCCGTATCCAACTTCCTTGCGCATCGTTAATTGGATCAAATGGGCATTGGTCGGAAACTATCTTGAACCTCACTGGTTGCATAGCCTAGCGGTTCAAACCAGGATGCTTTTTCAGCGTATGGAAGTGCACCTGCTCGGCAATCATCTTTTTGCCAATGCAAAGGCACTGGTTTTTTCCGGCCTGTTTTTCTGTGGCCCAGAGGCGGATCAATGGCTTGCGAGAGGATTGCAGTACCTGGAGCGGGAGATTCCTGAACAGATCTTGCCTGACGGTGGCCAGTTTGAGCGCAGCACGATGTATCACGCACTGGCTCTGGAAGATATGTTGGATCTGTTAAACGTGACGAAAACGTTTCTGACAGCGGTTCCACCTCATTGGACTTCCGTTGTGAATAGCTTGGCTGAAGTGATTCAGAGAATGGTGCATTGGTTGGCAACCATGTGCCATCCTGATGGAGAGATTTCGTTCTTCAATGATGCGGCGATCGGTATCGCTCCTCCGCCTTCGAGTCTGGAAGCATACGCCCGGAGGTTGGGTCTGCTGGCGGTTCCGGAGATTGCTGATGGCGTGGTACATCTCGCGGAGAGTGGCTATATCCGCGTGAGACAGGGACAGGTATCCGCACTGCTCGATGTGGCACCGATAGGGCCGGATTACCTGCCCGGACACGGGCATGCCGACACGCTGTCATTTGAACTTTCTCTGTTCGGTCAACGTTTGTTTGTGAACTCGGGCACTTCTTGCTATGGGTATAGCCCCGAACGATTGCGGCAGCGGGGAACAGCAGCGCACAATACCGTTGTTGTGGACGGCAAGGACTCTTCCGAGGTGTGGGGGGGATTTCGTGTGGCGCGGCGGGCTAAGCCCATTGATCTGCGGATCAGTGCAGAAGACGAGCCTGTGACCGTTTCCTGTAGCCACGACGGTTACCAGCGGCTTGCCCGAGAGTGCAACCACAGGAGAAAATGGCAATTTTTCACGAATGAACTGGTGATTACGGATACCGTCTCAGACTCCGCCAGGCATGTGCAAGCTCGCTTTCACCTGCATCCGTCGGTACGTGTGTCCGAAAAGAGGGTGGATGCAGCCCAGAACGAGACAGTCGTGCTACAGATGTCCAACCACCAGGAGGTTCTCTTGTGTGTGGAGGGAGGAGCCATACGCACGGAGGCGTCGACCTGGCATCCTGGATTTGGCCGCAGCGAACCGAATTTCTGCCTAGTTGTTGACGTGGGCCGCCTGCCGCTGGTGACAAGACTGCTCTGGGAGTAAAAACTGTGAAGATCCTGGTTCTTAGTTTCTATTTCCGCCCCGACCTGTGCGCCGGTTCGTTCCGGGCAACTGCGCTGGTGAATGAGCTTCGTAGAGCCCTGTCATCCGATTCACACATAGATGTGATTACAACACTGCCCAACCGATACCACTCATTCAGTTCCGATGCACCAAGGATCGAGCAGCAGGATGGTATAACCATTACCCGTATCGCCGTACCGCAGCACCAGAGCGGAATGCTGGACCAGTCAAAAACGTTTCTGTCCTTTTTCAGGGGAGTGGTAAAGGCGGTAGCCAACCAGAATTACGATATTGTGTTCGCTACTTCCAGTCGCCTCATGACTGCCGTGCTGGGCGCTTGGATTGCACGGCGTATGAAAACCAGACTCTATCTTGATATTCGGGATATCTTTGTCGACACGATCAGGGAGGTGCTGCCACGCAAGGCGGCGTGGGCGGTTGCGCCATTTTTTTCGCAACTGGAGAAGTGGGCGGTTACGCGTGCGGATAGAGTTAATCTTGTCTCCAGGGGGTTTTCGGACTACTTCGGTTCACGTTACCCGCATCACGGGTATTCGTTTTTCACAAATGGGATCGATGACGAGTTTTTGTCCATGGCGTCGGTCCCGGCACCCGGACCCTGTGCTGTTACCAAGGAAAGGGCTCTCACGGTGCTGTATGCCGGAAACCTTGGAGAGGGGCAGGGGTTGCACAAAATAATCCCTCAACTAGCTCAAAAGATGGGTTCCCGCATCTTTTTCAGGATTATCGGTGATGGTGGGCGCAGAGACGCACTTGAGAAGTCTCTCACCGAGAGCAACATAGCAAATGTGCGCCTGTCGTCTCCTGTCATGAGATCCGAATTGCTCGCCGCCTATCATGCCGCCGACGTTCTGTTCCTGCATCTCAACGATTACAACGCATTCAAAAAGGTGCTCCCTTCAAAAATATTTGAATATGCAGCCATGGGAAAGCCGATATGGGCCGGCGTCTCAGGGTATGCTGCAGAATTCATACGATCCGAAGTATCAAACGCAACGGTGTTCCATCCCTGTGACGCGGAGCAGGCTGTGCTCGCCTTCGAGAAACTGATCATCAGGGACATTCTCCGCCCGGACTTTGTCGAAAAATATTCCCGGGCGACCATAAGCAAACAGATGGCAGAAGACATTCTTGAGGTCACGAGTCGTGCCTGTTGATTCTGGGGTATTGGTCACCGGTGCCACCGGATTTGTAGGCCGATTCCTCTGTACTCGCTTGCTTGGTGATGGTTTTTCCGTACGGGCCGCCGTGCGGTCGGCCGGTGCTGCTGCATCGCTTGTCGCCGGAGTGGAGCCAACGTCAATCGGGTCCATCGGGCCTGAAACTGAGTGGTGTCATGCTATGAAAGGCATCGATACGGTTGTCCACCTGGCTGCCCGCGTGCACATCATGAATGACCCGTCACCTGATCCCCTTGTCGATTTCCGACGGGTGAATGTACAGGGAACGGAACAACTGGCGCGGCAGGCCGCATATTCTGGCGTAAAACGGCTGGTTTTCGTCAGTTCAATCAAGGTAAACGGCGAAGAGAGTACAACATCCTATACTCCAAACTCACCGCCAAACCCTACCGATCCCTACGGCATCAGCAAATGGGAGGCAGAGCAGGCACTGAGAAAAATTGAGGCTGAAACCGGGATGGAGGTTGTCGTGCTCCGCCCGACGCTGGTATACGGTCCCGGCGTCAAGGCCAACTTCCTTGCCATGATGAACATTGTTGCGAAAGGAATCCCCCTTCCGCTGGCCTCCATAAACAACAAACGCAGCCTGCTCTCTGTCGGTAATCTGGTGGATGCCCTGGCTGTCTGCGCTATGCACCCTGCTGCGGCGGGTAAGACGTATCTTGTCAGCGACGGAGAAGACGTGTCGACTCCGGAACTGATCCGTCGCACCGCCAGGGCACTGGAAGTCCCGGCACGCCTCTTTCCAGTCCCCGCATCTGTCATTCGTCGGACCGGAACAATCACCGGCAAACGAGCCGCTGTTGACCGGCTGCTGGGGTCGCTTACGGTGGATAGTTCAAAGATACGAAACGAATTGAGCTGGAAGCCCCCCTTTACCATGGAAGAGGGACTGGGGGAGACGGCGGAGTGGTATAAAAAGCAGGTCAAGGGTGAGAAGTGAGAAGTTTGTGAAAAGAACATTCGATTTTATTCTGTCTTTTTGTCTGATGCTCATCTTCGCACTGCCCATGCTGCTGGTTGGCCTGGCTGTCAAGCTGACTTCCGCAGGCCCGGTCCTCTACTGGTCCGACCGGGTCGGCCGGAACAACGGCATCTTCCGGATGCCCAAATTCCGCACCATGCGTACGGACACGCCGGCGGTCGCCACGCATCTGCTGGGCAACCCGGATGGTTGGTTGACCCCCGTCGGTAGAGTCCTGCGCACATCCAGCCTGGACGAGCTGCCCCAGCTCTGGAGCATCCTCAAGGGCGACATGAGCTTCGTCGGCCCGCGCCCGGCCCTCTACAACCAGGACGACCTGATTGCACTGCGAACGGAAAAAGGGATACACCTGCTGACTCCCGGCTTGACCGGATGGGCACAGATCAACGGCCGGGATGAACTGCCCATCCCGGTCAAGGTCGAGTTTGATCAGTACTACCTGGAGAACCGCTCCTTCCTTCTGGACCTGAAGATTCTGCTGCGTACCTTCTTCAAGGTTGCCATACGGGAAGGAGTCACGCACTAAACCGAGCAGCTCATCCCACCTGCTTGCAATCCCCCGATTATGCATTACGCTTTTCAAGCGTGAAAAAATCCTCACTTCACAGCTTCTCCCGATAAGGTGAGCATTATATGTACATCACACGACAGGCCAGGGAAAAACGCTTCTGGCTCATTTTGACGTTCAAACTCTTCCTGATCATCTTCTCACTGCTGCTGGCCTTCTTGCTGCGCTTCGACTTCACCCTTTTTCCCGCGGACTGGCACCTTTTTACCCAGCTTCTCGCGCCCCTTGTGGTCATCAAACTCATGGTTTTCTGGAAGATGGGGCTCAACCACGGCTGGTGGCGCTACGTCTCCATTGCGGATGTTATTGATCTGCTCAAGGCCAACGTCTTTGCCTCGGCCCTGTTCGTGCTGTACGTGGTGTTCGTCCACGGTCTGCTGGGAATGCCCCGTTCGGTACTCCTGCTGGACGGGCTGCTCTGCTTTTTGCTCGGCTGCGGCGTCCGTCTGGCGACCCGCGCCTACCGCGAGAACTACTTCCCCATGCCGACAATGCAGGAAGACAACCTGAAGAAGGTGCTGGTGGTGGGAGCCGGCTGCTCCGGTCAGGCCATTGTCCGTGAGATGCGCCAAAACCCCTCCCTGGGAATTTCAGTGGTCGGTTTTGTCGATGACGACCCAGATAAAGCGGAACAGCACTTCCACGGCGTGTCGGTGTTGGGCGGACAGGAGGATCTGGACCGTCTCTGCCGGGAGCGTGACATTGCCGAGGTGATCATTGCCATCCCCTCGGCAACGGGAAGACAGGTACGGGCCATCGTGGAGCGCTGCCGTCAGGCGGGTGTCAGCTTCAAAACCCTTCCGGGCGTGGGCGACCTGATCGGCGGCAACGTCACCGTACAGCAGATCAAGGATGTTGACCTTGATGACCTGCTGGGCCGTGAGCCGATAACGCTGGATATCGAGAGGATCAGGAACTATCTGGGAGGCAAGCGGATCCTGGTCACCGGCGCGGCCGGCAGCATCGGCAGCGAGATCTGCCGCCAGGTTGCCCGTTTCGGTCCGGACAAGCTGATCCTGCTGGATGTGGCCGAAACGCCGCTCTTCTTTCTGGAGCGGGAGCTGGGCGAGCGGTTCCCCGGCCTGCGCCTGAGTGCCGTGATCGGCGATATCCGCGCCCGCACCCTGCTGGGCTCCACCTTCGACGAGTTCCAACCGGAAGTGGTTTTCCATGCCGCAGCCTACAAGCATGTCCCCATGATGGAGGCGAACCCCGAGGCCGCCGCCAACAACAACGTGCGCGGCACCAGAATCGTCGCCGATGCCGCCCACCAGTTCGGCGTCAAACACTTCGTGATGATCTCCACCGACAAGGCAGTCAACCCCACCAACATCATGGGCGCTACCAAGCGGGCTGCGGAGCTGTACGTGCAGAACCTGGCCAGGAGGAGCAGAACCAATTTCGTAACCGTCCGCTTCGGCAACGTGTTGGGGAGCAACGGCAGCGTGATCCCCATTTTTCGCGAACAGATACGGAAAGGGGGGCCGTTGACGGTCACCGACCCCGAGGTCATCCGCTATTTCATGACCATTCCCGAAGCCGCCCAGTTGGTATTGCAGGCCGGCAGCATGGGCAATGGGGGGGAGATCTTCCTGTTGGACATGGGCGAGCCGGTCAAGATTCTGACCCTGGCCGAGGAGATGATCCGGCTCTCCGGGTTCCGTCCCTACGAGGATATCGATATCTGCTTCACCGGCCTGCGGCCCGGCGAGAAGCTGTACGAGGAGCTCCTCCTGGCCGGCGAGGGAATCCAGCCCACCTGCCATGACAAAATCATGGTGGCTCGCGCGACCCGCCGCGACTGGTATGTCCTCAACCGCCAACTGGACGAACTGTACCTTGCCACCCAGAAGGCCGACAGCGACCGGGTCGTGCGTCTGATCAAGGAGATCGTTCCCGAGTATCACTGCCCGTGCAGGCCTGTCATCCAGGCTCCGCAGGAGGCGCCTCTAGAAGCATCCGTTTTCTCGACTCCAAAACCGGACAGCGTGACGACGCCTGCTTTTATCGCCACCCCATGAGAAACCTCCTATACGATGCGGCGGCTCTATGGTATCTTCTGGTGCCGCCGGGCTTTGCTATTCACTGTATGGAGGGCTTTCATGAACACACGACGTTTCTTTCCCTGCTTCGTTCTTTCCCTCATGTTGGGGCTCTCCTTTCCGCCCCTGTGCCGGGCGCTCTCCTCCACTAATATCCCCCTGGACAGCCCGCTGTACGCCTATCTTGACAAGCTTGCCGGATACGGTCTGATCCAGAGCGACTTCAAGGGAATACGCCCCTTCAGCAAGGCCGAGGCGGCGCGACTGCTGCTGGAGGCGCAGAAGAACATCGAACAGTCGCCCGATCAGGTTCCTCCCCTGGTGGCCCAGCTGATGGTGCGCATCCGTGAACTGGTGCCGCGGGAAACCTCTCTCAGGGAACAGCCGGATATGAAGCCGCCCCCCATAGCCTTCGACCCCCGGGCCTCCATGCGGCTGCGCTACGCCTATCTGGACGGCGCCCCCCGCGACTACCTGCGTCAGGTGCATGATCCGGGGGACGACGGAGTCTTCGGCATCGGTTCGGGGTTGCGCCCCAAGAACCCCTACCCGTCGCCGGTAACCCAGCGCGGCAGCGAGGGAACGCCGTTGATGCCCAACAACAACGGCATCGTGTACAAGCGTGGCCATAACGTGGAAATGCGCTGGGCGGTGGAGGGACACCTGGGGGGGATCGTCTCCGGTCTGGCTGAAACGTCCCTGCTCTACTCCAAAACCGGATCGGATACCGACCTGAAGCTGAACCGGGGTTACCTCAAACTGGGGGGGGGGGCGCTGGAGCTGGAGGCGGGCAAGGACGAGAACTGGTTGGGGCTGGGCTATCGCGGCGCCATAACCCTTTCCAATAACGCAAGAAACATGACTCTGGTGAAGCTCTCCAGTCCGGAACCGTTCCAGGTACCCTATCTTGGCGCTATGAAGTTCGCCCTGATCGGCTCCCGTCTGGACAGAACCGTGACCAACGGCGTGGAGCGCCAGCCCTGGTTCTACGCCCTGAAACTTTCCCTCAAGCCCGTGGACAGCCTGGAGATCGGCTTCAATCTGGGGAGGCAGGTGGGGGGACCGGGAGTCAACAACGGTCTGGGAGACACGCTGCGGGGGCTGATCGGCGGCACCGGCGCGGACAATTCCAACGGCATGGCCGGGTTCGAGCTGCGCTACCGTATCCCCTGGTTGCGCAACACCGAGTTGTACGGCGAGTTCTCCGGTGAGGATACGGCCGCCTTCTGGCCCATCGTGGAAAGTTACCTGGCCGGGATTTACATCCCGCGGCTGACCTCCGATGGCAGGAACGACTTCCGCTTCGAGTTCTTCCAGGGCAACCAGATCCTTTACACCAACGGCACCTTCCCTTCAGGCTACCTGTACAAGGGGATGCCCATGGGGCACTCCCAGGGAGGCGCAACCCGGGACTACTACAGCCGCCTCTGCCACTGGTTCGGCGCGCGCAACAGCCTGGCGCTGGAGTACATCTATACCACCCGCGGCGAAACCGGCCGCATGCCGGGCCAGGCGGTGGAGCGCAAACACGCCGGACGCATCTCCTGGACCCTGCCGGTGTACGGCGACCTGGACGCCCAGACAACCTACGGCATCGAGAAGATCTCCAACCTCAACCTGGAGAGCGGCGAGCACCGGACCAATCAGCTGGTCCTGGTCGAATTGCGGTACCGGTACTGATACGGTGTCGTATTCACGATGACACAAATCGTAGGGGCGCCCCCTTGTGGTCGCCCGGTTGTGGCGGGTATCGTCCGCCACCATATTTTTCCGAAAAGCCGCATCGCTTGATGCGGCTTTTTCTGCTAGTATCCCGGTTCCCGAACTATCCCCACCACCATGGAGGTACCTGCCCATGCCTGATCAGATTGTCCGCGCCTTAAGCGCCTCCGGCGGCATCAGAATTCTTGCCTGCGACGTTGCCGAGTTGTCCCGCCGGATCTGCGACATGCAGGGGGCATCGCTGACGGCGAGCGTGGCCCTGGGGCGCGCCCTGGCCGGCGGAGCGCTCATGGGAGCGCTGCTCAAGGACGGTCAGCGGCTCGGGCTCAAGTTCGAGGGAAACGGCCCCGTGAAGAAGATGATCGTCGAGGCGGACAGCGACGGCGCGGTGCGGGGGAGCCTGGCCAACCCGCGGGCCGAGGTCGAACCGCTGGAGGGGCGCTGGAACGTGGCCGGGCTGCTGGGCAGAGCCGGCTTCCTGACCGTGAGCAGGGATCTGGGGCTGGGGGGGCGGCCGTACCAGGGCATGGTGCAGTTGCGCAGCAGCGAGATCGGCGACGACCTGGCCTACTACCTGGCCGACTCGGAGCAGACCCCCTCCGCGGTGGGGCTGGGCGCATCGCTGGATGGCGAGGGGCGGATCTCCACCTGCGGCGGCTTCCTGGTCCAGGCCCTTCCCGGCGTCGATGAACGGGAGCAGGAGCTGGTCATGGACATCATCACCTCTCTGCCGCCCCTGTCCGCTATCCTTGACCAGGACGGCCCCCAGGGGCTCGTGGAGCTGCTGTTCGATTCCCTGTCCTTCACCCGGCTGGAGGCGCGTATCCCTTTCTTCCGGTGCGGCTGTAGCCGGGACAAGGTGGAGCGGGTCCTGCTCTCCCTGGGCGCGGATGGGCTGCGCGACATACGGACCCGGGAGGGGGAGGCCCGGGTGACCTGCGAGTTCTGCCGCCACAGCTACTGTTTCGACGCTGACCAGCTGGAGGCGCTGGCGGAAAGTGTTTGCCACACACGAAGGCACGAAAATGTACAGCAATAAACCCAGAAAATGCAGTTGCAACTCGGATACATGGGATAAACACGGATAAAAGTCGTTCATCGTCTGGGTGGCTGTTCTTTTTGTATGCATTACCCCGATGTATCTGTGTTTATCCGTATGCATCCGTGGTTACCTGCCGCTTTTGGATACATGAATGTAAAAGCTGTAGCCACACGAAGCCGGTTCTTTGGCAGCCGACGGCGCCCCCGTAATGTCAGGTGCTTTCGGTGATCCTTGTGCCTCTGGTTGAAATCATCTGTTTTTTTAGACAGCACAGTGCAGGAAAGAGCAGCCCCATGCGCACTATCAAACTGACCATAGAGTACGACGGTACCGCCTACGCCGGCTGGCAGGTCCAGCCCAACGGCCTGGCCGTACAGCAGGTGATCGAAGAGGCATTGCTGAAGCTGCTGGGAGAGAATGTGCGGCTGCGCTCCTCGGGACGCACCGATGCCGGGGTGCATGCCCGTGCCATGGTCGCTGCCTTCACCACCACCCGGGAACTGCCCGTGCAGGCGTTCGTGGGGGGTGCCAACCGCTTCCTCCCCGACGATATTGCCATTCTTTCCGCCGAGGAGGTGGCGGTCGATTTCAGGCCGATCCAGGATGCTCGATCCAAGTGGTACCGCTACAGCATCCACAACGCGCCGGTGCGCTCTCCCCTGCGGCGTCTGTTCAGCTGGCACGTGCGCGAGCCGCTGGACCTGCACGCCATGGGGCAGGCTGCACGTCACTTCGTGGGGCGCCACGACTTCGCCGCCTTCCGCGCTTCCAACTGCGCCGCGAAGAGCACGCTGCGGCGGGTCGATTCCGTGACTGTTTCCCGCGAGGGGGGGATGGTCGTTATCGATGTGGTCGGGGAGGGATTCCTGAAGAACATGGTGCGGATCATGGCGGGCACCCTGGTGGATGTGGGGCGGGGCCGGTTCAAACCGGAGCGGGTCAGCCGGTTGTTGGAGAACCCGGACAGACAACAGGCCGGCGTTACGGCGCCGGCCTGCGGACTCTGTCTGATGGGTGTGCGCTACTGAGACCCGGCTGTGGGGCTACTGCTCCGCCAGCAGCGTTCTGATGAGATGTTCCATGGAGCGGCCGGTTTCCACGCTGAAGCCCTGGAAGAGCTGCCGCACCACCCCTCTGCCGTCGATCACCAGGATAACCGGAACCGAGCGGATGCCGAAGGCCGACTGTAACGTCTGGCTTGCCGTTGCCACCGGGTAGCCGATTTGCTGCTGATTCACGAAGAATCTGAAGGCCAGGTCTTCCTCGTCCTCCACGGTCAGCCCCAGCACCTGCAGTCCCTGCCTGCCGTACTTGCGGCTCATCTCAACGACGTGGGGCACCGAGGAGTGGCAGGGAGCGCTCCAACTGGCGAAGACGTCCAGAAGCAGCACCTGACCGCGAAAGCTGTCCAGCGACAGCTCCTGGCCGGTGGTGGTGACCGCCCGGAAGGGGGGGCATGGCCGGCCTACCAGTGGCAGTGCCCGCGAACTGGCCGGAAAGAGCAGCAACAGGAGCAGCAGCGCCGCGCCATGACGGCGGAGTACTCCCATACCCATCAGAATGCCTTGGCGATCAGGGCTTCCAGCTGGGATTTGGGGATGGCGCCGACCACCTGGTCAACCACGACGCCGTCCTTGAACAGCACCAGGGTCGGAATGCCGCGTACGCCGTATTTGCCCGGGGTGGAGGGATTCTCGTCCACATTGACCTTGCCGACCTTGAGTTTGCCGGCGTACTCATCGGCCACGGTATCGATCAGGGGGGCGATCGCCTTGCAGGGGGAGCACCAGGTGGCCCAGAAATCAACCAGAACCGGCAGGTCGGACTGCAGCACGTCCCGGTCGAAATTGGCGTCGTTGAATGCACATACCTTGTCGCTGGCCATAGACGTTTGTCTCCTTTGGATAGGTTTGAAGTGTGTGAATGATATACCAGGTCGGGAAAAAATCAAGTCCAAACTCCGCCACCGGTTTTGTTGAAACATTCGCGAAAAGAGGCTATTCTACCGCGGCGGGACACTCGTGCACGGAGCAGCAGGACATGCCTTTTCTTACCCTCAACATCGATATTCAGGATCGCACCGCTCTGGTGGTGGGTGGAGGCGCCGTGGCGCTGCGCAAGGTGAAGACCCTCCTGGCGGCAGGGGCGTGCGTGCGGGTGGTGGCGCCGACCCTGGCCGAGGGGATGGACGCTCTGCGACATTCCGGGGCCATCTTCGTACGGGCCGCCGCCTATGTCCCGGCCGACCTGGACGGGGTCTTCCTGGCGGTGGCCGCCAGCGATAAGCGGGAGGTCAACGCCAGGGTGGCCGGTGATGCCCGGGAGCGGGGCATCATGGTGGCCGTGGCCGATGCGCCCCGGCTGGGGAACTGCACCTTTCCGGCCATCCTGCGGCGGGGGGACCTGGAAATCGCCGTTTCCAGCGGCGGACGCTGCCCCGCCTTTTCCGTCCAGGTCAGGGACCGTATCGCCGGGGTGATCGGCGAGGAGTACGCCGTGATCCTGGAACGACTGGCCGCGGAACGCGAAAAGCTGTTGACGGAGGGGAACGGCAGCACCTACAATGCGCAACTTGTGCGTTTGCGGACCGAACGCCTGATGAGCGAGCTGGCCGTTGACGGGGATGTTCCATGATGAGCAAATTCTTTTTTTTCTGCACCCTCGTCCTGTACGGCGGAGCGACGCTGGCCTACCTGACCTACCTGCTCAGAACCACACCCCTGCTGGCTGCCTGGGCCCACAGGCTGATCTCGGCCGGTTTCATCGCCCATCTGCTCTCCACCATCCACCGGGCCGTGCTGACCGGGCAGTTGCCCCTGACCAGCATGCACGAGTCGCTCTCCTTTTTCAGTCTGGCCATCGTGGGGGCCTTCATACTCTTCGAACGCGGCTACCGGCTGGCCATACTGGGCTCCTTCGTAACCCCCCTGGCGCTCATGGCCATCATCGCCTCCAGCGCCCTGCCGGACGGCATCGTGCAGGTTTCCCCCCTGTTGCGCAGCAACTGGTTCTGGGTCCACGCCCTGTTGGCGTTCACCAGCTATGCCGCTTTTACTATTACCTTTGCCACCTCGGCCATGTATCTGCTCCAGGAACACTTCCTGAAACGCAAGCGCTTCGGAGTCCTGTTCCGCAAGCTGCCGTCGCTGGAGGTGATGGATGGCATCAGTTACCGCTGCCTGACCATTGGATTCCCGCTATTGACCCTGGCGATCATGTCCGGCGCCGTCTGGTCGGTGCAGACGGGAGGTGCCTACTGGAACTGGTCCGACCGGAAGCAGGTCTGGACCCTGATCACCTGGTTCATCTACGCCGCGCTGCTGCACGGCCGCCTGACCACCGGCTGGCGGGGGCGACGGGCGGCGCTGCTCTCCATCCTCGGCTTCATCGTCCTTCTGGTGACCTTCTTTTGCATGAGGCACAGCGTCACATGGTAGCCTGTCCGACACATCGGGCGGCGCCTGGCGCGGAGGGGGCCGCGGGGCAATGAATATCATCGTTGTCGGCCTCTCCCACAGGACCGCTCCGGTCGAGGTCAGGGAGCGGCTGGCATTCCCGCCCAACCTGATCGAAAAGCCGCTGCGGGAACTGGTCAGCCTGGAGGATATCAGCGAGGGACTGATCGTCTCCACCTGTAACCGGGTGGAGATCTATGCCACGACCCGCGACATCGGCGGAGGCCTGGCCCGGGTCAAGCGCTTCCTGGCCGACCACCATGGCCTGCCGCTGGAGGAGCTGGAACAGCACCTGTACGGCTATCACTCCGAGGCTGCCATCCGCCACCTGTTCCGGGTCGCGTCCAGTCTGGACTCCCTGGTGGTGGGGGAACCCCAGATCCTGGGTCAGATCAAGGCTGCCTACGGCCATTCCGTGGAATACAAGACGGCGGGCATCATCCTGAACCGCTTCCTGCACAAGGCTTTTTCCGTTGCCAAGCGGGTGCGCACGGAGACCAGGATCGCCTCCTCGGCGGTATCGGTAGCCTTCGCCGCGGTGGAACTGGCCCGCAAGATCCTGGGTGACCTGTCCGGCAAGACGGTCATGCTGATCGGCGCGGGCGAGATGTGCGAGCTGGCCGCCAGGCATTTTCTCGGCAGCGGTGCCAGCGGCCTGATGGTGGCCAACCGGACCTTCGAGCGGGGCCGGCGCCTGGCAGACGAATTCGGCGGCGAGGCGGTACCCTTCGAAGAGCTGTTCCAGGAGCTGCACCGGGCCGATATCGTACTCTCCTCAACCGGAGCACCCCACACCATCATCGGGCCGCGGGAGGTTGAGGCAGTGGTGCGGCGCCGCAAGTTCAAGCCCATGTTCTTCATCGATATCGCCGTGCCGCGGGATATCGATCCCCGGGTGAACGACCTGGAGAGCGCCTACCTCTTCACGGTTGACGACCTGCGGGAGATCGTCGAAGCCAACATGGCCCAGCGCACCCAGGAGGCGGCCAAGGGAGAGGAGATCGTGGAGCAGGAGATCGGCCAGTTCCACCGGTGGCTCTCCTCCCTGGAATCGACTCCCACCATCGTTGCCCTGCGGGCCCGGTTCGAGGAGATCAGGCGGGCCGAGTTGGAGAAGACCCTGAGCGGCTGGCGGGACCTCTCACCCGAGACGGAGAAACGGTTGGAGATCATGACCCTCTCCATCATGAACAAGCTGCTGCATACCCCCACGGCCATGCTCAAACAGGCCGGCCGGGGGGGGCGCGGCGACCGGTATGCCGATGCCTTGCGGCAGCTGTTCGATCTGGAGACCTCTCCCCAGACAGAGGATGATCTGGATGAACTGGAGCTGGAAGAGTGAGGCTCCCACTGCTGCTGGCCGGGACCCTGGTCAGACGCTACAAGCGATTCCTGGCTGATGTGATCCTGGAGGAGGGCGGCCTGGTGACCGTGCACTGTCCCAACTCGGGCAGCATGAAGGGATGCGCGGAACCCGGGAGCCGGGTGTTGCTCTCCCGCAGCCCGAACCCGGGGCGGACCTATCCCCTGACCTGGGAACTGGTGGAGTCCCAGGGCTGTTGGGCCGGCATCAACACCGCATTGCCCAACCGGCTGACGCGGGAGGCCATCGAGGAGGGGATCGTGGGCGAGCTCAGGGGGTACGACGCTATCCGTCCCGAGGTCCCCTACGGCCAGGGGAGCCGCATCGATCTGCTCCTGGAAGGTCCGGCCGGCCGCTGCTACGTGGAGGTCAAGAATGTCACGTTGGTGGAGGGGGGGAGGGCGCTTTTTCCCGATGCCGTCACCACCCGCGGCCAGAAACATCTGCGGGAGCTGATGCGGGTGGTTGCCGCGGGAGACCGGGGGGTGATCTTCTTCACCGTCCAGCGCGGCGACGGGGAGAGCGTCTCCCCGGCCGACGCCATCGACCCGGAGTATGGGCGGTTGCTGCGTCTGGCGCTGGCCGCCGGCGTGGAGGCCCTGGCCTACCGGGCCGAGGTTACCCCCCAGGAGATTCGCCTGACACACCGGCTGCCGGTCATCCTGTAGGATCGCCGCGTTTACCGGCAAAAGCCATGTGGCCGCGGTTTTCTGTGACCTCCGTGGCTCACCGGATTGTTTTCAGTTTTGCATCTCACACGACAGAGGGAGAAGACGTATGCCCCCCCGACAGCTTCGTATCGGCACCCGCGCCAGCCAACTGGCGCTCTGGCAGGCCGCCTGGGTCAAATCCGAGCTTGAGAAGAGATATCCTGCTATGGAAGTGACCCTCACCAAAATCAAGACCATGGGTGACCGGATCCTGGACGTCCCCCTGGCCAAGGTGGGGGGCAAGGGGCTGTTCGTCAAGGAGATCGAGGAGGCCATGCTGCGGGGAGAGATCGACATCGCCGTGCACAGCATGAAGGACGTTCCCACCGAGTTTCCCGAAGGACTGGGGCTTTTCTGCATAACCGAGCGGGAAGATCCCCGGGACGCACTGGTCTCCCGCGGCGTCCCCTTCTCCAGCCTGCCCCGGGGCGCCCGGATCGGCACCAGCGCCCTGCGTCGCCAGGCCCAGCTGCTGCACGTCCGCCCCGACCTGGAGATGGTGATGATCCGCGGCAACGTGGAAACCCGCATCCGCAAACTGGAGGAGGAGCGCTTGGACGCGGTTGTTCTGGCCGCGGCGGGGCTCAAGCGGTTGGGGCTCGCCGACCGGGTGTCCGAGTATCTCGATGTGGAACTCTCCATTCCGGCCATCGGCCAGGGTGCCCTGGGGATCGAGTGCCGCCTGGATGACCCAATCGTCCGCGATACCATCGCGTTTTTCGATCATGCCGATACCAGCCATGCCGTGCGGGCCGAACGTGCCCTGCTCAGGCGCTGTCAGGGGAGCTGTCAGGTTCCCATCGCCGCCCATGCCGTGGTGCAGGGGGGCGAACTGCGGCTGGTCGCCTTCATCGCCTCCGTGGATGGACGGGAGTCGCTACGGGACGAGATCCGGGGGCCGGTGGAGCGGTGCGAGGCACTGGGGGAGGAACTGGCCGAACGCCTGCTCTCCCGGGGGGGCAGGGCAATTCTGGAGGAGGTGTACCAGCGTGAAATCAGCTACTAAGGGAGTGGTCTATCTTGTGGGTTCCGGCCCCGGTGATCCGGGCCTGATTACCCTGCGCGGGGTGGAGTGTCTGCGGCGGGCCCAGGTGGTGGTGTACGATTACCTGGCCAACGAGCAGCTGCTCAGCCATGCTCCCGAATCGGCGGAGCGAATCTATGCCGGAAAAATCGGCGGCCGCCACAACCAGGGACAGGACGAGATCAATGCGCTGCTGGTGCGCAAGGGGCTCGAGGGGAAGATCGTGGTGCGCCTCAAGGGGGGCGACCCCTTCGTGTTTGGCCGGGGCGGAGAGGAGTGCGAGGCCCTGCGCGACGCGGGCGTCCCGTTCCAGATCGTGCCGGGCGTTACCGCGGCGGTGGGGGCCTCGGCCTATGCCGGTATCCCCCTCACACACCGGGAGTACACTGCCTCGGTCACGCTGGTGGCGGGACAGGAGGGGAAGGACAAGGACGAGTCCACCATCGACTGGGAGCGCATTTCCCATGGCAACGGCACGGTGGTCTTCTACATGGGGGTCAGCACCCTGCGCCGCAACATGGAGCGGCTGATGAAGCACGGCAAGGGACCCGAGACGCCGGTGGCCCTGGTGCGCTGGGGCACCACGCCGAAACAGCAGGTGCTGACCGGCACCCTGGCGGACATCGCCGACCGGGCCGAGAAGATCGCCTTCAAGCCGCCGGCGGTAACCGTGGTGGGGGATGTGGTCAGGCTGCGGGACCGGCTGGCCTGGTTCGACGATCGTCCGCTGTTCGGCAAGCGGATCATGGTTACCCGCGCCGCCGTCCAGGCCGGGGAGTTCTCCGGCATGCTCTCCCTGCGGGGCGCGGAGGTGATCGAATGCCCCACAATCCGGCTGGTGGAACCGGAGCAGTGGCAGCCGCTGGATGAGGCCCTGGGCGGGCTCTCCTCCTACGATTGGATCGTGCTCACTTCGGCCAATGCGGTGCGCTGCTTCTTCAGACGTCTGGACAGCCTCGGCCTTGACGCCCGGGCCCTGGCGGGGTGCCGGGTCTGCGCCGTTGGACCCAAGACGGCCGAGAAAATCAAGGGGTTCGGCATCACGGCCGATATGGTCTCCCGGGACTACAAGGCCGAGGGGGTGGTGGCCGAGTTTTCCCGACTGGACATCCGGGGCGCCAGGATTCTCTATCCCTGCGCTGACCGGGCACGGGACCTGCTCCCCCGGGAACTGACCGCCATGGGGGCACGGGTGGATGCGCCCATCGCCTACCGCACGGTGCTTCCCGAACGACTGCCGGCCGAGGCGGTGTTTGCCCTGGAGAAACGCTCGGTGGACTGCATTACCTTCACCTCGTCGTCCACGGTGCGCAACCTTGCCAGCATGCTGGGAGAAGACCGCATGCTGGACATGCTCAAAGGGGTGGCCATCGCCTCCATCGGGCCGGTAACGTCGCGAAGCTGTCGGGCTTTGGGGCTCAAGGTGGACGTCGAACCGGCCGAATATACCCTTGCGGCCCTGACCGATGCCATCGAGGCCTTCCTGACGCAGTAAGTGAGCGTAGCGGCCGCCGGGCGGCCGGAACGGTGTGAGTATCCAGCAACGACGCGGAGGTAGCGTACCCATGCATTCCGTCCAGGATCTGATTTCCGGCAAGGTTCGGCTCCCATCTCCGCCGCTGATCGCGGTCAGGATTCTGGAAGAGGTGCGTCGGGACGACTTCACCTTCCTGGACCTGGCCTATCTGATCGAGTCCGACCCGGCCCTGACGGCGCGGGTGCTGCGGGCCGCCAATTCTTCGTTCTTCTCCCCCGGCAACAGGGTGACCAGCATTGAGAGGGCGCTGGCCCTGCTGGGCTCCAACAGCGTCACCAACATTGCTCTCTCCTTCGTGATTGTCACGGAATTCCAGCTGGTCCCGTCGTCCTCGTTTGATACGACCACCTTCTGGCGGCGGGCCCTGACCGCCGCCGTTGCTGCGGAACTGATCGCCACCCTGGTGGGAGCTCCGGACCGGGACATCTTCGTCATTGCCCTGCTCCAGGACATCGGCATTCCGGTCATGCACGGCAGGGACCCCGATGAGTATCAGCGCGTATTCCGGATCAGGAAAGACGAGGGGGTTCCCCTGTGCGATGCCGAACGCCGCGTGTTCGGGTTCAGTCACCAGGAGCTGGGAGCGGCGCTGCTCAAGAATTGGCAGATCCCCGAAGAGATCTACGCCCCCATCAGATACCACCATTCGGCCGAGACTGTACCGGACCAGCACCGGCGCCAGAACGACATCCTCTGCGTTGCCGACTGTCTGGCCTCCTTCCATTGCGGTACCCAGGACGCGGACAAGATCAGGCGTGCCCGCCACATCCTTTACGAGACCTTCGGCCTGCTGGGCAAGGAGGTCGAGGCCCTGATCGAGGCGGTGGGAGCCCGGGCCTTCGAGGTGCTGGCCACCTTCGAGATTCCGGAAGACGCCATGCGGCCCCTGGAGCTGATCCTGCAGGAGGCCAACCAGCAGCTGGCCAGCCTGCACGACTCCTACGAGCTCCAGGCCATCGAACTGCAACTGGCCAGGGAGAAAGCGGAGAAGCGCGCCCGGGAACTACACGACACCAACGTCATGCACCGCGAGCTGGCCTTCCGGGACAGCCTGACCGGAGTCTACAACCGCCGCTTCTTCCAGGAGGCGCTGGACAAGGAGCTCATCCGCGCCCAGCGCTACCAGCGCCAGTTTTCTCTGGTCATCTTCGATGTGGACAACTTCAAGAGCGTCAACGACACCCACGGCCATACCGTGGGCGACCTGCTGCTGATCAACATCGGCAAGACCGTGCAGGACCTGCTGCGCGCCACCGATATCTTCGCCCGTTACGGTGGGGACGAGTTCGTCATCATCATGCCCGAGACCGACTTTTCCAGCGCTATCGCCGTGGCTGAAAACCTGCGATCCCGGGTTCAGGGGCTGAACACCAGCGTGGGGGAGATCCAGATCAGGACCACCATCAGCGTCGGCTTGACCAGCTACGGCGCCAGCCTGGGCAGCAGAACCCGGGAGCAGATCATCGATATCGCCGACAAGGCCCTGTACATCGCCAAGCACAGCGGTAAAAACAGCACTCGCGCCCTGAAGTTTCCCGAAAAATAGCCTACCCCCGGAGAGGCGGCCGGGGCCGGGTCCCTCACGCCCCTCTGCCGCGGTTTTTTCCTTTGCCCCAGGGGACGGGTTGCGGGTATAACCGTTCCACCACACTACGCCAGGAGGCAGCATGTCCGAATTTTCGAACGTTACGGTTATCAAGAAGGCCAACATCTATTTCGACGGCAAGGTCGTCAGTCATACCGTCCTCTTCCCCGACGGCACGAAAAAGACCCTGGGCATCATGCAGGCCGGCGACTATGAATTCTCCACCGGGGCCGCCGAGGTTATGGAGATCCTCTCCGGCAGCCTGGAATGGCGGCTGAAGGAGGAGTGCTGCTGGAAAGCCGTCGCCGCCGGTGAGTCGTTCCAGGTCCCGGCAAACGCGGTCTTCCTGATGAAGGTGCCGGCGGTCGCGGACTACTGCTGTTCCTATCTGTAATAATTGAAGAATCGGCCCGCGGGGAGGAGGGGCACGGAACCTTCCCTCTCCTCGCGCCGTCGCGCGCCGCTCTCCCGGGCGCTTCGTTTCCTCCGTCTCCTCCGTTTCCACTCCCGATATCCCATGTCCCCAACGAATCCCCCCATAGGGCGTTTCGCCCCCTCCCCCACCGGACCGCTGCACACAGGCTCGCTGGTCACGGCGGTGGGGAGCTGGCTGATGGCCAGACGCGCCGGCGGCCGCTGGCTGGTACGCATCGACGACCTGGACAGCCAGCGCCAGGTGCCGGGCATGGCCGACGACATCCTGGCCACCCTGGAGCGTTTTTCCCTGGTGTGGGACGGCGAGATCACCCGTCAGAGCGACAACCGTGAGCAATACGAGGAGGCCTTCCAGCGGCTGCGGGAGAGCGGCGAGCTCTACCCCTGCTGCTGCTCCCGCTGGGACATCGCCCGGGCCGCCTCCGCCCCCCACCCCTCGGATGACTGCCTCCCCTATCCGGGCAGCTGCCGCCACGGCATGATCGCGGGCAAGCCGGTGCGCTCCTGGCGGGTGCGGGTGACGGACCAGCCGGTCTGCTTCCACGACCTGCGTCGGGGGGACGTCCGGCAGAACCTTGGGACGGGGTGCGGCGACTTCGTGGTGCGTCGGGGGGACGGGGAGTTCGCTTATCAGCTGGCGGTGGTGCTGGACGACCACCTGACCGGCGTCACCCAGGTGGTGCGGGGGGATGACCTGCTGGCGTCGACGCCGCGCCAGATCCACCTGCTGCGGCTCTTGGGGATGCCCCAGCCGGAGTACTGCCATCTGCCGCTGGTGACCGGGCCCGGCGGAGAAAAATTGAGCAAGCGGGACAACCTGGTGTCCCACCAGCTGGGAACCTGGAACGGCCGGGAGGGAGACCTGCTGCGCCAGGTGCTGCGCTTCCTGGGGCAGGAACTGCCGGCGGAGCTGCGCGGCGCCCCCTGCGCCGAGCTCCTGGCCTGGGGCGCGGCGCGGTTCGACCTGTCCCGGCTGCCCTTGAACGGGGGGGAACTGCCGGCCGTTGGCTGACGCTCCTCGTCGGCGGCTGCCGGACGGTGCCGGTTCACGGGGCGGCCCGTTGCTCCGTACCCGTTCCCATCAGCTCGGCCATGCGTGTCAGCGGGGCCTGACTGACCCGCTCGCCGTCGTGGTAGAATGCGACCAGCTGCAGGCTGCCGCCATCGGCGGCCAGCGCGGCCACGTCGTCAGGGGTGAAGGTGGCTCGTCCCAGGGTTCTCCGGGTGGGCCACTCCATGTCGCCGTAGCTCAGATACACCAGCTTGGAACAGTAGACCCGCTCCTTGGATTCCACATCGAAAGTGAAGTCGTACGGTTTTCCCACCTGGCGCAGGGCCTGGATGATCGTGGCGGCCCGCGCCTCACGGCTCTGCCCCGGCCTGCGCAGCACGCCGATGCTGTCGATGTTGAGGAAATGGCGCAGGCTGTTCATCTCCACCCCCGAGCGCAACGCCTCCACCACCAGCCGCCCCTGGCGGATCTCCCCATGGTGGTTGACCACCAGCGGGTTATCCCAGATGCCCAGCTCCCGCAACTCCTCCTCCGTTCCGATCCAGACCGCCGCATGTCCCCAGTAGCCCGGAATCAGCTTGTCCGTCAGGCGGAAGGGGGTCTTCTCCAGCAGGATATCCCCCGCCTTCAGGCTGGCGCCGATATCGGCCAGGACCTGCTCATTCCGGTAGAGCTTGCCCCGGCGGGTCTCCACCAGACCGACCGCATTGCCGAAGACCATGCTCAGCAGGCTGACCCCTTCCCGCTCCATGCCGGTCAGGGTATCGCTGGTAACTCCGGCCCAAAAACCGATCTTGCGGCCCACCAGGTACAGGGGGGACCATTTCCTGAGCATGGTGTAGGAGGGGCTCTGGGCGATCAGCAGCCTGAGGTACTCCTCCTGCCGGTCGCGGGGGGGCGCGGCGTCGGCGCGCCCGGTCTCGCGCTCGTAGAAGCGGATCGCCCGGCGCACCCGGGCCCGGGTGCCGGCAGAGTCGTAGCTCATGGTGATCTTCGCCAGTGCCGCGCGTTTCACCCTGTAGCCCGGGTCGCGTTCGTTGAGGATGCGGCGCAGCTTGCCGTCCCCCTCGAAGAGGGAGATCGCCAGCAGATAGTTGTCGTAGAGCAGCATGGCGGAGGAGAGTGACAGCATCACGCCGGTCAGGCGCGCCTCAGCCGTGATCCCCTGGCGCGCCAGCTCCTCCGGCGAAGCGTCAAGCCAACATTCGTACGCTTCCGCCCGGGCCAGCAGCTCTTTCCGCAGGGCCAGGTGCTCGGTAATGCCCGTACTGATCAGGGCGATGTCGTCGCCGCTCAGCGGCCGGTCCTGTTCCAGCTTCTCCCTGATGCCCCGGCCGACCCTGATGGTCTCGGCCCGCAGGGACAGGGCCCGCTCCGCCAGGGTGCGGAACTGCTCGACCTCCCGGTTCAGCGCCGCTTCCCGCGACTGGCGGTCGGCGCCCCCGGATGCGTGCAGCCGTTGCTCGCAGGCCGACGCGGCGAAGGCGGGGTGGGGGATGCAGAGGAATACCACGATCAGAAAGGGGAACAACGGTCGTTTCATCGAGTCTGCTCCTTCTGGGATTGGGTGAACGTGGTCGTTCCGTTGTTGAATTTTCTGATGGCGGCAACGATCGCTGTGACGATGGCCTGCTGGTTGTCCCGGTCCGACACGTACGCCTCATCCGCTTTATCCACGATAACGCCGACTTCAAGCAACACTGCCGGGATAACCGTTTTCTTCAGCACGATCAGGTCGTCGTACTGATAGATTCCGAGTTCGGGGTCCAGTAATGGCCGTCCCTCTCCGGGGATCGGTTCCGCGTGGTGCAGTGATGGTTTCCTGCCGAGCTTATGAAGCCCCTGACCCAATAACCTGGCCAAGGCGAGGGATTGGTCGAACCGTCGATTTTTCCCGGATACGAAGATGGAATAACCGGAAAGGGGGGTTCGGGTGCGGTACGTCTTTACCCCATGATGCACCACCGGTTCCAGATGTACCGTCTGTGCGGAGTCATGGTGAATCGACAGCATCAGAATGGCGTTGTTCGTATTGGCGATCGAGGCCCTGGTTTCCAGCTTGATTTCCTGATGCGGCTGTCGCGTCAGGATCGGAGTGAAGCCTGCCCGTGCAAGGGCAACGGAAAGTTGCGCAACCAGGTTGTCGTTGTACGCGACCTCATGTTTGCCGGTAATGCCCGTGGCGCCGTACTGGTTTTCCGTGTGCCCGGAGTCGATGATCACCCGGGGTTTGTTCCCCGGTGCGGTGTCCGTACCGGCAGCCCCGCGGGTTGGCGAGCCGTACACTATGAAGACGAGAATGATGATGACAAACGTGATCCTGGGTTTCATACTGTCGGCTCACCTTCCCCTTTCCCTACTTCCAGCTCTTCTTTACGATCATGTCGGCGCGCGTGGTGCCGGTTTTGCATTCGCGGAGACGGTCGCGCAGATATTCGGTTCTTTCCCTGTTGACCCTGTAGTTGCAGTCAACGTTGATCGTTCCGGGTTGATCCTGGCAAACGGTATCGCGATAGCCGATCCACTCTCTCTGGGTCTCGGTAAGCCCCTTTTTCACGTCGGGCCTGAGCATGTTTTTCAGTTCTTTGAACACGGAATTCAGCTCCTTGTCTGATTCCACGAACAGTTTCCCCATACAATAGGTCCTGTCATACGGTGTCCTGTACTTGTCGCACTCCCCCATGGCATACAGGGTAGTCGACGACACGAGAAGTGCCCCGATCACAAAAGCCAGCTGTTTTTTCATACGTTCTCCTTTCAGGTGTGGGTGTTGAAGGTAAAAAATATCAGGTCGTAACGGTCTGCGCCATCAACTTTCCGGCGATCCTTTCCAGCAGAGCTCTCGACGCGCTGTTTGTTCCGATGCTACACGGATGTCCCCGTGACAAACTTGACCCCGCGGGGTAGCTTTCTACGAAAATATAGGTGGCATGCAAGTCCGGCCATTGTGCCTGAAAACAGAAAATGTGGCAGTGCAGTCAAATATTGTTGCCAAAATAAAGGTTCTGGCTCTTGAACATTGATTCCAAGGTTTGGAATAGAGATGAACAGAGGTTCAAGCACTAAAGCGGTTAACACTCCGCCTAGTATAGAGTACAACCAGGTGAACTTGCGAGTAACTGTAATTGCAATGGAGAATGGGATAACAGCTGCTACAAAGATCAATATCCATCCGACGCCAAATAGAATAAGCGACATTGAAGATAGATGTTGCAGTTTAGTGAGAGTATCTAGCCCCGTTGCACTTTCAAAACCGGTGCCTGAGAAAATGTTTGAAATATCGAGTACAAAACGGGGTAGTGAAAACGCTAGAGTCGCGCTCGTGACTGAAAGCAAATATGCAATAGCGGCATCTTGAAAGTGTATTGGTAAATCCTCGACAGGTGTTTCCATTTGGTTGCCTTTTATTGTTCAGCTCCCTGTTGACCGGAAGGAGGGGCTGCGTGGCCAGGCATTGATGATTTGAACTCCCCCCATGAACATGAAGAGTGGCATTCATCTTCAGTGGTTCAATGACTGCCCCCGGCGACCCAGCGTCAGACTTGACCCCGCGGGGTAGCCGTGAGTCGGGAATGCTGGCATGTAAAATTTTCTTGCAACGCCATGGCATGTGACCCATATTTGTACCCATAATTAAGTCTAAAATGAGGTGATTTTATGGAACGCCTTTTTGCCCGTGCCTCGGTCAGCATCAGTGACCTTAAGAAGAACCCTTCCCGGATCATTAATCAGTCCGAAGGCGCCCCCGTGGCAATTCTCAACCATAACAAGCCCAGTGCTTACATCATTCCTGCCGATGCCTTCGAGGCGCTTATGGAAAGGCTGGAGGATTACGAGCTTTCCCGCGTTGTGCGAGAACGGGAGCACGAGTCGGGCGTCAAGGTTTCCCTTGATGAGCTATAGCCTCGAATTCAAGGTCTCCGCCCTGAAGGAGTGGAAGAAACTCGATGGCGGAATCCGTGAGCAGTTCAAGAAGAAGCTGGCCGAACGACTGGAGCGCCCCCGTGTTGAGTCGGCTCAACTCTCCGGTATGTCTGATTGCTACAAGATCAAGCTGAAGAACGCTGGCTATCGCTTGGTTTACCAGGTTGACGACAACCGCATTACCGTTACTGTCGTGGCTGTCGGAAAGCGGGAAAACCTTAGCGTCTACAAGGCAGCAGAGAAAAGAGTGAAAGAGTAAGGCCAGGCCCCGTGGCCAGGCATTGATGATTTGAACTCCACCCATGAACATGAAGAGTGTCCATCTTCAATGGTTCAATGACTGACCCCGGTGCCCCTCCCCCTTGTTTTGCCATGGTATCGCTCATAAGCTCACCAAGGTTTTTATGGATGGATTATGGGGAGCAGGATATTTTAGATGAGATTCCGGTGACTTGTTGGCAGGACATGGATACGTGGGGCGCGTTCGCTTCTTAGCGATGGATGGCTTGTAAAAGACAACAAACCTCTTTTCACAGTCGCTCAATATGTTACTTTGTTCATGAAAACGGTTTAGCGCTGCGTTGCAGTAGTCTATAAGACATTCAGCGCCCTTAAATTGTCTAGTAATTTCTGCATCCTTTACCACTTTGGACTTCAATTCAATAAAGACAAGCAATGGCTTGTTATCGTGAATCGTAACGAGAACATAGTCACATCGTTGGCGTTCCCCATTTTCACCTTTGAATAAAGTCTTGGGTTGCTCCGCTTGATCTAATTTGAGAATGATCGAATCATGGTGAATGTCATAAATATCGACATTTTTAAGTTTGGCATCTAGGCCGGTCTCTTTCAGGCGCACAAAGGCGCGACCATGCTTATGGGAAACAGCCACCAATAGATCATTCATCACCAGTTTTTTCAGGGGGGCAAACCGATTCATTTCCCATCCTCCCCTGCAAACAGTATCGCCTCCTGAATCCGGTTCATTTCATCGATTGTGGCATCAAAACTTTCAGCTTCAATACCAAAAATGGGGTTGATATCGGCCGGAATAAGAGTCTGGCAAAGCGACTTGCGGGTATTGCCTTCCTTGCAGATGTTCTGTTGATCGGCGATATAAACACGAACAGCATCGGCTGAAATAAGTTCTGCCTTGTGATATTTGTACTCTTTGCGAATTTTTTCCATATCAGAGCCAGCGCGATTCAACATAATGAGTGTATTCAATTCTTTCACAAAATAATCACTGTGTGTGGTGATAAACACCTTAATACCTATATTAACTAGACGCGCAAATAATCTGGCAACCTTGCGCTGATTTTCGGGATGCAGATTCAGTTCTGGTTCATCCACCATCAATAGATCGCCGGGTTGCGCTACATGCCGCAGGTAAAATCCTATATCAAGGAGCGACCTTACAGCACTTGAGCTTTCTACTAGGGTTAGTTTTATCCGCCTGTTTGATGACGGTACAAACTGGATTTCGCCATCTTTGCTAACCTTGTATTCGCCTCCGATGATTTCAGCAAACGAATCAAGGAGTTCAGGATGGCTTTTCAGAATATAGCTTTCTCTATTGGCAACATCAGGAAGTGAACGAATAAAATCTACATTTTTTCTCACCGCAACGGGATATTCTCCACTGAATTTGCCGAGAAAATGAATCGGATTAAGTTTGGCGGTCTTGTCACCAAGTAATTCAACAAGACGATTTTTTGTGAAATCAAGTTCTCTCTGAAAGATAGCGGCTCCTGTTCTTTCCGCACTTGCAAGGAAGGGACGCGGAATTGTGGCACCCAGCACGGCATCACCAATACCTCGTGCGATCATATCTTCAATAATAGGCCTTGGTGGTACATCGTCACTGATCTTGTCAACTATTAAGCTTATTTTTAACGTATTTAGGTCTTCGGTTGATTGTATCTGTAGCACACTCTTTTCTGCAGAACCAAACAGTATACTGATTTTTGAAAGCGTAAATGAGCTATCTGTATCTAGAACTAAAGATAAAGAAGATTCACTAAAAAGACTTTCTTTTCCAGCGAACACCCTAAATATAGATTTAGAAAAAGTTTTAGATGAATTGTCTAAATGTTTCTGTATTTTATTTACATATGGAAGTATTTGTATGTATATTGCGCCTTCGGAAAAAAGTTTGTCGATAGCATCGCTATCTGCAGGTAATTTGAATTGAGAATAAAGATAATCAAGAAAAGCAAAAGCAGCATGAGTCGCATATGTTTTACCTGTATTATTTTTTCCACAAATGATAGTCATCTTACCAAGCTCAAACTCAGCTTGTTCCAAAGCCCCCAATTTTTTAACTAATATTTTCATTTTAGTTCTCCTAGTTATTTGCTGAACAACTTAACTCAAGGTACGACAACTTCGATAAAGCTCATTCTGTCGTGGCAGACATGGGGAAACTACCAGGGGTAGGCTTCCATGTTGTTAGCTCGAATAGTATAGCGAATCTCACGCCCGGCGCCCCTACACGAAGTTTTTTTTACTATCTCAAACGAGTGACATTGATCGTACCACTAACTCCATCAACCTTGAGTTTGTAACTTCCGCTAGAGTTATAGATAATGACTTTAGGCATATAGGCATAATGGTATGTGTATGCGTAAGATGACTGTTGCCAAATTTGTCCATTTACCAATTTAAATATTGTTTCACCACTCCAGCCTTCAAATTCTCCATCAATTTGGCTTTCTATCACGCTGGAGCCAACAAAGCCGGGATCCAAATATGTTGGTTGAGGTATCTGCATCTGATCGGGGATTCTGTAATTATTGTTTTTTGCAGGAGAATAAGTCGATTTCCCATATTTTTTTCTAACGCCGCGTCATCAAATTTCAATGGTGGAGAATTGTCTGGTTGCTCATCTGAGTAAATATTTGTGTGTGACATTTTTGCAGGCTTTTTTCGGTGGCTGTTTGGCTAGTCATTTCTGTTTCAATAGACAACCTGTCAATAATTATGGTTTTACGTCCAATTCCACAAAAACAGTTAAGCTTATTATATTAGCAGTAACTGTACTCAACTCACTTGTTCTTTTGATACCTTTGTTATTAATCAAAAGAATAATGTCACCTTGTCTTAGTCCGGATCTACTCGCCGGTGAATTAAATAATACGTCGCTTACAACAGGGTGGTAACCGTGAATTCCATATTTCATGTAAGATGATGGGGCATCTTTGTCAGAGACAAATGCACCATAGTAATCATAAGCATCTGCCATATTTGCCATGAAGGCAAAAATTGAGAACGTAATAATCATTAACAAATAGCTCATACTATCGCCCTCCTCTGTCCTGTATGCAACTCCCTATTGACCGGAAGGCCGGTCAACAACCCAAATGGAACATTTAGCCTGTGAACATGAAAAGCAGCACGAGGACATGTGTGCAGCCCCGGTTTCTACTCGTTTTCCACCGTCACCAGCTCGGCCGAGTTGAAGATGGCGGTCGGGGTGACGACCGTCTCGTTCAGCGGAATCCTCCTGCCGTACCGCTTCTGCAGTTCCTTTTTGACAACCGGGGAGGATAGGTTGAGCTCCCCCAGCTTCTGAAGCCGACCGAGCTCAAGATCCAGGGTCCGCTTGTAGATCTTCCAGACCAGTTCCGAACAGTAGATGCGCGTGTCCGACCACTCGAACCAGGGGTCGTAGGGCTTGCCGCGCAGCTCTTCCGCCACCCGGCGCATCTTGCTGAGCGTCTCGCCGTTGAGCAGGTCGTCGGCCCGGCGCAGCCGCTTGACCAGGTATCTGCCGCGTACGCCGCGACCGATCCATGTGTTCAGGGGGGTATAGCGGACTTTGGCGCCCGCCTCGAACACCTGGGGGAAACCGCTGCGGTGGATGATGATCCCCATGTGGCTGTAGCGGGAGCCGGAGGCCTTCTGGATCGCCTTGCTCTGGGAAGAGCGGGAAATCTGGAAGATGATGTCGCCGTCCCGCAGGTCGTCGGCGCGGACCGGCCAGGCGGCCAGACAGAAGAGCAGGATCAGGGGCGTCACTCGGTGGAGGGGAGGGAACTGCATGGCGTACTCCTTGTGGGCAGGCGTGAACTGTTGTGCCGGGTGCATCGCGGGCGGGACGGCGGCCCGGCGGTTGTGACGGATGTGCCGGGGTGGTGCGGCTTACCGCCGCGCGTTCCCCGGCAGACGCTCCAGCTGCCGGTCGTGGATGCGCGCCAGGCAGATCTGGGCAGCCAGGGCACCCAGGAGCGCAGTGAACATATCCCACTGGGTATCCCACTGATCCCCCTGGGTGGCGAGGAAGGCGTCCGCTTCCTGGCCGAGGAGCAGCGCCCCCCACCATTCGATGAACTCGTACGCGGCGCTGATCGCCAGGCAGACCGAGGCCACGAGGAAGAAGAGCCACCCCCCGCGCGCAAGGGGCGTCCGGCGCAGCAGGATTTCCCGCGCCACCATGGCCGGAACGAAGCCCTGGGCGAAGTGCCCGATGCGGTCATAGGGGTTGCGGCTGAGGCCGAGCAGCTCCTGGAGCCGGAAGCCGAAGGGTACCTGGGCATAGGTGTAATGGCCGCCGATGAACAGCACCAGACAGTGCAGCAGGATCAGCCGGTACAGAAGCGGGGTGAGGGGGAAGCGCCTCCAGGTGGGGACCATGATTCCCGCGGCGATGAAGAAGGGAAACACCTCCAGGAGCCAGGTCATGCGGTCGTGGGGGTTCAGCGCCGAGAAGCCCAGCGCAACCAGGGCAATGGCCAGCAGGCAGAGCGGTTCGCGGGGGGAAGGGGGGAGGGGCCACCCCCGGCCGTCAGCGGGCGCGCCCATGGTCACCGGCTCCGCTCCTGGGCGGTAGCCAGGTACTGTTCCAAAAGCTGCGGCGAAAAGCCGGACATGCGCCGGTTGCCGACCATGATCAGCGGCACGCCGCTCCCCCCCAGCCGCAGGAAGCGTTTCCGGGCCGCCTCGTCCTTCTCGATGTCATAGATGACGTGGGGGATGTTCCTGCTCTTCACATAGGCGACCGCCTGCTTGCAGTAGCCGCACCAGTCGGTGATGTACAGCTCCACCTTGCCGTTGAAACGTTGCTCTTTCCGCACCGTGGGCCGGTCGGCGCCGGAGACCGGCGCCCTGTCGCTTGCCGTGCGGGAGTCCTCGCCCCAGGAGAGCGAAGCAGCCAGCAGAACCACCATCGTCATCAGTATCGTTTTCATCGTTCCTCCTCTTGCGGACATTCATCGCCTTCGGTGCACCGTACCCGGTCTGTCTCTGTCATTCGTTTCTCCGCTGGCGCACGAGCACGTATCCCCCCCAGGCCAGCGCCGCTACCATGACCAGCACACCGCTACCGAAAAACAGCCGGGCGATGAGATGATCGTACTCCATCATTCCCAGGCGGGTGAGGATCTGTTCCCAGTCGTGGTAATCGCTCACCTCACTTCCGGTTACCCCTCCCAGAAGGATCAGCTGCCCGGCCCGGGCATCGTCCACATAGGGGGCGCAGTCCATGAGGCTCTGCCCAAGCCACCAGAGGCCGACGGTGAGGCCGAAGTGGTTTCCCCGGCTGGCAAAGGAGCCGGCCACGATCAGGGGGACGAGCAGCTGCCCCAGGGTCCCTCCCAGCACCTGAATGAAGCGGCCGAAGGGGGCGAACATAATGTGCCCGGCCTCGTGGAAGGGGAGGTTGACCAGATGCATGAACGATTGGGAAAACGCCTCGCCACTGATCGGCGTGAACATGAATTTCACTCCCCAGACCACGAGTACCAGCCATACCAGCATTCTCCCGCCGCGCACGAACGGGTTCTCCTCACGGGGGATGTCGTTCAGGACGTTTTTCAGCACGGCCGTGAGCTGCGGAAGTTTCTCCCTCTCCCGGGTCGCCGGATTTTCGTCATGATTCACCGTAGGCGCATGGATCTTCGCAAAGACCACCCCGCAGCGGAGGCAGATCTCCTGGTCGTCCGGCTGCTGGAACTGGCATTTCGGGCATTTCATCGTTCACCTGTATCCCATGGAACGTGCGATCATGGCGTCCCCCGGTCCCTCTCTCCGGCTTTCCCCAAAGGGGGAACATTTGCGTCCCCCGGTCCCTCTCTCCGGCTTTCCCCAAAGGGGGAACATTTTCGGAGGCTCACCGGCTCACGGTGGTGCCTCCCCGGGAGAGGCGCACCTGGCAGGCATCGTTGACTCCGCTGTCATTGGATTCCGCTCCTCTTCCCGAATGCGTTCCAGCGCACCGGCTTCGAACTGTTCATCCCTGTACTGCCAGTGCGATCTCCCTGAGCTGCTTCAGGTCCAGCTTGCCGCTCCCCAGGATCGGCAGGCTTTCCACCTCGATGTAGCTGTCGCGCCCCGGTTTCCACAGGTTGGGCAGGCTGCTTTCCGACAGGTGATTCCGGAGGGACTCGGCATCGGTGGCTCCCCTGGTGTAGATCACCACCAGCCGCTCTCCCTTTTTCTCGTCCGGCACGGCAGTGACCGCCAGTACCTGGCTCTGGCCGATGCGGCCGTGCAGTTCATCCTCAACCACGCCGTGGGGCACCATTTCGCCGCCGATCTTGCTGAAACGGGAGAGGCGGTCGGTAATGCGGATGAAACCGTCGTCATCCATGATGCCGATGTCGCCGGTCACATACCAGCCGTCCCTGACCACATCGGCGGTCTTGTCGCCCTTGCCCAGGTATCCACGCATGACGTTCGGTCCCCTCACCAGAAGCAGTCCCGGCTGTCCCGGTTTCAGCGGCGCGCCGCTCTCCGGGTCGACCACGCGGATGGCCACCCCCGGAATGGGGTGCCCCACGCTCCCCTCCTTTGAGCCGTGCTGGCGTACGCCGCCCACCTCAACATCCGGCAGGCTCAGGGTGATCACCGGTGACAGCTCGGTTGCGCCATACCCCTCCAGAGGGCGTATGCCGAACTTCTCCTGGAAGGAATCGGCCAGCTTGCTCTTCAGCTTTTCGGCGCCGGTCACCACCAGTCGCAGGGAAGCGAAGTCCTCCCGCTTGGCCCGCCGCAGGTAGGCCAAGAGAAAGGTGGGAGTGGCCAGCAGGATGGTGGAGCGGTGCTCCCTCACCACCTGGGCGATCTTCTCGCCGTCCAGGGGGTTGGGGTGATAGGCGGCGGAAAAGCCGCTGGTCAGTGGAAACCAGAGGGTGGCGGTAAAGCCGAGGGAATGGAAAAACGGCAGGGCCGAGCATACGTTGTCGTTCAGATTGACCTTGAAGACCATGCGCAGCGCTTCGATGTTGGACATGATGTTGTGATGGCTCAGCATAACCCCTTTGGGTTCGCCGGTGCTGCCGGAGGAAAAGATCACCGTGGCTACCCTGTCGGCGGTGAAGCCCTTCCGGCGGCAGAGCATTCCCAGGGGCAGGAGGCGTCCCCTGACCAGCCCCAGCAGTTTGTCCGCGGCGGAGATGGTCGGCAGAAGGTCCTCCAGCAGGATGGCTCCTTCCAGTCTCGGCAGGGAGGGGAGCTTCTCCAGAAAGGCGCGCGAGGTGATGATGCTCGTGATCCCGCACTGTTCCACTGCCGAGCGGAAGGATGCCTCGGAAGCGGTGTAGTTCAGATTGACCGGCGCGCGCCCCATCAGCGACAGGGCCAGGTTGGTCAGCACCCCGCCCACCGAAGGGGGGAGGAGCACGCCGATGTACCCGGTCTCGGCGTGCTCCGCCGAGCCTGCCTGTTCATGGAGAGAGTCGACAGGGGCCAGCATGCTCTCCAGCTTGCCTGCCAGGGCCAGGGCGCCGGCCAGGGTCTGGCCGTAGCTCAACGCTTTTCCGGAGGTGTCGGCAACTGCCCGGCGGCTCCAGTTCCGCCTGGCGGCGCGGATAAACTGCTCGGCCAGGGGCCGACGACCCGATTTGCGCGATTCGAACCAGTCGCAGGAAAGTTGCATGACCGCCTGGCGCACCTCCAGGGCGGTGCTGGTTGCCGGCATGGGATCACCGAAGATGATGCTGACCTGGTAAGGCGACAGGGCCGGGGGACGGGAGAGCAGGCGACCGTGGGCATAGCTGAGGATGCTGCCCCAGGCGCCGCCGATGTAGACCGGGATGATGGGGTAGCCGCTGTTTTTCACGATCCGCTCGAAGCCGCCCCGGAATTCCCGCAGCATTCCGGTGCGGGTAAGCTCCCCCTCGGCAAAGATGCAGACCATGTAGCCGTCATCCAGGGCCGCGCGGGCTCTGCGTATGAATTCCAGCAGTTCCTTTTTCCCGTCGCGGGAGGAGACCGGTATGACTCCCATCAGTTTGAACAGACCCCGCAGGAGAGGAGTGTCGTAGATTTCCCGTTGCATGACGAAGCGGATCCGGCGCTGATTGGTGGCGGTCAGCAACAGGGCATCCACCCAGGTGACGTGGTTGGGGATCAGCAGCGCCGGCCCCTCGATCGGCAGATTTTCGGCGCCATGGATCCGGATGCGGTAGAAGATGCGCATGGTTACCAGGGCGATGAAGCGCAGCAGGAAATCGGGCAGTGCCCAGAAGGAGATCAGCGTCAGGAGCAGGGTCAGGACGCCGACGGAGCTGAAGCCCTGGGCGGCGGAGAGCTTCATGGGACCGCTGAAGAACCAGGTCAGGGCCGAGGCCAGCAGGATGCCGACCCAGTTGAGGAAGCTGGCCGCGGCCAGCACCTCGCCCCGCCGGGCCGGTTCGGCCCGAAACTGGATGAAGGTTTGCAGCGGCAGGCTGAACAGGCCGGCGGAGACGCCGAACAGCACCAGGATGGCCAGGCAGGAGGGGAGCGAGGAGGGGCCGGCGTGCAGCAGCGTCAGCGCGACGGTCAGTCCGATGGCGCCGATGGGCACGATGCCGAACTCCACGTCCCGTCCGGAGAGCTTGGCCGCCAGGAGCGAGCCGCCGCCGATCCCCAGGGCGGCGGCCAGGAACAGATAGCCGCTCTGGGCCTCGGTCAGCCCCATGTCCTGCATGCCGTAGGCAATCAGGTTGAGCTGGGCATAGGCCCCCACGAACAGGAAGTATGCCTGACCGATCACCGCAAGCATCAGGTCCCGGTCATGGCGGATTCCCAGCAGGGTACGCAGGATTTCGTCAGGGAAGAGTGCTATGCCGCGTTGGCTGTCGGCGACGGGGGTTCTCTCCATGCCGAAGGCCGCCCAGAGCCCGGCTACGGCGATCAGCAGGCAGAACAGCGCCGCCAGCCAGAAGCGTCCCTGGACGGCCTGGGTCAGGCCGGAAGCCAGGGTGGTGCCGAAGATAATGGCCAGATAGGTGAACGACTCCACCAGCCCGTTGGCCCGGGAGAGCTGGTCCCGGTCGGCCAGCTCGGGGATCACGCCGTACTTGGCCGGAGCGAAAAAGGCGCTGTGGGTTGCCATCAGGAAGATCACCAGATAGAGCCCATCATGCCACCCCAGGAAGAAGAACAGCGCCGCCAGTGCGGTGACCGCCACCTCCATCACCTTGACCGCCACGATGATGCGCGACTTTGCCAGCCGGTCCGCCAGGCAGCCCGCCGGGGCGGAGAACAGCAGGAAGGGGAGCACGAAGGCGGCCCCCACGGCGGCGGTAATGATCCCGGCCCCCTCCGCCCCCCGGATGCCGATCAGGCAGAATATGATCAGCAGTTTCAGGATATTGTCGTTCATCGCCCCCAGGAACTGGGTTGCGTTGAGTCGCGCGAAGGAGGGCGGGAGCTTCCCGGTGGCGGATGATGGGACTTGTTCAGGAGTTGGCACGATTTACCTCATTGGATATCCGGCAGACGCAACAGTGCGGCAGCCCGGTTGAGTACGGGGATGGGGAGCCCCAGGGAGCGTTTCAGCTCGACGTCGCGATCCCAGGGGTTCCTGCTTCCTAAAATCCGCGCGAGTCTGGCGGGTGACACCAGATGGGCGTGGAACCAGGGGGAGGCGATACCGGTGGTCAGCAGCGGCATGTCGGTGCCGTAGAGCAGGCGGGCATGCAGCTCACCATGGCGAAGCAGCCGGCGCAGATGGCCGATGCGGTTTGCCTGGGTCATGGCGGAGACATCGGCGTACAGGTTGGGAAATTCGTTGCAGAGCCGCAGGAACCGCCTGAAGTTGTTCTCTCCTTCGTTCCTGCCGTTGGAAGCGGCGTGGGCGGCAATCACCACCACGCCCAGCGAGAGCGGCAGCCGCAACCGTTCCGGATCCCCCAGCTCGTTCCGGGCCCGGGTAAAGGAATCCTCTTTTCCGGTGTGGGTCAACAGCGGTATGCCCAGATCTTTCAGGCGCAGATAAAAAGGGACCAGGCGCGTATCCGCCGGATCGATATGTTGGATGGAGGGGAGCCACTTGAGCAGCACCGCGCCGTCGGCAACGACCTGCTCCAGCCGCGCCAGTGCATCGCATCGGTACGGGTTAACGCTGGCACCGAACAGCAGATTCGGATACCCGCGGATTTCACGTGCTACAAACCCGTTGGGAATATAGACTTCGGTGGCGGAACGGTCCAGGTGGCCGGTGTCTCCTGCCACGCCATCCATGGCCAGGACCACCGCCGCATCCACAAGACGCGATCTTGACAGGCATTCCGAAATGCGCCGCATGATCAGGCCGTCTCCCTGAGCCAGGAGTTCCGGTTCGCTGACATTGAAGGCCCTGAGGTAGACACGGTAACGCCAGCTGTTGCGCAGCGCCGGCGAGACGAAGCAGCCGCTCCCGCCGGCGCCGATCCCGGCGGTGTGGCAATGGATGTCGATGGTGGTGCCTGCACGCATGGTTGGTGCCCCTGGGGGCGCGTCCGCCATATAACACGGAGAACGAGCCGTTCCTGGAATAAAAGCGGGATTCCGGCCCGCGTCACTCAGTTGCTTTTCTTCAGCGGGGTCACGCACTCAGTATCTGATCAGGCCTGCTTCTCAAGGATCTCTTTCTTGATGTCGCTTAAGGATTTGATGAAGGCGGCTTCCGGGTCCAGCAGCTTGACGCCGTAGCGCTCTTCCAGGGCGACCATGAATTCGGTGTACCCCATGGAATCCAGGACATGGCCGGCCAGCGGCAGATATTCGCTCAACTCCCTGACAACAGCCTCCTCCACTCCGACGTTCAGCAGGACTTCCTTCATCTCGGCTATCAGATCCATCTCAGTCTCCTTTGTGTGCGGGGGATTCACTCCGGCGGAGCCGGGGCGGGCACCTGCTCCCTCAGGCAGCAGCGCCGAATTTTTCCGGTGGACGTGCGCGGCAGTTCGGCCATGAAGCGGAAGCGGGCCGGGCACATGTGATCGGGCAGGCGCGACCTGACCAGCTCCTTCAGTTCCCGCACCAGTTCGGGCGACGTGTCGACTCCGGGGGCGGGAACGATGAATGCTCCCGGCCTGGCCAGGGCGCCCACGGTCACGGCGGCCACCGCGCAATCGGCCACCGCCGGGTGGCCGCGCAGCACGTCCTCCACCACCAGGGGGGAGACCCACTGGGCATCCACCTTGATCATGTCGTCGCTCCTGCCGCGGTGGAAGTAGTAGCCGTCCCGCTCCAGGAAGATGTCACCCGTGCGGGTGAAGCCGTCCGGCCGCATGGTGGAGCGGCTCAATTCCGGCAGGTTCCAGTAGAAGGGCGCTCTGGTCTCGCCGCTTACCAGCAGGTTGCCTTCGCTCCCGGGGGGGACGTCGTTGTCGTTGTCGTCCACCAGTCTGATCCGGTAGCCGGGAACCACCATGCCTGCCGATCCCGCCACCGCGCGTCCCGGAGGGTTGCAGATGAAGTGGTGGGAGAGTTCCGAGGCGCCGATGCCGTCGATGAGTTCCAGGCCGGTCAGGCGCCGCCACTCGTGGAACAGGAGCGGCGGCAGGGCCTCGCCGGCGGAACAGCACAGGCGCATGGGGAGGTCGAGTCTCGGCTCCGCGCAGGAGAGGATGATCTGGCGGAACAGGGTCGGTACGGAAAAGAAAATGGTAGGTCTGTGCCGGAGGATGATGCGGAGAAGCGAGGGAACATCCGGTTTGCCCGGGCACAGCACCGCCGGCGCTCCGAAGTGAAGCGCGAAGGAGAGGCTGTTGAGCAGGCCGTAGCAGAAGGAGAGCTTGCTGGTGGAAAAGATGAGATCGTCGCCGGTTATGCCCAGCACCCCTTTCCCCACCAGGCGGCAGGGCGCGAGCAGGCTGGCGTGGCGATGGGGAATGCCCTTGGGCCTCCCGGTGGAACCGGATGTGTAGAGCATGTAGGCGAAATCGTCGGCCCCGGGATGATGGGGGACGAAGCCGTTGTCGTCGGGTCGCTCCTCGTGGAGTGGGCCCCGGTCATCGCAGATAATCCGGTCGGGTACGGGGCAGAGGAGCCCGTGGCGGGATGCGTGCTCCACGTGGCTTATGAGCAGGCTGGCGCCGCTGTCGGTCACCACGTGGGCCAGATCGTCGTCCGCCAGGGCCGAACCCGCGGCAACGGCCACCGCACCCGCCAGCAGGCAGCCCAGGAAGGCGATGGGAAAGGCGAAGCAGTCCGGCAGTGCCACCACGACCCGATCGCCGGCGGCAATTCCCCGCTCCCGCAGCAGCAGGGCAAAGCTGCGGCTCGCCTGTGCGAGCTCGGCATAGGTGAGCGTATCTTCCCCGCAGAAATAGGCTGCCTTGCCGGGGTGGCGTTCAAGGCCGCTTCTGAGCAACTCAACTGCCGCGTTTGCCGAATTCACTACACTCCCCCGCTGTTTCCCCGGCTTCCGCTTCGGGTCCCGTTTCACGTAGCTCGACACAATACAATAGGTTAGGATGATGCAACAAGAGGCAATAGCATTAAAAATATTAAAATGTTTTCGCAACCGGCACGGAAGCGGGTATATTCAACCTTCGGCGCCACGTGCCGCGGCCGTTTCACGCCGCTATCCATCCATACAGAGGAACCAGATCATGAAGGGTCAGAGTCTCATCAACGCCATCGGTTCGACGCCGATGGTTGAAATCAACGGCATCACCCCCAACCCGAACGTTACCATCCTGGCCAAGCTGGAGGGGAACAACCCTGGGGGGTCGGTAAAGGACCGTCCGGCGCGCCAGATGATTCTGGCGGCCGAAGCCAGCGGAGAGCTGACAGCCGACAAGATAATCCTGGAGCCCACCTCGGGCAATACCGGTATCGCCCTGGCCATGATCGCCGCGGCCCGGGGATACCGCATCAAACTGGTTATGCCCGCCTGCGTCAGCGTGGAGCGGCGTGGCGTGCTGGAGGCCTACGGCGCCGAGATCGTTCTCTCCCCCGGATGCGAGGCAACCGACGGCGCCATACGTCTGGCCCACCGGATTCATGACGAGGATCCCGAAACCTATTTCATGCCCAACCAGTACGCCAATCCCCACAATGTCCTGGCCCACTACGAGACAACCGCACCCGAAATCATGCGCCAGAGCCAGGGACGCGTCACCCATGTTGTTGCCGGCATGGGTACCGGCGGAACGCTGATGGGGATAGCGCGCTACTTCCGGGAGGTGAATCCTGCCGTGAGCATCGTTGGTGTTGAGCCGATGCCGGGTCACCGGATCCAGGGACTGAAAAACATGAAGGAGGCCATCGTTCCTCCCATCTACAGCGAGAGCGCCCTGGACCGCAAGATCGTGGTGGAGGATGATCCGGCCTTTGAGACCGCCCGCATGCTGGCCAGCCACGAGGGGATCTTCTGCGGCATGTCCGGCGGCGCAGCCATGACCGGTGCGCTGCGTCTGGCACGGGAGCTGGACTCCGGCGTGATCGTGGTCATCCTTCCCGACCGGGGAGACCGCTACCTGAGCACCAACCTGTTCACTTCCATGTGCGCTCATTGCCCCCCCTGAGGGGGGCGGGCATGGGTATGGAACTCATCCGAGCGTACGAGGACGGCTCCCGGTCGCCGAATCCGGAATGGCGCAGCGCGGCTCCATATCCGTGTCGAGCGGCACGGATGCGGGCGACGGTGTGGACCGTTGTGTGGTTGCGGACAGGGGTAGCGGTCGGGCAGAGGATTGGAGGAACTGTTCATGTTTGGTTTCAGTGCGGCTGATTGGATCTTTTGCGTGTTCATCCTGGGCGTTATCGCTGTGTGCGTTGCTGCCAGCGCGTTCGTTCAGAAGAAAAAAACTCCTCCCCCCTGACGGAATCGGCCACCCCGCTCCGCTCCGTCACCCGTCCGTGCCGTCCCGGTTTTTTTGTTTATGGCTCCCGCAAAATCGGCTATAGTGTCGCCCCATGGGCCGAATACTGCTGATCGACGACGACCGGGGCTTCACCGATTTTCTCTCCGGCTACATCCGTGACACGTACCCTCTGCTGCAGGTTGAAATCTGCAATAACCCCGTGGCAGCCCTGCAACGCATCAAGGCCGGCGGCTACGACCTGCTGCTCATCGACCTGGAGATGCCCTCCATGGACGGGCTCAAGCTGCTGATGTTCGCCACCCACAGCGGCATGGACAAGAACCGGATCGTTATCCTCTCCGGCCGGGATGCCAACGTGCTGCACGAGGTCTGCCCCATGGGGACCTGCCTGGCGGTGCTGAACAAGTTCGAGGTGCGCCAGAAGGCGGTGCTGGATATGATTTTCAGTTCGCTGCACAGGAAGGCGGGCGGCCAGCCATGCGGAGCTACGGAGGAGTCATGCTGAGACGGATCGCGTGCCTGGGACTGGCGGTCTTTGCTCCCCTCGTCCTGAGCGGTTGCCTGGTCACGCAGGGCACCTACCTGAAAAAGGTCGAGGAGGCGGAGTACCTGGCCCGGGAGTCCGCCGACCTGCGGGGGAAACAGGAACGACTGACGGCCGAGAATAATGCCCTCAAAGCGGACCTTGCCGGCCAGGAAGAACAGCGGAAAGCCCTGGAACAGCTGCTGCGGACAAAGTCCGATGCCCTCTCCCAGGACGTGAGCGAACTGCGCCAGAAGATCGCCACCCTTGAGGATGAAAACAGGGGCCTGAGCCGGGCCCGGGAGGAAAAGAGCAGGCAGCTGGGTTCCATCTACGAGAAGCTGCTTCAGGACATGAAGAACGAGATCGCCCAGGGCCAGCTTTCCATTTCCGAACTGCGGGGGACGCTGACCATTACCATCGAGGCCTCCCAGCTGTTCGGCCAGGGGCGCGCCGAGCTGAAGCAGGAGGGGCAGCCCCTGCTGCTCAGGCTGGCGGAGGCGTTGAAGGGGATCAGGGACAGGGCGATCAGCGTTGAGGGACATACGGACGGGACGGTCGCGGCCGGCTCCCAGAACCGCGCGTTTCCCACCGGCTGGGAGCTCTCGGCGGCCCGCGCCGTCAGCGTTGCCCGGTATCTGCAACGCCAGGGGGTCGATCCCTCCCTTATGGCGGCGGTTGCCCGCGGCGATTACCGTCCCGTGGCGGACGGTTCCACGCGGGAGGGACGGTCGCGGAACCGCCGCATCGACATAACACTGGTGGCCAGCGACTGATGGCAAAGAAAAAATCACGACAGAGCGAGCCGAAACCGGCCGAATTCCGCACGACCCCCTTCAGCGCCCTCAAGGGGGTGGCTGTCGCGGCCAAGCCGCAGCCGGTAGAACCGGCTCGGCCGGCTCCGCGGCCGGCCCCTGCGGAAGACGATACCTCGCTGTTTCTAAAGGCCATGGACAAGGTCACGCCCCTGGATCGCGGCGGTGCTCCCGCCGTGGCCGCGGATCGACCGCGGCCGGCACCGGCCGCGCGGGAGCCGGTTTCCTCGGCCGCGGGGGCGCGACAGGAGCTTGAACACGGCGAAGTGGAGACCTTTACCCGGGCTATCGGCCAGCTGAAGCTGGATGTGACCTTCAGCGACCAGGCACCCGAGGACGAGGAGCTGAAATCCCTGGGGGCAAATCGCCTGCGCCAGCTGAAACGGGGGGTGGTTTCGGTGGAGCGGCAACTGGACCTGCATGGACTGACCCGCGACGAGGCCCTGGAGGCCCTGTCCCGTTTCCTGGGCAATGCCGCGGCGCACGGAGAACGGGCGGTGCTGGTCATCACCGGCAAGGGGAACAACTCGCCGGCCGAGCCGGTATTGCAGCAGGCGGTGGCGGGGTGGCTGCGCGACGCGGGGAGGACGCTGGTGGCGGAGTTCGCTCCGGCGCCGCGGGAGATGGGCGGCAGCGGCGCGTTCGTGGTGTTCCTGAGGCGCGCGCCGGAACGGCTGTAAACGATCGTATCCGTGACGCCGGAGGTTGGGGCGCCATGGAGGGTGTACTTCGTGGTGCATTCACGACGACGCAAATCGCAGGGGCGACCCTTTCTGGTCGCCCGGTCGGGGCGGGTGTTGTCCGCTACCGCATCAGTGGTTTTCTGATTGCGATTTGGAATGAAAAGCGAGTGAGAGGGTATGAAAAAACGCGCATTGCCGGGACGGCGGTGCGCGTTTGTCATTCGGTCAGAAGGGGTAGCCCAAGCCGACGAAGATGGCCGGCCCATCTTTACCGATGCCCAGGTCCACCCGGCCGACGATGTTTGGTCTGACAATGGCGCGGAAACCGATTCCCGGATTGATCTCGAAGTTACGGAATTCAGCCTTGTCCAGAGATTCCATCACCGCGCCCATATCGACGAAAGGAGCGACCTCCCAGTCGGCGGTGACGTTGAAGACCTCCCAGCGGAAGAGCCTGATGCGCTCCTCCAGGTTGCAAAGGAAATAGCTGTTGTCGATGAAGCGGTTGCGGCCGTAGCCCCGAAGGGTGGTCTCGCCGCCCAGGATACTTCGCTCCAGGAAGGGGACCTTGTGTCCCAGTGTCTGGTTGTAGACGAAGCGGAAGACGCTGATGTAGCGGGCATTATCCAGGGGAAGGTACCCTTTGACCTCGGCCTCGTAGTGCCGGTAGTCGGCGGCGCTTCCCAGCTCCGTGAGGCTCTGTTCCATGGAGAGCTTGACATAGCCGCCGAAGGTGGGGATGTCCTTGTTGTCCAGGGTGTTGTGGATGATGGCCAGCCGTGGCACGTGGACGGTGAATCCGTTGATGCCGGGAACGTCCTGGGAGGAAAACCTGTCCTTGATGTCGGCGACTTTTTTTACCGCCCCGCTCCTGATGTTGACGTGCCGGAAACGGTCGCCGAGAACGATCTGGAAGCTGCGGGCGAACTGATACCCGACGGAGATGTTGAATCCCAGTTCGTCATTGGCGTAGTTGGTCTCGTGCTGTTCGGGACTCTTGGCCTGGAAACCGAAGAAGCGCGACGAGCCGTCGGAGAGCTTGAAGAGGAAGGCATTCAGTTCCAGCTTCCTGTCAAGCATGGTGGTGTCGCGGATCTTGAACTCGTAGTCGTGGTTGACCTTGGTGGACTGGGAGAGGTTGAACTCCATGTTCCGGTCAGGGGAGACATAGTGGGCGCCGTACAGTGAGGCGGTAACGCCGAAACTGCTGTTGTGGTTTATCTGGGGGGCCAGCAGGGTCGTGATCTCGTCGTTCTTGTTGTGGAACAGGAATGCGGACAGCGCGCCGAAGGTGATGCCCTCGTTGGGGCTGGAGGCGATCACCGGCAGGGGGACGGTCACCAGCTTGACCTTCTCGGAGCAGGATTCGCAAGGAACGAGCGGCAGGCTGTCCCGGGGAATGTAGCTGGTGCAGCCGGCCAGCATCAGGGTGCCGGCCAGGGCCGTCATTGCCATCTTTTTCAACAGGTTGCGCGTAAAGTAACGGAACATAGCGGATGTATGTACCACTCAATGCCATCCAGTGTCAACAGCTCACATGGCGAACCGGCTTGTTTCCCCCCTTTCCCTGGGCTATAGTGCGGTGTACGCCATATTACTTCCCCTCTTTTTGCCGGGTTGCCATGAAGCTGAACACGAAACTCGTCATTATCATGCTCTCACTGCTGGTGCTGACCATGATGACCCTCTTTGCCCTCAACCAGCACTCCCAGAACGACTTGGTCAACGAAATCCAGGAAAGTTCCCAGGAGATCTCCAAGGCTGTCCAGATGAGTATCGAGGATTTTACCTCCCAGGCGGAGTTTTCCCGTCTGAACGATTATCTGTTAAGCGCCAGGAAGAAAGGGATCAACGAGATTAATATCATCAATGTCGAGGGGGAGATCGTCGATTCTTCGGATCCCGACAAGATCGGCAAGCGCCATGAGCTGAAGCGGCTGGAAAAGGGGGTCCATGCCGCGCCCCGGCGCATCGGGTCACCCGTTCTCTCCCAGAGGCCGTACGAGGTTGTGGTGCCGGTCATCGTGGGGGACGAACACCTGGGGTACGTTCAGATCAACATGCTGCTGGATAACATCAGCAGCCTGCAGCACGCCAACTTCATCCGTCGACTGTTGGCCACCGGCATGGTTTTCACGATCGGCATCGTTCTGACGCTCTTTCTGGCGCGGCGGTATACGGAGCCGATCAACAGCCTGGTGGATGACTTCAAGCGTGTGTCGTCAGGCGACCTGTCCGTTACTATCCCGGTGAACAGTACGGACGAGATCGGGGAACTGGCCAGGGGGTTCAACGAAATGGTGCAGAAGCTCCGTGAGCGGGAAATGCTGGAGAAGCGTCTCTACGAGGCGGAACACCTCTCGCGGGTCGGCAGGCTGGCATCGGGTATCGCCCACGAAATCCGTAACCCGCTCAATTACATCAGCCTGGCCATCGACCACCTGAGGGAGGATGTGCTGCCCCACTGCGCCGACGAACAGCGCGACGAAATGGATGAGTTGACCGCCAGGATCAAGGAAGAGGTGCGCCGCGCCAACTACATGGTGGTCAATTTCATGAATTACGGCCGCCCCCTGAAGCTGCGCCGCGCTCCGGTATCCTATGCCGACCTGCTGGCCAACGCGCTGCCGGTGCTCCACGACCGGCTGGCCGAGCAGGGTGTCGAGGTTGAGGTGCAGATTCCGCCTGATTTTCCTCCCTTGTGGGTTGATCAGGAGATGCTGCGCACCTGCGTCCTCAACCTGGTGGGTAACGCCCTTCAGGCAATGCCCGGGGGGGGCGCCATCACCCTGGCCGCCGAACAGGACCAGGAGCGGGTGCGGTTGAGTTTTTCGGATCAGGGCAGCGGGATCCGCACCGAAGACCTGGAGAGGATATTCCAACCTTACTTTACCACCCGGGAGCTGGGCACCGGCCTGGGGCTGGCGATCACCGAACGGATCGTCAGGGAGCACGGTGGCTCCATACAGGTGGAGAGCGCTCCAGGCTGCGGGACGACCTTTACCCTGCTGCTGCCGGCGTCTCCCGAGATTCAGGTGGAGGGGGCCGGAGCGCCGGGAGCAACGTCATAATCACACTATCGCGCTGTCATAGCCCAACGATAGGAGGCTAGAAGCGCTTGCGAGGCGGAGTAGATGGGTATTCAGCGTAAAACGGGCAGCATACTGATTGTGGATGACGAGAAGGGACAGCGGGAGATCCTCAACCTGATCCTGAGGAAGGAGGGGTACGAGGTTGTTGCGGTCTCCGGAGTGCGCGAGGCGCTGGATCGACTGGAAGAACGGGAGTTCGACCTGATCCTGACCGACCTGAAGATGCAGGGGCAGAACGGTCTGGATCTGCTGGAACAGGTGCTTTCCGGCGATCCCCAGCAGTGCGTGATCCTGATGACCGCCCACGGCTCGGTGGATTCTGCGGTGGAGGCCATGCGTCTGGGGGCCTTCGACTACCTGGAGAAGCCGCTGGAGCGGGACAACCTGGTACTGACCTTGCAAAGAGCATTCGAGCGCATCGGCCTGGTACGCGAGAACCGGGTGCTGCGGAGGCGCATCGACTCAACGGCGGCCATCCCCAGCATGCTGGGCAGTCACCCCAAGATGGCCGAGGTCTTCCGTATCGTGGCCAAGATCGCGGCCAGCGCCTCCACGGTGCTGATCGTGGGAGAGTCGGGAACCGGCAAGGAGCTGGTGGCCAGGGCGATCCACGAGGGGAGCCAGCGTAGGGACAAGCCCTTCATGGCCATAAACTGCGCCGCCATACCGGAAACCCTGATCGAAAGTGAACTCTTCGGCCACGAAAAGGGGAGTTTTACCGGCGCCAGTGCCCGGGAACTGGGGGTATTCGAGGCAGCCAACGGCGGCACGGTCTTCCTGGACGAAATCGGCGAGATGAATGTCTCCATGCAGGCAAAGCTGTTGCGGGCCATCCAGGAGAAAGAGGTCCGCCGCGTGGGGGGCAAGGTCAACGTGCCCTTGGATGTGCGTATCATCTCGGCCACCAACAAGGAACTGGAACAGGAAATCAAACGGGGAACATTTCGCGAGGACCTGTTTTACCGCCTCAATGTCATTCGCATCAATCTCCCCCCCCTGCGGGAACGGGGGAACGACGTCAAAACTTTGGCTGAGTTTTTTGTCAAAAAGTACCGTCAGGAGTCGGGCATCCCTGTGGAGGGGATCTCCCGGTCGGCGCTTAAACTGCTCATGAACTATTCCTGGCCTGGCAACGTACGCCAGTTGGAGTCGGTCATCGAGCGGGCGGTGCTGATGGCCGAGAACAGCGTCATCGAACCGGGCGACCTGCCGGGGGAACTCTGCTCCTCCTCCCCCATGAGCGGCTGCATCCCCTTCGACCTGCCGCCCGAGGGGATCGACATGGAATCGCTCGAAAAGGAACTGATCGTCAAGGCCATGGAGCGTGCCGGCTGGGTCATCGGCAAGGCAGCGCCGCTTTTGGGTTTGAGTTACAAGACGTTGCAGTACCGGCTGGAGAAGTTTGATATTGAACGGCCGGAGAGGAGGGGGAGGCCTTGATCAGCCAAACGGCATGTAACTTGCTGTAAATTTGAGGCCATTGTGTTGTTATGTTCGTAACAGCTGAAAGGTAAACAATGAAAGTCGTTATTTTTGCCGGGGGCATGGGAACTCGTATTTCGGAGGAATCGTATCTCAAGCCAAAGCCCATGATTGAAATTGGTGAAAAGCCGATACTCTGGCATTTGATGAAAATTTTTGAGGCCCAGGGATTTAATGACTTTATAATCTGTCTCGGCTACAAGAGTTTCCTTATCAAGCAGTATTTTATGCATTACTATATGTACAATTCTGATGTGACATTCAACCTGCAAACCAACAGCTACGAGGTACATCAGTCTAATACGGAAAAAATCCGGGTGACTCTTGTGGAGACCGGCTTGAATACCCAGACAGCTGGCCGACTCAAACGTGCAGAAAAATATATTGGCAAGGAAGATTTCATGCTCACCTATGGTGATGGCCTGGCAGACGTCAACCTGCACGAATTAATCGATTTCCACCATTCCCACGGCAAGATTGCAACTATGACCACTGTCCAACCGGCCGGCAGGTTTGGGTTGTTGGCGCTTGATGACAGCGGACTGGTCAACACTTTCCAGGAAAAACCTGCCAACGGAGGCTGGATCAACGGCGGTTTCTTTGTCCTGAAGCCAGAGGTGTTCTCGTATCTGCCGGAAGATGCTGATTATAAAATGTGGGAACAAGACCCGATCGAAAACTTGACCCGTGATGCGCAACTGATGGCCTACAAGCACAATGGCTTTTGGAAGTGTATGGATGCACTGCGCGACAAGGAGGAACTGGAGAGGCTTTGGCAATCAGGGCAGGCACAATGGAAGATCTGGAAGTGAACCGAGGGTTTTGGAACGGCCGGTCGGTCTTCCTGACGGGGCATACCGGTTTCAAGGGGAGCTGGCTCAGTCTGTGGCTTATCAGTATGGGAGCCCGGGTGACGGGCTATGCACTTCCTCCCGCAACCACCCCTAACCTCTTTGAAGTGGCTCGTGTCGGGGAACTGCTCATATCCCACCATTCTGACGTACGTGACTATGAACGCCTTGCATCCGCCATGCAGGCAGCACGACCCGAAATTGTCTTCCACCTGGCGGCTCAGCCGCTGGTGCTTGATTCATACAACAATCCCGTGGAAACCTATTCCACGAACATCATGGGGACGGTGCATCTGCTTGAGGCGGTCCGCCAGAGCCCCTCGGTCAGGGCCGTAGTAAATGTAACTACTGATAAATGCTATGAGAACCGGGAATGGGTGTGGGGATATCGTGAAAACGACCCCCTGGGAGGGGATGATCCCTACTCCAGCAGCAAGGCCTGCTCCGAACTGGTCACATCCGCCTATCGCTCCTCCTTTTTTAATTCAGATGCATACTCGCGGCATGGAGTTGCCCTCGCAAGCGCCAGGGCTGGTAATGTCATCGGTGGTGGAGACTGGGCAAAAGACAGACTGATTCCCGATTGCATGCGCTCCCTGCTGGCCGGAGAACCGATTCTGATCCGAAACCCCCACGCTATCCGGCCCTGGCAGCATGTGCTGGAACCGCTACGAGGCTACCTGATGCTTGCACAACGTCTTTTCGAAGATGGCCCTTTATTCGCCGAGAGTTGGAACTTCGGTTCGCTCGACTCCGATGCCAGACCTGTTGAATGGGTTGTGAATCGATTCTGTGACCTGTGGGGTAGCGATGCCCTCTGCGAGTGCCGGGGTGGTTCACAATGTCTCCACGAGGCGTGTTATCTGAAACTTGACTGCTCTAAGGCTCACTCCAGGTTGAACTGGAAGCCTTTCTGGAACCTGGATCAGGCGCTGCAAGTCATCGTCGACTGGGTACGCGCCTATCGGTCGGGATACGACATGCGGTTAAAATGCCTTGACCAGATCCGGGACTTCTGCGCCACCACATCTCACAGAATGGATTCCCTGTGAACTGTATCGATCCGAAGGAACAGGCCCTTAGAAGCGAAGCAATCCAAGCTGCAATTGCCCATTACCGGCACGTCCATGCCGCGCCAAACGCGTTCCGCCCTGGCGAACGTATTCCGTATGCCGCACGTGTCTTCGATGAAAAGGAAATCGCCTGTCTGGTTGAGTCAGCCCTGGATTTCTGGCTCACCAGTGGGCGGTTTGTCGAACGTTTTGAGAGGGAATTCTCCTCATTCCTCGGTGTCCGGCATACTATGCTGACCAACTCGGGCTCATCTGCTAACCTTCTGGCCTTCATGGCTCTTACGTCACCAAGTTTGGGGGAGCGGCGCATCAGGCAGGGGGACGAAGTCATCACAGTCGCAGCAGGCTTCCCCACCACTGTTTCACCAATCATCCAATACGGAGCGGTGCCTGTGTTTGTCGATGTGTCCTTGCCCGAATACAACATCGATACGACCATGCTCGAAGCCGCTCTTTCATCGAGGACCAAAGCGGTCATGGTAGCCCATACTCTGGGCAATCCGTTTGACATAGGAACCGTCAGAAGGTTCTGTATCCGGCACGGACTCTGGCTGATCGAAGACAACTGCGACGCACTAGGGTCACGATATTTTCTTGATGGCACATGGGGCTTCACAGGGAGTTTCGGTGACCTTGCCACATCCAGTTTCTACCCTCCGCACCACATGACCATGGGGGAGGGAGGGGCCGTTTATACGAACGATCACCTTCTGAAGCGCCTCGTGGAATCTTTCCGCGACTGGGGACGCGATTGCTGGTGTCCCTCAGGCCAGGACAACACCTGCGGCAATCGTTTCGCGAAACAGTACGGCGAACTTCCTCCGGGGTACGACCATAAGTACGTCTATTCTCATTTCGGCTACAACCTTAAGTTGACCGACATGCAGGCCGCCATAGGGTGCGCACAGCTTGAAAAGCTCCCCACATTCATCGATGCGCGCAAACGGAACTGGCGCATATTGCGCGAGGGGCTCAGAGACCTGGAAGACTACCTGATCCTCCCCAACGCCACAAGAGGCTCTGATCCCTCCTGGTTTGGTTTTCTGCTGACAATTCGTGAAAATGCTGGCTTCAATCGAGATGAACTGGTCAACTACCTGGAGTCAAGGAGGATTCAGACTCGAATGCTGTTTGCCGGGAACCTGATCAAGCACCCATGCTTTGATGAAATGCGCGCGCACGGAACGGGATACAGGGTTGTTGGGGAACTGGCAATAACCGAGCGCATCATGCGCGATACATTCTGGATCGGAGTCTATCCGGGCATGACGGAGGAAATGATCGCATACATGTTCGAGTCCATCAAGGGCTTCATCAAGCAGGACGGGTCGATATGACGTTTCTACAGACTAAAATTTCTGGATGTCTCGAAATCGTTCCGCTCTGTTACCAAGACGAGCGCGGAAGGTTCGTCAAAACCTACCATGAACAAACGTTCGAACAGTACGGGTGTTGCACCGACTGGAAAGAAGAATTTTATTCCGTTTCCAGGCGGGGGGTGCTTCGGGGACTGCACTTTCAACGTCCCCCCCATCAGCACGACAAACTGGTATACTGCACCATGGGCACGGTCCTGGATGCGGTAGTGGACCTCCGCAAAGATTCTCCCACATACGGGGATCACATTATGATTGAACTGAGCACCGAAAAAGGAAACATGCTCTACATCCCCCGGGGGCTTGCCCACGGGTTTTACGTCACCAGTGAATCCGCCACCATGATGTATAAGGTCTCTTCAGTTCACGTGCCGGACCACGATTCCGGAATCCGCTGGGATTCGGCCGGAATTGCGTGGCCCACCAACGCGCCGATTCTGTCGGCAAAGGATGCTCTTCTGCCTCTTCTCGCAGACTTTACACCTCCATTTTTCATTGAGAATTCCGCAGGGGGACGATGAAGATACTCCTGACCGGTGCAACCGGCTTCGTGGGAAGCCATGTAACCCGGTGCCTTGTCGAACGAGGTCACCGCGTTACCGCTATTGTCCGAAACCAGGAGAAAATAAACTCATGTCCCTTGCTGTGTGGTGTCGATACCGTGTACGGCGATGTTCGCGATCCGGAGTGTGTTCTCAAAGCACATCCCAACTCTTTCGACGCCGTCATGCACTTGGCCTGGCCGTATCTCTCCGACTATTATTCCCTGAGTCACCTGGAAGCAGCATTCCCTGACAACCTTCACTTTCTCAAGCTGCTTATTCAATCAGGTGTGCGGCAGGTGCTGGTTACGGGCACCTGCTTTGAATATGGCTTGCGCAACGGTCCTCTGTCTGAAGACCTGGACACCCGTCCTGTTACTCCCTACGCTCTCTCCAAGGATATGCTCCGCCGTTCACTGGAAATGCTACGGAAAGATTTTCAGCTTACTCTTCAATGGGCGAGGCTTTTTTATATGTATGGCACGGGCCAAAATCCGCGCAGCCTCCTGGCGCAACTTGACGCTTCAATCGAAAGAGGTGATAAGGTCTTCAACATGTCAGGTGGGGAACAGTTACGGGACTATCTGCCGGCAGAAACCGTTGCCGGCCATCTTACCAGACTCGTGGAGTGCCCACAGTTTGACGGCATAATAAATATCTGCAGCGGCACCCCAATTTCGATCAGACGGCTTGTGGAGGAGCGTATCGCCGCACGTGGAGCCGCCATAAGTCTTAACCTCGGCCACTATCCCTACCCTCCCCATGAGCCAATGGCCTTCTGGGGAGATGCCACAAAAATGTCACAGACTCTTGCTTCCCCTTCTCTTTGAACAGACAACTGTTGTCATGTGGACAAAACCATGAAAGCACGGATAAAACCCCGCATCAATCAGGATGGCCGGACCAGACTCGAAGAAGTCATTCCTCTTGCAACCCCCTATGTACTGTTCGTTGATCCGTCCAGCGCCTGTAACTTCCGGTGCAAATTCTGCCCTAGCGGTGACGCCATGCTGATCCGTGAATCGGGCCGCTGGCAGGGGGGCATGGATCTCGGCCTGTACCGAAAAATAATCGGAGACCTGAAAAAATTTGATGAACCGCTGAAAGTGCTCCGGCTTTACAAAGATGGCGAACCCCTCCTGAACCCGAACTTTGCTGACATGGTGCGCATTGCAAAAAAGAGCGGCGTGGCCCGTTCTGTTGATACCACAACCAACGGCTCCCTGTTGACCCCGGAACGAATGAAACCGGTGTTGGACGCTGGTATTGACCGCATCAATATCTCCGTAAACGGGCTCTCTGATGATCAGTTTCTGGAGTTCACCGGCGTAAGGGTCCACTTCGATACTTTCGTTGACAATATTCGGAAACTCTATGAGATGAAGGGGCAGTGCGAGATCCTCGTCAAGATTGCGGGTGACTTCCTGTCCGAAGAGGATAGGAAGCGGTTCTTCCGAGTTTTCGGTGACTGCGCAGACCGGATCTTCATCGAGAATGTGGCGCCCTGCTGGCCTGAGTTCGACGTGGCCGACCGCCTGAATGTTTCTTTGGACCGGGGCATCTATGACCAGCCGGTCGGCGAGGTGACGACCTGCCCCTATATTTTCTATTCCCTATCGGTCAACTCGGACGGCTCGGTCAGCCTCTGCTTCCTCGACTGGGCCAGGAAGTTGCTTGTCGGTGATGTGCGACAGGATAGCCTTAAGAAAATCTGGAACGGTGATGCCCTACGGCAGCACCGCCTTGACCAATTGCGGGGCAACAGGAAGAACAACACGGTCTGCGGCGCGTGCGGTCAGCTGACCCACTGCCTGCCGGACAATATCGATCCCTATGCACCGTTACTTCTTGAACGGCTGCTGGTTGACAGCCCATGACCGCGCCCCTGACCGTACTCCACCTGACTGCCCATCTTGGGGGCGGCATCGGCAAGGCGCTAAGCGGCCTGATCCTGGGCACGCCTCCCGATTCTGGCATCTGTCATGAAATTGTCTGCCTGGAACTACCAGAAAAATCTCAATTCGTAGATAAGCTATCAGGCGCGGGATGTCCGGTGATAATCAGACCCTCGCCTGAAACGCTTTCGGACAGAATCAGGAATGCCGACATTGTCCAGCTCGAATGGTGGGGCCACCCAGCAATTCCTGCGGCGCTTTGCCGCAGGTCTCTTCCCCCTATGCGGCTGCTCGTCTGGTGCCATGTATCTGGTCTTTATACTCCGGTCATACCGCAAAAACTGATGATGGCCGCCCATTCTTGTGTTTTTACATCTCCCTGTTCTCTTAAATCAGTCGAGACCTCGACACTCCCCATAAAGACGGTTAAACGACTGGGGGTCATATACAGCTGCGGTGGGTTCGATGATTTGACTGCTCCCATGCGCTCCCCTTGCGAATCCTTGAGGGCTGGAATGATTGGCAGCCTGAATTTCGCGAAACTTCACCCCCACTTTGTGGAGTTCCTCTCAGCTGTCTCCCTTCGTGGGTTCACTGTAAGGTTGGTCGGCGACATGGTAAACCGGGAAATACTTGAGGAACAGTCCCGGCGTGCAAATCGGCCCGATATACTCGAATTTCGCGGTTATGTAACGGATATAGCTCGGGAACTTTCAGAAATAAATGTGTTTCCATATATTCTGAATCCCCTTCACTACGGTACTACCGAAAATGCATTGCTGGAGGCTATGGCAATGGGGGTCGTTCCAATAGTGCTGGACAATCCTGCGGAAAAGTGCCTGGTTGATGACAATATAACTGGGCTAATCGTTGGAAATCCAAGGCAATTTGCCAACGCAATCGAATGGCTTGCAGACAATCCCGCTGAAAGGGCAAGGCTATCCATGAACGCGCAAACGATGGTACGCCGTCGTTTCACTGCCAGTAGGATGACGGACGCATTTGCCGTTCAATACGATGCGATCAAGTCGGCCGACAAGTCTGTCGTTCGGTTTGGCGATATTTTCGGGTGCACTCCTTCTGAATGGTTCCTCTCCATACAGCGAACCCCGGGATATTTCACGGACGCATTGACTGATTGTGTGATAGATGAGTTCGCCCTGCCCGGGATGCTGGAAAAAACGAAAGGTTCTATTTTCCACTACCGAAATTTATTTCCCGCAGATACGAGGTTTTCCCGATGGATAAATCGGCTGGACGTATTGGCATTACATTCGAAAGGCCCCCAGATACAGCAACCGCCTGTTCACTCTTGAAAGAAATTGCAGCAGAAGTCCCCGCAGCACCGTGGCGTGAGCTTGACAGGCCTCTCATCCTTTATGGGGCCGGCAACCTTGGGAAAATGGCGGGGAAATATCTTCGTTTTATCGGTATTCCCTTCCTGTATGTCGTAGATGCTAATTCGAAAATGTACGAGAACGATATCGAATGGTCCGGCATTCCTGTCCTCTCCCCCAGTGAGGTGTCAAGCGCGGATAGAAAAAACTCGCTATTGGCTGTGTGTATCTCGACGATACCCTTCACTCCTCTTTCCCAATCCCTTCAGGCCCAGGGATGGGAATGTATCGTTCCCTTTTACGACGTTACTGAAGCATTTCAGGGACGGCACCCCTTGAAAAACGGGTGGTTTTCTGGTGCGTTGACTGACAAGGACATGTGGGGAATACATGAAGCCCTTTCTGGGTGGGCGGATGATATTTCCCGTGCACACCACCTTCAATTTCTTGCTTGGCGATGCCTGCGACAAGAATGGGTTTTTGCGGATGCACCAGTAACACCTGCGGATCGTTATTTTATCCCGCAGGTGGTTGGACGATTCACCGGCAGCGAATCATTTCTCGATATCGGCGCCCATCATGGTGAAGTTTGTGTCTCTTTTGCCGATATCGTCCATGGCAGATTCAAAAGCATTGTCGCGGTGGAACCTGACAGGCAGAATTTGACTGAACTGAGTAAGGTATTTCAAAACCATTTTCCGGATTCGGTACGGGGAAGAATAAGCGTGTTGGATGTCGTGATTTCTGATGGCAGGTGTTCAGCGCATTTCTTGGAGGGGCATGGTTACACATCACAACTTTCTTTTTTGGGAGAAAAGGGGGTGGTTACGGTTTCCATTGATGATCTACAACTATCTCCTACTTTTTTGAAAGTTCATGTAGAAGGATGGGAGCTTTTCGCTTTGAGAGGTGGCTTAAACACTCTCAGGAGATGTCGCCCCATAGTGGCAATTACAGCCTACCATAACCGCCAAGGCATATGGGAACTGCCGGTCTGGTGCATGAACTCACTTCCTAACTACCGGTTTTTTATGAGAATGCATGGCTGGTGTGGTACCGGCTTGGTAATATATGCATTGCCCGACCGATGACTCGCATCATTGATGGGTCCGAGAAATGGCTTGTTGGCCGGTTTTTGCGCAAGCATGGAGGTACGACACGGTGACAGATAAAAAACTTAAAGGTATATCATTGTCGAATGACAAAACGTACGAAAGACAGCGGCTTGCGGATAAAGTGCCCCTTGCGACCCCTTATTCCATGGATATCGCTCCTACTACCTTCTGCAATTTGAAATGTATATTTTGCGCACACTCATCCGATTACCCCGAATACGGGAAAATATTTGGCAAAACACTCAATACCGAACTTGTTTTTAAGGCCGTAGATGACATCAGAAAATTCCCGGACAAGTTGAAGGCGCTTCATTTTTGCGGACTCGGAGAACCGCTTATTCATAAAGATATAGCCAAAATGATCAAATATGCGAAAGAGGCAGACATTTCTGAAAAAATCGATATCAGCACGAACGGGGTTCTGCTGACGAAAAATGTTGCCGATGATTTGATCGATAGTGGAGTTGATTTTATCAGGATTTCACTTAATGGACTTTCGAGGGAAGACTTTCTTGAATACACCGGAACTCAAATTGATTTTGAAAAGTATATAAAAAATCTGAAATATCTTTACGAAAATAGAAAAAAAACCAAAATATATTTGAAAACATTTGATTTTATGGTGTCATCCCCACAAAAAAAGGAATTTTTTTTCAAAACATTTGAACCTATATGCGATGTTATATCTATAGAATATTATAACGAGTGCTTTCTTGGTACAAAAGGACATGACAGGTTGAAAAGCACAAACTTGAATCACAGAGGAGAAAATTCCTCTACAGCTAAATGCTGTTCACAACCATTTTTCAGATTACTCATTTTAGTGGATGGTGAAGTTGTTCCCTGCGCAGAACCAAGATTCCCGTTTTCTTGTGGTAATATCAGAGATACATCCGTCGTAGATATTTGGAATGGCAATATTTTAACTGATTTCAGGTTAAGGATGCTTGATGGAATGAAACAGGTAAACGAAGTTTGCGCTTCCTGTCTTTCGGTAAAAATCAACTGTTACTCTGATGATGATATTGACTCTGAGGTTGATAGACTTAAAAACCACTACATTCTAGGGGTTTCAAAATGATTGTAGTAAAAAAGCTTATTGATCATGATATTGAGGCTGAAATAAGCTATGAGTATGCACAAAGCCTTCTAGGCAAGGTTAAATCCTGTCTCTTTGGTAAGGATGTCATTATATGGGGAGGTGCTGGCACAGGCAAATTTTACGGAGAGCTGCTGTTGAACCTTGGAATAACAGTGCATTGTTTTATTGACAGAAATGCAGGTTTAATCGAACCCATCTTCGGGTTACCCGTCTATACGCCTGACATGTTACGTAACAAGGAAAATTGCACACTGCTTATTGCGGCAAGCAAGAAATCATTCAATGAAATTGTTAACGATATTGAGGCCAACAATTTTAATCTTGCGGACATTTTTGATGGCTGTATGCACTTTCATGCTCTGCAAGAAAGTGTTCGTACGGTGCGAATCAATTACAGTTCTGAGTTAGTCGACATGAAGCCGTTACGGCAATTAGAAGAAGACCTGACTATTCAGCATCTGGAACTTGTTGTCACGACATTGTGTACTCTGAGATGCAAGCATTGTGCTCACATGAACTCCCACTACTATTTCATTCCTGAAGGTAAGCGCAAACTTCGAAACTTTCCCGTTGATGATCTTTTGTCAACTGTTGAAAAGATTCTTAAAAGCGTTGACGTAGTAAACGAATTGTCTATCGTCGGCGGCGAGCCGTTTCTTCATCCAGATTTGGCTGAAATCATACATAAATTACAAAATCATAATAAAATAAGACGGATTGAGATTGCGACAAACGGCACAGTTTGTCCGAAGCAAGAGGTAATTATGGCCCTGAAAGGGGAGAAATTGTACGTAACTGTAAGCGATTATGGAAAAATCTCAACAGAAACAAGTAGATTGTCTGACATATTTGCGTCGTGTGGCATCAAGTACAGGATACAGCCTCAAGGATACGGCTGGGATGACCTAGGCGATCATTGTTTTAGAGGTAGATCAGAAGCTGAGCTTATCTTTATTTATTCGAGTTGCCTCGACAATAGTTACAAGATAATACTGGATAAAAAAATGTATGACTGTCACCGTGTAGCAAATGCATCAAACCTTGGATACTATTCTCCAGCAGATTCTGAATATATTGATGTATTAAGATTTAATACGACTGAGTTGAGAAAAAAAATCACAGAACTATATAAACTTGATTATATACCTTATTGCAACTACTGTAACGGAAAAGGTCGCATTGTGGTTGCTGCAGAACAGTACTCTCTGACAGATCTGAAGTGTTTGAGAACTAAATACGGTTATTAACTATTTAATCTCAAGCTGATTTTCGTGATGATAGTTCAGGATTCTCCCAGAACAGAGTGTGATGACATGGCGATTTCAACGAGTTATGTGAACATCAACAAGATACGTAGGCTTGTCGAACAGCTTGCTGTTGCCGGATACGACCGAAAAAATATTGTCATTTACGGGATCGGCGCTGTGGCGAAATCGATTGCTTCCCAACTGACGGAGGCAAACATTGTCGGGCTCATGGATAAGGATCCGGGTAACATTGGAAGGTGTATTTATGGTTACGAGGTGCTGTCAACCGAGGTGGCGATTTCAAGGGCTGATGCAATTGTTATCGCGGCGAGCGATGTTTACTGGGACACCATTTTTAGAAGGATCTCTTTCCTGAAATCAGATTACGGCAAGCAAATTTTTTTTACAAATGGTGATATTGCTGACTTTACGTTGGCAGAGCGTGAGACCCAGAAGCATCCATACTGGGATACCACCTATGACGTAATCTTGTCAGACATCGAACGCCATGACGTCATCTCGTTCGATGTCTTCGATACATTGATTTGTAGAAAAATATCACGACCTGAAGATATTTACTCAATTGTCGAAGAGCGAGCGAATATGGATGCGCTCTTAGAAGAGAACTTTTTCCAGATCAGGATGGAAGCGGTTGATTTGTTTCAAAAAACAGGGGATCCAGTCTTCTCGATTCACGAACTTTACGATTTTATGGCAGCTCATTTCGGCATCGCTAAGGAACGTGCCGAAAGGCTGAAACAATTGGAAATTGATGTGGAGATTGAGTTCTCGGAATCCAGAAACGAGGTGATAGCTCTGTATCACCTTGCTAACCGTTTGAACAAGCGAGTTTATCTGGTCAGCGACTATCATATGCCGTCAGATATTCTTAAGCGTATCTTTTTCAAAGCCGGCATAACTCTTCCCACAGGATTGCTTGTGTCCTGTGAAGTGAAAAAGTCAAAGTTAAACGGTGCTTTGTGGGAATATTACAGGAACCTTATCGGTAACGGAAAAGCCTTGCATATTGGTGATAACGATATTGCCGATATATCCAATCCTGCTCTTTATGGTGTCCGGTCATGTAAGATCATGAGCTGCAATGACATGCTTTTTGCGTCTTCCCTCAGACAAATCGGGATTCTCGTTCGTGGGCTACAGGACAGTAAGATTGTGGGCCTGATACAATATCACCTCTTTAACAGTCCGTTTTCCCTCGGCGCAAACAAAGGATATCCAGAGATTTTCACCTTAAAAACGTTTGGTTATATTTTTTTGGGTCCGCTGATATACAATTATTTTTCATGGCTTATTCCAGAGCTTACGAGTGGGGTTTACGACAAGGTTTTGTTTCTTGCAAGAGAAGGCTACCTACTGAAAAAAATTTACGACAAATTGGCCGATTCGCTAGGCCTGACCGGCCATCCGGAAGGAGTGTATTTCAGAACATCACGTCGTATGGCATCGGTCGCCTCCATAATGAGCGAAGATGATATATTTGCCACATTGAACGACAGTTTTTCAGGCACAGCAAGAGAGTTCCTGGAGAATCGGTTTGGAATAGATGGTGCAAACGAAGACTCTAATGAGATACTCGTGCAGACTGACTCAAAGATTGAATTCTTAGTTCGTAAGTATTCCGACGACATTTTGCGTAATGCCGCAGCTGAACGTTCCAACTATTTAAATTACATGAATAGATCCGGGGTTATTTCAAGTAGAAGGATGGCTGTTGCTGACATAGGTATCAAAGGCTCCATTCAACACTATCTTGGAAAGATTATCGAGTCCGAACTGGTCGGCTATTACATGACCGCGTTTACTGGTCCTGACAATCCTTATTGCCTTGGAAACAATATCAAGGCGCTTTACCCGGAGTCTCTATTTGGCAAACGTAGATCAAGTAATGTCTTCAAATATCACCTTATGCTCGAATCGACTCTCGTGGCCCCTGAGGGGATGTACATTAGGGCTAACGACGATGGTACTTTCTTACATGGCCCACACTTTTATAACCAGTTGCACTTTGAATATAAAGCCGAAATACACGCAGGCATAGAGGCTTTCGTTTTCGACATGCTTGCCAGTAACGGATACAGGCTAGGTAAGCCAGCCTCCCCCGATCTTGTTGACGAGCTTTTTGGGCTTCCCATGAGCGGAATGTGTCTGATTTCCGATGAAATTAAAAATTCATTCCATATCGACGAACTTTTCGGAGTGGTTAATGAAAAAAAAATCTGGGGATAAGGGGCTGTTTTTCTGTATGTTTCTGTTGATCAACAGAGTTGCAGGTTTCTTTTATACTGTTAAGCCAGAGGTCGGCAACAATGAACGTTGAGCGAATACTATTTTTGATCCCTCCGTACTTTAGTCAAAAGGATTATTCTTCAAAATCCAGTGTTCTGCCGCCCTTTACGGTACCCTATGGTGTGCTGTCTCTTATCGCCTACCTCAATAAAATTCATAGTGGTTTAGTATCCGCTGAGATTCTCGATCTGAATATAGCCTTGAAGAGGGTTATTGAAGTTTCTCCAGCTTTTGATATCGACGCACACCTGGAACATCTGTTGTCAGAACGTATAAAAGAATTCAAACCCGACATGGTTAGTATTTCAGCGTTATTTAATACATCTTTCCGCTATATAGAAAAACTTGCATGTGTAATCAAGCGTGAATCGAGTTCGTCGCTGGTTGTTGCAGGTGGTGGCCTCCCGTCTTCTGGTTATCGGGAGGTTCTTGAATATTGTCCTTCACTGGATGCCATCTGCAAAGGTGAAGGTGAGATTCCTTTGTCTGATCTGGTTGGTTCAGGCGACAGCAGGCAACTGCTAGAATCCCACCCCTCATGGCTAACGTATAATGGTTTTATGCAAGGAAAGGTTCCTTCTCTTACGTTCGTTGAAAATCTTGATGAAATTCCTGCATTTGACTATAGCCTGATATGTCTGGATGACTATAATTCGCGCTCTATAGATAAACGCTTTGCTAACTACCAAAAACGAGAAATGTCCATTCATACATCGCGTGGATGTCCGTTTTCTTGTGTTTTTTGTTCAAATCCTTCTTTGCATGGGAAAAAAGTCCGAGCCTATAGTGTTGACCGAGTAATTAGCGAAGTAAAGACAATGAAAGAACAACACGGCATGACAGTGCTGCTTATAGAAGATGATCACTTTTTCTTTGATAAGCGGCGCGCAAAAAAAATTCTTAGTGAGCTTTCTTTTATTGATATACGAATCGAATTTCCAAATGGAATTGCAGTATATTCTATTGATGAAGAAATAGCTGCTTTACTTTCAGCAGCAGGAACTACCACGGTTGCACTTGCTGTAGAATCTGGATCTGATTATGTGCTTAAGGAATTAATTGGCAAGCCCTTGAAAACATCTATTGTAAAGAATAAAGTATCTTTACTCAGAAAGCACGATATTCAGTGCCACGCATTTATTGTAATTGGATTGCCTGGCGAAATGCCTGAACACAGGGAGGAGACCCTTGATTTATTACTAAATATTGGCTTTGATTGGGCACATATTGGGTGTGCTGATCCGATATTTGGCAGCCGGTTATATGATATTTGTCTTGAAAATGGCTATATCGAAAAGAAAAGTTTCATGGAACACATGGAAACAAAGTGTCTGATTACGGCGCCGGGAGTTAATCCTGAAGAAATTGGTAAAATTGCTTACGATATGAATTTGAATGTTAATTTTGTTAATAATTTCAACATAAAATGCGGCAATTATAGTACGGCAATAAAATACTTTGAAAATGTAACAAATAAATATCCAGGGCACGCATTCGGACACTATTATCTTTCAAAGTCACTTGAACTTTTTGGAGATATTGAGCGTTCTAGCAAACATCTTGATATTTTTAACAATATCGTTAGTAGCGACATGTTTTGGCAAGAACACGCAAAAAAATTCAATATAATTTAATTGTGTTTTAAGTAATTTAGCAAGGCAGCTGTTTTTGCTTTAAATCGATATCTACTTTGCTTTTGTATCAGGAAATGGCTGTATTTCTACTTGGGTGCTCCAGTATTTTTAAGTAATGATCAATTTCGTGGGGACATGTACATGATCGAATCAGGTCCATTGGTAAGCATTGGGGTAGCTATATATAATGAAGAACTATTTTTGCGAGCTGCTTTGGAATCGCTAGTTTCTCAGGACTATTCTAATATTGAAATAATAATTAGCGACAATGCGTCCACGGATAGTACTGGAGAAATATGCAAATATTTTCAAAGTCAATACCCTCATATTCGTTATTATAGGTCTGATAAAAATTTAGGTGCTGATGTAAATGGACGTTCGGTTATCGAAAAGTCTAAAGGAAAGTATTTCATGTATGCTGCAGGCCACGATTTGTGGCATCCAACGTTTATTTCAAAAGCTGTTAGCATTATGGAAGCAGATTCAGACATCATTCTTTGCTATGCAAGAACGAATCGTATTGATTCCAGCAACGAGGTGCTGGGGTTGGCGCCTAACAACTGGGACCTACGAGGAATGCCAGCAACAAGTCGATTAACGTATCTTGTCAACAATATCTCTGGAGGTGACCCTTGTTATGGCTTAGTACGGCTTGACCATTTAAAGTCGTTTTTCAAGCTGGGTTTTGGATTTGTTTGGGGGCTGGACCAAGTGAGCCTTGCTTATTTTGTCCTACAAGGAACTATTGCCCATATCCCTGAACCTCTTTTTTATTGGAGAGTAACTGATAATGAAAGCGTAGAAGTCAGAAAGGATAGTGTTCCGCTTGATTATGTTCCGAGTAATAGCCAGAAGATGCTGAATATGTCCATGGCTGAACTCTGGCAGCAGATGGGAGAAGCCACCTTGCTGGTCATCAACCGCTCCGGTTTGTCCATGCCTGAGAAACTCTTCTGTAAAAACGAAGTACGCAAGTGCTTTGCTCGGCGGTACGGCGTCCGGTGGAACGAGATCTTACCTTCAGAACTGAAAATTGTGGGCAAGAACGTCCTGCTGGTCACATCCGGGGCTCCAGATCAAACCCCTTTTTCCACCACGGAAAAACGTCCTCCAATCGGTATCGGTTTTCTCATCTCCACCCTGCGTGAAGCAGGTCATAATGTGTTTTTCATTGATAATTACCTTAGCCCTAGTGATTGCCTTGAAACTGACTATCTTAAGCGTCATCGGATCGATTTTGTCGGTATTTACACTAATACGATCTGCTTCAGAGATTCCCTGAGGATGTTCTATCTTCTTGAAGAGTTGAGGCAGAGGGATTTTTGGCACGGGAAAATTATTGCTGGTGGTCCCCATGCCTCGGTAAGCCCGGAAACAATTCCACCGTTTGTGGACCACATTGTCATTGGCGAGGGTGAATATGCAGTACGGGATATTGTTGAGGGAATGGTGACGGATCGTGTTGTTCACTACCCCCCCATTGACAATTTGGACGAACTTCCCATGCCAGCTTGGGACTGTTTTACTGAATTACCCTACAACTGGGGAGGCGACTGGTTGCCTGATGCACCGGTATTCACCATGAATACCAGCCGAGGCTGCCCGTTCAGCTGCACCTTCTGCTCGGTCTGCTCCATCTGGGGAAAGCACTATACGTATTTCAGTGCCGAACGGATTGTGGCCGATATCGAGCATGTAATCACAACCTTCGGTGCAAGAGGGATCTATTTTCGGGAGGACAACTTCACCCTGAAGCGGGACCGGCTGATCCGTTTCTGCAACCTGCTGGTGGAACGGAACATTCGCATACCCTGGGTATGTGAATCGCGGGTGTCGAACCTGGATCGGGAGCTCGTGGAGTTGATGGCCCGGGCCGGCGCGGTGGGATTCTACTTTGGCGTGGAGAGCGGGTCGCAGCGCTTGCTGGACTTTATGAAAAAGGGGATCACCGTCCAGCAGATTCGAAATGCCTTCCAGTGGTGCCGGGAACTTGGAATAAAGACCGCTGCAAGCGTTATCGTGGGGGTTCCCACCGAAACGGAAGCGGACCTGCGCATGACAGCGTCTCTTCTGGAGGAAATCAGGCCGACCGTGACATGGTTCAACATTTTTGTCGGCATACCGGACAGTGAGTTGTTCCGCTACGCACGGGAACACGGTTGCGTTGAATTTATCGATGATCGGGGCCTGGCCTACATGAAAGGACATAACCGCAGAGTGGAACAGTTTTACGGCTCGGCCTGGGATGCGAAGATCCCCGTTGCATTTGAAAACGGGAAGATCGCAGCGCCGCTCGTTTCGGTTGTTATGTCGGTGCACAATGGAGAGCGACATCTAAAGCATGCCATTCAGAGTATACTTTCCCAGAGCTTTCTCAACTACGAATTTATCATCATCGACGATGCCTCTACGGATGCAACCCCTGGCATTCTCGACGGTTTCAACGATAAAAGACTGTTAATCATCCGGAACACTGGTAACCTGGGCCTGACGCCTTCCCTCAATAGTGGTATACGCGCTGCCCGCGGCCAATACGTTGCCCGTATGGACGCGGATGACATCTCTGTTCCCCATCGCCTTGCGAGGCAGGTGGAATATCTCGAAAAGAATCCGGAAATCGCGGTAGTCGGAAGCTCCTATTACTCAATGGATGAGCATGACGTGCTTACCGGTATAATTGACGTCCTTGACAGTCCGGAACTGATTCATCGCGAGCTGACGCGACAGAACTGGTTCGGCCATGGCAGTGTGCTGATGCGGAAACGTTGTCTTGAAGAAGTCGGCGGCTATGACGAGCGCTTCATATATGCACAGGATTACGACCTGTTTCTCCGTCTGTCGGAACGGTACAAGCTTGCCAATATTGCCGAACCGCTTTATTGCTGGAGAGAATCGCCTCATGGCATTTCGGCGAGCAAGAGAGAACAGCAGGACTTTTTTGCAGAAATGGCGCGAAGCGAAGCATTGAGACGGCGCGGTGCTTCTGTGCGCAGTGCTGCTCCGCCCCGCGGAGAAAACACCCCTCCCCTTGTTTCCGTCGTTGTTCCGACACATAACCGCCCGGAGATGCTGGCGACCGCAATTTCCAGCATCCTTGCGCAGACCATGCACTCCTTTGAGATTATCGTGGTTAACGATGCAGGAACGGACGTTCGGCCGGTTCTCGAGAGTTTCGGCGGCCGGGAAAATATCCGGCATCTGGTGCATGAAACTAACCGCGGCCTTGCAGCTGCCAGAAATACTGGAATCAATGCCGCCAGAGGAAAGTATATCGCCTATCTGGACGACGATGATGCCTATTACCCCCATCATCTGGAAACGCTTGTCGGCTTTCTGGAATCAAACGATTGCCGGGTCGCCTATAGTGATGCCAACTGCGCTATTCAGCAGAAAACCGAAAACGGTTTTGTGACCGTCAAAAGGGAAGTGATCTACTCCCGGGAATTTGATTACGATGCCGTCCTGTATGTCAACTTCATACCGGTTCTCTGCGTCATTCACGAAAAGGCCTGCCTTTCCCTGAGCGGAATGTTTGACGAATCCCTGTCTCGCCACGAAGATTGGGATCTTTGGATCAGGATGTCGCGCCACGAGCGCTTTGCTCATATCAAAACTGTGACCTGCGAGTACACCTATCGACCGGATGGTTCCAGTATGACTAGCAGCAGTGCGCCCATGTTTTTCGAAACGTACAAAGCCGTATGCGGGAAATATGGTGACTTCGCCAAAGGAAAACCTTTCGTTCAGGAACGGAGAATGGAGACAATTTTCAATGGGGCGTTCAATACATTCCAATTCATTGGCGAACGTCTGAAGCCATATCTTGCCAATAGCAGTGTAACTGCCGAAATGCTGATAGATTTGGCGCCGAGTGGCGCCAGCTTTTCCCAGATAAAATCAGCCCTGATCTGGAAGAGGACTGTCTCTCTGGATGCTGAAGCGGCTATACCGTTTCTTGAAATCGCACTTGTTGTTGATGCAGAAAACCATCCGGCAAGGGTAGCCCTTTGCGAGCGGTACATGAAGATTGGACGCTATGTTGATGCGCTGAGACACATAGAATATCTTACCGAAGTCAATCCAAATGATGCGTTTTTTGCTGCAACCAGGCAGACGTTGTTGCGTACGATTAAGGGCGTCTCGCCACAGGACAAGCCCCAACAAGTTGGGGCTTGTCCGATTGGGTAATCGTACTATTACTAAAAATTGCTAAAGTTAATGTGTTTTTGGTGATGTGCGGCAGATTTGACGTCCGGTTGCGCCTATCTTGACGCACCGCTTCCAGGGACTGCCATGTTTTTGCCACATTCTGTCTGTCAGGATGCACTGTTTTTTGTTGTCCACAATGACATCCTGATGTACAAAATCAGAGAAGTATTGCTTGAGTTAAGGAGAACACGAATATGAGCTATCAGGTTGTCCCCGCGACACTGTACGAGGCGCAGAATGCCTATAGACGACTTCAGTACCAGATGAACATGGATGATCCGGCCACAACCATAGTGGAGATCAGAACATTTCTAAAGATGTACCCGGATGTTGCACTTCCGTACAATGACCTGGGAGTGCTTTACAACCGTGTTGGAGAAAAGCTGCTTTCCCTTGCCTGTTACGAAAAGGCGAACCGGATACAACCGGGCAACCCCACCATAGTCAAGAATCTGGCGGAATTCTACTTTGTCGAACTTGGCTGGGTTGACGATGCGATCATGATGCTGGCGCAACTTCTCAACTCGTTTCCCGATGACACCGATCTGCTTCGCCTGATGGTGGATATCAGCAGGCGAGTGGGACGTGAGCAGGAGGCCTTGCTCTTCAGTCAGCGTCTCTCTGAGCTGGAGCAGAAGGATACCACCATTACCGATGTTCATGTCTGTGACGTGCCCGTACCAGCGTCCCGGGTTTCCGACATACCCAAAGTGCCGAGTAATGTGGCACCTGTCGAGCAGTCTCCGGCCGCAGACAGCCTTGAGGATATTCTGGCAAGAATCAGACAGACACTCAACCAGGAAACCGTTGATGTTTCGCGGCAACCAGCCCTTGCCTCGGATGAGTTGTATCGCAGGGCACAGGAACAGATATCCGCTGGAGAGGATGAACAGGCTTTATTGACTTTGGAACAGCTTGTCGCCCAGGAACCTGACAACGCCCTTGCGCATAACGACTTGGGCGTCCTTCATACGCGACGGGGTGATATGGAAAAGGCGCTTTTCCACCATGAAATCGCCGTCAAAAATAACCCCGTCAACACAACTTTTCAGAAAAATCTTGCCGCCCTGTATTACAGCTGTCTCGGTCGGACGGACGAAGCGATCACGATCTACACCCGTATGCTTCGTGAAAATCCCCATGATGTGGAGGTGTTGACCGCATTGGCGATTATTTCCGCAGCCAACAGGCTTGGCGAGCAGGCACGTCTTTTTATCGGACGGGTGCTGGAACTTGAGCCTTGGAACGCGGAGGCGAGGGATTTTCTTGCAGGACTCTAGTGCGCATTCCCTTTCTATTGTTATTCCTGTACATAACCAGGTCGCCTATACGCAGGCTTGCCTCAAGGCGCTGCATGCCTCACCGCCGCACATTAATCATGAAATCATCGTTGTCGATGACGGTTCCGATGACGGTACGCCACAGGTGCTTGCGCAACGTGCCGTTGCCACCTCCCGGATTCGCACAATTCGCAACGAGTGCGCGCAGGGTTTTGCCGCGGCATGCAACCGGGGAGCGGCTGTCGCCAGTGGCAGTCTCCTGCTTTTTCTGAACAACGATACCGAGGTACAACCCGGCTGGTTTTCCCCCCTGTACGCCCTGATCACTGCCCGCGACGATATTGGCATTGTTGCTCCGAAACTGCTTCTTCCCGACGGCACAGTCCAACATTGCGGCAAGGTCTGGTCTGATCCCGGGCTTCCCCATTCCCATCCCCACCACATCTATTACCGTTTCCCCTCCACTCATCCCGCCGTAAACAAGAGCCGAACATACATGATGGTAACGGGAGCCTGTATCCTGATTCGTGCCGCTGATTTCCGCTCGGTGGGCTGTTTTGATGAACGTTACGAAAACGGCTGGGAAGACGATGATCTCTGCTATGCGCTTGCCTCCATTGGCAAACGGATTTACTACTGTGCCGAAAGTGTGGTGATCCACCACCAGAACAGGACACTCAATGAACGCATGGATGAACTGCAGTCGAAACTTCCTGGGGCCGGACGCTTGCGCGAGCTTGACGACCTCCTTACAAAAGGGGTGGCAACAACGGAGCAGATTCAGCTGGCACGACAGGTTCACGCAACCTTCCAGGACATGGAAGCTGAACTGCTTCGTCTGAGATGTCGTTTTGACCGTAATCGAACTCTTTTTTTCGGAAAATGGGGTGCTGTTGTCAAACGTGACGACTACATCTTCTGCCAGAAGGATGGAGTGCCGCTGAATGAGGCCCTGAGCGATGCTACGCCAGCCGAGCTTGCCTTGCCGGCGGAGATCAGTAAATTGCAGACTGACGATAATCCGGGAGGAAATTCTATGCCTCTGGTATCAATCATTATTTTGACCCGTAACCGTATGGATGTTACCAAGGCATGTATTGCGAGTATACAACGGCACACATCTGAATCTCATGAAATCATCTTCATCGATAATGGTTCGACGGACGGTACCCTTGACTGGCTGAAGGAACTGGTTGCCGGTACCGCAGAATATCGTCTGATCGAAAATAACGATAATCTTGGGTTTTCAGCCGGGTGCAACCAGGGGATACGGGCGGCTCGCGGCAGTTTCATCCTTTTGCTGAATAACGATGTTGTGGTAACGCCCGAATGGCTTGCCGGACTGCTTGAGTGTTTTGACGGGGAGGAAGTGGGTATCGTCGGCCCGATGACGAACAACATCAGCGGGCCACAGCGCTGGCCATGGCCTAGCTACCGGAGTATGGACGAGCTCGACGATTTTTCGAGAGAATTCCGCCGCAGTAAACGGTATCAACGTAGAGCAGTCAGGCGGGTGGTCGGTTTCTGTATGCTGTTCCGGCGTGAACTGGTTGAGAGGATCGGCCTTCTTGATGAGCAGTTCGGGTCGGGAAATTTTGAGGACGATGATTACTGCCTGCGGGCAGCACTGGAGGGACTCCAGAACACAATAGCCGTTGATGTATTCATTCACCATGTGGGCAGCGCAACGTTTCAGGGCAACAATATCGACTACCACGAAGCGTTGTTGCGCAATCAGCAACTCTTTAACCGGAAATGGAGTAAAACGGTCACAGACGAGTCGCTGGCACACCAGGTTATCCGTGTCAAGACGCTTGAAAAAGCTGTAAACCTTAATCAGCGGGGGTTTGCGGATGAGGCGGTTGAACTGCTTCTCAATCAGGGAATCAGGCAGCTGCCGGGAGAACCGCTTTTTTACCATGTCCTGGCACAGTTTTTTTTCGATGCGGGAATGTTTCGGGATGCGCTTGCGATACTGAACGAGTGCCCTGTCGCCCTCCCCGTATCCGCTCGAAATGTGCAGGTCAGGGCAAAGCTTGAACTGGGCCAGGTTGACGAGGCTGAACGCATTGTTAAGAACATTCTCAAGTCTGCCGGGGAGCAGGGCGATATCATGCTTCTCCAGGGGTATGTCATGCTGGCAAAGGGGGAGCTATTGGCTGCCGCCAACGTTTTCGAGCAGTTCTGTTCGCGCCGGCCGTCACATGCGCTTGGTTTCCTAGGGTTTTCCGAAGTTGCCCGTTTGTCGGGAGATGAGTCGGTAGCCGTACTACTGCTTGAAAGGGCATTCCGCCTTGATCCGGCTGATATAGGCGTTGCGCAACGGTATCATGCCAGCATCGTTTGTCAGGATCAGCTTGTCGCAGCCGAGCGTGCCGTGGCGGAAGCGAGGCATTTCTATCCTGATAGTGATACCCTGGCGTACATACATATAGATCTTTTGCTGCGTCTTGAACGCTTCCAGGATGCGATGGCGGTTGTTGAACATGTCCTGGTGACCTGCAAGTGGGGAGAGGGCTTTCTGGATGCTGCTCAAGCGGTGCGCGACAGATTGGGCCCTGTCACCGTATCTCGCGAACGGGAGCGTGAGGGAGGAACAATCTCGCTCTGCATGATCGTGAAGAACGAAGAAAAAAATCTGCCCCGCTGCCTCAGGAGCCTGTTGCCTGTTGTCGATGAGCTGGTTATTGCCGATACCGGCTCAATCGATAGAACGTGTGAAATTGCCGCCATTTTTGGGGCCCGTGTCATCCGCATTCCCTGGACTGACGACTATTCGGCCGCCCGCAATGCCTCGCTCAACGAGGCGCGCGGCGAATGGATTCTGGCAATGGATGCAGACGAGGTGATTTCGGCTCAGGATTACGATACGATTCGTTCCCTGGTCCGTTCATCGCCTTCGGGTAACGTTGCTTTCTCTGTTGTTAGCCGTAATTACACGAACAGGGTTGACCTGGAAACATGGCGAGCCAATCGGGGAGAATACCCTTTGGAAGAGGTCGGGCGAGGATGGATGCCCAGCGAAAAGACGCGCCTGTTTCCCAACCAGGCTTCTCTTCGCTTTGAGAACCCGCTGCATGAAATGGTTGAGCCCTCGCTGGAGCGTCAGGGAATACCTACTCTTTCAGCCCCTTTTGTAGTGCATCATTACGGCTATCTGGACGATGAACGGCAGCAGCGAAAGTTGCAGCACTATTATGAATTGGGTAAACGTAAGCTGGTTGAAACGGGTGGGTCTCCGAAGGCGATCGTTGAGCTTGCCATCCAGGCTGCCGGTGTGAAAAAGTACGAAGAAGCCATGTCTCTATGGCAGAGCGCACTGCGGATTGATCCTGCTTCTCCACTGGCACATTTCAACTTGGGGCATGTCTGTCTGCAAATGGGTATGTTTAAAGAGGGGCGTGACGCTGCCAAACGGGCCATGGAATTGAAGCAGGACTACAGGGAAGCCCAAGTGAATTACCTGCTCTGTCAACTCTGTCTGGGGAATATCGGTGAAGCACTTGCGGAGGTTGAACGTTTTTTGGCTCATAATCCAGACTATCCACTTCTGGTGCTTATGCGCGGGATTCTGTGGGCGGCCAATGGGGACGGTGACAAAGCATTGCATGAATTTCGAGGGTTGCTGGACAATCACGTCGAATTTTCCCGTTACATTCATGACGTAACCGGGAAACTGTTACAGGCGGGACAACAAACCTTTGCGGAAAAGCTTGTAGCAGTCTCCCGAAAAGCAGGGAGTTGCAGTGCTGAAACGCTTCTGCTGATGAATGGCAAAAAAACGGAATAGCAGGAAAATGACTATTCCTCGGGTGGTTTTGTACGTAAACCGGCGGCTATATTGAAGTTGATGTCAATTACGATAGTGAGTCGTTCAGGGTCGTTGGGGAAGGCCAGCACCTCAAAGAGCCGTTTGTCAATAAACAAGCTGAGATTAAGAATGTCTTCCCTTAATTTTTTTGGGAGGGGGTTGTCCGGCATGGAAAGCTCTGACTGGAAAAAACTCCACACTTTCTGATTGTAGCGTATTGCCTCGTCAAGCAAGGCGTTTCGCTCGGCTGTATCCCACTTCTCCTGGCACTGTTTAAGCTTTAACCCCGCCTTTGTCAGAACCGAAGCTTCCAACTCCCTGGGTGACATGAATTGTTTGCTCTGCTGTTCATACGCTGTGCGGGGATCAGACATGTGCCGTTATCTCCTCTTCGTAATCGATAAGTTCCCGTGCCGTCTTGAGTGCCTGATAAAACTGGGCCGCGGCAACCTGCTCACATAGTTTGACGATTAATCTGCGCGTGCTTGGTGCTGCTTCAACAATATCATGAACCAGCTGAAAAAAAGTGTCTACATGCGCCTGACGTTTTTCTGGATCAATATACATCAATTGTATGGCAAAGTAAACGCGCCGCGCTGGTGAATTCGCTTCAGACTCTCTGAGGATATCCTTCTGGCGAAGAATTGGAACCGTATTTTCTACATACAGTTCCGTGTTCCGGTTCCCATTTCGCAGGACAGCAGCTCCGATGATCACCTTTTCCTGTGCCTTGAGGATTATTTTGAGCGACATGGGGGACCTTATGATAGAGACGTCTGTATGGTTTCTAGCAAGCGGTTAATCGTGTCGTGAGTAGCGGAGACCTGGGTTGCCGCAGTCTGTACAGCGCTGTCAGCTGCGTTCTCTGGCAGGTCGGGGGTTCCGATCTTTCCCTCGGTTTGAGCGAACAACTCCTGCCACATGCTTTCAACTCTTTCGTAGATGGGAGGAGGAGGAGGGGGGACGGTCAGTTGTTCAATCTGTTTCCTGAGAGATATGTAACTCATCAGGATTTTTCTGCGTTCCTGGTCATCTTGGGAAAATGGAGGATAATTTTTTACAATTTTGTTCAACTCTCCGTGCATCCTGGACACGATATCGGCGGAGGATCTCAGGTTTTCGCCTGTATCCCTGATGCGAATGGCGGTCTCATTGAGGGCACCGGAAATCCGCCCAATACGTTGCAACGTATCGAGGCTTTGGCGGGAAGAGTCGATATCAAACGAAACCTGGTCGTTGGTAATAGCAGTTTCAGGTTCCGCTTGAGATGACGTCTGATGATGCGCCTGAACCTGTGGCTGGTTGAAACTGCGTGTGCCGAGATGAATGGTTTGCTGTATAGCGGAAAGCCTGTCAGAACTCATGGGGCGCCTCCGTGACATACATAAATGGGGGAAGAAAAGCTTCTTCCCCCATCTATTAGGGCAGTGTTATCTGGTGTTGGATTAGAACAGCTGGAGTACTGCCTGGGCCGCCTGGGAGGCGAGGCTCAGGGATGTTGTGCCCAAGCTCTGGCGGGTTTGCAGCATCAGCATGTTGGCGCCCTCTTCGTTGGTGTCGGCCAAGGTCAGGTTGTCGGCACCGGTCTTGAGGGTGTTGATCATGGTGTCGGTGAAGTCCTGGCGAGTGGTAACGATACTCAGGCTGGCGGACAGCTTGGACGACTCGGAGCGCAGGGTGGAAAGCGCGTTTTCCAGCTGTTTCGCGGAACTCTGGATGGCCTTGTTTGCGTCAGCGGTAACGCTGGAGTCCCAAGTGACGCTGGTTCCCAGCGTGGCGTTTGTTGCGGCTGTGGCGGACGCTGAAGTGGTGCCGTGGGTGCTGCCGACGCCAACCGTCTGCAGCGAGAGACCGGCTGAGGTGGCGGTGAAACCTTCGATCTTGAGGGTTGCGCCGCCCGTAGCAGGAGCGAATTCCACGGTCAGGTTGTCGTCGGTCAGGAAGTTGGTGCCGCGGTAGCCGGAGTCACTGGCCAGTTTGTTGATCTGCCCCATCAGTTCGTTGTAGGTGACGGCGTAGTTGGCGCGGTCAGTCACGCTGGCGGAAGCGAGTGCGGCGGACGCGATACCTTGTGCCGACTCGATCAGGGCGGTGATGGCGGTAATACCTGCATCGGCGGCGGTTACACCCTGTACCGCCTCAGCCATGCTGTCCTTACGGTTGGTCAGGTCGTTGGCACGGTTGGTGTGCGCCTGGGCGGCGAAAAAGTTGGTCGGATTGTCCAGTGCCGAATTGACTTTCTTGCCTGTGGAGAGACGGTTCTGGGTCTGGGTCATCAGCTTGTTGGTGTTCTGCAGGGCCAACAGGTTGTTCCTCATGCCAGCGGTGAGAGAAATCGAGTTTGCCATTGTGGTGCTCCTTTCTGGATTTATGTGGCATTCTTGCCACGGTGTTGTTATTTAAGGCTATCGGTGCGACCCGCACGGGGCTTTAGTCTTTTTTGCGACCCCCAAAGACCCTGATAGGGAAGGAGGCATGAATTACATGCAGAACCATATCCAGGTTAATGAGCCGTATCTTGCTAAATTGCTGGATATGGCTCGATTTCACCTTGAATCCGGGCGAATTGATGAAGCAGAGCGGATATGTCGGAGCGTCATGGAGTTCGATTCTGGGAACAGGGAAGCACGTTACATGTTGGCCCATGTTTCGGCTTCGCGCGGCGATTTTGCCGTGGCCGCGGATGCCATGATGGCGCTCTGCAACGAGATGCCCCATGAAGCGTTGTATCCCGACCTTGTTTCCTTCCATACCAAAGCCGAACGCCTGGACTCTGTTGCGTCCTTTTTCCGAGGGCAGGTTGTCGCTGATCCTAGAAATTATGCCGCATGGCTGTATCTTGGTCAGGTGTGCCAAGTTCTTCATGACATGCTGTCGGCCGGCCAGGCTCTGCAGCGCGCGACGCGTCTGCAACCTGACAGTGCCCAGGCCTATTATCATCTTGCGCTGTTCCATGAAGCAAATTGCCATATGTCCGCGGCTCAGCGTTCGCTGCGAAAAGCCGTCCATTATGATCCAAAGGCACATCATTATTGCAATTACCTTGCAGGCCTCCTTAAGGAACGCGGCAGGGCGGATGAAGCCGTAGACTGGTATCTACAGGCATTGGCCTTGTCGGATCAGGATGACGCATATTTTTCCAACTACCTGATGAATTTTCTCTGCACGGCCGACCACTCGCCGGAATTCATCTTCACCGAACACCTTCGCTGGGCCGAGGGATGCTGCAGGGCCGCGGGAGAGCCGTGGCGTCAGTTTGATAATGAACTTCGCCCGGAACGCAGGCTGCGTATCGGTTACGTCTCATCCGACTTCTGCAGTCATCCCGTGGCATTCTTCATTGAGCCGCTGCTGACCCTCCATAATCAGAGTGACGTTGACGTGTACATTTATTCAAATGTTGAAAAGGAGGATTACGTCACGGAACAGTTCCGGCGACGTCCATGCTCTTGGAGAAAGATCTACGGGATCAGCAACCAGGAGGTCTGTCGGGTGATTCGCGAAGACCGCATCGACATCCTGGTGGATTTGGGCGGCCACACTCGTTGCAATCGCCTGCCAATCTTTGCCAAGAGACCGGCTCCCGTGCAGGTGACCTGGCTGGGGTACGCCAACACCACCGGTCTTCCCACCATGGACTATCGCATTACCGATGCCGTGGCTGATCCTCCCGGCATGACCGAAGGCCTGCATTCGGAGCATCTGTACCGTCTGCCTGGCAGTTTCATCTGCTACCATCCGCCGCTCGATTCACCGGAACTCTCGCCCCTTCCCCTGGTGGAGCGGAGAACGGTAACCTTTGTTGCTTACAATAATTTTGCCAAACTGAACGAGCCTCTCCTCGATCTCTGGTGCAAGGTGCTGCGGATGGTTCCCGGCTCCCGCCTGGCCCTCAAGGATCGCGCCCTCGCCAATGATCCTGAATTCAAAATGGAGATGCTGGATCTGTTCGCGCAGCGGGGGATCACGGCGGAACGTCTGATGTTCAAGGACAGGACGGAAACGGTGCATGCCCATCTGGAGGCCCTGGCTGAGGGGGATATGGCCCTTGACTCCCACCCCTACAACGGTACGACCACAACCTGCGAGGCCCTCTGGATGGGAGTGCCGGTTATTACGCTTGCGGGAAATACACATGCCTCGCGGGTGAGCGCCAGTCTGTTGACTAGTGTCGGTATCCCCGAGCTGATTGCCGAAAATGAAGATACCTATGTGGCTATTGCCGTTGCCCTGGCACAGGATACGGAACGCCTGCACCACTATCGGAGGAATCTGCGGGCAATGATGCTGAGTTCATCGCTGATGGATCTTCAAGGTTTTGCCCGCAAGATGGAGGAGGCGTACCGTCAGATGTGGAGGGCGTGGTGTCAGCAGGCAACCCCCTGAGCCTTCAGTACTCCTTTCAGTGCTACAGCTACTTCAGCGAACACGGCATGCCATGTTCCGGGGAATGGCTGACGGAACAGGCGCAGGGTGGGATACCAGGGGGAGTCGGTCCGCTCCAGCATCCAACGCCAGTCTGGGGAAAAGGGCAATAAGAGCCAAGTCGGTTTGCCGAGGGCGCCTGCCAGGTGGGCAACGGCACTGTCAATGGATAGTACCAGATCCAGGTGGCTCATCAGCGCAGCCGTTTCCGAAAAGTCAGTGAGCAGCGGAGTCAAATCCCTCAACGTCAGGCCAGCCGGAACATCGGATTGTTGCTCTCCTTTCTCCGCAACCTGCAGTGAATACCAGGAAACCCCCCGGATTTCCGATAAAATCGAAAAACACTCCACGTCAGCGGTTCGCCGGGGATCCGGTTTGCTGCGTCCCCTCCAGGCAATGCCCACCTTGAAACCAGAATCGTTTCGCAGATAGTCCTGCCACCATCTGCATCGTTCGCTGTCGGGAAAAAGATAGGGAACATCGCTCGGCAGTGTCTCCAAGGTTGTGCTCAAAAGGCGTGGAATTGACATCATTGGCACGGCCCAATCACAATGGGGCAGCGCTTCTCCGGGGGAGATCACGCGCTCCAGGAACGGTAGCGTCGTCAACAGGCTTTTGAGCGGTTTTAGCGTGTTCCGCAAGAAAATCCGTCCCCCCTGGTGGGCCAGTAACGGCAGGAAACGGCAAAACTGTAGGGCGTCGCCAAAGGCCTGTTCGGTCACCACGAGCAACGTTTTTCCCAAAAGTGACGATCCGTCCCAAAGCGGCAGACCGCACAGGTCGACTTTCACCGGGCTCTTCTTGATAAAACGTGTTTCAAATTCCTGAAACCCTTCTCGATAGTTTCCACGGATCAATGAAAGCTGCGCCTGGTTCCAACGAATAGTTGCGTCAGCGGGCCGAAGCTCACGCGCTTTTTGAAAATAATAATCAGCCTCTTCCAGTCGGTTCTGGGAGAGAAACACTGCTCCCAGGTTCAGATATGCACGGTGATCCCCAGGGGACAACTCGATGGCTCTCATAAGTGAGCATTGCGCCGCATCAAACTGGTTCAGGACTTCATGTGCCGCACCAAGGTTCAGGAGAATCTCAACATCAGCGGGGCCTTTTTCGAGGACCTTGTTGTACCACTGGACGGCGTCGGCATGATTGCCCATACCAAAGAGCGCATCCCCCAGGAAGCGCTGGAGGTTGCAGTCGTTCGGCGCACGAGAGAGCGCCGTTGAGAAGAGAACGCGTGCTTCCCCGTATCGCTCCTGTTCGTTCATCAGAAGTCCCAAACAGCGATACGCCTCACCATTATGGCTGTCACAGGAAATGGCCTTGCGAAAATACTCTTCTGCCCGGGCAGCACTCCCCTGGTGGTAGCAGCATAAGCCTAAGGCAACAAGGGGAGGGCTCCAATGAGGGGACTGCTGGGCGACTTGAGCGAGTAGTGCGTGTGCCTCGTCGAAGCGCCTGCCGTCAAGCAGGGTGACTCCCCGATGGTAGCGCTCCATGGCCGCCCCGGATGGTACGGCGATATCGCGGCAGCACGCAGGTCTGTCCGGCTTTGTCAGCACTTTTCCCAACGTGGCGGCGATCTCCCGTATCGGCCCATGCCAGTCGCCGCGTGAACTCTGCCGGAACAGGCGCAGGGTGGGATACCAGGGGGAGTCGGAACGTCCCAGCATCCAACGCCAGTCGGCGATGTACGGCAGAAGCACGTACGTCGGTTTTCCCAGGGCACCAGCCAAGTGGGCCGTCGATGTGTCAATGGTGATAACCAGATCCAGATGTTCGATGAGGGCCGCCGTGTCGGCAAAATCATGGATGTGCGAAGTCAGATCGACGATTGTCATGCCTAGTGGTGGTGACGTGATCTGGGAAGCGGCTTCGTCCAACTGAAGGGAGAAAAAAGTGGTTTCCGGAATATGTGTCAGAGGAGCGAGGTCTGACAGGCGGCACGAACGCAGGGGGTCTGGTTGTTTGCGTCCGGCCCAGACAACGCCAACCCTGAATGTCGAATATGGTTCGATGAGCTGCTGCCAGCGCTTTTTGCGTTCGGTTGGTGCGCCGAGGTAGGGGACTTCTCGGGGAATCGTGTCAACGTTTGTCGCGAAGAGAGCGGGGAGGCTCATCAGCGGTACATGGCGATCACAGGGGGACAAGGGAGAACCGGCCGGGAATACGTCCGACACGCCTGGAACGCTTCGCAAAAGTTCGCAGAGGGGGAGAGGCACTTCCAGAATGAGACGGTTGCACCGCTCCGCCACAAGGGGAAGATAGCGGGAAAACTGAATCGTGTCGCCAAAGGCCTGTTCGGCATGGACGAGAATGGTCCCTCCTTCAAGGGGTTCACCGTCCCAGCCCGGGACACCGAAATCACGTGCAGCCGTCGTATACCCTCTCTTCTTCCAGCGCCATTCGAACTCTTTCCACCCCTCCTCGTAGTTGCCCAGTTTCAGGTGAAGAAGCGACCTGTTCCAGTGAGCCTCGGCGCAGTCAGGGTCGCGTTTCAGGGCAGTGTCATAGCACTCCAGTGCCTCCTCGTGACGCAGCAGTCGCTCCATGGCCATTCCCATGGGAATCAGCGGCTCCGGATCGTCCGTAAGCAGATTCGCCGCTTTCTGGTAGCCCTGAATGGCCTCTTCACACCTGTTCAAGGCCAGCAGGGTATTGGCTCTGTTGTGTTGCAGTTGGGCGGAGTCCGGGGAACGTTCCAGCGCATGCCCATACACGGAGAGGGCCTCGGTGTACAACTCCAGGTCATGGAGCAGCGCCCCCATGTTGAGCAGGATGTCGGACCTGATATTCTCCTGGAGCGCCAATGCATAATACGCCAGCGCTTCCTGGAGTCGTCCTTCTCTGTGCAGCCGCACTCCCCTGCTGAAGTTGCTCTCATGCTCCCCAGGCGTTCCACGCGAATTGGTTTTCATTGTCGTTCTTTCCGGTGAGTATTTCCCCTGTGAAATCAAGGTGCACAGGTGCTCAAGTGTCGCACCGATTCTGCCGATACGAACTCTACCACACGAGTCTTCCGTGTGACGACCAAATTCATAGGGAGAGCCTGCCATGAATTGGGACTATCTTTCAAACGGCACCGCAAAGCTGTTTTCCGCCTTATCCATAAACCAGACGACCTATCGGGATAGTGCCGCCAACAATGCCCTGTCCGCCGGCCTGACCCAGTACCAGAACGGAAATTACAAGGCCGCCGCCGCATCGTTCCGCCTTGCTACGGCATACGACACCGATAACATTAATGCATACAACTATCTGGCCAAGGCAGACCTCAAGTTGGGAAAAACTACCGAGGCGATCAACGCCTACAAGATCTCCCTTGAGATTGACGGCAGCCAGGGGGATACCTACGTCGATCTGGCCAGCATATACATCGACAACAAGAACTACACCGAGGCCGAGAAGGTTCTCAAAAAGGGAAGCCAGTCGGATCGAACCAATTCCCTTCCCATCTATACCCTTGGTCTGTTGCAGCTCAACAACCTGAACAAACCCAAGGAGGCTGAAGAGGCGTTTCGCAAGACCATCAGGATAGCACCCAATGACAGCAATGCCTACTATGGGCTGGGAACCGCCCTGAGTAAGCAGGGAGACTATAGCGGAGCCGTCACGCAATTGAACAAAGCCCTGTCTCTGAAACGAAATTCGGCAGCCACGATGTATGAACTGGGGAACGCGTATGCTTCTTTGGGCAAAACCGACTCCACAAAGGATATGATAAAAAAGCTGAAGGCTTTGGGTACCAGCGAAGGCAATAACCTGGCCGGTGACCTGCAAGTCCTTATTAATCAGCCAAAAATTGTCGGCATAAATCAAAAGCAGAGTACACTCAATACGTCTCTCGGAAGTGTTTCTCTGCTGGCGCTTGATCCCAGTTTTGTCACGCCTTCTTCGAGCGTACAGTTTTCCATGACCTTCAAGTTCGACTCGGAGATGGACATTAAGTCGGTTACCAATATTGCCAACTGGTCGGTGGGGCGCTCGAAAGGAGCGATCGCGGGACTGTACGATAATGGCCTCTACCGTGCCACCGACAGGAGTTCATCCGTCATTGCAACCAAGGTGACCTACAATCCGGTTAGCAAAGAGGCCACCGTATACTTCCCCATATCCCAGAACAGTGGCGGAGACGGCACCATAGACACGAACCATTTGACGTTTACCTTCAAGGGAACCGATGCAAACGGCAAGAAGATCGATCCATCCGCGGACCAGTACAACGGTTTCGCGGGCAAGGCCTTCTGACCTTTGCCAGAGTCCTTTCCGGGGCGATTCGGGCAACGAAGCTTGATTGATTCGTTGCCTTTGTTATTTGTCATCATAACCTCCGGTTTTCTTCTCCCAGCGCGCCATTCAGGCCAGCTGTCTTATGTAATTCAGCACCTGCGAAGTTTTCAGGCATGCCTTCTGCGCGGCGCCTTGTATCGGTGACTTTGTCTGCATGGGGTAACGGTCTGTCCGCTGCCTGCCCCCACCCTTACTATCTGGTTGGTCCAATAAAATAGGCATGTGCCATATGAGCGACTGACGTTCTGCCACTGGCCAACGTGCGATCGGCGTGTCCTGGGTTTGACTGTTGCGCTCCACCGGCAAACCCCCTTGGCAAGGGCGTGATTTGCTGCTACTGTGCCGCTATTCATGCTCGCAGGAGGATTTATGGATTCGACCCATCACCAGTTGCTCATTCTGGGCGCGGGGCCGGCTGGTTATACCGCGGCCATCTACGCCGCCCGGGCCAACCTCTCCCCCACGATTATCACCGGTCTGCAGCCGGGGGGACAGCTCACCACAACCACCGAGGTGGACAACTGGCCGGGGGATTATCAGGGTGTTCAGGGCCCTGAACTGATGGAGCGGATGCGGCTGCACGCCGAGCGCTTCGACACCCGTATCATCTATGATCACATCGTGCGTGCGGATCTGGGGCGGCGCCCCTTTCTGCTGGAAGGGGACTCGGCTGCCTATACCTGTGATGCCCTGATCATCGCCACCGGCGCATCGGCCAGATATCTGGGGCTCCCCTCGGAGCAGGCTTTTCTCGGCAAGGGGGTTTCGGGCTGTGCCACCTGTGACGGCTTCTTCTACCGCGGCAAGGATGTGGCGGTTATCGGCGGTGGCAGTACCGCGGTGGAGGAGGCTCTCTACCTCTCCAATATCGCGCGGCACGTAACGATCGTGCATCGTCGTGACGAGTTCAGGGCTGAAAAGTATCTTGCCAACCTGATCATAGAAAAGTCGAAAACCGGGAACATCACCATAGAGTGGGACCATGTGCTGGACGAGGTGCTTGGCGATGCCAGCGGCGTCACCGGTATGCGTATCCGCCACAAGGGCGGGCAGTCAACCAAGGAGATCGCGCTGCACGGCATCTTCATCGCCGTGGGACATTCTCCCAATACGCAGATGTTCGAGGGGCAGCTGGAGATGACCAACGGCTATATCCGTACTAAATGCGCAAACGTCGACGGCAACATGACCGCCACCAGCGTTGAAGGGGTATTTGCTGCGGGGGACGTTCAGGATTACATCTACCGCCAGGCAGTGACCTCCGCCGCATCCGGCTGCATGGCAGCCAAAGACGCAGAACACTACCTGGCAGCCATGAAACGCTGACCAAGCCTGCAACCATGTCCCCGCTCCCCGCTGAAAGCGATGCTATCCGGCAGTTGCTGTCCGATGTACGCCAAACCATCTGCGACAACCAGCGTTTCCTCGAGAGGTTGAAAGAGGACGATACAGGGCTGGAAGTTGAAGATGACGGTTGTTGTAATGGCGAAAGCTCCGGGGATGGGGAGTTTGAAGAGCTGTAATTAGCTGAAACAACGCCACTCCAGATGGAGCCCGGAGCACTCTGCCGGGCTCGTTTGCGTATGCCGCTCTAGAAATAGATCGCCACTCAAGCATGTAAAGGAGCCGTTTCATGATCAGCGCCGCCGCAATCCAGTTCTCCATTATCCCGGGCGACATTGACGCCAACCTCCTCCATGCGCGGGAGGCACTGAGGCGAGCCTCCAAGCAGGGGGCACGTCTGGCCGTGCTGCCGGAGATGTGGTCGAGCGGTTTTACCGGGAAAACCCTTCCCAGCCTTGCCAGGCGAACCGCCGGCATCGTAGAGGAGCTGATGGCTCTATCTCAAACCTTGGGCCTGGTGATCGTGGGGAGCATGCCCGAACCGAACGGAGACAGGGTGTTCAACTCCGTCCATCTGATCGACAACGGCAGGCTTGCCGGCATCTACCGCAAGATGCACCTCTTCTCACTGCTGGGGGAGGACCGGATATTCTCCGCAGGAGATGGCTGGCTCCTGGCGGATACCACCATGGGAAAAATCGGTGTCATCGTCTGCTATGACCTGCGTTTTCCCGAGCTGTCGCGCCGGCTTGCCGTCGAGGGAGCCGAGATCCTCTGCGTCCCGGCACAGTGGCCCCGACCGCGGGAGGAGCAGTGGAGGACTCTTCTGCTGGCCCGGGCCATAGAGAACCAGCTCTTTGTTGTCGCGGCCAACACCTGCGGCACCGTCGGAAAACTGGACTTCTTCGGTATGAGCATGCTCATCGGTCCCCGGGGGGAAATCCTGGCAGAGGCCGGTACCGCGGAGACGGAAATCTGTGCCGACCTGGATATGGATGAGATGGCTGACTGGCGCGCCCGGATACCCTGTTTCACCGATCGCAGGCCGGAACTGTACTGATTTTGACTTGACTTGGTTCCGTGTTCGGACTAGCTTTCCCTGATATTTCACTCATCCGGAGGTGCTCATCGTGGCCCTGCTTCTCAACGCCGGTATCGTCGTCAAACTGGTCCTGATCCTGCTGCTGTTCTTCTCCGTGGTCTCCTGGGCGATCATCCTGTTCAAGCTGTTCCAGGTGCACCGCGCCAACAGCGAATCGGAGCGCTTCATGGACCTGTTCTGGAAATCGTCCCGCTTTGAAACCATTGCTTCCCAGGTGGACCGTTTCGCCAGTTCCCCCCTTTCCGTGCTGTTCACCGAGGCCTACGCCGAACTGAACAAGCTGATGGACAAGGGAAGCACAAGTAACGGCACGGGCCTGAGTACCGACCTGGGGGGCATCGAGAACGTCTCCCGCGCCCTGCGGCGGGCCACCAACT
>CAZIUE010000004.1:223153-247877 GCA_964542535.1 uncultured Pelobacter sp. | reverse complement strand
CCGAGCCGGCGGCAGCCGCGCCCGCCACCGGCTGCGCCTGCTGGACCTGGGGCGGAGCCCTGCTGGGCACCGTCGCCCTGGCCCTCTTCATGCTCGTCCCCAGTATCTTCCACTGGGTCATGACAGGAATCTAGAAGAGAAACCATACACCACACAACGGGGGCGCGTCGCCAATAGGCAACGCGCCCTTCGTGCATCAATCCCCTTTTCTCTCAGAACTTCTCTCAAGAGCAGACTCTTGCAGTCCTGTCCAAGTAAAAGCGTTTGACAATCTGCCCCTGCCCCAATAGATTTGAGACCGTTTTATGTTGAGCCGACAAATGCGTGATGACTGCCCATCATTGGATTTCTTGAAGTTTACAAAGATATGTAGATGTGTAGAACAGTCTGATGGAGAAGCGAATAGGAATAAAGGATTTTGGGCATGAAAATCATTGACAACATCAATTCTTTGCTGGGCGACGATCTGAAGGCTTCCATTCACCCCAAGGCCAAATTGAAAATCGCGGCATCGTGCTTTTCGATCTATGCCTATGAAGCTTTAAAGTCCGAGCTCGCAAAGGTTGAGTCGTTGGAATTCATTTTCACAGCACCAACATTCGTCCCCAACGAAGTCACCGACAAACTCAGAAAAGAACGCCGAGAGTTTTTTATCCCCAAGGCCAACCGGGAACGCAGCCTCTACGGCTCCGAATTTGAAATCCAGCTTCGCAATACGCTCACCCAGCGAGCTATCGCCCGCGAGTGTGCCGAATGGATGCGCCGAAAAGCCAAATTCCGCTCAAACAAGACCAAATCCCCGATGCAGCAGTTTGCTTGTATTCAGGGGCCTTCGCTGGAAGCGGCGTATATGCCGTTGCATGGTTTCACCGCTGTTGATCTGGGATATCAGCAGGGTGATGCCGTTTCCAACATCGTCAATCGGGTAGACGAGACGGCTTTCACATCGACATACCTTCAGCTTTTTGATCAGATCTGGAGTGACCCGACAAAACTTGAAGATGTAACCACCGCAATCTGTGATCATATCGAGTCGGTCTATCAGGAAAATTCACCCGAGCGCATCTATTTCCTGATGCTCTACAACATCTTCAGTGACTTTCTCGATGATATCGACGAAGACGTCCTTCCCAACGACCGTACAGGTTATCAGGATACGCTGGTCTGGAACAAGCTTTTCAATTTTCAGCGTGATGCTGCAATAGGCATTATCAACAAGCTGGAAACCTACAACGGCTGCATCCTGGCCGACAGTGTGGGGCTTGGTAAAACATTCACGGCTCTGGCCGTTGTGAAATATTACGAACTGCGCAACCGTTCGGTGCTGGTGCTGTGCCCCAAGAAACTTGCGGACAACTGGTTGAATTACAACAGCAACCTGACGACCAACAGTTTCTCCAGGGACCGCTTCAATTATGACGTTCTGTGCCACACCGACCTGTCCCGCACCTCGGGAGAGTCGTTCGGCATTCCTCTGAACCGCGTTAACTGGGGCAATTATGATCTGGTCGTCATCGATGAATCACATAATTTCCGCAACAACGATGCCGTCAAGGACCGGGAAACCCGCTATCAGAAACTGATGAACCAGGTCGTCCGCCAGGGCGTCAAAACCAAGGTTCTGATGCTGTCCGCCACCCCGGTCAACAACCGCTTCAATGATCTACGCAACCAACTCGCGCTTGCTTACGAGGGCGACTCTGAAAATCTCAGCAAGAAGCTGCGCACGGGCAGGTCGGTGGAAGAAATCTTCCGTAATGCCCAAGCGGTCTTCAACCAGTGGTCAAAACTGGCACCCGAGGATCGCACGGCGCGGGCCATTCTGGATGCCCTTGATTTTGACTTCTTTGAACTGCTTGACAGCGTCACCATTGCCCGTTCGCGCAAGCACATCCAGACCTTCTACGACACCAGTGACATAGGCCAGTTTCCCGAGCGCCGCAAACCGCTGTCATTCCATTCGCCACTGACCGGGCGCACGGATGTCATGAGCTTTAACGAGATCTTTGAACAGCTCTCGCTGCTCAAGCTCGCCGTTTATGCCCCGATCAGCTACATCCTGCCCAGTCGGCTCAAAAAATATGAAGACCTGTACGACACGCAGGTGGAAGGTGGCAAAGGGAAACTGAAGCAGGCAGACCGCGAACGAAGCCTGCAGGCATTGATGACGACCAATCTGCTCAAGCGACTGGAAAGCTCGGTTGAGGCTTTTCGGCTCACCCTGAAAAGCCTGCACGAAAACCACACCCGCACCCTGAGCAAAATAGATTCATTCAGGGTTGCAGGCGATGCTGGCAGTGTCTCTGACTGGACCGATAGCCTGGCAAACCTCGAAGCCGAAGAGGACGATATCCCGGTTCCGGATGACGCCGAGATCGGCGGCAAGGTGAAGATAAACCTTGCCGACATGGATCTTCCATCGTGGGAACACGATCTGAAGGTTGATCTGGAAGTCATTAACGCCTTGCTGGAGTCCATGGCAAAAGTCACTCCCGAGGACGACGCCAAGCTGCAACACCTCAAGGCCCTGATTCTCAGCAAGATTGAAAACCCTATCAATGACGGCAATAGAAAAGTCCTTGTTTTCACTGCCTTCGCCGATACGGCGAATTATCTCTACAACAACCTGGCGGACACCCTACTGACAACACAGAGGCTGCACACCGGAAAAGTAACCGGCAAGGATGCGCCGAAATCAACCCTCAGAAAGAACTATGATTTCCAGTCGCTCTTGACGCTTTTCTCTCCTCGCGCCAAGGAGAAGGCTCAGGTGCTGCCCAATGAACCAGCTGAATTGGATCTGCTGATTGGCACCGACTGTATCTCCGAAGGGCAGAACCTTCAGGACTGCGATTACCTGGTCAACTATGACATCCACTGGAATCCGGTCCGCATCATTCAGCGGTTCGGCCGGATCGACCGCATCGGCTCGATCAACAAGACCATCCAGCTGGTGAACTACTGGCCCGATATTTCCCTGGATGAATACATCAACCTCAAGGAACGGGTCGAAAACCGGATGGTCATTGCCGACGTGACGGCCACCGGCGACGACAACGTCCTCACGGCAAAAAGCAGCGAGATTTCGTATCGGAAAGAGCAACTCCGGCGGCTGCAGGAAGAAGTGATCGAACTGGAAGATCTGAAGACCGGAGTATCCATCACCGATCTCGGCCTGAACGACTTCCGCATGGACCTGCTGAACTACGTCAAAACCAATGGCGATCTTGCCAACGTGCCCAACGGCATGCACGCGGTTGTCCCAGCCCGGCCTGCAATGGGATTGCACCCCGGCGTTATCTTCGCCCTGCGCAACCGCAACCATGCGGTCAACATCAATCAGCAGAACCGGCTGCATCCTTACTATCTGATCTATATCTCCGGCGACGGCCAAGTCATCGCCAACCACACCGAGGTCAAAACACTGCTCGACCTGGTGCGATCCAGCTGCAAGGGACAACCGGAACCCATTCAGGCCGTCTGTCGCCTGTTCAATCAGCAGACCGACGAAGGCCGGAACATGAAGGCCTGTTCCGATCTGCTAAGTACCGCCATTCGTTCGATGATCGACGTCAAGGAGGAAAAGGATCTGGACAGCCTGTTCTCCGGCGGCAAGACCACGGCCTTGGTAAACACCATCGCCGGGCTTGATGATTTCGAGCTCGTCGCCTTTCTCGTTATTCAGGAAGAAGAATAATGGAACCACGGAACACACGGAATACACAGAAAGGAAAATCAGAAAAGCATTCTTCAGTGCTTTCCGTGCCTTCCGTGGTTTATCAATATCCGGAATCGGCGAAGTTCGGACGCGTGCTTCCTAAGAACAAAATCTACGAGCACGGAACTCCCAGTGCTGCCGTCAGGCAGCTGTTTATCCGGCAGGTGGAACAGATTGTCTGGCAGCACAAGCTTGCCCCGGAAACAATCAACCTGAAACCTTCCCGGGCCGTGCCTGAAATCCAGATCTTCAGCATCGCTCTAAAAGGTGAAGAACTCAACCCCGAGTTGCTACGTTGCATTGACCTGGCCATTCCCTTCCCGATTATTTTTGAGCTCCGGTTCGCCGGGAAAGTAAAACCCATCGCCGCCTTTAAAAGGCCGAGCGAAGCGGATGCCAGCAAATGGGTTATCAGCGAATATTTCGATGGTGACTGGGCAAGAGAGGTAACCACGGAAGACACGGAACACACAGAAAGTAAAAAACTAAAGCCTTCCGTGTCGTCTGTGTATTCCGTGGTTAAAAGAAAACCTCTGCCTTTGGTGATGGATTTGGGGCAGTTGTACGAAAAATTGCTGGATAGCTTGATGCCGTACCCGGCACGGCCGGGTGAAGACCTGCAAAAGCGGGTGGAACGTATGGAGTGCATTCGGCTCAAGCAACGAGAGCTGGAGCGTTGCGAGGCCCGGCTCCGCAAAGAGAAACAATTTAACCGCAAGATCGCAATTAATGCTGAATTGCGTGACCTGAAACAAGAACTTGAAGAATTAACCACGGAAAACACGGAAGGCCACGGAAATGAGTAATTTGTTGTTTGAAGAAGAAACCTTTGCCATTCGTGGGGCCGTTTTCGAGGTGTATCGAGAGTTGGGTTGTGGATTTCTTGAGGCTGTATATCAGGAGTGTCTTGAGAAAGAGTTGAAGGCTATGGGCATTCCTTTTCTATCGCAGCCAGAGCTGACGCTCAATTACAAAGGACAGCGGTTACAGCAAACCTACAAGCCGGACCTTATTTGTTATGACCAGATCATACTGGAGATCAAAGCGGTCAAGGACATAGCACCCGAACACAAAGCGCAGGTAATCAATTACCTGAAGGCAACAAACTTGAAATTAGGATTACTGATCAACTTCGGCAGTCACCCGAAAGCACAGATAGAGCGCTTTGCGCTTTAACTTCAGTGTGTTCCGTGTCTTCCGTGGTTTGTGGAAAGAGGTTTTATATGGAAAAGATGAAAATGCACTCCCCGAACCTGACCCAGGAGAACATCACCCGTATCCGCGAGCTGTTCCCCGGCTGCGTGACCGAGGCCCAGGGCGACGACGGTAAGGTGAGGCTTGCGGTGGATTTCGACCAGCTGCGGCAGGAGCTATCCGAGTCCATCGTGGAAGGCCCGCAGGAGCGCTACCACCTTAACTGGCCAGGCAAGCGGGAAGCCCTGCTCACCGCCAACGCGCCCATCGCCAAGACCCTGCGCCCCTGCCGGGAAGAGAGTGTGGATTTTGATACCACAAAGAACCTCTTTATCGAGGGCGACAATCTGGAAGCCTTGAAGTTGCTCCAGGAGACCTACCTCGGCAAGGTCAAGATGATTTACATCGACCCGCCTTACAATACGGGTAACGACTTCATTTATGAGGATGACTACTCAGAGAACACGGATGAGTTTTTATCTCGATCAAACCAAAAGGATGCGGAAGGCAATAGGTTGGTGGCGAATACAGAGGCCAATGGGAGGTTTCATTCCGACTGGATATCGATGGTTTATTCTCGCCTGAAGTTGGCAAGAAACCTACTCAAGGAGGATGGGTTGATATTTATTAGCATTGATGATGGCGAAGTTGCTAATCTACGAAAGTGTTGCGATGAGATTTTTGGTGAAAATAATTTCATCGCGCAGATTGCCTGGGAGAAGAGATACACCCGTTCAAACAACGCAAAGCGGTTCTATTCTTTAAAAGACACCATCTTGGCCTTTAGAAAGTCCGAACTACTTGCTGTAATCAAAGAGCAACGAACAGATAAGGCGGACTCAAGCTATCGCAATCCAGACAACGACCCTAAAGGTCCATGGACTACATCCTCATATGTAAATCCTGCAACAAAAGAGGCTCGTCCCAACCTAGTGTATGGCATAGCGAATCCTTTTACAGGAGAAATGGTAAACCACCCCACTCACGCCTGGAAGTTCGGGCTTACAGAGCACAAGGCACATGTGGAAAGTAATCGGCTGTGGTGGGGCAATGACGGTAACGCAGAATTTCCTCGTTTGAAGATTTACTTGTCTGAGCAAACGGATGGCATGGTTCCTATAGATGTGTGGGATTATAAATCGTCAGGAACAACTGATGAGGGTGGGGCCGAAATTAAAGAGTTGTTTGGCGCAGCAGTTTTCGATACCCCAAAGCCAACCAAACTTTTGAGACGCATGCTAGGGATTGCAACAGAAGTCTCTGGCAACGACATTATTCTCGATTTTTTTGCTGGTTCAAGCAGTACTGCTGCCGCTGTCATTCTGCAGAACGCCGAGGATGGAGGAAACCGCAGAACGATATCAGTTCAGATTGCTGAGCCTTGTGCAAAAGGGTCTATTGCTGATAAGGAAGGATTCACTTCAATTGCGGAGGTTTCAAAAGAGCGTATCCGCCGAGCAGGCAAAAAGCTTCTGGCAGGAAAATGCCACGAGAAATGGAGTAAAGATGTCGGCTTCCGCGTCCTCAAGGTCGATTCATCCAATATGGCCGACGTCTACTATACGCCGGACGCCATTGAGCAAGATCAGTTGAAGATTTTCACCGACAACATCAAGTCCGACCGCAAGCCCGAAGACCTGCTCTTTCAGGTATTGCTGGACTGGGGCGTAGATCTTTCACTGCCCATCCGAAAAACCATTATCACCACGGAAAACACGGAAAACACAGAAAGTAACCCCCCAAATTCTTCCGTGCCATCTGTGTCTTCCGTGGTTAAAAAGTCTTTCCAGGTGTTTTTTGTTGACGACAACGCGCTTGTCGCCTGCTTCGATACCGGCGTGAACGAGGACCTCGTCAAGGAACTGGCCCGGTTTGAACCGCTAAGGGTTGTGTTCCGTGATACCGGTTTTGTCTCCGATGCCGTCAAGATCAACGTAGAGCAGATCTTCAAGCAAATGTCTCCGGGCACCGAAGTGAAGGCAATATAGGGGGCGCTATGGGAACTTCTCTGGATAAATTAACGATAAAGGGTTTCAAATCGATCCGTGCGCTCGTCGATTTTGAATTGACGAATCTGAATGTGGTGGTGGGTGGCAACGGCGCGGGAAAGAGTAATCTCATATCTTTTTTTAGAATGCTGCGGGCGCTCATCGACGGCAATTTGAACCGTTATGTACGAGATAACGGCGGCGCGGGCGATATTCTCTTTAACGGCCGCAAGGTGACGGAAAAAATGGAGTTTGAAACGAGGTTCGGCGTTCGCGGATTCCGTTTCAAGCTGGTGCCTACACCGAGTAATGCCTGTGCCATTGAAGACGAGGCGCGGTATTACGAACGCGGGACTACGGGGTGGTGGTTGTTGGGAGATAGCGATGATGGCACGTCGCGCATGGTCAAAGAGGTAAAGGAAAAAAAGGGGGATGCCAAATACAGCCAACCTGTTTTCGATGCCATCTCCTCGTGGCAGATCTATCACTTTCACGACACGAGTTCCACTGCGGCAATGCGGAACTACGAGATTGTCGAGGATAACAAGGTGCTGCGCACCGATGCCGCAAACATCGGTCCATTCCTCTATAAGCTGAAGCAAAAGCATCCGAAGGAATACAAAGATATTCTGAATGCTATTCGCTTGGTCACACCATTCTTTGATAACTTCATTCTTGAGCCACGCGAGAGCGGCGCCAAAAAAGAGGTCAATATCAGCTGGATGCAAAAGGGGTCGGATTATCCCCTTCAGCCTTATCATCTTTCCGACGGTTCCATTCGGTTTATTTGCCTTGTTACGGCGCTGCTGCAACCAAATCCACCTTCCACCATTATCGTGGATGAACCCGAATTGGGGCTTCATCCTGCCGCTATCGTCATTCTGGCGGAACTCATTCAGGTCGCCTCCAAACGGACACAGGTTATCGTGGCAACCCAGTCTCCGGCTCTGATCGATCAGTTCGGCATTGACGATATTATTGTTGTCAATCGTGAAGACGGCGCATCTACATTCAAGCGACTTGACGAAAAAGACTATTCTGAATGGCTCAAAAGTTACTCGGTTGGTGAGCTCTGGATGAAGAACGTGATCTCCGGAGGGCCGGTTTATGAGTAACTTTATCGAGGTGATCGCTATTGTTGAGGGTAAAACCGAAGAGATTTTTATCAATTCATTGTTGCAGCCCTATCTTGCTCAAAAGATGGTTTTCATGACCCCGACTCAGGTCAGCAAGCCTGGACAAAAAGGCGGTGACGTGAAGTTTGAGCGGGTCAAGAAAGACCTTGAAATTCACCTCAAACAGCGTGCTGATACCTATGTGACGACACTGGTGGATTTTTATGGGGTACGCGAGTGGCCGGGCATAGATTTGGTTCCCGCGAATGCGTCCCCCGCACAGATTGCGGAGATCGTCAACGGCGCTACCCAGGCTGCGGTGGTTGAACTATTCGCTGCGCAACGGGCGGACCGAAGATTCATACCCCACATGGCCATCCACGAATTTGAAGCACTGCTCTTCAGTGACAGCGCAAGCCTCGCAACTGAGCTGGATATAGCAGAAGAAAAGGTCACGGCGGTCCTGAACGAGTGCGGTGAGCCCGAGGCCATTAACAACAGCCCGGTGACAGCCCCATCCAAGCGGCTCGACGGATGGTCGCGCAATGGCGAGTTTCCCAAAACAACAACGGGAATTGCCGTGGCACGCAGTATCGGCATACAGAGAATGCGGGAGCAATGTCCTCTTTTCGATGCTTGGCTGCAACGTTTTGAAGCAATCGTCGGGGGGCAGGCATGAAGCTTAAATTCAAGGTCCAGCCCTACCAGACCAGCGCGGTGGAATCCGTGGTCGACTGTTTTGCGGGGCAGGTAAATACCTCTGGCATTGCCTACCGGATCGACCCGGGCGTGAACAAAAAGCTGCTGGCACAGGGACCGACTTTGCCGGGAATGGATATTGAACATACCGGCTTCAAGAACGCCGATCTCCAGCTGACCGATGTCCAGCTGCTGGCCAATATTCATGCCGTGCAGCGGCGGCAGAATCTACCCTTGTCGGACAGGCTGGTGTCCAGCGCCGGATGCAAGATCAACCTTGACGTGGAGATGGAAACCGGCACCGGCAAGACCTACTGCTACGTCAAAACCTTCTTCGGGTTCGGCTGGACCAAGTTCATCGTGGTGGTGCCCAGCATTGCCATCCGTGAGGGCGTGCTCAAATCACTGGAGATTACCGCCGAACACTTCACCGAGAGCTATGGCAAGAAGGCCCGCTTCTTTGCCTACAACTCCAGGCAGCTGCACCATCTGGAAAGCTTCTCTTCCGATGCAGGCATCAACGTCATGGTCATCAATATCCAGGCGTTCAATGCCACGGGAAAGGATAACCGCCGCATCTATGACGAGCTGGACGATTTTCAGTCGCGCAAGCCTATCGATGTGATCAGCAGCAACCGCCCCATCCTGATTCTGGATGAACCACAGAAGATGGAGGGCAAAAAGACGCTGGAGGCGCTGGCCAAGTTCAGGCCGCTGATGATCCTGCGCTACTCGGCCACCCATCGGACCACGCACAACAAGATCCACCGCCTCGACGCCCTGGACGCCTACAACCAGAAGCTGGTAAAAAAAATCGCGGTGCGCGGCATCGCCGTCAAGGGCCTGGCTGGCACCAACGCCTATCTCTACCTGGAATCCATCGAAATTTCCAAGAAGGCACCAGTTGCCCGAATCGAAATGGAGGTGCGCCAGGGCGGCGGGATCAAGCGGATCGTCAAACGCCTGGAGCGCGGCAAGGATCTGTTCGTTGAATCCAACGAACTGGACCAATATCGCGGCTTTGTCATCGCCCAGATCGACGCCAACAAGGACACGGTGGAGTTCACCAATGGCCATGTTCTGAGCGCTGGCGACGCAACCGGCGACATCACGGAAATGGCCATCCGGCGGATTCAGATCCGGGAGGCGATCAGGGCTCACCTTGAGAAGGAGCAGGTTCTTTTTGCCCAGGGCATCAAGGTGCTGTCCCTTTTCTTCATCGACGAGGTGGTCAAATACCGGGACTACAGCCAGGCCGATGAGCAGGGAGAGTACGCCAGGATATTTGAGGACGAATACGAACGACTAAGAGCCGAATATTTGAGCCTTCTTCCCTTGGATGGTGGGATGTATCAGGAATACCTGAAGGGTATTCAGGTTGGCCGCACCCACAACGGTTACTTCTCCATCGACAAGAAAACCAGGAAGCTCACCGATCCGAGCTTCAAGACGCGTGGAGAGGACGCCGGGCTTTCCGATGATGTGGATGCCTATGATCTCATCCTGAAGGACAAGGAGCGGCTGCTCTCCTTCGCGGAACCGGTCAGGTTCATTTTCTCCCACTCCGCCCTGCGGGAAGGCTGGGACAACCCTAATGTTTTCGTCATGTGCATGCTCAAGCACAGCGACAACACGATCTCGCGTCGCCAGGAAGTTGGCAGGGGTTTGCGGATCAGCGTCAACCAGCATGGAGATCGCATGGACAACCCGGCAACGGTCCATGACGTGAATATCCTGACCGTTGTCGCCAGCGAGAGCTACAAGGACTTTGTCGGCAATCTTCAGCGTGAGATCAGCGACTCCCTCTCTGCACGCCCCCGCAAGGCGGACGAGTCCTACTTCACCGGGAAAGTCATCACCACGGAAACCGGTACGGTGGAAATTACCCCGGTCATGGCCAAGCAGATATACAAGTATCTGCTCAAGAACGACTATACCGATGACACGGATCAGGTTGCCGAAGCCTACCACGAGGCAAAAGCCAACGGGACTCTGGCGGCGCTTCCGCCCGAGCTTGCCCCTCATGCGGACCAGATTTTCGGCCTGATCGACAGCGTCTTCAGCGAGTCCCAGCTGCCCGACGTGGGTGATGATCGCAAGCCGAAGACCAATCCGCTGAATGCCAACTTCGAGAAGAAGGAGTTCAAGGCGCTCTGGAACCGGATCAATCAGAAGGCGGTCTACCGTGTCGAATTCGATTCCCGTGAACTTATCCGAAACAGCATCCGGATTCTGGACAATGATCTGCGAGTGACGCCGCTTACGTACATCGTCCAAACAGGAGTGCAAACCACGGAAGCTACCTACGACCAATTGAAGTCAGGTCAAGCCTTCGATGTTAAAGAAACGAAGACAGAATTTGGTACTTCAGTGCATTCCAGGGTCACCTATGATCTGCTCGGGAGAATCGCCGAAAATACCCAACTGACGAGAAAGACCGTCGCTGAGATATTGAGCGGCGTTCAGACGGCGGTTTTCAAGCAATTCAAACAGAACCCAGAGCATTTCATTGCCGAATGCTCACGGCTTATCAATGAGCAGAAGGCCACGATCATCATCGAGCGGCTGAGCTACGACAACATTGCCGAGACTCATGATATCGATATTTTCACGACAGGCCAGAGCAAGCAGGATTTCAGCAAAGCCAGTGAGAAGCTGAAGAACCACATTTACGATTATGTGATCACTGACTCCAAGGTTGAGCGGGAGTTTGTGAAAGAGCTGGACACTAGCACTGAGGTGGTCGTTTATGCAAAGCTCCCCCGAGGCTTTCTGATTCCCACCCCCGTCGGCGACTACAACCCGGACTGGGCCATTTCCTTCAGGGAAGGCTCGGTCAAGCACATCTATTTCGTCGCCGAGACCAAAGGCTCCATGTCCAGCATGGAGCTACGGGCAATCGAACAAACTAAAATCGAATGTGCCCGCAAGTTCTTCGCAGAGATCAACCGCAAGATTGATCCCGAACACGTGAAATACGACGTGGTGACCAGCTACGGGAAGCTGATGGAGATTGTCGGCATGGGAAAGACACTATCATCACCTTTTGTGGAGAATAACGATGATTAAACATCTCAAGATGATCAATGTCGGTCCGGCTTCAACGATGGAGCTGGAGTTCGGCAGGAGACTGAACCTGCTGACCGGTGACAACGGCCTGGGGAAGAGTTTCCTGCTGGATATTGCCTGGTGGGCCATGACCCGCAAATGGCCTGCGGAACTGAATCCGAAACTGACCTCCGGCAAGGTGGCGCTTCCTACGGACAAAAAGCGGAAGGCGGAGATTGATTTCTCGTTTACAGCGGCTTCAAAAACCAAGGGCCATACCAGCACCTTTGAACCGAGAAATCAGAACTGGGCGGTTCCCCATGGGCGGCCGGCAATTCCCGGTCTGGTGTTTTACGCGCTTGCCGACGGCAGTTTCGCCGTTTGGGATCCTGCGCGTAACTACTGGAAATCGAAAAGTGAAGAAGGCAGAGAACGGCCGCCGGCCTATGTTTTCAGTCCGAAAGAAGTCTGGGATGGGCTGCAACGCGAAGATGGTACCTGGCTGTGCAACGGTCTGATACGCGATTGGGCCGGATGGCAGAAAGAGAAGGGCCGAGCGTTTGGTTTACTGACTGCCGTGCTGGAGGTTTTGTCTCCTTCCGCGGATGAAAAGCTCGTTCCCGGTGCCTTGACCCGTATCAGCCTGGACGATGTACGCGACATGCCCACACTGAAAATGCCCTATGGGCAGGAAGTTGCGGTGGTTCACGCTTCATCCGGCATGCGGCGCATCATTTCGCTGGCCTATTTTCTGGTCTGGTGCTGGGAAGAGCACGTAAAAGCCAAGGAGTTGTTGGGAGAAGAGCCGGAAGCCAAGACGATCTTTCTGGTTGATGAAGTGGAGTCCCATCTTCACCCCAAATGGCAGCGCACGGTGATTCCGGCCCTGATGAGGGTTATGGATCAGTTGATGACGTCGTCCGACGTTCAGCTGATAGCCGTGACCCATTCGCCATTGATCATGGCTTCAGTGGAGCCGTTTTTTAACCGGGAGAAGGATGCCTGGTTTGATCTCGATCTGGTCAATAACGAAGTCACGCTCACACAGATGCAGTTTGTCCGAAAGGGAGATGTCCGAAGCTGGCTGACCAGCCATGCTTTTGACATGAAGTCCGGCTACTCCCTTGAAGCCGAAAGAGTGATGGAAGAGGCAGCTCTGGCGTTGAGTGATGAGAGTTTCAGTAAGGATGATGCCAGTGCGCTGGATCAGCGTCTGCGAGCGGTTCTGGCGGATACCGACCCGTTCTGGATGCGCTGGCGCTTTGTGGCGGAAAAGAAGGGGTGGCTGTCATGATTCATGTCGTCCCCCAGCCTGAACCAGAGTCGTTCGATGCTAACGTGCGACGGAAAGGTCTTGCCTGGTTGCGAAGGAAGAATATCGCCCTTAATCAGCCACTGCCGCCCCAAACCGCTCTCGAACCCTATTGGCGGCACTGCCTTGATGAAATGCATTCGAGGTACAACGGCTGCTGTGCCTATCTGGCTGTTTTCTTTGAACGGGTTACCGGAGGCGGCTCGGTGGATCACTTCATCGCCAAGTCTCAATGGGCCGATTTGGCGTATGAGTGGAGTAACTATCGGCTTGCATGTTCCCGAATGAACAGCCGAAAACGGGAATATGCTGACGTGCTCGATCCCTTTGAGGTGGAAAACGGCTGGTTTCATCTTGAACCGGTTAGTGGTCGTATTTACCCCAACCCCGGTTTGTCGTCTGATCTACGGTGCAGAGTCCAGACAACCATTGATCGACTGGGGCTAGACGATGCGGGAAATCGGGAGATGCGGGCTCGTCATTATCAAGAGTATCGGGAAGGATACTACACTGCGGAATTCCTACGTAGACGCTCCCCATTTGTCTGGTCGGAGGCTGACCGACAGGGAGTATTGTGAACATGTTGACTGCACTAAAAATCGACCGCGGGCAGGGGGAGTGAGACAAACTGCATGAAAATAGTATCGTTCAACGTCAACGGCCTGCGCTCGCGCTTGCATCAGCTGGAAGCTGTGATCGAAAGTCTTCGGCCGGAGATCATCGCCCTGCAGGAGACCAAGGTGCGGGATGAGGAGTTCCCTTCCGCCCAGATCGAGGCCCTCGGCTACCATGTGGCTTTCCACGGACAGAAGACCCACTACGGCGTGGCGCTCCTCTCGCTCTCCCCTCTCCAGGACGTGAGGCTGGGGCTGCCGGGCGATGGCGACGAGGCCCAGAAGCGGTTCATCGCCGCGACGGTCACTGTCCCCGGCGTAGGGGCACTGCGTCTGATCAACGGCTACTTCCCCCAGGGGGAGAACCGCGATCATCCGCTCAAGTTCCCGGCAAAAGAACGATTCTATGCCGAACTGCTGGATCATCTTCGTCAGGAGTGCGCCCCCGACGTCCCCCTGGTGGTGACCGGTGACTTCAACGTGGCTCCCGGTGACGGAGATGTCGGGATCGGCGTCGATAACGCCAAGCGCTGGTTGAAGAGCGGCAAGTGCTGTTTCCTCCCCGAGGAGCGGGTGTGGTTCCGCCGGTTGCTGGAGTGGGGATTGCATGACTCCTTTCGTGACCTGCATCCCGATGCGGCTGATCGCTTCAGCTGGTTCGATTACCGCAGCCGGGGCTTCGAGGGGGAACCGAAGCGCGGCCTGCGCATCGATCATATTCTGCTCAGCAGACCTCTGCTTGCGCGTTGTCGCGCGGCAGGCATCGATTATGACATCCGCTCCATGGAGAAACCTTCCGATCACTGTCCGGTGTGGGTTGAACTGGATATGGATGGAGACGATGCGTGACGGGAAACCGTTATGAACCGGGGATATCCGTCTGCACTGATGCCGTGATGTGTTGAGTTCGGGTCGCTGCTGGTTGAGCTGTGGTATCGGGATGGAGGAGACGATGGAATTTCTCGACTGGGCTGCGCTGATCATCGGCTCCGGACTGGTCCTGAGCGGAGTGCGGACCATCCGCGGGCGCGTGACCTGGCTGCCCGAACGATGCGAGGGTGATGGGGCGGTTCGTCTGGGATGGTGCTGGCTTGTCATGGGCCTCCTGTTCATCGCCGCGGCCATGTTGGACATCCCTCTGCTGAAGAGCCTGTTCCGTCTCTTCCTCGAAGCTGAAAACTGATCGCGCGCACTCTTCTCGACAGCCGCTTCTCACGGTTTGCTGTTTCCTTTACACCCCCCGGTCACTCATGTATCATTGCCCCCCATGAAGCGTACCCTCTATCTCTCCATCATCCGTGAAATTTCGGCCCTGTTCCTGCTCGGCCTGGGAATTTTCACCCTGGTCCTGCTGATGGGACGCATGATCAAGCTGACCGAAATGGTCGTATCCCGCGGCGTGTCCCTGTCCCAGGTGGGGTGGATGATCGCTTACCTGATGCCGTCGTTTCTGATCTATACCATTCCCATGGCTTTCCTGCTGGCGGTGCTGCTCACCTTCGGCCGTTTGTCGGCGGACAGCGAGATGACGGTCATGAAGGCTTGCGGCGTCAGCCTGGCGCAGGTCATGCCACCGGTTCTGCTCTGTGCCGCCGTGGCCACGGCCCTGGGACTGTACGCCGGGGTGGTGGGGGTGCCCTGGGGCAACCGAGCTTTTGCTTCCCTGAGTTTCGACGCGCTCAGCCGGAACGTCGCCACCACCATCCGCGAGAGGGTCTTCTGGGACGATATCCCCGGCGTTGTGCTGTATACCGAACATTATGATGACGAACGCCACACCCTGTCCGGTGTGGTCATCAACGACGAGCGCGATGCTTCCAGCCCCCTGACCATCTTCGCCGCCAGCGGCCTGGTGGCGGGGGGCGCCCAGCCCCGCGATGTGCGCCTGATCCTGCGGAACGGCAGCATCCATGCCCAGGGAAAGGAGCGGGAGTACCGTCTGATCCACTTCGGCGAGTATGTCATGAATATCGCCGCCCCTGCCGCCGGCGACAATCTTGTTCGTGCCCCCCGGGAGATGACCGCCGCGGAACTGCGCCGCTCCATCGCCGCTCCTTCCACCCAGCCCAAACTGCGCAAGAAGATGGCCGCGGAGCTGCACGGTCGCTTTGCGCTTCCCTTCGCCTCGCTGGTGTTCGCCGTGCTGGCCGTTCCCCTGGGGCTGCAAAACCGCCGTTCTGCCAGGTCCTTTGGTTTTGCCATCAGCATCGGGGTCCTGCTGTCATACTATATCCTGCTGTCGCTGTTGAGCACTCTGGCGGAAAAAGGGAATTTCCCCGCCATGCTCGCGCTCTGGACTCCCAACCTGATCTTTGCACTCCTGGGGGCGCTGCTGCTCAGGTCGGCTTCCCAGGAACGGAGCATTCCGCTTCCCCGTATCCCCACACTGCGCGTGTTCCTGCGCGGGAGCCGCTGACATGACCATCATCGACCGCTATCTTGCCACGACCTGGCTGCGCCTTCTGCTGCTCTGCCAGGGAAGTTTTATCTCCATCTACCTGGTGCTGGACATGATGGAGCGGATTCCCCGCTTCCTGCGCGCGGGAGGCGGCCTGGTGGACATCGCGAGCTTTTTCGCCTGGAAACTGCCGGAGATGATCGGCCAGACCGCCGCATTTTCGGTTCTGATGGCGACGCTTTTGACCCTGGGGTTGCTCACCCGCGGCAGTGAGATCGTTGCCATGCGCAGCTGCGGCATCAGCCTGCCGCGCATCTCCCTGCCCATGCTGGTGCTGGGAGGCGTAGCCAGCCTGCTGCTGCTGGTCAATGCCGAACTGGTGGTGCCCGGCAGCTACGAACGCATGTCCCGCATCGAACGGGTCGATATCAGGAAGCAGTCGGGGAGCGCGGTCTTCAAGAGGAACAACATCTGGTTCAGGTCCGACGACCGCATCATGCAGGCCCGGCTCTTCGACCCCCGCAGCCAGATTCTCCGGGGAGTCATCGTTTGGACCCTGGACCGGAACATGAATCCGCTCAGCCGCCTGGATGCGGAACGCGCCGAACAGCGGGGCGACGGCTGGCTGCTGCGAGGGGTGGAACTGAAGACGTTCACCCCGGGAGAGGGAATCCGGGTCAGCAGGTTCGCGACCCGCCCCCTCGACCTGAACCTGAAGGTTGACGACCTGCGGGTGCTGGACAAGAATGCCGACAACCTGAGTTTTGCCCGTCTGAAGGAGTACTCGGACAACCTGCGCCGGGGCGGCTTCGAGGATTTCAAGTATCGCACCATGATGCACACCAAGTTTTCGGCTCCTCTTTCCGCCTTGGTAATGGTTATCCTCGGTATCCCCTTTGCCCTGCGGGGCAGCAGGTCGGGAGGGGTGGCCATGGGGATCGGAGCCAGCGTTGCCATCGGCTTTGCCTATTTCGTGGTCAATGCCGTGCTCCTCTCCTATGGCCGCAGCGGCGTTCTCCCCCCCCTGGTTGCCGCTTGGGGCGCAAATTTCCTGTTCATCCTGGGCGGCATCTGGCTGACCATGAGCATCAGGAACTGAACGGACCGTTTTGGAAGCGCTTGCCCCTCGGACAGAACCGCCTGTCTTTCGCCACCGCCTCATCCGGATCATTTCCAGTGCCGTGCTCCGGATGCGGCCGGCACTTTTTCGGCCACAAGGAGAGGAACGATGATTCGCCCATTGTCCGTTCTGCTGGTATGCCTGGTTCTTCCCCTGACCATCCCGGCGCTTGCCGCCGAACGCCCCCGGCGCGCCGTGGCGGCGGAATCCACCATTGCCACCCCTGCCATCAGTATCCTCAGCATCATACCCGCCCAGGCCGAACCGGGGGGCAGGGTACTGCTGAGCGGGTCCGGCTTTGGTACGGAACTCAGCGCATTTCTGGGCAATGTGGAACTGCCCGCACGGGTCAGTGACGGCAGGGTGGTGGAATTCACCGTGCCTGCCCGGCTTCAGCCCGGTCTGTACGTGCTGTACCTGAAGCGGGCCGACGGCGTCAGCAGCCGCCCCTACAACTTCTCCATCCTGCCGTTGCGACCGGTGCTCACGGGGCTTGCTCCCGACGAGATCGACGCTTGCTTCCAGAGGCGCGAGCGCGAGGTGCTGGTACAGGGGCGCGGCTTCAGCGAAGGAACGCTGGTGCTTTTCGACGGCGCCGGCATCAGGAGCAGGTTTATCTCGCCCGAGACCCTCGCTTTCACCGTCCCGCCGGTGCCGGGTGGTCTGCATCAGGTCGTGGTCAAGAATCCGCCCGATTCCCTCTCCCAGCCCATGGCCCTGACCGTCGAGACCCGCCCGGACATCAGCCAGGTGAGCATGGGGAACGAGCATGTCAACTATTACGAGCTGATCATCGAGGGGAAGAACTTCCTGCAGGGGGCAGCGATCTACGTGGATGGGCAGCGTATCGGTGGGAAGGGCGCCAACGCCAACGGCGAACGGGAACGGCTGATCTACGTGGATTGCGGTAAACTGATCTACCAGAGGCATCCCTATTCGTCCACGGCCAAGGAACTGCGGATCCAGGTGGTCAATCCGGACGATCAGGCGAGTCAGGTGGTGAATGTAATGGCGCCCTGATGCTCCGCAGGTTTTTTCCGTCATGGCCGCGGAGGAACGACAGATGAACGACCAGGAACTTGCCGCTGCCGGGTTCGACTCCCGGGAAATCCGCACCTCACGTGAACCCGAGGCGCTTGCCCAGGCGTTTCTCGACAATCTCTACTATACCCTGGGGCGGGTGCCGGAAATTGCCAGCCGCAATGACCTGTACATGGCCCTGGCCTATACGGTGCGCGACAGGTTGCTGGCCCGCTGGGTCTCCCAGATGCGCCGGCTGCGCAGCAACGAGAAGAAGGATGACATCCGGGTGGTCTGCTACCTCTCGGCGGAGTACCTGCCGGGGCCGCACCTGGGGAACAATCTGTTGAACCTGGAGATCTTCGATCAGGTGCGCCGCGCCATGGAGCTGCTGGGGATCGACCTGGAGCTGCTCCTTGAGCAGGAAGAGGAGCCGGGGCTGGGCAATGGCGGCCTGGGGCGGCTGGCCTCCTGCTTCATGGATTCTTTGGCCACCATGGCCGTGCCCGCTTTCGGATACGGCATACGCTACGAGTTCGGCATCTTTGATCAGGAGATCCGCGACGGCTGGCAGGTGGAGGTCACGGACAAGTGGCTGCGCTTCGGCAATCCCTGGGAGATCCCCCGCACGGAGCTCTCCCTGGAGGTGGGGTTCGGCGGATGCACCCGCCACGAACGCGATAAACAGGGACGCCTGCGGGTACACTGGCTTCCGGCCGGGGTGGTCAAGGGGATCCCCTACGATACGCCGATCCTCGGGTTCGGTGGTGGTATCTGCAACACGCTGCGCCTCTGGAAGGCCGAGGCGGTGGAGTCCTTCGACTTCACGGATTTCAACCAGGGGGATTACTACGCCGCGGTGGAGGAGAAGGTCCGCTCGGAGACGATCACAAAGGTGCTCTACCCCAACGACGAACCGGAACGGGGCAAGCGGTTGCGCCTGGTTCAGGAGTACTTCTTCGTCTCCTGCTCCCTGCAGGACATGATCCGCATCGCCGGGCTGCTGGGCACCCCCCCGGAGCGCCTGCACACCAGGTTCGCGGCCCAGCTGAACGATACCCACCCCGCCCTGGCGGTGGCCGAGCTGATGCGCCTTCTGTTGGACGTGCACGGCATGGCCTGGGAACAGGCCTGGCGGATTACCCGTGCCACCTTCGGCTACACCAATCACACGCTCCTGTCGGAGGCGCTGGAGAAGTGGCCGCTGGAGATGTTCGGCCAGATCCTGCCCCGGCATCTGGAGATCGTCTATGAGATCAACCGCCGCTTTCTGGAAGAGGTGCGCGCCGCCTTTCCCGGCGATGATAAACGCCTGGCGCGGCTGTCGCTGATCGACGAGTCCGGCTGCCGCTACGTGCGCATGGCCCACCTGGCCTGCGTGGGCAGCCATGCCATCAACGGCGTGGCCCGCCTCCACTCCCACCTGCTCCGGGACGAGCTCTTGCGTGATTTTCACGACCTGTATCCGGAACGCTTCCACAACGTCACCAACGGCGTTACCCCGCGCCGCTGGCTGGCGCTGATCAATCCCCGCCTCTCCGCGCTGATTACGGAGGCCATCGGCGACGGCTGGATTACCAACCTGGAGCAGTTGCGGGGACTGGCCCCCTTTGCCGACGATCCATTGTTCCGGGAACGGTGGCGCCGGGTCAAGCGCCAGAACAAGGCCGATCTGACCGCCTTGGTCCGGGAACGGGCCGGCGTGATCGTTGATCCCGATTCGTTGTTTGATATCCAGGTCAAACGGCTGCACGAATACAAGCGCCAGCACCTGAACGTTCTCCACATCATCACCGGCTATGCCCGCCTGAAGCGCGATTCGGCGGCCGACTGCGTGCCCCGCACCTTCATCTTCGGCGGTAAGGCCGCCCCGTCCTATGCCATGGCCAAGCTGATCATCAAGCTGATCACGTCGGTGGCCCAGGTGGTAAACAGCGACCCGGATCTGCGGGGACGCATGAAGGTGGTCTTCCTGCCCGACTTCAACGTCAAAAACGGCCAGCGGGTCTATCCCGCCGCCGATCTTTCCGAGCAGATCTCCCTGGCCGGCAAGGAGGCCTCGGGAACGGGCAACATGAAGTTTTCCCTGAACGGCGCGCTGACCATCGGCACCCTTGACGGCGCCAATGTCGAGATACGCGAGCAAGTGGGGGATGAGAATTTCTTCCTGTTCGGCCTCGAGACGGAGGAGGCGCGTGAATTGAAACGGCGCGGCCACGATCCGGCAGCTTGCCTGGCCGCCTCCCCCGAATTGCGGGAGGCCATGGATCTGATCCGCGACGGCGCTTTCTCGGGAGGCGACCGGGAGCTGTTCAAACCGCTGGTGGATTCGCTTCTGGAACGGGACGACTACCTGCTCCTGGCCGATTACCCTTCCTACATCCGTTGCCAGGAGCGGGTTTCGGCTGCCTACCGGGATCAGGAAACCTGGACCAGGATGTCGATCCTGAACGTGGCCGGCATGGGCGTCTTCTCCTCGGACCGCTCCATCGGCGACTATTGCGACAGGATCTGGAAGGTGCGGCCGGTGCGGGAAGAGTGATCGCACGAGGCGCCGGTCCCGATGGAGTCCTGTCGGCTGTCCCCTATTTTCAGGAAAGAAGGTCGTATTCATGAGCGTTATCTGGTTGTTGCTGTCATCCCTTTGCGTGCTGGCCCTGGCCTACCGCTACTACGCCGCGTTCATCGCTGCCAGGGTGCTGATGCTGGACGACCGCAATGCCACCCCTGCGATTACCCGCAATGACGGCAAGGACTTCGTGCCCACCAACAAGTGGATCGTGTTCGGCCACCACTTCGCCGCCATCGCCGGCGCCGGGCCTATGATCGGTCCCACCCTGGCGGCCCAGTACGGCTGGGGGCCGGGCTTCTTCTGGATCCTCCTGGGATCTGTTTTTGCCGGCTGCGTCCACGACATGATCCTGCTGTTCGCTTCCGTCCGCCACCAGGGGGAGTCCCTGGCGGTCATCGCCCGCAGGGATGTGAGCAGGCTGACCGGCGTTACCACCGCCTTCGTGACCCTGTTCATCATCATCGTGGCCCTGGCCGGCCTTGCCGTGGCGGTTACCAACGCCCTGTACAACAACCCCTGGGGCGTGTTCACCATCGGCATGACCATTCCCATCGCCATGCTTACCGGATTGTACATGTTCAGGATCAGGCCGGGCGCGATCCTGTCCGGTTCCTTGGCCGGCGTCACGGCCGTGCTGGCAGCCGTCTTCTTCGGCGCTCCCGTTGCCCAGTCGTCCATCGCCGGCTGGTTTACCTTCAGCAAAGAGAGTCTGGCATTGATCCTGCCGGCGTACGGATTCTGCGCGGCGGCGCTGCCGGTGTGGCTCCTGCTGGCGCCCCGGGATTATCTGAGCACGTACATGAAAATTTCCGTCATCGGCGGGTTGGCGCTGGGACTCTTCCTGGTAAACCCTGACGTGCGGATGCCCTTTGTAACCGATTTTATCGCCGGCGGCGGTCCGATTATCCCCGGCCCGGTCTGGCCTTATGTGTGCATCACCATTGCCTGCGGCGCCATCTCCGGCTTCCATGCCCTGATCGGTTCGGGTACGACCCCCAAGATGCTGGAGAAAGAGAGCCAGATCCCCCTGGTGGGGTACGGCGCCATGCTGACCGAGGCCTTCGTGGGGCTGATGGCGCTCCTGGCGGCGGTGACGCTGGTCCCCAATGACTATTTCGCCATCAACTCCTCGGCCGAGGCTTTTGCTCGTCTGAATATGCCGGTGCGCGACCTGCCGGAACTGTGCCGCCTGGTGGGGCTGGACGTCAGCCATCGCCCCGGCGGTGCCATTTCCCTGGCGGTGGGCATGGCCCACATCTTCTCCCGCGTCGGAGACGGGTTGCAGCACACCATGAAGTACTGGTTCCAGTTCATCATCATGTTCGAGGCGCTCTTCATCCTGACCACCATCGATGCGGGAACCCGGGTGGCGCGCTACCTGCTTCAGGATATCCTGGGGCATGTCCACGAAAAATTCAGGCAGGGCGACTGGGTTCCGGGCATCGTCATCTCCAGTGCTGCCGTCTCCTGCGCCTGGGGTTACATGCTCTCCAGCGGCGACGTCTCTTCCATCTGGCCCATGTTCGGCGTCACCAACCAGACCCTGGCCTCCCTGGCCCTGGCCATCGGCACGACCATCATCCTGCGCATCGCCACCAGGAAGCGCTACGCCCTGGTCACGGCACTGCCCTGCGCCTTCATGACCCTGACCACCTTTGTTGCCGGGTTCATGAACATCAGACTCTACCTCTCCCGGGGAATGCTGCTGAATACCGTGCTCAGCGCCGTTGTCATTGCGCTGGTGACGGTCATCATCGTGGAAAACCTGCGGGTCTGGATGGGCCTTGTGGGGGGACGGCGGCGCACCGGCATGAACGACGGGAGGATGGAGATTTTTCCCCTGGCCGTGCCCGTGCCGGTTCCCCTGTCCGATGACCGGAGCGGGGAGTAGGGAGGTGCGCCTGCCCGCCATGGATCGTTTCCGTTGCGGCTGTGTGTGCTTTGCTGCTTAGTGCATGTCGTAATGCCGTGGTCTGTGGTATGATGAAAATTAAAAAGGTAAACAAGCGCCTACCTGATCACGGGGTTACGGCCGGAACAGGACCGCCGTCCCGTTTACCGAGTTAGGAAAGAACGTGGCACGAGGGAGATGTTTGCGGAAGCGAGAAGCGTACGCGGTAATGGGAAAGGAGTGGTGACGATGCGAAACTTTTTCAGACGTCCGATCGGCCAGATACTGCTGGATGGCAAACTGCTCTCCACCCAGAGTCTTGAACGTGCCTTGGATGAGCAGAAGCACACCCGGGAACTCCTGGGCCAGGTCCTGGTCAGGATGGGGCTGCTGAATCCGGGAGATATCGGAGCGCCCTTGCTGTTGCAGAAGCATCTCAACCATATCGGAGATGCGGTCAAGGTTGCCGCCGGTGAACGGCAGCTGCTGGGCGAACTCCTGGTGCACTCCGGCCATATAACCGCGCAGCAGCTGGACCAGGCCATCGAGGAGCAGCACCACAGCGGCGAGAAAATCGGTGAGGTGCTGATCCGCCTCGGCCTTCTGACCGAATGCCAGCTCAAGGCGTTGCTGGATTTCCAGCACAACCAGGAGACTCCTTCCTCCAGCCCGCTCAGGTTGGGCGAACTGCTGGTGGCCACCGGCCATATATCCCGCGAACAGCTGGAACAGGCACTGCGCAAGCAGCGCCAGACCGGAGAAAAACTGGGGCACGTCCTGGTTGCCGAGGGATATGCGCGTCCCAGCGAGATCAAACACGGCATCCGCCTGCAGAAAATGCTGATCAATTCGGTGCTGGCCTCCATCCTTTCCCTGAGCATGAGTTCCGTAAGCTCGGCATCGACCGTGGCGTTGCAGTGGGACCCCAACACCGAAACCGATCTGGCCGGCTACAAGGTCTACTATGCGGCCGAATCCTCGACCTTTGACGATGCGGTGACCGTTGACGTGCAGAACCAGACCACGGCTACCATTTCCGGGCTCGATCCCGCCAAATCCTACAGTTTCGCGGTTAAGGCCTACAACAGTGCAGGACTGGAGAGCAGTTTCTCCAATGTCGTGGTCGTGTCGGAGACCTCCCCGCCAACGGTTGCCATATCCTCCCCGGCCGACTCCTCGAACGTCAGCGGCACGGTGCTGATCAGCGTGGATGCCGCGGACAACGTCGGTGTTACCAGGGTCGAGTACTACGTCAACGGTGTCCTGGTGTCCACGGAGACAGCCTCTCCCTACGTGTATTCGTGGGACTCCTCGTCCCTGCCGTCCGGTACCTATACCCTCACGGTCAAGGCCTATGATGCGGCCGGCAATGTGGGGCAGACCAGCAAGACGGTTTCGGTGGTCAACAACGATACCGTTGCCCCCACGGTTGCCTTGACCGCGCCTCTGATCAACTCCATCGTCAGTGGAACCGTCACCGTCAGTGCCGGTGCCAGCGACAACGTGGGGGTCAAGATGGTCGAGGTGTACGCCAATGGGGCTTTGCTGTTCGCGAGCAATAGCGCCCCCTACAACTTCACCTGGGATACCAGCACGGTGGCCAATGGCAGCTATACCCTGACAGCCAAGGCAGTGGATGCGAGCGGCAACAGCAGCACGTCGTCAACCGTCACCGTAACCGTTAAGAATGCCGATACCAGTGCCCCGACCATCAGCAGCTTCAGCCTGCCCACCAGCGCCACGTCTTTGACCGTCGCGGTCTCCAGCTTCAGCGCCAGCGACAACGTGGCAGTCACCGGCTACCTGATCAGCGAGAGCGCCACGGCTCCCGTTGCCACGGCCGATGGATGGCGCAGCAGCGCTCCCACCAGCTTCACCTTCAGCGGTGAAGGGACCCGGACCGCCTATGCCTGGACCAAGGACGCCGCAGGCAACGTCTCCGCGGCGAAAAGCGCCACCACCACCATCAAGCTGCCGGACACCAGTGCCCCGACCATCAGCAGCTTCAGCCTGCCCACCAGCGCCACGTCTTTGA
>CAZIUE010000004.1:0-223053 GCA_964542535.1 uncultured Pelobacter sp. | reverse complement strand
CGCCGCAGGCAACGTCTCCGCGGCGAAAAGCGCCACCACCACCATCAAGCTGCCGAGTGTGGTGATCGTAGCCTCGCCGACGGATGGCGCAACCATTTCCGGCACCGTGGCGGTTAAGGCCGGCGTCAGCACGGGAGTGTCACTGACCAAGGTGATGTTCTACATCGATGGGGCATTGAAGGCCGCCGACACCAAGGCGCCCTACAGCTTCAACTGGAACACGAAGACCGCCGCCAACGGCAACCACGCAATCCTGATCAAGGGGTTCGACAGCTCGGGGGCGATACATCAGTCCAGTATCACGGTAATAGTTAAAAACTGAATTACAATAGTAGGTTGTGATGGTGTTACGAAATCCCCATCCCCTCGTCATGCGGGAGATGGGGATTTTTTTGGGTGCAATGGGGGGGGGCGACGACAGGGCGATGGTCAGGGGGAGGTCATGGCGGTGAGTTCCCGGACGAGGAACGACACCTGCTTCCTGATCTCCGGGACCGCAGTGCATTCCAGTTCCATGCCCCGGCGCAGAGTGCCGATGGCGAACATGTCCGGACGAAGCGTTCCATCCGCGGAAACCAGTTGACCGGCCGTGTTGATCATCAGTCCCAGGCGCAGATCGTCGGGCCGTACCATGCCGTCGCGGATCAACTGATTCACCAAAGGGGAGTCGGTGCGCAGGACATCGGAGAAGAGACCGGTTGCGTTGAAAGCCACGTCAACATCCAGCATCCCGGCCGTTTCGGGCGAGAGCAGTAGACGAACCGCTGATCCCAGCCGCTGCACGGCAGTCACACGGGCAGAGAGCTGCTCCAGGCGACCGCAGTCGCGAAGCCGCGCTATCACATCCATGCTTGCCACGCATGAACGGTGCAGGTGGGTGTTCCACAGGGCGCGGAAACGACGCAGGAAGAGCTGCTTGTCCCGTGGAGTTAAGGCGCTCCAGAGATGGGGAGCATGGCTGCGCAGGGAATCTACCAGTTGCTGCCAATCAACCCCAGATCGGCGCTTGAGTTGGAAGGCCCTCACCAGGTGGCGGAGACCCGGCTGTCCGGCCGCCAGGTGCGCGGCCCATTGACGCAGTTCCAGCGGCAGCGGGGTGAACTGTTGCCGGTGGGCCCGGGGAAACTGGCCGTGGGGGGATATGACCCAGCAGTGACCGGAAAAACCGCATGCCTCGGCCTCCAGGATCACGTCCAGCGCCGTGAGACCCGCACCCACGACGGCCATGCTGCGCAGGCCGGTAAAATCTTCGAAGGGGGTCCAGGGGCAGTGCAGGATGCCGTTGTCCAGAGAACCCCGGGGAGGAATGTTGCCCACGGCCAGAACGATGAACTTCGCCCGCACGCTGGTTCCGGAGCCAAGGCGCAGGCGATAGCAGGGTGAATCCTGCTTCGGTTCCACGGCCAGTACCCGGTCATGCATCACGGAAAGCAGGTTGGGGCGGTGCCGAACGGCCTGTTCCAGACAGGCGGTAGTGTAGCGGCGATACAGGCCGCGGGGGACGAAGTCGTCGGGGGAAAAGCCGAGGTTTTGTTCGCGCAGCCAGCGGACAAAGGAGCCGGAATCGTGCTCGGTGATGCTCATTCCCCTGGCGCGCACGTTGAGCAGGTGCCGGGGGGATTCGGTGCAATAGGCGATCCCCGCTCCCAGCCGTTCGTCAGGCTCGATGATGGTGCACCTGAAGGATCGGGGCAGTCCTTCGTGGGTGAGCACGTGGTAGGCGCAGCAGAGGCCGCTGAATCCTCCTCCCACGATGGCCAGGTCGAACGTGGTTTCCGGTCCGGCTCCGTCGGGCGTAGTGCTTCCTTCCGCGCGGGCGACAGCTCCCCCGTTCTCTTCCATCGTTCCCATCCTTTCCGGTGCTTGACCGGGCGCACCATGCTGGAATACTCTCCCCCGGCGGTGGCCGAGGGAAGGCGGTATGTTCCGAATCTAACCGGCGTCGGCGGTCGGTTCGGGAAGGGCGCCGTCATTGTTGCTCCGAATGCCGCGGCGAAGGGCCAGGAAACGGTCCGTCTCGGCGACCACCACCCCGGACAGTCCCAGCAGCGCTATGAGATTCGGCACCGCCATGAGGCCGTTCATGATGTCCGCGAAGCTCCAGACGAGATCGAGCCTGATGCAGGCGCCTACGAAGACGAAGGCTGAGTACATAATCCGATAGGGGAGGACCGCGCCGGTTCCCAACAGGTATTCCAGGCACTTCTCGCCGTAGTAGGCCCAGCCGACGATGGTCGAGTAGGCGAAGAAGACGATGCCGAAGGAAACCACAAATCCCCCCCAGTTTCCCGGCAGGCCGCTGTCGAAGGCTGCCTTGGTCATAACCGAGACCTCTGCTCCCGAATTCCAGCTGCCGGTCACGATCAGTACCAGGCCGGTCATACTGCACACGATAATGGTGTCGATGAAAGTTCCGGTCATGGATACCAGGGCCTGCTGGCACGGCTCGTTGGTCTTGGCCGCGGCGGCGGCGATGGGAGCGCTCCCCATGCCTGACTCATTGGAGAAGACCCCCCGGGAGACCCCCTTCTGGATGGCAATCATCATGACTGAACCGGCGAAACCGCCCGTGGCTGCCGTTCCGGTGAAAGCGTCATGAAATACCTGCATCAGGGCTGCCGGCACCTGGCCCGCATGACGCAGCAGGATCGTCAGGCAACCGGCCACGTAGACCAGTGCCATTACCGGAACCATGACGGCGGCGACCCGGCCGATGTTCCTGACTCCTCCCAGGATAACCAGCGCCGTGAGGAGTGACAGGACGATCCCGGTTACCAGCGGTTCCATCCCCAGGCTTTCCTTCAGGTTTCCGGCAACGGCGTTGGCCTGAACCATGTTGCCGATGCCGAAGGCAGCGATGGAGCCGAACAGGGCGAACAGCACCCCCAGCCACTTCAGGCCCAGTCCCCTCTCGATGTAGTACATGGGGCCGCCGCACATCTCGCCGTTGACATCCTGCACCCGGTACTTCACCGCCAGCACACCCTCGGCGTACTTGGTTGCCATGCCGAAAGCGGCGGTGATCCACATCCAGAACAGTGCCCCGGGTCCTCCCACGGAGATGGCGGTGGCGACGCCGATGATGTTGCCGGTACCGATGGTGGCGGCCAGGGCGACCATCAACGCCTGGAAATGGCTGATGTCGCCCTGTTCGCCCGAGGACGGTTTGAGAAACGTTTCGGCCAGGGCGTGGGGGAGTTGGAACAGTTGCAGCAGCCTGAGGCGGATGGTGAGCAGGATGCCGGTGCCCACCAGCAGCACCAGCAGCGGTACTCCCCAGACGTAGCCGCTCAGGCAGCTCATGATCTCGTTCAGTTCGTTCATCCGGTGGTCACTTTCCTGGTTTGTGTTATTCCGCCGTCTTGCTGACGGGGGCACCGTGAAGTCCCCAGGACAAGGGGGCTGCTCAGTGTGAAACGCTACTCTAGATGCCCCCGGCTCCACTGTCAACGCCCAAGTGCCCCCCTGCTCGGGAAGGGTGGTCGGCGTCGCACCGGCTGCTGTGGGATCAAGGAAAAACCTGGCGCCGAGGGGGCGTTGGAGAATACGTTCGATGTGGGATACGACCGGCTTTGGCGGGCGGCGGGAGTGTTCAGCCTGAGCCAGCCGGGTCAGTGCAGTTACCGCGACGGCTCGGGCGTGGACGAAAAAACGGCTTCGGAAACGGTTGTCCACTGTTTCCGAAGCCGCGTGAACGGCCGTGGGGAATCGGATCAGAAGTCCTTCAGGCGGTGGTATTTCTGCTTCGCCCGTTCCAGTTCCTCCCTGAGGTTGTCGGGCATGTCGCTCTTCAGATCCTGGGACGCGGAGGAGAATCCCGACTTCGCCCGTTCGGCGGCCGCGGTGAAGGCAGGCAGCGATTCAGGCGGTGAGGCGAGCAGGTCGGCGCTTTTCTTGTATGCCTCGCGCAACTGCGTCAATTTTTGATGGGCCGGGGCATATTTTTTGGGCGGTTCGCCGATGTTCTGCATGATTTTGGCTACTTCCGCGCCGATCTTGTCCGTCCTGACTTTCTCTTCGGCCTTCAGGGAGGGGGCAAAGGCCGAGCCGGTTATTTGGGCTGCTTTCCATTCGGTGGCGATTCTGTCGCAAATTTCCAGGTTGAAGTCGGTGCCTGTTTTCATGCCGTAGATCGCTTCGGTGAAACTCTTGGCGAACAGCTGCTGTTTTTTGTGGGCGGTGAAGGCGTAGGAGGCCCCTCCCCCCATCAGGGCGATTCCCAGCAGCGCGAGGAGCAAACGTTGCAAGCGCGGGGTGATCAGGGACGTGGACGAAGCAGCGACGGGCGCGGGGCGTCGTTGGCGCTGTTCCAGCGCCGGTCTCCGGAACAGGTCGACGTACAGCGAGGGATTAAATCTGGCCAGGGACTGCCTGAAGTCGGACCGACGCTGGGCTCTTGCTTTCTGGTACAGTTCCTCCCGGGTGACCGCCACGTGGTAGTCGGGGAAGAGGGTTCCGCAGGAGCCGCAGTGACCGCGGTGGTCCAGAAGGTTGCCGCAGACGGCACAGCTGAGCTTCCGGGAACGCCGGCGAGCCCTGGTGGCGCTGGACTCCCTGACCAGGATGAAGTTGCTTGAGCAGCTTGGGCAGGTAAGGGGTTGCTCCTCGTCCGTGAACCGTGCTTCCAGATCTGCACCGCATTTCGGACAGGAACAGGTCAGAAGCGTTTCAGGGGAAGAGGGGGCACCGGCAGGCTCGTCATCCCCGGGATCTGCCGTCTGCTGTTCAAGCTGGAATCCGAGGTCGTTGTTCTCTGTCATGGATCAGGATCTCTCTCCGGCATAGCCGCCGGTATTGGCTCGCACGATGTCGTCCGCGCATTGGGGTAGAGAGCCGTCGGTATCGCTCGCACCATCGCTGCCCATCGAGTACAGGTCGTAGTCCTCGTTCAGTTTGAATGTAAAACCGTCTTCCAGAGTTGCATTCTTATTGTACTGGTAGGGGCGCCCCCAGGGATCCGTGCGGTCCGCCATGCCGACCTCGGCCAGGGAAACGGGCAGGGCGTTTCTTTCCAGAATATAGGCCGTGACCGCCTTTTCCAGGGTGCGGATATCCCCGGCGCAGCGCTTGTTCTTGGCCTTGGTTATGTAGTCGTTAAAGGCCGGGATGGCCATCAGGGCCAGCACGCCGAGTATCGCTGAAACCACGAGTAGTTCCACCATGGTAAAACCGGAGCGGGACGAAAGGGGTGATGTACGGTGTACGGGACACATGGCGCATACCTCCGCGGCGCTGTGAAGTGAAGGGCTCAAGTGAAATTAGCTATAGCATGTTTTTAAAAAAGTGCCAGATGTAATGAGCGTCTGGCAATAGAAATCAGAAAAAATACCGGCCGGTCTTCTCCCGGAAAAACGCGGCCTGTTCCCGAACGTGCGGCTCGCCCGTCACATCCATGGTTTTCGGCGCATCTCCGGAATCTTTGCCGGTAGCCCCGGCGGGAACGCCGGTCGGCAGGTCAAACCGTTCGGTAGCGCTGGACGATCCCTTTCAGGGTTTCGGAGAGCTCGGCCAAGGCCGACGACTCCTGGATGCCGCTCGTGGCCTGGTCGGCCGCGGTATGGACCGCCTCGGAGATCTGTTGCAGGCTCATGGTGACCTCCCGGGTGGTTACCGACTGCTCCTCCGCGGCGGTGGCGATCTGCGCTACCTTGTCGTCCAGTTGGGAGACCAGCTCCAGGATCTCCGAAACCGCCTGGCCCGACTTCTCCGATTCGGCTGCGCCGTGCCTGACCTGCTCAACCTCCTGCTCCATGGAGCTGACCACATTGCGGGTCTGACTCTGGATATCCTTGATCATGACTGAGATTTCCCTGGTGGCCATGGCGGTGCGCTCCGCCAGGCCGCGCACCTCGTCGGCCACCACCGCGAACCCCCTGCCGTGTTCACCTGCCCGGGCCGCTTCGATGGCTGCGTTCAGGGCCAGCAAGTTGGTCTGGTCGGCGATCTCCTCGATGGTATCGACGATTTCCTCGATCTTGTCGGAGCTCCTGCCCAGGTTCTGGACGATTTCGGAGGTCTTCAGTGCCCCCTGGGCCAGGTTGTCCATCAACGTCGCCGTGGTGAGGATGACCTGCTCGCTGTTGCGGGCCGCGGCACTGGTCTGGCGCGAACTTTCCGCCGCCAGGGTGCAGTTGCGGGCGATCTCTTCGGCCGTGGAGTACATCTCCTCGGCGGCCGAGGCAGAGGTGGCCGACTGCATGGTGGCATTGCTCACCGCCGTCTCCAGGTTGCCGGAACTTGACCGCAGGTTGGCGGTGCTCGATCCCAGTTGCTCGATGGCCGACGCCAGCTTGCTGATCACTCCCAGGGTCTGGTCGGCCATGCTGTTGACCTTCAGGGCCAGCCTTCCCAGGCCGCCGCCGTAGGGAACGGTGGCCCGCACCGTCAGGTTTCCGGACTCCACCGCCTCAACGACTGCAGTGACCATGGCCAGCGGATCGGCCACGGATTTGAAGACCAGGTAGCCAAACAGTATCCCCAGCAGCGTGGCAACGGTCAGCAGGGAGATGCTGCCGATCAGCAGTTGAGAGAAGAGCTGTTGAGCCTCTTGCCCCAGGTCGGCGGCGCCACCGGCCGCGGTCAGCCGGGTGGAGATCCTCTGCAGCGCCACGAGCCCGGCACCGGCGGCGGCAACGATGAACAGCAGGTTGCAGCCTACCAGCAGGGCGATCTTGTGGCGGAGCTTGATGCTCATGTACCAGCCGTACACCCGGGAATACAGACCCTCGCCTCCCACACCACCCGCTGCTCTACTCATGTCACGCTCCTTTGGGAATGCTTTTGAGAATAATGCAGCCAGGAGGTGCCGCGCATGCGGGTTGCTCCCAGCTGACGAATCCGGGATGAATGAATGGTCTCGCCGGTGCTCCGGCCACGGTAGATCGCAATGACGTTTTGCCCTGGATGGCACCCGATGCCGTGCTCCGGGGGCGTCGTCACCAGAGCGACCCATCGCCTGCGCCGGAGACTTCGAATGTACTACAGTTCACCCGTCCGGATGTTCCGGAAAGAGCAAAGAGTTTCAGTAACGTATGGTGCATTTTCATTAGGATGTCAATTCCGTTTTTTGTCCAGTGGCCGGTTGGTAACTGAGTCGTGTCGGGTCGCTGCCGGGATACCGGATGCGTGCATTGGGAAGCTCCCCTCCGCAACCGCGCGGGATGCCGTGAAACGGCCGGCCAATGGTGCTAGAACAGGGTTCAATGCCGATTGACACCCTTGTGTTTGGGTGGTAGTATGCCGGCCAAAATAACCGCATACGGAAGGAGTTCAATCAAATGAGCATTTTTGCAGCCAGTGACGTTTTGCAGTTTGCCGTACGCATGGAGGAGAATGGTGGGCTCTTTTATCGTAAGGCAGCCGAACTGTCCGAGAAGAGCGAAGCGAAGAAACTGTTCCAGCACCTGGCCTCAGAAGAGGCAGAGCATAAGAAAACCTTCGAAAAATTCCTTTCCCAGGTGACGCTCTATGAGCCGACCGAAGAGTATCCGGGCGAGTACCTGGCCTATCTCCACAACTACATCGACGGTAAGGTCTTCTTCACGGAAGACACCTGCGCGCTGAAAACCTTCGACGTTGCCGGCGCACTGGACTTCGCCATCCAGCGGGAGATGGACGCCATCCTCTACTACACCGAGCTGAAGGGCTTCGTGAACGCGGATGACCAGAAGGCGATCGACGCGATCATCGAGGAAGAACGTCGCCATTTCGCCCAGCTCTCCGAAACCAGGAAAAATCTCTAGAACATCCCCTGACTGCATCGACATAATGAAACAGAAGCCTCCTGGCCATCCATCCGGGAGGCTTTTTTTTACGCCGGCAAAACGCGTCGGGAGGGGGCAACCGTCCCGATGGCGGCGATCAGGCGTTCCAACCGGTCCCGATAGGCTTCGCGGTTCGCTCCCCTGATGGTGTCGTGGTTTCCCCGCGGGAACATCACCAACTCTTTCGGCTCAGGTGCCCAGGCGTGGAGCAGCACGGCCTGGTCCCGGGAAACCATGTCGTCCAGGAGGCAGTGCATCACCAGGGTGCGCCCACGGAAGCGGGCCAGCTTGTTCTGTTGGTCGAAGACACGCGTCAGTTCCCGACCCAGCTCGTTTCCGGTGACGCCCATCTGGCGCGGTTCCAGCCGCGACAGCAGCAGTTCCATCGGATCGGCGATGGCGCTCTCCAGCACCAGACCTGCCGCCCGGGGGTAGAGCGAGGCTGCGTGGATGGCGTACAGCGACCCCAGGGAACGGCCGAAGAAGATCAGCCGCGACGGGTGCGTGGCGCAGGCATTCACCAGCAGGGGGATGTCCTCCAGCATGGCCGCCAGGCGCGGCTCCCCCTGGGACATGCCGTAGCCGCGGTATTCAGCCAGAAAGACGTTGACCCCCAGAGAGAGTAGCTCCGGTGCGACCTCGTCCCGGTACTCCTTTACGCTCTCGGCGTTGCCGTGGAAGATGAACATGGTCAGGCCCTGGGGAACGGGGTGGGCGTACCAGCAGCCCAGCCTGCCTTCCTTTCCCTGGACGAAGAAGGGGTCGTCAAAGCGGTTTGGCCAGGCATAGAACAGCCGGGCGGAGAGCGCGGGGTGATCGAGGAGGGAAGGGGATTCCATGGAAGCCTCCAGGGGGATGGTTCGTGGCCCGGGCATGCGCCCGTGCAGGGTAACGGAAGAAGCCGTACCGCCTCAGTCACCCCACAGCAGCTCCCTGAGGCCGGAACCGCGCAGGATGCGGCGCGCCACGGCGCTCCTGAACGGCGCCTCGTTTCCCCAAACCTCGGCCGTACTCCGGGCCCGGGTCAGGCCGGTGTAGATCAGCTCCCTGGTCATGAGCTCCCTGTCCTGGTCCGGCAGCAGCATCAGGATGCGGTTGAACTCAGACCCCTGGCTCTTGTGGATCGTCATGGCGAAGACCGTCTCATGGTCGGGTAGACGCAGGGGCGACACCCTGCGCAGCCCCCCTTCCGGGGAAGGGAAGAATACCGCCGGGCCGCCCCCGGCATCCGGGTCGGGACGTACGATACCGATGTCCCCGTTGAACAGACGCAGGTTGTAGTCGTTGACCGTGATCATCACCGGCCGTCCTGCATACCAGCGACCCCGGCCCCTGATCAGCCCCTGTTTCACCAGGATCTCCTCGATCAGCCGGTTGAGCTCTTCCACGCCGTAGGGCCCTCTGCGCAGGGGGGTCAGAACCCTGAAACCGTCGAACAGCCGGAGCGCCTCTTCGGCGTTTCCCGTTGCCAGGCAGGCGGCGTAGCCGTCGATGACGCGCTCCGCCAGATCCATCGCGAGCCGTTCGGGAGTGGGGAGGTCCCGCCGGCGGATGTCCTGCCGGGTATCGTCCTTGAACAGTCCCAGGGCGGTTTCGGCGTCTCCGGCGTTGACCGCCCTGGCCAGGCCGCCGATGCCGCTGTCGGCCGCGAAGCGGTAATTCTCCTTCAGCACGGTCAGGGAGTCCCGGGGAAACCCCTGGCCGTCAGGCGCCGTCGCGGTGAGAGGTCCGGAGCCGACCCTGGCGACGAAGGCCTGGAAGGCAGGGGAAAAGAGCTCCTGGTGTCCGCCGCCGCAGATGTCTCCCAGGGCCGCTCCCGCTTCCACCGAGGCCAGCTGGTCCTTGTCACCCAGGAGGATCAGCCGCGCATGGGGTTCGAGCGCCAGGGCCAGCTTGGCCATCAGGGGCAGGGCCACCATGGATGCCTCGTCGACGATGACGACCTGGTGCGGCAGGGGATTGTCGGTCCCGTGGCGGAAGCGCGTCGAACCGGAACGCACCCCCAGCAGGCGGTGAATGGTGCCGACCTCCTCGGGGATGCGTTCTTTCACCCGCTGGTCACACGCCAGCCCCTGCTTCATCAGACGGATCGACTCAGCCAGCCGGGCCGCCGCCTTGCCCGTGGGGGCGGCCAAAGCGATGCGGAGCGGCTCTTCACCGGCCTGTTCCACGAGCAGCGTCAGGATCTTCACCACCGTGGACGTCTTTCCTGTTCCCGGTCCGCCGGAGATCACGAAGAAACGCTTCCTGAGCGCCCCCAGAGCGGCTATTTTCTGCCAGTCCGGCGCCGCGCCGGCAGGCGCGGGGAAGAGGCGGCGCACTCCCGCGCCAAGCAGAGCCTCGTCGATTCGTTCCGGGGGTGGTGCTGATTTTTCCTGAATTATTCTCGCCAGTTCCTGCTCGTACTTCCAGTACCGATAGAGGTAGAGCCGGTCGTTGCGATCCAGCACCAGGGGGCGGTACTCCCCGGGAGCGCCCACCACCTCCGATTTTTTCAGCCCGGCCCGCAGCTCCGGAAGCCCCGGGAGCCGCTGGTCCCGTCCTTCCACCCGGATGGTTGCATCCGCCAGATCCGCCAGGTTCAGGCAGATGCTACCGCCGGCAACGGCGGCGCCGGTCAGGGAGGCGATCAGCTCAAGCCAGTCCGGCCCGTCTCCTGCCTGACGCCGGATGAAGCGGCCGAAGTGAAGGTCCGTGGCCGTTGGTTCCAATTCCTGTATCACGTTGTTATCCTCCTGACCGGATCAGGCGGTCGGTCATGTCCCTGATCACCCCTTCCGGCGGGATGTCCCGGAACACGCCGAACTCTTCGCCCCGGTCGCTGTCCATGCCGCGCAGGAACAGGTAGAGCACGCCGCCGAAGTGGGTGGTGTAGGAATAGTCCCGCACCCGCAGGGAAAGGTAGCGGTTGAGCGCCACCGTGTACAGCAGGTACTGCAAGCAATAGAGGTTCTGCTCCATGGCCCCCTTGAGCGCCTCAACGTTGTAGGCCTCGACCCGGTTGCCCAGGTGGTTGGATTTCCAGTCCACCAGGTAGAAACGTTCCCCGTGCCGAAAGACCATGTCCATGAACCCCCTGAGCATCCCCCTGGTGGGGCGGAAGCTCAGGGAGCGGGCCAGTACGCCCAGGTCCCTTCCCTGGACGTCGTCCCGGCCGGTCAGACACTCCCCCAGCAGGGCCGGGGTGACGAAACCGAGCGGCAGGAAGAACTCCAGCTCGGTCAGCCAGCTGTGGGGTTTCAGGTCTCCCAGGGAGAAACCTCCTTCCGGTGCGGAAAAACGGGTCGCCACCACGTTGTGAACCATGGCGCTGACCGGCTCCCGCCACTCGGCGCCGAAGCCGTGTTTCCTGAGACAGGTCGTTACCAGCTCGTCGGTCTTCTCCGCCGCTATTCCGGCAAAGTCCAGCTTCTCGAACAGCTCGTGCAGCACGATCCCGGCCCGGGCGCCCCGGGGAAAGGCGAAGATGCTCTTCTCCTCCGTATTGGGAGCCGATGGCGCCGATGGTGCTGCTTCGCCGCCGGTCCGGTCGCGGTCCGGCAGCTCGCGCTCCACCTGGTCCCGGGAGGCCAGGGAGGTGAAGCTGGACACCCGCCAGTCCCGTTCCAGGGGGGTATCGAAGGTTCGTGCCCGCAGCTGACTGTGTGCCCCGGCAGGGGACGACGGGGCGGGAACTGCCGGCGCCTCTTCCGGCATGGGGGACAGGGAGATGGCACCCGGGTGGTGTTCCGCCAGGGTCAGCAGCTGCTGTTCCATCTCGTCGGCGGAGAGCTGTTTTACCTCCCGGGCCAGGGCTCCCACTGGATCGGCGGCGCTTCGCGTTGCCGGCGATGCATGGAACAGGTAGGCCAAAGGGGATGTTTCGGGGCCGCTCCTGCCGGTGCCGTCGGCGATGCTCCCCCCCACCAGATAGCAGCGGTACTTGGCCCGGGTGAGGGCCACGTACGCGAGGCGCAGGTTCTCGGCCAGGGCCTCCATGCGGGCCTGGATCCGGTGCCGCTCCCACTCGTCGGAACCGTAGTCTTTCATTGGCCGGTAGCCGTCGTGGAAACTGAGTATCTCCCCGTCGCTCCTCACTCCACCCCAGAGAAACGGGCAGAACACCACCGGATACTCAAGCCCCTTGCTGACGTGAACGGTCAGGATCTTGACCGCCCGGTCGTCGGTTTCCAGCCGGATCTGGCTGGCCTCAGAAGCCTCTCCCGCGGCGATGCGCTCCGCGAACCAGCCGGCCAACCCCTCGGCGCCCAGACTCCGCTCCTGGGAGGCTGCGTGCAGGAGTTCGAAGCAGTGCAGCAGGTTGGTAAGCCTGCGCTCCCCGTCGGGGTGGCGCAGAAGCCGCCCCCGCACCCCTTCCCGCGCCATAAGGGTCTGGGCCATGACCATGAAGCCCCGTTCCATCCAGCATCGGTGGTAGTCGCGGAATCTGGTCAGCCACTCCTCCCAGAGCTGTTCGTCATCCAGCAGCCGGACGATGTCGTCGCCGACCTGGCCGAAGATGTCCGTCACCAGGGCGGCCCGCAGCTTCCACTCGTCGCCGGGCGCCGCCAGGGCGGCCAGGAGCGCGCAGAGCTGGCGGGCCTCGCGGGTGGCGAACACGCTGGCGTCGCTGCGCATGACGCTGGGAATGGAGAGTGCCCGCAAGGCCTCCTGGATGAATCCGGCCTGACGGTGGCTGCGCACGATCACCGCCAGGTGTTCGGGGAGCAGCGGCCGGCCGTCCACGAGCGCCCGCCCGCTGTCGCCGTCCCGCACCAGGCGGGCGATCTCGGCGGCCACGGCCCGGGATATCCTGTGGGTGGCCTGGCCCGTGGGGCAGGGTTTCCCTTCCCCGTTGGGCGGCAGGTACCAGAGTTGCAGCGGAGCCTGGTCGCCATCGGCACGGCTCAGGCCGTCCTCTCGATCCTCCCTGCCGGCAACGACCGGGGGGGAGGCGATCTCCCGGAACAGGAACGGTCGGCGCTTGTTGTCGAACAGTCCGTTCAGGGCCGTCAGCAGCGCCGGCGTGGAACGCCAGTTGGCAGTCAGGGTGAAACGTCGCTCAGGCTCAACCCCGGATGCGGCCTTAAGGTAGGCGAAGATGTCGGCGCCCCGGAAGCTGTAGATGGCCTGCTTGGGATCGCCGATCAGGAACAGGGGGAGGTGGTCGTTGCCGTGGAGCCTGTCGAAGATGTGGAACTGCACCGGGTCGGTGTCCTGGAATTCATCGATCAGGGCGGCCCGGTACTTGCGCCTCAGGCTAAGCGTCAGGTCGTCGCCCCGCGGTCCGTTGAGGGCCTGGTACAGGGAGGTCAGCAGGTCGTCGAAGCAGCGGATGTTGCGCTCCCGCTTGAGCGCCGGCAGCTGTTCGGCGGCGAAGGCCAGAAGCTCGGCTTTCAGCCCCAGGAACCGTTGGCCTACCGTCCGGTTGAGTTCCTCGCACAGGTCGAAGAAGGGGTGACTCAAGGGGGCGCCGGTGGGTTTTTTGCCCTTGAGGATGCCGGACGAGCAGAACTTGCCGAAGCCGGGAAACAGCTCGAAGGGATTGGCGCGGAGCGTGTAGGCGTCCATGGCCGCGAACAGCCCGGGGAGCAGCTCCGGGTGATAGGCCTCCCGGGCCTTGGAGAGCCCCTTGTCGTTCCGGATCAGCTCCGTGATTTCCGTCCGCGAGGCGCGCCAGGCGTTGCTGACCGCCTGGAACAGCTCTTGGCAGCGCTCTTCCAGGAGCGGGATCTGGTCAAGGGAGATGCGGGGCAGGATCTCCAACTGGGGGTTGCCCAGCATGTCCCGCAGGAAAGCGGTCAGGCCTGCGGGAGAGATGTCGTTGGCTAGGACGTAGCCCAGTAGGGGGGCATCGGCGGAGAAGAAGGTGCGTCGCCAGAAATCGTCCACCAGTTCCCGGATCAGGCCGGACTGGTCGCTGACCAGTTCGGTGTCGTACAGGGAGCCGCTTTCGAAGGCGTTGTCCTGGAGGGCCCTGAGGCAGAAGCCGTGAATGGTGAAGATGGAGGCCAGGTCGAAGGAGGTCAGGGCCCGCTCCAGGCGCTCCCGGGCCGCGGCTTCCCCGGGGTTTTCTTCGCCCGCTTTCCGCAGGAGACCCTGGAGAAAGGGATCTGCGCAGGGGGCGCCGCCGAAGACCTCACCTGCCTCGCGCAGGCGGGCGCGGATGCGGCCGCGCAACTCCTCGGTGGCCGCCTCGGTGTAGGTCACCACCAGGATCTGCTCCGGGGTCAGGTCCGATTCGATCACCAGCCGCAGGTAGAGGCAGGCGATGGCATAGGTCTTGCCGGTTCCGGCGCTGGCCTCGATCAGGTTTCGTCCCCGAAGCTCGATGTTCAGGTGCTGCAACTCTCTCATATCAGCTCCTCATCGGCGGTGCCGTACCAGGGGGGTCAGCAGTTCATGGGCCAGCTCCTGGAACCGCTCGTCCAGGGCCTCTCCCTCCCCCGGGAAACAGAGCTGGAAATAGGGGTCCTCTTCCTCGCCCGGCAGATAGGCGCTCTCCCACTTCCTGCGCGCGTTTTTCAGCTGGCCGCTGGCGGCGAACTCCAGCGAGGAGGCCGGGAAAAACTTCAGCGGCAGCCGGAGTCCCTGCCAGTAGTATTCCAGCAGGCTGAGCAGCAGCCCGGATGGGTTCTCCGGCGCGGCAAAACCGCGGCTGCCGTCCTTCATGATCAGGAGGCTCTGGCGGGGATAGTCCCGAGGGGCAAAGGCGTTCAGGGCCAGATGTTCGATCCAGACCCGGATCTCGTCCCTGGCCTTCAGCTTGGCGCAGCGGCAGCTGATCTTTCGCTCCTCCCAGATGCCGTCCAGGGAGCCGTGGAGCCTGAACGCTCCCAGGGGCTCGTCGAAGGAGAACCGTTCCCGGCGCGGTCGGCCGTTGATGGCCTGGCGCATGCTCTGCGCCAGACCGTCCACTTGCTCCAGCAGGGCGGCGAAGAGTCTTTCTCCGTGGCGTGCCGGGGGGAGGATGCCGCGGCAGCGGGCAGCGGCGAAGATGTCGTCAGTTCCCTCTCCCCTCAGGCGTCGTTCCAGCAGTTCCTGGGCCAGGCCGTAGGCCTCCAGCCCCTCCAGGGCGAAGGGTTCGCGCTCCTCCAGCGGGGCGGAGACGTCCGTGAGGCGGATCAGCAGCCGCTGCTCCACTAGATGACGGGCCGGGTTGGCGTAGAAGCGCACCAGCTGGTCGAGGCTGATCCTGCGGGCCTCATCTCCCGGCGGGGGGAGGGGGTGGCTCAGGAAGGGGACCGCCCCCTGGGTGCCCTGGTCGGCGGCGCGCAGGGCGGCGCAGTTTTCGGCGGAATAGCTGAACAGCCGCGACGAGCCGTCGAAGTAGCTTCTGCTGAAGGCCTGCAGACGGTGGCTGGTCACCAGGAGGTGCTCCAGCTTTGTTCCTTCGCTCACGAAAGCGGCATTGATGGCGTCCAGGAGCTCGCTGATCAGCACCGACGGGGGGATGGGGCTGTTGTCCCGGATGCTCTGCCCCACGTAGCTCAGGTACAGGTACCGGCGGGCCGACAGCAGGCATTCCAGGAACAGGTAGCGGTCCTCGTCCCGCAGGGAACGGTCGCCGGGCCGCGGATTGTGGGCGATCAGGTCGAAGCCGGGCGGTCGGCTCTGGCGCGGGAAGGCGCCGTCGTTCATGCCGATCAGGGCCACCACCTTGAAGGGGATGCTGCGCATGGGCAGCATGGCGCAGAAGGTGACCCCGCCGGTCATGAACCCGAAACCGCGCTCCTCCTCTCCCAGGCGGGAGGAAAGCCAGGCGCGGATCACCGCCAGATCCAGCGTCTCGCTGAAGCCGGACTCGGCCTCCAGTTCCTCCAGCGACTGCACCAGGCCACTGACGCCGGCCAGCTCGTGGGCCAGGTCGTCGTCGGCTGCGAAGAAATCCTCCAGGAGCGTCGCGAGCGACTCGCGCCACTGTGCCAGGGTCCGGGGGTGCGCGAAATCACCGGCAAACTGCTCGACCCTGGCGATGAAGTCGGCCAGCCTGCCCAGAGTGCGGGTGTCGCTCCCCTCCATGCCGTCGTAGGGTGCGATTCCCCGGAAGAGCCGGTTGTCCTCCTCGGGCATGGCGTAGCCCAGCAGCAGCCGGTCGAGACCGGCCCTCCAGGAGTTCTCGTCGTAGGCCGGAAAACCGAGGCTGGCCCGATGCTCCCGGTCCATGCCCCAGCGGATGCGCGTATCCTCGATCCAGCGCCGCACCGTCTCCAGTTCCTGGGGTTCCAGCCCGAAGCGGCGGCTGACCGGCGGCGATTCCAGGATGTCCAGGAGGAGGGCGACGGAGAGGCGGCTGCCCGGCAGTGCCAGCAGCTTGAGGAGGGCGTGGGCGATCTGCCCCTCCGTGGCCAGCGTGCGGTCCGCGATGGAGTAGGGGATGCTTGTGGCGGAGTCCTGGCTGCCGCCGAAGACCATGGAGATATAGGGGGCGTAGGTCTCGATGTCGGGCGTCATCACGATGATGTCGCGGGGGGTGAGATCCTGTTCCCGCGCCAGGAGATCCAGCAGGTTGTCGTGCAGGATCTCGATTTCCCGCAGCGGGCCGTGACAGGAGTGGATCTGCACCGACCGGTCTTCGGGCCGTATCGGCCGCTTTTCCTCGACGCTCCCGGCTTCTCCCCGCAGGTTGAGGATATCGGACTGGATAGCCTGAAGCAGTCGTTCGTGGCCCGGGTCCTGGTACAGTTCCGTTTCGGAAAGTGCGGCGCTCCCGGCTTCGATGACCATGGTGGAGAAATCCCTGGCCAGCTTCCCCAGGGAGGCCAGCAGGGGGTTGCCTTCCACCAGGTAGCCCCGTTCCTCGGGGCGACGGCGGGCGATGCTGCGGGCGGAAAGGATGTCGCCCCAGAACTGACTGCAGGGACTGAGCAGAAACAGGTTGACGTCGGTATGGCGGGCGATCCGGGTGAAGATGTCCAGGTGAAAGGCGGGCAGGTAGGAGATGCCGAAGACCGTGATCCGTTCCGGCAGCCGCTGTTCGCCCCCCAGGGGGCGGGCCAGCGCCCTGCCGAATTCCTGCCTGATTCTCCCGCGGTGCCAGCCGTTGTCCGGGGAAGCAATCCGGCGCCAGAGGTTCTCCTGCCACCCGTCCCCTTTGCCCGACTCCCACTCCAGCAGGAGGTCCGGTCGGAACATGGTGTACTGGTCGAAGGTGTCGGCGATCTTTCCCGCCAGCTGGAACCGTTTCAGCCCGTTGGTATCCCCTTCCAGGTAACCGGCAAGGGGGGCGAACTCCCGGCGGCCCAGCAGGTCGGGAAGCAGTCCCATGATCCTCCAGGTCATCACCGGGGGGGAAAACCGCGCGCTGTCCGGGAGATCCGGCAGGATGGTCGCGAACAGGTCACGGACGATCTTGTTGGGGAAGGGATAGCTGCAGTTGGCCCATACGCCGAACCGTTGGGCCAGCTGCATGGCCAGCCAGCGCTGCATGCCTTTGCTCTGGACGACCAGGATCTCGGGGGCGAACGGTGAGGAGAGGGGGGTCCGGATGAGGTCGCCGAGGGCCGCGACCAGCTGTTCCATGCGGTTGCTGGTGTGGATATTCAGGGACATGGGCTGTTCCAGTGCAGGGACGTGGTGTGGAGGATGCGCGGGCCGGGCCGCCGTGCGGCTCGGTTCGTGCCGCGTCATCCGCTGTTGCCGGCCAATACGGGAGCGCCGTTGGCGGCAATTATACCTGTGACGCGAAAACAAAAAAAGGACTTGGCGTTGTTGCCAAGTCCTTGATTTGTTTTGGTGGAGCTGAACAGGATCGAACTGTCGACCTCTTGACTGCCAGTCAAGCGCTCTCCCAGCTGAGCTACAGCCCCACAAAGGAGTCCTGTATATACCCGAGGGTCCTTTTGATGTCAACAGCTTTTTTCAGAAAATAAGTTTCCAGCTTTGTTCTTGACGGGATCATGGAATATGCAGTATTGTTTTCCGCCATGCCAGAGTGGTGGAACGGTATACACAGCAGACTCAAAATCTGCCGGGGGCAACCCCTTGTCGGTTCGAATCCGACCTCTGGTACCATAGAAAATCAAGGCCTTGCGGGATTTCCTGCAAGGCCTTTTTTCTTGCTGTGTCTGGGAGGGGGGCGATTAGTCAGCAAATAGTCAGCAAATTTGGAAAGTCAGCGCCCCGGACGCATTCGAGAAAAAGGCTGATGTGCAGAAAATGACCCTCTTGTTTGACAAATGGTCGTGAAAAGATGTTGTGTTCCAGCGTCAAAGACTACCCAGTATTTGGTTTACATGGCGTCTGCGTGTGTTGTATATGTTATAATCTTTAAGCGCACAATAAGGCTCAGGAGGAGGGGAGACGTTTTTATGAAACACCGTGCACAGAAGAAAATTAAAACCCCGAAGCTTAAGCCCGGTCAGATGGTTCTGCGTTGCTTTGCGGAACAGAAGGGGACCGTGTGGCAAGCGTTCTGTCTGGACCTGAACCTCGCCGTGCAGGGAGATAGCCGGCATAAGGTGAAGATGAAGCTGCAAAGCCAGATTGCGGAGTACCTGCACGATGCTTTAGCCGGCGAGGATAGACAGTATGCCGACCAGCTTCTTACGCGCCGGGCTCCGTACGGCTTGTGGGGCAAGTACTATTTGCTGAAGACGGTTCCCAAGGTGATCAGTGCCCATAACGGTATCAGGGAGTTCTTCAACGAGATTATGCCGCTGACGATCAAATGCCGTCACGCATGAGCATAAAAGGCGTTTGATCGTCTGACCGCCGACGAGCGCACCCGCATTACTATTGAGGGTGACAGCATGGGGTAATAAAATGGCCTTATTCGCGATACTGCTCCCACAAAATAATCCAAAGATTGTCGCGGCAATCGAAGAAAAGTTCGCAGAGGGCGACTATTTTGAAATTTGTCCGACTCAATGGATTGTTTCCGGTAAGGGATCCGCAAAGAAAATTTCTGATACAATCGGTATTTCCAGTGAGGACGAACAAACGTTAGGTAGTGGCGTTGTCCTGGCCTTCACGGGGTACTGGGGAAGAGCAAGTACTGACTTGTGGGAATGGATGAAGACCAAGATCGAGGAAGGCGACAATGGCTAAGCCTGGATCATCATCTCAAAAATCATCAACATCTGTCCCGTCATCTCTTCCTCAAACTACGCCGCAAGCATACACTCCGTCTGATCATAGTTTTACCATGCAAACGTTCATGGAGATTCAGAAGAACCTCGGACAGCTGAACCAGGTGGCCGCGACTCTATCTGAAGAATCAAAAAAGAACGGGGCAGCGGTGGAGGAGGTCTGCCGGAAAGTGTACGCGGCACAAACGACTGTTAAAGTCGTGGGATCTGTATTGGCGGCTATCGGTATGGGGACATTGTTTTTGTTCTGGAAGATCTGGGATGCGGTCTACCCGCTCCTTCTGGCAAAAACGCACCATTGACTGTGCAAAGCGTGCTTCAAGTGAAGGCCGGGGAAACCCGGCCTTTTTACGTTTCTGACTCTTCCGACAAAATCCAGCGGGAGGGTGATAACGGGATTACAATGCTTTCCTGAGATTGCCTCTCCATACATTATCTATCTGATTTTTACCCTGCCTGGAAACAGGTTCATCTCTGATTGCCAGAAGGAGAACCCTCTATAAGCATCCTTGATACTTGTTCCAACAGCCCCGCAACCAACCGACCATATTAATCCTGGAGTTGTGGCGGTGGTCGCAACAACACCTCTCACCCACACCTCCCCTGATGGCGTTCCTACACTGTATTGCACGTTGAATTGGTGTGCCGGATAACCAGATATGATTGTATAACCTGCGGATAGTACCTTCACATTGTTGTATTGCTGTGACAAATGATTGGCAATATCGGAGGCAACAGGAGGATCAGCCATGAACTGGTTGAGTTGAGACTGTGAATACCCACGCATCGGGGTGAATTCAGTTGTGGAAATGGAACACTCTGCTGGAGGCGTGCCAGGCGGTGCAACAAAGGCACCACGTGCATGCCCAGAAATCAGTTTTCCTTTTCGCCATCCACTTGGAGAACTTGCTATAAATGCTCGAGGATGCTTTCCTTTAATAGTGATCGCGTAGGCAGGATCTGTCATAAATATAGCTAATAACAGCCATATAACGGCTAAAAGCCCCCATAAAGTCTTGTTTGGCAGCCGTCTTCTTAGCATAAGCCATAATGGTGCATAAAGCATGAGAGTGCACGGCAAGGTAAAGGATAGTTGGATAAGGACACGTCTCAGCATTTCTTCTCCCTTCAACATTTGATCCTTTTACTTCCCATGTACCTCGCAGACCAGCAGCCGCAGGGCGGCCGCCAGGTTGCCGATTGCCAGGGCCTCCTGCTCGACGAGGATGATGTGCTCGTGCCGGTGAGCCGGATCGTCGGGCAGGTCGCCGCAGAGCTGCTGGATGCGCTGAACCCTGGCGATGATGTCGCTGCCGAACTGGTGAGCGGTGGCGGCGATGTCGCTGCTTACCTCGATCCCCATGCGGTCGCAGATCTGTACCGCCGCGGCGTGCATGGGGGAGTCCTTCCAGTATTCCCGCAGTAGGTCCAGATTCTGAAAATGCCGGGCCAGGGCGGCTATTTCGTCCGGGGTGGCCTTAACCATGCCTGATTCGATTTTGCTAATCCGTGCGGCTGGGATTCTGGTGTTGCGGCCGAGGGCGCTTTGCGTCGCCCCGCTGGCCTGTCGGAGGTCCTTAATGAGATTTCCGACGACAATTGTCATTATTTCTAATAAAACTTGACGATTTAATCAAATTTTGCCCGATTTTATGTCGGATTTGTCATGAGGTTTCGTGGTACTGTTTTGCCCGTGCCAGGCCACAGGTGATGCGCAGGACGGCACTCTGTTCCATGCGGCCGAGGCCGCGGTATGCGGCCAACAGCCGCTGCTCTTCCGGGGACAGTATCGATTCGTCGGGCGGCTCGCCTTCGGGGGCGTCGCTGCCCCGGATGATCCAGTCGCAGGAGACGCCGGCCAGTTCCGCCAGGGCGGCTACCGTGTCCAGGCCGGGGGATGAGTCGCCCAGTTCGTAGCCGCAGATGGTTGATTTGCTGCTTGCCACGTTTTTCGCCAGTTCGATCTGAGTCAGTCCGAGCTTACCTCGCAGGATTCTCATTCGGTTGCCGATGGCTTTACGCTGTTTGCTATCCATGGCAGCAGGATAGCGCACGATGAATTTATATCAATAAAATCCGAATGTTATCGCGTTCGGAAATTCCGGACTTTTGCGCCGCACTACAACGAATATTCCAACGATCCGCCACCACCGTGAAAGGAATTTTCAATGAACACTACCGCCCAGGATGCCCCGCCGCATCCCCAGCCTACTTGTCCCCTGCCTGTTCTTCTGTTTTTTGACCTGATATCAGCTTTTGGACCCAAACACGCGTTCGGAGAATATCTTCTTCGGGACGGTTGCAAAGAGTTTTCAGCAACATCTGAAGGTCTGGAGACTTCAGTAATTCATGCAATGCCGGAAGAAGCTCTGGCGGCACCTGTGCAATGACTGCTGCTGTCTTCTGGTCATAGACCGTTGGGTGTTCCGCCGCATGGACCGGGCGTGATGATTCACTGAAATGAGTCTGCTCGTGGCTGGTGCCGGTGATGGGGAGGCGCATTGACCCTTCTCCCGCCATGATCCATTGTGGGTTGGTGTAGAAAATATCTCCTAATTTTGTGGCAATCTCCAGCGTGGTCTTTTGGTGTCCTCGTTCGATGTCACGCACCTTGTGCAAAGGAAAGCCCAGTGCAGCAGCAAAAGCCGACTGACTCAAGCCTAGTTCGTTCCTAACCTGTTTTATTCTCTCGCCTGGATTCACATCAACCTCGATGCGCTATATAAAATTTATATTGACTATTGTATAAAATTTCTATAAACATTGATTTATACATGCTGTACGCGCACTTTGCGACGGGTGGAGGAAAAGGGTATGGGGTTATTCTGTTCTGGCGTCGACATATCGCTTGAATCTAAGCGGGGGGCAGCCCCTGGGGCATACCAGAGAGTAATTCTCTGCTCGACTAAACTGCTGTTGGAGCGTGGATTTGATTGTGTTGTCGAAACAGTTGCAGCACAACTTATGCGTTTCCTCCAGGCGTCCCACGGCATCGTTTGGAAGGTAAGCGAAAACACCATAGGCTATCTGTTTCCGGGTGTATCGCTCCTTTTCTGCATTCCAATCTTTCAGGCGCATACATTCCTTTTCAAGTTTCTCTATTTCCGCCGACAACGCAAGATGCGCCTGCTGTTCGGCGATGATTATGGAATTGGCCTTGATGATGTTGCCGTGCAGCTCGTTGAGTTGAGTGGCGTACTTTGTAAAATCACGAAGTCCAATTAAGGCGGACAGGATGTTGGACGCGGTATTCAGGCTCGACATGGCTTGTGGCAGGTGTTCAATCATCTCAACTGTTCTCCTCGTTCGGTACATCCCCGCGCATGCGGGGAACGCTCTTCGTTCTTTGACACCAGTTGATTGAGCAGTTCCGCCAGCTGCGGGCGGGTCATGCGGTCCAGCTCCTGATTGATGGCGGCCCGGATCGGGTCGGGAGCGGCGCCGACCGTGCCAACGGAGTGCTCGGACAGTCGCAGCACTTCGTTGCTGGTGCCGGTGATGGGGAGGCGCATTGCCCCTTCGCCGGTTTCGTACCAAACTCGGTTCAGCTGATAGTGTGCCTCCAGCTCGCGGACCACGGCCTCGCTCGCCCGCGCCTTACCTCGCTCATAACTAGAGACAGTAGTCCCTTTAATACTGAGTGGTTGCGCAAACTTCTCCAGTGTCAGGCCCAGGTGTTTACGAAAGGTCCGTATACGATTACCCGCTATGTTTTTCGATTCATCATACATTTCGCTTGCCATTTCGATTCAATCGAGTTATAGAGTTCTTATACATGCTGTACGCGCACTTTGCGACGGGTGGAGGAGACGGGATGGAAAAACGAATTTCCCAGACATTGGAACGTGTCGGCCTGGCGCTCAACGCCTGCCACAACACGATTACAACCGATGACGTGGACGCCGCTCCGGTCCCTGACTATTCCTGGCGCATCGACAACAGCCGCGAGATAGACGAGGTCGAGGCGCTGCGGTCCCTGTTCGCTACGGACACTGGTACCTGTCCCGTATGTGGTTGTTGTAGTAGTCGCCCTTCGACGGGGCATTAAGAAGCGCGTTGAACACCTGTTCCGGTACTCGGCAAAAGTCATAGGTCTGTCCCTGCTGGAACTTGATTTTCATCCGCTGTGTCGCCGGGTCATATCCAATGGCCTGTAGCGCCGAAGACCGGACCGGAATCATGTTCATACGTTTCTCCCCTCGTTCGGTTCATCCCCGCGCGTGCGGGGAACGCTCTTCGTTCTTTGCAACCAGAATACTCAACACCTCCGCCAGCTGCGGGCGGGTCATGCGGTCCAGCTCCTGATTGATGGCGGCCCGGATCGGGTCGGGAGCGGCGCCGACCGTGCCCACGGCATGCTCGCCGAGCTGCAACCGCTCGTGGCTGGTGCCGGTGATGGGGGTGACGGGAGTCTCGCCGGTGTTGATCCCGAGAGCCGCAACCAAGCTGTTTATAGCGTCAATGTCCAGTCTCTTGGCTTTGCCGGACACAATACGATGGACTTTATTTTGAGTCAGCCCGGCCTTGTCGGCGAGCTTTTGCTCGCTAAGTCCTTGCTGAATCATCACTTCTTTGATTTTGATTGCAATAGGGTTCATGAGCTGAAATTCAATTGACAATGAGTTATTATTAGCTTATACATCAATCATGCTGTACGCGCACTTTGCTACGGGTGGAGGAGAAACGGGATGAAAGCACACCAAGAGCTTGACGCGATTATCGAAACACTCACCAAGCACTATGGCGCAGTAAGCGTCATGACAATGCTGCCACACATCCTGAAGATTACCGTAGAACTTCCTACTGCGGCTGTGTCTCTTTGTGCAGTTCCACCAGCGTCTTGTAAAGATCCCTCAGGACCCTGTCTGGGTCCGGGTGCCCCTGGGCAACCAGCTTCGTGATCTCAATCGCCTTGGTAAGGGACAGTTCTTTGATGTTGATCTGGTTCATGGGGCTTTCTCTCCTTGTTTGCAACATTTATTCGGTGTTTAGCTGAATGACTCCGCCTGTTGCTTGAAGCCTGATTCGGAGCGCATGATCAGCGCGGCCTCACCCGGTAATAGTTGCCGTTTTGGTCGTGCAGGGTACCGTATCCGTCGTTGTCAATGGTTCCGCGCAGCCTGTCGCCATTGTAGTTTTTCATTCTGACCGATCCGTCGCTTTCGACTTCACCTCTGAATTTGTTCATTGGGTTGTAGTCGTACTTTGGTTTCATTTCGATTTCGGTGCTGCTGCCAAACGAGCGACCATAGGGGTTGGTGTTGATTTCGTAGCGGTCCAGACTGCCGGCTAAGGCAGGCGAAGCGAAAAACGCAATGATCAAGCAGGTGGCAACTCTTTTCATGGCTGAGCTCCTTTTTTGACTGCGGTTCGTTTCGGTTCATCCCCGCGCGTGCGGGGAACGCTCTTCGTTCTTTGACACCAGGTAGGCAAGCACATCCGCCAGCTGCTTGCGGGTCATGCGGTCCAGTTCCTGATTGATGGCGGCCCGGATCGGGTCGGGAGCGATGCCAACGGTCCCCACGGCATGCTCGCCGAGATGCAACCGCTCGTTGCTGGTGCCGGTTATGGGGGTGACGGGAGGCTCGACGGTGCTAATCCCGAGGGCCGTTTGAATATTCTTAATCTTTTCAGGGTCAAAACGCTTTGTCCGTCCAGCCAGTAAATTGTTGAGCGTCTTTTGGTTCATGCCAACCATTTTGGCCAGCTTGGCCTCGCTGAGCCCTTGGCTGTGAATGGTCTCTCGTATTTTTTCTAGGATGTGGCGCATAGAATAATATTTACTTAACCCCAGTCGTTTTTTTACTTATATGTTACTTACACTGTACGCGCACTTTGCGACGGGTGGAGGAAAAGGGTATGAAAACCAACGAATCAGGAATTCTCGCGGGCGCTTCCGTAAACGGTAAGAATCTCGAACTGCTCCGCATGGAGTGCCTTAAATTCGCCTTGCAGGCTGCTTCCCTGTCCACCGCATACGGCGTGGCGAAAGGTGATGCTACTCTGCCGAATATTGTGGGCATCGCCCAGGAGTTCGAACGCTACGTTACCGGGGACGCAACTGGTCGGGAAGCTGGCTGATCATTTCCCCGATGTTTCTCATGTCCATGGTTCCAACGACGGCGCCGCACTCCGCGCATTGGATAAAAATCAGCGTGAACCTGGAGTTGTCGGGAGTCACGTTGACAGCCTCGAAGCTGTGCGATTCACATTTCGGACACGTTGATTGGGCCATGAGATCTCCATTTCAAGAGTTACTCGCACACTTTGCGACGGTTAAGGGGGGACGGGTTAGCGGCCGCCTTCCATGACGTATCTCCGGCCGGGCTGGTCAATGGTGAGCCCCAAAACCGGTACGACGGTTTTCCTGATTATGTTTTCCGTTTTCTCTACGTGCTCTTTCATGATCCGGCATTGCCTGATGTAACCCTGCTTCAGCAACTCCTCGGCGTGAAAAAGCACAACCTGGATGCCAACGCCAAGGGCCTGCGCCAGGCGTTCGGGCTCCAGCTGGCCGGCGTCAAAGAGCAGCTTCAGTATCCCCGCTTTTACTTCATCGAGGAGGTTGTCATGAGAGTTGTGCTCAAGTCGCTGTTGGGAGAGGTCCTTTGTTTCCTGTATTTCGCGCCGCAACTGTTCTATCAGCTGTTGAAGCTTCATGTTGTCAGCTTCAAGCGCGACATTCTTCTCGCCGAGCGTGCCAAGTTGCTTGGTGAGCGTGCCGCTCTCAAGGGTCAGGGCTCTGACCGTTTCCGTGAGTTCGACGACTTGTCCCTTGAGAGAGACATTCTCGCTCTCCAGCAGGAGAACCTTGTCCTTGAGAAGGGCAACGCGCTCTCGAAGAACGGCTGAGGTGTCCTTTTCCGTGATGAGTTTTTGCAGTTGTTCGCACAGATCAACGATTACGCTCATAACTGTTTCGATTCCTTTTCCAACCCCCGCAAGGAGCCCATCATGGCAACCGCATCATCTCTGCAAGCCGCTATCGATAACGCCAACCGCCGCCACGCTTCGGCGAACCGGCGGGCTCACCTGAAACGAGCCAGTGATACCCAGATGCTGGACCACCTGGAGAAGGCGGCCGCGATCCTGGTGGACTCCCTTCGTCAGGATTGCAAGAGCGGTGTCCAGCTCGGCAACAACTCTAACGCGGCACTGCGCGAGCTGGATGCGGTGCTGAGCCTGGTGGGCAAGCGCGCGCGATAACCACTTTTCAGTTAAAGGAGCCTGTCATGCCGGAACGTTTCTTACTGCTGCCGGAGGTCTGCGCCCGGGCCGGGTACTGCCCGAATACCGTGCACAATTACCGGTCTCGTAACATCAGCCACCGCCTCAAGCTGCCCCCGTTGATCATGCGGGGGGACGGGAAACTCGGCTGTCTTGAGTCGGTGCTGGACCGCTATCTGATCGAGCAGTATGGCCAGACGGGGGACATCGCCCCGCCGCCCGACGATCAGCGAGCAGCCGCGTGACGAGATCGGCCATCTGGCGCTTCTGGTCGATGTCCAGCCGGGACAACGAGGAGATGATCCGGTCGTTCAGCTCCGAGTCGTCACCCTGATCCAGGAGCAGCGCCGGGACCGGGATGAAGAAATGGCGGCTGATCTTCTCCAGGGCCTCCAGCCGGGGTTCGGTGCCGGCGAGCCAGTCGGCCAGGGATTGCGGGGTTGCCCGCAGTAACCTGGCGCCGGGACGTAACCCATGTTCCTCGACCAAGTCATTCAATAGTTTCCGGTAGCGGGGCATTTTTTCCATTAAGCGTAACGAGGTTCGTCAATGCAACAGAACATCATCGACAGGGCGGCGAGCAAGGCCGCCATGACGGCGGAGTATAAGATCAAACACTGGGCGCAGCGTCACGGTTTTAGCGACGACACGGTAAAGGCATACTTCTACGGCCGGTTCAAAGAGGATGCGTGCCGGGCAATCCAGATCGCGGCGGCGCTGGAAGCGGACGGGTTTGCGCGCTATCTCTCCGCTCGCGGCGGCCGGTCACGAAGTAAGCGCACTGTACGCGTCAACTGTAAGCGTAAACCGGATAGCTGTCAATAATGATTGTCGACAGATAAACGCAGAGAGGAGGAACGGTATGCACGCACGGGTACGCATTCCTGATGAAGAGATACTGGCCTGCAAGGAGTTCTACGAAGTGCTGCACCTCTGCCTGAGTGTGTCGGGACGGGGGCTCCAGGAGGTGGCGTGGGATTGTGGCTGGCGTGACGGCGGCAAGGTTTTGTCGCGCGTGGTGCGACCGCCACTGCGGCACGGGGCGGCCCGGTATATGCCGGGGGATAAGCTGATTCCGTTCATGCTCGCGTGCGGGAACGATGCTCCGTTCCGCTGGATCGCCCTGAAGCTGCACCCGGAACAGGCTCGCAGCGTGGAGTCCGAGTTGGCGGAGGTGAAGGAGACGCTGGCGGAGCTGCGGGACGACCTGCGGCGACTGGCGGGGAGTCGGCCCCGTTATTCGGTGGTGAGTCGGCGGGCGCTCAGGTTCTCCCCGCTGCTGCCGGAGTGGTTGCGGAGTTCTGCCGCCGATGTGGCGGATAGGATCATGTCGGTAACTATTGTCGACGATTCCTGGCAGCGGGCATAGGGAGGCGGAGATGGGGTGGATGGAGCGGCTGTTTCACGCGATGGGCAAGGCATGGATGGTGGTGCTGGTGGTGGCGGTGGTGATGTCGCTGGCGCATGGGTTCTGCCGGCACGTGGCGGGGATGATCCACCCCGCTCCGGTGGTGGCGAACGATTACGCGCCGGTGCTGGCCCGGGAGATTGATCGGTATGGCGAGGCAAGCGGTCCGCAGGGGCCGTAGGGTGGCTGTGACCCAATGCGACCGCTGCCTGGTGGCGTACTGCCGCCGGCAGGAGGAGTGCGCCCGGCTGGAGTGCGAGGCCTACGGCCGTGGCGAGCGCTACTGGTGCGAGGAGTACGAGCCACCGTGGCATGAGAGAAGCCGTGACTGGTGACTGGTAACGGCAGGTGAAGGGTGAGGGGTAAGGCGGATGAAGACACGCGATGAGGCGGTGAAGATGATGGCGAGCCGCGCCCGGGAGAGCCTGGCCCTGAAGCGCGGCGGCCCGGATGACCGGTTTCTCGATGGGGTGGCGACGGGGATCTGCGTTGCCCTGAACTGCCTGGGGTCCGTGGACGAGTTGCGCGCGCTGGAGACGCTGCTGGAAGGGGAGCGGCCGGCGACGGTGCGTGAGGAGGAGAAGATTGCGGAGTTTTAGACTTCCCAGTGCGGGAAAATTTCACACACAGGAGGGACCAATGGCTGAAACCACCGATGTAAGTTTGGCGACACTGATGGGCGGTTTGGCGGTGGAGCGGTTCGACGATGCGCTACAGGAATTGCTGAAGAACATCGTTGACCCCAACACTCCGGCGACGGCGAAGCGCAGTATCAAGCTGGACGTGACGTTTAAGCCGGACAAGAACCGGGACATGGGGAACGTGGAAATCGCGGTGACCAGCAAACTGGCGCCGGCGGAGAAGGTTACGACGCGTGTGTTCATCGCCATGACCAGGAATGGCCCGGTGGCGACGGAGAGCAACCCCAACCAGCCGGTACTGCCGGAGATGCAGACGGCCGGGACCAACGTAACACCACTCAGACAGAACGGAGGAAACTGACGGATGGATTTGACGACTGAAACTATCAACAGGATTTTGGCCCTGGCACCGGCGCAGCAGGTGGAACTGGAAGGGCGCCCCTATACCACGGGTAAGGTGTTTCCGGTGCAGGCGCCGCTGCCTCTGACGGTTCAGCTCCATACCCTGACTGCCGTCGCTGACTATCTGGGGGAGAACCCGGACGGGCTGGAGCTGGATCACCTAGTGGTGCATGTGCTGAGCCCGAAGGAGGTGCGCGTGCTGTCCCGCCTGACCGGACCGTTCGAGGAGCGGTCGGTATATCTGGCTTCGGTGCATACCCTGCCGGAGTTCGAGTTTGGGCGCTACTACGATATCGAATCGTTCGTGATCGCGTTGCAATCGCAGTTCGTGCAGAGCGAGCTTGTCCTGTCGATCCTGCAGTTGGTCGGCACGATCAGCGACGACATGATCAGGACCTATGCCGATGACGGTGTGACCCAGGAGGTGACGGCAAAGAACGGCATCGGCCGGGTGGAGAACCGTGCGGTACCCAATCCGGTGCTTTTGCGCCCCTTCAGGACGTTCGCGGAGATCGAACAGCCGGAGGGGCGTTTTGTTTTGCGCATGAAGAGCGGATCCGGGACCACCAATGGTCGGCCGGCAATCGCGCTGTTCGAGGCGGATGGGGGGGTGTGGGAGTTGAGCGCGATCCACACTATCCGTGACTGGCTACGGGGGACTATCCCCGAAGAGGTGGCGATTTTGGCGTAGTTCCGGTGAGGGGTGAGTATTCCCTGACGCTCACCCCTCACTCCTTACGATTCCAAAATGGAGGGACGCGTGAACGATAAGGTGAAGGCTTTTTTGCTTCAGGTGACCATAGCGCCGCTGGAGTCGGTGCGGGAAGAGGAACGGCCGGGGTCCAGTCGGGAGACGAGGCTGGCACGGGCGAGTAGCCGGGTGGCGGTGCTGGTGGATGAATACCGTCGGGAGGGGTGGCGCCGTCCGGATCTGGATCTGGCTGACCGGCTGGTGGACGAGTTTAACGGGATGCTGCGGACACTGCCGGCGGCCGGAGCGGCCAGCGCGGGCAACGACCAAACGATGCTGCATGCCGGGCTGGCAGCGTACGAGTCCGTGCGGGCGGCGGAGAGCGGCTTTCGGCGGGGACGTCTGGACAAAGGAATCGACCGCCTGCTGGAGCTGCTGGAACCCTGGGATGTGGATGCGCTGCCGGTGGCTCGCGGCGTTGCGGTTGGCCGCCTGGGTGATCAATTCGTGGCGCGATCGTTGATGACGTTTGTCTGATATCCGTTTGCACCGAGGGTACGAGCATGACACGGCACAAGAGTTCGACGCGGGTCTGCCGCCGCTGCGGCGAAAAGTTCAGAACCAGAAACCCCTGGGCCAAGGTGTGCGGCCCGTGCAAGAAGGCCGCGAAGCGCGCCAAGGTGATGAAGCGACCCAGCCCGAGCCCGGCGCGGCCGGGCCGCAAGAAGAAGGAACCGCCGAAGCCGCCGAAGCCGGTGGCGGACCTGACCCGGGGCCGGCTCCTGGACCGCGAACAGCATCGGTTCAACATGGAACTGGATAACCGGCTGTATGCGGATTGCGTTTCGTCACCGGTGCGGGTGATCCGTCCGGGCGACCCGGAGTTCGAGGCGATTGCCCGAGAGGTGACGCCGATCGAGCGGAGACCGGAGATGTCTACCCTGCCCATCGTGTCTATGATCGGCCGGGAGTATCTGCCGAACGGCGGGTTTCCGCTGCGCTGAGGGGGGGAGCCGGTGAGGAGTGAGTGGCCATGATCGTCAAGAATCCCAATAAGCCCCGCTGCTATCGCGTTCCCAGTGCCAAGGGGGGCGACCCCTATGACGTGGATCTGGATGCGCTGGACGGCAATGGCATCTGCGATTGCGCGAATTTCATCTTCCGCATGGAGGATAAGGTGCAGCGGGGGATGTGGGGTTTGGCGTGTAAGCATATCCTGGCGGCGAGGAAGTACGATCTGCTGACGGGGACCGGGGACCGGGAAACAGCGTACAGACAAGAAGGAATGAAAGGTGACACAGATGACACAGACGGAGTTTACAGAGATCTACGAACAACAGGTGGCCCACGAGCGGGAGGTGTTGATCAACCGGGCGGCAGCCTACGCGACCCACGGGGACCGGCTGGGGAATTTCCATGCCGGGGCGGAGCTGAACGAGGTGGAGCCGCTGGAGTACGCGCTGGCTCTGGTGACGAAGCACATCATTGCCCTGCGGGACATGATCAAGTTGCAGGCGCGAACGAATCCCGATATTGACGACCGCGCCATGTTGCGGGTGACGGAGTACACGGGTGATATCCGCAACTACATGCTGCTGATCAAGGCGCAGTTCGAGGAGGCCCGCCGCGAGCAGGAGGGCATGAAGGCGCTGCTGGAGGGGAACAATGGAGAGCCGGAGAGATGTTGCCGACTGGGTAGTCCTGCTGGAGCCGGCGCATGCGCAGGTCTCAGCCCTGTTCGGCGCGCGGTTTGAGGCGGCCATGGCGCCGTGCAGGGCGGCGATCCGCGACCGCATGGAGCAGACCGGCGAGCAGACGCTGCTGGCGGCGATCCGGCTGGCGGGTCTGCCGGGGATGAACGGGTTGATGTCGCGCATGTACCTGGCGGCGGGAATGGAGATGGTGACGGGATGACGACTGTCGGTTGACCCGTTTACGGGCGAAACGTTGGTTATGCCCCCAATAGGAGGGTGTCGTGAGTAGAGGACAGCGGATTAATTCAGTTTTAAAGCGTTATGCAGCTTCCGAAGCAGATCTAATCAAGAAGGGCGTTTTTGTTAATGCTGCCGAGTATGTCGAAGAATTAGAGCAAATGGAACAACAATATTGCCAAAGACTCGGTAGGTTGGCCCAACTCTGCGACGAAACTTGTCAGTGGATTATCGATAGTCCTCCAGAATTGGTGCCAAACAATGTAGCTAAGGCGGCGGCTGAAATCATGGAATATGTGCATGCGGTAAGGCCGTAGTGGTCATACCGAACGTGCCTGGTGAGCCGAATAGCTGGTATCAAGTCTGGCCCCCGGATCGAGAGGAGACAAACATGAAACATGGATGTTGCGATGATGGCGCCTGCACTACGGCTATAACGGCGGGGCAAAAGCGGATCCTGAAGCACATGCTGGGGATGGATGGAGAGCCGCGACGGGTGTGGGGGTACCGGAACTACTACGCCGCCGGCCGTGACGGCATCGTACTGTCCCGGCTGCGGGGGATGGAGAAGGATGGTCTGATCCGCCAAGGGGCTGTCACCAATTCCAGAATCTATTTCCACGCCACGGAGGCGGGCTGCCGGGCGGTGGGGCTGAACGAGGAGCAGCGCCGACGGGCGTTGGAAGGCAGCGGACAATGAGCAGGGGACAGGGAGGAGCTGACATGCGGGCAAGTCTTAAACAGGCAGAGCCAAAACCGGGAACGACATATTTTGATCTGGAATGCGGCGGTGTGCTGATTGGCAAGGTGGAAGTAGATCCTGAAGGCAGATTTCACGTGATGATTAAAGCGGGGGCTGAAACCGGGGTGGGAAACTTGTATCAGGGGATCGGCGCATCGTTGGAAGAGGCGATCATGTATCTCCTGGATACGCATCGGCGGCAGGCCCTGGCACAACTGGAGGAGATCCAAAAACTGCGTGAGATGTTGGTCGGGTTATTACCGTGGATAGTGAAAGAGAAAAGGAGGAGAGAGTGGACGTACAACCGGAAATTGCGGTGCTGTACCATGGTGACGCGGACGGGTTTGGAGCGGCGTATGCGTGCTGGTACATGCTGTCACACCAGGTGAGTACACCGGAGAAGATCATATACATTCCGGTGCAGTACCACCGACCGGTGCCGGAACTGCCGGAGAGCATCGAGGTGCTATTTATCGTGGATTTTTCTTATGACCGGGAGACGCTGTTGCGACTGGCGGGACGGTTCGGAGAGGAGTTCCTGACGGTGATCGATCATCACCAGACAGCCCGGAAGGAACTGGACGGGCTGAGTTTCGTGGTTTTTGACGAAGCTAAATCGGGGGCGGTGCTGACGTGGGAGTATCTGGCGGGTGAGTATCCTTTGTGCCAGTACCCCGAGACGCCAACTATCCTGAATTATGTCCAGGACCGGGACCTGTGGAAATTCGAGCTGCCGCGCTCGAAAGAGGTGAATGCCTATATCGCTGCGTTGCCGCGCGAGTTCGAGGTATGGCACCTGTTCACCCTGGAAACCGCGATTATTGCCGGTGATGCGATCCTGTCGTTCCAGAAGAACCAGATCGATTCCCGGCTGCGGAACGTGCGGGTGATGGACAACTTCATGGGGACCGGCTATGCGGTGCCGGTGGTGAACGCCACGGAGAACATGAGCGAGCTGGGCAACGAGATGTGCACTGCCTATCCCCATGCTCCGTTTTCAGTGTCGTACTGCGACCGGGGAGACGGGGTGCGGTCGTATTCGCTGCGGTCGGTGGGCGAGTTCGACGTATCGGCGGTGGCCCGACAGTTCGGCGGGGGAGGGCACAGGAACGCGGCGGGGTTTGCGTGCCAGCTGCCGGAAGCGTAGGCATGCCTCCTCAATCATCAGAATTGGTGCTGTCAATCCGCCAGCCCTGGGCCTGGTTGATCCTGCATGCTGGTAAAGATATCGAGAATCGTTCCTGGCCGACGAAGGTGCGCGGCCGGGTACTGGTTCATGCGGCCAAAAGCATGACGAAAATGGAATGGGCCTCTGCATGGTGATTTGTGCGTGATTGTATCCCATCGGCGTTGGATATGGGTATTGCAGATGGCGTGACATTCAAGGGTGTCGAGCGAGGCGGAATTATTGGGAGCGTGGAAATAGTGGATTGCGTGACCCGTTCTGACTCGCCATGGTTCCAGGGACAATACGGGTTCGTCCTTCGAGATCCGCAGCCGCTGCCATTCATGGCATGCAAAGGTAAGTTGGGATTTTTTAGACTATGACAATCTCTGATCGTGCACGACAGAAGCTGATCCGCCGGGAGATGGCGCGACTGTGCAAGAAGCGCCCACCGTTTCTGACCCCAATTCCCCGGGAAGAGTGGTCCACGGCCGAGGAGTGCCGCGATGACGGACGCATCGAGGCGTGGGTGAGCAGCCGCTTCATGGCCCAAGTGTTCGACGAGGGGGATGGCCGGCTGCGGGTGTCGGTGAACCGCGTGACGCTGAACGAGCGGGGCGACTGGGCGGACAACCTTACCTGGGACGAACTGATGGAGGTGAAACGTCAGATCGGCCGGGGTGACGCCTATGCGGTGGAGGTGCTGCCGCCCGATGGGCAGGTGGTGAACGTGGCCAACATGCGGCATTTTTGGCTTCTGCCGGAGTGGGTGTGCGGATGGAAGCGGTAGATATGACGAGAATGTGCAGATTTGGCCACATTCAAGGAGGCAATGCCTTGTTGTCGTCACATTGCTGGATTGCGAGGGAGGTTAGATGCAGGTGTTGACCTGGCTCCTGACCGGCCTTTCCCTGGTCGGCGTTATCCTGAATACGGGTACCAGTAAAAAGCCGTTGATGTCCGCGGGGAATTACGAATCGAGAAACATATTACATGAGGGGTAAATGACACATAGCGACCTCGTAAAAATTGCCGAACGTTGGCTGATTGGCACCCGGAAATGCGGTGCGGTTATTACTGAAATGGTGACGTTAGGCATGGAAACGCCAGACGCCATTGGATTTCGTGATGGATCGTCAACCTTGATAGAATGCAAGGTAAGCCGATCTGATTTTCTGGCCGACAGCAAGAAGCTGTTTCGGCGCAACCCCTCAATGGGTATGGGCTCATTCCGGTTTTACCTCTGCCCTGCAGGAATTATCGCCGCTCAAGATCTCCCGGAGAAGTGGGGTCTAATCTGGGTCAACGAGAAAGGCAAACCTCGTATGCAAGTTGGCCCAAAAGGCAATATATGGAGCGTACAACAGGAATTCCGTTTTGAGGAAAAGAATCATCAGGCTGAACAGATGATTTTGGTCAGCGCACTGCGACGACTTCAAGGCCGGTAGTGTTGCCGTCCACAACTTTTTACGGATACCCAAAAACTATAACGATCAGCTTTGAGCCGCTTGACGGCTCGAAAAAGCTGGTTAAACAGGGGGTTTTATGGGCTGGTCAGTTGGATATGACAGTAAATGGGAGCGCGACATAGGCTACGGAGTCCCGGCAATCTGTGACCATCCCGGCTGCAACAAGGAAATTGACCGTGGATTGGGTTACGTCTGTGGCGGCGAACCGTACGGCGGGGAGCATGGCTGCGGCTTGTTCTTTTGCGGCGAACACCTGCTTATGACGAAGAAAGGGCAACTCTGTGAACGCTGCGCGGCAGGGAAAGAACCCTTCGAGCCGACGCCTGACACCGTGGAATGGATGCAATGGAAACTCACCGATCCAAGTTGGCAACGATGGAGAGAGGAAAATCCGGAAGAAGTCAAGAGGCTACGGGAATCTGTTTAACATAGATTCTACTGCTTGCATGGCCGTATAATCGCGTCAATAATTTCACATGACCACCATAAATTAGGCAGTTACGGAGGTGATCTGTGAAAAAGGAAGAAGCCATCAGAGAAATGACCCGCATCATGAAGCTACAACGCAAAAGCGACAACACCATTAAAACCTATCTAGACTGGCTGCGTCGCTACATGGACTGGTTGCCGGCCTGTTCTGCCGAACTCTCCCACGAGGAGAAGCTCGGCCGCTTCCTGTCCCACCAGGTCCAGCACCGCCACATCAGCGCCGCCACGCAGAAACAGGCGCTCTGCGCCCTGGTCTACCTCTACGGCCACGTGCTCCGGATCAAACTCGGCGACCTGACGTTCCTTCGTTCCCGCCGCACCACGCGTCTGCCCGAGGTCTTCAGCCGTCGGGAGGTCTGGCGCGTGCTCGACCGCCTGGAGGGTGACGCCTGGCTCTGGGGCGCCCTCATGTACGGCTGCGGACTGCGTCTCGACGAGGTCTGCTCCCTGCGCGTCAAGGATCTGGACCTGGACCGACGCCTGCTCATGGTCCGCCAGGGCAAGGGAAACAAGGACCGCACCGTACCCATCCCCGAAACGCTGGTCGAGCCGCTCCGGAAGCGCTTCGTCATCCTGGAGGAGATCCACGCCGGTTTCGCCCGCCGCAAGATCGCCGTCACCCTTCCCGACAGCCTCGACCGGAAATATCCCGCCGCTCCCTACTCCTGGGAGTGGTTCTGGCTGTTCCCCGCAACGGCGCCTCCGGTAGATCCCGTCTGGAAGAACAATCTGTGGCACATCCACCCCAGCGCCGTCCAGAAGCAGGTCCGGCGAGCCATCCTGGCCGCCCGCATCCCCAAGAAAGTCGGCTGCCACACCTTCCGCCATGCCTTCGCCACCCACTGGCTGGAAAACGCCGAAGGGTGCCACGACGTCGCCCTCAAGCGGCTCCAGGAACTCCTCGGCCACAAGGACGTCCGGACCACCATGATTTACCTGCACCTGCTCCCCAAGCCGCAGGACGTGGCTAGCCCGCTGGACTCCCGTCCTGACGATACCATGGGGGCGGACCGTGCGGGGCGGGACGAAACTCGGCTCCCGGCCGGACATCCCCGAAGAGATAAGGAAAATTAAATGGAATGGTTCAGGTGGTATCACGGGACGGTCGCTGATCCCAAATTCACAGTCATAGCCAAGCGCGCGAAGCAGCCACGTCACGTGGTGATCGCCTGCTGGACGGCTATCCTCGAACATGCGTCTACGCGCTCTGATCGTGGGTGCCTTGAGGAGATCGATCACGAGGAGATTGCCGCCTCCCTTGATCTGGAAACGGAACAGATTGAAGCGGTATACCAGGCGATGGTTGATAAGGGGATGATCGTTGACGGCCGCCTGAAGAGCTGGGAGAAACGGCAACCGAAGCGTGAGGATAGCACTGGGGCGGAACGCAAGGGGCGGTGGAAACGGAAGAAGAACGAGGACCAAGAACGCATGGGAACGCACGGGAACGCATGCGGAACGCAGGAGAACGAAACGGAACGCCTGGAACGTGCAAGAACAGAGCAGAACAGAACAGAGGAGAGAAGAGAAGAAAAACCTTCTTCCTCTTCTTCACCTCCTGAGGAGATGCCAACGCAGACGCGCGAGGAGAAGCCGCAAACGGCGATGAGGATGACGACGACCGATTTCCGGTTTCTCTGGCACGAGGCCTTTGGGACCGTCATGCCGGGCGGGTGCTCCGAAAAAGCTGGGCGTATCTGCCTAGAATTCCTGGCTCCGGCCATCCGCGAGGCGTTCCAGGCGGCGGCGGTGCACGGCAAGCCGACCTTGGCCTACGTCGAGGGGGTGCTGCGGGGCAATGGCGCGGGCAAGGAGGGCAAGGCACGTGCTTCGCCGTCCGGGCCCGTGTCGTTTGAAAAAGCGAAGAGCAACCGGACGAAGCAGGCGGTGCAGGAGTTCGTCGAGAGGAGGAAACGCGCGGAATGTCACGAGACTACGAGCAGTTCGGGACCATCATCTACGGACTCGCCGAGGCCTTTGGGGTGGAATGCACCCCCGAGCGGGTAGAGGTCTACTACGGGCATCTGTCGGACCTGCGCATGGAGGCGCTGAGCTTTGCCGCCAGCGAGATCATCAGGAACGAGGAGCGGTTCCCCGTGGTGGCCGTGATCCGCCGCCACGCCCGGCGCTGGAGCCCCCCTCGACCCCGTGCCGACCTGTCACGGGCGGCACTGCCGGAGTTCACGGAGGAGCAGCACCAGGAGGCGGCCCGAAAGCTGGACGAGCTGCTGGCGGAGTTCGAGACCTGGGGCATGGTTGGCCCCAAGTCGAGAGCCCACGGGTGATTACGGTGAGTGACTTGGTTGGGGAGGTGTGAGATGAAGTGCCCGAGGTGCTCGGAAGAGATGAGGTTTTTTAAGGACTACGAGCGACGGATGGAGGGATACCGCTGTCCCGGCTGCGGGGCCGCTCGGGGAATCCCGGTGGTGAGGCTGGAAGAGGTCGCGGGAGGTGATGGGCCGGGATAACGGTCCACGCGCGATGCTCCGCAGGAAGAAAGGGTGGGTACAGATTGTCCCCACCCTTTTCCGCGCTCCGTGCTGTCGTCAATAATTGTTGACAGAGGTTTCCGTAATTGTTAGATAGGGGACAGGATGACTAGATATGGCTGAACAGAGTACAAAAACAAGCGTTGACCTGTTGGACGGTACGCCTACGGGTGTTTCCGGCCAGGGAGTATTCCCAGAGATGCAATCCGAAATGGGCAAGGCTGCAGTCTCGGAAACCCTATCAAAGCGACACGAGGAATTTTGCTGGGCGTACGTACAGTTCGGAGGCCATGGCGAGAAAGCGTACCTAGACGTATACCGAGGGTGCAAGCCTTCGACCGCTCGTGTAAATGCAGCGAAATTACTAACAAATACTACAATTTTGCAGCGTATCGAAGAGGTCCTTGGAGATAGGCGGAAGCGGCGTGGGGCGCTGGTGGAACGTGTGATTGACTACCACCAGGCAGTGATGAACCTGGATCGGTTCAGCCTTCTGGACCCTGAAACCGGCCGGGTGAAGAAGCTGGAGGATCTGCCGCCTGAGGCTCGTGAGGTGCTGGAGATCGAACAGGTGAGCGCCAAGGATGGCGTGCGCACGCTGCTGAAGATCCCCACCCGCCACTCCTCGGCCCAGGAGCTGGCCCGGGTGTTGGGGATGAATAAGGAGTCGATGGAGCTCTCCGGGCCGAACGGTGGGCCGGTGGAGCACAAGCACGAACTGTCCGACGAGATGCTGACCCGGATAGCCATGGGTGGTGCCTGATGGGAGCGATCAGCCAACAGGAAGCGGCACGGGAGCTGCTGCGGCGCCGCAGGGCCAGGGCGCACCTGATCGACTTCGCCCAGGCAATCGAGATACCCGGTGCCCCGGTTTCCGACGATCCGGATGAATGGCTGTTTAAGCCGGTTGAGACAACAGTTGCCAGGCATCACGAGATCATGATGACCTCCCTGAACGACATTGCAGAGGGGGTTATCAAGCGCCTGATGATGATGCTGCCGCCGGGCTCGGCCAAGAGCTCCTACACCTCAGTCGTGTTCCCCTCCTATTTCCTGGGGAAGTTCGACGGCACGAAGATCATTCTCGCCTCATACGGTTCAGACCTGGCCAAGCGCATGGGGCGCAGATCCCGGCAGATCATCCGCTCATCGGCGTATCATCCGATTTTTGACTGCACGCTCTGTTCGGAAACCAGCGCGGCTGACGAGTGGGCGCTGACCAACGGCAGCGAATATATGTCGTGCGGTGTCCTGGGGGGGATTACCGGTTCACGCTGCCAGGGCCTGATCATCGACGACCCGTTCAAGGGGCGCCAGGATGCCGATTCCCAGATCATCCGCGACCGCACCTGGCAGGCCTACCAGGACGACCTGTTGACCAGGCTTATCCCGGGCGGGTGGCAGGTGATCATAACGACCCGCTGGCACGAGGATGATATCGCCGGGCGTATCCTGCCCAGGGACTGGATGGGAGAGTCGGGCGATCTCCAGTGCCGCGATGGCGAGATCTGGCGGGTGGTGTGCATCCAGGCGCAGTGCGAACGTGCCGATGATCCCGTGGGGCGCCAGATCGGCGACTACCTGTGGCCGGGGTGGTTCAGTGAGCAGCATTTCGCCCAGTTCAAGCGAACGCCTCGAACCTGGAACGCGCTGTACCAGCAGATTCCGGCGGCGGACAGCGGTACCTACTTCAAGGCCGAGGATTGCCAGTGGTATGAGACGCCGCCCAAACATCTGCGTGTCTACGGATCTTCCGATTACGCAGTGACGGCCGATGGTGGCGACTTTACGGAGCACGGAGTGTTCGGGCTCGACCCGAACGACGACCTTTACATCCTGGACTGGTGGTTCGATCAGACCACTTCGGATGTGTGGATCGAGTCGCTCCTGGACCTGATCAAACGGAATAAGCCGCTGACCTGGTATGGCGAGTCCGGAGTTATCAGGCGCAGCGTGGAGCCATTTCTGCTCAAGCGCATGCGGGAGCGACGGGTGTACTGCGATATCCAGTGGCTGGCGTCGATTACCGACAAGCCGACGCGGGCCAGGGCGTTTCAGTCCCGGTGGGCCATGCGAAAGGTCTATCTGCCGGCAAACAAGGAGTGGGCCTCCCGGTTGCTGCGGCAGCTGACCCGCTTCCCTGCCGGGGCCGAGGACGATGCGGTTGACGTATGCAGTCTGATTGGCAGGGCGCTGGACGATATGTACGCGGCCCATGTCCCGGAGGAAGAGAAGAAGCAGGACGAAGGATATGCGCCGATCGAAGAAGATTTCGACGATGACGATTGGAAAACCGCATAGGACGTAGCAGGACGCAGTACGGATTCCCACAATGGGTGGGGATCCGCAAAGCCGGGATAGTCAAAAAGGAGACACCCGCAATGCTATCAGCCGCACCACCCTCCATAACTCTTACCCAAGCGCTTGCTTATTTCGACGAAGCGGAAGAGTTGTCTCTCTCCTCCCGTACCATGTCGGAGAAGTGCCGAGATTACTACGACCACAAACAGTGGACCCCCCAGGAAGCCGCAACCCTACGCAAACGCAAGCAGCCGGTCATCACCCGCAACCGGATCAAGCCCAAGGTTGATTTCCTGAAAGGGGTCGAGCTCCAGACCAGGACTGACCCTGAAGCAGCCCCCCGTACTCCCGGTGACGAGCAGGCGGCACAGACGGCCACCGATGCCGTCCGCTATGTCTACGACCGCAACAAGTTTCCCAAGATCAAATCCGAAGTATTCGAGAACCTGACCATCGAAGGAACCGGTGGGGTCGAGGTGTACTGCAAGCCCGGCCGCAAAGGCGAGATGGATATCTGTATCCGGCGCTATCACTGGGACCGTCTAGGCTGGGACCCCCACAGCCGGGATCTGGATTTTTCCGACACGTTGTACCGCTATGCCGTGGCCTGGATGGACTACGACCAGGCTGTGGATCGCTATTCCGAAAAATCCGAGGTTCTGTCGGCCACCCTCAGCCGGGAATCGTCGCTCTCCACTACCTACGATGATACGCCACGGCTCAAGTGGGCCGATGCCAAGCGCAAACGGATCCGGGTGGTGAAGATGGAGTTCCTCTCCCAGGGGGAAGTGCATGTCTGCGAGTTTACCCGGGGAGGGTTTCTTTCCGGGCCGGAGCCGTCACCGTACCTTGACGATACCGGCACTCCTGAATGGTCGATCCTGCTCCAGAGCGCCAACGTGGATCGGGACGGCAACCGCTACGGCCCGGTCATGACCTGGCTGGATATCCAGGACGAGATCAACAAGCGGGCCTCAAAGCATCTGCATCTGGTGTCGGTCCGGCAGACCTATTCTTCACGGGGCGCTGCCGGCAACGATATCCAGAAGCTCAAGCTGGAGCTGGCGAAGCCGGACGGGCACCTCCAGTTTAACAACGGGGAGTACGGCAAGGAGTTCGGCGTTCTGCCCACCATGGACCAGGCCAGCGCACAGTTTCAACTGCTGCAGGAGGCAAAGCAGGAGATCGATTCCATCGGCGTGAACGGGGCGCTGGCCGGAATGGAGTCGCGCGACCTCTCGGGCAACGCCATCAGGAAGCTGCAGCAGGGGTCGAGCACGGAGCTGAAGCCTCTGTATGAGGCCATTGCTCAGTTCGACAACCAGGTGTGCCGTGCAGTTTGGAACCGCATCAAGCAGTTCTGGACCGAAGAGCGGTGGATCAGGGTTACCGGTGACGAGGATGCGCCCAAATGGATCGGTTTGAACGTGCCGTTGACGGTGGGTGACCAGCTCATTGAGGAATATGGCGCAATCCCTGCCGAGCTGAATGGAAACCCGCGATTGGATACGGTCGTCGGAATGAAAAACAACCTCGCCGAGATCGATGTGGACTTCACCATCGTGGAAGTGCCGGATGTGGTGAATGCAATGCAGGAACAGTTCGAGGCGCTGACGACAATCTTCCCGGCGGTACCGGAGAATATGAAACCGGTGGCGTTCGAGATGCTGGTTGAGGCCTCCAGTCTGCGGCACAAGAAGAAGTTCCTGGATAAGCTCAAGGGAGGCGCCGACGATCCGCAGGCCAAGGCGGCGGCTGAGGCGCAGGCCCGCTTGGTGCAATTGCAGGAAGACGAAGCGCAGGCCAAGGTTGATCTGACCAAATCGCAGATCGACAAGACCAGAAAAGAGGCCGACCTGGCCCAGGCAAGCAAGGTCGTACGGTCAGTCGAGTCTCTGTACTCGGGGATGCAGACGGCCCAGGTGGCGGTCTCCGGTCCTCCGGCCATCACATCGGTGGCAGATGCCATCGTCAAGAGCGCAGGCTTCCAGGATCAAGATCTGTCGCCAGTCTATCCGAATCCAGTAGGCACGGAGCAGGACCCCATGGAGGGTGATCAGGTTGCCGTCTTACCCCACGCTCCTCCCCCCTCACGGAATACCTCGCCCATGTATCCCGGCCACCCGGAAGGACCCGGGGTGGGAATGATGCGCGGGATCGAGACGCAGCGCAATGACGGATTGGCGAACAATCCGGTTGGAGCATAACGCCGTCGCCGGGCTACGGGCGCGCTGTACACCAAGGGTCGCCGCCGCATCGGGCGAGGAAGGTGAAGAGATGGAAGACATGAACGACATTTTGAATCCCCCTGAGACAACGGAAGAAACCACGAACGGTGATGAGATTTCCGAAACTCCGGAAACAGTAGAGGCTCGGGAAACTGACGAAAAGAGCGAGGCCACGGGCGAAGCAACTACTCAGGTCGCCGCTGAGACAACCTCTGTCGATGATGCGACAAAGGTGAAGGCCGAACTCGCCGCGCTGGCAAAAGAACGGGAGCGCGTCCGCAGGAAGGAATCCGAGCTGGACGAGGAACGGGAACGGCTGCATGCGGGCAAGGCGCATGTCAATGAAGCCCCTGATGCTACGGAGGTTCAGCGGCAAGCACCGCAGGAAGAGCTGAAGGAGCTGCGCAGGCAGTATCGGGCCGCTTTGACCGACTCAATGCTCGATCCCGACGATGAAGAGGCATCGGCCAAGGTGGATGCGCTTGAAGAACGCATGGACGAGGTCCGCCTCTCGCTGTTGACCGGAGCGCAGCGTGCCGCGACAGCTCAGGAGCAGATGGTCAATGACTTCAATTCGGTGTTTGCCAAGGTGCACGAGGAGTTCCCCTTCCTTGCGGTGGACCATCCCCAGGTCAACGTGGAGTTGAACGAAGACATCAACTCCTACTACGAAGGCAGGATGCTGAAAGGGGATCCTCCTGCCGTTGCTTTGCGCAAGGCGGTGGACCGCTTCGCGCCGTCATACGCCGCCGGGCTGTCATCCGACAACTTTGACGCAACGGCACAAGCAGAAGCGGAAAAGGCCAGGAAAGCCGAAGCAGACAAAATTCTCAGGGGCAAGCTGAGCAGAGGTGGGTTTTCGGAGGTCAGAAGCGCGGGAAGAGCGCAGTCAGCAGGAGGGTTCAACGGGCCGACGCCGCTGACGAGCGTTTTGGGAAAATCATAACCAGCCTTTGCGGGATAAAAACCCGCCAGGCACAACCATTTGCGGGATAAAAACCCGCCAGGAGACATAAATCATGGCTGAAACAGTAGTTGCAACCGCCGAACGGGTCGCCCAGTGGGATGACGACTTTTTTGCCGCATACGTGCGGGCCAATCGCTTCAAGCGCTACATGGGCACGGACGAAAACGCCATCATCCAGCTCAAGGAAAACCTGACCAAGAAGAAGGGTGACAGCATCGTCATTAACCTGATCGGGGCGCTGGACGCGTCAGCCGGTCCCAACGACGGCTCCACTACCTTGGTGGGGAATGAAAAGGCCCTGCCAAATGACGGTCACCAGATAAAGGTGAAAGTAGTGCGCGACGCCACGGTCGTCAACATGGAGGAAGAGCAGGCTTCCCCCATTGCTATCCGTGATGCCGGCAAGGTCGCGCTCAAAGATTTGTGCATGCGCTACCTGCGCAACGGCGTCATTTCGGCTCTGCACCTGATCAACGGCGTTGCCTACGCCTCTGCGACAGAGGCACAAAGGGACAAGTGGCTGGCCGACAACTCCGACCGGGTACTGTTCGGGGCGGCCAAGTCGAACAACGCCGCCAACGACCACTCCGCAAGTCTCGCCAACATCGACAGCACCAACGACAAACTGACCGGCCCGGTCGTCTCCCTGGCCAAACGCATGGCGCAGAACGCCGTTACCGCCAATGGTGACGGAATCCGTCCCTTTACCTTTGGGGAGGACGAGGAAACGTTCGTCATGTTCGTGCCGTCAACCGCGTTCCGCGATCTCAGGGACTGGCTGGTTGCAAACGGACACTGGGCCGAGGCGCTGGAGCGAGGCCCGAAAAACCCCCTTTGGACCGGACCGACATCGATCGAGTGGGACGGCGTGATCGTGCGTGAAATCCCTGAGATAGCGGAGCTGGTCGGGGTGGGAAATCTCGCCATCGACGTGGCGCCCTGCTTCCTGTGTGGAGCTCAGGCCCTGGGGGTTGCTTGGGCGCAGCGGACCAAATCTACGGTAAGGAAAGAGGACGACTACGGTTTCCGCAATGGCGTCGGCTTCCAGGAACTGCGCGGGATTGACAAGATTCGCTGGAACCAGGACGGAACGAATCCGGTGGACTGGGGCGTCTGCACCATCTATGTGAGCGGCGTGGCTGATGTCTGATGATGTGTGCGGGGGGGCTCCGGGCTCCCCCGCGTAGAAAGGGAGATGAACCATGAAATTTCGCTATGTTGGCGAGAGAACGAACATGAAGGCCTTTGGGTATGATTTTTCAGGTGGAGCGACGCCGGACGTGAGCGACGAGACGATCATAAGAAAACTCTCAGGCAATAGCCACTTTGAGATGGTCAAAGGCTTCAACCAGAAAGATGCCAACGAAATCCTCATCCAGGTGAGGGAATGCGACACCATCGAGGCGCTGGAGAAGCTGGCGGAAGGTGAAGACAGGATCCAGATTCTCGATGCCATTGAAAATAAGAGAGCCGAGCTGGCTGGTGAGTGAGTCATGACCTTTGCCGAGATAGAACGTGTGGCCCGCCGCGAAATTGACGACGAAGTGGGAAGCGGCAGCGATCAATATGTGGAGTCGTGGCAAATGCTGGCTTATGCCAACGAGGCCGAGACCGAGGCATGTATCCGGGCACGCCTGCTGGTTGATTCCACAACGCCTGAGATCTGTTCCGTCCCCATTGTGACTGGTACGGGCCTGTATCGCCACGATCCACGCATTGCCCTGATCCTTCGCGGCCGGTTGGCCGGTGCCCTCAATCCCCTAGGAAAGGTCAGCCATACGGTCATGGACATGCGCTGTCCTGGATGGGAAGACCAGGCCGGAGAGGTGGAGGCGTTCGTCACCGGCATGGACAAGGGAACTCTCAGGCTGTTCCGCACGCCGGCTACGGATAGCACCCTGAATCTGACGGTGGTCAGGACACCACTCTGCCCGATGGCTGGAGACGGTGATTCGCCGGAAATCCCCGAACACCTGCATCGCTCGCTGGTCTTGTGGATCAAGCACAAGGCGTACAACAACCAGGATGCTGAACTGTTCGACAAGAATCGGGCTGATATGCACTTGGCGCAGTTTGAGCAGAAATTCGGCCGGCGCAGCGAGAATCCGCCCGATGTGTTCGATTCCATGCAGCTACCACATTTCATGCCGTCTCGACACTATGGGGCGCAGTCCCTGGATGCCGATTACTTCTAGCTGAAAGCGCCCGTCCTTCAGCGACTGGCGAGGATTGAAGCAAACAAACATGAAACCAACCACCTTCCCCTTCCTCACCATAAACAACGTCACCGATCCGTGCGACCTGGACCCCGCCAAGGGGGAGTGCGTGGACCTGGTGAACGTGGATCCTGACAACCGGGGCGGCGTGAGCGTGCGCGACTCGCTGGTTGAGGGACTGGTGGCCCAGCCCGTGACCGAGATCATGGGGAGCCGCGATTACTGGGCCGTTGGCAACACGGTCTACTGCTCCCGGGCCATGGAGGACGACGAGGATCAGCGTTTCAGCATCGTCATCTCCCTGGACGACATGATCACCATGATCCGCCGGGTGGACGGCGGTTTATATATAGGCTCCACCACGGAGCTGCATTTTCTGGCCGGGACCGACCCCCAGGCGGAGGGGTTCACCGATCAGTGGACCCTCCCCTACGGGGTCATCATGGGCACCGGCTGCCACATCCGCGGCGAGCTGGTGCCGGCCGCCGGCATGATGGGCAACTGCTGTATTTTTGCCTCCCACCGGGGGGTAATCGTGGGCGGCCCCAATGGAGTGATCGTCAACCTTTCCCAGGGGAAGGTCTCCTACGACTACGGCCTGTACGGCGCCGCCACGGTGCGGGAGAAGAACGGCCTCGCCCACTACCTGTTCACCACCTCCAACGTCAACCCGGCCCACAACCCGCTGGGCCTGATCATAGAGAATTACGGCCTATCCCACGAAACGCTAATCTTGTCCGAGAGGAGTGAGGGGTGAGGCGTGAGGGGTTTTCCTGATCCCCGGTCCCTGGTCCCTATTCACTGCTTGTAAAGGAGAAATCACATGAGCCTGCAACTGTCCACCAAACTCGCCAACCTGATCGCCAGCGGCCAGGATGTCCGCTCGGCCATCGGCAACTTCAAACGCCTGATCTACTCCGGCACCAAGCCGGCCACCGCCGACGCGGCTATCAACGGTACGCTCCTGGCCACCCTCACCAAGGATGGAGGGGCCGCAACCTTCGAGACCCGGCCCGTCTGGGCCGTCACCATCGCCGGCACCATGGGGGGGACGGTCACCATCAAGATGGGCGGGGCACCGATCCATGCCGCCGTTACCAGCGTCACGGACGCCACTACCACGGCGGCCGCTCTGGCTGCCGCCATCAACGCCACCACCATCAAGCCGTTCGCCGGATTCACCGCCTCGTCCTCGGGCGCCGTGCTCTCCATCATCGGGCCGGTGGGCTCCGGGGCCTCGCTCAACGCCCTGGTCTGCACCGCCAGCGTGACCGATTCCGTCACCGCCACCGTGGCGTCCTCGGGGCTCCCCGACGGCAGCAACGGCACCACCCTGGGGGTGGATGCCGTCAACTGCTGTGACTACGACGCCCGAAGCGTGGCCGGGGTGCTGACCTCGACCCAGACCTGGAGCGATACGTCCGCCGATGCCGGGAGCACCGCCACCTGGTTCCGGGACGTGTATTCGGATGCCGACACGGGGGCAGCCTCAACCGCGTTCCTGCGCAAGCAGGGGACCATCACGACCACGGGCGGCGGTGGCGACATGGAGCTGGGCTCTACCCTGATCACGGCCGGCACGCCGGTCCAGGTCAGCGGCGCCACGTTCACGGTGTCGTAAGAGGAAAACCCGTGAACGGGGACCGGTGACCGGGGACCGGCAACAGCCGGTAAGGCGTGAGGAATGAGGGGTGAGAGGTGAGAGGTTTTCCCGGTCCCTGATCCCCGGCCCCTGGTTGCCGGTCCCTGATCCCTGGTCCCCGGTCCCCGTCTACCGAGGTATTATCATGGCCGAAACACTCACCATAGCCGAGTACGCCCTGGGATTTGTGACCATCCAGGGCACGGCCGCCGAATCGCTCTCCGGGATTTCCGAGTCCGCCCTGGGCTTCGTTACCATCCAGGGTACGGCGGCGGAGACGCTGCCGCTGTTCACCGAGTCGGCGGCCGGCGTGGTATCGCTGGCGGGCACTGCCGCGGAAGGGCTCTCCTGCGCGGAGTTCTCCCGGGGGTACCTGCCGATCCGGGGGACCACGGCCGAAGGTCTCCGTTTCCGCGAGCGGTCCTCAGGCGCGCTCCGGGGACGGTCCGGCGAGTCCCTGTCGTTTTCCGAGACGGCGCGCGGTTTCTCCCCCATCAGCGGCATGGCCCAGGGATCGATCCGGTTCGGCGAACACTGCTATGGCCTGGTGGTGGAGCCCACCGTTGATCCGCTCTCCGACGATACCACCGCCTGGTGCGTCAACCTGGCCACCGGCGGCCACTCCCGCTACACCGGCGCCCTGGACGGCAGCCTAGCCAACGTCATCGGAACCGTGGTGACAGCCGTCAACCAGCTGGGGAGCGACCGGGCCAAGTACGTGCCTGACCTGTATCTGCACGGCCGCATTGATGCCGATCTGGACGTCTCCGCCATCATCGACGAACAGACGCCCCGCAGCTACATCCTGCGGGAGGACGGCCGCCAGGGGATGCATCGCCGCCGGCTGAAGCTGGCCCGGGGACTGAAGGGCACCAACTGGCAGTTCCGGGTCTCCGGTACTCGCTTCACCCTCCAGACCATCGAAGCGCCGCCGGTCGTCTCCCAGAGGGTCCGGTGATGCTGGATATCCGCCCCACCAGCGAGGCCGCCGTTGCCTATGCCTGGTTCGGCCGGGACTGCCTGGACCAGGCCCGGCGGTCAGGACACGGCGGCGCCAAGGCCCTCCGCGACGGCCGCCTGCTCGTCATCTGCAAGTACACCCTCCACCATGCCACCCTGATCGTCATCCCCCAGGGGGATTTCGCCATGCACCCCCGCTCCGGCCCGCTCCGGGCGTACTCCGTCACCGACGACACCACGATTCCCGGCGTCAACGGCGGCGGCTACACCCGGTCGGGGGAGATGGTCGCGGAGCTGGCGGCCCGGCTGCCGTACCCCCTGGTGGACGATGATCACGGGACGTTCATCGTCAGCATCGACGGAGAGGATCTTGAAGTGGCGTGGGCCGATCAAGGCGACGAGAACTACGGCAACCTCTGGTGGCAGGGCCTGGGCGACGATCCTCCGGTGCTCTCCTGGCGGGGACCGCCGTCAGTGCAGTTCGGACTGCCCACCACTGCCTCCATCTCTGGCCTGACCCGGCGGGACCCCGCCGGCGCCCACACCCCATTTGATTGCCACATCTACGTGGACGGCTCGCGCATCCACGGCCCCCAGCCGCTCCCCGACAGCGAACTGGCCACCCTGGTGGCGGGGGCCTGCTACGCGACTGATGAAGCGAACCGGCAATGGCTGGTGGCGGTCTGCGTGACCAACCGGGACTCCCGGTATTTCCTCCAGGTGTGGCGGTCGGTGGACAAGGGGGTGACGTGGGAGATGCTTGCGGAATTCCTCTCCGTGCGGGCATCGTCCCCGGCGTTCATTTCCCGCAATGGGCGGGTTTTCGTCTACGCGGGAGACAGGTACGAGATCGACGCCACGGTGAGCAGCGTCCACCGCGGCGCAAGCATGCCCACTGCACAGTCCGGAGCCCGGACCATCACCGGCGCGGGCGGCTACGGGAGCATCTACGAGTTCAGCGGGGGCGTTGGGTACTGCTGGCCGGGACTGGGTACAGACGACAAACTGGTGTATTCAACGTATACCGAATCAGCCTCTTTCACTGGCACTGGGAATGGGGATGTTCAGAATGAAGTAGTTAAGGTTCCAGTTTATCGGGGGAATCCTGCTACTGAAGTTATTATCAGGCCCGGATATTTCAACGGCTTTGTCTTCGATGCGGAGCCTAACGGAGCGTATTGCTCAATACAATGGTCAGGAGTTGATAAATACAAGGGGACAAAGGCTTGGAAGTCAGCACCGAAGGGGTGCAACACGAGCTTCAGTGTATCAGCAACCGTGCTTCCTCAAGGAGTAACTGGTACCTATATTCATACGCCTGAGCAAGAGGACATGACAGTCAGTGGCCCAGCTAATCCTTATGTGGGGGCGCAGTACACAACCAGTCATGCCATCAGTCCGGTAACGTGGTCCATCAGTTCGGGGGCGATTGACCAGACCGGAAAGATTATGGCTTTGGCGTGCGCTGATCCTACTATTGCCGCAACTGATTTTTGTGGGAGATCAGCATCACTAACTACTGACTTACTTACAAGCCCAATGTCGGTTTCAGGGACGGATACTCCAGTAGTCGGTTCAGGGTATTCAGTTTCTGGCGCGGTTGGTGAAGTATCGTGGTCTATCAGCCCGGGGTCCATAAACTCTGAAACCGGAATCGTAACTGCTGTAGGATGTGGCTCAGGTACAGTAACAGCTACTGACAGCTGTGGTAGGTCAGCATCTAAGGTTGTGAGATTTGCTGAAGGGTACTGGGAACAAATTGCATCTGAGAGTTTTACGGGCGGATCATGGATATATAAAGAGCGTATTATAGGTGATATAAAATACTACGAAGGTTTGTCTGCAACAACAAATTTTCAAGTCGTAGGATGCTGGGTATGGAATTATTATTACAATAAGTGTAATTGGGCTGATAATTGGTGTTCCGAAGATTTGGGATACAAAAGTACTTGGGAACCACCTAAAACTATAGATGATTATGTTTATGATGAATCAGACAACTCTGATCAGTGCCATACATCAATAGTCAGGTCCTATTATTTCACTTGTTTCAGGCAAACATACAGGTGGGTGTGTCCATGAGACAAAACAACTGGGAACACTACGATATAGTGCAAAAACTATCTAAACGCTTTTCATTTACCGAGTATGAATCGGAATGTCGAGCGCAGGGTGTTGCTGCAAAATCGATACTTGATTACGCCCAGAAAGTTGGATTGTTAACGGTGGCGGAACAGCTTTATCCAGACCTGTCCGGTAAGGAGGCATACATGAGGCTATTTGCTAATCATTCTACGCCCCATGGTGGGAGTAGCACGGAGCCTGTTACTGCGCCAAAACTTCCGCAGCCAAGAAAAGTTGTCTCTACATGCGGTTCCTGTGGCGGTGGGGAGGTACTTTAACAATGTCTTGCGATTGCGAGAATTACATAGACTGTAAAGACCCAGAGATGGAGGCTGCTACTTACGACAGTGACGGTGAGTTTAGCCATAAGGTATCTCATGAAACTACGTCAGATGATGCACTGGAATTTTACCAGAAGACGGAGCGTAGCTTCTCAGTATCTTACGGCTGGGATCGAACTATTGAGCTGGGGTACGTTGTAGGCTGCGCTGGAACGGGTAACAGTTCTGGGATAAGGTTGATCTGTGACAAGTCTAACGAAGCAATCTCCTCCTCGATAGTTTCTGAGCGGTGCATCAGAGAGTCCAATGTCCCAATGTACTGGGATCGTCTGCACGGAATCTACGTCTGGAAGCATATTCGAGAGGAGTTGGATTTCTCTGTTTTGTCAAATAAGACGGCGCAGTTCAGGATGAAGTGGGGCACAGCCAAGCTGCACAAGGTCATTATTCCCACCAGTGTTAGGACCAAGGGGATTGAGCAGTTCATCATGCTGAGGAAAGGTGAGAAGGTTGTCTTGGCTGAGGTCGAATACGACTATAATCCGTTTCCTGTCACTGACATGCAGGGCGGAAACTGGGGGCTGTATGGCAACGTCGTGAACAACGTGAGTTCGCCGGATTCAGAAAACGTTGCCTGTATTCTAGTATTCCCGACGCCTCCGAAACTGGCTATGTGCCAAGATGCCGATTGCTTATACTACGGATTTTATGACTACAATGCGGTCGAGGGTGGGTTCGTGGAAAACTCACTGCCGAAGGATGATGGTGGCAAAGACTATTTTTATCCGTACTGGTGTAGAAGTATGCCGCTTGATCCTCTCTGGAGGCAGGTGGCTGACACAAGGTATGAGGTAATCTACTCTGGCGCAAAGACTGAGGCGGGAGGGTCGCTTGATCCGGGCTCGAATTTGGAGGGGACAACGGAATGGAAACCAAGTGCACCACTGGTTAATCCGTGGCCGTTCGGCTCGTTCGCATTGAACTCTAAGGAGAACTTCATTGCCTCTTGCATCCTTCAGTTTGGAGAGCGGTCTGGCGGCAAGGGAGTTGCCTACAATGAGTCGAGTATGGGTGACTTGTTCGAAGCACTGACGAAAGCCAAGGTTCCATTGTCGGGGCCGTATACTGTGCTGCACCCGGTGACTCCGCTATGATTCAGTGGGTTGATATACAGTGGTTCGGACCTACTGACTACGGCGGCAAAGTCGCGTCTGGGACAACCGAGGTAGTGGACGCCGGTACGACCAGCCAAGATTCGACAACTGGAGTGCCGAGTTCACCAAGTAGTGGTACTGACGGTGGCAGTTCCTCGGATTTGTCAGATACTCAAGGGACGTCTGACTACACCTACACTGATCCGTCTGGTGGTTCCGGTTCAACGCCAGTAATTGTGGTCGGTACTGACTACTGGTTACGGGATGAAAGCGGAGCGGTCATTACTGACGAGTACGGTGACAGCCTGTCGCTGGAGGGGATATAGATGCCGAAAATATCAGAGCTGGAATACGCCGGAGAGCTTGGTGCGGCGAACTATATCCTGGGCGTACGGGATGGGAAGGCGGTGCGGTTCGCTGCTGACCTGTTTATGGAGGATAGTGAGCCTGTAATCAACTCGTCGTTTACTGTACTGACTGATACGCCAGCAAATTACGTCGATCAGGCAGGAAAACTTGCTGCGGTAAATTCGACTGAGACTGCTTTAGAATTTGTAGACCCTCCTAGCTCGTTGCCGGCAGGTGGTGCGACTGGGCAAGTATTAACCAAGAACAGCGCAACGGATGGTGATGCTGGGTGGGGTGATGCGGTTTTTACCTTTCTCGGATTGAGTGACACGCCTGATTCATACTCCGCTTATGTAGGTAAGGTAGTGGCAGTGAAGGCGGATGGTAGCGGACTTGAGTTTGTGTCAGCTTCCGCAGGATCTTATACCGTCGTGGATTTAACTTCTGCTACAGTAGATTACGCCTTAGCTCCTGGAGAAGTGGCAAAGATTACCTACACATCAGCAACAAGTATTCCTCTTCATATCGCTACCAGTGAGGGCGTATACGAATTATTTATGGTTGGGAATGTGACTGCTGCGGTTCATGATGGCTGGGTATCACTTAGACCTAATACAAGTGGTATTTCTACATTTTACTCAGATCTTTCAGGTCAGCAAAATGGTGGAACTCCTTATGGCTCGGTTTCAACAGGCACCACAATAATTACACAGGACGGCGCATTGATAAGTACGAAAGGTATTGTGTTTACTTACACAGCCTCAAAAAGTGCCGAGTTTTCGGGGCTTGGTAGACGAACATCTTACCGTCAACGCAGAAGTATTTTTACTTACTGTACTGATGTCACTACTCCGTGGGTGTCACTTGGCACAATACTCCTCGCAGCGGCGCAATCAGGCGTAGTCGTTGTTCGCAGAATTATATGATCACCTTTACCCCGTGGAGCTTGCGTGGTTATCCAGGAAAAGCATGGCAGGTCTACGTTGAGATCAACGACAGCCACTCAATCACCGAACTTATTGAGGTAAAACGGCAACTCAACAGCCCACCAGTTACCGGCCTGGTACTGGTTGAAAACAGTTCCCCAGCCATCGCCCGGTTGGGGTGGGAGAAACTTTGCGATGGAATCTGGTATCGGTATTATGGGTAAGATTTTCGCGGCCTACATCATCACCTGCGTGGTGACGGCGTCCAGTTTGTTCGGGCCGTTGCGGGAGAGGGTCAAGCGAGGAACCCCTTGGTTGGTGATCGGCGAAAGTAAGCACCCCATCGAGTGCCGCCTCTGCCTCGGGTTCTGGGTGTCGCTGCTGGTATGTCTCTGTACTTCGCCCCCCGAACTCGTAACGATCAACGTCCTGCCGGTCTACGGCGCTTCCTATTTTCTGGCAACACAGGAGAGGTAAACCATGACAATTTCAATGTCGGACATGTGGGCCAGCAACTTCGGGATCATCGGAGAGGTCAAATCACGGGCGTTCTCCGCCATGAGCCAGCTGGAGTCCCAGGCTCTCTCGTCGTCATCCACGATCTACCACCAGGCAACGACCGCGTTCGATACACCCAACCTGACCTACATCGACGTGTCGGCCCTGCCCACCGTGGCGGAGATCATGGCCAGCGTGCAGGACATTACCCCCGATCAGTTCCCCACCGCCCCGACAGCGGACGAGATCGAGCGATACAAGCGGCACGTGTGGGAGGATGAGCACCTTGACCGGCTGCTGGCCACGGTCATGGCCTACGCCGATTCGGGCGGGCTCCCCTCCCAGGCCATGCAGGACGCGATTTTCAACCAGGACCGGGAGCGCAAGCAGAAGGCTCTGGCCGACTCCATCGATATCATCAAGGCCCAGACCAGCGGGCGGGGATTCCGTTATGCCAACGGCCAGACCAACGCCGCCATCCTGGACCTGATGGGCAAGCACCAGATGGACCTGGAGAACCAGAGCCGCGAGATCACGAAGCTGTGCGAGGAGTGGGCCAGGCAGAACTTCCAGTTCTCCATCCAGCAGGGCATCTCCATCGAGCAGTTGCACATGGATTTTGCCTACAAGTACTCCACCATCTACCGCGAGCTCTACACCACGCTCCTCTCCGCGGTGCTGGAGAAGTACCGCACCCAGGTACAGATCGAGTTGGAGAAACTGGAGGCCAACGTGAAAGCGGTCATGGTCCGTGCCGAGGCCTACAAGGCCAACGCCGACATATCCACCGTGGCCGGCCGCCTGGCGCTGGAGAAATACCGCCTGGACATCGATCAGAATCTGGGCGTGTTCAACGGCAGCATCAGCAGTCTGCACAACAGCACCAGCCGCCAGCTGCACGCCGCCGTGGCCTACGCCGACACGACCAAGGGGCTGATCCAGGCCACGACGAACAACGTGTTGGGGGTTTACAACGAGAAGAGTTCGTAGTTGCGGAACGGATTTTTATCCGGTATTTTGTCGATAATTATTGACGACAAGGGCAGGAGGAAAAGGAGAATGCTATGGCAGGGCCGCAAAGAATAGCCAACGAACCGTATGAAACCGACTTTCATAAGCTCGGGGGCGGGCTTTCCGCCCCATTCAGAGGGATTGCCGGGTTGGCTGGCAACGTCCTGACCAGGGCCGGGCTGACAAACACGTCGATTCAAGCGCGTGATCTGGCTACGAGGGAGCCCGCCTCGGGCCGGCCAAGTGGGATCGCCCCCCTACCTGTCGCTGGCACTACGTCCCCCGTCAGTCGCGGGACTTCTCCTGTCTCCTCGCCCCGCCCGACCACTACACCACCTCGCCCGGCGGCCGCCCGTCCCATTGCCGGGCCGACCGAGCCACCTACCCGTTACGAAAATATGGGACTCGGTCCGAACGATCTCAGCCGCACCAGCACCGGGCGGGTGCCCACTCCGGCCAAGCCGGTGGGCATCGCCGATGGCGCTGGCTCAGGCTATGCCGTGGTCGGCGGCAAGCGCATCAATTACCAGGACATCGGCACCAAACGCGACCCCCTGGCCCAGCGTCGGGACGGTTTCGTCTCCACGCCGGAAGGCACGACCATGTTGTTGGGCAACCCATCCGCCTATCGCCCCATTCCCCGGGAGGATAAGCTGGGCGGTCGGGGTATCGCCGACCTGACCCCCCAGGAGACCATCACCCGCAACAACGAGCGGATCCAGTCCGACCTGGCCACCATCACCGCCAACATGGGCAACATGTACGACGGCGACCAGCAGATCGCGGCCGCCAAGATGCGCATCGCGGCGCTGCAAGGGCAAAACGACCTGCTCCAGAAGGGCATTGCCGGGGATCAGGCGCTGGAGGGGCACAAGTATGCCGCCGATGCAGGCCTGGCTGCTCACCGGATCGCGGGAGACGCCCAGATCGCGGCTGCCCGTCTGGGGGCCGAGGCCACCAGCGACACGGCCCTGGCCAAGCTGCTGCGCGAGCAGCAGGAGCGGCAGAGCGCGGATACTCAGGACGAGCGGAAGCGCCGTGACGGGCTGGTGCGGTCCTATCTGGACCGCTACGACTGGGGCAAAATCTCCCCCACCGCCGCCAACGAATACGCCGGACTGTTGGCCGACACCGACGGCAAGGGGTATGTCACCCTGCGCGACCCCAGCGGCACCTATGGGGACGTGCTGGTGCATCAGGGTGTTGAACAGGCGCTACGCAGCGCCTACGGCAAGATCAAGACCTCTGACCAGTTCCAGGCATACCTGAATCAGGCCCGAAAGCTGGGTGCGGGCAAGGCCCCCGTCTACCAGACCAAGATCAAAAACACCGCCAACCTGTCCCTGCTCCGGTCGAAGCAGGATCTGCTCCCGGAGGCACAAACCAATGGATGATCTGTACAACTGGAAACCGGACGCCAAGCAGGCCCAGGCCAGCAGCCGTTATCTGCACGCCGCCTTCGACGCGGCCACCGAAGAGCCGCCCCAGCGCGGCATTGCCGGAGACATGGCCAGCGGCCTCAAGCGCGGCCTGTTCGTCGGAACGCCTCAGATGATCGGCGGCGCCATGAAGGCGTTTGCTCCGGTGGATTCCCGTGTCTATCGGTCCGGCCAGGAGTTGCAGGATTCCGCGAAGGCCATCGCCGGATTGCCGGACATGCAGCGGAGTGGGACCGACCACGGCGTCGTCGGCAACACGCTGGTCTCCGGGGCAGAGGGCATCGGCCAGATGGCGCCGGTTATTGCCGGGGGGCTGATCAATCCCGTCCTGGGCGCCGGCATCGCCGGCACCATGTACGGAGGGTCCACCTATCAGGACACCAAGGAGCGCATGCTGGCCCAGGAGGGGCTGGACGACGTCTATGCCGCAACCCACTCCGCCGATGCGCGAGTCGGGAAAGCCAAGAGGACCGGCCTTGCCACCGGTGTCGTTCAAGGTGTCGGTGACGCGGTCATGACCTATCTGGGGGGCCGGTTCCTCAAGGGCGCCTTTCCCTCCCTGGGCAAACAGACCGCCCAGGGCGTGGTGCGCGGCATTGCGACCCCGGGCCGAGACACGCTGACACGCTTCGGCAAGGCCTGGGGCGCCGAGATGCTGGGCGAGGGAGTCACCGAGGCGGCTCAGGACGAGGGGCAAGCCGCCATCGAACGGGCCGCCGGACTGAAGGATGCCCCCGCGTTCGGGGAACAGGCGCTCCACAGCGCCCAGGGCGGCGTCGGCATGGCCATGCTGCTCGGCCCATTGGCCGGTCCCGGGCACTACTCCATGTTCCGTGATGCCCGTCAGGTGCAGCGGGCGCTGGTTGATCCATCCACGGACCCCGTTGTGCGTTCGGCGGCCGCCCGGGTGATGGGCAACGAAATAGCCAAGTCAGATCGGTCCGCCGCCGCAAACTTTTTGGGCCATGCCCACGATGCCATCGGCGATGAGGAGCAGACCGGCAGCGCCCCCTATGCTCTGAACCTCGACGACCCCACGCTCCTGCAACCCTTTGTCCGCGCAACGGAGCCCGGCCCCTCCTCCGGCGACTCCGCGCAGACAGCCCCGGCGGAGCCCGCCACTCCGCCGGGGACCATTCTTATGGACAGTGACCGGGGACCGGGGACCGGGGACCAGGGACCAGGGATCAGTCAACAGGGAGCAGTTAGCAACGGACAGGAAATGTCCTCACGCCTCTCTCCCGAGAGTCCTCAAGCTGCATCGACGGGACCACTTTCAGCGGCGCTCAATCGTGGAATCTCCGGCATTTCTGGCCTTGTCGGCGAGCGGCGCACCATTCGGGGCGAATCCACCATGGCTGTCAACGATGGCTTGGCCCCCGCTCCCATTGTGCGCACTCCCAGCGAGTTGGAGAAGGCCCATGCCTGGGCGCAGGGCGAGATCGCTTCCGGCCGTGGTCTGGGCCTGATGCAGGGCTACGGCACCAGCGATGCGCAGCACGACGCCAATGTCCTCACCCGATACCGCAGGGCTGTAGGCGGGGACCAGGGACCTGGGACCAGTGATCAGGGATCGGGGACCAGGGACCAGGAAAGCCCCTCACGCCTCACTCCTGACGCCTCACCGATAGCCGGTAACCAGGGACCGGGAACCGGGAACCGGGAAAACCTCTCACCCCTCACTCCTCACGCCTCACCGGCTGTTGCCGGTCCCCGGTCCCGCGTCCCCGCTTCACCCCGTCGGCAGCTGGACCCCGCCAAAGACGACCTGGTGGTGGCCATGGCCAAGCTGGGCGGGCTGGATCTGCACCAGGCCAAACAGCAGTGGGGGGCGACGGTCGGCGACGATGCCAAGGAGATCAACCGCCATGCGGGCCGGGCCGGCGGTACGGGCATCGCCTATGCCTTCAAGAGCGGTGGGCTCCCCCTGGACCGCATGCGCGAGGCGTTGGTGGGGCACGGCTACCTGCCCGAGGATGCCACCATCAACGACCTGGCCGAGGCGGTGCACGCCGCCGCCCGGGGAAGCCATACCTACAGCAGCCATGCCGATGTGGAGACCAGGCTGGACCGGGCCGAACAGGAATGGTTGAGCACTCAGGATCTGTCCCAGGCCCTGGAACTGACCGATGACGACCTGGGCGCAATCGGCATCGACGGCTTCACCGCCGACGAGCAGCAAGTGATCGTGGAATGCTACGATGACGTGGCCCATGCGCTGCTGGACCTGTTCGACGAATTGCATATCGAGAGTTACGACGACGTTAAAAAACTGATCATGGAGGCCAGGAATGAAATCAGGCAGGCAATCGCAGCTTATGACGATGCGCAAGAGGTTGGTACAACGGGTGAAGAGACTGCCGGCAAACAGACGGCAGAAGGTAGTGGCGGCGGTGGACCAGCTGGTGGAGATCAAAACCCGGGAACTGGTACCGGGGACCGGGGACCGGTAGGCAGTGACCAGGGATCGAGGACCAGGGATCAGGAACACCCCTCACCCCTCGCTCCTCACGCCTCACCGGTAACCAGTAATCAGGGGGCAGTGGACAGTGAACAACCAGTCACCAGTCACCAGTCACGGATGTTTCACCAGTCACCGGTCACGGATGTTTCGCCAGTCACGGCTTCAGAAGACATCCCCTCCCACGTGGTCAACGCCGTGGCCGCCCCGCGCGAGGTCATGACCGCCGTGGGGACTGCTACCAAGCAGCAGACCAAAGACACCCTGAACACCTTCCTCTCCTCCGGGAGCTTACGCCCCACAAATCCCATCCGACTCACCACCGTGGAGGAGCTGCATGACATCATCAACACCGGCACGCTCCGGCCGGGCAAGGACTTCGAGGGCCGTTCCGGTATCAGCGCCCAACTGGTGGACGGCAAGAAACCTATCGTCGCCTATGGCCCCAATGACCGCATCAGTGCCGCGATCGTCTTCCCGGAAGACGCCGTGGCCGGCAAGGGCATGGCGCCCAACGAGGTCAAGGTCAGTCAGCAGACTCCTGTGGAAAATCTGCGGTTTGTGGTAGATGGTTTCAGGGAGTTGATGAGCTTTGGCGAGCTAAAAGAGGCGGTGGGAGAGAAGCAACAGTCGGTTGCTAACAGTAAGGCGCTTGAAGATTTGACGGAAGAAGAGATCGCCGCGCTGCCCGAGGTACACGTTGATCACCCGGTCGTGGCGGCGCTGAAAGAAACCAAACGAAAGACGAAAGGAGAGCAGCGTGATTCACAACCGCGAGAAACCGCCCAAGTAGCTGCGGTCACAGCATTCGACTCCGCGGCCCATGAGGCGGCGACTTCGCCCCACAACAACATCCCTGAGCCGACGCAGGCCCAGATTGAAGCCGGCAATTACAAGAAGGGCCATGTGGATTTTCAGGGGTTGGATATCTCCATCGAGAATCCGGCTGGATCAACGCGCAAGGGGGTGGACCCGAACGGCAAGGCGTGGGAAACCACCCTCGCGCATCACTACGGCTATATCAAGGGGACCGTGGGGAGGGACAAGGATCACATCGATGTCTTCATAGGTCCAGACCATCACAGTGACAAAGTGTTCATTGTGGGCCAGGTGGATCCGGCCAGCAGGAAGTTCGACGAGCACAAGGTTATGCTGGGTTTCGACTCGCGCGTCGCTGCCCGTGCCGGATACCTGGCCAATTATGACCAGAGTGGGAAAGACCGTATCGGGACGTTAACGGAAGTCTCGATAGCCGAGTTCAAGCAGTGGTTGAGCGATGGAGACACCAAACGTGCATTTGCTCCGGCCCGCAACAAGGCCCGTTTCGAGGCGACACGCAGACGGGTGCTGGCCAAGAAGATCCAGGAGGCACGCGAACCTGCCGAGCGGGAGCGCCTGCGGAAGATCCTGGATAAGCTGAAGAACGTCCCGTCAGATGCAAATACCGGTGTACAGCAAAGCGTTGGAAATGATAGGGTGACGGCCATGAAACCGCCACGGGCGGCCTGGAACGGATTCCCGGACGTTTTGATTCATGCTCCGGAATCCGCCGTAAAAAAGCATCCTCTGTACCAGGCTGCCAAGTCGGGCGATGCGGATGCAGCTGTTCAACTTGTCGATGATACGATGAGTGCGGAACAGGTGGAATCCTTGCGTACACTGCTGGATGACCGTAAGCCGGTTCTTCTTAGCGTTCATGCCTACGAAGAAACTGGTGTCAACGCCATACCGGAAGCGTTTGCCGACAAACTGGGAAATGCGCTTGGTCTTGCAGTTGATGATCGCATTGTGCAAACAAATGTAGTAGGTCACACTGGGGCCAATGGCTACAGCAGGATGGCGCGTCAGGCATATTTTGACGGAGAAGTAACTCCAAATGTAGAGTATGTTCTTGTTGATGACTTCATTGGTCAGGGCGGTACGCTTGCCAACCTGAAGGGATATATCGAATCAAAAGGCGGCAGGGTCATAGCGGCTGTCGCGTTGACAGGCAAGCCATTTTCAGCTAAATTAACGCCAGATTCAACGCAATTACAGGAATTGAGGCAAAAACATGGCGACCTTGAAACATGGTGGCAAACCCGGTTCGGTCACTCCTTCGACCGCCTTACTCAATCAGAAGCTCGGTATCTCGCCCGGTCACAGGATGCTGACACCATCCGAGATCGAATTGCTGCGGCAGAGCAAGAAGGAAATCGCGGCAAGGATCAAGTCGGCAGCATAGACGATACTCCCCGGCAGAGCGCCGGGGATGTACGGCAATCCCCTACCCAGAACCATCCAGACTCACCACGCACATCACCCCCCCCGACGAACGGCCCGTCAGCCACCGAAAAGAGCACTACTTCCACCACCAAGCCCAGCACCGCCCCCCCGAAGGTAACCGACTCTGGCGAAGAGTTGGTTTACAACAAGCGCAACCGGATCAGGAGCGGCATTTCCTGGAACGATGTTGCCGGCAAGAACGATGCCCTGAAAGCCAAGGAGGTGCAGAAGGGTAACGTCTATCCCAAACCTGATTACGAAGCCATGGTGAACGACGGCATGCGGCCGGAGATCGCCCATGTCGTCAAGCAGGTCTATGACGCGCTGGCCGCGAAACCGGCCGTGCGGGGCGTGCCGGCCGACGCCGATTTTCAGCTCTACATTGCGGCGGTCAAACGGGTGATGGATGGGGTTGTGGCATGGTCGAACGACCGTGCCGCCATCCGCTCGTTCGTGGAACGCAACGCCCGCGTGGCCGGAGCGATGCTGGGCAAACGAACGGCGCTGAGCGACCTTGCCCCAGGGCGCTCGCTGCTGGATATCGTCTACCCCGACGGTTGGAGGGAGTACAAGGACGAGATCCGCATCCTGGGCGGCAACAAGGCGCTGGGCGCTCTGCAACCGGGAACCGATGAGCTCGTCAGGGCACTGAAGGATATCGAGAAAGGCTGGCCGGGCAAGATCGAATCCTGGCGGCGCCAGGGGTGGCGTATCGTCGGCCGGAACGACTTCTCCCTGCATGACGTGCCGCAACCGGGAGACCGTCCCACGATCTATGTGATCCGGCTTGGTCGTGAACATATCATGTCCGCCGACACCCGCGAGAAGGCCCAGGCGTATCTGGACGGCCTCAAACAGTTCGTACTGCTGGACAAGCGCCGCACCGTCAAGGGGTCGTTTGAAACCGAAGAACAGGCCCGTGAAACGGCTCGCGAAGCGGTCAAGAAGGCGGGCGGCGGCACCCGGATCGAAGAGCGCGGGACGAATGTGGCGGATGCCGAGCGCACCGGCCCAGCCCACCGCATGGAGGGGGAAGATGTCGACAGCGACCGGCTGCGCGCCGCCTTCGGGTTTCGCGGGGTCAACTTCGGAAACTGGGTGCCGCAGGACGAACGTCAGCTGCATCTGAATCATGCGTATGATTCCTTCATGGATCTGGCGGAGATTCTCGATGTGCCGCCCCGGGCGTTGTCATTGAATGGTATGTTGGGCTTGGCCATCGGCGCTCAGGGGGCCGGGCAGGTCGCGGCCCACTTCGTGCCCGGCGTCAACGAGATCAATATCACCCGCACCGCCGGTGCGGGCAGCCTGACCCACGAGTGGGCGCATGCCCTGGATCACTACTTCGCCACCATGGCCGGATACGGGGCGGCCCCGGCCCCCTGGCTGTCAGTGCTGGGCAAGAACAAGGAAGGCGGCGAAGTGCGGCCGGAGGTGCTGAAGGCTTTCAGCGCCATCGTCACGGCCATGGAGCGAAAAAAACAGACGCCGCAGGAGGCAGCGGAGTCCGCTCGGCAGAAGCGGGAGCAGGCGCACAAGCGTCTGGAAAAATGGCTGGACTACATCGGCGCGCAGTTCAAGGGCAACGAGACCGCGGCGGAAGCGTATGCTGCCCTTGCCGACAGAATCCGCCGTGGCGAGTATCAGCATGGCGAGGAAGCGTACGTGCAGATAGCGCCGGCGAGAACCAGGGGGGGCGGAACCGCCGTACTTTCCGTGGTCTCCGACGTGCGCGACCTGGCGAAGAAGAGCGGTGTCAGGATTTCGCTGGACGATATCAGGTCGCTGCACCAGGCAGTCACGTTCCCCAAATATCTCGACGACAAACAGCAGGGAGAGCATGAACCGCAACCGGTGATGACCGCCTACAAACAGGCGGCGCTGGCGTTGGACAAGGGCAGGAAGAAGGCGTACTGGTCATCCCGGCCCGAATTGTTCGCCCGGGCGTTCGATGCCTATGTCACGGACAAGCTGGAGGCGAAGGCGCAGGCGAACAGCTATCTGTCGCACGCCGGCCGGAAAGGCCCTACCGTGCCCAATGGTGAAGAGCGCACGGTGATCGACACGGCATTCGACACGCTGATCGATACCCTGGAGACCAGGGAGACGGAGCAGGGGGTGGCGCTACTTTCCCGAGCCGCCGGTACGGTGAGGGTAGATGCACCTCTTTCCGTTGAAGACGCTGGTGATGTCATACGGGACTTCCTCAAGCTCGGCAAATTCGGCGGCAGAGTCACGCTGAAACTTGCGGACTCGTTTGACTCGTTGCCGGACAAGGTACGCACAGCCGCCGAAGATGCAGGCGGCACCAAGGACAACACCTACGCTGTTTTGCATAACGATGGCTCCGTGTGGCTGATTCGTGACGCTCATGCGACACGCGAACAGATGGAAACCTCGATCTTCCATGAGGTGTACGGACATCTGGGGATTTTCCGGCTGTTTGGTGTCAAGAGCATACAGTCTCTTAACAGGCTGTTCAATAGGCTTGGCGGATATGACGGTCTGGCAGCCATCGCAGATAAACACGGGGTGCGGGATCTGTTTGACGCCTATTGGCGGGATGCACAATCCGAAAGCGTGAAGGGCATGCAACACGCCCGGATCACGGCGGAGCTGCTGGCGCTGATCGGGCAGAAGTCGCCCTCCCTGATGAGGAAAGCACAGGAAGTCTGGGGCGGAATCCGGCAGGCATTGCGCAGGATCGGTTTGATGAAGTTGGCACGTTACAACGACAGCGACCTGGCATATCTGCTGGCACAAGGTAGAAAGGCATTGCGCACGGCGGGCAAGGGTGGTGAGTTTACCGTGCTGATGACCGCAAATTTTTCAGCAGCGCGTGACAGCGCCTTCTCCACCCCCGCCGCCACCATCAAGGCGGCACTGAAGAGCGCCCTGCAGGCGTCGCGCATTCCCATTCGCGTGATCCAGTCGCTCTCCGACCTGCCGACCCACATACAGGCCGACATGCGACTGTACGGCATTGAGGCTATCGACGGCGTGTTCGACCCTCGCACCAACTCCATGTATCTGGTGGCGGACTTCATCCCCTCGGTGGAGCGTGCCCGGGAGCTCCTGCGGCACGAATGGTTCCATGCCGGCGTGGCCGACAAGGAATTGGAAGCGCTGTATCGCTACTACAGCCAGAAGGACATGGCCCGGTTGCAGCGGATCGCCGACGAGCGTGGTTTCGATCTCTCCTCCCGCTATGGGAGGCTGGAGGCAGCCGGGGAGCTGGCGGCGCAACTGGCCGAGAGCAACCCGAAGAACCTGCTGCTGGCCCGGATCGTGGCCAGGATCAAGGAGTGGCTGCGGGCGCTGGGGCTCCAGGTGGAGTTCGGCCAGGCCGAGGTGGCCGGGATCATCCGGGACGCCATCCAGCGGGTGCAAGCGGGGCCGGAGCGGATGCAGGGGGCTAGGGCGCTGGCCGGTTCGGCGTATTCGGCAGCGTGGCATGGAACCCCGCACCAGTTCGATAAGTTTTCCATGGACAAGGTAGGGACCGGCGAAGGGGCGCAGGCTTACGGGCATGGTCTTTACTTCGCGGGGAATCGAGAGGTAGCGGAGTATTATAGAAAAAGCGTGCCCGCCGCACGCACCAGCTTTTCTGAGCTCTCCAGTATGCTCAAGGATGCTAACCCCGAAGTATATTCTCTTATCGAGCAGGCCGTTGGTAAGGATAAATTTTATGGCTCTGGGCCTATTGCGGTAGGGAACATTATCAGCAAGACGCTCAGCGGTTCGTCCGCCGCATCTGATTTACTTATCCGCGAACATGGTTTGAAGGGTTATTTTAACATAAAGAACGCTGTAGATAAATTACTGACTGGCCGCCTCTACCAAGTCGAACTTGCCCCCCAGGAGGATGAGTACCTTTTGTGGGACAAGCCGTTGGAAGAACAACCAGAAAAAGCTAAACAAGCAATATTGAAATGGGCAGAAGAATCCAAGCAAGAATCTATTGCGGATTTGGAACATCAGGAACAAATGTGGCCGGGTCAAGGCGCAGCAAAAGAGATTGAACGCATCAAGACAATGTTTCCCGAAGAATATATTGACGAACTAGTTGCGGAAGGTTTTACCGGAGAAGATCTATACCATGATTTAACGGCAACCCTAGGTTCCGACAATGCCGCCTCCGAATACCTCCACACCCTTGGCATCCGGGGAATCAAGTACCTGGACGGTTCCAGCCGCTCCGCAGGTGAGGGGAATTTCAACTATGTTATCTTCGACGACAAGGATGTGGATATCAGAGCCCAGTATTCCACCGCAAAACAGGACGCCGACATTGCCGCCCACGCCGCCAGGATCGACGCTCCGAGCAAGGTGGCCGACATGACCAAGGGCCTGTTCGAGCTGATCGGCATGCAGACCCCTTCCAGAGTCAAGGCGGCCTTCGGCAAAGTGTTGTCCAACCCGTGGTGGGGCAGCGTGGGGAAACCGATTCGGCGCATGGTCGTCGATCTGAACCGGACCCGCTCCCACGTCCGCAACGAGATCATCTCCGACCTGTTTTTGGCGTCGGAGGGGTACACAGGCGTGGAGGGGCTGCGCAACCTGCTGGCCAAGGCCACCAAGGCGGAACGAAAGCTGTTCAACGAGCTGATCAAATACGGTGACCGCAACGACGTGGCCCGCAACTTCACCCGGGACGAGCTCTACCGCGGCAAGACTCCCTTCGGGAAACTGTCCCGCACCGTGGTGGAGGCGTACAAGGCATTCCACCAGGTCATCCAGGCCGCCAACCGGGTGCGCTTCGAACGGCTGTCCGACATCGCTCTTGTACCCTATGCCAAGGAACCCTGGTACCAGGAACTGCTGGACCTGCTGGATGCCAGGATGCACCTGGACAAGGATCTGTCCCCGACGGAAGTCGGCCAGCTGGGCAAGCTGCTCTCCTCCACCCGCCGCCGCATGGGCGACGTGGAACTGTTCGGCGACAACAACCCCACCGGCAAGCCGGTCACCGAGAAGGTGGCCAAGGCCTATCGAGCGTTCATGGACCAGCTGGCGGCCACCAGCGAACCCGGCCTGGTGCGCATGGCCTACAAGCACATCACCGAGTACCGCGGCGAGCTGGACAAGCTGAAGAACGAATGGGGCCACGTCCAGGGATATGCCCCGCGCATGCGCAAGGACGGTGACTGGCATGTTTCCGTGTACCGGGTGGACGAGGAGAGTAACCGGACCAAGGTCTATATGAAACCGGCCACCACCGAGGGGAGCGCCAAACGCCATGTGGCTGAAGTGCAGGCCGATCTGGCCGCACATCTGAAAGGCAACTACGATGCCGAGGCCCGGTACGAGGTGGCGTACGAGCGCAACACCGCCACGCCGGCGGAACTGCTGTCGGATCGCGGCAGCGAGCTGGCCATCGAGCAGTTGATCATGAACGCCTTCGACAAGGCCAACGTGTTCAAGACTTCGGCCGAGGATCTGGTCTCCATGAAGCGGGCCATCCTGGATGAAGTGGGCAAACAGATCATGGCCCAGGGATTCGGCCGGCACGGCATCTCCCGCGAAAAGACCCAGATCGAAGGGTACCGGGATGACGACTATCTGGCGGTGCTGCAGGAATTCATCAGCGGCATGGCCGGCTGGCTGTCCAAGATGCAGTATGCCGTGGAGGTCAACCGCGAGGCGGACCGCATCTCCACCAGCGATCCAGACGACAAGGTGTGGGTACACAACTACTTCAAGGATTCCATGAAGAACAGCACCTCCATGGACGAAGTCATGGCCACGGCCCGCAGCGTGGGGGCGTTCTACTACCTGGGATTCAAGTTCTCCTCCGCCGTCTTGAATGCCTTCCAGAACTACACCCTGGGGCAAGCCCTGCTGGCCGGCAGGATGAAGAAAGCCGGGCTCAAGGGAGAGCCGATAGTCATTCTGGCCAAGGCCCAGAAGGATGTCGTCAAGGATGCTATCGCCCGCAAGCATGGCGGCACGGGGGTGCTGACGGACGAGGAGCGCGGCGTGATCGATCAGGCAGTGCGCCAGGGGACAGCGAGGGCTCAGGCCGTTCGTTTCATGAGCGGCCTGAATGAGCAGGGATTCGGCGGCCGGTGGAAGAAGGTCGTCGAAGTCGGTATGACCCCGTTTTCGGCGATCGAGCAGTACGTCAACCGGGAGCCGGCGGTATTGGCGGCGTACCGGGTGTTCAAGACCACCCCCCGGGGGCAGTTCGACCAGAAAGCGTTCGACATCGCCGTGGAGTTTGTCGATGATGCGCACGTGCTGTCGGGGAAAGAGAACCTGCCGGAGATGGTGCGCAAGGTCGACGAAATCTTTCCGTCCCTGGGCAAGACGCTCTACCTCTTCCAGGGGTATACCCACAACTACCTGCTGGCCATGGCCAACGCGCTGAAGAACGGCGAGTTCGAGGTGATCGCCCGCAGCCTGGGCGCCGTCGCTGCCTTGGGGGGCGTGTTTGCCCTGCCCGGGGCCGACGACCTGGACAAGTGGATCACCAAGTGGTTCGGCGTCTCCTACAAGCTGAAGTTCAAGATGTGGATGAAGAGGCACGCCCGTGAATACGGCACGCCCGGCGAGGCGCTGGAGGCGTTCGTGAATCATGGCGCCACGTCGGTTGCCGGTGTGGACATGAGCCGTGCGCTGGCCGTGAATCTGCCCTTTGTCTCCGACCCGGACAAGAGCTTCGGCGAGCGCATGGGGGGCGTCTGGGGCGGCATGGTGAAGAAACCGGTCATGGCAGCTCAGGCCCTGGGGAGCGGGCAGTATTTCCGGGCCATCGAGAGCATGATGCCCGAGTTCGCGGCCAACCCCATGCGGGCCTACCGTCAGGCCACGGCCGGCGCCACCACCCTGTCCGGCAAGCCGATCCTGGACGAGACCGGCCACCAGATGCGGTACAGCGGGACGGATGTGGCCAAGAAGGTGCTGGGTTTTCAGCCCATGGGGGTTGCGGAGCGGACGGAGCTGAAGAGCGCCGGCCGTGGTCTGGTCGCAGCCTGGAGCGATGAGCGCACCGACTATCTGAACGCCCTGCGCGTGGCACGGACGCCGGAACAGGTGCGGCAGGCGATCCAGGAGGCCATCCGCTGGAACTATCGCCTACACCGCTCCCAGGCCAAGGGCTTGGTCCGGCCCATTTCCGCCGAGTCCATCAGGCGGGCACGGACCTTCAGGGTTGGGGCCGGCGACAAACGACGCATGGGCTGGGAACAGGAATATGTTGATTAGCGTTCCTCGTGCTGGTATTTTGTCGATAATTATTGACGACAGGGGACTGTATGGCGGATCCATGTAGGCAAGAATCAAACATCGCGCAGATAACCGCCCGCGAAGAGATGCTTGCCAGAGCGCTGGACGATATTCGGGCCGGTCAAGTCCGTTTTATTCAAGTTCTGGAAGGAATTTCCGCCCAGGGAGAACAAATTAAAACTTTGTTCAATCGCAGCGAAGCTTTTGAACGTGCTGACAATGAATTATTTCGGCGTATGCGGAGTATGGAGCTAAAAGTCGTCAGCCTGGAAGAGTTCAGGAAGACCCACGACCAACACGAATCCCAGGATTTGCAGGTCTCAAATCCTGTCAAGAGTGGGCTTATCGTGGCGGCAATTATCGCGATTGCTGTGTTTTTACTCTGGATTTTGGATAGTCAGGATTACCTGCGCAAAACAGTGCCGCCAGTGCCAGTTGAGCGGAAACAGAAAACCGAGCAGAAGGAGTAACCAATGCAGAGCATTGATAAAGAAAAGTTTACGACTTTGTACCTGGGGAGATATGGCCGCCTGCCCGACAAGGCCCGAGCCGACATGCAGATCCTGCTGGCTATGATGGTTGCTGATACCAGGGTGAAGGATCTCCGTCACGCCGCCTACATGCTGGCCACGGTAATGCATGAGTGCGATCGGAAATGGGCGCCCATCGAGGAGTACGGCAAAGGGAAAGGCAAGCCCTACGGTCGGCCGGACCGGGTTACGGGAAAGATCTACTACGGCCGCGGTTACGTGCAGATCACCCACGACAACAACTATCTTCGACTTGGCCAGGCTCTCGGGGTGGACCTGTACCACCACCCGGAACAGGCGCTGCAGTACGATGTGGCCTACCGGATCATGTCCTACGGCATGCGGCACGGGGCGTTCACCGGCGTGATGCTCGCGCGCTACATCCACGACGACGTATGCGACTACGTCAACGCCCGCCGGATCATCAACGGCACCGACCGGGCCGAGACGATTGCCGGTTACGCGCGTGAGTTTGAGCGGATGCTGAAGGAGAGCATCATCTGAAAGGGGAAAAGCCGATGAAATTCTTTTCGTGGCTGGCGGGACTGCTGGCCGACCCGAATGACCAGCAGGGCAGCACCCATCGGGCCTGTCTGCTGCTGTTGATCCTTGTGGTGTGCGTAGGCCTGCTGCTGGTCGTTGCCGCAGCGTCTCTGGGAAAAAAAACCGACATACCGGCCGAGGCCTCCGGCCTGATCAAGTTTCTGGTTACCATCCTGGTGGGGGGCATTGCCTGGGCCAAAGGCGTTGCAGGGGCGGTGGCGCTGAAGGGAGATCGGTCATGAAGGCCTGCTTTGCCAACAACGCCAGAGTGCCGATTTCCTGTTCCTGGGACATCAACGAACCCCACAACTGCCTGCACGCATCGCGTGGCGTTCCGCGAGACGAATGCCGATACTGGCAGCCGGAGCAAGCCGTGGAGCTCGTCCGCGATATCCTGGGGATCGATCAGGGAAACACCAAGAAGTGTTTCGGAATCCCGTGCAAGGGGTGCAAGGACTTCTTCGCCTGTGAAGAGCACTTCCCGCCCGGGTGCTGGGGGGAGACATGATATCGCTCTCGTCACTCAATCCCTACGCCCTGTACATCAAGCTGGGCTTGGTCGCCGTTGCCATTTCCGGCTTGGTCTGGCTGGGCTGGCACGAGATGGGTATCCGGGCCGATCTGACGGCAAAAACAATCGAGGCCCAGCAACACAAAGACACTGCCGCCCTGTATGCCCGGCAGTTCAACGACTACATCAAGCTGAACAAGGAGATTGCCGATGCAATCCAGAACGTCAAGATCAAGAGCAACAACTACATCCAGGCGATCGAATCTTCTTCACCACCTGCTGTTCGTGACGGTGGTAATGTCGTGCTGGTTCCTGCAGGCGTGCCAGCCGGTCCGGCAGTGCCCGGCCTGTCCGGATTCAAAAATCACTCTGCCGGTGGAACATCCACCCGTGCTACGGGAAATCCAGGCCACGAAACGGGGGAATGAATACTGTCTTGACGAACAGGGACGTAAAAACTTGTTGATCGATATTGAGGTGATGCGGGCCTGGTGTGCTACGAATCAGAATATTATTGAGCAGTTTAACAAGAGAGGCGACGATGAGTAACCTCCGGCAGCTTGCCGTGGTCAAAAACTACAACCAGCAGGCGGTGGAGTTTTTGCGCGAGTTGCTGGCCAGGGCGGAGGGGGGAGAGATTGTCGAGATCATTTGCGTCTCGAAACTGGTCGGTGGAGAATACGAACACTGCTGGACCGGTTGTAACAACCTCTATGAACTGGTGGGCCAGCTGGAGTGCATGAAACATGTTACGCTCCAGAGGATGGATCTGTAGCCGTTGAGCCCAACATGGCCAAAAACGCGCGGCGCTGAGACTCGCTCAGCGACTCCCAAAACGGGGACGCCGCGATCATCTCCGCCTGCTCCGTGGTGACCAGTGCTGGCGGATCCTGCGGGTACGCTATACCGGCGTGGCCCAGAATGAACTCGGCGATTCGCTCTACATGGGCACGCAAACGGGACAAACTGAACATCGTGTATCCCTCAGTCACGTCCTGGGGTAGGGCGTGGTTCACCAGCCGCTTGCGGGCGAACAGCGATATGTCCAGCTCCTCGCAGTACGAGAGGAACGACCGCCGTAGATCATGATGCGACGTCCTGATGCCGGTGACCAACTGCACGGACTCCAGCGCCGCCCGGGCCCCCTCGACATGCCCCGATGCCGAGTCGGACGGGAAAACGAACGAGTCGGGGCCATCGTAATAAAGGGTAATCCGCTTTTTCAGCCGATCGACGATGAATCGAGACAGTGGCACCTCCAGAGGAACCCCTGTCTTGGTTTCGCGGAAGATCGCATATCCCGCCTCCAGGTTGATATCGCTCCATCGCAGTTGCGCGGTTTCCTGCAGGCGGGTCCCCTGGAACAACAGCATCAGCAGGAAGTCCTGCGAGGTGTCGTACCGGAGGTTGAGCACGGCTGGCACCCAGGCCGTCAGTTCTTCGGGGCGGATGTAGTGTTTCTTCCGCTCGACCCGGTACCAGCCGTTCACGGCCGAGAGCGTGGCGACCGGGTTTCTCTTGATGATCACCCCATCATGCATTTTTAGCGCATGGTTACACACTGCCCGCACGACCCGCATCACGCCATCCGCCCGAGACGGACTCAGCCGCCCGATCTCCGCGTGCCGCTGGACGATCTCGGCGCCATCGAGCGAGCGCAGCGGCCGATCCATCCAATCGGAGGCGTAGCGGTTAAAATCTTTCTCATACAGTTCTATTGTTGACGCCTTCAACTTCTTGCGTGTCTCCACATACTCCCTGAACATCTCCCGAAGAGTGATATCCCGTTTTGCCTCCGCCGCAGCTGCCGCCAGCTTTTCCGCTTGCCGTTTCTCACGCTCTGCCCTATGATCAGCAGGACAGATGCCATGTGAGGCGTCGCAGACGATTTTCTTCGCGCGGTTGTACGCGGTTTCGAAATCCACGACATCGGTCCGGCCGATACTCTCGTAGATCTCCAGCGGTTTGCCGTTTGGAAGTACACGATCCCGCACGCGGCACTGCACGAAATAGGTGCGGGTATTTTTTCCTGACACCCGGACGCCGAAGCCGGTCATCTTGGTGTCGAAGTATTTGACCTGCTTCCCCCCGTGAGCTTCGAGCTTCTCAACGGTGGACCGCGTGATCCTGGCCTGTGGCATCTGACGACTCCTTTTAGTCAGCATATAGTCAGCAAAATTCAAAAAGATCAGCAAGGCACGGACAAAGGGCGATAAATAGCATTGTAAAAATATCGGCAAGTTATACGTCAAGGCAAAGCCAGATACAAGCTGATTTTGGTGTTTTTAGAAGACTCAAAATCTGCCGGGGGCAACCCCTTGTCGGTTCGAATCCGACCTCTGGTACCATAGGACAGTTTTTGGCCGACAGCGCGTTTCCTGTCGGCTTTTTTCGTCGCGTCGGGTGCCGCCGTGCAACGGCGGTGCAGGGAGAACGATTATGACCATACGCTGGTACCCCGGCCACATGGAAAAGGCCCTGGAGCAGATGGCCGAGGCGGTGCGCAGGATCGACGTGATCATCGAGGTGCTGGATGCCCGTCTCCCCAGCTCCAGCCATAACCACCTGCTGGAGGGAATTCGTCGCACGAAACCCTGCGTCAAGGTCCTGAACAAGAACGACCTGGCCGATCCGCTGGTCACCAGGGCCTGGGTACGCCATTTCGAGGCTGAGGCCGGGGTAAAGGCTCTGCCGTTGTCGGCACGCCAGACGGGCGACGTCAAGAAGCTGATCAAGTTGTGCCAACGCCTGGTGCCCCACCGCGGCAAACCGGGGTGGCCGCTGCGGGTGATGGTCTTCGGTATCCCCAATGTGGGGAAGTCGACCCTGATCAACACCCTGGCGGGAAGGTCCCTGACAAAAGTCGGCGACAAGCCTGCCGTGACGACCTGCGCCCAGCAGGTGGATCTGAAGAACGGCATCATCCTCTCCGACACGCCGGGAGTGCTCTGGCCGGTGATGGACGATCAGGTGGCGGCATACCGGCTGGCGGCCAGCGGCGCCATCGGCTCCGGCGCCTTCGACGCGGCCGTCGTAGCCCTCTTCGCCGCCGGGTACACCATGGGGCGCTACCCCCAGGTGCTTCGGGAACGGTACCGGTTGCCCGAGCTTCCGGACGGTCCCGGCCTGTTCCTGGAAGCGGTGGGTCGACGCCTGGGATGCCTGGTGAGCGGCGGCGAGGTGGACCAGAACCGTGCCGCCGAGGCGTTCCTGCGGGAACTGCGCTCGGGCAAGCTGGGCAGGATCAGCTTCGAGGAACCGCCCGTTCCCCCTGTCGTTGATGAAGCCGCGGAGCCGCCTCCCGAACTGCACGTTTCCCCGAATGAACGGGTCGTTAACTGAACGGTACCCCATGATGCGGTCCTGAAAGCTGGCGGCACTTCCCCGCGGGAGCGCTCCATCGGACCGTACCGGCCCGCTTTCCCCACTGTTCGAACCAGAAGGCGGCGGTTTTCAACTGTCGCATCTTGGTTGAAATTACTCAAGAATGTACCTCTGAACAATGATCCGCATGCGCAACGCCCCTGGGCGTTGCGCAGCGCGGATTTTTCTGTTTGTGGGGAAGAGAGAGGATGTGTACATGCAGGTCGTATTCGGCATCGATTTCGGGACCACCAATTCGGCGCTTTCGGTGTACCGCGACGGCGCGGTGGAGATGGTCGCCGTGGATGGGGGGGGAACCGCCGCGCTGATGCGCTCGGTGCTCTACTTCAACGAGGAGAGCGAGATCTTCGTAGGGCAGGAGGCCATCCGCCAGTATGTGGAGGACGGGGCCGGGGGGCGTTTCATGCAGTCCATCAAGACCTTCCTGCCCAACAGCAGCTTTGAGGGGACCGAGGTGTTCGGCAGACGCTATGCCATCGAGGATCTGGTGGCCATCATCCTCAAGAGGATCAAGGCTCGGGGGGAGGAACATGTAGGCTGCCCAGTGGAGAGTGTGGTGCTGGGTCGTCCGGTCCTCTTTTCCCCTGATCCGGCAAAAGATGATCTGGCCCAGAGACGCCTGGAAAAGGCGGCCCGCATGGCGGGCTTCAGCACGATCCGGTTTCAGTTCGAGCCGGTGGCTGCGGCTCTGACGTTCGAGGAAAGCCTGGAGCCGGGGGAGGAGCGGATCGTGTTCATCGGCGATTTCGGCGGAGGCACCTCCGATTTCTCGGTGATCCGCGCCAGGGGGGGCGCCGCCGGGCACTCCGACCGGCGTGGCGACGTCCTCTCCCTGGGCGGGGTCGCCATTGCCGGCGATTCCTTCGATTCCCAGATTATGTGGGACCGGGTCGCCCACCACTTCGGGCGTAACGCCCGATACAAGACCATGGGCAAGGACGAATGGGTCTCCGTTCCCCGGAGCATCACCCATACCCTCTGCCAGTGGCACCGCATCCCGCTCCTCAGGGCGCGCGCCACCAGGGAACATATCCGGGTCATCAAGGGGAGCGTCGATGACCGCCGGGCGATCGAGAACCTGGAAAACATCATCAGCGACAACTACGGTTTTTTTCTGTTCCAGGCCATCGAGAAGGCCAAGTGCGAACTCTCCGACCAGGAGCGGGCAGTGATCCGCTTCTCCGAGCGCGATCTGTGCATCGGGGAAGAGATCGACCGGGAGGAGTTCGAGGAGATCAACGGGGAGAACTTCCGGCGCATAGCAGCCTGCGTGGACGAGGTCATCGCAGGGGCGGGGCTCTCGGCGGACGATGTGGATACGGTGTTCCTCACCGGCGGCACGTCGCGCATCCCCCGCATCCAGGCCCTGTTTTCCCAGCGCTTCGGTCGGGAGAAACTGGAGCAACGCAACGCCTTTACCAGCGTTGCCCAGGGGCTGGGCGCCAGCGCTCGCCTGGTAGCCTGACAGGAAGAATGCCGCGGAGACCGGTTTTACAGGAGACACATGAATAATTGAAACGGTTAACAATATCACGTATGCTGTCACGTCGGCGTACGGAAGGCCGATGTCCTTCGGACGATACCCGTCAGCAAAGAACTGCATGCCGCTAAAGCCCCGAGCCTGACCGTTGGAATCAGATGAACCGCTGCTCCGGCTGCCTTCGGCCGGGTGTGCCCGTTTTCTTGAAAAGAGGAAGTGCCATGGTAGTCGATCTCCATCATATGCAGCAGGCCGTAGAGTCCCTGTTCCCCGAGGAGGGACAGGTCCCCCTCCCGTACCGCATAGCCGCTCCGCTTCTCCAGGACCGCTACCTGGTGGCGGGAGAGCTGCGCCACTGGGACGGTCCTCTGGAGCAGGTGCTGTCGCCGGTCTGTCTGCGGACCCCCGAGGGCCCGGTTCCCCGTGTCCTCGGTGAGACACCTCTGCTCTCGGAAGAAGCATGCCTGGAGATCCTGGAGGTGGCGGTCCAGGCCTACGCCAACGGCCGCGGCGTCTGGCCCACCATGTCCGTTGGGGAGCGCATCCAGTGCGTCCAGCGCTTCACCCGTGCCATGGGGGAGAAACGGGAGGAGATCGTCAGGCTGCTCATGTGGGAGATCGGCAAGTCACTGGACGAGGCGGAGCGGGAGTTCAGTCGTGCACTCTCCTATATCCGCGACACCATCGAAGCGCTCAAGGAACTCGATCGGGTCTCATCCCGCTTCGTGATCCAGCAGGGGATCATCGGCCAGATCCGGCGCGCTCCCCTGGGGGTGGTGCTCTGCATGGGGCCGTACAACTTCCCGCTCTACGAGACGTTCACCACCCTGATCCCGGCCCTGGTCATGGGCAACACCATCCTGCTCAAGCCGCCCCGGTTCGGCATCCTGCTGTTTCAGCCGCTGCTGGAGGCGTTCCGCGACTGCTTCCCCCCGGGCGTGGTCAACACGGTCTACGGCGACGGCCAGGTGGTGGTGCCGCCGCTCTTGGCCTCCGGACGGGTGGACGTGCTCGGCTTCATCGGCACCCACCGGGTGGCCGATGCCCTGCGGGCCATCCACCCCCGTCCCCACCGCCTGCGCTGTGTGCTGGGTCTGGACGCCAAGAATCCGGCCATCATCCTGCCGGACGCCGACTTGGAGCTGACGGTCAGGGAGTGCGTCAAAGGGAGCCTGACCTACAACGGCCAGCGCTGCACCGCCCTGAAGATCCTCTTCGTGCACCGCTCCATCGCCGACGAGTTTCTCCGGCGCATGGCCGACGCCATGGCCGCCCTCAAGTGCGGCATGCCCTGGGAGAAGGGGGTTACCGTCACTCCGCTGCCCGAGCCGGGGAAGCCGGAATACCTGAACGAACTGGTGCAAGACGCCCGCTCCCAGGGCGCCCGGGTCGTCAACAGTGGCGGCGGTGCCACGAGCGCCACCTTCTTCAACCCGGCGCTCCTCTATCCGGTCACCCCTGCCATGCGCATCCACAACGAGGAGCAGTTCGGCCCGCTGATTCCGGTGGTCCCTTTTGACGACATCCGGGAGCCGATCGACTATGTGGTGGCCTCCACCTACGGCCAGCAGGCCAGCATCTTCGGCAGGAACAGCGATCTTCTGGCTCAGCTGGTAGATGCCCTGGTCAACCAGGTCTGCCGCATCAACATCAACAGCCAGTGCCAGCGCAGCCCGGACAGTTTTCCCTTCAACGGCCGCAAGAACTCCGCCGAGGGGACCCAGTCCGTGGCCGATGCCCTGCGCATCTTCTCCATCCGCATCGTGGTGGCTGCCCGGGAGACCGACGCCAACCGGGAGATCATCACCAACATCGTCAAAGAGCGCAAATCCCACTTCCTCTCCACCGATTTCATGCTCTGAGGGGGAGGAGGACAGTTTCCGGGCTACACGTCCAGTACCACGGTCGCCCTCCAGCGCTCTCCCTCATGAACGACCGCGAAGCGATGCAGGGTGACCGCCTTCACGTCCACCAGAAACCGGTGGCGCGCCGGGTCGACCCGCTCCCCCCTGACCAACGCCTCCAGGCGGTAGAGCCCGTCCCGCTCCGTTATCCCCACGCGTTCCCCATGCAGCAGCAGACCCCTGGCATCCTTGAGGAACACCAGCTCGTTCAGGAAGTCGAACAGCAGCAGGTCCAGCTCCCTGTCCTCCAGGACAATGCGCATCTCCCGACTGCGCAGCACTTCCTCCGGCGCCAGCACCATGGTGGCCATCAGCGCCTCCGTACAGGCGAGAAACAGGTCTTCCGTTGAATTCCCCCACGCCTCGAAGGCCACGTCCGCTGTGGCGATATGCTCCAGAAAACGGAACGGCATGACTTACCCCTTGATGTTCCCCATGGGGAGCAGTTTTGCCACCCGCCGGCTCAGGCCCGCCTCCTCGGTAGCCGCGGCGACCTCGTCCATATCCTTGTAAGCGAAGCCTGCCTCCTCGGCCAATCCGCCGTAGGTTGAGGTGCGCACGTGGATGCCGCGCTGCTCCATGTTTTCGAGAAGTTTCTGCCCCTTGATCATCTTCTTGGCCTGGTGTCGGCTCATGGTCCTGCCGCTGCCGTGGGCCGTGGTGAAGAAGGTGGCCGCCGCGGTGGATTCTCCCGCCAGGAGATAGGAGCCGGTCTCCATGCTGCCGCCGATGATCACCGGCTGCCCCGTCTCCCGGTAGCGCTCCGGGATTCCGCTCATGCCGGGGCCGAAGGAGCGGGTGGCGCCCTTGCGGTGGACCAGCACCTCCCGCTGCTCTCCATCCAGTTCGTGCCGCTCCAGCTTGGCAGTGTTGTGGGCCACGTCGTAGACCATCTCCATCCCCAGTTCCTGGGGGGAACGGTTGAAGACGCGGGAAAACACCTCGCGGATGCGGTGCAGTATCAGCTGGCGGTTTGCGAAGCCCATGTTGACGGCGCACTTCATGGCCGCGAAGTACGCCTGCCCCTCGGGGGAGCGGAAAGGGGCGCAGGCCAGTTCCCGGTCGTTGGTCCTGATGCCGTACCTGCCGGTCATCACCCGCAGGAACATCGAAAGATAGTCGGTTGCCACCTGGTGGCCGAATCCGCGACTGCCGCTGTGGAAACTGATCACCACCTGGTTGGGGATGGTCAGGCCGAAGGTTGTCGCGGTCTTCCGGTCGAAGACGTTCTCCGGCCGCACCACCTGGATCTCGCAGTAGTGGTTGCCGCTCCCCAGGGTGCCGACCTGGTCGTAGCCCCGTTCGATGGCCTTGTCGCTGCAGGCCGCCGGGTCGGCGCCGTCGAAGCAGCCCCCCTCTTCGGTCAGCTCCAGGTCCTGGGGCCAGGCAAAGCCGTTTTTCAGGCACCAGCGCGCCCCCTCGGAGAGCAGCTTGCGGAATTCGCTTCGCGAGCAGTGTATGAAGCCGCTGCAGCCGACGCCGGTGGGAATGCTGCTGAACAGGCTGTCCACCAACTCCCTGATCCGCGGCCTGACCTCCTCCTCGGTGAGGGTAGTGAGCAGCAGGCGCATGCCGCAGTTGATGTCGAAGCCGATGCCGCCGGGAGAGATGACGCCGCTGTCCAGGTCAAAAGCCGCCACCCCGCCGATGGGGAAGCCGTAGCCCCAGTGGCCGTCCGGCATGCAGAAGGCGTGCTTCAGGATTCCCGGCAGGCAGGCCACGTTGGCGGTCTGCTCGAACACGCCGCTCTCCATGGTGGAGAGGAGCTTTTCCGATGTGATGAAGCGCGCCGGGACCAGCATGCCGTCCCGAAAGCTGGTGGGCAGTTCCCATGCGTGTGATGAAATCTGGCGAAGCTGGGGAGGCAGTGGCATGGCATCCTCCGTGTGTAGTTTGAATCTGGTGTCCGGCAGGTAGAGCGAACAACGGACAGCTTTCCCCGACGGATACCAATTGAATTGTATCATAGCCCATACCGTCCCGAACGGGCAGCCGCGTGTTTCCCTGGGAAGGGGGCGGACACGAAACGGGGCTGAACCTGGGAGCGCGTTCAGCCCGTGTCTTCAGTCCTGGTGATGTGCGGGTGGCCCAGCCGGACATCATCACCCGGGTTCAGCGATCCGGCCCGGCTGCCTCCCGGACGAGGAGGCCGGTGTCGTACTCCGCGATCAGATGGACCTTGACTGGCTCGGGGAGAGGGGGGTATACAGATAAAAATAATTTCTATTTGCGAGAACGACGGCGGCTGCCATGCTGATGCAACAGGGGCGGGACATACTCAGAGGGCTGGGCCTCAAGGTGACGCCGAAACGGCTGGAAGTGATCCGCTGCCTGGGGGAAGTTCCCTCTTTTCTTGCGGCCGAGGAGCTCTGGCACCGCCTCCGGCAGCGCAGTACCGCCATCGGGCTTCCCACGGTGTACCGCATCCTGGACGAACTGGCCGCTGCCGGAGTTGTAACGCGAATCTTCATGCCGGACCGCAGGCAGTACTATTTCCTCTGTACGAACCGGGAGCATCACCATCACTTCGTCTGCGAATCCTGCCATCGGGTGGAGGAATTGGGGCGTTGCGGCCTGGAGGAACAGATCTCGGAGCTGGCGCGGCGGTGCGGAGCTCGGGTGACGTCCCATATCGTGCAGATCAACGGCATCTGCGCCGCCTGCGCCGCCAACCAGGAGACATGCCATGACCACTGACCGAAACCGGAAACCGACCCCCCTGGACATGCTGGGCACTGCCCTGGCCTGGCTCTGCCTGGCAGCCCTGCTCATCGTGCTTCCGGCCTGTGGCCGGGGTGGGGACAGGGTATCTCCCCCAGGGGGGAAGCCGCGGGTGGTCACCACGCTCTTCCCGCTGTACGACTTTGCCCGGACGATTGCCGGCCAGTACGCAGAGGTGTCGCTGCTGATGCCCCCCGGCATGGAGCCCCACAGTTTTGAACCCCGGCCGGACGACATGCTGCGCATCAACGCGGCGGCCCTGTTCGTCTACACCAACCCGATCATGGAACCCTGGGCCGACAGGATCGTCCGGGGGGTGGATCGCGCCAGGGTCAGGATCGTTGACGCAGGAACAGGGGTGACCTACCAGAGGATAACGGGAGAGGACCATGACCATGGTCATGGTCATGCTGGAGATCTGGACCCCCACATCTGGCTCGATCCCGGCAACGCGCAACTGATGGTGGATAACATCCTGGCCGGCCTGACGGCCGCTGACCCGGCCCATGCCGCCTCCTACCGCACAAATGCCGCCGGGCTTAAGGCGCGGCTGGCCGAGCTGGACCGGCGCTTCCGCCAGGGGCTGGCCTCCTGCGAACGGCGCGAACTTCTGCATGGCGGTCACTACGCCTTCGGCTATCTGGCCCGTCGCTACAATCTGAGTTACCATTCCCTGAGCGGCGTGTCGTCGGAAGCGGAGCCGTCGGCGGCGCGCATGGCCGCCATGGTGCGCCAGATCAGGGAGAGCGGCGCCCGCTTCCTGTTCACCGAGGAACTGCTCTCGCCCCGCCTGAGCGAAGCCCTGGCGAGCGAGACCGGCGTGGAACTGCTCAGGCTGCACGGCGGCCACAATCTGACCCGGGACGATTTTCATGCCGGTCTGACCTACATCAACCTGATGGAGCGGAACCTGGCCACACTGCGGAAGGGACTGGCATGCCGCTAGAAGTCGTCAGGACCGAGGGACTGAGCTGCTCCTACCACAGTGGGCCGGTGCTGGAGGATGTCTCCATAGCGGTGCAGGCCGGCGACTATCTGGGCATCGTGGGGCCCAACGGTTCCGGGAAGAGCACCCTGGTGCGGGCACTGCTTGGTTTGAGCGACATCAGCCGCGGCAGCGCGGAGCTGTTCGGCGTTCCCTGCGCCCGTTTTCGCCAGTGGGGGAGCATCGGCTACCTTCCCCAGCACGTGAAACTGTTCAACCCCGTGTTCCCCGCCACGGTGGCCGAAACGGTGGCCTTGGGGCTGCTGCCGCTGAAGCGTTTTCCTCGCCGCATAACGCGGGCCGACCGCCGGGCCGTGGAGCGGACCCTGGATGAACTGGGGATTCATGATCTCGGCTCGCGGCTGGTCGGCGAGCTCTCCGGCGGCCAGCAGCAGCGAGTTCTCCTGGCCCGCGCCCTGGTGAACAATCCCGAACTGTTGATTCTGGACGAACCAACGGCTGCCCTTGACCCCGAGACCCGGGAACGCTTCTACCGCCTGGTCAGGGATATCAACCAGACCCGCGGGGTGACCGTGCTGCTGGTGACCCACGACATGGGCACCATCGGACTGTACGCTTCCAGGATGCTTTACCTGGACAAGAGGGTCCTGTTCTTCGGCACCTTCGAAGAGTTCTGCCATTCCGCGGACATGTCGCTTCTCTTCGGCGAACATTCCCAGCACCTGATCTGCCACAGACACTGACATGAATCTGACTGATATCCTCTCATACGCCTTTATCCAGCGGGCCCTCGTGGCCGGGACCCTGATCGCCCTGCTCTGTTCGGTGCTGGGAGTGTTCCTGGTGTTGCGGCGCATGTCGCTTATCGGCGACGGCCTGGCCCACGTCACCTTCGGCAGTACCGCCATCGCCTTGGCGCTGAAGCTGTATTCGGCATCCTCGCTTCTCGTGTCGCTGCCGGTGGTGCTCCTGTCGTCCCTGGGGATTCTCAAGTTGACCGAAAAGGCGCGCCTGAACGGAGATGCCGCCATCGGTATCGTGTCGTCCCTGGGGATCTGTCTGGGGATCATCATGGCCAGCCTGGGGGGCGGCTACAACGTGGATCTCTTGAGCTACCTGTTCGGCAATATCCTCTCCATCACACCCCAGGAGGTCTGGATCGCGGCCGGACTGTTCTGTCTGGTGACGACGCTGCTGCTGCTCTTCTACCACGAACTGCTGGCCATCAGTTTCAACGAGGAGTTGGCCAGAGTCTCCGGCGTGGCCACCACCATGATCAACGGCGTGTTGGTGCTTTTGACCGCCCTGTCGGTGGTGCTGGCCATGAAACTGGTGGGGATTATGCTGATTTCGGCGCTCTTGATCGTGCCGGCAGCCTCGGCCCTGCAGCTGGCGCGCAGCTTCCGGGGCTGCATCGTGCTGGCGGCGCTCCAGGGAGGCTGCTCGGTGGTGGCGGGCATTCTGGTCTCGTTCGTGACCAACCTGCCCGCCAGCGCCACGGTGGTGCTGCTCAACCTGTTCCTGTTCGGTTGCTCTTTTCTGCTGCGCCGCCTGCGCGGCCCGGTGTCCGTTGCCTGATATCGGCCGCATTTCCGCTACATTTTTGGGGGTGCCGGTATGGCAGAATATGCAACGTTGCTGTCGTTGTCCCTGGGGAGGATGGTCACGCACGGGGTGGAGTATCTGATCTCACACGGCCGGCAGCTGTTGCCGCTGGCTGTGGGGGTGGTGCTTCTGATCCTGCTGATCGTGCGCCTGATCAGGCCGCCCAAGGTCTGACCGGGCGGGAGCCGGGGAGTGGGAGTGAGGCGGTGAAGGCCAAACGCCGGGTAGCGAACCCGGCGTTTCCTGGTTGTGAGCCGGTCAGAGCGGACCGGTAACCGTGCCGTCCGCGTGTTGCGCGAAGACCTGATGGCCGGGGCAGCAGATCCGGTTGATGCTTTCGCACTGTTTTCTTGCCTCGGCCTCGGTGGCGTGGCTGCTGAGCGGCGTGCAGCCGGGCAGTTGAACGATATAAGCGACGATCGGGTTTGACATGGGAATCCTTTCCGGTGCTGCGTGAGCTCCCGCCTTGAGCGGGGGCTCAGAAATAGAAACTGAAATCCCTCATCTCGTAGGGGGCTTCCGCAAGACACTCCAGCAGCAGGTCCACCAGCCGGGGGTCGAAGTGCGCCCCCTGCTGCTTCCGGACCTCCTCCATGGCCTGCTCCCGCTCGATACCCGGCCTGAAGGAGCGGGGGAAGAGCATAGCGGCAAAGGCGTCGGACAGGCCGACGATGCGGGCATGAAGGGGTATCTGTTCCTCCTTCAGGTGAGCCGGATAGCCGTTGCCGTCCCAACGCTCGTGGTGGTGCAGAATGGTGGGGACGATGCCACTCAGGTTGTCGAAGCCGACGATGAAGAGCGCCCCCTTGATGGGATGCTCGCGCATCAGGGTCTCCTCCCGAAGGTTCAGGCTGTCGGGCTTGGTGAGCAGGTCAGATTCCGTTGCGACCTTGCCGATGTCGTGGAGCATGGCCCCCAGGTACAGGTCACGCATATCCGGGGGGGACAACTTCAGTTTGGCGCCGATGGCCAGAGCGTACTCGGTGACCCGCTTGGCGTGCCCCTGGGTGAAACTGTCTTTCAGTTCCAGTGCCTCCACCAGCGACTGCACCGTGGTGTTGAACAGGTACCCGTTCCAGATGTCCCGTTGCCGGTCGCCGGAGGTGACCAGCATCCGCGCGGCAATGTCATCGGCGGTGTGCCTGCCGCAGAATCGGGAGACGATGGCCAGGGCAAAGGCCATGGCCGTACCCGGCCCTTGGCTGGTGATGATCTTGCCGTCCGTGGCGACCGGGCACTCCTCGTACAGGGCGCCGGACAGCCTGTCCCGGTAGTCAGGGTAGGCGGTAACCCGTTTTCCGCGGATCAGCCCTGCCTCCGAGAGCACCGTGGTGGCGGCGCAGATGGCGCCGATCGTCTTGTCGGCCCTGGCGAAGTCGTTCAGGAGGCGGATGATGCGCACGTCGGCGCACAGGTTATCGGTGCCCGGCTGGCCTCCCGGAAGGATAATCATGTCGAACTGCTCGGCGCTGGCGGTGTCGATGGTGGCGTCGGGGATCAGGGTGACCTTGCGGACGCTCTCCACCGGGCCGTCATGCAGGCCTGCCAGAACCACCTCGAATCCGGCCCTGCGCAGCACATCGACAACGGTTATGGCTTCGATCTCTTCAAATCCGTCCGCCAGCGGAATCAGTGCTCGTGGCATGGATACCCCCTCCTTGAATGGTGCGTAGTGTGTGAACAACAGGGTCGTCCCCAATTTGTGGTACGCGGTGTGCCCCTGGGGCAACGGTATGGGGTCCCGTGGACGGCGGCCCCGGAAGGGAACCGTGCGGCTGACCCGGATCAGGGAAACAGCTCCGCCTCCCTGAAAGGCGGGGCGACGCGATCCTTGGCGGACAGGGACGGCTCTCCCGTGAGCGGCCACTGGATGGCCAGTTCCGGGTCGTTCCAGATGATGCTCCGCTCGTACTCAGGTGCCCAGAAGTCGGTAGTCAGGTAAAGAAATTCGGCCACCGGCGAGGTGACGTAGAAGCCGTGGGCAAAGCCGGGGGGAACCCACAGCTGGCGCTTGTTCTCTTCCGACAGCCGGACGCCGACCCAGTGGCCGAAGCTGGCTGAGGAACGGCGGATATCCACGGCCACGTCGAACACCTCGCCGCGCACGACCCGCACCAGTTTGCCCTGGGGATTCTCGATCTGGTAGTGGAGCCCGCGCAGGACCCCTCCGGACGAGCGGGAGTGGTTGTGCTGCACGAAGCGGCCGTCCAGCCCGGTCTGGTCGTGCCAGAGGCGCTCGTTGAAGCTCTCGAAGAAGAAACCGCGCTCGTCGCCGAACACCTTCGGTTCAACGATCAGCACGTCGGGGATCTGGGTGGGAATGATGATCATGGAATCTCCGGCCTTGTATGCAACCTCCCTGGGGAGGCATGCCTGTTAAGTAGCAAATTATGGCCGCCTGTCGCAAGCGTTAGTTTAAAACCAAATAATTTCCAGTGAGTTGGACATGAATGAAAAGCGGGGTATAGTGAAGCCATGATCCGTTCCACCACGCTTGATAACGGTATCCGGGTTGTCACCCAGCACGTCAGATACATGCATACCGTCTCCATCGGTATCTGGGTGGCCAACGGAACCCGTCACGAGACCCCCCGGCAGAACGGGGTGGCCCACTTCATCGAGCATCTGCTCTTCAAGGGGACCGGCCGGCGTTCCGCCCGGCAGATTGCCATGGAGATCGACTCCATGGGGGGGATGCTGAACGCCTTCACCAGCCACGAGTACGTCTGCTACTACGCCAAGGTGCTGGCCACGTTTCTGCCGCGCATCACCGACCTGCTGCTGGACATCTTCCTGCACTCGTCCTTCCCCGGCGACGAGATCGAACGCGAACGAAGGGTTATCCTCCAGGAAATCAAGATGCGCGACGATACGCCGGACGTGTTCATCCACGACCAGTTTCACCGCAACTACTGGCAGGGGCATGCCCTCGGGCGGACCATTCCCGGCTCCCTGGAGACGGTGGGCGCCCTGACCCGGCAACAGATCATCGACTACAAGCACGAAAGCTACCGGCCGCGGGATATTATCATCTCTGCGGCCGGAAACGTCAGACACGACGAGCTCCTCGCCCTGATGGGGGATGCCCTGTCGGCCATGGCCTCCGACCAGTGTTCGTACGGAGAGCCGCCGCCGCTGCCCGCGGGTCCGCGGGTCAACCAGTGCGTGCGCGACATGGAGCAGACCCTGCTCTGCCTGGGGACGGCCGGTCTCTCCCAGAATCATCCCGACCGCTTCGCCCTGCACCTGCTCAATACGATCCTGGGGGGAGGCATGAGTTCGCGCCTGTTCCAGGAGGTGCGGGAAAAACGGGGGCTGGCCTATTCTATCTACTCCTACATCATCTCCCACGGTGATTGCGGGGCTCTGGTGATCCATGCCGGAACGGAGCATGAGCAGTGTCGGGAACTGATCGGAATCGCCCTGGGCCAGATGGAGCAGATCAAGCGCGAGCCGGTTCCCCGCGAGGAACTGGACGCGGCCCGGGAGCAGATCAAGGGGAGCCTGCTCATGTCCCTGGAGAGCAGCGACAACCTGATGACCCGGCTGGCCAAGAACCAGATCTATCTGCGCCGCAACCAGTCCGTCGAGGAGGTGCTGACCGCCCTCGATGCCGTGGACGCCGCCGACATCCTGCGGCTTGGCAACGATATCTTCACCGGCGGAAGCCTCCACCTGGAGGTCATGGGAAAAGCGGGGCATTCCGGGCTGGGAACGGAGCTGCTGCACCTCTGATCCCGGCCCGCCGCGCTGCGTGTACACCCCTTCCCGGCAGTTTCCGCGTCTTTCCGTCAGCCCCTTCCCGTGTGACCGAAACCGCCCGTCCCGCGCCGGCTGTCCCGGCTGAACTCCTCCACCAGATCGAGCGCCACCTGTGCCACCGGCACGAACATCATCTGGCAGATGCGCTCTCCCGGCTCCACGGTATAGGGGGCAGCTCCCCGGTTGTGGATGCCGATGCCGATCTCTCCCTGGTAGTCGGAATCGATGACGCCGATGCTGTTGGCCAGGACGATGCCGTGTTTGATTCCCAGTCCCGAACGGGGCACGATCAGGGCCGCCAGTCCGGGATCATGGATGGCGATGGCGATGCCGCTGGGGATCAGGACGGTTTCTCCCGGTTGCACGGTCAGGGGCCGGTCCAGGCAGGCTCGCAGGTCCATGGCGGCCGCGCCAGGGGTGGCATAGGAGGGGAGCGGAATCTCCGACCCCATGAGAGGACTCATTATTTTGGTTTCAATTTTGCGTCTGTTCATGTAAATTCCCCTGCTTACGGATCATTGTGGCTGAACATGGTACCAGAAGCGGAGAGCGACGCAAACCGTAATCTGTTGCGGTTGTTGTTGTGGGCGGGGTGTCCGTGCCTTGCCGGTTTTTTCGGCCGAAGAGGGGCTGGCAGCCCGATTCATCAGCTAGAAAGGATATGCTTTCATGAAAGATCCCCGTGTGGAGCGGTTCGCGGAAATTCTGGTGGATTATTCCACCAGGGTCAAAAAGGGAGACGTGGTGCTGATCAACGCCGCCGGCTTCGAGGCCTCGCCGCTGGTCAAAGAAATCTACCGGCTCTGTCTCATGCGTGGCGCCAGCTACGTGGAGTACGGCTTCTCCGCGCCGGAGATCGACCGCACCTTTTACAACCTGGCCAACCAGCAGCAGCTGGCCCACTTTCCCCAGCACAAACTGGACTTCTACAAGACCCTGACGGTCTATATCGGTATAGCCGCCGGCGAGAACTCCATGGTCATGGCCAATGCGCGCCAGGAGGCGGTCCAGACCTACCAGAAGGTCACCAAACCGCTCATCGATCAGCGCGTCAAACACACCCGCTGGGTGGTGACCCGCTATCCGACCCATGCCGCGGCCCAGGAAGCCCGCATGAGCCTGGAAGAATACGAGGAGTACCTTTTCTCGGCCTGCTGCATCGACTGGGAAGAAGAGTCCCTCAAACAGGACAAACTCAAGAAGCTGATGGACGTCACCTCGCGGGTGCGCATCGTCGCCCCGGATACGGACCTGAGCTTCAGTATCTCCGGCCTGCCGGGGGTCAAGTGCGACGGCCGCTTCAATATGCCCGACGGCGAGGTCTTTACCGCGCCGCTTAAGGAGTCGGTGGAGGGCCATATCACCTACAACTGTCCCAGTATCTATCAGGGCAAGGAGTTCAACTCGGTCCGTTTCGAGTTTTTCAGGGGGAAAATCGTGGCGGCGGATGCGGCGAACGGCATGGGCGATGCCCTCAACAGGATCCTGGATACGGATGACGGCGCCCGTTATATCGGCGAGTTTTCCCTGGGGATCAACCCCGGCATCCGCACCCCCATGCGCAATATCCTCTTTGACGAGAAGATCTTCGGTTCGATCCACCTCACGCCGGGTCAGGCCTACGACGAATGCGACAACGGCAACCGCTCCGCCGTCCACTGGGACCTGGTCAGGGTCTTGACCGATGGCGGAGAAATCTGGTTTGATGACGTTCTGATCCAGAAGAACGGCCTGTTCGTTCTCGATGCGCTGCGTGATCTGAACCCGGCCTGACCGGTACACCATGGGGGAAACGGCATTGTCCGAGCTTTTATTCGAACAGGACGATTTCGAGTTTGACACCCTGGAAGAGGAGGTGCGGGTGAACGAGCGGTGCCAGTCCCTGCTGGAGAGCTTTTACCGCTCGCTCCTGGACAGGGGGATGGAGCCCCAGGAAGCTTCTGACCTGGCCTACTGCGCCGACCATTACCTGCGTGACTACCTGATCGATTTCGGCCGCCAGAACGTGGCGCGCCCCGTGCCGGGCGTGGTCAGGCGCTTTGCGGCAAACTGGCTGATCACCCGCACTCTGGAGCCGGATATGCAGGTGTTGGAGCGCCACCTGAGGGGCATCCGCGAACTGTACGCCTTCCTGCGGCGGCAGCACTGCATCTCCGCCGAAGAATTGGCCTGGCTTGAGGACGAAGCCGGCCAGAGCGACTACTATCGTCGCCGGCTGGAGAGCTTTCTGGCGCTCCGGGGAGACGGTTACGAAGCCTGGGAGGCCGAGTGCCCGCTCAGGGAGCGAGATTAAATGGAACCTACGGTTACTTTGATAGGCAAGGCTGAGGTGCTGCTTGAAAAGCTGGAACGGCTTGTGGACCGTTTGGCGCCCGCACCGGTCGTCACTCCCGACTTCGAACGCTACCTGGCTTTCCGCTGGGAACGTCGCGACGACGAGGGGCGTCTGGCGCCGGTGAGCCATCCCCACCTGTACGACCTGGACGAGCTGGTGGGGATCGACGCTATCCGCGACGAGGTGTTGCGCAACACGAACCAGTTCGTGGCCGGGCTTCCCGCCAACAACGTGCTTCTGTGGGGGGAGCGGGGCTGCGGCAAGTCGTCGCTGGTGAAGGGGTTGCTTAGGCCCTTTGCGCCGCGGGGGTTGCGTATGGTGGAGCTGAAGCGCTGGGACATCATGTCCCTGCCGCGGATCGTGTCCCAGTTGCGCGGCGTCCCGTTCCGCTTCATCCTCTTCTGCGACGATCTCTCCTTCGACGAAGGGGAGGGTGATTTTCGCGCTCTCAAGACCCTTCTGGACGGTGATATCGAGGAGCGCCCGACCAATGTCCTGATCTATGCCACCTCAAACCGCCGTCACCTGATGCCGGAGAAGGTTCGGGATACCAGGGGGGACGACGAGATTCACCCCGAAGAGGCGGTGGGTGAACGTCTGGCCCTGGCGGACCGATTCGGACTCTCCTTCGGCTTCTACAGCTTTGACCAGAACGAGTACCTGGCGGTGGTGCGGCGCTATGCCGCTCTGCGTAATCTTCCCGTAACGGATGAGGAACTGCGTGACAAAGCACTGAAATGGAGTATGTTCACGGCAAAGAGAAGCGGGCGTTCGGCACGGCAGTTCATCGATGATCTGGAGGGGCGTCTGCGGTTGTCGGCCGATGGCTCTCCTGGAGGGGGAAACGTCCCATGACCACGCTGATTTCGGAAGAGATGAGGAAAGTGCTGGCTTCCCAGCCGATCGAGTTGCCGGTCTTTCATCCCGTTGCCCTCAAACTCCAGCGCATGCTCACCACCTGTGATTTCTCCCTGGATAATGTGGCCCAGGTAGCCAACGAGGACCCGGCCCTGGCCAGCCAGATGCTCAGGATGGCCAACTCCCCCATGTATATGGGACGCACCAGGGTAGCGACCATCAGGGAGGTCGTAATCCGGCTGGGTGCCCAGCAGGTGATCAACATCGCCATTGCCGTCTCCCAGGCAGCGGCCCACGCCTCGCCCGACCCGGCCATCGACCGGTACATGAAGGCTCTCTGGCTTCACAGTCACGCCGCCGCCCTGGGGGCGCGCTGGCTCAGCCAGAGCTGCGGTATGCGGGGCGCGGTGGACGAATGCTATCTGGCAGCCCTGTTGCACGATGTCGGCAAACTGTATCTGCTGAAGGCCATTGAGCGGCTGACGGTGGCAACGGTCATCCCCCTGCCCCTGGACGACCGCCTGGTGGGCGCGGTGTTTCACGAAATGCACGTCGAGCAGGGGGAGCGCCTGGTACGGCACTGGAATTTTCCCTCCCTGTACTGCGACGTGATCCGGCTTCATCACTCCCCGGAGTGGGACCGGATCAACAAGATGCTAACCTGCGTGCGCCTGGTGAACCTGGCCTGCCGCCGCCTGGGAGTGGGGCTCTGCCATGAGCCGGAACTGGATCTGATGGCAACGGAGGAGGCAGAACTCCTGGAGCTGGAAGAGGTGCGGGTGCGGGAGCTCCTGACCTTCTTGGATCAGATCAAAAACGGTGACGGCGAAGCCGGCCCCGTTTCTGACCGCACCCCCTGAATCCGAGGAACGGAATGACGCCGCTGTTGACTCTTTCTCCCTGCTTCCTGCTGCTGCGTCCCCGGCAGTGGCTGAAGAATATGATGCTCTTCTTCCCCCCCTTCCTGGGCGGCGAGCTGCTCCAACCAGGCCTGGCGCTCAGGGGGCTGCGTCCGTTCGTGGCATTTTGCCTCGCCTCCAGCGCCACCTATATCCTGAACGATCTGCGCGACCGTGGCAACGACGGCCGGCACCCGGAGAAGCGGCTGCGCCCGCTGCCGTCGGGCAGAATTTCTCCCCGATCCGCCTGGATACTGGCGCTTGTCTGCACCTCCGGCGCTCTTCTTGCCGCCGGGGGGACTCCCCGTATATTTCTCTTCTATCTGGCCGCCTATGCCGTCGTCTCCATCGCCTACAGCCTGTTCCTCAAGGATGTGGCGCTTGTGGATATTTTCTGTATCGCGGCCGGCTTTCTGTTCCGGCTCCTGGCCGGAGGCGCGGTCTTCGGGGTCGGTATCTCGGAGTGGCTCTTTTTGTGCGTATTTCTCCTCTCCATCTTTCTCAGCACCGGCAAACGGTTGGGGGAGAAACGCCGTCTGGGCGCCTTGGCGGAACAGCATCGCAAGGTCCTGGTGGCCTATCCCAAGGGGTTTCTGGAGGGGACCATGTTCATGACCGGCGGCGCGGTGCTGGTGGCCTATACCCTGTACGTCCTTTCCCGGCCCTCCGGGCTTCTGATCCACACCGTACCGCTCTGCTGCTTCGGTCTGTTGCGCCACATCTTCAGGATCCAGTCCGGCGCCGACGGCGATCCGACTGAGTCCCTGACCAGGGATGTGCCCCTGTTCGTGGTGGGAGTGCTCTGGCTGGCCATGGTGGGATGGGGGATCTACGGTTCATGAGAGCTCGGCTGCTTAACTCTCTGGCTGTCCTGTTTCCCTTCGACAAGCGGGGTGACTGCACCGTTCCGCCGGAGCGGGACGGGATCGTCATCTCCTGTGTGATCAACTTCTACGGCCGCCTGGATCTTCTGGCGGGTATCCTGCATTCACTGGCCCAGCAGGCCTATCCGAGGGAACACTTCGAGGTGGTGCTGGTGGAGGACCGGGGGGGGACGGATGGGGGGAGGAGTCTGGCCGATTCGTTCCGTGAACACCTGAATATCGTGTATCTGCCCCTGGACCGGCATTTCGGCAGGATGGGCTATTCGCGCAATTTCGGCCTCAGCCGTTCCCGCGGTACCTATGTTCTCTTCCTGGACGACGATACGGTCATTATGCAGGAGGATTTCCTCAAGAATCTGGAGCGTTCGTTCGAAGAGAACCGTATGACCGACGCCATCGTCCCCCGCGGCAGAGCCGCTTTCTCCCTTGCAGTCGATCACTACGCTTTTCACGATCCCTTCTTCATGACCAGCCGCTGCTGCGCCTATCGCCGGTCCGTTCTGTCGGAACTTGGTGGGTTCATGTCCGATTTCGTGGGACAGGAGGACGTGGAGTTCGTGATCAGGTTCCTACTCTCTGGTAAGCGATCAGTGAACGCTCCGCAACTGGAGTACTATCATCCGCCGCTTCTGGTTCCCAACCTGCGCAAGCCCCAGGCGGTGGGAAACTCATTTTACGGTCTCAAGAAACGCTATCCCCTGGCGATCTGGCTGCTGGTGATCCTCAACTGCTGCCGCCATGCGCCACTGTACCTGCTTCCGGTCCGGCGCTTCCGGGAGATGGGACGCTTCGGGCTTGGATTTCTGCTGGGGGTGCTCATGTCACCGTTCAAGAAGGACGGGTACCGGTATGGCTGAGATGACGGAACGGGACGAGATCGTCATCAAGCCGGGCATGGGGGCGCTGCACTACTGGAGGGACATCTGGCGTTATCGCGAATTGTTCTATTTCCTGGCGTGGCGTGACATTCTGGTGCGGTACAAGCAGACCGCCATCGGTATAGCCTGGAGCGTGTTGCGTCCGCTGCTGACCATGGTGGTATTCACCATCGTTTTCGGTAGACTGGCCAAACTTCCCTCCAACGGTGTTCCGTACCCGGTGATGGTGTTCAGCGCCATGCTTCCCTGGCAGTTCTTTGCCAACTCACTTACCGAAAGCAGTAACTCTCTGATCGACAACTCAAATCTGCTCACCAAGGTCTACTTCCCCCGTCTGATTGTGCCGGCCGGTTCGGTGATCGTCAGTCTGGTTGACTTTATGATCTCCTTCGTCATTCTTTGCGGCCTGATGGCGTGGTACCGCTGCATACCGGACATGAAAATCCTGCTCCTGCCGCTGTTTCTTGTCATGGCCTTCCTGGCCTCCTTCGGTGCCGGCCTGTGGCTGTCGGCGTTGAACGTGCAGTACCGTGATTTCCGGTATGTTGTCCCTTTTCTGGTGCAGTTCGGTCTCTATATCTCGCCGGTCGGCTTCTCCAGTTCCATCGTGCCGGAAGAGTGGCGTTTCTTCTACTTCCTCAACCCCATGGTGGGGGTGATCGACGGCTTCCGCTGGGTGCTCCTGGGTGACGCCTTCCCGGTCAACTGGCCCGGCCTCTGCCTCTCCGCTGCGCTGACGGTTCTCATGTTTGCCGGGGGGCTCTGGTATTTCAGGAATATGGAACGCTCCTTCGCCGATGTGGTATAGTGTCGTCCTTATTCTTGACCAAACTTCATCACTTGAGCCCGCGCTAAAACTGACGATACGGAGAAAAGTCTGTCCGTTATTTCAAAAGAATTAAGTAAGCAGATTCGCTCAAGAACTTCGTTGGTAAAGAAGAAGGTGAAAGCAACGCTTCGAGAAGAGATGAACCACGTTAGCGCTAATAACGAGCGTCTTATTCATGGAAAAGCCTAGACTTCTTATAATTGCAGGTCCTAACGGCTCCGGTAAAACAACGCAACAATTTTTAGGAGCGAAATACAATGGCTAGAGTATCGCTGCGTAAGATTGAAGAGGATGTTTCGTTATTATCATCACAAGAACAGTTGCTTCTTGTTGAAAGACTCATTCATCGCATGAGAACTGTGAAGCCTGCATCTCAGAAGGGTGAGGCTGCCGCGTGGGATGAACTCTATGGCTTGGGCAAGGGCGTCTGGCAAGGGCAGGATGCCCAGGAGCATATTACAACCCTGAGAGAGGATAGATAGTGACGATACGATCATGTATCAAGAAGTCAACACATGTCTTTTTTGATACCGCGCCATTGATCTATTTCATCGAGGCTCATCCGGTATACGGCGAAATGGTACGACAGTTTGTTCATGCCTTTGAATCTGGAAAGATAAAGGCTGCGTCATCCGTCATCACCCTTCACGAAGTTATGATTCAACCCATCAGGAATAACGATCAGTTACTTGCCGACCGCTTTTCATTTTTTTTGAAGAACAGCCAACAACTTAATCTTGTGCCCATATCAGATGTAATTGCGGAGACTGCCGCCCGACTTAGGGGACGGTATCTGTTTCTGAAAATGGTTGATGCTCTTCAGGTGGCGGCGGCACTTGATGTGGGCACCGATCTTTTCTTGACCAATGACAAACAGTTGAAGCAGTTGACTGAAATTCCGGTGGCGGTGCTTGATGACTACCGTCATTAAGGTTGAAAACCTCGGCAAGAAGTACACCCTGCGGCACCAGTCTGGCCAGCAGTCGTACGTCGCGTTGCGCGATGTTTTGACTGATAGTGTCAAAAATGCCAGCCGTAAGTTTTCCTCTCTCTTTTCCCGGTCCCTGGTCCCCGGTCCCCAGTCCCAGACTTCAGAAGATTTCTGGGCTCTGAAGGACGTCTCCTTCGAGGTCAAGCAGGGTGACCGCATCGGTATCATCGGCCGCAACGGTGCCGGAAAATCCACTCTTTTGAAGATCCTCAGTCGCATCATAGAGCCGACCACCGGCAGTGTGCGGATAAAGGGACGGGTGGCCAGCCTGCTTGAAGTGGGGACTGGTTTTCACCCTGAACTGACCGGGCGGGAGAATATTTATCTTAATGGCGCGATTCTCGGGATGCATCGGGCCGAGATAAAAAAGAAGTTCGATGAGATCGTTGATTTCGCCGAAATTGAGAAGTTTCTTGATACACCGGTGAAGCGCTATTCTTCGGGAATGTATGTGCGGCTTGCCTTCGCCGTTGCAGCACATTTGGAACCGGAGATTCTCGTTGTTGATGAAGTGTTGGCAGTGGGGGATGCGCAGTTTCAAACGAAGTGCTTGGGAAAGATGGAGGATGTGTCGGCGAAGGAAGGACGGACGGTGTTGTTCGTGAGTCATAATATGCCGAGCATCAGATTGCTCTGCAATAAGGCTGTCTTAATGGAGTTTGGGTGTTTAAAATTAATTGGAGATTCCAACGACATCGTCGAGAAATATCTTACCGATAACGTTAAGGCAAAGGAACCGTTGGTGAACCTCTGTTCTGTACATCGCAGTGCCGGGACGCAGCAAGCTGTAGAGCGGGCATGGATTGAAGACGATAAGGGGAACATTGTCAATAAACTGCTGATGGGTTGTAAGGCATACTTTTGCTTCGAGTATCATCTAGATAAGGAGCTGACAAATCCAGATTATGGTTTTGGATTCGAAACGACTGATGGTATGAGGATCTTCTCCGTAAATACTAAGACTACCGAGGTTGAAAAAATGAAATGCCCTCTGCATGGGGTAGTTCGATGCCATGTACCCGAGGTCGTTTTGATGCCCGGCACTTACCTGGTCAGTCTGGCCATTGTTGCTAATCAGATCGAGTGGGTTGACTATGTCGAGCGTGCAGTATCATTTGAAGTACTCCCTGACGATATTTATGGCACTGGAAAATTGTACGAGCGGTCGCAGGGCATTATCTTTACCCATTCCAAAATATCTGTTAGTGATGCCTGAGAGCTGAAGATGGAACTTTCTGTTGTCATCACAACACGCAACCGCTCAGAGTCACTCCATAAACTTCTTGTGACAATGATCAACCAAACCTTAAGTCCTAATCGATTTGAGGTCATAGTCGTTGACAATGGGTCAGACGATGGAACGGAAAATGTAGTCTCGTTGGCAACCGAATTTTGCCCTTTTTGTATCAGGTATCTGCAGGTGAATGCCCCCGGACTGCACGCAGCACGACACGCAGGTATGAATAACACAACGTCAGATTTACTGGTATTCGCTGATGACGATATTGTCCCGACTGACACCTGGCTTGAAGGAGTGCATGAGGGGTTCACAGTTCATGGTGCTCAGATGGTTGGAGGAAAGAACCTGCCGTTGTGGGAATCTCCTCCACCCCGATGGCTTTATGAGAAATGGCGACAGGGTGATAGCACTGGCAGGTGTGTGCTGGCATATCTAAGTGTGATAGATCTTGGTGATGAGGTACAAAATGTCAGTCCTCTCATGATATTCGGATGCAATTTCTCGGTAAAAAGGTCACTTCTTGAAGAGGCACGGGGATTTCACCCCGATGCAATGCCGGATGAATTGATTCATTTGCGTGGAGATGGCGAAAGCCACGTTTCCCGACATATGATTTCAATGGGTGTTCCTGCGTTTTATCATCCGAAGGCAAGCGTTTTTCATAGGGTAACGCCGCAAAGGATGACAATTGAATATTTTGGAAAGAGAGCGTTCAATCAAGGAATTTCTGATTCTTTCAGTAATTTGCGAGGTGTAGTGACTCGTGATAAGCCAGGAAAAATTAGACAACGGCTAATGGCCCGATTGCTAAAGTTGAGAGTGACGAATCGACTCCTTAGAATTGTTCTGTCTCCAAAGAGATATGTTGATATCGTGACTGAAGATGCCTACTGGCGTGGGTTTGATTGGCATCAACGCCGTGTTGAACACGATGAGGAAATGCAGCGATGGGTATCGAAGCCAGATTTTCTGGAGCCTTGGGAATTAAGTAGTTGCGATGACTGACCGACAAAGTGTGATCTCTTGAACAGCCAGTATCTTATGATAACGACCGCATGAACATTGCTCTCATCAACGAACATCGATACGACATAGGCGGGAACTTTCAGTATGCCCTTTCGATGATGCGCATGTTTGCCTCCCATGCCTCTAAGCCCTACCGGTGTCACTTCTTTACGACAAATTCGGACAATATCCCGGTTATCAAGTCTGCCGGAATTGAAAGGGTCAATCTTCTCAGTTTGCGTGAGGGCATCATCCGCAGGGGACGTAACGCCATCGAGGACTATCGTATCAAGCTCGGGTTGTTCCCCCGCACGAGTGTGCTGGATGAGCTGCTGGAACCATACGATATCGACCTGATCTGGTTTCTCAACCATTCGTTCCTCGCCCAGAAAACAGTGAAGCACAATTTCGTCCATCCGGTTTTCGATCTCTGCCATCGAGATCATCCCGAGTTCCCGGAAGTGCGCGACAAACGGATCTTTGAGGATCGCGAGCAGCTTTTCCGTCATGTTCTCCCAAAGTCTGTGGCAATCACCGTTGATTCCTCTCATAGCCGTGACAATGTGGCTCGTTGTTACGGTGTTGACCCAGCCCGTGTACACGTTATCCCGTTCCTGCCCTCCGTCGATGTCAAGGATGCCGCCGCTCGGCACGTACCGACAGACTCAGCTGTTAATGTACGGGGAAAATACCGTATTCCGGGTGATTTTATCTTTTACCCAGCCCAACTTTGGGCGCACAAAAACCACTGCACCATCATCGGGGCGTTGCAAGAGCTTAAAATGCGTGGAGTGCAACCGATACACGCGGTTTTCTCCGGTACGGACCGGGGAAATCGGGGATATGTGGAACGTCTGGCAGAGGATGCCGGAGTTGCAAGCCAGATCTATTTCCTTGGTCATGTACCGGGAGAAGACCTTCCGGAACTATACCGGCAGGCCTTGGCCCTGGTCATGCCGACCTATTTCGGTCCGACCAATATCCCCCCCATAGAGGCTTTCCTGCTCCGGACGCCGGTGTTGTACCCGGATCTACCGGGGTTGCGCGACCAAGTTGACGGCGCTGCTTTCCTGTTCGATCCTGATTCTCCGGCATCTTTGGCTGATGCCATTGTCGGTCTGACGCATGCCGATTCTGACGAGATGCGAAGGCGGCTTGACGCCGGTTTTGCGATTGCGGCAAGCATTGATGAAGCATCATGTTGGCAGTCGGTCAGGAAGATTCTGGACGCTTACCGGACCAAACGAAGATGCTGGGCATGAACGGAAAAAAAACCTGTCCGGCTTGCGGTTCCGTCGAGACTGCAAGGAGGTGTCGGCTTTACGACGACCGTTATGGATTCCCCGGCATCTTCCATTATCAGTTGTGTCAGCAATGCGGCCATGCTTTCTGTGAGAACCCGCCGGAAGAGAAGGAGTTCGAATCCCTTTACACTACGCGTTATCCCCGCGCCAAGGTCGATCCTGCAACCCACAAGCCGCACGGAGAACCTCGCGGTTTCAGGGCGTGGCTTAACGGAACGCGTAGGTCGGCCTACTGCTACGTGCCGCGCGGAGTCCGCGTTCTTGATATTGGTTGTGGCACGTGCGAGTCACTGGGATATCATGCGGCGCGGGGATGTCGAGCCGTGGGGGTCGAATCAGACAGCAATGTGTTGAAAATTGCCGTAGCGCATGGATATGATGTGAAAATCGGGTTGTTTTCTCCTGAGGAATATGGCAGTGACGCATTCGACTATGTGACGCTCGACCAAGTCTTTGAGCATATGTTAGACCCGCATGAATGCCTGTTGCGAATCTCATCGGTCCTGCGTCCGGGGGGGGCGGTCGTCATCAGCACTCCGAACATGGACGGATGGGGTGCGCGGCTCTTCGGTAAAAAATGGATCAATTGGCATGCTCCATATCACCTGAACCTTTTTACCCCTGATTCCCTGTCACGATGTGCCGGCAGCGCAGGGTTCGACGTCAGGGATATAAAGACTCTTACCAGTTCCGACTGGCTTCATTTTCAGTGGTGTCATATTATGACCTATCCCTCAGAAACAGTGGCATCCGATTACTGGACAAGCAGGCCCCCTCAAAAACTTTCAACACGCCTGTTGTTGAAAGGGTGTTCACTGGTTCATTTCATGAAAATCAACCATCTGCTGACCCGTTTTTTTGACCTTGTCGGCATGGGTGATAATATTGTGGCGATATTGGAAAAGCGATGCCCCCCCGCCTCTATATAGTTGTACCGGTTCATAATCGTAAAGAAGTCACCAGAACGTTTATCACATGTCTCTTGAATCAGTCTTTTCAAGAGTGGCACCTGCTATTAATCGATGACGGTTCTGAAGACGGCACGTCTGAAATGGCCGCTGACCTCACCAGCAGGCTGACTATTATACGGGGTGACGGGAACTGGTGGTGGGCCAGGTCATTACAAAAAGGTATTGACTGGATCCTGTCTGCCGGCTGTCCCGGCGACACGGTAGTACTGATTATCAACGATGATACCGAATTTGCGGCGGGTTTTCTCGAACAAGGCGTTGAGAAAGTCATGTCCGGGCCTGACCAGATTGTGAAACCATATGGATATGACTCTGAACATGGGCACTTGGTGGATGCAGGCATACGTTTTGACTGGTTTAGCCTTACGGGCAGTGTGATTGGCGGGGAAAGGGAGGCCGATTGCTTTTCTACCAGAGGTATATATCTGTCATGTGCCACATTGATGAAAATCGGAACCTTTTACCCATTGTTGCTTCCCCATTATTTGTCTGACTACGAGTTTACCATTCGTGCCAAGCGTAAAGGAGTGCGGTTTGCTGCTGCCCCTTCTCTTTCGTTAAGGACACCCGATCCGGCCGGAAACTTAAAAAAAATGCCGGATCGCTGCGTTGACAGGATTCGTTTCATGGTCTCGAACCGATGCCATCGCAATCCGATCCACTGGCTATTGTTTGTTTGGATGGCAGCTCCCTGGAGATGGAAGCTGTGGGGTACACTGTTGGTCTGCTACAGGGGATTGAGCGATTTGACAGGATGGAGTCTCCCTTTTCAGCTAGGCAAGAATACTTCAACTGCAGAGTGAAGGAGACCGCATGGAAAATGTGTATAACGATGGGGAGCTTCTCGCAATAATCATAAGAAAGGATTTCTCTGTCAAGGGGGTCCATTTCTTCACTCCCGACAATTTTTCGCAGCAGTTGGCGTATATGAGTCATTCCGTTGGTAAGGTTATTGACCCCCATATTCACAATCCGGTGCCCCGTGAAGTCAAGTACACCCAAGAGGTGCTTGTCATCAAGAGAGGTAGGTTGAGGGTCGATTTCTACGACGACGAGTGTATCTATCTAGAGAGCCGCACCCTTGACGCCGGGGACGTCATTCTCCTCGCTTCCGGTGGCCATGGCTTTGAGGTCCTGGAGGAGATCGAAATGATAGAAGTCAAGCAGGGTCCCTATGCCGGTGATCAAGACAAGACACGCTTCAAGGGTAAAGAACAATGATCCCCGTCAATGAACCGCTGCTGGACGGTAACGAGAAGAAATATCTCCTAGAGTGCATTGACACCGGCTGGATCTCCTCAGAAGGGCCGTTCGTGAAGGAGTTCGAGGAGAAATTCGCTGCCCGGGTGGGGCGTCGGCACGGCATCGCCGTCTGCAACGGCTCGGCTGCCTTGGAGGCCGCACTTGCCGCTGTTGGTATCGGTCCGGGCGATGAGGTGATCATGCCGACGTTCACCATCATATCCTGCGCCGCTCCAGTCGTTCGTGCCGGGGGGCGGCCCGTGGTTGTGGACAGCGACCCGCTCACCTGGACCATGGATATCTCACGGATCGAAGGACGGATCACCCCCCGCACCAAGGCGATCATGGTGGTCCATATCTACGGGCTGCCGGTCGACATGGACCCTCTGCTCGACCTCGCCCGGAGATACGGGCTCAGAGTGATCGAGGATGCTGCCGAGGCGCACGGACTGGCCTACCGGGACCGTCCCTGCGGCTCATTCGGCGACATTTCTACCTTCAGCTTTTACCCCAACAAGCACGTGACCACAGGCGAGGGAGGGATGATTGTCACGGACGACGATGGGCTTGCCGAGAAGTGTCGCTCTCTCCGGAACCTCTGTTTTCAGGCAAAAAAAAGGTTCGTCCATGAAGAGCTCGGCTTCAATTTCAGGATGACCAACCTCCAGGCTGCCCTCGGCCTGGCCCAGCTTGAGCAGCTGAACATTTTTGCGGAGCGCAAACGCCTGATGGGTCGGCGGTACACGGAATTACTGCAAGGGGTGAGCGGGCTCCAGTTGCCGCTGTCGGAGACCGGCTATTCCGAAAATATCTACTGGGTCTATGGTGTAGTCATCGACGATGCCGTGTCGATGGACGCCGAACAGGCGATGCGCCTCCTGGGTGAGCGCGGCATCGGTACCCGCCCTTTTTTCTGGCCGATGCACGAACAGCCGGTCTTCTGGCGGATGGGGCTATTTGCCGGCGAGCACTACCCGATTGCGGAGCGGATCGCCCGGCGTGGTTTCTACCTCCCCAGCGGGCTCGCGCTCACCGACAGCCAGATGGACGTCGTCTGCCACGAGGTACGGGAGATCTTCTCATGACCGTTTTCGCCGATTATTCGCGGTACTATGACCTGCTCTACCGGGACAAGGAGTATGCGTCAGAGGTCGGTTTCGTCGAGCAGTTGGTCAGGGCTCATTGCTCCGCGGCAACGACAATCCTCGAACTTGGTTGCGGCACCGGGCGTCACGCGGAACTGCTGGCAAGAAGAGGTTTCCGGCTTCATGGCATAGACCGGAGCGAGGGGATGCTGGCGGATGCGGAAAAGCGGCGCCTTGCCTTGGCAGAGGATCTGCAGGACCGGTTGTCCTTTTCCTGCGGCGATGTCCGGGATGTCCGTCTGGATGAGCGGTTCGACGCGGTTATCGCTCTTTTTCACGTTGCCAGCTATATGACCGCCAACGACGACCTCGATCGCCTTTTTGCGACGGCCCGCGCACACCTGAAACCGGGAGGGCTGTTTCTGTTCGACTGCTGGTACGGCCCGGCTGTGCTCGACGATCGGCCGACGGTCCGGGTCAAGCGACTTGCGGACGACGAACTGGAAATCACCAGGATCGCGGAACCGTTGATGCGCCCCAACGATAATGTGGTTGACGTTAATTATGAGGTTCATATTGTCGACCGCCGGACCCAGGCCCTGAGCATTCTCAGGGAGTGTCATCGCATGCGTTACCTGTTCATGCCGGAAATTTCCGCCCTGTTTGCGCGACACGGGATGAGGCCGGTTGTTGCCGTTGAATGGATGACCGGAAGAGAGCCGGGGTTCGATACCTGGAGTGTCTGTGCCGGTGGAAGGGTGTCGGACTGATGGGCTCCTGTACATTCGGTGAAAGCATGATCGATATGGTGCATGACCGACATGAGTGATGTCAGACTCTGGCTGCTTCGTTTCAGGGCTATTGCGGTTGCTCCTCTGATTCTAGTTTTGGTTATCCTGTCATGGGGTCGCTCACTGCTTGCCTTGGTAATCGACAAACGCCTCAGGCAGATCCACTTGGATTTACATGAAAATACTCCTGGCAGCTCCCGTACAATTTGACAGAATTACTCTGTTCATCAGCGATTATTTTTCCGGGCTTGCCCGGTCATTGGGCAAACTAGGCCATGTGACGAGGATTGTCCGAACGACTGAGAACATTTACAACCCATTTGTACCGAATGCATTGATAAATGATTACAGTGTGTTGCGGCGTTATCTGAAAAAGCTTATCGATGCGCCCCACGATTTGCTACTCATGAAACAGTTGTTGGTTGAGGTGGAAGCGTTTCAGCCGGATCTCCTGTTGCTGCATCTGTTTGACACATGCTACGTTTCTCGAATTATCCCAAAGATTCGAGCGATGGGGACAAAGGTTTTTGTCTGGCTTGGCCAGCATCCATCACAGGTGTCATCTGGAATACATGACCTGCTGAGAGTATCGGACAGAACTCTGTATTATGATACGTCATACCAGGAGTACTACGAACGAGTTTTAGGGATAGACAATCTTTGCGTGCTGCCGCTTGGCTGCGATGTGGATCATTTCGACACAATCGTTCCGGATTCGGAATGTCAGGCACGGAACGGTGTCGATGTCTGCTTCGCTGGGCTGTTCGACTCCCACCGGGAAAAATATCTGATGGCTCTCAGTGATTTTAATCTCGGTATCTGGAGTTGGAACATCGGTGATTTCAATACTCCCTTGAAGATATTTCACCGCGGCAATGCCTATGGTGACGACCTGGTGCGTATCTATAAATCCGCGAAAATTGTGCTGAACATCCACCGCAGTTTCGAGCAGAACGGCGGCAATTACCGTCTGTTCGAGATTCCCGCCACTGGCGCTTTCCAGATGGTGGATGACAAGCCGGGGCTGTCCAAATATTTCAGCGTGGGAAAGGAACTGGTAACCTTTTCTGACGAGTGTGACCTTAGAAACAAGGTGGCCTACTTCTTGGAAAACGAGTCGGAACGCTCTGCAATTGCCTCTGCCGGCCATGAAAGGGTCAGGCGTGACCATACCTTGGTGCAGCGTATGGATTACCTTCTGCGCAGTATCGAAAGGCGCTCATGACACCTAACGTAACAGCCGTCATCGTCAACTGGAATCGCAAAGATGACCTCATTACTCTATTAAATTCGGTTTCCCGCCTTGTTTATGATTCCCTCCGAGTGATTGTTATTGATAACGCCTCCACAGACGATTCTGTTGCTGCAATAAAGACCCATCCTCTTAATGTCATTCTGATCGAGAATCCGGTTAACCTTGGTGGCACGGGTGGTTTTAACACCGGTGTACGATATGCCTTGGAGAACCTCGAACAGGAATATATTTGGCTGCTGGACAACGATGCGACGGTCGCATCTGGGGCATTATCCTCGCTGGTGAAGACCATGGAGAAGGATGCTTCGATTGGTGTTGCAGGATCAAAGATCCTCAATTCCCATGATCCGGCCCATATTGTCGAGACCGGCGCGCATATTGACTGGCGCACTGCGTCGGTTGTTCCGGTCAACCGTAATGTTGCCAATCCCGGCAACGATCCCGGACTGTTCGATGTGGAGTACGTCGCTATCTGCTCCGCGCTGTTCAGGGTTTCAGCGCTGCAACAGGTCGGTATCATGGACGAGCGTTATTTCCTTCTTTGGGATGACATGGACTGGGGCGCGTCGTTTTCCCAGGCTGGCTATCGGGTGGTGGCTGTCAACCATTCGGTGATCTACCATCCGCCGTTCACTGAAAAGCGGTCTCTGGCAGTCGACAACTATTACGGCATAAGGAACCCTTTGTTGACGGTCAGCAAACATACCCGCGGTCTCGTGCGGCTCCGGGCACTCCTGACGCTCTGCCGGCGGGCTTGTCGTATCTTTGCCCTTTCTATCCTTGATCATCAGGGATATGCACGGGATCTTGCTTTTCACGCCCTGGCAGACTTTCTCTGCAACCGATGGGGGAAACTTTCCCTGATCAACGCCCCCTCTGACGCGGAAGTTGAGCCGGTTCATCTGCCGTGGTCATCGTTGCGAGGGGATATCCTGGTGCTCAATTCTGGGCCGGTTGAGGAGATAAACCGGGTTGTACGGCTTCTTGCAGCTAACTGTAAAGAAGTGGGAGCGATAGATGTGGTGATTCAGGCCGACCGTCAGGGTCTGCTCGATACCACCGACATTTCGCGGGTCGTACCGGTCGATTTCGAGTCCGGAAATGCGCTGTGGCGCAACGTTCTGGTCTACCGGCAGTTGCTCAGAAGAAGGTACGCCCTTGCGGTCAACCCGTCGTCGGACAGGACTAGCCCGTTTGCTTCCACAGCGCGAGGCCTTGCCCGGTTGGATCATGCGACCGGACAGCTGTTGCAGCAGCCGCGTCACCGGCCGGTTTCGCTCTTTTTGGCGGTGGTGCTCTATGAATTGGCGGCTATCATCATCATGCCGCTTATCCATCTGCGTTCCTTAGGGTATTCGAGCAGGAGGAAGGGATAGTGGCTCTTGTAAGACTGCAAGAGACCGTGGCGCTGCCGGGCGTTGAGTGCCCGGCCTGCGGACGGCTCACGAGATCAGTTGAATACAGCTATGACTATAGGGGGAGGTTGTCACGTATATTTTCCTGCCCGTCCTGCACCGGCATGTTTGCCTCGCCGATACCGCTCCCCGAGGCCGAAGAGCGACAAATGGAGTCGGTTGACGATGCCGAACTGTTCAACAACCCGCTGCTGAAAGGGCTGCACGAGAAGCTGATCATTGAGCGGGAGATCCGCCATGCGCAGCAACTTCTGGGAACAAAGCGGTTCACGGTCCTGGACGTCGGCTGCGGCACCGGCTGGACCTCAAGCATTTGGGCCCGGCACGGCGCCGAGGTCACCGGGCTTGAGCCGTCCGCGCCGCGGGCCAGGATAGCGCGCGAGCGACACGGCTTCACCGTTATCGAATCGTTCGTCGAAGGGCTCGCCACCGACCTCCTGTTTGACGTGGTGATCATCAGGCATGTGCTGGAGCACCTCGAAAATCCTCTGCAGGTCATTACCTCCCTTCGTGCGCATTTGAGGGAGAACGGCCTGTTGCTGGTGATCGTACCGAACATCGACTGCATCGGTACGCTGCTTTTCCGGGAGCACTGGACCTGGGTCCTTCCGTACCATTGCCATTTTTTCACACCCCCCTCTCTGAAGGCGCTCTTGACCCGTGCCGGCCTGATTGTCGAGAGGAGCTACCAGACGCCGTCCCCGCTCTGGTATCCGGAGAGCTTTCTCCGGTATGCCGGCCTAGGGGGGAAGATCGCGGAATTGTACCGGCGGCTGAGCATCGCCACGCTCCTGCCGTTCGCCCCGCTGGTCGGCCTGGGCACACTGATCGGCAAGAGCGACAACATCACCCTGTTTGCACGGAAGTGACTATTTGCGGAGATCGTATGCATTCTAAGATTCTTATCCTCGGCGCCGGCCCCACCGGCCTCGGCGCTGCATACCACCTCAACAAACTCGGCCATACCGACTGGCGCATCTTAGAGCGCAAATCCCATGTCGGCGGTCTCTCGTCATCCTTCGCAGATGGCAACGGCTTCACCTGGGATATTGGTGGCCATGTGCTCTTCTCCCACTATGACTACTTCGACCGGGCGGTGGAGGAGGCGCTTGGCGGCGACTACCATGAACATCTCCGGGAAAGCTGGATCCGGATCATGGGGAGTTGGGTCCCGTACCCTTTCCAGAACAACATCCGCCACCTACCGCCCGAAGCATTGGAATTCTGCCTTGAGGGGCTGCGCAGGGAACGCAGCCATCCCGCGGCTACCCGGAATTTCCGCCAGTGGATGGACGCCATCTTCGGCGAGGGGATCGTCCGCTACTTCATGGAACCGTACAACAAAAAGGTGTGGGGCGTGCCGCTGGAAACCATGGGCAAGGAATGGCTCGGCGAGCGGGTGAGTGTGGTGGACCTGACCCGAATCGAGAAGAATATCGCGGAACAACGGGATGACGTGAACTGGGGGCCGAACAACCGCTTCAAGTTCCCCATGTACGGAGGCACCGGCGCCATATTCGAGGGGATCGCGAAACCGTTGCGGGAGCGTATTTCATGCGAACATGAGCTTGCGTTCTTCGACCCGGAGGCGAAGACAGTCACCTTTACCAACGGCGGTACGGAGCGCTATGACATCCTGATCAACACCACCCCTCTGGATGCCTTCATCGGAAAGTGCGTCTCCGCTCCGGATGTGGTGCGCCATGCCTCAGGCGACCTGGTTCACAACGGCGGCCTGATCGTAGGACTCGGTTTTGCGGGAAAACGGGTCGATTCCAAGTGCTGGATGTACTTCCCGGAATCCGATTCTCCCTTCTACCGGGTGACCAATTTTTTCAACTACTCTCCCCACAACGTCCCCAACGGCGACATTGACAACTATTTCTCCCTGATGTGCGAAACCACCTACTCATCCCACAAGCCGGTGGACAAGGAGACGGTCATCGAGGAGACGATCCAGGGATTGGTCAATACCGGCATGATTTCGGAGGACGAGCGACAGCACATCGTCAGTCGCTACCTGATGGACATTCCCTACTCTTACCCGGTGCCGACTCTGGGGCGGGATCGGGCTCTGGCCGTGATTCAGTCTTTCCTGGAAGGGAAGAACGTCTATTCCCGCGGCCGCTTCGGCGCCTGGAAGTACGAGGTGGGCAACATGGATCACTCCTTCATGCAGGGGGTGGAGGTGGTGGAGCGGTTGCTGAATGGTGGCAACGAACCGACACTCAATGGAAGTACCTGCGGGTGAACCGGGTTCGGCTGCTCAAGGCATTGGATGGGATCGTGGGGCGTTCGGCCGCTGTTCTTGCCCGCTGTCTTCCACTCCATAGCCGCACCGTGGACCAGATCTCCTCCATCCTCATCATTCGCCCCGGTGGAATCGGCGATGCCGTGCTGCTGGTGCCCGCCATAATCGCGCTTAAACAGAAATTTCCCTACGCAGGCATCATCGTCCTGGCCGAGCGGCGCAATGCCGCCGCCTTTGCCTTCTGTCCCGGGATTGATCGCATCCTGAGCTACGATATTCCCTCGGAACTCCTCTCCGCGATTCGCGGAACCTACGATCTGGTGATCGACAGCGAGCAGTGGCACCGCCTCTCCGCCGTGGTGGCCCGCCTTTGCCGACCGAAGCTGCTGATCGGCTTTGCAACCAACGAGCGCAGGCGTCTCTTCACCCATGCAATTCCCTACTCTCACGACGACTTCGAGGCGAACAGTTTCCTGCATCTCCTGGAGCCCCTGGGCATTGCCGGAAGCATGTTACAGCCTCCCTTCCTGTCTGTTCCCTCGGCCGCGCAGGCGTCCGCGGCTGCCCTGCTGGCACCCCTTGCCGGGAAGCCGTTCGTGGTGATCTTTCCCGGTGCCAGCATCCCTGAACGACGCTGGGGGGCTGAGCGCTACGGCCGGGTGGCCGAAGCGCTGAACGACGAGGGCTATCCAGTCGTGGTGGTGGGGGGTAAAGATGACAAAGGGCAGGGGGATGAGATCGTGGCCGGGGGAGACGGACTGAACCTGGCCGGCCGGACGTCGCTGGTCGAAACAGCGGCGGTTCTCGCCAGGAGCAGCCTGCTGGTGAGCGGCGATTCGGGGGTGCTGCATCTGGCCGTGGGGCTGGGGGTGCGGAGTGTTTCCCTGTTCGGGCCGGGCAGGGCGCTGAAATGGGCGCCCCGGGGGGAGGGGCACGCTGTTATCAACAGGAACCTAGCCTGTTCCCCCTGCACCACCTTCGGCACCACGCCGCCCTGTCCCATGGATGCGCGCTGCATGGCGGAGATCACGGTGGAGCAGGTGCTGCATCAGGTGCAAGCTTTACTCACGCCCGCTCGAGCTGCTCGCTCAAGACGCTAAGACGCACAGAAAGATAGTGCAGGCTTTATCTCAAGGGTTCTTCGGGTTTCCTTTGCGCCTTTGCGGCTTTGCGTGAGTCAGACCTTATTGCATACGCAGACGGTGTTTCAGGAGCCGGGAAGCGCTTTGCCGGGTAGCGGCGGCGGCTGGCGCGTCTGCTTGGGGGAGAGGCGCACGTAGGGGACGAACCTGATTACCTTCTTCTTCCGGGTTGCCTTCCCCTGGCGGGCCGACTCCACCAGCTCGTCGATATCTCCCAGCACCACCTCTTTCACGTCACGGTCCAACGGCTGGGGTTCGTCGCCCCGTTCCAGCTTCTTCAGCTGGCCGAAGACCCGTTTGGCGTACTCCTCGCTCAGGCCCGGCGTCCTGCTGTGGTAACAGCCCAGGGCCTTCCAGTTGTAGCCGTAGTCGTTGATGCACATGGCCAGGATCCAGGCGCCGGTCTTGGTGTTGTAGCAGGCATCCCCCAGCAGTTTCCAGCGTTCTTCCCCCATGAGCGGTTTCCAGATGCTGTTGATCTGCATCAGTCCCACATCATAGGTGCCGTTGCTGTTGCGGTTGCGCGCTCCCGGGTCGGTGTTGGATTCGACCTTGGCGATGGCCCGCAGTACCTGGGGGTTGATGCCGTACATCTGACCGGCCTCCTGGAAACAGAAGGCCTGGGCCCGTGCGGTCGAAGCGGTCAGCGCGAGTGTGATGGCCAGCAGGCGGACGAGCGGGCCTGAAGCGGTGATGGTCATGGTGTGGGTCCGTTATCGAGAGAGTGTGGTTTTCCAGTGCCCGCGACTCCGGTTCCATGGCTTACGCGGTGGAAAACAACGGTGAGATGGTAAAACGAAGCAGCGTCCAGGTCAACAGGCAACCAAGGTCTTCCCGTGGAGCGGAACCATGACAGGTTCATGCCCCTTCCTTTTCACCCTTGGTGGACGGCAAATCAGTTCACATCATCCGCTGTTCTGTGCTAGAAAAGAAACCTCCGTCTCACACCTGAAAGGATCTGCCATGCCCTTTTCCCCCTGTTCGCTGCTCGTGACCGGCGGCGCCGGTTTCATCGGGTCGAACTTCATCCTCTCCTTCCTGGCCGCCAACCCCGACTGCCGGGTGACCAACCTGGACGTCCTGACCTATGCCGGCAACCTGGCCAACCTGAAGGGGGTCCAGCAGCACCCCGGGTATCGATTCGTCAAGGGGGATATCGGTGATGCCCCTCTGGTGGCAGCGCTTCTGGAGGATCACAAGGTGGATGCGGTGGTGCACTTTGCCGCCGAATCCCACGTGGACCGCTCCATCAGCGGCCCGGAGATCTTTGTGCGCACCAACGTGCTGGGCACCCAGGTGCTGCTGGAGGAGAGCCGCAAACACTGGCAGGCGGGACGGGTCGCCGACTTCCGCTTTCTGCAGGTCTCCACCGATGAGGTCTACGGCTCCCTGGGGGAGAACGGCTTCTTCACCGAGGCGACCCCCCTGGCTCCCAACTCCCCCTATTCGGCCAGCAAGGCCGGCGCCGACCTGCTGCTGCGCGCCTATCACGAGACCTTCGGGCTGCCGACCCTGAACACGCGCTGCTCCAACAACTACGGCCCGTACCACTTTCCCGAGAAGCTGATCCCGCTTCTGATCCACAACATCACCCAACGCCGCCGGCTTCCGGTGTACGGCGATGGCCGGTATGTGCGGGACTGGCTGCATGTCAGCGACCATGCCCGGGCGGTGGAGGTGGTGCTGAAGGGCGCGCGCCCCGGCTCGATCTACAACATCGGCGGCAACAACGAGTGGTTCAACATCGATATCGTCACCCTGGTCTGCGACCTGATGGACGAGCGGCTGGGGCGGGCTCCCGGCGAGAGCAGGGGGTTGATCTCCTTTGTCAAGGACCGTCCCGGCCACGACCGGCGCTACGCCATTGATGCCTCCCGGCTCAGGCGCGACCTGGGATGGGAGCCGGCCTACACCTTTGAGCGGGGGATCGCCGAGACCGTGGACTGGTACCTGGCCAACCAGGAGTGGGTCAGCCAGGTCACCTCCGGCTCCTACCGCGACTACTACGACAGCCAGTATGGGGGGGCGCAATGATTCTGGTAATCGGATGCAACGGCATGCTGGGGAGCGACCTGATGCCGCTCCTGGGAGCGCAGGGGCGCGGCATCGACGTGCGTGACCTGGATATCACCTCCCTGGAGTCGACGGAGCGGGTCCTGACCGCGCTGAAGCCGTCGGTGGTGATCAACTGCGCTGCCTGCACGGATGTGGACGGCTGCGAGAGCAACCGGGAGACCGCCTTCAGGGTCAACGCGGAAGGAGTGGCCAACCTGGCGCTGGTGACTCGCTCCATCGGCGCCCGCCTGGTGCAGATCAGCACCGACTACGTCTTCGACGGCGCCAAGGGAAGCCCCTACCTGGAGGACGACCCGACCAACCCCTTGAGCGTGTACGGACAGTCCAAGCTGCAGGGAGAACTGAATGCGGCCCGCAACCCGGATCATCTGATCGTGCGCACCCAGTGGCTCTACGGCATGCACGGCAAGAATTTCGTGGAGACCATGCTCTCCCTGGGAGGGGAGCGGGAGTTCCTGACGGTGGTTGACGACCAGATCGGTTCTCCCACCTGGACCCAGGATCTCTGCCGGGCCATCCTGGCGCTGGTGGGACGGGGGTGCCGCGGCACCTACCACGCCGCCAACGCCGGGTTCTGTTCCTGGAACGGGTTTGCCCGTGCCATCTTCCGGGAAGCCGGCCTGGAGGTCAGGGTCGATCCCATGACCACGGAGCAGCTGAACCGGCCCGCCCTGCGGCCGCTCTACTCCACCCTGGACTGTTCGAAACTGGAGCGGGACACCGGACTGCGGCTGCCGGCCTGGAGTGACGCGCTGGCCGGGTATCTGAAACAGAGAACAACGACCGACAGGGGGTGAACATGGAACGGGGAGAACGCCCCTGGGGCTCATATTCGGTGCTGGACGAGAATAACGGTTACAAGATCAAGCGCATCGAAGTGTCTCCGGGGCAGCGGCTGTCGCTGCAGAAGCACCACCACCGCAGCGAGCACTGGATCGTCGTGTCAGGCAGCGCCCGGGTCACCTGCGGCGAACGGGAGTTCAACGTCAACATCAACGAATCCACCTTCATACCCATTGGCGTGAAGCATCGCCTGGAGAACCCGGGCAAGATACCGCTGGTGATCATCGAGGTGCAGAGCGGCGAATACCTGGGCGAGGATGATATCATCCGGTTCGACGACGACTACCACCGCTGCGGGAGCCCTGATGAGCGGTGAGTCCGACCGAAGCCTGACCGGCGTTCCGGCGTTGCCGGGTCGCTGGCGCCGGTTGTTCGCCCTGGTGAGCGTCGTGCTCCTCATGGCCGGCTGCGGCACCACCTCGAACGTGATCATCGACGAGGAGATCGTCACCAACCAGAAGCCCATGGCCAGCTACACCAGCCTCGTGCTGCGCGACTTTGAACTGAAGCGCGAGCTCTACGACGACGGCGGTGACTCTCCAGGGGAGCGGGAGCGGTTCTACAAAGAGATGCCGGCCCGCCTGAGCGAGCAGATCCTGCGCTACGTCAAGGCGCGGCGGGTGTACGAGACCGTGTCGCGCGGCACGGACGTCTCCGCCGCCACGCTGATCCTGCAGGGAACGTTCATTCGGGTCGGGAGGTTCCGCATCACCATCGAAGCTGTCCTCATGGACGGCGGCACGGGGCAGGAAGTGGCCTACTTCCGCCAGACCCTCTGGGACGTGCTCGATACCAGCGAGGCCATCGGCCGCCTGGGGCGCGAGGTGGCGGATTTCCTCGATCGCATCCAGTACAAATAGGGGGACAGCGTGTATATCGTCATACTTGCCGGAGGCTCCGGAACCAGATTCTGGCCCGTGTCGCGGACTGCGCGGCCCAAACAGCTCATCTCCATCAGCGGCGACAGGACCATGCTCCAGCGCACGGTGGAACGGGTCCTGCCGCTCAAGCCCAAGCGGATCATGATCGTCACCAATCAGCTCCAGGCCGAGGAGACCAGGCGCCAGTTGACAGCCTACCGCGGGATTCCCATCGACGTGGTGGCCGAACCGGTGGCCCGCAACACCGCGCCGGCCATCGGTCTGGCCGCCACCATCATCGCCGCCCACGACCCGCGCGGCGTCATGGCGGTGCTGCCCGCCGATCACTTCATCAGGGATGAAGAGGCCCTGCGCTCCAGTTTGCTGGCCGCCAGCCGCACGGCACGCAACGGCTATCTGGTGACCCTGGGGATCGTTCCCTCCCGCCCCGAGACCGGCTACGGTTATATCGAGGCCGATATGGAGCTGCGGGGGCAGGGTCCCTTTCCGGTGCGGCGCTTCGTGGAGAAACCTCCCCTGGAGGATGCCCTGCGCTACCTGGAGGATGGCAGCTTTTTCTGGAACAGCGGCATGTTCATCTGGCGCTGCGACACGATCCTGGAGGAGATCGGCCGGCACCTGCCCGAGCTCTCCTCCCTGCTTGCATCCATCAGCTTCAGCGGCGATGTGTGGGAGCTCTCCGATCTGGAAGAGCAGATCCGGGAGATCTTCCCCCGCGCTGCGGGCATCTCCATCGATTACGGTGTCATGGAACGCTCCGACCGGGTGCAGGTGCTGCCGGTGGAGATGGGGTGGAGCGATGTGGGGAGCTGGAGCGCCCTGCCGGAGGTAATCGAACCGGACGGAGCGGGGACGGTCAGCGTCAATACCGCCGAACACATCGCCATCGACTCCCGTGACTGTCTGATCTATGGTGACGGCCGTCTGGTGGCCACCCTGGGAGTCAGCAACCTGATCATCGTCTCCACCCCCGATGCCCTGCTGGTCTGTGACCGGGAGCGGGCACAGGAGGTCAAGAAGGTGGTGGCGGAACTCTCCGTTCGGGGGATGGACTCCCTTCTGTAGTCCGCTTCTCAACCTGCCGAGAAGGCGAGAGTCGCTTCCGGAACGCTGAACGCCGTCGGATTCTGTTGACGGCGTTTTCTTTTGCAGGTATTGTCAACTTTCTTTGTTGATCAGGTTGACCAGGGGGCGTCATGCAACGTTCGATTCGGGAAGAGCTGGAGCAGATCCGCGCTAAGGGGCTGTTCCGTTCCACGCGTCTGATCCAGGGACAGCAGTCCGCGTGGGTGGCCATGGACGGTCGTCGGCTGCTGATGCTCTGTTCCAACAACTATCTGGGACTGGCCGATCACCCGGCCCTGATCGCGGCCTCGGCCGCTGCCGTCGGGCGGTACGGCACGTCCAGCGGAGCTTCGCGCCTGGTGTCCGGCACCATGGAACCGCACGAGGTTCTGGAAACGACGGTGGCAGCTTTCAAGGGCACGGAGAGCGCCCTGGCGTTCAACAGCGGCTACGCCGCCAACACCGGCATCATCCAGGCCCTGGTGGGGAGGGGGGATGTGATCTTCTGCGACCGCCTCAACCATGCCAGCATTATTGACGGTGCCTTGCTGTCCGGGGCACGGCTGGTGCGCTATCCCCACAACGATGTCGATGCCCTGGCAGTGCTGATGGACAGGCAGCGGGGCACGGGCCGCTGCCTGATCGTCACCGACGGCGTATTCAGCATGGACGGTGATCTGGCGCCCCTGACCGAACTGGCCGAGCTCTCGCGATGCCACGATGCCCTGCTGATGGTGGATGATGCCCATGGCTGCGGCGTCATGGGGGAGCAGGGGAGGGGGAGCGCCGAACTTTTGGGGGTGCTGTCCCATATCGATATCCATGTGGGGACTTTCGGCAAGGCCCTGGGCAGTTTCGGCGCCTATGCCGCCCTCTCCCGGGAACTGCGCGACCTCCTGGTTAACCGGGCCCGCAGCTTCATCTTCTCAACCTCGCTGCCACCCGCGGTGCTGGCAGCCTCGACTGCTGCCCTGGAACTGGTCCGGTCCGCCGAGGGGGACCAATTGCGGAAGCGGCTCCAGGACAACACGGCGCTGTTCCGGGGAATGCTGAGCGACGCCGGTTTTTCCCTGGGAGAGGGGAACACCCAAATCATTCCGATCATGGTGGGAGGCGCCGACGAGACCATGGAGTTCTCCCGCCGTCTTTTTGAACAGGGGATCTATGTCCAGGGGATACGCCCCCCCACCGTACCGGCAGGCGCCTGCCGCCTGCGCTGTACGGTCATGGCAACCCACGACCCCGATGATCTGGTCAGGACGGCCGAGACGATCAGGGAAATCGGCCGGAGCCTGGGAGTGGTCTGATGCCCTGGCTCACCCTGGAGAACGGCAGGCGCATCTTCTACGAGGAACGGGGCCGGGGGCGGCCACTGGTGCTGCTGCACGGCTGGTGCATGTCGTCCCGGGTGTGGCAACCGCAGCTGGAGGGGCTGGCCGGTTCCTTTCGCCTCATCGCCCCCGACCTGGCCGGCCATGGCCAATCCGACCCCTGTCCCGGCGGCTTCCGGTTGCCCCTCCTCTGTGCCGACCTGGTGGAGCTGTTCCGGCGCCTTGATCTGGGGGACGCGCTTTTGCTGGGATGGTCCCTGGGAGCCCAGCTGGCACTCCAGGCCGCTGGAAGCGTGCGGGAACGGCTCTCCGGGCTGGTGCTTGTTTCCGGGACCCCCCGCTTCACCGCCGGCGAGGGGTTTCCCCATGGCCTGGATGCCCGGGAGCTGCGCGGCATGCGGGCCAGGATGCGCCGCGACCCGCGCGGGACGCGGCACGATTTCGTCTCCGGCATGGTTGTTCCTGGCGAATGTGACGAGCCCTGTCAGGTTGAGACCATCCGGCGACTTCTGGAGGCGATTCCGCTGCCAGGGACCGAGGTGGCCGTGCAGGGCCTCGACCTCCTGGCGGAGGCCGACCTGCGCCCCCTGCTGCCGGAGCTGGGGCTGCCGACCCTGATCATGGGAGGGGACCGGGATGTCATCTGTCTCCCTCCGTCCTCGGACTACATGGCGCTCCGGATTCCGGGGAGCAGCCGGGTCCTCTTTGCCGGCTGCGGACATGCTCCCTTCCTGAGCCGTGCTCCCGAATTCAACGATACGATCAAACAGTTCAGCAGGAGGATTCTTGAACAGGCGAGATGACAGGACCAGGGTCGGGAGGCGCTTCCACCGCCAGGCCGGCGAATATGACCGCCATGCGGTGGTGCAGAAACGGGTGGTGACCAACCTGACCCGCATGGTGCAGGCCCATTGCGACGGCGCCCCGGCTAGGGCCCTGGATATCGGCTGCGGTACTGGCGCCATGCTCTCCGCACTGGCCGGACTCTATCCCCAGGCCCGGCTCTGCGGACTCGATCTGGCCTTCAACATGGCGCTGCGCTCGGCCCAGCGGCTCGGCCCCGCTGCCCTGCTGGTCAATGCCGATGCCGAAGCACTCCCCTTTGGCGGGGCCTGCTTCGATCTGGTGGTTTCAGCGTCCACGTTGCAGTGGGTGCAGCGACTGGATGTCTGCTTCCGGGAATGCCGGCGGGTGCTCATGCCGGGGGGGCTGTTCTGCGCGGCCTTCTTTGGCGATGGAACCCTGTGGGAACTGCAGGAGAGTTACCGGGAAGCCCTGGCAGACCGTTTTCCTCGCGACGACAGTCGCGAAGGTCGCTTGCAGCGCTTTCGCGGCAGTGTGGATGTGCGCCATGCCTTGGAGGGTCTGGGGTTCGACCAGCTGGTGCTGGCGACGGAGACGGAGGTGGAGTACCATCCCGATGTGCCTGCGCTGCTGCGCTCCATCAAGGGCATCGGCGCGACCACTCCCGCCCGCAGCGACACCGGCGGCGGTCTGGGGTGGCGGGGGCTTCTGAATGCCATGGCCGAGATCTACCGCGGCCGTTTCCAGCGGGATGGCATGGTCCCGGCCACGTACGAAGTTATCTATATCATTGCCCGCGCGGGCGCCTGAGTTTCCGAACCGCTGGACTGGTCAGCGGCAGACGATGCCGGAGAGGATCTCAGCCGGGCTGCCCGGCGGGATCGGCTGGTAACTGTCCTGGGACGGCTGGGCGGCAGCCATGAACTCCCCGCGCGAGCGGCCCATCATGAAGGTCATCTCCTGGGCCTGGTCCTGATCGGTTTTGGAGATCATACCGTCATCGGTGCCGAAGTAGAAGCCCGGGTTGATCTTGTAGCGCTTCTCCCCGCACCTGATCATGAACATGTTCTTGGCGTAGCTCACATCCTCTTCCTTCTGGCGGCGCGGCGTGGTGAAAACCGTCTTGACCCAGACCTTCACCACCCCCTCGTCGGTGCGGGAGAGCTTGTTCAGGGTGTAGAAGTAGTCGGCGTCCCGGTCCCTGGTCAGCGGCAGCCAGGTGGTCTTTCGGTCGCCGGGCGAGCAGGAGCAGGTCAGCGCTACCAGCATCAGCAGAGTACAGCGGATGGTCATCGATATGCCTCCTTCCATGACGGAGGCGCGGAACGCCTCGACATGAAAAAAGCACCTGGACGAATCCAGGTGCTTGATTTTTTTTGGGTGCTAGAGGGATTCGAACCCGAAAGCGCTACAATATAACTACCTGTAAAACAATGAGAAAACTGGTTTGTCAAAAAAGCCGGCAAAGGATTGACAAAAAAAACGTAGCGAATACCGTAAGAAAAAACCCCGTCACGCATAGTCAAACGACCGGGCCGGGTCATCCGTCTCGATGGTGTGCATGTACAATTTTGTCGTTCCGATATCAAGGTGCCCCAACTCCTCCTGCACATATTTCAAATCTTCGGTCTTCCGTAAAATCCACGAACTATACGTGTGGCGGCAGCGATGCAGCGAGAGCCCTGGAAGCCTCGCCCGCAGCATGAATCAATCTCACGACCTGCGAAATCGAGTCAATGTGATATTGCCTGTCACCGCCGAACAAAAACCTGCCCACCCGTTCCATTACCGACAGAACATCCAACAGCGTTTGCTGTCGAACCAGGCCAGGATCCCGTTCCTATGACCCTTGATTGTTCTGGCGACCCTCTTCACCTGTTCAATCCGGCTGCGGATCGCCCAGTTGTACCAGCTCTTCAGAAGACTCTCGGCATCATCTCGGGGGTGGGTGAATACATCAGGAGCCAGGAAGACAAAGACAAACGTTTGGATCAATTGACGTTATTGGCCGAAGGATAACCACCACTGGTGGTGGTCAGTTAGTCTTTTGAAACCCCGCTTTGAGCGGTTATGGTTTTGAAAGCCCCCTGCTGCTGTGCCGGGGGATGCGTACTGTCTCACGTATATTGGCACAGAGGGGGATGACCCGCAAGACAGTTTCCTCCTATGAGTGGTTTCATTGATTTGATAACTGTTTATGTGAAATGTCTTAAATTTTGCGAGAATAACTGTTCGTCTCGGTTGTTCCTTTCGTAGCTCTTGCTACTATCAACTCGGCTACGATACTGACAGCAATCTCAGCCGTTGTTTTCGCGCGGATGGAGATGCCAATTGGACAGTGAATCCGATCCAGTTCAGCTTCGTGGAAGCTCTGTGACAGAAGGGCTTTTTTGACCTCCATCACCTTCCGTTTGCTCCCCAGCATGCCGATGTAACCTGCCTTCGTTTTCAGAGCCTGCTCAAGAATTGTACGGTCGTGGGTGTGGCCGCGGGTGACGATTACCAAGTAGCTGTCCCCATCAATATCCAGATTGTTCATGCAGTTTTCAAAGGATTCCAGGACGACCACCTGATCGACTGTGGGAAAGCGTTTGTTGTTAGCGTATTCTTCCCGATCGTCGAGCACCACCGTCTGGAAGGAGACGTCGCCTGCCATCTTGGCGAGATGCTGGGAAACGTGGCCGGCGCCGAAAATGTATACTGTGCTGGGGGTGTAGCAGCGCTCCACCAGAAAGCGGCGGCCTTCCATGGTGGTTAGAACCGGGTAGGTCGAACGGCGGGCACGTTCCGCCAGTACAGGCAGCCAGTTGTGAGGGTGGGAGAATGTTCCGGTGAAGGAGCCGTCTTGATGCACGAGACAGCGACTGATCTTCCGGATATCGCTTTCAGGAGTCCCCAGGTCCGAGACCGTAAAGCATCTCTCGTTATTGTTCAGTACCTCCTTTAGAGCCCCGATTACCGTACGGTTGTCACTGTTCGCTTCGATCAGTTCAATAAATACGGTCACCCGTCCACCACATATCATCGACATGCTTGCAGCGTCTCTGCCGGAGAGATCAAAGGTGAAAATCTGGGATAGACCGCTATTCAGGGTTTCGAGCGCCCGTCTCTGCCCTTCAGCCTCAAGGATGCCGCCACCGATGGTGCCGATGGACGTTCCGTCCCTGAGGACGATCATTTTTGATCCGGCGAGGCAGGGAGCCGATCCAGACTTACTGAGAACGGTTGCCAGGACGAGATCTTCCCCTCGTTCCACAATCGGTTGCATGGCGGTAACAGTCCAGGATATGAGCATCTTTTCTCCTGTTGTTTAGTTGTCTTGTTTTAAATGGTGTGCAAAACCTTTATATTTATTGACATAAAAAGTGCGCTTTGTTAAGTAGTTTTTGATGTAAGACTGAAATGCGAATTTTGTGGGTTATCTGAGGCTGGGCTGAAACCGGGTGAAATGCATTCATGGCCACGTGAGCGGAGCGGATAGTCAAGCCCTGAGAAGGGAGAATGTATGGTCATTACAGTGAACGGATACGACTGGCAGGTGAATATCGGATGTCGAACTCGCCTTTCCGCCTCCGAACTGCTGAAGATCGTTGATGCACCCCCACCACGCGATGTGCTGGAGCTTGCGTCGGTGTCGAACAGGGCAACACTCGAAATGCGGGGAGTGGAGATTTCCCCGGATGGTCTCTTTTCGGCACAAGGCGTGCGTCACCGGCGGGGCACCGGAGGTAAGGCATGAATGAGATGCAAATTGAACGCTATTCTCGGCACATCCTTCTCCGGGAGGTCGGTGGAAAGGGGCAGAAAAAGCTGCTTGCCGGTCGGGTGCTGATCATCGGCGCCGGTGGCCTCGGAGCTCCCATCGCTCTCTACCTGGCCGCGGCCGGTGTGGGGACTATCGGGATTGCCGATTCCGATGTCGTCGACATCTCCAACCTGCAGCGACAGGTGATTCACTTCACTCCCGACATCGGAAAACCCAAAGTGGAGTCTGCACGCGAAAAGATGGAGGCGATTAATCCGGACGTTCGGGTGCGAACCTACCGGGAGTGGATCGACTCATCCAACATCGACGACATCATCGCGGAGTACGACTTCGTCATCGACTGCGCCGACAATTTTGCCACCAAGTTCCTGATCAACGATGCCTGCGTATTAGCCGGCAAGCCCTATTCCCACGGCGGTATTCTCCAGTTCTTCGGTCAGACCTTTACGATCAGGCCGGGGAAAAGCGCCTGCTATCGCTGCCTCTTTCCCAAACCACCGCCCCGGGACGCCATTCCCACCTGTTCCCAGGCGGGGGTGATCGGCGTGTTGCCCGGCGTCATCGGCACTGTCCAGGCCACTGAAGCGATCAAGTTCCTGTTGGGAATCGGCACCCTGCTCACCGATCGCATACTGACCTATGACGCACTGGACATGGAATTCCGGGCCGTTGATATCCGCAAGAATGCCGCGTGTCCCCTCTGCGGTGATAATCCGACCATTACCGAACCGAGGGATGAAGTGGATGCGCTGAACGAGTGCGACTTGGCGGTGACCAGCTAGGTCGCTCGGTCTGGTGAACAGCGTCGTGGTGCTCTGTAGAGGAAGATTCGAAGATGGCTGCGATCTGCTTGACCGGTATGTTGACCAATATGGTCGTGATGTTTTTATTTATTGTTGACAACTCCGATATGTATACTATACATTGGGTTAACTTCTGCTTGAGGAGCACAAACCATGTCAACCCCGAAACCCACAATTGATTTGAGCAACCTGAAGGCCGGCGGTTTCATCAAGGAACGAGGCAAGGACCTGTATACCGTTCGCCTGCGTGTGCCGGGCGGCAGGCTGAAAGTATCTCGTCTGAAACGTATCGCGGAGGTGGCGGAAAAGTTTGGTGGAGAGTTCGTTCATCTGTCGGTCAGGCAGTCGCTCGAGCTTGTTAACATCAGTATCAGGGACTTTGACGCCGTTGTGGCGGAGTTGGGGGAGGGGGACCAGAAGGTGGCCACCTGCGGTGCCCGTGTCCGTGTTCCGGTTGCCTGCGGTGGTTGCGAGTACAACCCCAACGGTCTGGTGGATACCCAGAAGTCTGCCCTGGAGATTGACGACAAGCTGTTTGGCACCCCCACCGGACACCACAAGTTCAAGGTTGCCTTCGCCGGCTGCCCCTTTGACTGCCCCAAGTCCGCCACGAGCGATATCGGTTTCCAGGGGGCTGTCCAGCCTGTTCTGGAGAAATCGAATTGCATCTCCTGCGGTCTGTGCGTCAAAAACTGCCTGCCCAAGGCGATTGAAAACGGGGCCGACAAAAAGCCTGAATATGTCCCCGAAAGATGCATCGCTTGCGGCGACTGCATCAAGGTGTGCCCCACCAACGCCTGGCGCGAAAAGAAGCGGGGCTACACCGTGCGCATCGGAGGGAAATGGGGGCGCAGGCCCTTGGTGGGATCGCTCTTTGCGACCTTCCTTCCGGAAGAAAAGGTGGTGGAGTTCGCCGCTGCCGTGCTGGAGTGGTACCAGCGGAACGCCGAAGGTCTCGGTCGGGTCAGGCTGGGTGACATCATCCTCAGCCAGGGTCCGCAATCGTTGCTTGAACATCTGCGAGCCCGCTTCCCGGAACATGTTGTCAGCGAGACCATTGCCCCGCAGGTGATTGTGACCCAGGTAGGTCTACCCACATGAAAGGAGCGTTGCCATGCAGACCATCGATCTCCGTGGCGTGAGTTGTCCCACTAACTTCGTCAAGGCCAAGTTGGCCTTGGAAGACATGGATGATGGCGATCGTATCACCATTCTTTTGGATGATGGTGAACCGGTCAAGAATGTCCCCCGCAGTCTCAAGTCAGAAGGACATAGACTGATCGCTTTGGTGCAGGCTAGCGAGGGGCATTTCCGACTCGAACTCGAAAAAGTTGAAACATAATAACAGTTCTGTTTTTTTGCTCTATAAAACTATTAAATCCATAGAAAAGAGGAGGTTGTTATGAATACCAAGAAGATTGCAACCACTATCGCAACACTTGCACTGGCGCTGTCAACGACAACAGCGGCCCTGGCTGCCAATGTCAACCTGTTGAACGTATCCTACGACCCGACCCGGGAGTTGTACACCGACTTCAACAAGTCATTTGCATCACACTGGAAGGCAAAAACCGGCGATACGGTTACCATCAAACAGTCCCATGGCGGGTCTGGAAAGCAGGCCCGGGCGGTCATCGACGGTCTTGAGGCCGACGTCGTTACCTTGGCTTTGGCCTATGATGTCGACGCCATAGCAGAGAAAGGGCTGATCAAACCGGGGTGGCAGAAGGAATTGCCCCACAACAGTTCCCCCTATACCTCCTCCATCGTCTTTCTGGTGCGCAAGGGCAACCCCAAGAAAATCAGGAACTGGAACGACCTTGTCAAACCGGGCATTTCAGTGATCACTCCCAATCCCAAGACCTCCGGCGGCGCGCGCTGGAACTACCTGGCAGCCTGGGCCTATGCTCTACATCAACCGGGCGGCAATGCAGCCAAGGCCAAGGAATTTGTGAAGAAGCTGTTCAAGAATGTCCCGGTACTGGATTCCGGCGCCCGTGGCTCCACCAACACCTTTGTGCAGCGCGGTCTTGGGGATGTGTTGCTGGCCTGGGAAAACGAGGCGTTCCTCGCCATCAACGAACTGGGGCCGGACAAGTTCGAAGTGGTGACCCCTCCGGAGAGCATCCTGGCCGAGCCGCCTGTCACCGTGATCGACAGGGTGGTGGACAGGCGTGGAACCCGTAAAGTGGCTGAAGCGTACCTGAAGCACCTCTACAGCGACGAAGGGCAGAAGATCGCCGCCAAGCACTACTACCGCCCGATCAACGCCAAGATTCCGACCCGGTTGGCAAAGATTAAAAAACTCTACACCATCGACAAGGCCTTCGGTGGCTGGCAGAAGGCCCAGAAAACTCACTTTGCCGATGGCGGGACCTTCGACCAGATTTACAACGCAAAATAATAGTCTTAGAGCGGGGCGGCCCATTGTGGCCGCCCTGATAACCCCGTATCCCATTACCGTTTCAGCATGATCCCGAGCGAGTGGAAGTGTGAGAAACCGGCAGCATCTCCCCTCCTGGCGAGACCCTCCGCTCACACATTTCATATCACTTCGGCATCCTGCAAAGGGCGCCTTCATGAAACTCTTCAAGAGCCATAACAACGTCCTGCCTGGATTCGGCCCCACCCTGGGCTTCACGATATTCTATCTGAGCGTGATCGTGCTGATCCCGCTGTCGGCCCTGGTCTTCAGAACCGCCGGCCTGACCTGGGCCGAGTTCATCGGCACCGTGACCGCTCCCCGGGTGCTGGCCTCCTACAAAGTCACCTTCGGTGCGGCACTTATCGCGGCGCTGATCAACTCGCTCTTCGGGGTGCTGGTGGCTTGGGTGCTGGTGCGGTACCGCTTTCCCGGCAAGCGACTGGCGGATGCGCTGATCGACCTTCCCTTTGCCCTGCCCACGGCGGTTGCCGGCATCACCCTGGCCACGATCTACTCCCCCAACGGCTGGGTGGGGCGTTACCTGGAGCCGCACGGCATCAAGGTGGCCTTTACTCCCCTGGGCATCATCCTGGCCATGACCTTCATCGGTCTCCCCTTTGTGGTGCGTACCGTTCAACCGGTGGTGGAGGAGATCGATGCGGAACTGGAAGAGGCCGCCGTCTGCCTGGGGGCAAACCGCTGGCAGACCCTGCAGCGGGTGATCTTCCCGATGCTGCTCCCCTCCATCCTGACCGGCTTCGCCCTATCATTCGCCCGTGCCGTGGGGGAGTACGGCTCGATCATCTTCATCGCCGGCAACATGCCCATGGTCTCGGAGATCACTCCGCTCCTGATCATTACCAAATTGGAACAGTTCGACTATCAGGGAGCCACGGCAATCGCCTGCGTAATGCTGCTGACATCGTTTCTGCTGCTGCTGGTCATAAACCTCCTTCAGAAGTGGAGCAGAAGGTACGCGGAATAAGGGAGAATCTTCATGTCAGCACCGGTATCAATCATCTCAACATCACACAACCCGAATAACAGGGCCCAGACCGAACCGGCCGCGGTGCGCTGGCTCTTGATCGCCATCGCCCTCGGATTCCTGGCCCTGTTCCTGGCTCTGCCGCTGGCTGCGGTCTTCAGCCAGGCCTTTGAAAAAGGAATTGAGGTCTACCTGGAAGCCTTGCGGGAGCCGGACACACTCTCATCCATCAAACTGACGCTTCTGACCGCTGCCATAACCGTGCCGCTCAACCTGTTCTTCGGCGTGACCGCCGCCTGGGCAATCGCCAAGTTCAGCTTTCCGGGCAAGAATCTGCTGATCACCCTGATCGATCTTCCCTTCTCGGTCTCTCCGGTCATTTCGGGCCTGATCTATGTGCTGATCTTCGGGCTGCAGGGATGGCTGGGGCCCTGGCTGCAGGAACACGACATCAAGATCATCTTCGCCGTGCCGGGCATCGTCCTGGCCACTATCTTCGTAACCTTCCCCTTTGTTGCCCGCGAGCTGATCCCGTTGATGGAGGCCCAGGGGAGAGATGAGGAGGAAGCGTCCATGGTGCTGGGGGCATCGGGACTGCAGACATTCTTCCGGGTGACCCTGCCCAACATCAAGTGGGGCATCATCTACGGCGTGATCCTGTGCAACGCCCGGGCCATGGGTGAGTTCGGCGCCGTGTCGGTGGTCTCTGGCCATATCCGCGGCATGACCAACACCGTGCCGCTGCATGTGGAGATCCTCTACAACGAGTACAACTACACCGCAGCCTTTGCCGTGGCATCCCTTCTGGCCTTCCTGGCCCTGATCACCCTGGTGGTCAAGACCATTGCCGAGTGGAAGGTGCAACGGCAATTGAAAAACTCCTAACCGACAAGGGATGAAATAATGAGCATCGAAATCGAAAACATAAGCAAACAGTTCGGCACCTTCACCGCCCTGGACGATATCAACCTCTCCATCCCTTCGGGTGAGCTGGTTGCACTGTTGGGGCCTTCCGGTTCCGGCAAGACTACCCTGCTCAGGATCATCGCCGGCCTGGAGAACGCCAATAATGGCCGGATCCTGTTCAACGGTGAGGACACGACCACCAGCCACGTGCGCGAGCGCAAGGTCGGCTTCGTCTTTCAGCACTACGCCCTGTTCAAGCATATGACCGTCTTCGATAACGTGGCTTTTGGCCTGAATGTCCGTCCGCGGCAGACGCGCCCCTCGAAGGGGGAGATCAGGGACAGGGTCAACGAACTGCTGCGCCTGGTGCAGCTGGAGGGGATGGCCAAACGTTATCCCGCCCAGCTCTCCGGCGGCCAGCGCCAGCGCATCGCCCTGGCCCGTGCCCTGGCGGTGGAGCCGCAGGTGCTGCTCCTGGACGAGCCCTTCGGCGCCCTGGATGCCCAGGTGCGTGCCGAACTGCGCCGCTGGCTGCGCAGGCTGCACGACGAAATTCACGTCACCAGCGTCTTCGTCACCCACGACCAGGAAGAGGCGTTGGAGGTGGCCGACCGCATCGTGATCATGAACAGAGGCAGGATCGAACAAGCCGGCACCCCGGACCAGGTCTATGAACATCCGGCCAACCCCTTCGTGCTCAACTTCCTGGGCAACGTCAACCTGTTCCACGGCCGGCTGCATCAGTCCGCCGCAGGTCAGCAGGGGGGAGACGAAAATACCGTGTCGTACGTCCGCTCCCACGATATCGACATCGAGCGCACCCCCAGGGATTCAACCGCACTCAAGTCCGAGGTCAGGCATATCCAAAAACTGGGGCCGTCGGTCAGGGTTACCCTGGCACTGGAGGGAAATGGCGAGTCCATGGAGGCGGAACTGACCAGGGATGTGTTCCAGAACCTGGGATTACGGCAGGGGGAACAGGTCTATGTCAGGCCGCGGCAGGTGAGGGTGTTTGTCGAGGATTACCAGATATGAAACGGTCTTTTTTCGCCCTGGCTGCGTAAGTCTTCGGGATCGCTTGTGCGGCGTAGCGCTGCTACGCCTCCGCGCAATTCCTCGACAGCCTTGCCAGGACGAAAAAATCCTCGTTTCAACACAGTGAATTAAAGTGGAAAGGAAACATCATGAACTCAACCTTCTCGCACATAGCACCGGACACGCCACCCGCCCATATCCTCAAGGCCGGCATCGAAGCCGCCAAAGGCCCGGTCTCCCTGGCCTGCTCCTTCTCCCTGGAGGACGTGGCTATCATCCACATCGCCCACCAGGCCGGTATTGACCTGGGTGTTTTTGCCATCGACACCGGCAGGCTGCACGAGGAGACCTATGAGGTTGCCGAGGCCCTGCTGGAGCGCTACCACTTGAAGATCCAGTGGTACTTCCCCAAACATGGGGCGGTGGAGCAACTGGAACGGGAAAAAGGGCTGTTCTCCTTTCGGGAATCTCTGGAGAACCGACACGAATGCTGCCACATCCGCAAGGTGGAGCCGCTCTCCCGGGCGCTGGCAGGGCTTTCCGGCTGGGTGACCGGCATGCGCCGGGAGCAGAGCGTCACCCGCGGCGACCTCAGGGCCATTGAGCGGGACGATCTGAACGGCGGCATCCTCAAGATCAACCCGCTGATCGACTGGAGCGAACGTCAGCTGGAGGAATACATAAGGGAACATAACCTGCCCTTCAACCGCCTCTTCAAACAGGGCTTTCGTTCCGTCGGCTGCGCCCCCTGCACACGGGCCGTGCAGCCGGGGGAAGACGCCCGCGCCGGCCGCTGGTGGTGGGAGAATCCGGAGCACAAGGAGTGCGGGCTGCACCGCAGGTGAAAACCATGGAACACGGGAGAACCTGAATAAGCGGAAGGAGCAGGACTTTATTACAGATGTTGGGCTTGAGCCGCCTTTATCCGTTTCTTCCGCTTTTCCCGCGTTCCATTATCTCTGTTTTTAACTGACACGACCGACGAGGTTACCCAGATGAACGGAAGTCTTACCCATTTACAGCAGCTTGAAGCCGAAAGCATTCATATCATCCGCGAGGTTGTCGCCGAGTTCGAAAACCCGGTGATGCTCTACTCCATCGGCAAGGATTCGGCGGTCATGCTGCACCTGGCCCGCAAGGCCTTCTTTCCGGCTCCGCCGCCATTCCCCCTGCTGCACGTGGACACCACCTGGAAGTTCCGCGAGATGATCCAGTTCCGTGACCGTATGGTTGCCCAGTGCGGCCTTGACCTGATCGTGCACGTCAACCAGGAAGGGGTGAAGAAAGGGATCAGCCCCTTTACCCACGGCTCGGCGCTCTACACCGACGTCATGAAGACCGAGGGGCTGAAGCAGGCCCTGGACCGCTACAAGTTCGACGCCGCCTTTGGTGGCGCCCGCCGGGACGAGGAGAAGTCCCGGGCCAAGGAGCGCATCTTCTCCTTCCGCAGCGTCAACCATCGCTGGGACCCCAAGAACCAGCGGCCGGAACTGTGGAACCTGTACAACACCCGCGTCAAGCCGGGGGAGAGCATCCGCGTCTTCCCGCTCTCCAACTGGACCGAACTGGATGTGTGGCAGTACATCCACCTGGAGAAGATCCCCATCGTGCCGCTGTACTATTCCGCCGTGCGACCGGTGGTGGAGCGGGACGGCATGCTGATCATGGTGGACGACGATCGCCTGGAACTCAAGGCGGGGGAAGAGGTGCAGTACAAGTCGGTTCGCTTCCGCACCCTGGGCTGCTACCCCCTGACCGGCGCGGTGGAATCGGAGGCCGGTACCCTGCCGGAGATCATCCAGGAGATGCTCCTGACCCGCACCTCGGAACGCCAGGGACGCCTGATCGACCATGACCAGGCCGGGTCCATGGAGAAGAAGAAGCAGGAGGGATATTTCTGATGGCACACCAATCCGAACTGATCGAAAAAGACATCCTCGCCTTTCTCAAGAGCCAGGAAGAAAAATCGTTGCTACGTTTCATCACCTGCGGCAGCGTGGATGACGGCAAGAGCACCCTGATCGGCCGCCTCCTCTGGGACTCCAAGATGGTCTTCGAGGACCAGTTGGCGTCCCTGGAGGCGGACAGCAAAAAGGTCGGTACCCAGGGGGGCGCCATCGACTATGCCCTGCTGCTGGACGGGCTGCAGGCGGAGCGGGAGCAGGGGATCACCATCGACGTGGCCTACCGCTTCTTCTCCACCGACAAGCGCAAGTTCATTGTGGCCGACACCCCCGGCCACGAGCAGTACACTCGCAACATGGTCACCGGCGCCTCTACGGCAAAGGTAGCGGTGATCCTGGTGGATAGCCGCAAGGGGCTTCTGACCCAGACCAGGCGCCACAGCTTTCTTGTATCGCTGGTGGGCATTCGACACGTGGTGCTGGCGGTCAACAAGATGGACCTGATCAATTTCGACCAACAGCGTTTCGATGCCATCGTGGCCGAGTACGAGCTGTTCGCCACCCCGCTGGGCTTCGACTCCATAACCGCCATTCCCCTGTCCGCCCTAAACGGTGACAACGTTATCGAAGTCAGCCCCAACACCCCCTGGTACCAGGGGCCGACACTGTTGAGCCAGCTGGAAACCGTCCAGGTGGAGGGGGACAGCCGGCACCAGCCGTTCCGGCTGCCGGTGCAGTGGGTCAACCGCCCCCACCTGGACTTCCGCGGTTTCTGCGGCACCATCGCCAGCGGCACGGTCAGGCCGGGGGATGAGCTGCGGGTAGCCTCGTCGGGCCGCTCCAGCCGGGTGGCCCGCATCGTCACCATGGACGGTGACCTGGACGAGGCGGTGGCTGGCCAGGCCGTCACCCTGACCCTGGAAGATGAGATCGACATCAGCCGGGGGGACCTGCTGAGCGCTCCCGATACGCCGCCACTCCATACCCGGCACCCCGAGGCGCACCTGGTCTGGATGCACGACGAACCGCTGCAGCCGGGACAGATCTACCTGCTCAAGAGCGCCTCTTCCATCACCCCGGGCCGGGTCACGGAAGTACGCCACGCCATCGACGTCAACAGCCTGGAGCACAGGCAGGTTGAGACCTTGGGTTTGAACGGCATCGGCGTGGTCCGCCTGGAACTGGACCGGCCGGTAGCCTTCGATCCCTATCACCGGAACCGGGATACGGGCAGCTTCATCCTGATCGACCGCTTTACGAACGCCACCGTTGCAGCCGGGATGGTTATCAGCGCCGCTCCGCTGAATGTGGAACAGGCCACTCCTCTGAACGGATTGACCACAGCCGGGGCCGTTCCGGGCGAGCGCATCGCCCTGGGTGAGGCCAGCATAAGCGGCAGAGGAGTGAGTGTGGTGGATCTGAGCGGGGCAGGGGAGGGGATCGAGTTTAACGTGGATCCCGGCTTCCTCCTCTGCCTTAACAAGGGGAACCGGGTACTGTTCCGCCTGCGTGAGTTGGCCCAGGTGCCGGCCGTGGCGCTGGTTGCCCATAGCCACAGCCTCTCCTTTGAGTTCGACCGCACCCCGGACGGGATCAGCATCCTGCTTTTCAAGCGGGGCATTTCCCCGGTGAATGGTTTGTTCGACGACGACGGCACCGGGATCTGAACCAGGAAACGTTCCGGGCTTGCCAGCGTATCAGTCCCTTAATCCAGCCACCATCAGTTGGCTCACTGTACGTGTTTTGCATGATCCCAAAAGAAAGGAAGTGCATGAAGAGAAGAGAAAAATTCCCCAGCAAACAGGATGTTATTGAACGAACGCCCGATCCGGCCGTGCGGGAGATGCTCCTGCATATGCAGCAGGCTGGCATTGAAACCCCCTTCGATCGCTTCGATGCCCAGAAGCCCCATTGCGGATTCGGCCTGAGCGGTGTCTGCTGCAAAAACTGCCACATGGGCCCCTGCCGCATTACCGCCAAAAGCCCCAAAGGAGTCTGCGGAGCCGATGCCCATGTCATCGTGGCCCGCAACATCCTGCGCTGGGTCGCCGCCGGTGTGGGCGCCCACGGCGCACGGGGGCGGGAAGTCATGCTGGCCCTCAAGGGGGCGGCGGACGGCAGCCTGGATATCCCCATTCTGGGGCCGGAAAAGGTCATCACCACCGCGAAAGCCTTTGGTATTTTCAGTCAGCAAAAAAGCGTCCAGGAACTGGCGGGCGAGATCGCCATGATTCTGCTGGACGATTTCTGCCGTACCGTACCGGGGCCTCATCGCACCCTGGAAAGCCTGGCGCCCACGGAGCGGCTCGCCGTCTGGAAGGAACTGGATATTCTCCCCATCGGTGCCTATCACGAGGTGTTCGAGGCGCTGCACCGCACCACCACCGGCACCGACGGCGACTGGGAAAACCTGATGCGCCAGGTCCTGCGCTGCGGACTGGCCTTTGCCTGGAGCAGCGTGGCCGGTTCGGCCATCGCCATGGACTGCCTCTACGGTCTGCCCAAGCGGAGCCGCATCACCACCAATCTGGGCGCGATCCGAACGGACAGCGTCAATCTGGCGGTTCACGGCCATTCACCGGTGCTGGTGGCCGCAATCGTCAAGGCCGCCCGCAGGGACGATCTGATCGCCGAGGCCACACAGGTGGGAGCCTCGGGAATCCGCCTGTACGGCATCTGCTGCTCGGGTCATTCCGCCCTGGCCAAGTTCGGCGACATCCACCCGCTCACCAGCGCCATGGGCGCCGAACTGGCCCTGGCCACCGGCGCCCTGGACCTGTGGGTGGCTGATGTACAGGACGTGTTCCCCGGCATCATGGACGTGGCGGCCTGCTTTCACACCCATGTGGTCACCACCAGCGATTCAGGGCGTCTGCCGGGGGCAACCCATCTGGCGTTCGATCATCACCATTCCAATCTGGCCGAGGCCGATACCCTGGCGGAGCGCATTGTCCGACTGGCCATCGAATCATTTCGAGGGAGGGAAAACGGCAAAGTATTCATCCCCCAGGCCAGGGTGGATGCCGAGGTGGGCTTTGCGGTGGAAAACATCCTGGCTACCTTTGGCGGCGCCGGGAAGCTTCTTGAACAGTTGAAGAACGGTCGTGTGCGGGGAGTCGTCAACCTGGTGGGGTGCAACAATCCCAAGGTGGTCTATGAAGAGGCGGTGGTACAGGTGGCCCGTACGCTCATTGCCCACGATGTGATTGTGCTGACCAATGGCTGCGCCGCCTATGCCCTGCTCAAAACCGGCTACTGCCTTCCCGAAGCCCTGGAGGAGGCTGGCGAAGGATTGCGCCAGGCGCTGGCTCCCCTTGGCTTGCCGCCGGTCTGGCACATGGGGGAATGCCTGGACAATGCCCGCGCCACCGGACTCTTCCGCGTACTGGCCGATGCTGTCGCTGTTCCGTTGAAACAGATCCCCTGCTCGTTTTCAAGTCCGGAATGGTCAAATGAAAAAGGTATTGGTGCCGCCCTCGGCTTCAGACTGCTGGGGCTCAACTCCTATCATTGCATCGAGCCGCCGGTGAGCGGCTCGGACAGAGTCTCGCGGTTTCTGTATCAGGATACGCACGATCTGCTGGGGGGCGTGATGGTCGTTGAGCCGGATTCCCGTCAGTTGGCCATACGGATCATTGCCGACTTCGATGAACGTCGCGCCCGGCTTGGCTAGCAGAAGCCGGGAACTCCGGCGGATGAACAGCCGCCCGGCCGTCACGGGCATGGACATGATCACCACAATACCCATGAACATGAGGAGGAACATCACCATGAATAGAATTACACGAATCGCGTTGTCACTTCTGTGCATCACTATGGCGCTCACCGGTATCGCGGGAGCCGCGCAACTGCCGACCCTGAAGATCGGCTATCTTCCGATAACCCATTCCCTGCCGGTTGTCGTGGCCGACAAGCTCAATGCGGGAAAATATAAGAATCTGAAAACGGAGCTGGTGAAATTCAGCTCCTGGCCGGAGCTGCTGGATGCCTACAACTCGGGCAAGATTCAGGCAGCATCCGAACTACTCGTGCTGGCCCTTGCCGGCGCCCAGAGGGGAGTTCCGGAGTCGGTCGTCGCCCTCAGCCATCGTCACGGCGATATCCTTACCGTGGCAAAGGAGATCAACTCCGTGCGCGATCTCAAGGGAAAGCGGGTCGCCATACCCCATCGCATGTCGGTGCATAACATTCTGCTGGCCCAGACGCTGAAAAAGAACGGCCTGACCCTCAAGGACGTGGAATGGATTGAAATGCCCCCGCCAGATATGCCAGCAGCACTCGCCCGGGGTGATATCAAGGCTTTCATCGTTGCCGAACCATTCGGTTCCAAGGCCATCCAGGCCGGTTTCGGCAAAAAACTGCTTAACGCCAAGGATATCTGGCCCGACTACATCTGCTGCGGTCTAGTGTTCCGTCCCGACTTCAAAGCCAAATACCCGGCCGCTACCAAGGAGTACGTGGACAGCTTCACCACAGCGGGCACGTACATCGATACCCACCGCAGGGATGCCATCAGGATTGCCCGCCAGTATATGAATATCGATGAAAAAGTGTTCGAACAATCCCTGAACCACGATGTCAGCTATTCCGACCTTCAACTGAAACGGGGCGAGGTGGAAAAGCTGCAGAAATACTCTCTGGAGCTTGGTCTGCTCAAGAAGCCGGTCAATCTTGACACCCTGCTGGATACGTCGCTGGTCAAGGCTTCGCCAAAGAAAGGCGCAAAATGAATACGAGCATGAGAAACATACTCGTGCCGCTGGTCACGTTTCTGGTGGTGCTGGCCATCTGGCAGGCGGTTGTCTCTCTCGGAAACTATTCGGAATACCTCCTGCCAACGCCGCTCCTGGTTAGCGAGGGGATACGGGAACTGCTGAGGGACGGCCAACTCTGGAACTATGTGGGGGTCAGCCTGCTTCGTTTTGGCGCAGGTTACCTGGCGGCGGCGCTGCTGGCCCTCCCCCTGGGACTGTTGTTCGGCCGCTGCCCACTGCTCTGGAGCGCCATTGATCCGCTGGTGCAGGTGCTGCGCCCTGTTTCACCCATCGCCTGGTTTCCCCTGATCAGCCTCTGGTTCGGGATAGGCAATCTGCCGGCAATCGTGATCATCTTCATTGCCGCCTTCTATCCGATCCTGCTCAGCACGGTGGTGGCTGTACGCGCTGTCCCGCCGCTCTACCTCAAGGTCGCCAACAACTTCGGCGCCTCCCAGGTGAGTGTTCTCCGGGATGTGATCATTCCGGCGGCGTTCCCTCAGATCACCAGCGGCCTCCACATCGCCATCGGTTCGGCCTGGATCTTTCTGGTGGCCGGTGAAATGCTCGGTGTGCGTTCGGGGCTCGGCTACCTGATCATTGACAGCAGGAATAACCTGCGCACCGACCTGGTTATCGTCGGAATTCTGCTGATCGGCCTGTCCGGGCTGGTGATCGACCGGCTGATGGGACTTGCCGAGCGCCGCGTCAAACGGCAGTGGGGAGCTGTATGAACGTCAAGCAATCATCGAAGATATCGCTGCAAGGCGTTGAAAAACGATTTGTTTCAAGCAAGGGACAGGAGCAGGTCGCGCTTTCGAGAGTGGACCTGGAGATCGTCGCTGGGGAGTTCATCTGCCTGGTTGGTCCCAGCGGTTGCGGAAAAACGACCCTGATAAACCTGATCGCCGGGTTCGAACAACCGACCGCTGGAGTAGTTGTGATCGATGGAAAAGCCGTGGCCGGCCCTGATCCCGATCACATCATGATTTTTCAGGACTATGGCCTCTTTCCCTGGCGGACGGTTTTGGACAATGTGCTGTTCGGGCTGAAGGCGCGGAGGACGCCGCCGGACGAAGCCCGTGAAAAGGCGCTCCGGGCCTTGGAGATGGTGGGGCTTAGCCAGGCAGCTGGCAAGCACCCCCACGAGCTGTCCGGAGGCATGAAACAGCGCGTCTCCATCGCCCGTGCCCTGGCGGTTGAGCCGAGTGTCCTGTTCATGGATGAACCTTTCGGCGCTTTGGATGCGTTTACGCGTCTGCATCTGCAGGATGAGCTCCTGCGCATCTGGGAGGAGCAGAAACCGACCGTGGTGTTTGTGACCCATGATCTGGATGAGGCGGTGGCGCTGGGGCAAAGGGTGGTGCTGATGGCGCCCCATCCGGGGCGTATCCAGCAGATACTCGATGTACGTTTGCCCTATCCGCGGGAGCGCTCCGACGGGAATTTCGCGTCCTTCCGTCGGGAACTGTACGAGGCGTTTCACCTTGTCCACAGGCAGGCCGAGCAGGGGATGGAATACGTCATTTAACTTAACTTTCGCAGTTGATATAAAGCCATAACCTTATGTAATTATAAATATAATAGCGTCGAAATCCGTATTTATATGGCTTTGCTCCCCAGCAAATCCAATAACGCCACGAGTTTTGTGAGTCAAGCCCTAACGCATGTGATGGCATGGCCATACTGATGCACCCGAGTTGTCCAAAACATACTTGTTCTGAGCGGTCGCGTTTTCCGGGGCAACGATCATGTGACCTTCAGCCAAAAGGATGTGTGCCAGGTCCAGTTGGTCAAGGGGGCCATCCGGGCAGGGATCTATCTGTTGCTGAAGGGGGTGGGCATTGCTCCGCACCGGCTCGACCGGGTCCTGATTGCGGCTTATTCGGCTATCACCTGAGCGAGGAGAGCCTGCTGAACAGGCAATGGCATACGGGAAATCAGCGATACGTTAGTGTCGAAAAGTGGTCAGGTGTTTTTTATGGCTAATAGAATATAAAGTCCATAGATAATATAAAAAACTATCTTGACAGCGCGGCAGCACGGTTCCTATACTGAATTCACTTCAACACCGTAATGAACAACGGGGGGGACGACCTCATGGCACGAAAGGATGTAATTGAGCTGAAATTCAGATCCAGTGGCGACGGATCGCTGGAAAAGGCTCTGCTCCATGTCCCGCGCACCACCGATGCCGTACCACTGGTGGTGGGACTGCACACCTGGAGCTACGACCGCTTCAATCAGCTGTCATCCATGCTCCCCTATTGCCGAGAGCGGGGATGGGCGCTGCTCCTGCCCGAATTTCGCGGCCCGAATCTGGACAGCAACCCCCGCGCCCGCCAAGCCTGCGCCTCGGCATTGGCCCGCCAGGATATTCTGGATGCCGTGGGGTTGGTAGTCCGTAATCATGCCATCGATAGCGCGAACCTGTTCCTCCTGGGGGGGAGCGGTGGCGGGCACATGGTGCTGATGATGGCAGCCACGGCCCCCCGCTTCTGGAAGGGGGTCAGCTCCTGGGTGCCGATTACCGATCTTGCTGCCTGGTATGGGGAGAACCCGGAGTACGCAGGGCATGTGGCCGCCTGCTTAGGCGGCGAGCCGGGGAGTTCCCCTGATGTGGACCGGGAGTACCGTGAGCGCTCCCCCATTTTTCATGTGGAGGAGTTGGCCAAAGCCAACCTGTACCTGCACCATGGCCGCTTGGACCCGCTGGTGGATTACCGTCAGAGCTGGCGCTTGGCGCAGAAGTTGGAAGAGGCGGGTGCGGAACGGTTTTACTTTGAGATTTTCAACGGTGGTCATGACATCCAGTATGACCGGGCTTTTACCTGGTTCGATCAGGTGTGGCAGGAGGAACAGGTCATTGGTGAACGCCTGACCGGATGAAGGGACAGCCCGGGGGAGGGCGGAGGCTGTCCGAACGGTTCCATGGCTGCTGTGATGCACTACCCATGCAGGCTTGCCGTGGGGGGAGGAAATATGCGGGTATCACTGATTGGCGGAATGGATCGGCTTCAGAAACATTACCTGCAGGAGGCTGAAAAACTGGGGGTTGATCTGCGTATCTTTACCCGGTCTGAAAACAATATGGAGGCAAAGATCGGGCATTCCCAAGCCGTGGTGATCTTCACCAACAAGGTATCCCATCAGGCCCGCAATCAGGCCGTGAACAGCGCCTCCACGAAGGAGATTCCGGTGGTCATGTCCCACAATTGCGGCGTCTGCGCCCTGCGGGACTGCATCAATTGTGTCAAGCAGCAGCTGGCTGAGTCGGATTTGCACGGTCGGTGGCGGATTTCCGGACCGCATGACGTCAGGCAGCCCGGGATATGAAAACGCAGGAACGGAAAGACATGTCAACCACCTTCATCGCCGACCCGGATGCCTCGTTCTCCGTGGAGGGGTTGCTGGTGGATATCCCCTTAATCAACACCTGCTGGGGAAATCCGACCGTGGATCAGTTGGAGCAGGCGTTGTCGGCGCTGGCGTAATCGAAGGTGTGATGAACCGTCATACTAATTGTTGCACACAACCCTGTTGCGTCCCGATTGCTTTGCCCTGTACAGGGCCAGGTCTGCTTCCTTCAGCAAACTGTCGAAAGTGATGTCGCGACCTTTCAATCCTGTGAGTCCAAGCGAGATGGTGACCTGCATCGATTCGCCCTTCTGCAGAACTATGCTGGTTTCCGCGACCGTGGTGCAGAGACGTTGTGCCACCTGCATGGCGTGCTCCACGTCGATTTCAACCAGAACTGCGGCGAACTCTTCTCCACCCATACGACCCATGATATCCACCTCGCGAAGCGCATTCCGGATCAGGAGTGACACTTTCCGAAGAACTGCATCGCCGGTGCTGTGTCCCCAGGTGTCGTTGATCGTTTTGAAACGGTCAATGTCAATCATGAGCAGCGATAGCGGCCTATGGTAACGTAACGCACGTGCGAGCTCATGCTCGGCTTGCTCAATGAAGTGACGTCGGTTGTGGAGCCCGGTCAGGTAGTCGGTTCGTGCCTGTATCTCCGCCTTTTCCTTGAGGGTGCGTTCGAGTTCAAGGGTTTTTTGTGCCACGAGAAGGTCAAGGGCGGATTGCTGCGCCTCCTGCTGCAAGCTGCGTAAACGCGAGTTTAAGATCATGGCAAACAGACCGCCAATGATAAGGCCGTTGGCAATCAGTATCTGTCTGCCCATATTGTTGATCGGGCCTAACTGGCTGCTGTAACCGGAAAGCCAGAACAGGGTGAAAATAAGCGTAATTGTGACAAAGAAGAGTTGCAGCAAACGCCGGCTCGGCGAGTGCTCTTTACGGAGGGTAAAGGTCATGACGACAAAATACCACCAGCTGACCCGGATCAGCACGGCGTTGAGGGTTATGGCAAAGGTCGTATATCCAAACGCCATTGCCGCCAATTGAAGGGGAAACAGCAGCAGCAACAGGTTGATCCCGCGCATCAGCAGCGGAGGTGGCTGGTAGGGGGTGAACAGAGTCCGGCAAAAGAGCAGTGTCGTGAAGCTTACCGCGCAGTAGGGAACGGCGATGGATAAATCCGCCAGTTGAGGAAAACCGGCGGGGAGCAGGGGAGCCAGGTAGCCCGTAATGGCTATGCCATACAGTGTGTACACTGCTTGGTGAATGGCAAACAGTCCAACCACCGGCAACCGGTCCAGCAGATAGCTGTGCATCGCCCAGAGCAGCAACAACAGCATGGAGGTCACGAAAAACACCTCCAGCAGATCGAACTGGTGGCTCTTGTGTTCCGCCTCCTCCGGGTGCAGGGCTTCCACACTTATCTGCAACGTGGACCTGGTCTTCACACGAAGATAGTAGGTGGCCTCGGGGGAGGTGACATTGACGACAAATCCCAGAGAACTTCTGGCGCGGTCACGCTCGCTGTACGCGTAGTGGTTGCCGGTCACGCGCGTCTTCCAGCTTGACGGGTGTCCCGCATCGGCTTCGTAAAGGCGGATTTCATTGAGATAGGGTTGGCGGATGAAAAGTTCCACCTCGCTCCCCTTGGCGGGTGCCCGGACACGCAGGCGCAGCCAATACGCGGAGTTGGTGAAGCCCCTGGAAAGCGTGGGGCCGACCGGTTTGAACGTGCTTCTCGCTGCATCGGCGATCGTCAGCGTTCCGGCCCTATCTTCCAGCACGGCGCGCGACACAACCAGGTCTTCGGCAAAAACCGGTGGATCAATACTATGGAGTCCGAAGAGTAGGGACAGGACGGCAAAAAAATGTTTCATGGGATCATCTATGTACAACAGGATGAACAGTGTGGGCGTGAATTCGGCGGACAGTTTTTTGACTCTGTGCCGTACCCTCGGTGTACAGCCTCCATGCCACGAATCACCGCCTCTGGCATATCCCGCCTCATCGGCCAGCGTAGCGGCCTTGTCCGCTCCGGACAGACTGGAATTGAGGATGGCTACGCGATGCGGTAGCGCTCCATCTCTGCCTCGTCGATGGCGTGGGGCACCATCCTGATGGACTCCGCTCCGTTGACGGCAACCCGCACCCGGCAGCTTGCCCCCGTGTCGGCCCGGGTGTAACGCAGCAGCAGGCGGCCGGCCAGGTCGAGAAGTTCCCCGTCCTGCCTCCCCATCATCACCCCCAGGGGGGTGTTGCCGTCCATCCAACGCAGTGCAGTCTCTCCCGGCTGCAGGGCCGCCTCCAACAGCCTGTTTTCGTTCTCGTCCCTGCCGACAATCAGCTTGGTCCGCTCTCCGATGCGGAAGTGGCGGCCCAGCTTGAGCAGCCGGAAGTCTCGCTGGTTGAGTTCGTCGCAGTGGTCGAAGACGTCCCGCACCTTGGGTGCGAAGGACGTTTCCGTCAGCAGGCAGCCACCGGCTGGACAGGGGTAGTTCTTCACATCCAGGTCGTCGGCAAGCTGGATCTGCTCCTTACGGGAACGCCCCTTGATGGACAGCAGCTTCTCCCGGTCCACCCACCCCTCCAGTTCCGGGGTGGTCGGCTCGAAGTGGTGGGCCGACAGCGGCCGCAGCAGGAGTCCCTCCAGGCCGCTCTCCCGCTCGATCACCCGCAGGGTGTCGCGGCGCTGGCTCATGGGGCGCTGACCCAGTACCTCGCCGGTAATGACGAAGTGGGAGCCGCTTTCAGCCATGTACTCCTTAGCTTTTTTAAGCAGGTAGATGCGGCAGTCCACGCAGGGGTTGATCCCCTTGCCGTAGCCATGCTTCGGGTCACGGATGATTTCCAGGTAATCGAGTCCCTTGTGGATTACCTTGATCGGGATCCGGAATTCTTCGGCGACCCGGACCGCCTCGGATTTGCACCCCGCGTTCTTGCCGGTGCAGGTGCAGAAGGGGGAGGTGAAGTTAAGTGCCTCCACCTCGATACCCATGTCCAGCATCATCTTGACCGCCAAGGTGGAGTCGAGCCCCCCGGAGAGGAGGCCAAGGGCCTTGCGTTTCATTGAAAACTCCTGTGGTTCCATGGCTTGGATTATCGCGGGAGAGAGGCTCCGAGCCACGGGACCGGTTGATTTTCGCAAGGCTACCACAGCGGTAATCGGCCTGTAAAGGGAATACGTCGACGATGAATCGGAAATAACCGCTTGTTTTCAAGTGTTTAGTAGAAAAAATTCATCTGAGTGATCCCCCGGCTGTGCCGGGGGATGTTTACTCCGCGCGCCATCACAGGATCGACCGCATTGATGGTGACCGTCAGGCTGTGCATCCCCAGGGATGCCAGTTCATCGACCCTGTCGGGGAGCATGAGACCGTTTGTGCTCAGGCAGAGCAGCATCTCGGGGAATTCCGCCTTCACCAGCCGAAATATTTCAAACGTTTCTTCATTGGCCAGCGGATCGCCCGGTCCGGCGACGCCCCTACCTTGATGCTCTTCCCAATTTTTTCGTCCGACTTTATGGAGCGCACATGCTCAAAAGCCTGAAAAGGGGTGAGCAGGCGGCTGGTTACGCCGGGGCGTGATTCGTTGGCGCAGGCATGCTTGCGGTCGTAGTAGGCGTAGCGGATGTTGCAGCGCGGCGCAACCGGCAGATGGATGCGTCCATTTTTGTGCCGATTGCCCCCGAAGCAGGGGTGGCCATGAACGACGCGCTCTTTTGAGCATGCTTGCTGTGACATGGATGGTCCTCCATAAAATAAAGGCCGAGGGGCTGCTCCCTCGGCCTCCAGCGGTCTGGTCAGCTTGGTTACTTGTTATATTCCGCTGTCGTCGATGTGTCCTGTCCGGTTGATGCGGATCATTTCGCTCTTGCCAACCTGGACCACTCGGCCGTCCTGAACCACCAGACAAACCGTTCCGAAACGGATAGAGTACAGTGCTTCACGTACCAGGCGCTCCAGTTCCCTGTTCCACGGATCCGGGCTTTGTATGGCCATGTCAGATCCCCTCGAACAGAGCGGTGGATAGGTAGCGTTCCGCGCCGTCCGGAAGAATGGCGACGATGGTCTTGCCACTGAATTCATCCAGTTGTGCGAGTCGCGCCGCAACGGCTATGGCCGCGCCGCTGGAGATGCCGACCAGTATCCCCTCTTCTTTGGCCAGGCGGCGGGCATAGTCCAAGGCCTCGTTGCTGTCCACCTGCTCGACCCGGTCAACGATTGACAGGTCCAGGGTTTCCGGGATGAAACCGGCGCCTATCCCCTGAATCTTGTGCGGGGCCGGTTGGAGCGGCTGGCCGGCCAGATGCTGGCTGATGACCGGGCTCTCCTTTGGCTCGACAGCCACTGAGGTTATCTTCTTTCCCTTGGTGTTTTTGATGTAGCGGGAGATGCCGGTAATGGTGCCGCCGGTTCCCACCCCTGATATCAAGACATCGATGGCGCCGTCCGTGTCATCCCAGATCTCGGGGCCGGTAGTCTTTTCATGGATCTCGGGGTTGGCCTGATTCTTGAATTGTTGTGGAATAAAATACTTCTGCGGATCGGAGGTGGCGATCTCTTCGGCGCGGGTGATGGCCCCCTTCATCCCTTCGGCGCCGGGGGTAAGGATCAGATTTGCCCCCAGGGCGGCCAGGACGCGCCTGCGCTCGATACTCATGGTTTCCGGCATGGTCAGGGTCAACTTGTAGCCGCGGGCCGCGGCCACATAGGCCAGGGCGATGCCGGTGTTTCCGGAGGTTGGCTCGATGATTTCAACGCCCGGTTTGAGGACACCACGTTTTTCTGCATCCCAGATCAGGTTGGCGCCGATGCGGCATTTGACCGAGTAGGCGGGGTTGCGTCCCTCGATCTTTGCCAGAATGGTTGCTTTGCTGTCGCTGACGAGGTGATTCAACTTGATCAGCGGCGTATTGCCGATTGACTGCGAATTGTCCGCGTAGATCCTGCTCATGCTCTTGCCTCCTTTTCTTTGGTTGTCTACAGAAAATATAGACTTTTGTGATAAAAAAATTAGATGCTGAAGTCGAGAATCTGCGACTGTTTCTGGGCCGCCAGCTTGCTCCGCTCAAGCATGTCCGCCAGGGTCAGGCCGTCGAGAGCCTGGGTCAGGGCCGTGTTGACATCGACCATCACCAATTTTATGCCGCAGGTCTGCTCGTCTTGGCATTCGTCGCAGCGGGCGTGGTTCGTTTCGCTGAGGCATTGCACCGGCGCCAGATCCCCTTCCAGGATCCTGACCACGCTTCCGATGGTCACCTTGGAAGGTTCCATGGCCAGATAGTAACCCCCACCCTTGCCGACCCGACTCTGCAGGATGCCCCCCTTCCGCAGGGTGAGTAGAATGAATTCGAGGAACTTCTTGGGGATGCTCTCGGCATGGGCCAATTCCGAGATGAGAACCGGCTGGGAATTCTTCAGCTCAGCCAGATGGATCAGCGCCTTGAGGGCGTATTTTGTTTTCTTTGAGATCAACATATAGTTAGACTATAGATTGAATGACAATATTGTCAAGTCGTTTTTCCTGATCTCTGAAAGAATAGAGCATCAAACGGTGTCAGCAGCTTTTTTCAGTCACTTCAGCAACTTCGTTCCGTTACGTTTCCGTATGGAAAATCGTGATTGGTGATTATCGCAAAATTTGGTGATTATGGTGCGATTTAGATGCAGTAGTCTGACTCGATATGCTGATTCATCTGGTATGCCGGCTCTTCCGCTATTAGTCTGCCGACAATTCTGGCGGGAATGTCGGCGACTGTGGAGTGGGGGGGCTTCGGCAAGGACCACGCTCCCGGCCGCGATTTTCGAGCAGGCGCCGATCCTAATGTTTCACAGAATCTTTGCGCCCGCGCCGATCATGACCCCACTCTCCACCTTCGGATGCCGATCGCCCCCCTCCTTGCCGGTGCCACCCAGGGTAACTTCATGCAGGATGGAGACATTGTCACCGACCACGGCTGTTTCGCCAATGACGACTCCGGAGCCGTGGTCAATGAGGATGCCCCGACCAATCACCGCGGCAGGGTGAATATCCGAGCCGATCCAGTCCGGCAGCGACTGGGTCCAGGTAGCCACGGCATAGGTTTGGTTACTACCCCCCATCACTCCCACGAACATCTGGGCTTCCCGCACTTCGCCGGTGGCGGAATCGAGGATCTCGACCGTCTGGCCGCTGTAGTCTACGAAGAATTTCTCGCCGGCACGGTGCTCCTGGCGCATGGAGTGATCCAGCTTTTTGCGCCATTGCCGGTAGAGTTCACAGAACTGGCTGTACTGGTAGCCTGACGGTTCCATCTCCTTGTACTCCTGCCACAGGAGCATCAGCGTCAGGTTCTTGTTCCGGGCAAGTTCGTCGTGCAGGGACTGCCAGTCGGGTTGGGTCAGCTTGCGCAGAGAGGGGCGGATGGGGGGAGGATAGAGGAGCTTTTCCAGGGATTCGTCGTCAAACTCGAAGGGCCAGGAAAGCCCCGCGGCAACGGCTCGATTGATCGTGTCATTAACGGTGCTCTTGCCGACACCGCAGCTTTTAGCAGCATCGCGCCGGCTCTGGTTGCAGGCCCAGACCAGGCGCAGTATCTCACGTATTTTTCGCATGGCAACTCTTTCTCTCGGCATCTCGCCCTCCTCATTTCGAATCAAGGAAGGCAGGATACCGGGGTGAGTTACCCCGTGACTACACTCTCATATACTGGCCGGATTGCTCCGGAACGCTGGCCGGATTCCCGGCGGAATACTGGCCGGATTGGCGCCGGAACGGTGGACGCTTTCCCGCCGTAATGGTAACCGGTTTCGGCCGGAATACGCACAATACTAGATGCCTACGAAAAAAGCCTGTCCCTCGACGCAGACGACAGGTAGCGTGGATCCACCTTTCGAGACAGCACATAGAGCAGAAGCGGGTCAGTATCGTATACCCTGGCAATGGCCCAGAGTTTCTCCGCCGAAATTCGCTCCGACGCCCCATCCGCATCCGTTTCCACCTCGCAAAGATAGGCACTACTGATTGACCACGGGGAGACCCGCCGCGACATTTCCTCTACCTGTTGCAGCGTGAGGCTCAACTCTTTGCGCCGGTCGTGCAAAAACTGCGACAGGGTCACAGGGGTTGGCGCTTCACGTATTCCGAATTGGGGGATTTGGTCGATCGGGTCGAACATCGATCGGCTTTGAGCAAAGAACACCAACGGGGACACCCGGAGCGCCACACCTAAAGCCCAGAGCTTGTCGATGGAGATTGATTCGGCTTTCATCTCCTCCACAACCTTGTTCTCCAGGCGGGAAATATAGACCGGGGATTTGATCGGGGCCGGCACATGCGGGCGGTCAGTGAGGCGGGCAGTCTCCCGGACACCCAAGCCCAGCTCCTCGCGGCGGTGTTTCAAGATTTTCGCAAATTCCATGTAGTCTGCTTTCTGACAAAGGATTGCCAAAAGAAGGTAGTGAAAATGACGGTATTTTGTAGCGTATGGCGAAAATCACAGGATTAAAAAAAGCCCGCAAACCCTTTATTTTCTTTGAAAATTCAGTGTTTGCGGGCTGTTGTATTTGGGGTGGCTAGAGGGATTCGAACCCTCGAATGTACGAGTCACAGTCGTAAGTGTTGACCGCTTCACCATAGCCACCGTAATTGGGTCTTGACTTTTATCTTAAAAAGGGGGGGCACGTCAAGCATATTTTTGGGGTCCGCGCATTAGCGGCTCAAATCTCGGAGATGTCCGCTCCGGTGATCTCCACGTCCGGCCAGTTCTCGTAGACCCACTCCTCCAACCGCTCCAGGGTTGTGCGGGCGATGACTTTATCAGGACTGACGGTGACGAATCCCAGCACCGCCACCCGGGGGTTGTCCTGGCGGTCCACCTCGGCGCAGGAGACGTTGAAGTGGTTTCTGGCCCGCCCCAGCAGGCTCTTGAAGATCCCCCGCTTCCCCTTGAGCGAATCGCAGGGGAGGGAGAGATGCAGCTCCATGCAGAAGATGAACATGGCTCAGAACTCGGCGTGGCGCGGGGTACGGGGGAAGGGGATCACGTCGCGGATGTTCTCCATGCCGGAGAGGTACATCACCAGCCGCTCGAATCCCAGGCCGAAGCCGGCGTGGGGACAGCTTCCCCAGCGGCGACTCTCCAGGTACCACCGGAGCGGCTCCCGGGCGATCCCCAGTTCGACCATGCGCTGCTCCAGCAGGTCCAACCGCTCCTCGCGCTGGCTGCCGCCGATGATCTCCCCCACCTTGGGTACCAGCAGGTCCATGGCGGCCACGGTCCTGGCATCCGGGTTGGCGCGCATGTAGAAGGCCTTGATGTTTTTGGGATAGTTGAGGATAAAGACCGGCCCTCCCACCACCTGCTCGGTGAGGTAACGCTCGTGCTCGGTCTGCAAGTCCAGGCCCCACTCCACCGGATAGCTGAACCTCACTCCCGATTTCTCAAGCCGCTGGATGGCCTCGCCGTACTCCATGCGCTCGAAATCAGCCTCGGCCACCCGGCGTACCCGCTCCAGGAGTCCCTTCTCGATCTGCCGGTCGAAGAAGGCCATCTCCTCGCCGCATTCCTCCAGGGCGAAACGACAGAGGTGGCGGATGAACGTCTCCGCCAGGTCGGCGTCGTCGGCCAGATCGGCGAAGGCCATCTCAGGCTCGATCATCCAGAACTCCGCGGCGTGGCGGGGGGTGTTGGAGTTCTCGGCCCGGAAGGTGGGACCAAAGGTATAGATGTTGGAGAAGGCCAGGGCGAACAGCTCCCCCTCCAGTTGACCGCTGACGGTCAGTCCGGTCTTCTGGCCAAAGAAGTCCTGACTGAAGTCAACCATTCCCTCCAGCCGGGGAGGGGAGGCGGCGTCCAGGGTGGTGACCCGGAACAGTTCGCCGGCCCCCTCGCAGTCGCTGGCGGTTATGATCGGGGTGTGCACGTAGAGGAAGCCGTTGTCGCCGAAGAAGCGGTGGATGGCCTGGGCCAGGCGGGAGCGGAGCCTGAACACCGCGCCGAAGGTGTTGCTGCGCGGCCGCAGGTGGGCGATCTCCCGCAGGTATTCGAAGGAGTGGCGCTTCTTCTGCAACGGGTACGCCTCGTCGCTCGGTCCCAGGATGCTGATCGTATCCGCCCGCAGTTCCCGCTCCTGGCCGCTGGCGGGGGACTTCACCAGGGTTCCGCTCACCTTCAGGGCACAGCCGGTGCTGATGCCGCCGATCTCCGTGAAGGCGGTGCTCTGTTCTTCCGCCACCACCTGGATACCGGCCAGGTTGGAACCGTCGTTGATGAGGATGAAGGCGATCCCTTTGGAGACCCGTACGGAGCGGACCCAGCCGGCAATGGCATAGGTCCCGCCGGTCTCTCCCCGGGACAGAAGTTGTGTGATGATCGTTCTCATGGTGTGTCGTCTCCCTTCGGTGGCTGTGCCGACGCAATGATACGTGCGGCAGGGGGAGGATGCAAGGGGCATGGGGAACGGAGCGGTGCGGGACGTGGTCAGGTTCCCCCTGCCGCACCGCCCGGTCTTATTCCCGTTTCAAATCAAAGATGATATTAAGGGCGAGGAAGAAGGCGACGGAGGCGTACGAGAATAGTACGTTGAGGAGCCTTCGACGAGCCTGCCCTGAGCGAAGCCGAAGGGCCAACGAAGAGAGCGCTTTGAGTTGGAATTGGAATTATCTGCTCATATCCTTGATGCCGCGGATGACTTCCCGCGAGGCTTCGGCCACGACCTCCTCCAGGTCGCCCCCTCTCCGGGAGGCGTGCAGGCGTCTGACGACCTGGCCGGTTCCGCAGCGACGCAGTTCCCCCTCCAGCTCAACCTCGAAACGCCGGGGATCGGATAAGCCGAACAGCCACCAGCGTGATCCCGTGTCGCTGCCGACTCTGCCGACCTGCCCCACCAGCTCATAGTCGCCGGTCGCGCAGTCGCGGACGGCGTTCATTCCGGTTTCGGTCCTGACCTGGGCGAGCATGTGACGGCGGGCGGCGCGGCTGATGTCGCTCACGACCGCGGGGGTGACTGTGGACGGGTCGTTCGTCCTGCAGCGGTCAGCCGCGAAGGGGGTAATGACGATCGAACCTGCCCGGTGCACGCCAGGCGCGCAGGCGGCGAGCAGCAGGACCGTCGCGATCATGGCACTGTGCTTCATGGAGTCTCCTCTGCTGTTCCGGCCGGACATCACGGCCAAGCTGACACTGGGCTCGCGCGGTTGACTCCCTGGCGTGACGCTCCGGCCGCGCGCGGTGCCGCCGATCGGGAATCAGGGCCTGTCCCGGCCAATGGCCCGTTCCGTAAGCCGGGGATGATGGCGCACGCAGACTGCCGGGATTCGCCGTTACGGCTCCTGTCTGGCGACCGCGGGTTCTCCCTGGCCAGGGCTGTCTCCGGCGGCCGCCATGATACGTGCCGGAGTCTGGGGATGCAAGGGGAGATGCCGCTCCAACCCACCGGCCTGACGCCGGACCGGGGAAAGGGGTGCCTTTTTCCCCGTGCCTGTGCTATAGAAATATGCCATGATCAGCGCTATCCTCACCAGCAACCTGACCAGAACCTACGGCCGGCTGACCGCCCTTGACGGCGTCGATCTCCGCGTCGGGCAGGGGTCCATCTTCGGGCTGCTGGGTCCCAACGGCGCCGGCAAGACCAGCCTGATCCGCATCCTGACCACCCTGACGCGCCAGAGCAGCGGCGAGGCGTTCATCGAGGGGATGGATACCCGCACCCACGGTCGCCGTATCCGTGCCCTGATCGGTGTGGTATCCCAGGAGAACAGCCTGGATCGCTACCTGACCGCGCGGGAAAACCTTGAGCTGCATGCCCGGCTCCACGCCATGCCGCCCCGGAGCATTGGCCCCCGCATCGACGAGATGCTGGAGCTGATGGGGCTGACGGAGCGGCAGGGGGATTTTCCCGACACCTTTTCCGGCGGCATGCAGCGCCGGCTGGTGGTGGCGCGTGCTCTCCTGCATGCCCCCCGGGTGCTCTTTCTGGACGAGCCCACCACCGGCCTGGATCCCCAGTCGCGTCGCGCCGTGTGGGACTACGTGCGCTCCCTGGCGGGGAGCATGACCATCTTCCTCACCACCCATTACCTGGAGGAGGCCGAACAGCTCTGCGATCGCATCGCCATCATGGATCACGGCCGGCTCATCGCCCAGGGAACGACCTCGGAACTGAAGCAGCGCCTCTCCGGCGATACGGTCTACGAGATCGAATTCGACGGCCAGGTTGATGCCTATGCCCGGCTCCTGGAAAAGATGGCGTGCGTACGGGAACTGGGGGTGAGTGGCGCTGGGGTGGACCTGAGCCTGGAGAGCTGGGAGTGCATCTCCCAGGTGGTTTCGGCCCTCCATGGCGCGCCGGTGCGGCGCATCTCGCTCAAGGAGCGGACCCTGGAAGACGTGTTCATCAGCCTGACCGGAACAGGGGTGCGCAAGTGATGCCGCGGGGCTCCCTGGCAATCTGGCGGCGCGACATGCTGGTGCTCAGGCGCAGTATCTGGTCGGAACTGGCGGCGGTGGTGGCTTATCCCCTGACCATGTATCTGGCCTTCGGCATCGGCATGCGGGGATACATCGGACCGGTGGACGGGATTCCCTACAGCCTCTTCATCGCCCCTGGCCTGATCACCATGACCGCGGTCAACGCCGCCTACAACGACAGCGTCTGGAGCCTCTGGTTCCACCGCAGGGTGCAGTTCACGGTGGAATCCTACCGGGTCACCCCCATAGCGGTCTGGGAGATCGTGGTAGCCAAGATCCTCTCCGGCTTCAGCCATGGCCTGATCAAGGGGTTGGCGGTGGCCCTGGTGATCTTCGCCATCACCCCCTTTCGTTTTCAGCCGGACAACCTGCTGGCCTATCTGGCGTTTCTGCTCCCCGGTTCGGCGCTCTTCTCCTGTGCCGGGTTGATCAGCGGCACCGTCATGGACAAGCCCGAGACCATCGGCAAGGTGGAGGCGGTGTTGGTCATGCCGCTGATCTTCATGTCCGGACTGTTCTTCCCGCTCTCCTCCTACCCCGAGCAGCTGCTCCCCTGGGTGCGGCTGCTTCCCACCACTGCCCTGTTCGAAGGGAGCCGACTGGCCATGGTGGGGGGGGTGTTCCAACCCGGCTTCGCGTTACAGGTGCTGGTCATGGCCCTCGGGGCCTTTGGGGCGGCCGTCGCCATCTTCAGGCGCAGGATGGCCGAGTAGCCGTGCCGCGGAAGACCTCCACCCGCCTCATGTGGATCAGCCGGCACCGCCCCTCGGGTGGGACCTTTTCAAGGTGCCGCTGATCCAGGTTGAGTGCGGACGTTGACATGCGCACCACCTCCAGGGCACGCGGCCATCCTGCCGGTTCCCCGTCGCTCCCCGTGTCCGCCGTTCCTACCATGGGGAGGATCTCCCCGATGCCCGCCCGGTGCGCCTGCTCCGCAACCCTCACCTTGGTCCCGTCCCGCAGCTCGTCCCACCTGGCGAGCAGCATGTGCAGCCGGCTGACTCCGGCCAGGGCGGTGCGGTAACGGGTCGGCAGGCGCAGACGGAGGCAGAGCAGGCGAGCCAGGTCGATACCTGCCCGCTCGTGGCCGTGGTGCCGTGGGTAACGGTCCGGGGCGGTGGCCAGCTTGCCGATGTCGTGGAAGAAGGCGCAGAAGCGGGCCAGGGGATCGGCGGAATGCTCCGCCACCCGTTCCAGCACCTGGAGGGAGTGGGTCAGCAGGTCACCCTCGGGGTGGCGGCAGAGGGGACCGGCCGGGATGGCGGGCATGCGGAAGAGCTCCGGGAGAAACGCCGTGCCTACCCCGAATTCAAGCATGCCGCGGAAGAAACGCTCCCCACGGGGAAGCGCGCAGGCCTTGAGCATCTCCCGGGAGAAGCGTTCCACGGGGATGGAGGCCAGCTCCCTGCTCCACTCCCGCTCCCTGATCAGCTCCCGGCACTCCGCTGTCATGCGCCAGCCGTAGGCCTCGAAGCGCAGGGCCCGGAAGATGCGCGCCGGGTCGTCCCTGAAGCTCTGCGCCGAACAGGGGCGGAGCATTCCCCGCGCAAGGTCGTCCCGGCCGCCCAGGGGGTCGTGCAGGTTCCCCTCCAGATCCATGGCCAGGGCGTTGATGGTGAAGTCGCGGCGCGCGAGGTCGGCCTCCAGGGCACGCAGGTCCGCCAGGGGGGTCAGCTCGATGACGCCGAGCATGTCGTCGTGCCGGAACCAGATGGGAGCGGTGCTTTTGCCGGTCACCAGGCGAAAGCCGCATCCGGCCAGTTCGTCTCCGGTCAGGGCCGCGGCCAGGTCGATGTCACGGTTCGCCCGTCCTTGCAGAAGGTCCCGCACCCATCCCCCCACCAGAACTACCCGGTCGCGGCATGCGGCCGGAAACAGCTCCCTCAGGTAGTCGAGCTGCTCGTTCATGGCCGTTGCCGCCCTCCCGGCCATGCCTGGGCACAGGTCGCGGTTGACAGGGGATGCGCGCTCATGTAGAAAGCAGGGCAGATTTTCGCCGACAGGGAGGGTGACATGGAGTTGAAAAAAATCATCGGGATCATACTGTTTCTCGTGGGAGCGGCCTTCTTCTATTCGGCCTTTACGGTCACCGCAACCGAGACGCTGGCGGAATGGATGACCCGCAACGTCCCGGACATGAAGGGGCAGTACAGCCCCAAGGAGCTGCTTCTGGCCTGGGGAGGGCTGTTGGCCGGCCTGGGCGGCATCATCGGTTTCAGGAAGAGCTGACGGGAATGACGTGAGGGGTGAGGAGCCTTTCGAGTCCCCCGACTCCTTGCGCTTTTCTCCTCACTCCTTACCCTTCACCCCAATCGGATCATGACCGCGCCGCACAGGATCAGCAGCGCCGCCGCGACCCTGATCCTCCCGCAGGACTCCCCCAGGAAGACGACGCCGATCAGCACCCCCACCATGATACTTACCTGACGCACCGGCACCGCGTAGCTCACCGGCGCCAGGTTAAGGCCGTAACGGAAGCTCAGGAACGACGCCATCACCACCGGTCCGCTGCACAGGATCAGGCGCCAGTTTTCCCGCAGCTCCTCTCCGACCAGGCCGCGATAGCGGGAACGGCAGAGATTCAGCGACATGAGTAGCAGCATCATCATGACCAGCACATAGGTGAAGAGGAGCGGGGGACAGTATCTGACCCCGTTCTTCTCGGCCACCGAACCGATGGAGTAGATGAAACCGGCCGCCAGGGAAGCCCTGACCGAGACGCTCTTCAGGTCCCGGAAGGGACGGAGCAGGTCGGTGAGGGAGAAACGCCGCAGCTGTACCGAATAGGTGCCCAGGATCACCAGCAGGATGCCGCACAGCCCCGTTGGACTGAGACGCTCACCCAGCAGGGTCATGCCCCAGACAGGCACGTAGATGATGGAGGTCTGGGTGAGGGGGTAGACCACCGACAGGTCTCCGTCCTGGTAGGCGCGGCCGTTCAGCAGGTGGTAGAGTACGAAGCAGACCGCTCCGATGGCGGCCATTAGCAGGGTGTGCCGCGCCGGCCAGCCGAACTGTTCCGGCACGAAGGGGAGGCTCAGGGTGAACAGCGAGGCGGACGCCACGAACATCCACCAGATGAAGACCGTCTTGTGGCGGCAGCGCTTCACCAGCAGGTTCCAGAGGGCGTGCATTACCGCCGAGATGACGATCAGACTGAAGGCAAGGGTAGACATGGGAATCGTTGTAAGGGGCGTCGGTGACGTGCAAGCGGCCAGTAAAGAAATACTATGCTGAAGAGCGGCATTTCTTCGTCATATGGAGGTTATGCGGTTATTCACGCGAAGTCACAAAGAAAACGGAAGGATATGCAGAACACGTGAATCACCTGTTTGGTGAAGCGCCACTGTTTGACAACGTCGCCTTGTGCAAACAGTATTCCGTTCATGGTTCGGCACGCTCACCATGAACGGAATATCAGTGCGTATATCGATTTGTGTCCGTTCGCCCCGAGCCTGTCGAAGGGCGAAGCATACGTCGTGCAAAAGGCTCAACTGTTTGATTTCTTCACGTCTTTGCGTGAGATCCTTGCAATTTAATGATCTCTGAGCCCCTTACCCCTGGCCGACGAAGTAGCGCACGATGTCGTTGTAGAAGGCCAGCAGCATCAGCCCCAACAGCAGCGCCATGCCGATCTGCTGGGCGTATTCCCGCACCTGCTGCCTGACCGGCCTGCGGAAGACCAGTTCCCACACATAGAAGATCAGATGCCCACCGTCCAGCACCGGAACCGGCAGCAGGTTCAGGATCCCCAGGTTGATGGAGAGCAGTGCCATGAAGGCCAGGAAACTGGCGCCGCCGGCCGAAGCCTGTTCACCGGCCATCTTGGCGATCATGATCGGCCCTCCCACCGTGTCCAGCGGAACGATGCGCTGGGCCAGCTTGATCAGGGAGGTGACCGTCAGGTCGATGACCGCCAGGGTCTGTTGGCTCCCCTTGACGATGGCCTGGAGCGGGTCGTAATACTCGGTCACGATTTCGCCCGCCGATGCCACGCCGATGGCATAGCCGTTGACGTTCTCGCCGAAGACGTTCTTGGCTACCCGGGGCGCCGGCGTGAGGCGGAAGCTCAGCTGTCTGGCGCCGCGCGTGACCGTCAGGGTGATCTGTTTCCCTCCGCTGTCGGAGATGCGGGTGGCGAACTCTTCCCAGCGGGAAACCGGCGTACCGTCAACGGCGGTGATCAGGTCGTTTGTGAGGATGCCGGCCCGGGCCGCGGGCTTATCCTTGAGCACCTCGCCGATCCTGGTGGTGATGGTGGGGACCCCCAGGGTGCAGAGCAGCATGAATGCCAGCCAGGCAAAGAGCAGGTTGAAAACCGGGCCGGCCAGGACGATGGCAATGCGCACCAGGGGCGGTTTGTGGGCAAAGGAGCGCCGTTTTTCTTCTTCGGTGTACTCCAGGGGTACCAACGGCTGGTCGGGACCCTGCTGTTGGTGATGGGTCTCTCCCCCTTCGATAAAGCCCCCTTCACCGAACATCTTCACGTACCCCCCCAGGGGGAAGGCCGACAGCAGGTACTCCGTCTCGCCGATCCTCCTGCCGAACAGTTTCGGGCCGAAACCGAGGGAGAACTTTTCCACCTTGACGTTGGAGAGTTTGGCGACGATGAAGTGCCCCATCTCGTGGACGAAGATCAGGACTCCCAGGGCGATGATGGCGTAGATGATCGTCATGTCAGTTCGCAAGCCTCCCGCAGATGCCGCGGGCCGTGTCACGGCCCCACTGGTCGGCCTGGAGTACCTCGGCGATGGAACCGAGGTCGTGGGGCCGATGGTTGTCCATGGTCTCTTCGATCACCCGGGCGATGTCCAGGAAGGTGATTTTTCCCTCCAGGAACGCCTCCACGGCGATCTCGTTGGCGGCGTTCATGACCGCCGGCATGCTTTCACCGTCGCCCAGGGCCCGGTAGGCAAGTTCCAGACAGCGGAACTTTTCGCGGTCCGGCTTGAAGAAGGTAAGCCCCGTGAGGCTGGTCAGGTCCAGGGGTTTGATCCCGGTGAGAATCCGTTCCGGGTAGGAGAGGGCGTAGGCGATGGGCGCCTTCATGTCCGGCATGCCCAGCTGGGCGATGACGCAGCCGTCGATATACTCCACCATGGAGTGGATGATGCTCTGGGGGTGAATGTTGACGCTGATCCTCTCTACCGGAGTGTCGAACAGCCAGCGGGCTTCGATGACTTCCAGCCCCTTGTTCATCATGGTGGCCGAGTCGATGGTGATCTTTCTCCCCATGCTCCAGTTGGGGTGGTTGAGGGCATCCGCCACCGTGACGCCGGCCAGCTGCTCCAGGGTGCTGTTCAGGAACGGTCCGCCCGATGCGGTCAGGATGATCGTGCCGATATCCTGGCTACGATGCCCCTCCAGGGACTGGAAGATCGCGCTGTGCTCGCTGTCCACCGGGTAGAGCTTGACTCCGTGGCGTTTCACCATTTCCATGAACAGGTGCCCGGCGGTGACTAGGGTTTCCTTGTTGGCCAGGGCGATATCCTTGCCGGCGCGGATGGCGGCGGCGGTGGGCACCAGCCCGGCTGCGCCCACGATTGCCGCAACCACCATGTCCGTGCCGTCACAGGTGGCTGCCTCGATCAGCCCTTCCACGCCGCCGACGATCTTCACTTCCAGGCCCGCGCAGAGCCGGGCCAAGCGGGGGACATCGTCCCGGGAAGCCACGGCGGCGATGCGGGGGGAGAACTGTCTGATCTGGCGGGCCAGAAGATCCAGATTCTTGCCCGCGGTCAGGGCGGTGACCCGGAAACGCTCCGGATGGGCGGCGACGATCTCCAGGGTGCTGACGCCGATGGAGCCGGTTGAACCGAGTATGGAAAGTTGTTTCATAACGAGACTATCCCCTGAAAAAATAGCTTGCGTAGTAGTAGGTCGCCGGAGCGGCGAAGATGATGCTGTCCATGCGGTCAAGGACGCCGCCGTGGCCGGGGAAGATGGTCCCCGAATCCTTGACGCCGAAGCTGCGCTTGAGCAGGGACTCGAACAGGTCGCCGGTCTGGCCCAGGATGCCGATGAACAGGGCGGTCAGCAGGGCGTCCGCCAGGGAGAGCTGGGGGAAGAAGGTGGAACGCGCCAGCAGGGTGCCCAGGATGCTTCCCAGGATACCGCCCAGGGCCCCCTCGATGCTCTTGTTGGGGCTCACCAGCGGGTAGAGGCGGTGTCTGCCCAGTGCCCTGCCGCTGTAGTAGGCCAGGGAGTCGTTGCTCATCACGATCAGCATCAGCACCATCAGCCACTGGATGCCGTAGGGAGTCTGGCGGAGCATGACCAGATGCATCAGCATGAGCGGGATATAGGCCAGGCCCAGGACCGCCAGGGCCACTTCCCGGGCTGTTTCGCCGATGTCGTCGATGCGCAGGAGGAACAGGAGCCAGAAGATGAGGAGCAGCGCCACCAGCCCCGCCAGCCCCTGGGATGGCAGCAGTGGCAGGAAGACCAGCAGCGCGGCGCCGAGGGCTGCCAGGCGCGACTCCATCCGTCTGGCGGGGAGCGCCATGCGGTAGAACTCCAGCATGGCAAGGGCGGAAACGACGCCCACCAGTCCGGCGAAGAGGAGCGTCCCCCCGCGGGTGACGGTCAGGATTACGACCGGCAGGAGAATGAAAGCGGTAATCAGACGTTTGATGGCGCGCTCCTCGGTGAGAGCTGGTCGCTGGTCTTGCCGAAGCGGCGTTCGCGGGATTGGAAATCGAACAGGGCCTTGTTGAATTCGGTGATGGTGAAGTCGGGCCAGTTGGTTTCGGTGAAGTACAGTTCTGTGTAGGCAAGCTGCCACAGCAGGAAGTTGCTGATGCGCATCTCGCCGCTGGTGCGGATCAGAAAGTCCGGGTCGGGCAGGCCGCCCGTGTCCAGATAGCCGCCGAAGGTCTCCACCGATACGTCGTCCGGGGAAAGTCTGCCGTCACGCACGTCCCGTGCCAGGCGGCGGGCGGCCATGCTCAGTTCCTGGCGCCCGCCGTAGGAGAGCGCCAGGGTCAGGAGCATGCCGGTGTTGCCGGCGGTTTTCTGGATGGCTTTTTCCAGTTCGTCGTTGACGTCGTCGGGCAGGTCAGAGCGGTTGCCGATGACGTTGTAGCGGATGTTCTTGCGCATCATGCGCGCCGTTTCCTTGCGGATGTACTTTTTCAGCAGGGACATCAGCGCACGCACTTCCACGGCCGGCCGCGACCAGTTCTCGGAGGAAAAGGCGAACAGGGTCAGGTAGCGTATCCCCAGGCGCCAGGCGTGCTCCACGACCATGTTGACCGTTTCCGCACCCCGCTGATGACCGACGATGCGTTTGAGCATACGCTGCTGGGCCCAGCGCCCGTTGCCGTCCATGATGATGGCCAGGTGAACCGGGAGCCGTTCAGGGTCGAGCTGGTTCATCAGACCTCCATGACCTCTTTTTCCTTGTTGGCCATGGTTTCGTCAATCTTGATCTCGAAGCTCTTGGTACACTCCTGTACTTCCTTCTCCAGTTTCTTCAACTCGTCTTCGGTGATGCTCTTGTCCTTCTCCAGCTTCTTCAGCCGGTCGATGGCGTCGCGACGGATGTTACGCAGGGCGACCCGGTTGTCCTCGGCCATCTTCTTCAACTCCTTGACGATCTCCTTGCGCCGTTCCTCGGTCAGGGGGGGGAGGCTCAGGCGGATGCTCTTGCCGTCGTTGGAGGGGGTCAGACCGATGTTGGCGTTAAAGATCGCCTTCTCGATGGCCGGTATCAGTTTGCCCTCCCAGGGGGTAATGGTGATCAGCCGCGGCTCGGGAATGGCCAGGGTGGCGACCTGACTGATGGGGGTGGGGTTGCCGTAGTAATCCACCTTGACGCTGTCCAGTACCGCGGTTGAGGCGCGGCCGGTGCGGACTTTCTGGAACTCGTTCTTCAGAACCGTCACGGTCTTGTCCATGTGGCTCTTCATGTCGCTGAGTACGCTTTTGGGCATGGGAGTCATTCTCCTTGTACGATGGTACCGATCTCTTCGCCGTTGATGACCTTGATGATGTTGCCTTCGGTTGTCAGATCGAAGACGATGATGGGCAGATTGTTGTCCATGCAGAGGGAGGTTGCGGTGGCATCCATGACTTGCAGGCCCCGCTTGAGGACGTCGATGTAGGCCAGTTTGGGAAGCTTGGTGGCCGAGGCGTCCTTCATGGGATCCGCCGTGTAGACTCCGTCCACCTTGGTCCCTTTGAGGATGACCTGGGCATTGATTTCCATGGCACGCAGGCTGGCGGCGGTGTCGGTGGTGAAGTAGGGGTTGCCGGTGCCGGCGCCGAAGATGACCACGCGCCCCTTCTCCAGGTGACGGATGGCCCGGCGGCGGATGTATGGCTCGGCAACCTGCTGCATGGCAATGGCCGACTGGACGCGGGTGGCCACCCCCAGTTTTTCCAGAGCGTCCTGCATGGCCAGGGAATTGATCATGGTGGCCAGCATCCCCATGTTGTCGGCGCCGGCCCGGTCCATCCCTTGGGACGATGCCGCCAGGCCACGGAAGATGTTACCGCCGCCGATGACCAGGGCCAGCTGCACTCCCTGCTGGACCACGTCTCTGATCTGTCTGGCGATGGTGGTGATTGTTTTCGGATCGATACCGTAGCCCTGGTTGCCGGCAAGGGATTCCCCCGACAACTTCAGCAACACCCTGGTGAATTTCGGCCTGCTCATGCGTTCTCCCGTCTCGTCTCGTGCTTAAAAAAAAGCCGGCCATTTCCGGCCGGCTCTGGCTGCTATTTAAGGCCGGCCGCTGCCGCCACCTCGGCGGCAAAGTCCGATTCTTTCTTTTCCAGACCCTCGCCGAGCACGAAGCGCTCGAAACGGTTGATGCTGATCTCTCCGCCCGCGGCGGCGCCCGCTTCCTTGATCACCTGGGGAATGGTCTTGTCGGTGTCCTTGACGTAGACCTGCTCGTTCAGGCAGATATCGCCGAAGAACTTGTTGACCTGGCCGACGATGATCTTCTCGATGATGTTGTCCGGCTTGCCGGTTTCACGGGCCTTGGCGCGGTAGATCTCCTTCTCACGCTCCAGCACGTCGGCCGGCACCTGCTCGCGGCAGACGTAGCGGGGTGCCGCGGCGGCCGAATGCATGGCGAGGTCCTTCACCAGGGCGATCAGGGTCTCTTGGTTGGCGGGTGCCAGGGCCGGGCCCGCCACCTGCACCATGACGCCGATCTTGCCGCCGGCATGGATGTAGGAGCCGATGCAGCCGTCCCCCTGCACGTCGAAGCGGGAGAAACGGCGGATCTGGATGTTCTCGCCGATGACGGCGATGGATTCGTTCAGGTATTCCTGCACGGTCTTGGAAGCGTCGCCGCTGTAGGTCTGGGCCAGCATGGCGTCGCGGTCGGCCGGTGCGGTGGCCAGGATGTGCTGGCCGATGTTGGTCACGAACGCCTTGAAGAGATCGTTCTTGGCGACAAAGTCGGTTTCGCTGTTGATTTCCAGGAGGACGCCGCTCTTCAGGTCCTCGGAAACGAACGCGGCCACCATGCCTTCGGTGGCGGCACGGCTGGACTTCTTGGCCGCCGCGGCCAGTCCCTTGGTGCGCAGGTAGTCGACGGATTTGTCGAAATCGCCATCGTTCTGTTCCAGAGCCTTTTTGCAGTCGAGCATACCGGCTCCGGTAGCTTTTCTCAGTTCATTGATTTGGGCGGCTGTGATTGCCATGGGGGAGAGCTCCTTCCGAAATGTGTCTGTGGATGTTCCTGTGACGCCGACAGGGAAAGGCGCGGTCAATGCGGCTCGCCGACCGCCATCAACCGCGCCTTTGTTCCTAGGCCTGGGCTGCTTCTTCCGCGACCGTTTCTTCGGCTGCGGCAGCTTCCTCGGCGGCCCCTTCCTGCTCAGCCTGCAAGGCGGCGTTGCGGGCCTGGGCGCCCTCGATGACCGCGTCGGCCATCTTGGAGGAGAGCAGACGGATGGCGCGGATGGCGTCGTCGTTGCCCGGGATGACGTAGTCGATGGGATCGGGGTCACAGTTGGTATCGACGATGGCCACCACCGGGATGCCCAACTTCTTGGCTTCCTGGATGGCGATCTCTTCGTTCTTGGGGTCGATCACGAACATCAGGCCGGGAAGCTTGTTCATACCCTTGATGCCCCCCAGAATTTTCTGCAGCTTGACGCGCTCCTTCTCGAAACGAAGGGCTTCCTTCTTGGGATAGGCCTCGATGGTGCCGTCCTCGAACATGGCGTCGATGCGTTTCAGGCGATCGATGCTCTGCTTGACGGTGGTGAAGTTGGTCAGCATGCCCCCCAGCCAGCGCTGGTTGACATAGAACATGCCGCAGCGTTCGGCTTCTTCACACACCGAATCCTGGGCCTGCTTCTTGGTGCCGACGAACAGCACGGACTCGCCCTTCTGCACCGATTCCCTGACGAAACTGTAGGCTGATTTGAAGTAGCGGACGGTTTTCTGGAGATCGATGATGTAGATGCCGTTACGCGCTCCGAAGATGTACGGTTTCATCTTGGGGTTCCAGCGCTTGGTCTGGTGGCCGAAGTGGACGCCGGCCTCCAGCAGTTCTTTCATGCTGATGCTTGACATGGGTGTTCTCCTTTGGTTTTTTCCTCCACCCCGCTGAATCCCCGCACGCCACGAGGGACACCGCCGGTCTGTTGCGGGGTGTGCGAATTTATTAAGCACAAACTTGTAGCATATCCCTTCGCCCTTAGGCAAGGAAAAATGAGAAAACGTGCACCTTGTCGCCGGGGTCAGGCGCCGGGGAAGCGGTCGATAGCGTGCAACCCTTCCAGGGCGCCCCAGGGGAGGGAGATGTGGGGCGGGGCGATCTCCGCCTCGCGGGGATTGATGCGGATCACCCGGGTCGCGTCCCGGCGTCCCAGACGCTCGGAGGTGGCGCGGATGGTGGGGATTGCCGTGCCGGCGCCCAGTTCGATCACCACGCAGCGCTTTTCAGCCACTCGTTCCAGGAAACGAACGAAACGCGACTCCTGTTCATCGGTACGGCGGGAGAGCCAGGACCAGTCACCGAACATGAGGATGTTGGGGCGGCTGACGTCGCCGCAGGAGGGGCAGCGGGGCACGGAGCGGGACCGCATGGTCTCCGTGTCGATGTGGAAGGTCGCGTCGTTGGGCCAGATGGCGTCGTGGCAGGGTTCAAGGCACTGCAGGTGGTGAATCGAGCCGTGTACCTCCAGGATACGTTCTTCGCCGAAGCCCGCCTGCTGGAACTGACCGTCCACGTTGGAAGTGACCACGAAATGTTCGGCGTTGTTGCGCCGGATCCAGCGCTGGAGGATACGGAACCCCTCGTGGGGGATGGTGGCCCGGTAGAGGGTGCAGCGGTGGCCGTAGAATCCCCAGCCGAAGGAGGGATCAAGGCGGAAGTGCCGCGGATTGGCAGCCTCGGCGAAGGTCAGGCCCAGCCTGGCATAGGGGGGGTAGGCCTGCCAGAAGCCGCTGGTGCCGCGGAAGTCCGGCAGGCCGGAATCAACCCCCATGCCGGCGCCGGCGGTAATGATGAACGCCTCCGCCTGCCGGATGATATCTGCCGCGGCCCGGAGCACGACATCTACTCCAGCAGGTGCACGAACAGCCCGCTGCGCAGCTTGGGTTCGAACCAGGTTGACTTGGGAGGCATGATCTGGTCCTGGTCTGCCAGCTCCATCAGTTCTCCCACCGAGGTGGGAAAAAGCGAGAACGCCACCCGGTACTCTCCGCCATCCACCAGACGGACCAGCTCCTGGTTGCCCCGTATGCCGCCCACGAAATGGATGCGCGTGTCGGTGCGGGGATTGGTTATACCCAGGAGCGGGTTCAGCAGCCGGTCCTGGAGGATGGAGACATCCAGATGGGCGACGCTGTCCGATTCGTCAACGTTCCCCGGGGGGAGCCGCAACCGGTACCAGCGGCCGTCCAGGTACATGCCGAAGGTGTGACGCGACTCGGGCAGCACCGGTTCGGGTGATTCGTCGAGCTGGAAGATCCGGGCAACCCGGCCCAGGAATTCGGCGCTCTCCAGGCCGTTCAGGTCTTTCACCACCCGGTTGTAGGGCATGATGTTCAGCTGGTCTTCAGGAAAGATGACGGTCAGGAAAAAATTGTATTCCTCGTTGCCGGTGTGGTCGGGGTTGGCCTCCCGACGCAGGTCGCGCACCCGTTCGGCCGCGGCGCTGCGGTGGTGGCCGTCGGCCACATACAGGGTTGGAATGGCAGCGAAACGTTTCGTCAGGTGCTCCACCAGACTCCCGTCACTGATGACCCACAGGGTGTGGGCCACGCCGTCGTCGGTGACGAAATCGTATTCGGGTGCGCCGGTGGCGACACGGGCGATGATCGCCTCGATCTCTGGACAGGAGCGGGAGATGTAGAAGACCGGCTCGTCGTTGGCGTTCAGGGTGGCGATATGCCTGACCCGGTCGTCCTCTTTATCCGGTCGGGTGTGCTCGTGTTTCTTAATGATACCGTTGTGGTAGTCGTCCACTCCGGCGCAGGCCACCAGGCCGGTCTGGGTGATCTCCCCCATGCGCTGACGATAGACGTAGAAGTACTCACCGCTGTCGCTGACAAGGGTCCCCTGGCGGACGAACCGGTCGAGGTTCTCCTTTCCCTGGGCGTGAACCTGGTCGTCATGGGGGTCGATAGCCGCGTCCAGGTCGATTTCCGGGCGGGAGACGTGCAGAAAACTGTGGTGGTTTCCCGACGCCATGGCGCGGGCCTCCTCGACGTTCATGACGTCGTAGGGGAGCGAGGCAACCCGTTCGGCAAGATGATGTGGCGGGCGAAGTGCCCGGAATGGTCTGATGATGGCCATGTGTTCCCCGTGTCTATTGAAAATATCTGCGTGCGCCGACGAAGCGCCTGCCGAAATAGGAGTCGTCCATGGAGGCGACGCGAATCTCTTCCCCCCTCCGGGGTGCATGCACGAACTTGCCGTTGCCCACATAGATGCCGACGTGGTTGATCTTGTCCTCGTCGGCGCCGAAGAAGACGAGATCGCCGTCCAGAAGCGTTGTGCGCCCGACCGACTCGCCCGTCCTGAACTGTTCACGCGAGGTGCGCGGAATGCTCACGCCGCACAGGTTGTAGACCGCGCGCACGAATCCGCTGCAATCCATTCCCTCGACTACGTTGTCTCCACCCCAGCGGTAGGGGATGCCCACGAAGCGTTCGGCGGTGCGGGCGGCGATGAAGCCCATGTCCCGCTCCCCATGGGATGGTTTCCGTCGTGGCGTGCCGTTGTTCCCGGTGGCTGGAGTACTGCCCGTCTTCCCGTTCCGCGGCCCGTGCAGCTCGGGCGGAGGTTGTTTCTGCCAGCCCGGCCCCCTGTTGGCCGTAAAGACGACCTGATGGGGGGGGGCGATATAGTAGCCGTCGATCAGCCGGTCGGTCACCAGCCGTTCGGCAACGGCGCGGGCCTTGGCCTTGGTGGTGAAATCACCGAAACGAACAGCGTAGATGCCGTTGTCCTTGCGGAAGTAGAAGGCCTCGATTCCCTTGGTCTGGAGCGCGGCGGTGAAACGCTGGGCGTTGTTCACGTCGGAGAAAGCGCCCATCTGGATGGCGTAGCCCAGGCTGCGCACCCCGTCCGGGGGGGTCGCGCCTGCCAATGACAAACGCAGGAGCATGACGCACAGAAGCGTCAGTATGGCAGGTTGAATAAAACGGTGCATTCTCTCAATGGGTGATGGATCGTGGCGTGGGCATGGGCGTGTCGAAACAGTATCCATATTCTGGCCCGGTGAGTAAAGAACTTTTTGGGGCAGGGGACGGCCGCGGCGCGTCGGTGCCGACGGTCCGCCACCGGTTTTGCGAACAAAACCGGGCGGAGGTCCACCGGGCCGCACCACCCTGGGGAGAGGCGGCCCGCACTCCGTCGGGGAACTACTCCCCATCCCCTACCTGACGCCTGACTCCCATCAGGTAAGCAACCACGAACTCCTCCAGGCTGCCGTCCAGAACCGCGTCCGGGTTGCCTGATTCGACCCCTGTGCGAAGATCCTTGACCATCTTGTAGGGGTGCAGCACATAGGAGCGGATCTGGCTTCCCCAGCCGATATCCTTCTTCTCGCTGGCGATCTCCGAAGCCTTGGCCGTGCGCTCCTGCTGTTCCTTCTCGTACAGCTTGGCCCGCAGCACCTTCATGGCCGTTGCGCGGTTCATGATCTGGCTCCGTTCGCTCTGGCAGGCAACCACGATATTGGTGGGCAGGTGGGTGATGCGCACGGCCGAGTCGGTGGTGTTCACGTGCTGCCCCCCCGCGCCCCCCGAGCGGAAGGTGTCGATGCGCAGGTCGGAGTCGGCGATCCTGATGTCGATGTCCTCCTCCTCGATCTCCGGGAAGGCGTAGACCGAGGCAAATGACGTGTGGCGCCGGGCGTTGCTGTCAAAAGGGGAGATACGCACCAGGCGGTGAATGCCCGCCTCGGCCTTGAGGTAGCCGTAGGCGTATTCACCGCTGACGCTGAAGGTGGCCGTCTTGATGCCCGCCTCCTCGCCGCCCTGGTAATCGGTGATGGTGGTTTTCCACCCTTTTTTCTCGCAGTACCGCAGATACATGCGCAGCAGCATCTCGGCCCAGTCCTGGGATTCGGTGCCCCCCGCTCCCGGGTTGATGGAGATGAAGCAGGAGTTGCGGTCGTGCTCGCCGGAGAGCATGCGCTGGAACTCGGCGGCTTCAACTCCCTGGCGCAAGCGCTCGTTCATCCCGGCCACTTCCGCCAGGGTCTCCTCGTCCTCGTCCTCTTCTCCCAGTTCGATCATCACCCGCACGTCGTCCGCCTGCCGCACCAGGCTGTCCCACATCTGCACGATCTTTTCCAGACCGGTGCGTTCCCTGAGGATTCCCTGGGAGGCTTCCGCGTTATCCCAGAAACCGGGGGCGGCGATCCGGGATTCGATCTCCTGGATCGACTCGCGCTTGGCATCTACGTCAAAGGGACCCCCTGAGTTTGGCGATACGTTCCTCCAGGTCGTTCAGTCGGGATTTCTCTTCACGAAACATAGTGTTACTCCTTGTCTGTTTGGATATGTTCTGATGCTCGATCAGGCGGTGGGCGACTGGCTGCGTTCGAGCACACCGGTTCGCTCCGCACGTTTGTGGTTGTCGCTGTCAGGTTGCTGCGTCGGCGCTGTTTCCGTGCCCGGCCCGTCTGTCGTACGTCACCGTCCGCTTCCACGACAGCAGGGCAACGGCGGCCGCGAGCAGCAGGCAGGCCCAGGCAAGAGCGTCACCCATGCGCACGTAGAGCGAGTCGTCCCTTCCGGGGGTGATCTCTCCGGCGATGAACGCTTCCCGGAACAGCGGTGTCAGGGTGCGGATATGGCCGTTGCGGTCCACGATGGCGGTGAAGCCGGTGTTGGCCGCCCTGACCAGGGGGGTGCGGGTTTCCACGGCCCTGAAGGCGGCGATGGCGAGGTGCTGGTAGGGAGCTGAGGAACTGCCGAACCAGGCGTCGTTGGTGATGTTGACCAGTATGCGGGCGCCGTTGCGTACGTACTGCCGGGCCAGTTCGGGAAAAATGGCCTCGTAACAGACCAGAAGCCCTGCCCGGGTTGAACCCACCGGCAGGGGAGCTGCCTCGTCTCCGGCCGCGAAATCGCCGATGCCGACCACCATCTTGTCGACGAAGGGGAGCAGGCGTCCCAGGGGGACGTACTCGCCAAAGGGCACCAGGTGCAGCTTGTCGCCCCTGGCGATGGTCTCTCCCCCGGGGGAGATGACGTAGGCGCTGTTCAGGAAGGTGAGGTTTCCGTTACGGGTCTCGTGGGCCGGGCTGCCCAGCAGCAGGTGGCTGTTCAGCTCCCGGGCCAGCTGCCTGATGCGTGCCGCTTCCCGGGGCTGGTCCTGCAGGAAGAAGGGAACCGCGCTCTCCGGCCAGACCACCAGGTCGAGCGGTTCCCGGGCCGCCTCCCTGGTCAACCGCTCGTAGGCTGCCAGGGTGCTGTCCCGGAAGGCCGGGCTCCACTTCACGTCCTGGGGGATGTTGCCCTGGATCAGCGCGACCCTGAGCGGCCGGCCGTCACCGGTTCCGGCCACGTTCAACCGGTCAAAGCCGTAATAGAGGGTTGAGATCAGGCCCAGGAACAGCACCAGGGCGCTCTTGACCGGGTAGGGGGCCGCCTTGCCCCAACTGGCCCGCAGCACGCGGTAGAAGACAACGTTGGCCAGCACGATCAGGAGGGTGATGCCGTAGACCCCGCTGATGTCGGCGATCTGGATCAGGGGCAGGATGCGGTACTGGGAGTGCCCCAGCATGGCCCAGGGAAATCCGGTCAGGAGAAAGGAGCGCAGCAGGTCTCCCGCCACCCAGGCCACCGGCAGGGTGAAGGCGCTCTTGAATCCCGCCCCTTCCCCCTGGCGAGCCGCCAGGGCAGCCAGGGCGTAGAACAGTGCCAGCCAGGCGGAGAGCAGCAGGTAGAGCGGAATGCTGACCTCCCAGGGGAGGTGACCGTAGCGGGTGATGACGATGTTGATCCAGTAGAGGATGAGTGCGTAGGCGCTGAAGCCGCAGGTGAAACCGACGCGGAAGGCGGTGAGCGGTGTGGCGCCCTCCAGGGCCATCAGCAGCGGGATCAATGCCACCCATGCCAGGAAGGAGAATCCGGGATTGGGAAAGGAGAGGGCCACCAGAATGCCGGAAGCGATGGCCAGGCGTCCGGGACGGTCCACGAGGCCGGCCGCGCGCGTGTACAGGGAATCAGTTCTCACTCGGTATCCGTTTCCCCGTCGCGCCTGCGGGTGATGCAAACCAGCTTGATCTTGCGTTCATCGGAATCAAGGATGGTGATGCTCAGCTGGTCGTTCTCGACAATTTCGCCGGACGCGCTGATCTTGCCGGTCAGGTGGAAGATCAGTCCGCCCACTGTATCGAACTTGTCCCGCTCGATCTCCACCTGGAACAGCTCCTCCAGCTCCTCGATGGGCATGCGGGCATCGGCGGTGACCGAACCGTCGTCGTTGACCGTAAAGAGTGCCTCCTCCCGGTCGTGCTCGTCCTGGATATCGCCGACGATCTGTTCCAGAAGATCTTCGATGGTGATCAATCCGGACGTGCCTCCATATTCGTCGATGACGATGGCAAGGTGGACGTGTTTATCCCTGAATTCCTGGAGCAATTGCTCCAGGTTCTTGGTTTCGGGAATGAAGTAGGGGGACCGCATGATGGAGCGGATGTGGATGAGGTCGTCGGAAAGTCCCCAGTATTTGAGCAGGTCTTTGGCGTAGAGCAGCCCGATGACGTTGTCGATGCTGTTCTCGAAGACCGGAATGCGCGAATGACCGCAGGACAGGATGGTTTCCAGGATCTCCCGGACGGTGGCGTCAACGGAGACGCAGGCCATGTCGATGCGGGGCACCATGACTTCGCGCACCACGGTAGAACGCAGCGAGAAGATGGAGCGGATCATCTCTCCCTCCTCCTCGTTGACCACCCCCTCGTCTTCGCTTACCCTGATCAGGTCCTGGATCTCGCAGGCGGTCATTTTTTTCCGTCCTGGGATGAAGCGCTCGATAAGCTTCAGGAAGCCCGGTTTCCGGCTACTCTCCTCTTCCAACGTTTCCTTCCTCCCGTACGCGTTTATATAGAAGTACTACGGCCCGCGGAGGCTCCCGCACCCGGGCCGGGGGCGCTGCCCCTGTTTAGACAAAACTCTTGAATAATAACAGCACGATCGCCGTTATGGCGGCCCCTACGAACGAGCCGATAACGATTTCGCGCAGGGTGTGAATCCGCATCAGCAGGCGCGAATGGCTGACCATGGCGGCCAGGGCGAAGCAGAGCAGCGAGATGAGCGGATCGGCGGTATTGAGGGATACCGCGGTGGCTATGGCAAAGGCCACGGCCGCGTGGCCGCTGGGTATCCCCCCTTCCAGGGCGGTCCCCCGGTGGGTCATACTCTTGATCATGATGACGACGATGATGACTACCAGTACCGCTACAATCGTCCCCTGATCGGCGGGAGAACCGTACATAGTAAGAACCTTCGCGTAGAGGGGAAAAACGTGCCGCGACAAAACCATGTAGCCGACAATGGCGGCGCCGATGGAAGCCACCAGAACCGCCCCCGCCGCGGTGTCCTTGGCGACCTTGGCCAGGGGGTGGTATTCCGGCGATATCAGATCCACCACCGCCTCGACGGCGGTGTTGAGCAGTTCGGCGGACAGCACGAACAGGATCGACAGGGCAAGCAGGACGAATTCCACCGGTGTCACCCGCAGGAACAGGGCCGCCAGCAGCACCAGCAGCGCGAAGGTGAAGTGGTGGCGCATGTGCCGTTCCGCCCGCACTGCGTGCAGGATACCCTCGATGGCGCAGTTGGCAGAGTCTATGAATCGTTCGGGTTTAACAACCCGTCGCTCTTCAGGGTGTTGAATAGCTCCTCCTCCCTGGCCTCCATTCTGGCCGCGGCCTCATCGCCGCTGCGTTCGTGGTCGTACCCGCACAGGTGCAGGGTGCCGTGCAGGAGCAGAAAGCAGAGCCGCTCGAAGAACTCCAGCCCCCCTTCGTCGGCCTCCCGTCGGGCTGTGTCGGCCGAGATGACCACGTCGCCCAGCGCAGGGGAACCGACGGCGCCGAACTCCCCTTCCTGGAGGGAGAAGGAGATCACGTTGGTGGGGCGGTCCCTGCCCAGGTAGTCGCGGTTGATACGCCGGATGGCCCGGTCCCCCACGATGGAGACGGACAGCTCCGTCTCCTCAGGACATCCCAAGTCGTTTAATATCCTCGCCGCCACTTGTCTCAACCGGGAGCTGCTGATCCGGTGCCGTCTCTGGCGGTTGCTCAACAGTATCCGCACTGTCGTTACCTCCCTGCTCCTGCCGGGCCTGGCTCTTCTGCCTGGCGGGAAGCATTGTTTTCTTGCCGTTGCCACCCTTGTGCACCGGATCGGGGTAGTCGATGCGGTGATGGAATATGCCGTTGAGGATGCGGTTGAAGCTCCTGGCGATCTCGTGCAGGTTCTTGAGGGTCAGCTCGCATTCGTCCAGCTGACCGTCGATGAAGATGTTGTTGATCAGCTTCTGAACCATGCCTTGGATACGGTCCGGAGTGGGGTTGACCAGGGTGCGCGAGGCGGCCTCCACGCAGTCGGCCAGCATGACGATCCCGGCTTCGCGGGTCTGGGGCTTGGGACCCGGGTAGCGGAAGTCCCGCTCTTCCACGCCCTGGCCGCTGGTGGCGCCCTGGGTTCTGGCCTTGTCGTAGAAGAATTTTATCAGAGCGGTGCCGTGATGCTGGCGGATGATGCTGATGATCGGCTGGCCGAGGCGGTATTCACGGGCAAGCTCCGCCCCTTCCTTGATGTGGGAGATCAGGATCAGGGCGCTCATGCTGGGGGAGAGCTTGTCGTGGCGGTTGTACTCGCTCCCCTGGTTTTCGATGAAGTAGAGCGGTTTGGATGCCTTGCCCACATCGTGATAATAGGCCGCCACCCGCGCCAGGAGCGGGTTGGCGTTGATCGCTTCGGCGGCCGCTTCCACCAGGCTCCCCACCACCACGCTGTGGTGATAGGTCCCCGGCGCCCGCACCATGAGGTCCCTGAGCAGGGGCGAGTTAAGATTGGCCAGTTCCAGCAGCTTGATGTCAGTGGTGTAGTTGAACAGGGTCTCGATGAGCGGAATGAAACCGGAAACCAGGCCTGCGCTGACGATGCCGCTTACGACGGCGAACAGGGCCGCGTAGACGGTCTGCATGCTGAAGAGAGTGTTGCTGAAGGTCTGGAAGGCGAGCGCAAGAGCCAGGTTGACCGCCGACACCTTCAGGCCCGCGGCGTAGATCGTGCCCCGGCTGGTGCATTGGCGTATGCCGTGGGCGCCGACGATGCTGCCCAGGAGGACGTAAATTACCACGAACATGCTGTTTTCGAACATGATCCCCAACAGCGGCGCCAGGATGGCGCAGTAGACCAGGGCCACCTCGGAGTTGAGGAAGATGCGCACGATCATGGCTCCTGCGGCAAAGGGGAACAGGTAGTAGTAGTTGTTCGTCTCGATGTAGGGGAACACCGGCCCGATGCTGTGGGTGATCAGGAGCGCGGTCTTGAAGAGCAGGAAACTGCCGGTCATCAGCAGCGAAACCAGCAGAATGTCCTTGTTGGTGGGGTCAAATTTGCGGATATTCTTGCAGGCGAAACGGTAGGGAGCGTACAGCAGCACCAGGATGGTGGCGAATGTCCCGATCGACGCGAAGAGCCGGTTCTCGTCCCGGTTCTCCTGGAAGATGCTGCGCAGCTTCTGGGACTGCTCCGCGGTGATCCGATCGCCGATCCGGACGATCATCTCACCTTTCTGTACCTTGAAAAGAACCGGGCTGACCGCTTCCCTGGCCGCCGCGGCGCGGATTTCCGACGCCTCCTGGTTGTAGAAGAGGTTGGGCAGCAGGATGCGGGAGATTATTGCCGAGATGCGACGGGCGTCTTCCTTCTTCGCCAGCCCTGGGAAGCGCCAGCCGGCGACCATGCGGCGCGCGTCGGCAATCTCAGTATAGCTGACCGTCTGGTTGCCGCTGGCGATCAGGTGGCCGTTGTTGTCCAGGACCTCGATTCCCCGCCTGCTGTTGGTTTGGAAAACCCGGCCGTCCAGCACGATCTTGCGCTGGTACAGCTCATTGAGCTGGCGGGCGGCGTCGGCCAGGAAGTCTCGTTCCGATTCCATGCGCAGCAGTGCCTTCAGTTCGGCGGCGCTCAGCTCCGTGTCCAGGGAGGGAGCAAGCAGCCTGCGCCAGGTTTCCTGGTCGCCGTGGGGGAGCGTTGTCCGCTTTTCGCGGATGACCGCAAGGGCCTGCTCCAGCTTCTCCACCAAGTAGGAAGGGACCCGGTCGCTCAAGTTGTAGATGATCGGGGCGCTGTTGCTGATCTCCCGGCGACGCTGTTCGGTGAGAACACGGTCTTCGACCAGAAAGTCCCTGGGGGCGCGGATGTCGGAGGTCGCGATGTCTCCGGGCCTGAAATCGAAGGAGATGAGGTGCTGCTTGGGCAGGATGATCAGGCTCAGGAGCAGCGCGGTCAACACCAGCAGGATAAACCGGTTGCGTCGTGCCGTCAGGGGGTTGGAAAAGCGCTTCACAACGGAGTCGATCAGGTTTGATCCCAGTTTGCTCAGGTGGGTCAGCGTATGTTGTTCCGGGCTGTTGCCGAGTTGGTAGGGCATATCCTGTCTGTGGCACAACGGAAGTTCGTTCTGGAAGCGCCTGTCACGCGTAAGTGTCTGAAATTAGATTTTTAACCATAGCCTTAATCGGCGGAGGTGTCAACCGTGTCCGTTGACGGGCTCCAGCCTGGTTCGGAGGTTCCCGAGTCTGCGGAAAAGCCGTGTCACCGGCACGAGAGCCTTGACTTTCCCCGGGATAACCCTACAATTCGACGCAACAATTTTTACGGGAGGATCGTGCGGCCATGGGCGAGAAGAACACAATCGTGATCCTGGATGGTCATACCATCAATCCGGGCGACGCCAGCTGGGAACCGCTGAGTGCTCTGGGTGAATGCCTGGTGTACGACCGAACACAGCCCGAGCTGATCGTCGAACGTTCCCGGGAGGCGCGCATTCTTTTAACCAGTAAGTGCGTGCTGGATGCCGTGGTGCTGGAGTCGCTTCCCAGGCTCGAGTACGTTTCAATTCTGGCCACGGGGTGCAACAACGTGGACCTCAGGGCCGCCGGCCAACGGGGCATTGCGGTTTCAAATGTTCCCGCCTATGCAACGGAGGCGGTGGCACAGGCTGTGTTTGCCCTGCTGCTGGAATTGGCCTCGGCGGTCGGCAGCCATGACGCCGCGGTGCGCACGGGAGAGTGGAGCCGCTGTCCCGACTTCTGTTTCTATCGCAAGCCCATCGTAGAGCTGAACGGTCTGACCATTGGGGTGGTCGGGTACGGTTCCACCGGGCAGGCGGTGGCACGCATTGCCGCCGCCTTCGGTATGCGCGTGATCGTCCATGTCCAGCGCATGCCGAAGAGTCTCGGATCGTTGCCGGTGCGTTTCGTCCCCCTGGAGGAGCTCTTCGGGACCGCTGACGTGGTCAGCCTCAACTGCCCGCTGACCAGCGAAACCAGCGGCTTCGTCAACGCCCGGCTGCTGGCGGTAATGAAGCCGGGCGCTTTTCTGATAAATACGTCCCGGGGAGGATTGATACAGGAGGCTGATCTGGCGTGGGCGCTCCGCTCGGGAACCATTGCCGGGGCTGGGCTGGACGTGCTTGCCCAGGAACCGCCCCGGGAGGATAACCCGCTGCTGTCGGCCCCCAACTGCGTGATTACGCCGCACAACGCCTGGGCCTCCCTGGCGGCGCGCCGGAGACTGGTGGAGCTGGCGGCCGTCAACGTTGCCTCGTTTCTGGCAGGTGCTCCGGTCAACCTGGTCAACACCCCCTATCTGGCCGTGGATGACTGACGGCGGCGGGAAAGCGCCGGCCTATGAGTCGAACACCAGTTTGCGCTCCAGGTCCATGGAATGGGTCAGGCGCTTGGCGTCCTCGATGGTGATGCGCCCCAGTTTGTAGAGTTGCAGCAGGTGCTGGTCAAGCGACTGCATCTGGTACTGGGAACTGCCGTTTTCGATGTGCTTTTCCAGCTCGTTCAGGCGCCCCTCGCGGATGCAGGCCTGGATGGTGGTGGTGGCGCGCATGATCTCCACCACCGGCAGGATGTTTTCTCCAGTGGTGTCCTTGACCAGCCGCAGGGAGACGGTTGCCACCAGGATATCCGCCAGGCGCTGGCGGATGACTTCCTGGGCATCGGGGGGGAAGTTGCCCAGGATGCGGTTGATGGTGGAGACGGCGCCCTGGGTGTGCAGGGTGGTCAGGACCAGGTGCCCGGTTTCCGCCGCCTTGATGCAGGCGTCGATGGTTTCCGAGTCGCGCATCTCCCCCACCATGATCACGTCCGGATCCATGCGCAATGCGGCCTTGAGGGCGCTGTTGAAGCTGGCGGTGTCGATGCCCACTTCCCGCTGGATGATGCAGCTCCTCTGGGAGGTGAAGAGGAATTCTATGGGATCTTCGATGGTTATGATGTTGTAGTTGTTGTGTTCGTTGATGCACTTGATCATGGCCGCCAGGGTGGTGGATTTGCCGTTTCCAGTGGGGCCGGTGACCAGGATCAGGCCGTTGGGCGCCTTGGTGATTTCCTCCAGCACCGGCGGCAGGTTCAGCTCCTGGAAGGTGCTGATGTGGGGGGGGATGACGCGCATGATGATGCCGAAGTGTCCGCGCTGTTTGAACACGCTGGCCCGGAAGCGTCCCCCGCTGGGCAACGCATAGGATGCGTCCAGTTCCTTGAAGTCGCTGTTGATCTGGCGATTGTTCTGCTCCAGGATGCGGGCGGCGATGAACTCTGTGTCCCGGGGGGTCAGGTTCTGCATTTTGGAGCGGATCAGCTGGCCCCGGCCCCGGAAAAAGGGGGGATTGTCCACCTCGAAGTGCAGGTCGGAAACGCGTTTCTGGAAGGCGATTTCCAGGATCTGGTGCAGAATATTGAGGTCCATGGTTCTCCCTTGTTGTTATGGCCGCGGGGGGGGCTGGCTGCCTTTCCTGGTCGCGGTCTGATGGCGTTTGCGGTACAGGCTGATGTCCAGCAGCAACCCGGCATGGCGTGCCACGATGTCCAGGAGTTCGATCTGAAGCGGCGAGCCGGCCGTGTCGCCGAAATCCCCGTAGATCAGGGCGACGACTCGTCCCAGGGCCTTGATGGGCATCAACATCAGTTTGGGGCTGCGGGGCATTCCGATCTGCGCGTGGAGATGGTCGCGCAGGACCGCGTCGGTACAGTGGCCGTAGACGTATCGTCCGCTTACGAGTACGTCCCGAAACACCGACGCCTCTCCCAAGGGCACGCTGAATAGCAGCGGCTCGGACGCTCCCGTGCCCCTGTCCCCCCTGACGCCGAAGCTCTTTTCGGCGACCAGCCGGTTTTCCCGCACCACCAGCGTGAGGGTTCGCTCGAACATGGTCGCGGCGAATCCGAGCACCACGAAGGCCAACTCCGGGAGCCCGGGCTGGTGCTCCAGGCGATAGACCGCTTCCTTGAAGTCCCGCAGGACGCGCTGGTCCGAACCGGCGTAGTTTTTCCGGAGCGTCAGGTGGAACGCCTTCATGAACCTGGCGCTGCTGTCCACGAACCCCGGCTCCCGCTCTCCCCTGGGGGGCCTGGCCAGGACGCCGCGCACGCCGGCCTGCAGGGCCAGCAGGGGGAACTCTTGGTCTGTTGGAGCAACCAGTTGCAGGATGGGAATGTGGGGGTAGCGTTCCCGCTCCCGCAGCACAAGCCCCTGGACTTCTCCGGGGGAGAAGGGCCCCTGGGTGTCCAGCGGCGCGTCGATGACCAGGAGCGGTATCAGCTCTTTGGCAAAGGACTGGTCGATGATCGGGTCGAGGTTGCTCGCGTCGTCGGTGGAGAAGACGAAGACCCCCTCGTGCCTGCACACGGTGGAGATCATGTGGGTGATCAAGGGATCGTTGCTGAAGGCGATCACCGCCAGGGGCGGGGAGGGGGACTGCGTCGTCGGGGTGGAAGGGGGCTGGTCAGAGTATTCCCGCAGCAGTTCGAAGAGCCGGCTCTGGTCGTTTGGCGAGAGGTCGGGCAGCGCCTCCCGGATACGTTGACGATGGATTTCCGAGGCATCGTATTCCTTGAGGCCCAGGAACACATCAGGAATCTTCTTCTCGAGTTTCTCCAGGTCTTCCAGACCGAGTACGTCGGCGGTAATGATGCCGCTCTGTTCAGCGGTTCCGTTGTCGGCCGTAGCCGGGAAGGTGCCCTTTTCCAGGGTGCCGTCCCGCATCTTCTCGTCGTAGATGCGCAAGGCATCCATGAGGATGTTCTGGGTGTTCAGCTGGATCTTCTGCTGGAGGATTTCGGGGAAATACCGGTACTCGTCGCTGATGACGCTCGTGTCCACATCCAGGGCGAACGTGCCGCTGGTCCAGGTCAACACTTCGACGATGGTCATCTCTATCAGGGCTTCCAGACCGGCAAAGGCAACCTGGCGGTCGATGACCTCTCCTTCAATCAGGGTGGCTACCAGCGGTTTGCGGCCGTCGCCGTCACGCCTCTGCCGTTCGAGGGCCTGTTCCAGCTGCTGGGGGGTGATGGCTGACATCTCCACCAGGATCTGTCCGATACGGATGGTGTTCTGGACGTGGTTGGCGCTGACGATGTAGCCGTCGTTGAAGACCAGTTGACTTTCTCCCTTGGAGCTCCTCAGGCAAAGCGTGCCGGTCTTTCTCGTGGAGTGGAGCAGCTGGATCACATCGACTATGGGTAAGTGCTCCAGATCGCCTGCAAAGGACATGCGCGTCGTTCCTCCATTTCGTTGTGCGGGGTAAAACGTGGTGGTTGACCTGATCCGGTTTCCGTACCGGATGATGGGGCCGCGGAGGTTGGATGCGGCAGCATCCGCCCCCCCGCGCGCACTGATTGATTCTTATACAAAAGTACCTGGTCGGCAAGTGTTAATTGGCCGTTACCCGAGCCCTGGCGGTGAATCGGACGTTCACCCGCGGGCGACCGCGTGAAGCGGTTCCGTACCTTCCCGGTGCTCCCCGACGGATTATGGCGGGAAAAGATTGCTTTCCGCTCCCTGTTCCGTACTCTTTCACCTGTCACCGGCGCCGTCTCCTTGCCGGCAGGTACCCCGTGGTCATCGAGCGGCAGTCTTTTGCCTTGCCCAGCGGCCGGCATAGATGCTATTTTGCCCCATATTATCTATCCTCATGGAGGTTTTTTTATTTCTATGCTTCGTTATCTGACAGCGGGAGAATCCCACGGACCACAGTTGACCGCCATTATCGAAGGGATTCCTGCCGGTGTGCCGCTCCTGGCCGGGGATATCAACCGGGAACTGGCGCGGCGTCAGCAGGGATACGGCCGCGGTGACCGGATGAAGATCGAGAGGGACCAGGCCGAGATCCTCTCCGGGGTGCGCTGGGGCGAGACCCTGGCATCGCCGGTTACCCTGGTGGTAAAGAACCGCGACTGGGAAAACTGGAGCACGAAGATGTCGCCCCTGCCGGAGTTCCGTGATGAGGCCCTGGCTGTGACCCGTCCCCGTCCCGGCCATGCCGACTTGGGCGGCGCCCTCAAATACGGACACCGGGACCTGCGTAACATCCTGGAGCGCTCCAGCGCCCGTGAGACCGCCGTGCGTGTGGCAGTGGGAGCGACCGCCAAGGCCCTGCTGGGGCTGTTCAGCGTCCGGGTGGGTGGTGTCGTCCGCGAGCTGGGTGGGGTGAGGGCCGTGGATCCCGCCGCCCCGCTGGAGGAAAACTGGGCCCTGGCCGCGCGATCGTCCCTGTTCTGTTGCGATAGTGCCGCCGAGCAGGAGATGAAGCGACTGATCGACGACGCCAAGGCTGGTGGCGATACCCTGGGGGGGGTGGTGGAGGTGCAGGTGGTCGGCGCCCCCCCCGGCTTGGGGAGCCATGTGCAGTGGGATCGCAAACTTGATGCGCGGCTGGCCATGGCGCTGATGAGTATCCAGGCCATCAAGGGGGTCGAGGTCGGCAGCGGTTTCGAGACCGCCCGTCTGCCCGGCTCACGGGTACATGACGAAATCTTCCGTCATGGGGAGCAGGATCAGGCAGGCTCCGGCGGCTCCTATTTCCGTGCTACCAATAATGCCGGCGGCATCGAAGGGGGAATGTCTAACGGCGAGGCGATCATCCTCCGGGCCGCCATGAAACCGATTCCCACCCTCTACAAGCCGCTCCGTTCCGTGGATATGCTGACCCACCAGCCGTTCGAGGCAGCGGTCGAGCGTTCCGACACCTGCGCTGTTCCCGCCGCGCTGGTGGTGGCCGAGGCGGTCGTGGCCATCGAAATTGCCAATGCCTTCCTGGAGAAGTTCGGCGGCGACTCCGTTGCCGAAATCAGGTGCAACCACGAGGCCTATCTCCAGCGCATCCGGGGTCTGTGACCGTGGGCGCATCTATGAATCGCCTCTGGACGGAGTGTTTTCGTGCCGCGGGCCAATGATTGGAATTGACACGGGCGCGGTTTCCGTGGAAGATGTTGCCGCAAAGATCATGAAGGTTTTAAAGGGGTTGCCCGCGTGAGTACGCTGACCGTTAATCTGGGGGACAACAGTTACGATATTGTGATCGGCAGCGATACGCTTGCCACTCTGGGCCGCTGCTGCCTCGCCCGGGGGCTCTCCGGTCGCGTGGCGGTGATAAGCAATCCCGCCGTGGCGGAACGGTACGCCGAGACGGTCCGCGCTTCACTGGCCGAAGCTGGCAACCAGGTCAGCCAGATTCTGATCCCCGACGGAGAAGAACACAAGAATTCGACGACTCTTAACCGTGTCTATGACGAACTGATTCAGGCCGGACTGGATCGCAACTCCTTTATCGTAGCGCTGGGGGGAGGCGTGGTGGGCGATCTGGCCGGTTTTGCCGCGGCGACCTTCCTGCGCGGCATCCCCTTCGTACAGGTGCCTACCACACTCCTGGCGCAGGTTGACAGCAGCGTCGGCGGCAAGACCGCCATCGACCATCCCCGGGGCAAGAACCTGATCGGCGCGTTTCACCAGCCGCGTATGGTACTGATCGACGTGGCGACCCTGGCCACGCTGCCCCGGCGCGAGTTCCGCGCCGGCCTGGCCGAAGTTGTCAAGTACGGCGTGGCCATGGAACGTCCCTTTTTTGAGTTTCTGGAGCGGGAGAGCGCCGCCATCCTGAACATGGATGCCGACTGCCTGGAGCACATCGTCCTTGACTGCTGCCGACTCAAGGCGCGGGTCGTGGAGCAAGACGAGAAGGAGAGCGGGCTGCGCGCTATCCTCAACTACGGCCATACCCTGGGGCATGCCATTGAAACACTGGCGGGCTATGGTACGCTGGTGCACGGCGAGGCGGTGGCCATCGGCATGGTGCTTGCCGCCCGGATCAGCCAGTCCGGCGGATACTGCGACGAACGGGACGTTGCCCGCGTTGTTGCGCTCCTGGAACGTTTCGGCCTTCCGTGCGCCCCTCCGCCGGTGGACCGGAGCCGACTGGCCGAGACCCTGCTGACGGACAAGAAGAGCCGCGGCGGGATCATCAGGTATGTCTGCAATCGCGGCATCGGCGACTGTGTCGTAGTGAACCTGACCGTGGAGCAACTGCTCACCCTGAGTGGACTGGAGGTCTGAATCATGCAACATGAACCTGCATCTTTCTGGTCTGATATCAAAAACTACGAGGAATATCTGCGGGAACATCCCGATTCCTACCTCTTCGCCCGGTTGTCGGATGCCTACCTGAAGCTCAACCTGGTGGATGATGCCCTGCACACCGCGCGATTGGGGGTTGAGAAGTATCCCGCCTATGTTGCCGGTCAGCGTGCCCTTGCCCTTGCCTGCTACGCCAAGGGGCTGACCGAGGAGAGTCGCCGGGCTCTGGAAGCGGTGGCGACGGCAATGCCCGAGGATGCGGAGATACAGAAGATTCTGGGCAGGCTGCTGGCTGCTTCGGGCGATATTGAGGGAGCGCAACGGGTCTACCGTGTGGTCCGGGAGTTTCATCCCGACGACGAGGAGTGCCGGGAGGAGTTGCGGCTCCTGGAACAGGCTCCTCCGGTTGCGGTCGTCGCCGGAGACGGGGCTCCGGTTCCGCCTCACTCCGCCGAGCCGTTCCCGCCGGCCGAGGAGGATGTCATCGACCTTGACGACGCCGATATGCTGCTTGAGCTGGAGGAAGAGCCGCAGCCATCCGCGGTGGAGGCGCCCCGCACCGATCCGCTCTCCACCGTCACCCTGGCGGAACTGTACGTCCAGCAGGGGTTTTTCTCCAAGGCGCTCGAAATCTATCGCTCCCTTGCGGATGAAGATCCGGGCAACCGCGAGGTTCTGGACCGCATCGCCCAGCTGGAGGAACTCGTGGCCGGGACCGCTGAAGCCGCCCCTGATTCAGTGGTGAAGATGGGGGTGGCCATGCCGGAACCGACGCCGTTCCCTCCCGACGTACCGTCCCGTGGACGGGCCGATGCGGTGATCGCTACCCTGGAGGGGTGGCTCGACTCGATCAGGAGGATCAAGGCATGTCGCTAAGGGATACGTTGACGGAAATCGTGGAAAGTGTCGCCGGTGGCCGGGCCGTTGTTGTCATGGCCAGTGACGGGATTCCCGTTGACCAGGTCGTCGTGGATGAGAACGGCTTCGACCTGCAGCTGCTGACGGTGGAGTACTCCACCCTGCTGGCCGATATCAGGCGCGCGGTGGAACTGCTTAAGGTGGGCGCCATGGAGGAGATCTCCATCACCAGCGGCGGCATGTATGTCGTCCTGCGGATTCTGAGTGAGGAGTTGTTCGTCATCCTGGTGCTGGATCGCGACGCCAATCTGGGTAAGGGGCGCTATCTGCTGCGGCTCAAATCCGGGGAACTGTCCCGCATGCTCCTTTAGTGCCTCGTCATAACCGCTTGTTGCTAAGATTGAAGTGGCGCCTGGTGGATAAGCCGGAACGCCATGGACGGCACCGTGCACCGAAACGGACCGGGTCGCCGCGCCGTTATCCGGCGCGGCGACCCGGAAAAAACAATTTGTGCTGATGGATTTACCTATGCTACACATCAGGCGCGCCAGACTGGAGCGCTTTTTCACTGCCCATGACCTGGACGCGATTCTTTTCTCGAACCTGGCCAACATCCGCTACCTGTCCGGTTTTACCGGTTCGGAGGGCGCGCTGCTGGTGACTCGGGATCAGTGCTCCCTGCTGTGCGACTCGCGCTATACGACCCAGGCGGCCGCCGAGGTGCTGGAGTGCCGGGTATGCCAATTCAGCGACAGGAACGCCCTGGTGGCTGAACTGGCCGACGAACTGGGGCTCGGGCGCATCGGCTTCGAGTCCGCCCACACCAGCGTGGCCGTCTTCGGTGAACTTTCGTCTTGTCTGAGCGGCCGCGAGCTGATTCCTCTGGATGCAGAGCTGGACCAGATCCGTGCCTGCAAGGATCTGGCTGAAGTCGAAGCGCTTTCCCGCGTGGCCGAGCTCTCCTCCCAGGCGCTGCTGGCGTGCCTTGCATGCCTGGAGCCCGGTATCAGCGAGGCTTCACTGGCCTGGGAACTGGAGCGGGAGATGCGTTTACGCGGTGCCGAGGGGCGCGCCTTCGATTTCATCGTTGCTTCGGGGGAGCGGGGCGCCATGCCCCACGGGCGGGCGTCGGAAAAGTCGATCCGTTCCGGAGAACTGGTAACCATTGATTTCGGTGCCTGCAAGGACGGCTACGTATCCGATGAAACCGTAACCGTTGCCCTGGGCAGGCCTGACCCGCGTGCTGCCGAACTGTACGACGTGGTCAGGGAGGCCCATGACCTGGCCATCGCGGCGGTCAGACCGGGTATGTCCTGCCGCGACCTGGATGCCGTTGCCCGCGACCATATCCGCGAACGCGGCTATGGCGAGTACTTTGGCCATGGCCTGGGACACGGGGTCGGCCTGGAAGTCCACGAGAAGCCCGCCATTTCTCCCCGCTCCTCCATGACCGTGCAGGAGGGAATGGTGTTCACCATCGAGCCGGGGCTCTATATTCCCGGTTTCGGCGGGGTGAGGATCGAGGACACCGTACTGGTTCAAGGCGATGGCTGCCGTTTGTTGACGCAGGTTCCAAAGGAACTGCTGCTCTTATAGACTGGATGAGGAATCTGTCCCGCGACCGGGTAATCGGTGCGGATCTGGCAGAAAAGCACGACCGCATTTCAAAGGAGATAAACATGGATGTCAAAGACCTGAAGGTACTGTTCGATATGATCACGGAGACGGATATCACCGAGTTCGAAATGGAAAACTCCGATGAAAAGATCGTAATTCGCCGGGGGGCGCGTGCGGAGCAGCTGGTGCTGCCGTCCGCTCCGGCACCCCAGGCCGCCGTGTCCTGCGCGCCGGCGCCGTCCGCAGCCGTTGTTGCCGCGCCCGTTGCCGCTCCGGCCATGGAGGGGGACACGATCAATTCACCCATCGTCGGCACCTTCTACTGCGCCCCCGAACCGGGCGCGGCTTCCTTTGTGGAGCCCGGCCAGGTGGTGGAAAAGGGGCAGATGCTCTGCATCATCGAAGCAATGAAGCTGATGAACGAAATCGAGGCAGAGTTCCGTTGCCGGATTCTCAAGGTATGCAAGGATAACGCCCAGGCCGTGGAATTCGGCGATCCGCTGTTCGTCATCGAAAAGCTGTAGCCTGACGGCGGGAGTGACCGTGCCGCTCCTTTGCGGAGCGGTGCGGTCGCGGCATTTCCGATCCGCCGTTCATCCAGGAGAAGAGAAGGGATTACACGTACATGTTTCATAAGATTCTGATCGCCAACCGGGGTGAGATTGCCCTGCGCATCATCCGCGCCTGCAAGGAACTGGGCATCAAGACGGTGGCGGTTTACTCCCAGCCCGATATCAATTCGCTGCATGTCAAGCTGGCCGACGAGAGCGTCTGCATCGGTCCCGCCGCCAGTGCCCAGAGTTACCTGAATATCAACGCCATCATCAGCGCCGCCGAGCTGACCGATGCCGAGGCGATTCACCCCGGCTACGGGTTTCTGTCGGAAAACGCCGATTTCGCCGAGATCTGCGAAAAGTGCGGCATAACCTTCATCGGTCCCAGCCCGGAAAGTATGCGCATCATGGGGGACAAGATCAGCGCCCGTCAGGCGGTGACCTCCCAGGGGGTGCCGATCCTGCCGGGCACCAAGGAGGGGGTCCCTTCGGTTGACGAGGCCATGACCATTGCCAAGGAGATCGGTTTTCCGGTCATCATCAAGGCCACGGCAGGGGGAGGGGGGCGCGGCATGAAGATCGTCCACTCCCAGGCGGCGCTCGCCAACGCCTTTGCCACTGCCCGGGCCGAGGCCCAGTCAGGCTTCGGCAACCCCGAGGTGTACATCGAGAAGTACTGCGAGCATCCCCGCCACGTGGAGATCCAGATCCTGGCCGACAAGCACGGCAACGTGATCCACCTGGGGGAGCGGGATTGCTCCATCCAGCGTCGCCACCAGAAGCTGATCGAGGAGGCTCCCTCCACCATCAGCACCCCGGAGTTGCGGGCCGCCATGGGCGAGGCCGCGGTCAGGGCCGCCGCCTCGGTGGGCTACAACAGCGTGGGTACCGTGGAGTTTCTGGTGGACAAGCAGAACAACTTCTACTTCATGGAGATGAATACCCGCGTGCAGGTGGAACATCCGGTGACCGAGATGATAACCGGCGTGGACATCGTGCGCGAACAGATCCGTTCGGCTGCCGGCTGCCCCCTGCGCTACAGGCAGGACGACATCAAGATCAGCGGCCATGCCATCGAATGCCGCATAAACGCCGAGGACCCCCACAAGTTTACCCCCTGTCCCGGCAAGATCACCGCTTACCATCCGCCGGGGGGATTGGGAGTGCGGGTGGATTCATTTGTCTATGATCAATACACCGTCGTACCCTATTACGACTCCATGGTAGCCAAGCTGATCGTCCATGCCGAAACGCGCCAGGATGCCATCAGGCGCATGTCCCGGGCCCTGGACGAATACATTATCGAGGGGATCAAGACCACCATCTTCTTCCAGAAGAGAATCATGAACAACAAGGATTTCATCGAGGGCAACATCGACACATCCTTCCTTGAGAGGATCGTACTGGAGTAGTTATGGACTTTCCTGAAGAACTCAAGTATTCCCGTGAGCATGTCTGGGTCCGGGTCGAGAAGCGCACGGCGGTCATCGGCATCACTGATTTCGCCCAGGAAGAGCTGGGCATCATTTCCGCGCTGGAGTTGCCCGACGAGGGGGACAGTGTCGAGCAGGACGATTCCTTCGGTTCCGTCGAGGGACGGAAGACCGTCGCCGAACTGTACGCCCCGGTGAGCGGTGTTGTTGAGGCGGTCAACGTGGAGGCAGCGGACAATCCGGGTCTGCTCAACGACGATCCCTATGACGGCGGCTGGCTGCTGGAAGTGGCCCTGGACGACCCCGATGAGCTGAAGGGGCTGATGTCGGCTGAAGAGTATGCCGAGTATGTGGAAAACAGGGATTGAGCGTCCCGCCGCGAGGCAGGGAGAGACTTGCCTCTCTGCCCCGTGGTTTTCATGCAAGGATGTCGGCGTGAGATCACTGACGGTTGTTGCTGCGCTTCTTTTCTGCTGGACCGCTTGCGCCTGGGCCGCGGACCAGCCGTTACGACTCTCTCTGGGGGAGGCGGTGCGCATGGCGGCGGAGAAGAACCTGGATGTGCGGGCCGAACTGTACACACCCGCCCAGTACGAGGCCGACATCAACCGCAACCGCGCCATCTACGATCCCCAACTCAACCTCGAAACCTCCTACAACGATTTTATCAATCCCGTAGCCGGCTCCTACGGCAGCGCCTCCACCAAGGGACACTCCTTTGTACTGGACTCCTCCCTGAGCCAGCTCTTCTGGACCGGAGCCGTCGCAACGCTGGGATTCAACAACAGCCACACCAAGTCCCGGCAGTCCGCGGCACGGAGCAACTACTGGCAGTCCAGCATCGGCGTCACCCTCAGCCAGCCGTTGCTCAAGAACATGGGCCGGGACGCCACCGACCTCAAGATCGATATTTCGCGGTACTCCAAATACGCGTCACTGGAACACTTCCGGGATCTTCTGCAGAACACCGTCAGTCAGGTCAGGACCGAGTATTTCAGGCTCTACGGCCTGTGGGAGGTGCGTGAGGTCAAGAAGATCTCCCTGGCGCTGTCCCAAAAAATCCTCCAGGAAACCAGGGCCAGGGTTGCCGCCGGCGTTCTGCCGGCCATGGAAATTCTCAACGCCGAATACGGCGTGACGACGCGGGAACGGGAACTGATCGTGGCGGAAAAGGAGTTCAACGATCAGGTGGATCTGCTGCGACTGCTGCTGCAACTCCCCGGAGAAGGGGAGATCCGCCCGGATGATGCGCCGCGCCGCGCCCCTTACGCGGTGGACCAGGAGCAGGCCCTGCGGCAGGCCATGAACCGTCCCGACATCAAGGAACTGAAACGGAGCCTGGATATCAGCGAACTGGAAACCCGGGTCTTGAAAACCAATCTTAGGCCCGACCTCAACCTGACCGTTTCCGGGTCGCTGGTGGGGCAGGGGCACAGTTACGGCCGCGATATCGAGAACCTGGGGAGCGTGGACTATCCGGCCTGGGGTATCGGCCTCAGCTTCAGCTATCCACTGGGTAACAACGCAGCGGAGAACGATTACCGCAGGAGCCGCCTCAAGAGCGCCCAGACCGCCCTGCGGATCCGTAGCCTGGAGGAGAACGCCCGCAAGGAGGTGCTCAGCGCCATTCGCGCCATCGAAAGCGCCTTCAAGCAGATCGAGGTCGCCGACAGGGGGAGGGCTTTTGCCGAGGAACGTCTGCGCGCATTCATGCGTAAGAACAGTGTCGGCCTGGCCACCACGAAGGACCTTCTGGAGGTGGAACACGATCTGGCCGATGCCAAGAACAGCCAGATAGCCGCCGCTGTTACCCATGACAGCGCAATCACCCTATTCCTGCGGGTGACGGGCCAGCTCCTGGAACACGAACAGATCCGTTTTGTCGAGGGGGACGCTGATCGCCTCTATCAGAGCACCCGCTGATGCTGAGAATCGGACGCATAGAATACGCCAACTGCACGCCGCTCTTCCATGCCCTGGCCGCCCTTTACCCGGAGAGCGGCTATCGCTATCTGCGCGGAGTTCCGGCCCACCTGAATGCATTGCTGGCTTCGGGCGGGATCGATGTCTGTCCCTGCTCGTCAATCACCTTCGCCACCCATGCCGACCGGTATCTGATCATCCCCGACGTCTCCATCAGCAGTCGGGGTCCGGTGCTGAGCGTCCTGCTCTTTTCGCGCCTGCCCATCGAAGAGCTGGACAACACCACCGTACTGCTCAGCTCCGAATCAGCCACCTCCGTCAATCTGCTGAAAATCCTGTTGGGGATCCGTTACGGCTGTCGCTGCGACTTCCAGGTTACCGACCAGAACGACCCTGCTACCCTGAGAAGGGGGGACGCGATCCTGCTGATCGGCGACGCGGCCCTGCGCGCGGGTATGTCCGACCATGGCCTGTTCGTGTATGACCTGGGTGAGCTCTGGTACGACTGGACGGCGACTCCCTTCGTGTTCGCGCTCTGGCTTACCACCCGGGAGGTGCTGGCCAGGCGGGAAGAGGAGCTGCGGTGCCTTGCACGCCAACTGAGCCACGCCAAAGGTTATGCCGAGGAGCATTTGGAGGACATCGTCCGGGTGTCGCCGGAGAGACATTGGATGGGGGAGGAAATGCTGGGAGATTACTGGCGGAACAACATCTGCTACGACCTTACCGAGCACCACCTTGCAGGCCTGCGGCGCTATTTCCGGCTCGCCGCGGACCTGGGGCTGATCGCGCCGGTTGAAGAGCTGGCGTTCCTGCCCCGTGCGTGAAGAAAAGGGGGAGATTCATGTGGAATCCCCCCCTTGAGAGTACCCAGGAGTAGAGTGTCTTACTTCTTGCCGGCGGCCTTTTTGGAAGCTTTCAGCGGGTTGACCTTGGTGTCGTCGACCTTGATTTCCACTTTGACGTGGGTGGCAAAATTGCATATGCCGTTCAGCCATTTCTTGGCGGGGGCGGGGTAGGCGGAGCAGACCTTGCCGATGGTGCCGTCCACGATTCGGTCGCATCCCTCGCAGTTTTCAACGATTGTCTGGCAGGAACCTTCCGGAAACACACAACCTTGTTTTCCCCAAAAGGTACACTCGGTACCTGAAAGTACGGTCTGACACTGCATGTCTTTCATCCTCCTGAATTGTTTGCGTAACGAGAAAAATACTGTAACAAGTATGAGCTTGCAAAGTCAATACTAAAAATCCTTTGTATATACGGCTCTTTGACTTGACGAGAGCATACGGGTGTATTACTTTAACACGACTAAAGCTGTCTTCTTACTCAAGGGCGGTGAATCATGACGCGTATTTCCTTTGGAACGTCCGGATGGCGTGGCATTCTCGGTGAAGATTTCACCTTCGACAACGTGAGGATTGTGGTGCAGGCAATCGCGGAGCATGTCCGTGCTCAGGGGGGGGCGGAAAACGGGCTGGTAATCGGGTGCGATACCCGTTTCATGGGCCAGCGCTTCGTTCATGAGGCGGCACGGGTCCTGGCCGGGGCGGGGGTCACCGCTTTCGTCTGCGACAGGGATACGCCAACGCCGGTCATCTCCTTTGAAATCCTGCGCCGCCGTACCGCCGGAGGGATCAACTTCACGGCCAGCCATAACCCTCCCGAGTACAACGGGATCAAATTTTCCCCTTCCTGGGGCGGGCCTGCCCTTCCCGAGACCACGAGGGAGATCGAACAACGTGCCAATGAACTGCTTGGCAGCGCCCCGCTCCGCTGTCCCTCACTGGATGAAGCGCGCGGCCTGGGACTCGTGGTCTCCATTGATCCCCGGGAAGAGTATCTGCGGGACCTGGAGGACAAAGTCGATTTCGACGCCATTCGGAAGCTGGGCACGCTGGCGCTGAACCCGCTCTACGGAACCGGCCGCGGCTATCTGGATGAACCTCTGCGCCGGCACGGCGTGGCGTTCCGCATGATCAACGACCGTCCCGATCCCTGTTTCGGCGGCAATCCCCCCGAGCCGTCCCAAAAGCATATTCCGGACTTCATCGACCTCGTGAAGAGCGATCCTGAAATCGGACTCGGACTTGCAACGGATGGTGATGCCGACCGGTTCGGCATTCTGGACGCCGACGGAAGCTTCATCGAGCCCAATTACATTATCGCGCTTCTCCTGGACTACCTGATCAGGGTCCGCGGCATGCAGGGTGGGGCGGCTCGCAGCGTCGCCACCTCCCATCTGGTGGATGCGGTGGCCAGGAAGTACGGCGTCCCGCTGTACGAGACACCGGTCGGCTTCAAGTTCGTGGGGGAGCTGATCAGTCAGGACAAGATCGTAATTGGCGGCGAGGAGAGCGCCGGTCTTTCCATCAAGGGGCACGTCCCCGAGAAGGACGGCATTCTGGCCTGTTTTCTGGTGGCTGAGATGGTTGCCCGGGAGGGGAAAACCGTGCGAGAGTTGCTGGAGCGGCTCTACGGGGAGGTGGGGCGCTTCATTACCCGCAGGGAAAATCTGCGGCTGTCGCCCGAACTGGAAGAGGGGTACGGGGAGAGGATAGGTTCCCTTCCCGACCGGATCGCCGGATCCCGCGTACGGGAGGTTATCAGGATCGACGGCGTCAAGCTGCTTCTTGATGACGGCAGCTGGATGCTGTTCCGCAAGTCGGGAACCGAACCGGTGGTGCGCCTCTATGGGGAGGCGTCTTCGGAGGCCCGACTGACGGATATTATGGCCGCTGGCCGTGCATTTATTGTTGGCAGGTAATCTTTTTACGTTGTCTGGAGGAAATGACTGATGTGGGACTATACACCGATCGTAAAAGATCATTTTCTGAATCCGCGCAACGTCGGGGACATCCCCGATGCCGATGCCATAGGCGAGGTGGGCAGCCTGGCCTGCGGCGATGCGCTCAAGCTGTATCTCAAACTGGACGAGAACAGGGAACGGATCGTGGACGCTAAATTCCAGACCTTCGGCTGCGCCAGCGCCATCGCGTCCTCGTCTGCTCTGACCGAGATGCTCAAGGGCAAAACCCTGGACGAGGCCCTGTCCATCAGCAACCAGGATATCGCCGAGTTCCTGGGGGGGCTACCCGAGGAAAAGATGCACTGTTCGGTCATGGGACAGGAGGCCCTGGAAGTGGCCATAGCCAAGTTCCGCGGCGAGCCGATCCCGGCCCACGACAGCGAGCATGACCATGGCCATGCCTACCCCGACTACGACGGGGAGCTGGTGTGCAAGTGTTTCGGTATAACCGATGCCTACCTGAAGAAGGTGATCGAGTCCAACAGGCTTACCACCGTCGAACAAGTGACCCACTTTTCCAAGGCCGGTGGTGCCTGCGGCAGCTGCATCCCCAAGATCAGGGAACTGATCACCCTGGTGCTGGAGGGTAAGGAATCAGAGCCGCGCAAACGGCCTGAAAAACTCTCCAACATGAAGCGGATGCAGATGATCCAGGAAGTGCTGGAGCGGGATATCCGGCCGCTGCTCTGGGCCGACGGCGGCGACCTGGAACTGATCGACATCGACGGCACCCGGGTCCAGATCGCCTTCCGCAAGGCCTGCGCCGGGTGCGCTTCGTCCGGCAACACCGCCCGCATGGTGGAGAAGAAGCTGCGTGACCTGGTGGCCGAGGACATTGTTGTCGAGGAGGTGGCGGCATGAAGGAGATCTACCTGGACAACAACGCCACCACCAAGGTGGACGAGGCGGTTTTCGAGGAGATGCGCCCCTACTTCTGTGAACTGTACGGGAATCCCAGCTCCATGCATTTCTTCGGCGGTCAGGTGCAAGGCAAGGTGGTGGAGGCCAGAAACCGGGTGGCTGACCTGCTGGGCGCCTCTCCCGAGGAGATCATCTTCACGGCCTGCGGAACCGAAAGCGACAATACGGCCATCCGATCGGCGCTGGAGGTGCTTCCCACCCGGCGGCATGTGATCACCTCCCGCGTCGAGCACCCGGCCGTGCTGACCCAGTGCCGCAACCTGATCCAGAAGGGGTACCGGGTCACGGAAATCGGCGTGGACGGCGAGGGACGTCTGAACATGGACGAGTACCGGAACGCTCTGGATGAGGATACCGCCATCGTGTCGCTCATGTGGGCCAACAACGAGACCGGGGTGGTCTTCCCGGTGGAGGAGGCCGCGGTCCTGGCCAAAGCCAAGGGAGCGCTCTTCCATTCCGATGCCGTTCAGGCCGTGGGTAAGATCCCCATCCGTATGGCTTCCTCCGCGGTGGACATGCTCTCCATCTCGGGCCACAAGCTGCACGCGCCCAAGGGGATCGGCGTACTGTACGTGCGTCGCGGCACCCCGTTCCGTCCGTTTCTGGTGGGAGGCCACCAGGAGAAGAGCCGTCGCGCCGGCACCGAAAACGCCGCCGCCATCATCGCCCTGGGCAAGGCCTGCGAACTGGCCGCAACGCACATGGGGTATGAGAACGGCCAGGTCAAGGACATGCGCGACCGGCTTCAGGAGGAGCTTCTGGCGGCGATTCCCCACTCCCGCATCAACGGCGGCACGGCAGAACGTCTTCCCAACACCCTTTCCATTGCCTTCGAGTTCGTGGAAGGGGAGTCGATCCTGATGCTCCTGTCGGAACTGGGCATCTGCGCCTCCTCGGGCAGCGCCTGCACCTCCGGTTCCCTGGAGCCGTCCCACGTGCTGCGCGCCATGGGGGTTCCCTTTACCTGTGCCCATGGTTCCATCAGGTTTTCCCTCTCCCGCTACACCACCGATGCCGAGATCGATTGCGTGATCCGTGAACTTCCCGCCATCATCGAGCGCCTGCGGCGCATGTCTCCGTTTGGCAGGGAGCATCTGAAAAACCCGGCCTGACCGGCCGGTGCTGAAAAGCTTCCGATTAAGGGCGGCCCCGTGCCGCCCTTTGTTATTGCCGCTGGTCCGGCGTAAATGGTATACCTTGGGCTCGATGCTCCGCGTGGCGCGCACACGCCCGTTCCGGGCCGGAACGCGCTTACGGGTGGTGCATGAGAAAGAGCCCGGAAACTCCTTGACGCACCGGGACTTTGCCCGGAGCGACCGACGTTCGGCACCATTCGGCGCACGCTGCGCATCCGGGAATCCCGCCGCCATCCGGCGCAAGGATGAACCATGCTGACCTATCTGATAAAACGCATTCTGATGCTGGTCCCGCTCATGGTGGGCATCACCCTGATCACCTTCTCCGTGATCCACCTGGCTCCGGGTGAACCGGTGGAGATGCAGATGGCCATGAACCCCAAGGTGGGCAGGGAGGCCCGCGAGCGGCTCCAGAGATTCTACGGCCTGGACCGGCCGCTGCACGTGCAGTATGTCGACTGGGTGGGCAAGTTGGTCCGCCTGGATCTGGGTCGTTCGTTTTCCTCCGATAACCGCCCGGTGGTGGAAAAGATCGGCGAACGTCTGCCGGTGACCCTCTCCCTGAATCTGATCGCCCTGGTGCTGGAGTTCGGCCTGGCCATTCCCATCGGTATCCTGGCCGCCACCCATCGTGACACCCTCCTCGACCGGGGGATCACGGTCTTCGTCTTCCTGGGGTTTGCCGTACCTTCGTTCTGGCTGGCACTGCTGCTGATGTACTTCCTGGGGGTCAGGCTGAACTGGCTCCCCATATCCGGACTTCACAGCATGGGAAGCGAGACCTACGGAACCGCCCTCTACCTGTGGGACATGGCCAAACACCTGCTGATGCCGATCATGGTGGCTTCCTTCGGCAGCCTGGCCGGTCTGTCGCGTTACATGCGCTCCTCCATGCTGGGGGTCATCGGCCAGGACTACATCACCACCGCCCGGGCCAAGGGGCTTTCCGAGCGGGTGGTGATCTACCGCCATGCCCTGCGCAACGCCCTGCTGCCGCTGATCACCCTGGCCGGCTTCTCCATCCCCGGACTGATCGGCGGCAGCGTCATCTTCGAGACCATCTTCGCCATCCCCGGCATGGGGCAGCTCTTCTACCAGGGGGTCATGTCCCGCGATTACCCGGTGGTGATGGGCATCCTGGTGATCGGCGCCTTCCTGACCCTGATCGGCAACCTGATTGCTGACCTGAGTTATGCCCTGGCCGATCCGCGCATCCGCCACGGCGCGGGAGGGAGGGCATGAACTCCCTGACCGCTTCGTACCTGTACGCCGTTGTCTGGCAGCGCCTGAAACGCAACCGTCTGGCCCTGGCCGGCGGCTGCGTTGTACTCGGGCTCTTCGTCGTTTCCCTGCTGGCCCCCCTGATCGCCCCGGCCGACCCCAATGCCATCGATGCCTGGCAGGTGCTCTCTCCCCCCTCCTGGCAGCACTGGTTCGGCACCGACGAACTGGGGCGCGACGTATTCAGCCGCATGATCTTCGGCAGCCGCATCTCACTCAAGGTCGGCTTCGTTGCCGTGGGCATCGCCGTCTCCATCGGCACTCTGGTGGGACTGCTCTCCGGCTACTACGGCGGTCTGGTGGACGGCTGCCTGATGCGTCTGGTGGACATCATGCTTTGTTTTCCCGCCTTCTTCCTGATCCTGGCGGTGATCACCTTCCTGGAACCCTCCATCTGGTACATCATGATCGTCATCGGCCTCACCAGCTGGATGGGGGTGGCGCGCATGGTGCGGGCCGAAACCCTCTCCATCCGCGAGATGGACTACATCACGGCGGCCCGCTGCATCGGCTGCTCCGATCTGCGCATCATCTTCCGCCACATCCTCCCCAACGCCCTGTCTCCGGTACTGGTCTCGGCCACCCTGGGGGTGGCCGGAGCCATCCTGACAGAGTCGGCCCTCTCGTTCCTGGGCATCGGCGTGCAGCCCCCCACCCCCAGTTGGGGCAACATCCTTACTTCAGGCAAGGATTATATCGAATTTGCCTGGTGGCTCTCCCTGTTCCCGGGACTGGCCATCCTGGTGACGGTGCTTGCCTACAACCTGCTGGGAGAGGGGATCAGGGACGCCTTTGACCCCCGGGTGAACCGTTAATGGTCGTGGACCCCCGGCGCATCCACCTCCTGAACCGGGAGGACGAGCGCGACGGACCGGTGGTCTACTGGATGAGCCGCGACCAGAGGGCTGACGACAACTGGGCCGTGCTTCACGCCCAGGAACTGGCTCTGGAACGCCGCCAGCCCCTGGCGGTGCTCTTCACCCTGGCCCCCTCCTTCCTGGGCGCGACGCTCCGGCAGTACGGCTTCATGTTGCGGGGGCTGGCGGAGACCGCCCGCCGTTTTGAACGGTTGCATATCCCCTTCTTCATCCACCGGGGGGAGCCGGTGGGAGAACTCCGGACGTTCGTGGAGCAGTACCGGGTCGGCCTGGTGGTGAGTGATTTCGATCCGCTGCGGGTCAAGCGCGCCTGGCGCGAGGAGGCGGCTCGCTCCTGCGGGGTCCCGGTTTTCGAGGTGGATAGCCACAACATCGTTCCCTGCCGCTTCGTGTCCCACAAGCAGGAGTACGGCGCCCACACCCTGCGGCCGAAGCTTCTGCGCCTGCTGCCCGAGTTCCTGGTGGAGTTTCCCCTCCTGGTCCCCCATCCCCACGCCTGGCCCGCCGCGCCACCGCAGCCTGACCCGCCGGCCCTCATACATGGACTGTCCCTCGATCGCGACGTACCTGAGGTGGGCGGGGTCGTCCCGGGAGAGACCGGCGGGCGAGAACGGCTGCGGGATTTCATCGACCAGGGGCTGGCCGGTTATGACCAGCGGCGGAACGACCCCGGTACCCCCGGGCAATCGGGGCTTTCCCCCTGGCTGCACTTCGGCCAACTCTCACCCCAGCGGGTGGCCCTGGAAACCGTGAAGCGCCACTTTTCCTCCCCCTCCAGCGAGGCGTTCCTGGAGCAGTTGATCGTCAGGAGGGAGCTGTCGGACAACTTCTGTCTGTACAATCAGGACTATGACCGGGTGGAGGGCTTTCCCCTCTGGGCCCGGAAGAGCCTCGGGGAACATCGCCGCGACCGGAGGGAGTATCTCTATCCCCTGGAGCGCTTCGAACGGGCCGGGACCCACGACCCGCTCTGGAACGCGGCCCAGCGCTGCCTGCTGCTGACCGGCGGCATGCACGGCTACCTGCGCATGTACTGGGCCAAGAAGATCCTGGAATGGAGCGCCTCGCCGGAAGATGCGCTCCGGATCGCCATCAGACTCAACGACCGCTACAGTCTGGACGGCCGCGATCCCAACGGTTATGCCGGTATCGCCTGGAGCCTGGGGGGGGTGCATGACCGTGCCTGGGGGAGGCGGCCGGTTTTTGGCACGATCCGTTTCATGAACGAGAGCGGGTGCCGCCGCAAATTCGATGTGGACGCCTATGTCCGCCGCTGGGGAGAGTGTCTGCCGGAAGGGGCGGCATAACCCCGGTATGAACCCCAATCACCGTTCCCGCGGGATGGCGCGTGGTGAGCGACATTCCGCGCTGGCTCCGTTCTTGGGTCTGGTCCGGGGGAGCCGCGGTGGGACCGGCCGCCGGCCGGGGGACGTTTTGTCTGTCCGGCATGAGCCGCTCAAAGGTACTGATTTGTAACGATAGTTTGTTTTTGTTTGGATGTTTGCGCACACAATTTTTGCCTTGACTTGCCCGGTTAGCTGTACTAACTTCAGCAAAATTTTCTTGCGCCAGGAGCTGCCCTATGTCTCTCGACACACTGATCGAAGGCCTGACCTTTGACGACGTCCTGCTCATCCCAGCCCATTCCCAGGTTCTTCCCCGCGATGCCAATCTCTCCACGCGACTCTCCCGCAACATACAGCTGAACATCCCCCTGGTCAGCGCGGCCATGGATACGGTTACTGAATCGCGCACCGCCATCTGCATGGCCCGGGAAGGGGGGCTGGGCATCATCCACAAGAACAACAGCATCGAAAAGCAGGCCTTCGAGGTGGACAAGGTCAAGAAGAGTGAATCGGGCATGATTGTGGACCCCATCACCATGCGCCCCACCCAGAAAATCAGCGAGGCTCTGGAGATCATGTCCCGCTACCGCATCTCCGGCGTTCCCATCACCAAGCCCAACGGTAAACTGGTGGGGATCCTCACCAACCGGGACCTGCGCTTCGAGACCGACTACGAACTCCCCATCTCGGCCCGCATGACCAAGCGCAACCTGGTGACCGTGCCGGTGGGCACGACTCTGGAACAGGCCAAGGAGCACCTCAAGCACACCCGGGTGGAGAAACTCCTGGTGGTGGATAACGACCGTTTCCTCAAGGGCCTGATCACCATCAAGGATATCGAGAAGGTTAAGAAGTACCCCAACTCCTGCAAGGACAGCCTGGGGCGCCTGCGGGTCGGCGCCGCCGTGGGCCCTACCGACGACATGGAGCAACGCATGGACGCCCTGATCAAGGCCGGCGTGGACGTCATCGTGATCGATACGGCCCACGGTCACTCCCAGGGGGTTCTGGACGCCATTGCCCGCGCCAAGGCCACCTTTCCCGGAACCGAGATCATCGCCGGCAACATCGCCACGGCCGAGGCGGCCGAGGCCCTGATCAAGGCCGGCGCCGACGGTATCAAGGTGGGCATCGGGCCGGGCTCCATCTGCACCACCCGCATGGTGGCCGGCGTTGGGGTTCCCCAGATCACCGCCATCATGGAGTGCTCCCGCGTGGCCCACAGGTACGGGGTTCCGGTCATCGCCGACGGCGGCATCAAGTACTCGGGCGATCTCCCCAAGGCGATCACTGCCGGCGCCGACTGCGTCATGATCGGATCGCTGTTCGCCGGCACCGAGGAATCGCCCGGCGATACGGTGCTCTACCAAGGGCGCACCTACAAGAGCTACCGCGGCATGGGCTCCATCGGCGCCATGCAGGACGGCAGTAAAGACCGTTACTTCCAGTCAGACGTGGGCGAGGACGTGAAACTGGTCCCCGAGGGGATCGAGGGGATGGTGCCGGTGCGCGGGCCGCTCTCCGCCAACATCCACCAACTCCTGGGGGGGCTCCGTTCCGGCATGGGATATACCGGCTGCGCCACCATCGCGGACTTGCAGGAGAAGGCGCGCTTCATCCGCATCACCGGCGCCGGCCTCAAGGAATCCCACGTACACGACGTCACCATCACTAAGGAAGCGCCCAACTACCGGGTGGGGAACTGACCCATGACAAGAGACATCCACAGCGAGAAGATCCTGATCCTCGATTTCGGTTCCCAGTACACCCAGCTGATCGCCCGCCGGGTGCGCGAGGCCCACGTGTACTGTGAGCTGCACCCCTTCGACATGAAAATGGCGGCCATCCGCGCCTTCAAACCCTCGGGGATCATCCTGTCGGGCGGCCCCAAGTCGGTGTACGAACCGGGTGCGCCGGCGGTGGCCGAGGAACTGTTTGAACTGGGAGTGCCGGTTCTGGGCATCTGCTACGGCATGCAGCTCATGGGCCGTCACTTCGGCGGCGAGGTGGTGCCTGCCGGCAAGCGGGAGTTCGGACATGCCGAACTGTTCCGCGCGGGCCAGCCCGGCCATCTCTTCGACGGTTTCTTCGTGGAAGGGGTGAGCCCGGTCTGGATGAGCCACGGCGACCATGTCTCCCGCGTTCCGGACGGTTTCCAGGTCGTTGCCCGTACCGACAACGCCCCGGTCTGCGCCATCCAGGACGTAAGCCGCCACCTGTACGGTGTGCAGTTCCACCCCGAGGTCAACCATACTCCTCGGGGCGACCGGCTGATCGAAACATTCGTGCGCTCCATCTGCGGCTGTGCCGGCAGCTGGACCCCCGGCCAGATCATCGAGGATGCCGTGACCCGAATCCGCCAGCAGGTGGGGAGCGAACGGGTGATCCTTGGGCTCTCCGGCGGAGTGGACTCCTCCGTGGCAGCGGCCCTGATCCACCGGGCCATCGGCGACCAGCTGACCTGCGTCTTCGTTGACAACGGCCTCCTGCGCCTGGAGGAGGGTGACCAGGTCATGCGCACCTTTGCCGAGAACCTGGGGGTCAGGGTGATCCGGGTCAATGCCGAGGAGCGTTTCCTCACTGCCCTGGCCGGGGAAAGCGATCCAGAGAAGAAACGCAAGATTATCGGCAATCTGTTCGTCACCATCTTCGACGAGGAGTCCAACTGGATCAAGGACGCCCGCTGGCTGGCTCAGGGAACCATCTACCCTGACGTGATCGAATCGGCCGGGGCCAAGACCGGCAAGGCCCACAACATCAAGAGCCACCACAACGTGGGTGGGCTGCCGGAGTACATGAAGTTGAAGCTTCTGGAACCGTTGCGGGAGCTGTTCAAGGACGAGGTGCGTGCCATCGGCGAAGAGCTGGGGCTCCCCCACCAGATGGTCTGGCGTCACCCCTTCCCGGGGCCGGGGCTGGCGGTGCGCATCCTGGGGGAGGTGAAGAAGGAGTATGCCGATATCCTGCGCCGCGCCGACGCCATCTTCATCGAGGAACTCTACGCTTCGGACCACTATCACAAGATCAGTCAGGCCTTTGCCGTATTCCTGCCGGTGAAGAGCGTGGGGGTCATGGGCGACGGCCGCACCTACGAATACGTGGTGGCCCTGCGGGCGGTGGAGACCAAAGACTTCATGACCGCCAGCTGGTATCCGCTTCCCTACGAGGACATGGCCCGCATCAGCGCTAGGATCATCAACGAGGTGAGGGGGGTCAACCGGGTGGTGTACGACATCTCCAGCAAGCCGCCCGCCACCATCGAATGGGAATGAGACGGTCCTGCTGGGGGCATTTTTCTCCGGGACATCAGCGGGAACCGCGCGTTCGGGTAGAATTGGAGCAGTCGTCGTCCGGTTGGGGAACGGCGCCACGGCGCTTTCGCCCCGCGCGGAGCATCTATTCACCATAAGGAGGGATCGCTTTGGCACCCATTACCTTTGAAGAAATCATGTTCACCATTATGTCGGCCACCCAGGACACCTTCAAGAGCTACATGAATATCGACCTTCTGGCCGGTAAGGTGGAAAAACGGGTCGATCCGGTGGATTCCGATGTCACCGGTATCGTGGGAGTGGCCGGCGACCGGGTCGGTTACATCATCATCGCCACGGACAAGAAGTCGGCCCAGGCGGTTGCGCGGGAACTGCTCATGGTTGAAGAGGCTGATGACGACTGCATCCGCGACGCGGTGGGGGAGCTGGCCAACAACATCGCCGGCGCCTTCAAGACCAAGTACCACGAGCAGTACGGCAGCGTGGCCCTGGGGTTGCCGCTGGTAATCTCCGGCCAGCTGCGCGCCATCTCCGAGCCGCCCGAAGAAAACGAGGGAACCAGCATCAACGTGCAGTGCAAGGGGGTTACCATCCCCTTCAAGACCGCCGAGGGCACCATCGACCTGAAGGTCATGGTCTACATGTAGTCGTGCGCCATGGATGAACTGCTGGATCGCTATGGAGTCCTGCTGGGGGAGGTGGATCGCTGGTTCGCCTCCTGCATGGAGCGCCATGCAGACAAGATCGCCTGCGGACGGGGCTGTTCGTCCTGTTGCCGCGGCCTGTTCGACATCACCCTGTTGGATGCCCTGTTTCTGCGGCGCGGCTTCGACCTCGTGCCCGATGCCGTCAGGATCAGGCCCCGGAAGAAGGCTCGCGCCCTCCTGGCGGGGTTGGAGGCGCGCTTTCCCCTGTTCCGCGAGCCCTGGCTGCTGAACCCGATCCCCGAGTCCGAGTGGGACGGACTCATGCCCGAAGACGACGAAACACCCTGTGTACTGCTGTCCGAGGGGGGAGAGTGTCTGGCCTACGACTATCGCCCCATGACCTGCCGCCTGAACGGCATCCCCCTGACGGACGACTCGGGGGAGGAATTTTTCGACGACTGGTGCACGATGAACTTCGTCCACCGGGACCCCCGCGACCTGCCGGACCTGCGCCACCCTTTCCGGGACCTGTTCGAGCGTGAACTGCTGCTGTTCCGCGAACTGACCACCAGACTGCTGGGCGAGCCCCTGAACGAGGTGGATACCCTGATCCCCGCCGCACTCTGCATGGATGCCGGAATGCTGAACCGCCTCTTCCAGGGTGGAGTTGCCAGGCCCGGCTGACGCCGCATCCGACCGTTCCAGCCGCCGCGGGCTGCGTCCCTGCCGTTGGTCTCCTCTGCTAACTGCCAGAAACGCTTTGACAAAAGTGTTTTGTTTCCAGTACTATGTTTAATCTTTTTTCCACAAGGATGACCGGATGCAAGCTGCACTGAACCTCATCGGCGATGACCTGAAACGGGTCGAACGGCAATTCCGCACGGACCTGGAGTCCGATGTTCCCCTGATCCGCAAGGTTGGCGAGTACGTGCTCTCCAGCGGCGGCAAACGCGTCAGGCCGGCCCTGCTGCTCCTGGCGGCGCGTCTGTGCGACTACCAGGGGAGCCAGGCCGTCCCCCTGGCCAGCGTGATCGAGTTCATCCACACTGCCACCCTGCTCCACGACGATGTGGTGGACAGCGCCACCCTGCGGCGCGGCCTGGCCTCGGCCAATACCCTGTGGGGCAACGAGGCCTCGGTACTGGTGGGCGACTTCCTCTTCTCCAAGTCGTTCTCCCTGATGGTAGCCGTGGGGAGCATGGAGATCCTCAAGGTGCTCTCCGACGCCACCACGGTGATCGCCGAGGGTGAGGTGATGCAGCTGCTCTGCACCGGAGAGATGGAGCTGAGCGAGGAACGCTACATCGAGGTGGTCCGGTCCAAGACCGCCATCCTCATGTCGGCGGCCTGCGAGGCGGGCGCGATTCTGGGGGGGGCTTCACCGGAGCGGCGAACGGCCCTGTCGGAGTTCGGCATGAGTCTGGGCATCGCGTTCCAGCTCATGGACGATACCCTTGACTACATCGCCACGGAAGAGGAGTTCGGCAAGAGCATCGGCCACGACCTGGAGGAAGGGAAGATCACCCTGCCGCTGATCCATGTCCTGCGCCGCTGCACGCAGGAGGAGCGAGAGCTTATCGCCAGGGTGGTGGAACAGGACGAGATGAGCCTGGAGGATTTTCGCCAGGTGTCGGGGCTGGTTCAGCGTTACGGCGGTATCGACTACACCGTGGATGCGGCGCGCCGCCATATCCAGGCCTGCGCCGACCACCTGCGCGCCTTTGAGCCCGGGCCGGTGGCGGATGCGCTGCTGGACCTGGCCCGGTACGTGGTGACCCGCAGTCGATGAGCTCCTCCCGGCGCATGATTCTGTCAGGTCGCGGCACCGTGCGTGTGCTCTCCCTGCTGCTGGCCGCTCTGGTCCTGGCCCTGTCTGGCTGCCAGCGGGACGGGCAGGAGCTCGGCGCTGGCGGTTTCACGGTGGCCGAGGGTAAGTCTGCCCCGGATATCGCGGTCAGGGCGCTGAACGGCGCCGACCTGCGTCTCTCCCAGCTGAAGGGGAGGGTGGTGCTGCTCAACTTCTGGGCCACCTGGTGTCCCCCCTGCCGCGAGGAGATCCCCTCCATGATGAGGCTCAATGCCGCCATGGCCGACCGGCCGTTCCAGATGGTGGCGATCTCTCTGGACGAGGGGGGCAGGACGGCAATCGAGTCCTTTTTCCGTGCCAACGGCTACCTGCTGCCCGCCTATACCGATGTGGAGGGGCGTGCCGCCGATGCCTTCGGCGTCACCGGCGTGCCGGAAACCTTCCTCATCGACAAACAGGGCATCGTTGTCAGGAAGATCATCGGTCCCCTCGTCTGGGACGCTCCCGAGGTCATCTCGTATGTAGAGGACCTGATGCGGAAGTAGAGGTTTCCGTTACCCATGTACAGCCAGGACGTAACCTACGCCGGCGCCTTCATCGCCGGCCTGCTCTCCTTCCTCTCTCCCTGCGTTCTGCCGCTGATTCCATCCTACATCACCTATCTGACCGGGCTTACCTTCGGCGACCTGCAGGCGCAACACCCCTCCCGGATCGTCCGCCGCACGACCCTCGGTCATTCCCTCTGCTTCGTTCTCGGGTTCACCCTGGTATTCGTCCTGCTGGGCGCCTCGGCCACCATGGCGGGCAGCCTGCTGCGCCAGCATGCCGTTGTCATCAGGAAGGTGGGCGGCCTGCTGATACTCCTCTTCGGCATCCACGTCACCGGGCTGGTGCCGCTCAGGCTGCTGCTGGGGGAGAAACGTATCAGCGTGCGCCACAAGCCTGCCGGTTACGCGGGGAGCGTCCTGGTGGGGCTGGTATTTGCCGCCGGCTGGACCCCCTGCATCGGCCCGATCCTGGCTTCCATCCTGATGGTGGCGGCCAGCGAGGAGCGGGTTGCCCAGGGGATCGTGCTGCTCCTGCTCTATTCCCTGGGGCTGGGCATTCCCTTTCTGCTCTCCTCCCTGGCGCTGCACCGGTTTCTCATTCTCTTCAATCATTTCAAACGGTTCATCCGTCTGTTCGAAATCATCACCGGAGTATTTCTCATGCTGATCGGCGTCCTGATCTTCTCCGGCTGGCTCTCACGCCTGTCCGGTTATGCCGGCATCCTGGCGGGGGGCTAGAGATGAACGTCCACCCTTACCCACATTCCATTCAACTTTCCGTTGCCGACCTGTCGGTGACCGAGGCGTTCTACGCCGGAATCCTGGAACTGCCGCTGCGGCGCTCCTTCACCACCCCCGGCGCGCCGGATCACCTCATGCTGGACATGGGCGGGATCGCCGTCATCTTCGTGGAAGAGGGGGACGTGGCCAGGGCGCACCCGATCCTGGAACAGCGCCTTGGCATGTTTCCCCGCGGCATCGGGGTGACCCTGCACTTCAACGTCAAGGAGATCGAGGGGATCAGCGACGCCATCCTGGAGGAGGATCTGGAGATTCTCTATCCCCTGGAGCTCAAGCCCTACGGCGTCAAGGAACTGTGGTGCTTCGACCCGGACGGCTATCTGGTGGTGCTTGACGAGCCGGTGGCCTAAGGATAACCGGTACGGAAGTCTGTCGCTGACGTTGAAACGGGGGGACTCTGTTTCACGTCCCCGCGAGAAGGAGATGACGTGGAAGCTTCACAAAACAGCGGTCGCTCATCGCCGAAGCAGCTGATGTACGCTATTTTGCAGGCAATTCCCGACCTGATCTCCGTGGTCGATACGGATTTCAAGATCGTCTACAGCAACTGGCGGGGCGGGCATGAGTACGCCGCTCCCCACCGGCGCAAGCGCGGCAGGCATTGTTACGAGGTCTACTATCCCGGCCAGGAGGGACGCTGCGATCCCTGCCACCTGGAGCAGGTTTTCTCGACCGGAACCAGTGTCGTTACCGAGACGTTCAATCCCGGGATCGGCCACCTGGAAATCCACGCCTTTCCCATCGTGGACGCATCCGGCACGGTGGTCATGGCCGGAGAGTACCTGCGCAACATATCCGATCGCAGGCATGCGGAGGACGCCCTGCGGGGGGCGAACCAGATGCTGGAAGCGCTGATCAATGCCTCGCCGCCGGCCATCATCGCCCTGGACCTGGAGCTGAACCTGACCCTCTGGAATCCGGCCGCCGAACGGATGTTCGGCTGGAAGCGGCAGGAGGTGCTCGGCAAACCCTACCCCATTGTCTCCATTGAACTGATGGAAGAACTCAAGGAAAACATCCGCAACCTGAACGAGGGGGAGGAGCGTAAGTCCGTGGAGACCAGGCGTCTGCACCGGGACGGCCATTTCATCGAGGTCAGTCTCTCCACGGCCCCCATGCTGGACCGTGAGGGATGGACCATCGGCTACGTGGCGATCATGGCCGACATCAGCGAACGCAAGCAGGCGCAGCAGGCGCTCAGGGAATCGGAAGCCAATTACCGCGCGATTTTCGACGCGGCCAATGACGCTACCTTCGTGTTTGATGTGGAAACCGGCGCCATGCTGGACGTCAACCTGAAGATGTGCCAGATGTACGGTTACCTGCGCGAGGAGGTGCTGCTGCTTAACGTGGAGCAGCTGAGCGCCGGATTCCCCCCCTACACCTTCCAGGATCTGATGAAGCTGATCTGGAAGACCAAGCGTGACCAGTCGCATATGTTCGAATGGCTGGCCAAGGACAGGTCCGGCCGCCTCTTTTGGGTCGAGGTGAACATGAAAGGGGCCGTGATCGGTGGGGAGTACAAGGTTCTGGCGGTGGTGAGGGACATTTCGGCGCGCAAGATCGCAGAAGAGGAAAACAGGATCATGCAGGAGCGCCTGCTCCAGGCCAACAAGATGGCGGCCATCGGCACCCTGGCCTCGGGAATCGCTCACGAGATCAACAATCCCAACAACTACATTCTCTCCAACGCCCAGTTCCTGAGCGACATCTGGCCCGAGATAAACAGGGTACTCACCCGTTATGCCGAGGAGAACGGTGAATTCTTCCTGGGCAAGCTGAGCTACGGTGAGGCATCGGCCATGATCCCCAAGATGCTCACCGGACTTACGGAGGGCGCCTATCGTATCAAGGGGATCGTCACTGGGCTCAAGGATTTCGCGCGTCAGGAGAAGACGCGTCTCGACAAGCCGGTGGATGTCAACAAGGTCATCGAAGCCGCGCTCTCCATGCTGCACAACAAGATCAAGCAGCATACCGACAACTTCAGCTGCAAGCTGGACAAGGGAGTGCCGCCGGTCAAGGGACGTTTCCGCCAGCTGGAGCAGGTGATCGTCAACCTGACCATGAACGCCTTGGAGGCGCTTCCCTCGCGGGACCGGGCGGTTTCCATCCAGACCTCCTATTCCCCCTACCTGGGGCAGGTCACCATCAGGGTCGAGGATCAGGGGATCGGCATGACTGAGGAGGTTCAGAAGGCCATCTACGATCCTTTTTTCACCACCAAGCTGGACAGGGGGGGGACCGGCCTGGGACTGTCCATCAACTTCTCCATCGTGAAAGAACATAACGGCATCATTGACTGCGATTCCAGCCCGGGCAAGGGGACCGTGTTTCATGTGAGAATACCGGCCCTGCGTTTCGAATCCGAGGAGAACGGGTTACCATGACCGACGGCGCCACCTTCACCATCCTGGTCGTTGATGACGAGCAGCACATCCTCTTTTCTTCCGAATCCCTGCTCCGCTTCGCCGGTTTCAGAGAGATCCGCACGGTAGACGACAGCCGGCGGGTGCGGCCGATTCTGGAACAGGAGCGGGTTGACCTGATCATCCTGGACCTGTTCATGCCGTACGTTTCCGGCAGGGAACTTCTGACCCAGCTGGGCCGCGACTATCCCCATATTCCGGTGATTGTCATGACCGCGGCTGACGAGGTCGATATCGCCGTTGACTGCATGAAGGGGGGGGCGTTCGATTACCTGGTCAAACCGGTGGAAAACGCCCGGCTGGTTTCCTGCGTGAAGAGAGCCCTGGAGATCAGCAGCCTGAAAAACCAGGTGAGCCAGCTCAGGGAACACCTGCTCACCAACCGCATCAAGAATCCGGGAGCTTTTTCGTCTCTGGTTACGGCCAGCCCGAAAATGTCGGGGATCTTCCAGTATTGCGAAGTCATCGCCGCGTCGCGGCAGCCGGTGATCATCATGGGCGAGACCGGCACCGGCAAGGAGCTGATCGCCAAGGCGATCCACACAGTGAGCGGGCTCAAGGGGAAATTCGTACCGGTTAATGTGGCCGGCCTGGACGATGCCATGTTTTCCGACACCCTATTCGGCCACAAGAAAGGTGCATTCACCGGTGCCGACCAGGCCCGGGCCGGACTGATAGCCCAGGCATCGGGTGGGACCCTGTTTCTGGACGAGATCGGCGACCTGCACGAGGTGTCGCAGGTCAAGCTCCTGCGACTGCTCCAGGAACAGGAGTACTACCAGGTCGGTTCCGACATGCCGCTGGTCAGCGATGCCCGCGTCATCGTGGCGACCAACAGGGATCTGCGGGAACTGACTGCGGCAGGGAAATTCCGTAACGATCTCTACTACCGGCTCTGCACCCATCAGGTCAAGCTCCCCCCCCTGCGGGAGCGGAGGGAAGATATCCCGGCGCTTCTGGACCATTTTCTGGAGGAGTCGGCCCAGGAATTGAAAAAGAGGAAACCGACCTTTCCCTCCGAACTGGTCATTCTTCTTTCCCTGTATGACTTTCCCGGCAACGTTCGCGAGATGAAGGCCCTTGTCTTTGATGCCGTTGCCCGCCACGCCGGCGGCGTTCTCTCCCTGGAGCGTTTCAGGGAGCATGTGGGAACCCGCGCTTTGGCGCAGGCCTCGCCATCACCCCAGGCAAAGGAGGTGGTGGACGGTCTGCGGGCTACGCTGGACAGGCTTCCCACCGTGCGCGAGGTGGAAGAGTATCTCGTGGATGAAGCCATGAAGCTTGCCAACGGCAATCAGGGGATTGCCGCCTCACTCCTGGGCTTCACCCGTCAGACCCTGAACAAGCGTCTGCGCAAGAACAGGGAAAACCAATCCTGAACCCACCGGGCAGCCACCGTTTTGTATCCCCCGACCGTGGCGCGCAACCCAGGGGAGGGGGGGTGAAACTTTTTTTCCTCTGTCATCATGGATGACAGCACCCCCATCCCGCGCCTGGCGCGCCTTCATCTCCGCTTAAATCGTTTTATCCTCTCCTCCTGTAAATTTTTTCTCACCCCTCTTCTGTTTCTCGTGGCGAATTATTGTTCCAACTATCTGAATTTATAGAGTTAAATTGTTGCAAGTTGCGGCATGTTCTCTGCAATCCATGGGCGCCACCGTTGTCGTGCCACTCCGCATGACCAGCCGTGATCCGTGTCAATCTTGAAGAAAAGGAGGTGACAGGTATCTCCCGCACTCCCGGCACCGATGCGAAATGAGCAGGAATGGCGACACGCATGAGGCGCATAACCAACCCAACCGAGGAGGAGTTACACCATGGCATTGGCTGAACAGGTATACAACTTTTACATTCCCGCAATAACGAAGATGGGTATCGGCGCCGTAAAGGAACTGGGACCCTCCGCAAAGTATCTCAAGGGTACGAAAGCGCTGCTCGTAACCGATAAGGGGATGGCGGACCTTGGGGTCGCCGACCAGATGAAGCACCTGCTGGAGGCTGACGGTGTCCAGTGCGTTGTTTTCAGCGGCGCGGAACCGAACCCCACCGATCTGAACGTCCGGGCCGGGATCAAGGTGTATCGCGAGAACACCTGTGACATGCTGGTGAGCCTTGGCGGGGGGAGTTCCCATGACTGCGCCAAAGGGATCGGAATCGTCGCCAACAATGAAGGTGATATCCGCGACTTCGCCGGAGTTGAAGCGTTCAAAAATCCGCTGCCTCCCTTTATTGCCATCAACACCACCGCCGGCACCGCCAGCGAGATGACCTCTTTTGCCGTCATAACCAACAGCGATATTCATGTGAAAATGGTTTTTGCAAGCGCAAGGATCCCGCCTGCCATCGCAATCAACGACCCGGCCCTGATGGTCGGCCTCCCTGGGCCATTGACCGCTTCAACCGGCATGGACGCACTCACCCACGCCATCGAGGCGTATGTGGCGGCTCTCGCAAACCCGGTGACCGATGCCTGCGCCATCGCGGCCATCAAGCTTATCGCCGAGTACCTTCCCCAAGCCGTCGCCAACGGCAGCAACCTCGAAGCGCGGGACAAGATGGCCTATGCCGAATATCTGGCGGGCATGGCCTTCAGTAACGCCGGAATCGGCATCGTGCATGCGATGGCCCACCAGCCGGGCGCCCTGCTCAATAAGCCCCACGGCGTCTGCAACGCCATTCTGCTTCCCCACGGCTGTACCTTCAACCTGATCGCCTGCCCCCAGCGCTATGCCGATATCGCCCAGGCCATGGGCGTGGACACCACCGGACTGATGCCATTGGAAGCCGCCGAGAAGGGGGTGGAAGCCATCCGCAAACTCTCCGCCGCGGTGGGCATACCCGTGGGACTCTCGGAAATCGGCGTAAAAACGAGCGATATCCCCGCCTTGGCCGAAAACGCTCTCAAGGACATCTGCTGCCTCTTCAATCCCCGTACCATCAGGCTGGAAGACCTGACCAGGCTGTACACCGAGGCGATGTAAGACGTGCGCTCCTGAAAACAGTGAAACATGCTGGACCCTTGCCATGGGCGTAGGAGCGTCCCTGCGCCCATGCTTGACTCGTACGGGAATGAAAAGGGGAGATTCAAGAGCCTGGCAAACCAAAGAAAGTTCAGGGGAGGTGTAGAGATGAAGAAGATGTCCGTTTACGCGCTGCTGTGTACGCTGCTGCTCGCGCCTCAGGTCGCATTGGCCGTGAACTCACGGGATTATATCCCGCTACCGCCCGATACGTTCCTCTTTTGCACCTATTTCAAACACATATCAGCAACTTCGTTATATGCAAACGGCAAGAAGGTGAGCAACGATTTCAATTTGAAAGAAAATCTCGGCATTCTGAGGCCAGTGTATTACATGGATATCGGAAAAGCGCTCTACGGCGACGGCGGGTTTCGCATCGATCCCCAGGCCCTGATCCCCTTCGGCGAGGCCAACCTGGATGGCGCTGCCGTGGGTAACGCTGATATTTCCGCGACGGGAATCGCCGATCCGACCATTTTCGCGACCTTCTGGTTCGTCAACGATCCCAAAAACAAATTGTGGGCCGGATTCAGCCCCTATATCACCATGCCCCTGGGAGACTACAACAAGCACAAGGCGCTGAACCTGGGGAACAACCGTTGGGCGATCAAGCCGGAGCTGGGAGTGGTCAAGGGGTTCGGGGAAAAGACCTACCTGGATATGATCGTCAACGGGGAATTCTACACTGAAAACGGGAAGATAGATCTCAGGCAAGACCCGCTCTTCGGGGCGGAGATCCATCTGAGCTACGACATCACCAAACAGTGGTACGCATCGGTGGACTATTTCTACAGTTACGGTGGCGAGACGAAACAGAACGGCGTCTGGCAGAACAACAAGAGCAACAGTCACGGCCTCGGTCTGTCCCTGTTCTGGATGATCGGAAGCAACAACCAGCTGATGATTGAGTACCGTGACGATTTTTCGGTAAAAAACGGGCCGGGTACCAACACGTTCGGAGCACGGTGGGCCTATTTCTTTTAACGGGCGACCGGTTTCATGGACCTGGCGTGAACGATGCATCACCGGCGTCTGTAGTGTGGGGCGGCGCCCGTGGAAATGGGGTTGACGCCCGAGTGCGTCAACCCCATTTCTCTGTCCAGCTTTCTGGCAGCAAACCCGGCTGTTGTTCCCGGGGTGATCGTTCACTCTGGAAAGGGACGGGGGGGCGGTGTCAAACCAGGCAATCGGTCAGGACTCTTCCGTTCATCCGAAGCCAGGCATCAACGTCCGGAATTCTCACGACGCGTCTGCAACGTACCTGATCGTGCGTGTCCGCATGCCGTGCATACCGCTGTTCGCCGCCGGTGGTGCACCCGAGCCGCAGGGACAGCTCCTGGGCGGTGCGAATAATCAACGGAGCCAGTTCCGTGCGAATCCGTTGTGCATCGATCCGGGTGCAGGGGCCTGAAATGCTGGCCGCCGCGATGGTTTTGCCGGTGTAGTCTCGAATGGGAGCGCTCACGCAACGCAAGCCGGTGGAAAATTCCTCGTCGTCCACGGCATAGCCGTGGCGGACGGCGTCCGTCAGGTGGGTTCTGAATGTTCGCGTTTCGACGATGCTGTTCTGAGTATGGGGGACAAGGGAAAGCTGTGTCAGGAGCCGCTCTTGCTCAATGCTCTCCATGCAGGCCAGCTGGATCTTCCCCGAGGCGGTGCAGTGGCTGGGGAACAGCAGACCCACCATGGGGGCGACCCGTACGGCATGGTTCGACTCCACCGTATCCAGGCAGAGCGTTTGGGTATCCTTCAATATGGTCAGGTTGACGGTTTCGTTGCACAGGGCAGCCGTTTGTTCCAACAGAGGCCTGGCCAGCTCGGGAAGTCCCAGCCGCCTCTGACAGGCCCTGGCTGTGGCAAAGGCGTTCGGACCGAGCTGGTAGCCCCGGTTATCTCCGGTGCGCTCGATGAAATGCCGTGATTCGAGTGTCTCCAGGTGGCGGCGGATTCGCGTTCCGGGAAGTCCGAGAGACCTGCCCAGTTCAGAGACGGACAGATCGTGGCCGCTGTCCGCCAGCTGCTCCAGAATGTCCAGCATCCGGCAGACTTCCCGGATTATGTAGCGCTTTTCTTGTGCCATGGTGATCTCTCCCGTGCCCCAGTCCCCCTGCATCTGCCGGGGGATTGGGGCACGGTTCGGTTCAGGATGGTTTAATGGAGCCCCGGTTTTCCTCCCTTCGGAGGTGGGTGCCGCATGTGTCAGATTTTGTTGCTGTTTTTCCAGATATTCATGGTCTCCGCATCTCTGGTCAGCGCATCGCGGAAATCGGGGTGGGCGATGGAGATGAGTGCCTCGGCCCGCTGCCAGCTGCTCATCCCCTTCAGGTTCACCTTGCCGTACTCGGTGACGACCCACTGCACGCAGGTGCGGCTGTCGGTGACGATGCTGCCTGGTGAAAGGGTCGGGGTGATGCGGGATTTGGTTTCGCCGTTCTTGCCGAAGGTGGAGGAGAGGCAGATGAAGCTTTTCCCCCCACTGGAAAGATAGGCGCCCATGACGAAATCCAGCTGGCCGCCGGTGCCGCTGATGTGGCGCGTTCCCGACGATTCGGAGGAGATCTGGCCGAACAGATCGATCTCCACGGCGTTGTTGATGGAGATGAAATTGTCGATCTGGGCCACGATGCGCACATCGTTGCAGTAATCCACCGGAGCGCTCATGATCTCCGGGTTTTCGTGCAGAAACTCGTACAGCTTCCTGGTTCCCGCGGCAAAGGCGAACACCTGCCGGAACCGGTCGATATTCTTCCTGGAACCGTTGATCTTCCCTTGCCGCGACAGATCCACGAATGCGTCCACGTACATCTCAGTGTGGACCCCCAGATCCTTCAGATCGGAGTCGGCGATCAGCGTTCCCACCGCGTTGGGCATTCCGCCGATTCCCAACTGCAGGCAGGCGCCGTTGGGGATCTCCTCGACGATCAGGGAGGCGACCCTGCGGTCCACGTCGGTGAGCGGGCCCGACTTCAGCTCGGGCAGGGGAGGGTTGTCCCCTTGAACGATGAAGTCCACCTTGGAGATATGGAGCGCCTCCTCCGTCCCTCCGGGACAGCGCGGCATGTTCTCGTTGACCTCCACGATGATGGTCCTGGCCCGTTCGCAGACCGCCATCTGGTGGGAGGCCTGGGGGCCGAAGTTGAAGAAGCCGTGCTTGTCCATGGGAGCTACCTGGAACATGGCCACATCCACGGGGGGGAGATGCTCCCGGTAGAAGCGGGGAAGCTCTGAGTAGCGCATGGGACTGTAGAAGCCGCACCCCATGTCGATGATCCTGCGGTCGATGCCGGAGCAGTGCCAGGAGTTCCAGGTGAAATGTTTCTCCGGATTTTCGATGGTGAAGATTTCCGGCATCCAGAGGGTGACTCCCCCCCTGACCTTGACGTCGCTCAGCTCAGGGGCCCGGGCCGCCAGGGCGCGGTCCGTGGCGACCGGATGGCCGGCGCACCAGCCGTAGTCGACCCAGTCACCCGGTTTGACCGTCCTGGCCGCTGCTTCCGCCGTTATAAGTTTGTTGCGATACTGTTCTGAATAGGGCATAGGTTCCTCCCGTGCGTTATTGAACATCCCGATTTTGCAGCTGAATCTGGCAATAGCGAAAGCCCCCGGCTCGCGGGGATGGAACCGGGGGCTCTTCTGGGGCGTTTCGACTACCGGAACACCCCGGGGTGAACAGGCTACGCGTCGTCCCTGATCCTTCGCGCCACCCGCTTGATGTTGAGCAGATGCTTGAAGGTGACGTTTTCCGTGGTGATGTTGCCTCCCCGTGCCCCGCATCCCAGGGTGAATGAGGGGATCAGGCCGCTGGTCAGTCCCAGAACCCCCTGCATGGAAGGCTGGTTCCAGATGACCCTGCCTGCGGGAACTTTGAAGGCGTATTCCTCCAGGATTGTGTCGTTGTTGGAAAAGGCCACCGCCGTATGGCCGGCGCCGCCGAACTCCAGTTGCGCCACCGCCGCATCGATCGCCTCGTCCTTGCCGTTGGCCACATACCACCCCAGCACCGGGGAAAGCTTCTCGTGGCTCATCCAGTCCTCGGGACCGATGGCTTTCAGGGGAACCATGAGCAGCCTCGTCTCGTCAGGGATCCTGAACCCGGCCAGTTCGGCGATTTTCTGGGGTGACTGCCCCACGATCTGACCCGAGGGAACGCCCCGCTCCCTGTCGAACATGACCTCCAGCAACCTGGCTTTCTGCTCCTCGTCGCAGAGGAAGGCGCCCTGCTCCGCGAACAACTTCAGCGCCTCGTCGGCTGTTTGATGGTTGTCAAAAATGACCGACTGTTCCGTCAGGCAGAGCGTGCCGTAATCGAAGGTTTTGGACGTGATGACGTTGTTGACCGCCAGGTTCAGGTCGGCGCTCTTTTCGATGTACACCGGAACGTTGCCCGGGCCGACCCCCAGGGCCGGGTGACCGGAGCTGTAGGCAGCTTTCACCATCGCTCCCCCGCCGGTGGCGATGATCATGGAAACGTTGGGATGATGCATGAGCGCGTTGGTTCCTTCGATGGACGGTTTCCTGATCCACTGGATGCAGTCGGCCGGAGCGCCGGCGGAGACGGCCGCGTCGCGGAGGAGCCGGGCGGTTTCGGCGCTGCAGTTTTGGGCCCGGGGGTGGAAGGCGAAGATGATGGGGTTGCGCCCCTTGAGGGCGATCAGGGCCTTGAACATGGTGGTGGAGGTGGGATTCGTGGTCGGGATGACGCCGGCGACAACGCCGAACGGCTCGGCGATGTGCAGCACGCCGTTCTTCTCTTCGATGACCCCCACCGATTTCTGCCCCTTCATATTCTCCAGCACCACCTGGCTGCCGAAATAATTCTTGACGCATTTGTCCTCGTATTTGCCGAGGGCGGTTTCCTGGACCGCCATCTGGGCCAGCCTGTCACCGGCCTCGAGACCGGCCGCGGCCATGGCCTCGGTGATCGCGTCCACCTGTTCCTGGGTGAACCCCTTCATGACGTTCAGGGCATTCTGAGACCTGAGTACCAGTTCATCGATTTCCTGCAGAATAGCCGACATGCTTCATCCTCCGTAGAAATGTGATAGGCCGTGGTAACGGCACGATTGAACGACAGGGACTGCTGGTGACGGTGTAGCTCCGCATGACTCCTTTCCCGTGCCGGTACGGCACGTCGTTTCGTGGGTGGGGCGGAGCGTGCGTCATCCGCACAAAGGGGCGCCGGGGAGATCGGGCGGTGACTCCGATGGGTCCTGTGCTGATGCGCCGCATTCTCCACCTGCTGAGGGACTCTGGGCGTTTCCGCGCACTGGTTGCGCACGTCCTGATAAAGGCATGAATGGTGCCAATGAGGTAGTTGTGAGTCTTATTGAATGATAAGAGTGGCTTGCGTGATTTTGACGGGCTGCGTTCCGGAAGGGCTCCCTGTAAATGAACGTTACAGAGAGATGGCACCGACCGGGGAGATACGCCCGGTGGGAGCGGGGTAGAGCCGTTTGTACCGTTTTTTGTCAGGATTCATGGTGGAGCAGGGGGGACACGGAGCCGTTTGAACCGTCCCATGCCGCGGAACACACCCAGGGCAGAGGCAGTTCAGGCACGCGGAGGGAGGTCGTGGATTCACCGGACGACAGGGGAAGGGGGGTACCTGGGGCGGGAAATCATGCTTCTCCAGGGGATGATGGCGTTGCATCCGCGACGAAGAGCGTCTACCATGCCGGAACTCTCCCGGAAGGTGGCATGATGAGATTACCCGAATCACCCTATCTGCTGCTGACGCTCAGCTCCCTGATCTGGTCCGGCAACTTCGTGGTGGGGCGGGCGCTCCACGGCGTGGTTCCTCCCGTTACGTTGGCGTTCTGGCGCTGGGCAGTGGCCCTTGCGGTCCTGCTGCCCCTTTCCTGGAAACATCTGGCCGGCCAGTGGACGCTTCTGCGCGGCAACTGGAAGATTCTCTCTCTGAACGGTCTTCTGGGGGTGGCCGGTTTCAACACCCTGCTGTACATCGCCCTGCAGACGACAACCGCCACCAACGCCCTCCTGATCGACTCAACCATCCCGATCGTCATCGCTTGCCTGTCGTGGCTTTCCGGCGAAGGCACCTTGACCCGGCGCCAGCTTCTGGGGGTGCTGGTCTCCCTGGCTGGTGTCGGCGTCATCATCTGCCGGGCCGATGTGCGCGTGCTCCTGTCGTTCCAGGTCAACCGGGGCGATCTCTGGGTCGTGCTGGCGGTGATCTGCTGGGCGCTCTACACGGTGCTGCTGCGGCGCTTTCCGGCCACTGCCCATCCGCTGGGCGTTCTGACGGTCATGGTCGTGGTCGGACTTTCGGGAATTACGCCCTTTTATCTCTGGGAACTGGGGCAGGGGAGGGGGATGCCGCTGACCGTCCCGGTCGTGGGCGGCCTGGTCTATGTGGGGCTGTTCGCCTCGCTGGTGGCGTTCATCATGTGGAACCGGGCGGTGGAGCAGGTGGGCGCCACCAGGGCCGGTCTGTTCGTTCATCTCATGCCGTTGTTCGGTACGGTGCTCTCGGTCCTGTTTCTGGGGGAGTCCTTCCAGCTCTTCCATCTGTCCGGCATGGCGCTGATCTTTTCCGGCATCTACCTGGCAAGCCGCGCCTGAAACGCGCCTGTGCCCGGGTACGGCATGACGCGGGAACGTCCCGTTCCTCAGGCAGGAGGCAGGGCCCGTTCCATGCGCCCGAGTGCCTCCCGCAGCAGGGAACGGGGACAGCCGAAGTTGAGGCGCAGGAAACCGGGCGCGCCGAAGGGGGCGCCGTCGGAGAGTCCCACCCCGGCCTGTTCGAAGAAACGGGCGGGATGGTCGATGGCGGCCATGCGGGCGTCGATCCAGGCCAGATACGTCGCCTCCACCGGCGTGACGGACAGCCCGGGCATGCGTGTTACCCTGTCGATCACCAGGTCGCGGTTGTCCCGCAGGTAGCGGATCAGTTGACGACGCCAGACTTCGCCCTGGCGGTAGGCCGCTTCGGTGGCGGTGTACCCCAGGGCGTTCACGTGGGGCACGATCCCTTCCCCGGCCCTTCTGAAGCTGGTGCGCAGGTCCCGGTCGGGGATGATGGCAAAAGCACAGCCCAAACCGGGGATGTTGAAGGTCTTGCTGGGTGCCATCAGGGTGATGGTGCGTCTGGATATGTCCGGGGAGAGCGTGGCCAGGGGGAGGTGGCGTCGCTCCCGGTCCAGGACCAGGCCGGCATGGATCTCGTCCGATCCGATGACTAGGTCGTGGCGCTCGGCGATCCCGGCGAAGAAGGAGAGCTCCTTTTTTGTCCAGCAACGTCCCACCGGGTTGTGGGGGGAGCAGAGCAGCAGCAGTTTGCAGCGGGACGTGATGGCCCGCTCCAGCGACGCCGGGTCCGCCTCCCAGCGCGTGCCGCGGAGAACCAGCGGAACCCTGACCAGGTTGCGGCGGGAGAGGGTGGGCGCCGACAGGAACGGGGGGTAGACCGGAGTGAGGGTAACCACCTCGTTACCCTCTTCACCCACGGCCCGGCAGAGCTGGTTCAGTCCGCAGACCAGCCCCGGGAGCCAGACGATCCACTCCGCCTCGATCTTCCAGCCAAAGTCGCGTTCCAGGTGCTCCATGACCGCATCCGTAACCCCCTGCCAGGGGCGGGTGTAGCCGAAAATTCCGTGGTCAACCCGCTCGTGGAGCGCCCGGATGACCGCCGGCGGGGAGCGGAAGTCCATGTCCGCCACCCAGAGCGGGATGATGTCCCGTCCCCGGTACCGGTCCCACTTTTCGCTGGAAGTTCCGCCACGGTCGATGGGGGTATCGAAGTCGAATCGGCAGTCGCCCATTGCAGCCTCCTCCTCAGGGACGGCCCGCCGGATACCAGGGGAGGTCGTACCGGTTGTGTCTGACCTTGCCGAACTCCAGTTCTTCCGCTCCCAGGGGAGAGCGCTGTTCGTCCGGGTGGCCGATGCTGATCATGGAGAGGACCCTGATCTGCTCCGGCAGCCCCAGAAGCCCGCGGATGTACTCCTCGGCCGTGGTCACGGCGTCGTGCTCCCGCTTGCGGATCTGGATCCAGCAGCTTCCCAGCCCCAGGGAGTGGGCGGTCAGCTGTGCGATGATCGAGGCGATGGCGCAGTCTTCGACCCAGACGTCGCATTTCCCGGCATCGGCACAGACCACGATGCCCAGCCGGGCCTGTTCCAGGAAGTCCGAACCGTGCTCCTTTGCCCGGGAGAGGCGCGCCAGCAGGTCGCGGTCGTCGACCAGGACGAATTCCCAGGGATTTATGTTTCGCGACGATGGGGCACGCAGCAGCGCTTCCACCAGCAGGTCCGTCTGTGACCGGTCCAGCGGTTCATCGGTGTAGCGGCGGATGCTGCGGCGACTCCTGAGCAGTTCAATCATGGGTACCATCCTCCTGTGAACCTGATTCAGGCAGGAGAGAGCTGCCGTTTTCAGGTTGAAATGAGCCATGCTAACGTAATCGAGGCTGCGCTAGAACCGGAAAATCGCGGCAACCGCTCCGATTGGCGCGCCGGGGCCCGGTTTTCGGTTCCAGCCGTCAGATTAGGGTTGATGCGCCGATTCCCGGGATGGTATATCTACCCGAATCCACGCCGTGGGAGCAGTCATGATCGAAAAGAATCTTCTGGTACACCTGAAGAGCGACGTCCCCTCCTTTTCACTCCAGCAGCGCCACCTGGAACGGATACGTCAGGCCTTTCCCGGCATCCGCCTGATGGAGGCCGGCGGCCGGGATGCCCTGCGCCACCTGCTGAGCGAAGCTGACTGGCTGATGACCTGGCAGTTCAAGGCCGACCGTTACGGGCGCGAACCCCGGCTGGAGGCGGTCTTCACCCCGGCGGCGGGCAAGGACTGGGTTCCCCCCGATCCTTCCGGCAGGGTCAGGAACTTTTACGGCCGCTTTCACGGGCGCATCATGCGGGAGAGCCTGCTGGCCATGATCCTCCATTTCAACCGGCGTCTGGGACCCTGCAGGGACAACCAGGCGAGGGGACTCTGGAACCGTGATGCCCTGGACGGCAGCAGCGCGCTCTTCAGCCAGCAGGTGCTGATCCTGGGGTACGGTGCCATCGGCCGCCAGATGGCGGAGCTGCTCAACGCTTTCGGCGCCGGGGTCGTCGGGGTCAAGCGGAGCAGGGAGGGGTTCGAGAACGACCCCTGGGCCCGGGTGGTGGCCTTTGACAGCCTGGAGGAGGAACTGCCCCGGGCCGACCACGTGGTGCTGATGCTCCCCGGCGGTCCCCAGACCGAGGAGCTGTTCACCCAGCGTCATTTCCAGCTGATGAAGCCGGGGGCCTGCCTGTACAACCTGGGCCGGGGGAACTGCTACCGCGAGGATCACCTGGTTGCCGCCCTGGTGAACGGCCCCCTGGCCGGCGCCGGGCTGGACGTGTTCCGCGAGGAGCCGCTCCCCCCTTCATCGCCGCTCTGGCGGCTGCCCAACGCGCTGATCACTCCCCACTCCAGCGCCATCTGTTGCCAGTATCTGGATCTGTACATCGAGGAGTGGATCGGGCTGGTCAGGGAAACCTGGGGGGAGTGATCCGGGGCGAACGCAGTACGGCTCCACCTGCCGCATCCAGGTTCGAAACCGTTTTTCCATATCACACGAGAGAGGTAGTGATCGCCAATGACACAGAATCACTTTGGACCAACCAGACTCGACGCAGCGCTTGTTCCGCTGATTGCCCAAAAATGGGGTACGCCGGTGTATCTGCACGACCGGGCATTCATCGAACAGAGCTGCGACCAGCTGCTGAACATGCCCCATGCCTTCGGCCTGCACGTGCGCTATGCCATGAAGGCCAACTCCGACCGGACCGTGCTGCGCGTGGTGACCGGCAAGGGGCTTGACCTGGACTGCTCGTCCGTGGACGAGGCTGCCCGGGCCCATAGCGCCGGCATCCCCTATGACCGCATGATGCTGACCACCCAGGAGGTCCCCCTGGGGCAGGAGCGCGAGGAACTGGAGGAGATGATTCGCTCCGGCCTGAAGTACAACGTCTGCTCTCTGACCCAGTTCAGGCTGATCGCCGACTTTGCCGCGGGGAACGGTGTCGATCTCTCCATCCGGGTGCATCCCGGTGCCTCCGGCGGAGGGGAGAGCCAGACCCGGGACACGGGGAGCGAGTACTCCTGCTTCGGCGTGCACCTGAACGACGTCCCCACGGTGATTGAGCTGGCGCGGGAAAAGGGGCTCCGCTTCACCCAGGTGCACGTGCATATCGGTTCAGGCGGCGATCCGGAGAAGTGGCGGGAGAACATCGACCGCGAGCTGGGATTCGTGCGGACCTACTTTCCGGACGCCCATACGGTGAGCTTCGGCGGCGGTCTGAAGGTGGCCCGCATGCCGGAGGAGAAACAGGCGGATATCCGGGAGTTGGGAACCTACGCCGCGTCCAGGCTGAGGGAGTTTAAGGAACAGACCGGCCGGGAGCTCAAGATGGAGATCGAGCCGGGCACCTTCGTGGTGGCCAACTCCGGTTACATCATCACCCGGGTCATGGACAAGAAACTGACCAACGAAATGAACTTCCTGGTGGTTGACGGCGGCATGGAGCTGCTCTCCCGGCCGCTCCTGTACGGTTCGGAGCATCCCATCGCCATCGTGGGCCAGGACGGGACCCTGCGTTCCAGCGAGTACGACTGCTACTCCGCCGGCACCACCACCCCCTACGGCATCGTGGGGCGCTGCTGCGAGAGCGGGGACTCGGTCCGCCTGGACAACGAGGGAACCATCGTTCCGGTGCGGGTGGCCGAGGCGGAGATCGGTGATTTCGTGGTCATCGGCGGTACCGGAGCCTATTCAGAAAGTATGTCACCGGAGAACTACAATTCCCACCGCAAGGCGCCGGCGGTGATGAAGATGAAGGACGCGGAGCTGGTTTTGATCCGCAAGCGGCAGGTGAGGGAGCAGCTGATCCAGAACGAGCTGGATGTGCAGCTCTGATATGTTGAACGCGGGGGGCAGGTCCTTGACCTGCCCCCCATCTTTGTCTCAGCATTGCATTGAACGTCTTCTCTTATGCCCTCCAGAGCGTATCCTTAATCCCGTCCCCCTGAACCGAATCTATGGCTGCTTTTGTCTGTCGCCGAAATGGCGGCGCAGCCGGTCGAAGACGACTCCCCCCACCAGTGCCATGGCGGCATTGCCCCAGATGGTGAGCGCCGCGGTGAGCGCAACCGTGGCACGTTCCCCCCGGTCTCCTGGTTTTCCGCAACCGCGGACCATCTCCACGGAACTCCAGAAGAGCAGCGCGCCCAGGGATGCCAGGGGAATAAGCGTCAGCAGTTTTCCACCGTAGTCGCCGAAGAAGAGCCCCAGGGTGAGTAATCCGCTGCCCAGCAGCAGCGCCGGAAGGGGGGTGCGGGCGCCGAAATGGTAGTGCCCTGCCAGGCCGCCGGCTCCATGGCACATGGGGAAGCCGCCCAGGAGGGCGCTGAAACAGTTGGCTATCCCCATGGAGAGGGTCAGTCGCCGCGGCGTCGCGCGCCGGTTGTCGGGGAAGAGCCGCTTCGCCAGTGCTGCGGTGACGATCACGGCGTTGACCAGGGTCAGGGAGAGCTGGGGCAGCCCGATGCCGAGCGTTCCCCGCCAGATGTCGCCCCAGGCGGGCAGGGTCAGGTGGGGCAGATGCAGCAGGGCATCGCAGGCCGGCAGCGCCGGTATTCCCGAGGTTGCCCACTTCAGTCCCACGCCGACCAGGAGGCCGATCAGGGCCTGGGGGAGCAGCCGGTTGAAGCCCAGGGGGACCATGGCCACCAGCGTGACCAGGCCGATCAGCGGCTCCCCGGCAACCAGCCGCAACCCGAGTATGCCCAGCAGTACGCCCAGCCCGGCCATTATGCCGTTGCTGACCGGGTGGGGGACCAGGTCGGCTAGGCGCTCGGCGGCGCCGGTCTGGGAGAGGAGCAGCAATACGCCGCCCATGAACAGGGTGGCGCCCGACAGTTGCCCGGGAGTCGCGCTGCCGGTGAGCACGGCGGCTGCGGCGACCTTCATGGGCTGGACCGGCATGGGCATGCGGAACAGCAGGGCGGTTGCCAGGTAGTAGAGCCCGAACAGGGTGAAGATGGAGGCGGGGTCGTAGCCGGCAACCGCCAGGACCCCCAGCACCAGCGGCAGGAAGGTGCCCAGGTCGCCCAGGGTGCCGGACAGTTCGTGGGCCAGCAGGCGCAGTCGTTCCAGCGGGCCGCCCCTCATGCGTTCCCCAAGGCAACGCCCCGGTCACTAAGCTGCATCAGCATCGCCATGTGCCGGCGCTTTTCGGCGGAACGGGAGTGGTAGCGGGAGAGGGGTTGTTCGGTGGGGAGCACGGCGTGGTTCCTCCTTGATCTGGAGCAGGAACCGTAGCATTCCCGCGCAGGCATGTCCAGAGGGGGATCGGCGTCGTGAGGCGAGTATCCTGTAACGGTAAAGGTGTGCTCCCGGCAAGGATTGGAAGCGCTCTGTTCCATCTTCACTACTTCAGTGCCAGGCACCGTAGGGGGTCGAACTTTTGTTCTGCCAACGGCTCGCGCCCTGACCCGCACCGGGGCGTTTCTCAGCCTCGGTCGGCGTTCAAGGGGCTGGTTGGTAGTTCGCCTTTTTAACCGTTGGTTAAAAAGGTTTGTCAAATGCGTAGGTCTGGCCCGCCAAGGTCCCTTGTGTTGCAAAAGCAGACTTCGCAAAACCGCGTATTTTTGTAATTACTGATTCTCCCTCTTTATGAAAAAGTTCAGTTCCATGGGCGTCTCCAGGATAAATTAACAATTCTTTTTGACCTTCAAATAACTCGAACATCTTACGAGTATCATTTGCCCCACCATCATTTTCCGAGTTTATCAATAGCTTTGGAATTTTGATGCCGCTCAGTTCGTGATCGTAATAAAAGATGGTTTCTTCATATTCAATAGGTGCCGAAAGAGCGACAACTCCAACTATGGAGTCGTTATTAGTGTTACGAGCTGCCACCTTTATAGATGCGACACCACCTCTACTCGCACCAACGAGGATTATTTGTCTTGCACCGGCTTCAACAATAAACGAAACAGCATCTTCAAGGATTCTCGATTGGTCATCGATATGCTCAGGATAATCATATGTCAGGATCTGATATCCATCAGAAAGTAAAGCATTAACCGCCAGCTCCCACTCGCTTTGATCGTTGGTGTCCATATTGGAAAAAACTATTGCCGCATGTCCAGCACCGTAGAGCTTACCATTGGTGGCCCTGTGCGGAGATGACAGCGTAATCGGTATTCTGACAGATTTCATTTCTTGCCCCTTAGTAAGCATCCCCCGGCACAGCCGGGGGCTTTCAAAACCGTGAACCGCTCAAAGCGGGTTTTCAAAAGATTAACTGACCACCACCAGTGGTGGTCACCCTTCGGCCAACAACGTCAATTGATCCAAACGCTTGTCTTCGTCTTCCTGGCTCCTGATGTATTTGGCAATCGTTTCCTCGTCAGCACCAACGGTTGATACGAAGTAACCACGTGCCCAAAAGTGCATGCCAGTAAAGTTCTTCTGCTGACCAAGATACATTCGGGCAATATGGATAGCACTCTTGCCCTTGATAAAGCCAATCACCTGTGCAACGGAGTATTTCGGTGGGATCGATATCAATATATGAATATGGTCAGGTTGAAGGTGACCCTCCAGTATTTTGCACTCTTTCTGTCTCGCAAGACAGTGCAACAAGTCAGCAAGATGTTTCCGAATCCGCCCATACAACACCTTACGGCGACATTTGGGAACCCATACGATGTGATACTTGCAATCCCATTTCGAGTGACATAAACTTTGAGCGTCGTCCATGAAGCCTCCTTTTTCGTGCACTTTGAGCGGTTCACGTTAGGGAGGCTTCTCCATATTTCAGGAACTGTCAAACTATGGGGGTCCCCCGGCACAGCCGGGGGATTACTCAGATGAATTTAATTTATCAAGCGTTGCCCTTGCCTGCGGAGTTGACCGGAAAATCGCATCAAGCGAAGAACAAGGATAATTAGTGCAGTCCGCACATGTACTGACTAGTTTCTCAGTGGCACATCTCCTGATTTCACACAGTTGATCACAGTAGTATGTCTTAACACCCATCGATTGACATCCTGTGCAGTTAATATGTTCCGGTTTGATTGGGGCATTGTTTAGCTTTGCCCATTCTTCGGCGACTTTGGCACGGAGCGCGTTGTCATCGTTCTTGGTGGCAATGAATGCCTCACATTGTACACAGTCAAGTCCACAGTACCCAATCATACTACCTCCTCTTGTTTGCCGAACGGATCGGCAGTTGACCCGTTAGGACAGCTTATATATGCCAGCTTGGGATCGGTGTCGAGCTGCCTGGTTGAGTGTTGCGTTCAGTTCTGATTTACTCCTCATGCGTAAAGATTCAGGTGAAGAGTGCTCCCCGGCCCCAGTTCCGCCACCTAATCCCAAAAACCGATGCTCGCCGAGACAGTGGAGATGAACAGCGTGTCTTCGAGCTCAATTCCTTCCTGCGCTGTCCCCATAGTGCACACACTGTCCGGATTTTGGACGATATCTTTTCTGTATTGAATCGATAACTATCCGTTTTTGCTAGATGTTATCGGTTTGGTACAGCATGTGTATATACTGACGACAGAATCAGTTTCATTAAGTTATTGTCCCCAGCAAGGACAGTATTTGCGGAGGTACCTATGTCACAGACAGCCGTTGAAAGTTATCTGGGAAGGGTGATCACCGACAGGAAGTTCCGGCAACTGGCCATGGTATCGCCCGAGTATGCCTGCTCCAACGCCGGGCTGGAGCTGAGTTCGCTGGAAAAGGTCAGCCTGCAGGCCATTGACCTGTCGCTTCTGGACAGCATGTCCGATACCATCGACATGGCCATCCAGCGTCACTGAATTCCCGTGCGGTCCGGCAGAGGCCGCGGTTGCTGAGTCTGGTCAGGTACGATCGGTGCGACTCCGTGCAGTGTCGGGCAGTATGCACGGAGCGGAACGGATACAAGTACACCAGGGAACGGAACAGAAAAACGCCGTGCCCCCAGGAGAGGGGGACACGGCGTTTTTCGTTTGCGTATTTTCTCAACGTTCCGCCAAGGCCAGCCTGATCCCCAGGGAGGCGAAGACCCCGGCGGTCAGCCAGTCGAAGGAGCGGGCGATCCGCGGCCTGGCCAGGAGATAGCCGCCGATGCCGCCGGAAAAGTAGCCGATGACGCAGAAGATGATCACCGCCTGGAGCATGAAGATCAGTCCCAGAAGGAGCATCTGCAGCGGCACGGAGCCGGCGGCGGGGGAGACGAACTGGGGCAGGAAGGCTAGGAAGAACAGGGCCACCTTGGGGTTGAGCACGTTCATGATGAAGCCGCGCTTGAACAGGTCTGACAGGGGGCGGTCATCACCGGCTGCCAGGCGCACCGAGGAGCGCTCTTTCATGGTCATGTAGGCCAGGTAGAGCAGGTAGGCCGCGCCGGCGTACTTGACGATGTTGAAGGCCAGCACCGAGGAGTAGAACAGGGCCGAGATACCGAAGGCCGCCGCCGTGGTGTGCAAGCTGACGCCGCTGCACATCCCCAGGGCGGTGACCATGGCAGGTTTCCTGCCGCGGGTGATCCCCTGGGTCATGACGAAGATGTTGTCCGGGCCGGGGGCGATGGTCAGGGCCATGGAGACCCCCAGGAAGTAGAGCAGGGTTGATGCGGTCATGGGGTTGCCTTTCAGGTTGTTGTCGGTAAGTCGTATTCAGTGGATGCCGGGGCCACTCGCTGCGCCGCGCTCTTTGGAAAAACGCCATACTACAACCGTGGCCGGCGTCCCGTCCAGGGGATTTCAGGCGCAGGGGAGTTCTATCCTGAAGCACGCCCCTCCCTCAACATTGTGGGCGCTCAGGGTTCCGCCCATATTCTTCTCAACGATGTTCCGCGACATGTAGAGACCGATTCCGGTCCCGCCGCTCGTTTCATTGGTGGTGAAATATACGTCGAAGATCCTGTCCATGATCGCCTCGGGAATCCCGCCGGCGTTGTCCGTGATGGTGACAACCGATCTGCCGCCTTCCCCGACCCCCCGCAGCAGCACCCTGGGGTTCCTTGTTTTCCGTTTTCTGAACACATCCCTGGCATTGGCCAGTATGTTGAGCAGTGCCTGTGCGTATTCCTTGGGGTAGCCGAAGGCGGTCATGTCCCCGTCCACGTCGAGCTCTATCGTGATGGACTCGTATCTGAAGACCGGCGCGATGAATACGAGCGCCTGATCAATGGCGTCCCTGATGCTGAAAGTTTTCGTTTCCTTGTCCGGCCGGTAGAATCCCCGGAACACATCGATGGTCTGGGACATGTGCTCCAGGAGCGACATGATTTTGTCGATGGTTGTCTGCACATCTTCATCAGTCAGTTCGCCGTAGGACGAGCTGTCGGCCATGTCCTGGGCGATGAGGGAGATGGAGTTGATCGGCTGTTTCCACTGGTGGGCGATGTGGTCCAGCATCTCCCCCAAGGCTGCCTGGCGGTTCTGCTGGATGAGCAGGATATCTTTTTCCCGGTTCTTTTTGACCTCCTCTTCGATCCTCCTCTCCAGCGTGTCGTTCAGTTCCTCCAGCAGTCGTTGCTGCCGCTGGAGCTCTTCCTCGGCCCGCTTGCGCTCGCTGACGTCGATGACGATGCCCTCGAAGTTCCTGACGCTCCCGTCGTCATCCCGTTTCACATTCGTGTGTTCGCTTATCCAGCGGATATCGCCCCCCCTGGTCATGATGCGGTATTCCAGGTGAAACTGATCCACTCCCGCCTGACAGAAACCGCGTACCTCACTGCTGACCCAGTCCAGGTCGTCTGGGTGTATGAGGGATGAATAGCTGATGTCGCCGGTGAGGAACTCATCGGGGGTATAGCTGAACTGAATGACATTGGCGGAAACCAGCTCAACCGGCCACTCTTTGTCATACTTCCAGCGGAACAGCACTGCCGGGCTGTTTTCCAGCACCAGGTTGGCTTCCCGCAATGCTTCCTCGGCCAGCTTGCGCTGGGTGACATCGATGATCACCCCCTCCAGGTTGGTGATCTCCCCCGCCTCGTTCCGTTCGTAATTCGTTTCATCGATGATCCAGCGGATTTCCCCCGTTTTGGTGACGATCCGGTACTCCTGGCGTAGCTGCCCCTCGTCCGTTGCCGCGTACTCGTCCGTCTCGCCGGTTACCCACCCCAGATCAGGTGGGTACACGATGGATGCGTAATCGCGCTCACCGGACATGAACTCTTCGGGCGTATAACCGAACTGCAGCACGTTCCGTGATACCAGTTCCACCGGCCAACCGGGGACCGGTTTGCAGCGAAACAACACCACCGGGCTGTTTTCCACTACCATGTTGGCCTGGCGCAGTGTTGCCGTCAACTGATCGCGCTCGGCCAGGGAGTGGGCCAGCTTGATGTTGGCGTAGCTCAGCTTCGTGAACATGTCGATGAGCCTGAGGAAGACGGCCTTCCCCTGGTTCACGAGCTCTTCGCTGTGACGGGGCACGCATTCCAGGGCCGTGATGTAGTCCTCTTCGGGGAAACCGTAGGTTTTCGCCTGTGAGCGGAAGAGGTCGTAATCGATCTCCTCGTTCTCGAAAAAGAACTGCCCCATGAAGAGATTGCCCATATGGCGTTCCCCGACAATGATCGGGGTGACCAGGTGCCACATGTTGTTCCTGCATCGGTATGTCTTGAACTCCCCTGGAGAGACTCCCAGGGTAAGGTCAGAGTCACTTTCAATGCATTTTTTCAGGGTCTCCGGATGGATGCGGTGATAGTTCGTGCAGATGTCCTGCCATCCCATATCCACCAGCACCCGTCCATTGAGATCGATTATGCTCATCTTGAGGCCGGTAATGCGATACATGTCATCCATAAGCGCCTGGATCTGCGGCGTATCCAGAATATCTTCCAGATCCAGTTCAGCCGTATCTCCCGCTGGATCGAGAATTTTATCCAGCTTTCGACTTGCGCGCGACTCGCTCTCCCGTAACGCTTCCTCCGCACACTTGCGCCCGGTGATGTCCCTGACAAAGGAGAAGTCGTACACTCTGCCCTGGAATTCCAGGGTGTTGGTGACGATCTCCACCGGGAACGTCGTCCCGTCCTTTCGCCGGTGAACCGATTCATGGGTAACGGAGTCGGTACTCTCCAGCACCCTCTTGATTTCGGTTAGTTTCTCGTCTGTTATAACCGGATCGATGTCCCTGACGTTCAGTGCGCGCACTTCGTCCGGCGTGTAACCGAGACTCCGGCAGGCGAAATCGTTGGCGCTCAGTATGTTCCCTTCGGGTGTGGTGTGATAGATGCCGATGGCTGCCCTGTTGATACAGAAGTGGGACAGGCGCAGCTCTTCCTCCATCCGCTTCTGTTCGGTGATTTCCCAGGCGAGATCGGCCAGCAGGACAACCGCTTCAACGTCCAGGGGGGTATAATCGGTCGGTTTGTTACCCACGGCCAGAATCGCCACAATCTTTTCACCACGGAAGACCGGCACCACCAGCTCCCTGACCAGGGGAGCGTGTCCTTCGGGCAACCCCGTGCGGTGGGAGAGCGAGGCGTAGTGATTGTGGATGACCGGCCGGCGCTGGTTGATGCAGTCGGTCCAGACCCCGGCCCGCGCGATGTCGTAGTGCAGCCCTTTTCCCTCCGTCTTGCAGTAATCCCTCTTGGTCCTGGTGGACCAGTTCTGCAGCGACAAGGTTTTCTGGTCGTCCAGGACAATTACGTAAAAACCGATCCGGCTTCCGGTCAGAGCCTCTGCCTCGTCCAGGGTGGCCTCCAGCAGGTCGTCCTGACTATGGGTGGCCGCAAACCGGAGCAGGCGCAGACGCGCCATGATAACCGCCTCATTTCTCGTGCGGACGCCGATTTCCCGTTCCAGCAGCTCGTTTGCCTCCCGCAATTCGCTGGTGCGCTCCTCGACCCGTTGTTCCAGCTCGTGCCGGGCATGGCGCAAGTCCTCCTCCATGCGTGTGCGGCGGGTCAGTTCCTGCTCCAATTCCGCGGTCCTCAGCCTGACCCGGCGGGCCAGGGTCCTGTTCCAGGCAACAACCGCCGTGACAATCGACAGGATGAGGGTGCACGCGGCAATGAGCCCCTTCTGGAATTCCCTGCTGAAGAACGGCGGCCTGGCTTCCAACGACACCCATTTCTTGTTGATGGCTCTCTTTTCCCGGGGAGTGATGGAAGCAAGCGCCTTTTCCAGGATCCGGTTCAACTCCGGCCAGTCGCTGCGGGAGCAGAATCCCAGTCGGTAGAAATGCCCGGTTTCCCCGGATATGCGCAGATTGGAGATTCCTTCCCGTTCGATGCAGTAGCTGGCGGTGGCCAGGTTTTCGACGAAGGCGTCGCTCCGTCCAAAGGAGAGTCTGCGCAATCCCGTTCGGGTATCCGGCACCAGGTCAAGGTGAAGCCGCGGCTGGGCGCCGCCGATGAGATCGTTGGTCGCGTAGCCGGATACGGCGGAAACCCTCATGTTCTCCAGGTCGTTCAGGGTGAGGGGAGCCCTGAATTTTTCACGCGTGATGATCACGATCGGCAGTTCCAGAAACGGTGTGGTAAACAGCAGAAACCCAGCCCGTTTCGGGGTGTCGGAAGCAACGATGACATCCAGTTCCCTGCGTCTGCTCTTCGCCATGATGTCGTTCCAATCATGCAGGCGGACGATGCGCAGGCGAATACCGAGTTTTTTTTCGATCAGTGCCACGTAATCAGCGGTCATGCCGCTGTAGCTGCCGTCGGTGTCGAAGTATTCCACCGGCGCGAAGTCCGGGTCGGGGGCCAGGCGGATGACCGGATGAGCCCTGAGCCACTCTTTTTCCGCCTCGGTCAGCGGGACCATGCCCGGAGGTTCCGGGAACACGCCGCAGGCGGCCCCGTTCAGCAGCAGGCACAAAAAAAGCGCTCCCACCAGCAACAGCCGTTGGGAGCGCTTCGTCATTCCAGGGTTGATTCCGAACATCATTCACCAGTCTCCATCAGTTCATCCCCACGGGCCAGGTTCGTTTATCGGGATTCCACCCGGATCCCTGCCGTTTGTCCGGGGACATCGTCCGCTGCCGACCCCGCGGCGGGCAGGTGCAGCGGCGATTATGACCAGAGCCGACTGTACAAAAAATATGATAAAAATTCAAATGAAAATAAAATTAAAAGCAGGGACCGAGCAAATCGGCGTGAGATGCCCCGGACCAGGGACGAGGGTGGGGGAGACGTTGTATTTTTCCGCCATCCAGGCCCTTGTCCGCCGCAGGTGAAGCGCGGCACGAACCGGCCGCGAACTTGTACTGCTGTCTGGATCTGAGCCGGGCAGGGGATGGACGGGAGTGCCCCATGCAGTGAAAGATGTGGAGAAACCGCGGCGCCAGGTGACGTATCCCGATCGATGTCCGATTATTCGGACAAACGGGACATGTCTACGCCCTCATGTTCGAGCAGTTTGATTTTCTTGTCGATGCCGCCGGCATACCCTGTCAGGTTGCCGTGTGCCCCAACGACACGATGACAGGGAATTACAATGGAGATGGGATTATGGCCCACGGCACCGCCGACCGCCTGGGCGGACATCCGTGCCCTGTTCAGCCGCACAGCCACGTTCCGTGCGATCTCACCGTAGGTTATGACCGTACCGTACGGAATTTCGCACAGGATATCCCAGACGGTTGTGCGGAATGTTCCCCCTTCGGGTGCGAGAGGAAGAACTGAAATGGCCGGTTTCTGGCACGCGAAATACCTGTCAAGCCAGTGGAACACGGTAGAAAATAGCGGTAAACCAGGCTGATCCGTCATATCTTCAGTTACGGTTCCGACAAAATACCGTTGCCCTTCCATCCATAAACCCACAAGGTTGTCGCCATTGCTGGCAAGCATGAGCGAGCCTACGGGTGACGGATACCGGGTCGTATAGAGCATGTTGTTCTCCTTTTACGGATTGCTGTACAGAAACAGTTCCACATAGATACCCGTTGAGAAGATTCCCGAAAAATAACGGACAGAAACCGTACTTCCTTCGTTTTCAGGTCGCATACCATGACTGTTCATCATCCTGTACCATCGGCCCATGTACCACGGTATCGTATCGGACCCGGGCGCGTGACCATTTTGGGTGCGCTGCTTCTGGGCGCGGCGCTGAAACCGTCTCCTCACATGGTCAGGGAGCAGGGGTCAAACGCCATATTTCACCGCCGTCGGTGGACAGGTACAACGCGTCATCCGGCCCCTGGACAAGGGTGCGGATGCGCTCGGCCGGGATGCCGGGGATGGTCTCGGTTGCGATAGTCCTGCCTGTCCTGTCCAGCCGCAGCAACTCGATGCGTCTGCCGCGCAGAAATCCCACCGCCAGCCGGCCGTCCCACCCTTTCCACCGGGGACCGCTCAGGAAGACGCAGGGGCTCATCCCCTCCGATCTGCCGTTGTTGTTCCAGGAAGGTGGGAGCGCATGGGGGAAGCGGGCCAGGTCGGTCATCGGCGTCGGCCTGCCGTCCGGTCTGGTGGAGGTGTAACCGCAGTAGTCGTCCCCGCAGGCAACGCCCGGCTCGGGCCGGGGGTCCCATCCGCTGTTGCCCCCGGCAATGAGCGGTGTCACCTCGTCACTGTGTCCCGGGCCGTGTTCGCAGGCAAACGGCTGGCCGCTGACGGGGCGGAAGGCAATCCCCTGTACGTTGCGGTGACCCCAGGTGAAGATGCGCGCGTCGCCCCTGGCCGGGGTAGCATTACCGGGCGCTGCTCTGCCGTCGCGGTCGATGCGCAGGGTCTTGCCCCCCAGTCGGCTCAGGTCCTGGGGGAGCGGGCCGTTGTGGTTGTCCCCCGTGGTGACGTAGAGGAACCGGTCCGCTGGGCTGAAGCGGATGCGGCCGCCGCTGTGGGCTCCGGGGCCGCCCCAACGGTTGGCCCTGTACTTGAAGGGAATATCGCTGACGATGTCCCTGCGGTCACCCACGCTGGTGTAGCCCCTGTCCATCCTCAGGCGTATGACGCGATTCGTCGCCGGGCTGCTCAGTCTGGACGCCATGTAGACGTAGACGTAGCGGTTACGGGCAAAATCAGGATCAACCGCCACCCCGTTCATACCGCTCTGGCTGCGGCAGAAGAGGTCATTGGCTACCAATGCCGAGCCTTGTGTGCCGAACAGGCGCTGCACGCTGCCGTCCGCCCGGCGCACCGAGAGCCCGCGGCACTTCTCCGTGAACAGCATGGCGCCGTCGGGGGTGAAGGCCAGGTCCCAGGGGTTCTCAAGTCCGGACAGGATCAGCGTGCGGGTCAGGGCCGGCCCGCCGTCCGACGCGGCCATGGACGTGTTCCGGCTGTCGTCGCAGCCGAACGTTGCGAACAGGACACCGGTGATAAGAACCGTCACGATACCTGAAGGTGATCTTCCCATGGTTCCTGCCTCCTTGTGCGATGCCTCGTTCATGGTGATTGAACCACGACCACCTGGGTATACAGCATGTCGGTCATGCCGATCCCACACGTCAGAGCGGTGTCCGTTGCCGGCACGGCCAGCAGGTGGATATGAGAGCCGTACATCCATATGGCCACATCGTGGTTCCGGTGCCTTTCAGGAGCAGTTTCTCGATGGTTCGCCGGTTTCATCATCGAAACGCACCGAAGCGTGATTGGTGCCGCGCTGGGTGATGATGTGCGCGGTCATCCGGACAATAATGCACGATATGAGGCACAGTGTACCGGTAGGGCGGAAGAAGCGATATTAAAATGAAATATCGAGCCTTATCGTTGTGTCACGGTTTCTTCTTGATCTTGATTTTCCCGTTATGGATAGCCTCGATGAGGTTGTCGACGCTTCCGTCGCCAGGCTTGCGGCGTTTATACTCTTCGAGGTTTGTGAGGGCCTGTTCTCTGTCCCCCAGGGACAGGTAGGCCATGCCAATGGTGTATGCGGCGTCAGTGACTCCGGCGGAACGGGCCTTCTCAAGATACGGCAGCGCTTCCCCTGGTTTGCCGACACCGGCCAGGAAGGTTCCATACATGTAATTGCTCTTAGGTAAACCCCCGGCTTTGCCGGGGGACTCACAAAGTTTGACAGTTCCTG
>CAZIUE010000003.1:0-271311 GCA_964542535.1 uncultured Pelobacter sp. | reverse complement strand
GCTTTGAGCGGATCACGATTTTGAAAGCCCCCACCTTTGGTGGGGGATGCTTACTTTGAAATAACCCGGAAACTGGCTGAAGAAAACGCCGACTGGACTCCGGAGCGGCTTGCCAGCCGACAGCGCTGGATGGCAAATCAGGCAACGGCAATATGGCGTATTGCGCAACTTTCATAGGAATATCAATCCCGTCATGACCGCCAAACCAAAACTCGAACTCACCTGGATCGGCAGGGATAAGCGTCCCAAGCTGGAGCCGTGCGTCCTGCTGGAAGAGCCGGAGAAGTCGTATTATGAAATACTCTGCTTCACGATATCCGCCGTTTGATTGAAGGTGCCCGCGCCGCGGTGGCTGTTACGGTTAATGCGGCATTGACCATGCTCTGCTGGCAGGTGGGTAAGCGGATCAATGAGAAAATCCTCAAAGGTGAACGGGCCGAGTATGGTGCGGCGATTTTGCCGACACTGTCGGCAAAATCGGTGATCGAGCATGGCGGTAACTTCTCGGAAAAGAACTTGCGCCGCATGATCCAATTTGCAGAGGTCTTCCCTGACGATGCGATTGTCGTATCACTGATACGACAATTGAGCTGGACCCACTTCATTGCTCTGATCCCCATCAAAGACCAGCTCAAACGGGACTTTTACGCCGAGATGTGCCGCATCGAACGCTGGAGCGTGCGCACCCTCCGCAGGAAGATCGATGATTTTGAACGGTTCATGACGAAATGCACTATTGCTTTTGAAAGGACAATGCATGACACGCGATGAAGCGCGGAAAAAAATTATCTTTGCCCTGGACGTGAACGGCATCGCCGAGATCGACCGTTTCGCCGGATTGCTGGCGGACCGGGTGGGGATGTTCAAGATCGGCAAGGAGCTGTTCACCGCCTGCGGGCCGGAGGCGGTTGCCACCGTGCGACGACATGGCGGCCAGGTGTTTCTGGATCTCAAGTACCACGACATCCCCAACACGGTGGCCAGGGCCATGGTGGAGGCGGCCCGTCTGGGGGTCCAGTTGGTCAACCTGCACGCCCTGGGCGGCTTCGAGATGATGGAGACCGCCGCGAAAGCGGTGCGTAACGAGTTCGGCGACGACCGTCCCCGTCTGCTGGCGGTGACCGTACTGACCTCCTCCACGGCCGAGACCCTGCGACGGGTCGGTATCGACCACCCGGTGGAGGAGATGGTGGTGCGCCTGGCACGGCTGGCCCGGGAAGCGGGCATGGACGGCGTTGTCGCCTCCCCGCGCGAGATCGGCCTGATCCGCCAGGCCTTCGGCCCTGATTTCCTGGTCGTCACGCCGGGTGTGCGCCCCTCCTTCGCCTCCCTGGACGACCAGAAACGGGTCATGACCCCGGCCGATGCCGTAGGGGCGGGGGCCGATTACCTGGTGGTGGGGCGTCCCATTGCAAAGGCGGATGATCCGGTGGCGGCTGCCGGGATGATCGTGGACGAAATTGTGGCGGGGTGCCCATGAAAGACGAACTGGTTTTCGGCGTCAATCCGGTGCGGGAAGCGCTGCGCGGCGTGCGCGAGGTCTTCGAGCTGTACGTGCAGACAACGGCCACGGATCATCGTCTGGAGAAGATCCTTGAACTGGCCCGGGAGCGCGGTGTCAGGGTCATCAGGCGCGAGCGGGAGGACCTGACCCGTATGTGCGGCTCATCCCACCACCAGGGGATGGCCCTGAAGGTGGCACCCTTCGGTTACGCCGACCTGGATGACCTGATCACCGCGGCAGCCGGGGAGCCTGAGGGTGGTTTCCTGCTGGTTCTGGACGGTATCCAGGATCCCCACAACCTGGGAGCGCTGATCCGCACCGCCGCCTGCGCCGGAGCAACTGGGGTCATCATCCCCCGGGATCGGGCCTGCGGCATCACCCCGGCGGCGGAGAAGGCATCGGCCGGCGCGGTGGAGACCGTTTCCGTGGCTCAGGTGACCAACATCGCCCAGTGCCTGGAGACCCTCAAGAAAGCCGGATACTGGATCTATGGTCTTGCCGGCGAGGCTGGAGAGTCGCTTTTTGAAACGTCTTTTTCCGGCAACCTGGCTCTGGTGGTCGGCAGCGAGGGGGAGGGGATCAGGCCGCTGGTAGCCAGGCGGTGCGATCTGCTGCTGTCGATTCCCCTGTACGGCGGGGTCGGCTCCCTGAACGCCTCGGTAGCCGGCGGCATTGCCCTGTACGAGGTGGCTCGCCGTCGGCATGGTTCCCGCGCCTAGACCGCGTAACATCTAAAACCAACCCCCCTCAGTCCCCCCTTGTCAGGGGGGAAGCCTTTAAGCCTCCCCTGACAAGGGGAGGTTTGGAGGGGTTTGGTGCGAAAAAATAAGCGTTACAGGGTGCTAGACCGGCCGGGCCGGTACGTGGACGCGCCCGGGAAGTATCAGCGGATTTTGGTGGGGATGTTGGTGAAGAGGATCGAGCCGTCGGCCATGACCTCCCGGTGAATGCGGGTGTCTCCTGTCGTTGCCATGAAGGACAGGCGTTTTCCGCTGCCGGGCATGAAGGCCGCGGTCAGATTGTTCCCGGCCTGCCAGGCCTCGAAATGCAGGTGGGGGCCGGTGGAGCGGCCGGTATTGCCGGTGAGTGCGATGATGGTGGTTTCATCCACCATCTGGCCGTCGGACACCAACAGGCGGCTGTTGTGGGCGTAGAGCGTGACCTGGCCGTTGCCGTGCTCGACGATGACCGTATTGCCGTAGCCGGAGCGGGCGCCGCTGTAGATCACCACTCCCGGTCCGACGGACCGCACGGGCGTGCCTTCGGCGATGGCGATGTCGATGCCGTTGTGGTGGCGGGGCCGCCCGTCAATGGGGTCTCTGCGTACGCCCACCCCCGAGCTGATCACTCCTCCCGTGAGGGGCAGGCGCGCTTCAAGCATGGTGCCGCCATCCTGGCGGGGGGTGAGGGAGGCCTGTATCGTCCGCGACATGACCTCGTCCAGCGAGATGTCATGCTTTTTCTCGTTCTTTGTCGTGACGCCCTTCCTGCCGGGGCGTGCCCTGATCACGACCCTGGCCTGCCGGTCCTGGGGAACGTCGGTAAAAGTCTCGACACCGTCGACGGTTACGAAGCGGTAGATGTCGGAGGATGCGGTTACGGGCAGGGCCAGCAGGCCGACCAGACCCACAAGAACCCCCAAAGATGAAGGGCGATGACGCAAGTTGTTGGCCTTACTGGTCATTAATGACTTGTCCCTCAGTCGTATTTCTGATAAGAAAATCAGCGTTTGCTCACTATAGAACAACGATATCGTTTGTCAATTCATAACCGCGCAACGGGAGTTTCCGGAATGGTGCATTATTTCGACAAGATCGTCAGGGGAACCGAGCAGGAGGATTCACGGGTCATCGTCCAGTACCTGAAGGGGATGATCGGCAAGAATTTCGCGCTGCTCAACTATTACAAGGAAATCCCGGTCTCCTACGATGCGAAACTGCTCAGCGTGGAGAATGAAATGGCCGAGTTCCAGGTGCACGAGTACCAGGCCAAGGTCATTAACCTGGAGCGGACGGTCATGATTCAGTCCCGTGCTACGAAGGAGTTTCCCGATGATATCTGCGGCGAGGCGTTTTACGTCAATAGTGCCAAAAAAAGAGTCATTCTCTGCCGCTTCGGCTATGCCAAGATCCGTTCCAGCCTGCGCCGCTTCGTGCGCGTGCGCCTGGATCGTAGGATTCAGGCGGAACTGATGTACGAGGGGCAGAACCTGGTTGGGGCCGTTAAGGACATCTCCCTGGGGGGGTCGGCTATCCTTTTCGATTCCAGCGACATCCTGATTCCCGGCAGCGAAGTCAACCTGTTTCTGAAACTGCCGGAGGGAAACGGTGACGACATCACCGAAGTCGGCGTCACCGCAACGGTTGTGGATGTGTTCGGAGAAGAGGCGCCGTTCACCTGCATCTTCGAATTTCATCCCGAGAAACATTCCCAGCAGCATATTGCCTACTTCATCAACCAGCGTCAGGTCGAGATCATCAAGGAACTGAAGGAACTCGTCATCTGAGATGTGTCCCGTTGCTCAATTTTAGTGCATCCCGTCTATTCTTCTGCCTGTTAGTGAGGCAGAAACCACCTTCTTTTCTGCCGTAATTGATGTCATATTTTGCAACTTATGGAAATCAAAGCTAATATACTTTGCTGGTGTTTTGGCAGCCTGTTTGCATGAATATCCCTGCGTGCCATCGTTGGTTGCAATTTTGCTCCCGATCCCATTATAATCTTCCATTCAAATCTACGAACATGGGAGGAACTCCGTTGAAAAAGATAGACGCGATAATCAAGCCTTTCAAACTGGATGAAGTCAAGGAAGCGTTGAACGAAATCGGCATCCAGGGGATTACGGTGAGTGAAGTCAAGGGGTTCGGCCGTCAGAAGGGACACACCGAGTTGTACCGCGGCGCCGAGTACGTGGTTGACTTCATACCCAAGATTAAACTTGAAATCATCGTGTCCGACGACATGCTTCCCAAGGTCGTGGAAGCGATCGAAAAGGCGGCCAAGACCGGCCGCATCGGCGACGGCAAGATCTTTGTCACCCCCGTCGAGGCGGTTGTTCGCATCAGAACAGGTGAGACCGGAGAAGAGGCACTGTAGCGGTTTTCATACCCTGAAAGGAGAAGAGCAAGATGACCCCAAAACAAGTGGTTGAATTCGCCAGGGAAAACGGCGCGCTGATGGTTGATTACAAGTTCATGGATTTCGTGGGGACATGGCAGCACGTTTCCGTGCCCATCACCGAATTCGACGAAGACACCTTCGAGGAGGGTCAGGGGTTCGACGGCTCCTCCATCCGCGGCTGGCAGCCGATCCATGCTTCCGACATGATTCTGCTCCCTGACCCGACCACCGCCAAGATGGATCCTTTCGTAGCCGTGCCCACCCTCTCGCTGATCTGCGACATCTTCGATCCGATCACCAAGGAGGACTACACCCGCGACCCGCGCAACATCGCCAAGAAGGCAGAGATGTACCTCAAGTCCACCGGCCTGGGTGACACCGCCTTCTTCGGTCCTGAAGCAGAATTCTTCATCTTCGACGACGTGCGCTTCGACTCCGGCCCCAACCAGTCCTTCTACGCCGTTGATTCGTCCGAGGGCGCCTGGAATACCGGCCGCGAGGAATTCCCCAACCTGGGCTACAAGCCGCGCTTCAAGGAAGGCTACTTCCCCTGCTCGCCGGTAGACTCCCAGAACGACCTGCGCAACGAAATGGTCCAGGAGCTCCAGAAGGTCGGCATTCGGGTCGAGTGCCAGCACCACGAGGTTGCCACCGGCGGTCAGGCAGAAATCGACATGCGTTTCTCTCCGCTGGTTGACATGGCAGACCAGTTGCAATGGTTCAAGTACGTGATCAAGAACGTGGCCTATCGCAACAACAAGACCGTCACCTTCATGCCGAAACCGCTCTTCGGCGACAACGGCTCCGGCATGCACTGCCACGTGTCCATCTGGAAAGACGGTGTCAACCTGTTTGCCGGTGACAAGTACGGCGGACTCTCCCAGACCGCGCTCTGGTACATCGGCGGTATCATCAAGCACGCCAAGGCCCTCTGCGCCATCACCAACCCGACCACCAACTCCTACAAGCGTCTGGTACCCGGCTTCGAGGCTCCGGTAAACATCGCCTATTCCAGCCGCAACCGTTCGGCAGCTATCCGTATCCCCATGATGTCCACCAACCCCAAGGCCAAGCGGGTCGAGTACCGTACCCCCGACCCCTCCTGCAATGGCTACCTTGCTTTCGCCGCCCTGCTCATGGCCGGCCTGGACGGCATCGAAAACAAGATCGACCCGGGCCAGCCGCTGGACAAGGATATCTATGGTCTCTCTCCCGAAGAGCTGAAGAATATCCCCTGTGCTCCGGGAAGCCTGGAAGAAGCTCTCAACTGCCTCAAGGAAGACCACGAGTTCTTGCTCAAGGGCGACGTCTTTACTCCGGATGTGATTGAGAAGTGGATCGAGTACAAGATGGAGGCGGAGGTCAATCCGATCCGCATGCGTCCGACACCGCTGGAATTCGCCCTCTACTACGACATCTGAGAATCGGTATGCACGCATCAGAAGAGGCGGGAGCAATCCCGCCTCTTTTTGTGTGTTTGGCATACGTGTTTCTCGGCCTCGGCTTTACGCCCCATCAAGCCCCGTGAGTACAGAAAAGCCCCTTCGCGCGAATGCAGGCGGTTCATGAACGGCGAATTTTGGTTCATGGGGTGACATCGACGTTTCGATGCGGTGTCCACGCCTGCGGTAATCCCACAAACAGTTGGTTAGCGGCGTCTGGCGGATTGATTGCGCCGTTGGTCTGATGCAAACCGGTGCTCGGCCGCCGCGTGTGGTGACGTGTGTGGCGGCGGAGCCAGACGGTGCTGAAAGTTTGTGCGCCATGCCTAACTTGTTTGCATTTGGTGCCCGACAGACTGCTGAATTTCATGCGGTTTTCGGTGAATCGGGCCGCCCGCGCATTTATTACACTAACTATTACAGGCTGCTACATCGTGGTGCGGCTTTTGTTAGCAAGGGTGTTGTGAAATGGCATGGTGCTTGCTCTTAGGTTGTCCTTCAGTAATTCACTACATCTGCTCGATTTTAGCGCAGTTTGAACGCCGTATAGATTCCGCGCACACTACGAACAAGGAGCATGAACATCATGGAAATTTTCGGTCAGAACGTATTCAATCAGGATGTAATGAGAGAAAGACTGCCAAAAGCCATTTATAAGAATCTGAAAAAAACCATCGACGAGGGGCTGCCCCTGGACCCGTCCATTGCCGATGTGGTTGCGACCGCCATGAAAGAATGGGCTGTTGAACGGGGCGCGACCCACTTCACCCACTGGTTTCAGCCCATGACCGGTGTCACTGCTGAAAAGCAGGATTCTTTCATCACCCCGACCGACAACGGTATCGTCATGGACTTCTCCGGCAAGGAACTGATCAAGGGAGAGCCGGATGCCTCCTCCTTCCCCAGCGGCGGCTTGAGAGCCACCTTCGAAGCCAGGGGATACACTGCCTGGGATTGCACGTCGCCCGCATTCCTGAAGGAAGAAGCCGATGCCATAACGCTCTGCATCCCGACCGCCTTCTGTTCCTACACCGGCGAGGCTCTGGACAAGAAAACGCCGCTGCTGCGCTCCATGGAGGCGCTTTCAACCCAGGCGCTGAGAATACTGAGACTCTTCGGAAACCAGACCGCAACCAGGGTAACCTCAACCGTCGGACCCGAGCAGGAATACTTCCTGGTGGACAAGTCCTTCTTTCTCGACAGGCTTGACCTGATGATGGCCGGCAGGACGCTGTTCGGTGCCATGCCCCCCAAGGGGCAGGAGATGGAAGATCATTATTTTGGTGCCATCAAGGAACGAGTCGTTTCCTACATGAAGGAGGTCAATACCGAGCTCTGGAAGCTCGGCGTTACCGCCAAAACCCAGCACAACGAGGTTGCCCCCGGACAGTTCGAAGTCGCACCCATCTTCGAAACAACCAATATCGCCACCGACCACAACCAGCTGGTTATGGACGTGCTCAAGCGCGTTGCCATCAGGCATGACATGATTTGCCTGATGCATGAAAAGCCGTTTGCCGGCGTTAACGGTTCCGGCAAGCACAACAACTGGTCCATGAGCTCCTCCGACGGGCAGAATCTGCTGGATCCGGGTAAGACTCCCCACGAAAACGCGCAGTTCCTGACTTTCCTCATGGCCACCATCAAGGCTGTGGACGAGTATGCCGGACTTCTCCGCTCATCCTGCGCCAGTGCCGGTAATGATCACCGCCTGGGCGCAAACGAGGCGCCGCCGGCCATCATCTCCATGTTCCTGGGCGACCAGCTTGCCGACATCCTCGGCCAGATTGAAAAGGGCTCCGTCACGACCTCAACAAGCGGCTCTGAAATCAAAATCGGCGTGACCACGCTCCCTGATCTGCCCAAGGACACCACCGACCGGAACAGAACCTCTCCCTTTGCCTTTACCGGTAACAGGTTCGAATTCAGGATGCTTGGTTCCTCCTTCTCCATCTCGGGTCCGAACATCGTCATCAACACCATCATTGCCGAGGTGCTCAAGCAGTTTGCCGACAAACTGGAGGGATCCACGGACTTCACCGCCGATCTGCAGAAACTCCTCCAGGAGACCGCCACAAAGCACAAGCGCATCGTATTCAACGGCAACAACTATTCCGACGAGTGGGTCGAGGAAGCCAGGAAGCGTGGCCTGCCGAATATCCCCAACACCCCCGAGGCGCTCAAGGAACTGGTGACGAAGGAAGCCGTCGAGCTGTTTGTCAGCCATAAGGTCTTCACCGAGAAGGAACTTCATTCCCGCTACGAGATCATGGTGGAGCAGTACGTCAAGACGCTCAATATCGAAGCCCTGACCATGATCGACATGGCCAAGCAGAGCATCATGCCCGCCGCCACGTCCTTTGCAACCGAAGTAGCCCATTCGATTTCCGCCGTTGCCGCCGTATCCGGCGCGATCGATGTGTCAGCCCAGACGGAGCTGCTGGAAGAACTCTCCACCCACCTCTCCTCCATGAACAGGAACGTGAAAGCACTGCAGAAGGCTCTCGATGACGCACTGAACATCGCCGACATCGATAAGCAGGCCGACGCCTTCAGGGAAAACGTGTTCGCCACGATGCTCGAACTGAGAGCCGACGGCGATGCACTGGAGAAAATCATTTCCGCGGATTTCTGGCCTCTGCCGACCTATGCGGAGATGCTGTTCATTCTCTGAACATCTCGACCGATCAGTATGTAACCACGAAGAGGAGCCCCCAGCAGGGAGCTCCTCTTCTCGTATGCGCTTGCCAGGGCGCGCCAGAGGGAAGGAGAAAACGCAAGGCGGCGTTCCGGAATACTCCGGAACGCCGCCTTCTCAGGTTTGCCGGAACTCTTCCGACCCAGAGATCAGGCCAGGTCGAAACGGTCCAGGTTCATGACCTTGTTCCATGCCGCCACAAAGTCGTGCACGAATTTCTCCCCCGAGTCCTGGCAGGCGTAGACCTCCGCCAGGGCACGGAGCTGGGAGTTGGAGCCGAAGACCAGGTCGACCCTGCTGGCGATCCATTTCAGTTCGTTACGTGCGCGGTCGTACCCCTCGAACAGGTCTGGGTCGCCGGTCGACTTCCACTGCGTCCCCATGTCCAGGAGGTTCACGAAGAAGTCGTTGGTGAGCGTCTCCGGCCGGGTGGTGAAGACCCCCTGGGGCTGCTGTTCGTAGTTGACGTTCAGGACGCGCAGGCCGCCCACGAGAACGGTCATCTCCGGGGCGGTCAGGGTCAGCAGCTGGGCCCTGTCCACCAGCAGCTCTTCGGCCCGCACGCTGTACCTGGCCTTCAGGTAGTTGCGGAAGCCGTCGGCCACCGGCTCCAGTACGGCGAAGGAGGCTGCGTCGGTCTGCTCCGGGGAGGCATCGCCGCGCCCGGGGGTGAAGGGGACGGTCACGGCATGGCCCGCGCTATGGGCCGCCTGCTCGATGGCCGCGCAGCCGCCGAGGACAATCAGGTCGGCCAGGGACACCCTCTTCCCGCCGGACTGGGACGTGTTGAACTCATCCTGGATCGTTTCCAGGGTCGCCAGAACGGTTTTCAGCCGCTCAGGCTGGTTCACCTGCCACTCATTCTGGGGGGCGAGGCGGATGCGCGCGCCATTGGCGCCGCCCCGTTTGTCCGAGCCGCGGAAGGTGGATGCCGATGCCCAGGCGGTGGAGACCAGCTGGGAGACTGTCAGCCCTGAGGCGAGGATCTGTCCCTTGAGGGAGGCGATGTCGTGCGCGTCGATCAGCTGGTGATCCACGGCGGGGATCGGGTCCTGCCAGATCAGCTCCTCTGCCGGGACCTCCGGCCCCAGATAGCGGGAGCGGGGTCCCATGTCCCGGTGGGTCAGCTTGAACCAGGCCCGGGCAAAGGCATCGGCGAACTCCTCCGGGTTGGCCAGGTAGCGCCGGGCGATCGGCTCGTAGACCGGGTCGAAGCGCAGTGAGAGGTCGGCCGTGGTCATCATCGGCCGGCGCTTTGTGGACGGGTCGTGGGCGTCCACCACCATGTCCTCCTCCTCCACGTCCTTGGCCAGCCACTGGTTCGCCCCGGCCGGGCTCTTGACCAGCTCCCACTCGTACTTGAACAGCACCTTCAGATAACCCATGTCCCATCTGGTGGGGTTCGGCTTCCAGGCCCCCTCCAGACCGCTGGAGATCGTGTCCCCCCCCTTGCCGCTTCTGAAGCTGCTCTTCCACCCCAGTCCCTGCTCCTCCATGGGGGCAGCTTCCGGCTCGGGCCCCACGTGGGTCGCCGGGCCGGCGCCATGGCACTTGCCGAAGGTGTGTCCCCCTGCCACCAGAGCCACGGTCTCCTCGTCGTTCATGGCCATGCGGCCGAAGGTCTCGCGCACGTCACGGCCCGAAGCCACCGGGTCCGGGTTGCCGTCCGGTCCTTCCGGGTTGACGTAGATCAGCCCCATCTGCACCGCCGCCAGGGGGTTGTCCAGGTCCCGTTCGCCGGAGTAGCGGCTGTCCGGCTTGTCGCTGGTGGCCAGCCATTCCTTCTCGGCCCCCCAGTAGATGTCCTCTTCCGGCTCCCACACATCCACGCGGCCGCCGCCGAAACCGAAGGTTTTGAATCCCATGGACTCCAGGGCGCAGTTACCGGCCAGGATCATCAGGTCGGCCCAGGAGAGCTTCCTGCCGTATTTCCGCTTGATCGGCCAGAGCAGTCGGCGCGCCTTGTCCAGGTTCACGTTGTCCGGCCAGCTGTTCAGCGGCGCCAGGCGCTGGGAGCCGGAGCCCGCCCCCCCGCGTCCGTCCCCCATGCGGTAAGTGCCGGCGCTGTGCCATGCCATGCGGATCATCAGCCCGCCGTAGTGCCCCCAGTCGGCCGGCCACCACTCCCGGGAATCGGTCATCAGCGCGCAGAGGTCCTGCTTCACGGCGTTCAGGTCCAGTTTCCTGAACTCATCCGCGTAGTTGAAATCCTCCCCCATGGGGTTGGATTTGGCGGAATGCTGGTGCAGGATCCGCAGGTTCAGCTGGTTCGGCCACCAGTCCCGGTTGGTCGCCCCCCTGCCGGTCATGGGTATGGCGGTCGTGCGTGTGCTCTCTTCACTCATCCCTGTTCTCCTTTCATTGTGTGGACTGAACGTTGGTTCGTGGTTCAGGCGGTGGTTTCGTACCAGCCGGAATGCTGGGGCAGAAACATGTTGTCGATGATGTGGATGATCCCGTTGGAGCAGTGGATATCCGGTTCTACGATATGGGCGTTGTCGATCATGATCTCGTTTTCGTCCAGATAAACCGACAGACTCTTGCCCGATTCGGTGACCAGCTCGAAGGTGGTTCTGGCGTCCAACTCCGCAGCGGCACGTTTCTCCCCCACCAGGTGGTACTGCAGGATCGAGATCAGCTTTTTCCGGTCGGACAGGATCGCCTCCAGGTTCATCCTCTTGAAGGCGTCGTCGTTGGGCGCGAAAAAGGTATATGATCCGGGGGTATTCAGGGTTTCCGACAAGTCCGCCTTCCTGACGGCATCGGCCAGGATGTTCAGTGAGTCGTTGGCTTCGATTGTTTCCATGATGGTTGCCATTGCGTGTTCCTTTTCTCTCCCTTGGTGGGGGGAGGTCCGTATCTCCCGTAGAGAATAGCCGACATCCGACGTCTTTCAATGAAGTATTACTGTACTGTGCGGTTGCTTTTACCTTGTGGTGCGGGAGTGTGGCAACTGGTGCGGCCGGACAATGGCGCATGAAAGGGTGAAGGTGTCCGGTGCCGGTGGACGGTCCGGCCCGGACCGGGCGCGCTTTGGCAGGAGGATTCGTGGGAGAGGGGGCAGTCCGGGTAGAATAAAACATTAAAATGATTGCTGTTGTTACGATTGTCTGATAATCATGTGAATCGTTTCAGATACATACCGTCACCGATAGGGCACAGCAGGGGCAACCCTGTGTCGCAAAGCTACCATCCCCGGGAGGGGATAGAGGGGTTGTCGAAGTGGATGCATACGATTTTTCCGGGGATTAGCCACGCTTCCGTTTGTTAGATACGGGAGGCGTGGTTTTTTTTCGTCCAGAGCAGGAGGGGAGATGGAGAACAAACCGAGAAAGGCGTGGATTGCTGGACTGTTGAGCTTGGTTCAGCCGGGACTGGGGCAGATCTACAACGGTGAGCCGGGAAAGGCGTGCGTGTTCTACGGACTTTCTTTTCTGGGCGTTGTGGGGATGATCCTCTCCCGGCGGAGCGGATTCATCGTCTATTTCCTGGCCGGCTTTCTCATTTATTCACTCGTCTACTATGGTGGCGTCTTTCTGGACGCGGTCAGGGCGGCCAGACGTCTTCGGGAGCGGTACCGTATCAGGCCGTATAACCGGGCGCTTGTCTACCTGGGGATCTTTTTGCTGGTGGCGGCCAGCAACTATTCCCTGGCAGCGTACATCAAGTCCAACTTCGTGCAGGCATACAAGGTCCCGGCCGGGAGCATGGAACCGACGCTGCTCGTCGGTGATCACATGCTGGTGGACCGGAGCGTGGCGGCGCGCACTCCCCGGCGGGGAGACGTGGTCGTGTTCCCGTTTCCCGAAGATCCGGCCAAGGATTTCGTCAAGCGGGTGGTTGCCCTGGCCGGCGATCGTGTGGAGATCAGGAACAAGCTGCTCCTGGTCAACGGCGCGAAGGTTGCTGAACCGTATGTCGTGCACCGGGAAGCGGATATGGTACCCGCAGCCAAGAATCCCCGCGACACCATGGAGCCGGTGGTCGTGCCGGCAGGCTCCTGTTTCGTTCTGGGGGACAACCGTGACAGAAGCTACGACAGCCGCTTCTGGGGTTTTGTCCCCCTGGACAGGATCAAGGGGACGGTGAGGAGTCTCTACTGGTCCTGGGACAGGAAGGCCTTGGCGGTGAGGTGGGACAGGATCGGGAGGGAAGTGCGGTAGGGGCGGTGAGGGGAGATGGAATTTGGATGGATAGGGGGTTTGACATCACCCTGATTATCTGTCATAAAAATCGATCGAATTTGTTCTTGCTGAGATTCATGTGAGCATTTTTCGTGAAGTTACAGCAGGGGCAACTCTGTGTTATAAAGCTACCAATCCTCAGGAAGAGGGTAGATGGGTTGTAGAAGTGGATAAAACCATTTTCCGGGTAATGGCCACGCTTCCTTTTGCGGTATGGGATGCGTGGTTTTTTTGTGCGTGAAATTGATGAGAGTGAGTATAGGTGCTCCTGGAGGATGTCGTCCACTTCTGTGGGGCCGGTGAAGTGTTTTGCGAATAATACTGGTTCATGTGGATGCCTTATGGGGCTTTGACGTTTTTCAGAGAGGGGCTTTAAGTGGTTATTCGAAAAGTTTGCCATGTTGATTTGCATGATCTGGCTGCATGCTGGCTGCCCTATGAATGGAGGTCGGCATGACAACTGTTGAACTTTTGGCGGCATTGGCGCACGAATGTCCCAATGGCGTGTCGTTCGATCCAATGGCGGTGCGGCTCTTGCGGCAGAAAGTCCCGTTTGAGGATCGACAGATCGAAGACTTGAAAGCCAAGATGTTCCAACTTGGGAACGGGTTGTGGTTTTCCCGCGAGATGATCTTTGACGCTGAGTCTCGGTTGGCGTTCAATGGGCAGGCGGTCGAATGGCTAATGGAATACGGGTGTTTCTCGGTCGAACGGCTGTATCGAGATTTTTTTGGTACCTTTCGCCACATTGCAACGCCTGAAGATTGCGCAGCGTTTCTGGGAAATTTAGGTTTCACGGTCGCTGTGTGGGGGAAAAGATGTTGTTTCTGTTCTGATCCGCCACCTAATCTGGACGATAGCTTGACATCAATCTCAGAAACGATCTCAGGATGGATTGAAGAGGCGGACGGCACGTTGGCTTTTCATGAAATCGAACAGGCGATGCCGCACCTGACCGTTGAGGCGTTGGAGGACATCCGCGCGCAATTCCTGCCGGAAGTCCATGCGACAGAAGTCGGCGGGGTATCCTGTTGGTGCAGTACAGAGGCGATCCACCTGCCGGAGGATTTTTCTGAGAAACTGACAACTATCGTCGATACTTTGGTTGCACTGGATGAGAAAGTGTCCGTTGCAAAACTTGAGTTTGCCTTGAATCTGTTCTACCGCACCCGTTTTCGCGAGGAATACGCCTTAAAAGATAACGATACCTTCATGCGTATCTGCGCGAAACATTATCAAGGTGGTAACAATGTCTTTCCGAATGAGAAGAAATCCCGAGTAAGAGGACATGACTTGTCTGCGTCGGTCAGGCGTGTACGTAGTCCGAATACACGCTTCTGTAACCTTTGTGTGCCGATTGGCGCAAAGCTGGTCTTTACAAAGGATAGTGATATCGCTTGCACTGTGCTAGATGACTCCAATCAAGTGGAATACGACGAAAAATCATGGTCAATTTCGGCCTTGGCGAATCACTTGTTGGGGGGGGGGGCCGCAAATGGCTTTTGTTATTTTAGCTACGAGGGCGAAATATTGTGGGATCGGCGATTGCGGTTGGAGCGGGACAAACAAGACGAATATCAAGTAGAGGTGATGCCCCACCGCTGAAGTACAGGAGTCGGAATCATCGGCTTGGATGGCTGGTTGTCATCACCAGTAACTTGGCAGGCATTCAGAAGTGCTGGTATCAATTCGCGTGTCGCGGAATGAGCGGGACGCATCGAAAAAAGGGGAAAAATTGGAACAGATTGCAAGTGCGTCAAGATTTGCTGAGTCCACAATGAAAAACATGGTTTTGAACAACCGTTTATATTTCAAGGTTTGCCAACGGATCGGCATCGTGTCGGGGGGCGGCACGGATGTATAGCTTCGAATGGGACAGACGTACAGGCGGATACTGCCTGACGACGCAGACAGGGAAGTTCGTGGCGAGCGAAATCCGTCCAGTCTTCGCGGAGGAACTGGCGCTTACGGAGTTGGATGCGTGGTTGGCGTTCGATCCGGCGGAGCGTCGTCCGCTCCTCTGGGCGAAGCAGAACGTGTATCTGTATCGCGGCGAAGAAATCGCGAAACTCAATAAGACCCGCTATGGCAAGCCGCTGGACATTGAATGGAAAGGGGGATCGTGCGGGAACGAAGGGTTGTCCGAAAGTACGAATTCACGAAGAAAAGTGAAACTGGTACCTGTTGATGTCGGGGCGATGGTAGCCGAAAATCGTGACATCATGGCCGCGCTGGTGGCGGATACACTCAAGCGCATCAAGGAGATGTACGACGCCTATGTGGGTAAATGCGATGCTGTCTATATCGGTTTCAGCGGCGGTAAGGACTCGGTGGTTCTGCTCGACCTCTGCCACAAGGTTCTGCCGTTTGACGTGCCTGTCGTGTTCAGCGATACAGACATGGAACTGCCGGATACCTACCGCGTTTGGGAAAAAATCCAAAACCGCTACGAAGGCCGCCCGTTTTTGAAGGCTTCAGCCAAGACCTCCGCATTGGAAAACTGGCGACTCTTCGGCCCACCGTCGCAAGCGTTGCGTTGGTGCTGTTCCGTCCACAAGAGCACACCCGCAATATTAGCGCTCAAGGAAAGGCTCGGAAAAAGTTCTGTTAAAACGTTGGCATTTGTTGGGGTACGTGGTGAGGAGAGCCAACGGCGTTCGGGATACGACGATATTGGAGATGGCTTGAAAAGCCAATCTCAGGTAAATGCTATGCCGATTTTGGCGTGGTCCGCGCATGAACTTTGGCTTTACATTTTTGAGTATGATCTAGTCCTGAATGAAGCATACAGAAAGGGACTGCCCCGGGTTGGATGCCTGATGTGTCCGATGTCAACCGACCGTCAGAATGATCTAATCCGGATGAATTACCCTGAAGATGTTGCGCCCTTTGCTGATTCGGTGCGCGTTACGATTGACCGCGAGTTTTCTTCTGAAGAAGATGCGGATGCGTTCATTTATGAAGGCGGATGGTATGCGCGGAAAAGCGGCGTATCGTTAAAACAAGTCATTGCAGAACCTGGTGTAGAACGCAAAAGTGACCGTGTAATTTGTGAGTTTCCAATTGAAGTAGAAATGGCCTTAAAGGAATGGCTCAAGGCTATTGGAAAAATTAACGGCGCGGAATTATCATTTCGCAAAGACGGACAAAGAGGGTTGTTAGAATGTGTCTGGACACACGGTAAAGCCGACAAGTCTGTTTTTAAGTGGTTGGCATACGCCGTTCACAAGGCTATTGCCTGCACGGGATGTAACGCTTGCGAGGCAGAATGTCCGACAGGAGCGTTGCGATTGGTGAAGGACACCTGTAGTGACAAGGTGAAGGTCGTAATTGACGAAGCAGTGTGCATCCATTGCATGAGGTGCTATGCGCCTGACGATGGATGTTTACGGTATTACTCAAAACGATACGCAGGAGCAAAGACGATGAACATCAGCGGCATCAATAAGTACATGACGTTTGGACTAAAACCTGAATGGGTTGAAGTACTGGCGAACGAGGGCTCGAATTTCCGTCAAACGACTGCGTTGGGCAACCGGATGGTTCCTTCAGCCGTGACGTGGTTCCGCGAGGCGGGGTTGATTGAAGATTCAACGGCTATAACCACAACTTTGCTTTTGGAGGTTGGCAAGAAATGCGGTTTCAGAGACTTTCTGCTTTGGCAGTTGTTGTGGTTTCGTCTGGCTAATATTTCCCCGCTTGTGAAATGGTATGTCTGCAATACGAATTTTGATACCGAATATCCGGTGAAGCTTATTGATGAAAACCTAGCGCAATTCGTCGGTTCGGCATCGGTGAGGAAAGGCGCGTTGCAGTCGCTTTGTCAACTGGTTAAGGCTTCTCCGCTTAGTGAAGGAGACTGGGCGTTAATTGAAACTGAAATGAAGGGTAGAACCGTTGAAAAGCTCACGCGTCGTTCTCGTTTAGTGGATCCGCTGGTAGTGCTTTATGGGCTTTATGTGATGGCAGAGAAGTCTGGCCGCGGCGTGTTCACGGTGCGACAGATGATGGCGGCTGAATTCGACGGGGAGGTCGTGTCACCACTGGCTGCGTTCGGCATCCCGCCGGACGAGTTCAAGAAACAATGCATGGGGTTGGTGGCGATGTATCCAGACTTCATCGCGTGCAGCTTCACGTTGGGGTTGGATGAGGTTCAGTTGTTTCCTGAAACGAAGAATCGAGACGATGTGCTGGCTTTGATCTTGGAAAAGCATTGAATACAGATCGACCACTGATTTTAGCGGGGTAAATGCAAAATGACTTTCTACAAGGATTATTTCGGGATCAGGCCGGATTACGTGCCGTGCATGACTTTTAAGGACCTGAACAAGACACCGGGGACGTGGCTGGGGTTCTATCCGCATGATTCGTTCGTGGAGATTTTGCGGGAACTGCTCAAAAGTTTAGAGGGCGGGAGCAAGACGCTGTGGATTACTGGCGCATATGGCACGGGCAAGAGCTACGCATCGCTGGTTCTGCAAAAGCTGTTCATGGATGACGAGGCCCGCGTCCTAAATTGGCTGGATTTGCGCATGGCGCAGATCCCCGATTCTGTACGGAAGGTTTTACTGGCGCGGCGCGGAGTAAAAATGCTCGTCGTTTATGACGTGAACTCAGACGGCGTGGATGCTAAAAACCAGTTTCTTATGCGCTTGCAGCGCGGTATTACAAAGGCACTGGAAGCGGGAGGATACACGATTCCACTGAAAGGTAAGTTGGACGAAGTTATTGAGCGTATCCGTCAGGATGGGCCGCATTTCTTTGAAAAGCGAGACGAAATGCAGGCGCAGCTCTCGCATCTGCACGCGGGCATCAAAACGTCGAATGAGTTGGAGAGAAGACTGCGGGATGAGAATCAGGAGGCGGGCCTAGTCAGTGATGCTATGCGAGTACTGGAGGCACGGCGCATCTATCTTGATTTGAGCGCGGAAGATTTCCTGGCGTGGGCGGACGCATCCTTGAAAGCGAACGGACTTTCCAAACTGGTCTACATCTGGGACGAGTTCTCGGCGTTCGTGGATCGCAATCGCTCGGAATTAAAGACGCTGGAGGAGGTGGCGGAGGCAGCGCAACAGGGGCGGTTTTATTTCGTACCTGTGACGCATACGGATATTTCCTCGTATGTGGCGGTTGGCTCCGAGAGTGCGAAGAAGGCAAACGACCGGTTCACGTTCAAGCGGCTTGATCTGCCGAACGAGACTGCGCTGAAATTGGCGGCAGACGCCTTCGTTAAGAATCCTGAGAAGGAAACGGAGTGGATGCAAGAGCGCGACGTACTTTGGCACAATGTGAAAGGCGTGGCTGAAAACTACATGGTCGTCAACAATGCGGGCATTGATGCGACGGATTTCAAGGATATCTTACCGCTACATCCGATGGCGGCGTTCCTGCTGAAGCATCTGTCAGTGGCGATTGGCGCAAATCAGCGGAGTATGTTCGAGTTCCTGAACGGCGATGAATTCAGTGCGTTCATCGAAAAAGGTGGTCTGGATGTTTCTGGTCATCAGTTCCTGACGGTAGATCATCTGTGGCGGTATTTCGTAGAACGGGACGATCTGGGGACCGGGCAACCCGTGCAGGAAGCGCGTGCGGAATACGCTCGACGCGAAAAAGATTTGCAGCCGGATGAGCGGCGCATCTTCAAAGTGGTGCTGCTGTTTGGCTTGATCGAACAGATACAGGGAACGGGGCATCCGCTGTTGAGTGTGACGGTGGAAAATATCCAACGAAGTTTCGAGGGAGACGGCGCTTTGCAAGGCGTGGATGCGATCCTACGCAATCTTGAGCAAAAGCATTGTTTCGTGATCGTGAATGGGCGTTGCGAACGTTTCCGTGACCGCTCGGACTCAAAGGAGATCGAGGAGAAAAAAACGGCGTTGGACGGGAAGTTTGGTGACCTCGTTTTGAAAGACACTGAGGTGGAGCTGGTTAAACAATTGAAAGGAGTGAACTACGGCGGGCGTTATGATATACGCGCGGCGGGCGTCAAAGGTTTTTCGGCGTCAAGCATTGCGAGACGCGAGTCATTTAGTGATAACGGGAACCGAGTGCTTGTGCAGTTCATTCTAGCGCGGGACGAGCAGGAACAATTGCGCATACCCGAGAAGGCAAAAGAGTTGGCGCAACAGTTCAAAGACCACCGGATGCTGTTCGTGACGCTTCCAGATGCCAGTTTTTGCCGCGATAACGCGAAGGCATGGGAGGAATTCACGGAAAACAGCGCCCGTCTCGCATTGGCAAGCGATAGCGCGAGCAAGAAGGTGTTCGAGACGCAGGTCAGCAGCGCTAAGGCTGCATGGCATTCCAAAGTGATGAGTGCAACCAAACTCGTAGTGTATAAACCCAATGTTAATGGGGAACCTTTCGTTGAGGAAGCATCGTGGGGCCAACTAAAAAGAGATTGGCTCACCGGCTATGCAAAGCAGACGTTCGGGGCATATACGGATAATTTGTGTGGCTTCTATATCAACGCGTTTGGCTTACTTAGCGGCTTGCAGAGCTGGGCGTTGGCAGGCATGGATTTCGATAGGTTTGTTGCCAACAATCCAAAAAGCTACGGTTCGCAGAAGGCCGTGGTGGCGGCATGGCAAAAATCCGGAATTACTGGCGACATAGCGTGGTTCGACGCGAATCCGACCCATCCGCTGACACAATTGCGGGACAAGTGCAAGGCATGGCAGGACAATACTGTGGGTGCGGGAAATACCTGTTCCATACGCAAACTCTACATCGAACTACAGCGACCGCCGTTCGGACTGTTGGGGGTACCGCATTCGGCCTTCGTTCTGGGTTTCGTGCTAAAAACATGGTTGTCCGGTCCGCGCAAACTGCAATGGACGGATGGAGTGACAAGCAAGGCGCTGGACTCTGCAACGCTGGCGGAAATAATCGAGGCGGTGGTGAAAGACGACGGTGCCAACGCGATCAAAAGCGAAAAACTGATCTGTCGCCTGTCGAAAGAGGAAAAGGAGTTTATCGAACAGAGCAGCGTGATATTCGGGAGCAGTCCGCTTGCGGACGGAACGGTGGAGACGGCGCTGAACGCGGTCGGGTCACGGTTGGAGCAGATTTCTCAGCGCGTGCCGCTGTGGGTACTGCCGGAGTATATCCGGGCGCAAGCAGAGCCGAGCGCGGAGACGATGGGCAAAGTCATCGATGCGCTGTGCGCAGCGAACAGCATCAGTTCGAAAGGAGACACAGAGACTCGCGGTAACAAGGTGAAGGAAATTGGCAAGATTCTTCTGACGACGCCGGGGCTGGCGGAGGCGATGGCCAAGTACATGACATCAGTGAGGTTTGATGAAGCATTCCAGCGGTATGTCGATAGCGCGAAGCCGGAGTTGAAAGCGGCGGCGGAACGCATGGGTGATTCGTCACACAGCTATTGCAAGATGGTCAAAAACCGTTTTGCGGCGACGAGCGGCTGGCTGTGGAAACGCGGCGATGCCGAGTCCGTACTGGAAGAGGTTTACCGGCAAACGCTGTGCGCCGAGCGTGTCCGTAGGCTGGCTGGCTCATCGGGATACATGAGCTTCGAGGACGCGTTAAATCGCTTGCGTAACGCGGTGTTGAACGAGAACAAGGTGCCGACGGAGTTCTGGGCGAAGAAAAATCCGGCGTTGCAGCGCTTCTTTGACTTGCTCAGCAGGACGTCGATGTCCGGCGAGGACGTGAAAAACTTTGAGGAAATTCTAGAACAGCAAGACGGGGTTATCCGCGAAATTTTCTTCGACTTGGCGCAAATACGGCAACTGGGTGCGATGCGGGAAGTTTTCGGAGAGATCTGGCCGATGGCGATTGCAGAAGGCCGCGAGCTTTACAACGCCTTCCCGTCGGATTCGGCGAGAACCGATGAACAGAGTTTTAAAGCGCAAGGGCGTGGCAAAATCGAGGAATACAGCCGGACGCTGGTTTCCAGGCAGGTAGCTGTGCTGTGGAGCGAACGCACAGGTTCGGAATCGCCTGTCGAATGGAGTCGCAAACACGCGCTGCCCGCTGAATGTGTTTTAGCTGTGGATGATGCCAAAGGCATCGTCGATTCGGTCGCGAATCCGGGCGAGGTGTCGGCGGAACGCTTACAGTCCGTGCGTGACGTACTTGAAAAAGAGGGAGCATTTGTAGATATGGCTACGGCGGGTGAAAAATTCCTCAAGCGGGTGCTCCCCACTCGTTATCAAAAGATCGGCTTCAGTGTCGGAGAACTGAGCGATTGGTTGTGCAGGAGATTGGGTGACGTACCGGGCCGATGGCTGACGGACGGAGGACTTCGCGAAGCGGTTGAGGCGTTTGTCAAGCAGGGATATGACAATCATGCTCGAAAGCAGGCTGCTGAAAAGGTAAATATGCTTCCCGATGCCGAGGCGAAGGCACTGCTCCTGAAGATGATTGATCAGATCCCCGATGTAGGACTTTCCGTGCTGGAGTAATACCATGACACTGAACGAGTATTGCGAATACATCAGAAATCCCCTTGCGGAGGCAAAGGCGCGGGTGGTGATCGCACCTCCGGGAGAGAACTGGACGGCGTTGCGCCGGTTCTGTCAAGAACGCGGCGACATTGAGCTGCGTTTGAGCGATCTTGTGACTGAATACGCGTGGCTCCCAATGCCTGACGAAGTCTTCGGACGAGTGCGCGATGCGATGGCGACATACGAGGCAAGCGGCAAGGCTGTGGTATTGCTGGGGATGCCCGGCTATCTTGCGTTGTTGACGGACGAGAATAAACGGGCTGCGATTGTCGCTTTGCGCGAATGGGTGGACAGTGCGTCTGGGCGAGAGGCGGTTTGTTTTTTGCGGAGCGATGACGGAACAGGATTGATTCTTGATGGTGTTTTCACAAATCCGCGCTATCGCCAGGGTAAGCAACTGGTTGAAATTTCGACAGTCTTTCCTGAAGAGACGGAAAGAGTCACTGGGCGTACAGAGGTGATGCTGGTTGGGGACGATTTGGCATCATTCATTCCTGAAGCGTGTAACACATTTCAGAAGTATTTGCTGTATACCGAGGAACATCCGAGTGACAGCTCTGTTCGGCGAATTGTGGTTGCCTCGGAAGGGCGTGAATTGGCGGGGCTAAGCGCCGAGGTTCGGCAGGTGGTGTGTCTGCCGGATTTTGCTCGCGTGTTTTACGGCGTGGAAAATGCGGGATTATCCGAAGATGCCTTGCGGTGGATATGCGAGCGGGGTAAAGAAGGTGCGGGAAAAACACTGTCGGAAACTCTCAAGACACTGTTTTTCCCGGAAGGTGGAGTTGCAAAGCACATCTTACGTGTTTTTGACGGGCGCAAGGGTGCGGAACGCGAAGCAGTACTGTGGCTGGCAAAACACATTGCAACCAAGGGAAGTTACCTTGAGTGTGTCGTACAACAAAAAGGGGTTGCTGTCGGCAACTTCCGCTCTGCATATGTAACGGGCGCGGCGGAATTGCTTGATGAATCAGTATGGTATGCTGGCGAACGAAGGGATGCTATACAGGAAGCGGATGTTACATTGTTCGATGTGGATATCCGGCAGTTCATTGTGCGTTGCGAGGAAGAATCCACGTCGAGAGTTGCACCGTGGTTGAACTGTGGGACGGACGCGGAGCGAGCTGAATTACTGCGGCGGTGCGCTATGGACGGCGTTGTATCAAACGCTGTAAAAGGCGTGTATCCACTAGCGACAGCGTATCTGTACGCAGATCTCATTTTCGACGACATGACACTGGAAGAATATTTCAGGGAATACCGTGAACAGAAACTGGTTAATCGCGTGACACCGGAGTTTTACAAGAGGGCGCAGCAGGTGGTCCTTCCGAGTTCGGTGCAGTCGCGGGATACAATAGTGCAACAGTATATTTCAGACAACGGGTGCGCATTGCTGGTGGTTGATGCGATGGGCGCGGAGTGGTTGCCGATGATGGTGGTACTGGCGCGGCAACGCAATATGGGCGTGGATTCGATTGCGGTCGGTAAGGCACATCTGCCGACTTCGACGATATTTAATTACATTAATTGGCCAGACGCATCGCGGAGGTTACGGGATATCAAGCGCTTCGATAACATCGCACATAATGGTGCGGAGGCGCACGAGACGCGGCGCGCGGAGGAGAATCTGGCTGCGGCGTTGGATGTAATCGGTAATGAGATTTTGCCGCGTGTAGCGGAGGGGCTGTCGCGGTTTGAGCGGATACTTGTCACTGCAGACCACGGGAGTTCGCGGCTGGCGGTGCTGGCGTGGCAGTCAGAACCGAGGCTGGCGCGGACTCTTACCTGCGAGTCTGGAGCGGAAATCGCCGATTGGCGCTACCGCGAGCGAGCGGCGCAAGGTGGATGTCCTCCGGAACTGGAGGAAACGCTGGACGGCAGGCATTGGGTGGTGCGCGGGTATGACCGTTTGCCCAAGAGGGGCGGTGGACAGGGCTTTGAGATACACGGCGGGGCAACGCTGGAGGAACGGCTGGTGCCGGTTGTGATTTTCTCGCGAATGGGGCAGTTCGTGCCGAAGACAAAGACCGGAGATAAACGGGCGCAAATTGTTGAGAATGACGATTTTGATCTGTAGTTTCAACGAGGGCAATCAACCATGGTCAATACTGAAAAATTACGGGCGGCATTTCCGGACACGACAGTCTTCAAGGCCCCGAACATTGTGGCGATCTTCAAGGTGGCGTCGATCCCATCGTTTTTGCGCGACTGGATTCTAAAGCGTAAGGCGGAGTCGGACGGCAGAATTCACGATGCCGAGGCTTTGCGAAAATACATCTACGAAATCATTCCGCGCCGGGAGAATTTGCTGGAATTGAAGGACGCAGCGCGAAGTGAGGGGCGCACGAAGAAGTTTCTGGCCAAGATTGAAATCCAATTCAACGTGCGGTCCGACGAGTACACGTTTGCGATTCCAGAATTGGGGTTTGGGCATGCTGAAACACTAATCGAAGATTACGTCTGGAACCGGATCAAAGATGATGTCGTAAAAACGGCTGGTGGCTGGGGGCTGGTGCAACTGGGATACCGCAGTCCGGACAGCGAGAATCCGCGAGGATGTTTCACTCTATTAGAGTATAAGAATTTTTGCCCGTACACGATTGATCTGGACGCATATAGAGAGGCCCGCAGTCAGTTCACTGCCGAGGAGTGGATCGACGTTGTGCTGGGAGCGATAGATTACAACCCGGAGGGTTACGAAGACTGGGTACAGAAACACACGGTACTGACGCGCCTGTTGCCGTTCATCGAGCCGCGCTTGAATCTGGTGGAGCTGGCACCCAAGGGAACAGGCAAGTCTTATATGTTCGGTCGGGTTGGGAAATATGGCTGGTTGGTCAGCGGGGGGACGCTGACAAGGGCTAAGATGTTCGGCGATATCAATGGGAAGAGCCCCGGTCTGATCGCGTCGAACGACTTTGTAGCACTGGACGAAATCCAGTCGATTAACTTTCCTGACCCGAGTGAGATGCAGGGCGGACTGAAAGCCTACATGGAAAGTGGGGAGATTACGGTAGGTAAGAACCGTATCATTGGCGGCGCCGGTGTCATCCTGCTGGGGAACATCCCTCAAACAGAGATGGACGAAACAAGAGATATGTTCCAGAGGCTGCCGCAAGTGTTTCACGAGTCAGCATTACTGGATCGGTTTCACGGTTTTATCCGGGGACGCGATATCCCGCGCATGAGTGAGAACCTGAAAATCAACGGTTGGGCTCTGAACACGGAGTATTTTTCTGAAATCATGCATCTGCTACGCCAGCCTGCGGAAACACTTATTTACCGGCATGTCGTTGAAAAACTGGTGGATTATCCTTCCGGGGCGGACACCCGCGACACGGAAGCGGTATTACGGTTGTGTACGGCCTACCTTAAATTGATATTTCCGCACGTCACAGCTCCAGACGGAATCGATAAAGGGGAATTCAAGCGATACTGTCTGCGTCCCGCCGTGCAGATGCGCACGGTGATTCGGCAACAGCTGCAAAAGATAGACCCGCTTGAATTCGGAGGGAAGAATGTAGCCGCTTACATGTTACGCGAGGAAAATCAGTGAGAACGAGAAAACAAAAAAATTGTGCTTATTGTGACAAAGAGAATCTTTCCAAGAATGAAATTGGACTTAATAAGAAACTCATCAATCAGAAGGTTGAACGGATGATGTGTCTTACATGCTTGGCCGGGTATTTTGAGACGTCGGAAGAGCAACTGAAAGAGATAATCGAAAAATATAAGCTGCATGGCTGTGAGTCATTCGAATGAAACGAGGGCCAATACAAATCACAGGCTATCCCCATTACCTTTCGAAGATTACAGCTTAATTTCTCCTTGGCCCTGAAATGATTCAGATAATATCGCACCAAATCGAGCAAAAGTGCCGCGATGTGGCGCCACAAGCGTACAAAAAGGATAAAGGCTGACCTGTCAGAACGTGGTGACCTATGACGCCGTGCCCCTTCTGCACCATTGCCCCATCCCGCATCATCGTCGTCAACGAGCATAGATTTTGCTGTCCTGGACGGCTTTCCCGTTTCCCCTGGCCGGTTGAAAAGACTTGTGTCGATGCACCGGCTTGTGCTACTCAGACTGCCCGGGCTCGGGCGGTGACAGGCGAAAATCGTGAGAAATAAGCTGTTGATTTTACCCACAACCATTCGGGCGGGAGCGATCCCGCCCGGTGCCGTTTTTTCCATGTACCCCACCTGTTGGACCAGATCCCGACCAGAGATGAAAACAACGGACAGGTTATGAACCTTGTCCCCCGGTGACGGTCGTTCCGCCCCTGCACATCCACTGCGAAGATGCGCGCGGAACCCCGGCACTTACCAGGAGAAACAGATACAATGAAGCCGACCAATGACCAGTTGACCAAGATCATCCAGTACCTCATTGACATCACCGCCCTCAAACGCACCCAGGTGGAGAACTGCGTGGAGCTGCTCCAGGGGGGCGCCACCGTGCCGTTCATCGCCCGCTACCGCAAGGAGATGACCGGGGAACTGGACGAGGTGCGCATCCGCGAGATCGAGGAACAGTACGCCTACTTCTGCGAACTGGAGGAGCGCAAGCTGACCGTGCTTAACTCCATCCAGGAGCAGGGGAAGCTGACTGACGAGCTGCGCCTGCGCATCGAATCCTCCTCCAGGAAGACCGAGGTGGAGGACCTGTACCTCCCCTTCAAGCCCAAGCGCCGCACCAAGGCGACCATCGCCCGGGAGCGGGGGCTGGAGCCGCTGGCGGATATCATGGCGGCCCAGGAGCTGCTGAACGGGACTCCCGAGCAGGCTGCCGCCCCCTTCGTCAACCCGGAGCAGGAGGTTCCCGATGCCGCGGCGGCCCTGGAGGGGGCCGGCCATATCCTGGCCGAACGGCTCTCCGATGACGCCGACTGCCGCGCCATGGTGCGGCGCCTGACCGCCGAGCAGGGGGTGATGGCGTCGCGGGTTGCGGCGGACAGGAAGGATCAGGTGACCAAGTTCGAGATGTACTACGACTACCAGGAGCCGCTTCGGGATGTGCCGTCCCACCGCATGCTGGCCATGCGGCGAGGGGAGAAGGAAGAGGTGTTGTTCCTCTCCATCACCGCCCCCCAGGAGCAGATCATGGCCGGGCTGAAGTCGCGCCTGGTCCGGGGGGAGAGCGTCTTCAAGCCGCTCCTGGAGCGGGTGGCCGAGGACGCCTACAAGCGGCTGATCGCCCCCTCCATCGAGGTGGAGCTGCGCCTGGAGTCCAAGGAGCGGGCCGACGAGGAGGCCATCGCCGTGTTCGCCCAGAACCTGCGCACCCTGCTCCTGGCCCCTCCGGCCGGGGGGAAACGGGTGCTGGCCATCGATCCCGGCTTCCGCACCGGCTCCAAGCTGGCGGTACTGGACGCCACCGGCCGCTTCCTGGAGCATGTGACCATCTATCCCCATACCGGCGAGGCGCGCCTCCCCCAGGCCCGCAAGGAGCTGATGCGGCTGGTGGAGGCCTATGACGTGGAGATGATCGCCGTGGGGAACGGCACCGCCGGCCGGGAGATGGAGATCTTCTGCCGCGAGACCCTGGCCGGGGAGGGGAGGACGCTTCCGGTGGTGTCGGTGAGTGAGGCCGGCGCCAGCGTTTACTCCGCCTCGGAGATCGCACGGGAGGAGTTCCCGGAGCTGGACCTGACCGTGCGGGGGGCCATCTCCATCGGCCGCCGTCTCCAGGACCCCCTGGGAGAGCTGGTGAAGATCGACCCTAAGAGCATCGGGGTGGGGCAGTACCAGCACGACGTCAACCAGGCCATGCTCAAGAAGGCCCTGGACGGGGTGGTGGAGTCGTGCGTCAACTACGTGGGGGTCGACCTGAACACCGCCTCCTGGGCGCTGCTCTCCTACGTCTCCGGCATCGGTCCCTCCCTGGCCAAGGCCATTACCCGCTTCCGCGACGAAAACGGTCCCTTCGCCTCCCGCAGCGCCCTGATGAAGGTGCCCCGCTTCGGCGCCAAGGCCTTCGAACAGGCCGCCGGCTTCCTGCGCATCCGCGACGGCGAGCACTCCCTGGACAACAGCGCCGTGCATCCCGAGCGCTACCCCCTGGTGGAGTCCATGGCCCGGGACCTGGGGGTCCCCCTGGCCAAACTGGTGGCCGACCCGGCCCTGACCGAGCGCATCGACCTCAAGCGCTACGTCTCCGACGGTGTGGGGCTCCCCACCCTGCGGGACATCCGCGAGGAGCTGAAGAAGCCGGGGCGCGACCCGCGCAGCCAGTTCCAGACCGCCGCCTTCCGCGACGACATCCGCGAGATCGAGGACCTGCGGGAGGGGATGGTGCTGCAGGGGGTGGTGACCAACGTGACCGCCTTTGGCGCCTTTGTGGACATCGGCGTCCACCAGGACGGGTTGGTGCATGTCAGTCATCTGGCCAACCGCTTTGTCAAGAACCCCCACGACGCCGTCCAGGCCGGTCAGGTGGTTAGCGTCAAGGTGCTCTCCGCCGACCCGAAGCGCAAGCGGATCTCCCTCTCCATCCGGGAGGCCATGAGGGGGGAGGGGGGCGCGATTGACTTTGACGCCGCACTCTGGTAGGTATGGTCACCGATTTTCCCGTTGTAGTAAGGAGCGTAATGGACGATTTTCTGCTTAAACTCTCGATCATGCTCGTGCCGGGCATGCTGGCCATCACCTGTCACGAGGTCTCCCACGGCTTCGTTGCCTGGCACTTCGGCGATCCCACGGCGCGCATGCTGGGGAGGCTGACCCTGAACCCCCTGAAGCACCTGGACCCCATCGGCACCCTTATGATCTTCTTCATCGGTATCGGCTGGGCCAAGCCGGTGCCGGTGCTGTTTGAGAACCTTCATAACCCCCGGAAGAACATGATCTGGGTTGCCGCCGCCGGCCCCATCACCAACCTGCTCCTGGCAATCGTCTCCGCGCTGCTGCTGCGGGGGGCGGTGGCCCTGGACAACCCGGCGGCCGCGTCTCCCCTGGCCTTCGTCATCGAACCGCTGCTGTTGATGCTGGCCTTTTCGGTCTACATCAATCTGCTGCTGGCCATCTTCAACATGATTCCGGTCCCCCCCCTGGACGGCGGCCGGGTCCTGGTGGGGCTGCTCCCCTTTCGCCAGGCCCAGACCTGGTCGCGTATCGAACCCTACGGCATGTTGATCATCATCGTGCTGGTCTTCTTCACCAACCTGTTTTCCATTGTGCTGTCGCCGGTCCTGAGCGCCGCCATCCACCTCCTGGCCGGTCCCCAGAGCGGGCTGGTGCTGGGAGTGACCAGCCTGATGATGCGCTGACCCCGGGAACCGTCACAGCCCATGACCAGAGACGCGGAACAGCGGGAGGAAACCCTCCCCCTGGAGGGATTCCAGGGTGTCTACCATGTGCGTCTGGACAAGTTCGACGGACCGCTTGACCTGCTGCTGCACCTGATCAGGAAAAACGAGCTGGATATCCGGGATATCCCCATCGCCGAGATCACCCGCCAGTATCTGGAGTACATCCGGCTGATGAAGGACCTGAACCTGGACGTGGCGGGGGATTTCCTGCTCATGGCCTCCACGCTGCTGCAGATCAAGTCGGCCATGCTGCTCCCCCAGGACGATGAGGAAGGGGAGGGGGAGGAGGAAGAGGACCCCCGCGCCGAGCTGGTGCGGCGGCTGCTGGAGTACCAGCGCTACAAGGAGGCAGGAACGCTCCTGGGCGCCCGCGCGCTCCTGGGACGGGAGGTCTTTACCCGCCCCCTGTGCGAGGCGGAGCTCCTGGCGGACCGTCAGGAGGAGGGGCCTCTGGAGCTGGACCTGTTCGAGCTGGTGGATGCCTTTCGTTCGCTGTTGAGCCGCATACCGGTGGAAAGCTTCCATGAGGTGGCCGCCGCCGATGCCCTGAGCATCGCCGACAGCATCAACGAGATCCTGGCATTGCTCCAGGAGCGGGATATGATAGCCTTTGACGACCTGCTCCGGGAAGACGTGAGCCGCGAACGGGCGATCGTTACCTTTCTGGCGCTCCTGGAGCTGTGTCGTCTCAGGATGATCAGGATCTATCAGAACCGTGACCAGGGGCCGATCTGGTTTCTTCCCGCGGTGACCGAATGCACTGCCGACGACGATGTCGCGGCTCTATCCCTTGTCGAGGAGGAGTGACCATGTTGAAGGAGTTCAAGGAATTCGCCATCAGGGGTAACGTGATCGATCTGGCTATCGGTATCATCATCGGCGGTGCGTTCGGCAAGATCGTCGATTCGCTGGTGAAAGACGTGATCATGCCGCCTGTGGGCATGATCATGGGCAAGATGGATTTCACCTCCCTGTTCATCAACCTGTCCGGCACCGAGTACGCGACCCTGGCCGAAGCCAGGAAGGCCGGGGCGGCAACCCTGAACTACGGCATCTTCATCAGCACGATCGTCGATTTCCTGATCATGGCCTTCGTGGTCTTCCTGATGGTCAAGCAGATCAACCGCATGAAGAAGGAGGCTCCGGCTCCTGTTGCGGCGCCCGACAGCAAGACCTGCCCCTTCTGCTGCTCGTCCATTCCGCTGCAGGCCAGCCGCTGTCCGAACTGCACCTCGAATCTGAAGTAAGGGGCGGTCGTTGCCTGGGTATCGACGGAGGGGGCGGAGCTGATGCAGCTGTCGGCAATCGTGGAAAGCGTCATCTTCGGCGCGGACGTGCCCCTCTCCCTGGACAGGCTCTGTGACCTGCTGCCCGAATACGATCGGGACGCCATCAGGGAGAGTCTGCGTGACCTGGTGGCACTGCACGAGGAGCGGCGCGGCGGTATCCAGCTGGTGAACGTCGCGGGAGGCTGGCAGTTCCGTACGCCGCCGTCCCTGCAGCAGTACGTGGCGCGCACGGTCAGGTCGAAGGCGGCCCGTTTTTCCCCCTCGTCCCTGGAAACCCTGGCCATCGTGGCTTACCGCCAGCCGGTGACCAGGGCCGAGGTTGAGTACCTGCGGGGGGTGGACTGCGGCGGCGTGCTGCGGACCCTGCTGGAGCGCAGGCTGATCCGCATCATGGGGAAGAAGGATATCCCCGGTCGTCCCCTGATCTACGGCACCTCCCGGGAGTTCCTGGAAGTCTTCGGCCTCAAGGACCTGAAGAGTCTGCCCACCCTGAAGGAGATCCAGGCCCTGGATGACGTGCCCCTGTTCGAACGGCAGGAGGAGCTGTTGCTGGGAGGGGACGGCACTGCCCCAACCGCGACCCAGGCCTCCCTGGAACTGGGGGAAGACCTTGGGCACTGAACGTCCCGCGGCCGGTTCGTCCTCCGCGGAGAACGGGCAGTGGCCTGAACAGGTCCGTCGGCAGGGCTACCGTCCCCGCGGCATGGATTAGGAGGCCGTTTCGATAAAACCATTACCGTTCACGGTGAGCTTGTCGAACCGTTATCGCCTTGTAAACACAGGCCTTCGACAAGCTCAGGCTGAACGGAAAATTGTAAACATAGTTACGAAACGGTCCACTGGGGTGTCATTTCGGTTCAGAATCCGCTTGTCAGGAGGTGGAGCATGCAACGTCAACCGATCGTGGCAGGTCAGTTCTATCCCGCGAGCCCGGAACAGTTGAGGAATGAACTGGGACAACTGATCCCTTGCGGGAAGGAGAAGAAACGTGCCCTGGGAGTCATCGCCCCCCATGCCGGGTACGTCTACTCCGGCGCCATCGCCGGCCAGGCCTTTGGCGCCATCCAGGTGCCGGCCACCGCGCTGGTGATCGGCCCCAACCACCACGGCAACGGAGACCCGGCAGCCCTCGCTCCCCCCGGCCGGTGGCTGACCCCTCTGGGTCCGGTCGGCATCAACGACCGGCTGAACGACCTGATCATAACCCATGCGCCCCTGGTCCACCTCGATGCTCTTGCCCACCGCTTCGAGCACTCCCTGGAAGTGCAGCTCCCCTTTCTTCAGGTCCTGCGTTCCGACATCTCCTGTTCCGCCCTCTGCCTGGGTCATGGAGACTTCGGCCTCCTGGAACAGATCGGACGGGGCATCGCGACGGCGATCCGCGCGTACGGGGATGATGTCCTGATCGTGGCCAGCTCCGACATGACCCACTACGAATCTGCCGCCTCGGCCCACCGGAAGGACAACCTGGCCCTGGAGCGGGTGCTGGCCCTGGACCCCCGGGGGCTACTCCAGGTCTGCCGCTCCGAGGGGATCAGCATGTGCGGGGCCGTGGCCGCGGCGGTTATGCTGGTGGCAGCCAAGGAACTGGGAGCGGCCGAAGCCCAACTCCTGGCCTACGCCACCAGCGGCGACGTGACCGGCGACAACAGCCAGGTGGTGGGATACGCCGCGGTGCTGGTTGCCTGAACCGCCCTTGCGGGATGTATTTCCCTTCCTCTGTCAGGAGGCACACCATGATCGACGCGTACCTGGAACATGAACAGGAGCGGGCACGGCTCGGCATTCCGCCGCTTCCCCTGTCGGCGGAGCAGGCAGCCGCGCTCTGCGCCCTCCTGGTCGCTCCACCGCCCGGGCGGGAGCGGTTCCTCCTGACCCTGCTGGCCGAACGCGTGCCTCCGGGGGTCGACCCGGCGGCGCGGGTGAAGGCGGAGTTTCTGGCCGGTATTCTGAGCGGCGCCGTACATTCGCCGCTGCTTTCGCCCGCGAACGCCGTTCACATCCTGGGCGGCATGGGGGGGGGCTACAACCTGGCCCCCCTGGTGGCGGCCCTGGAGAATCCGGAGCTGGCGGATGAGGCAGCTTCCCGGCTCTGCCGCATCACGTTGGTGTACGGATCCTTCGACCAACTGGCCGACCTGGCTGACCGGGGAAACCGGGCCGCCTGCCGGGTGATGCGCTCCTGGGCTGATGGGGAATGGTTTACCGGCCGCGCTCCCCTGCCCGAGACCATCAGACTCAAGGTCTACAAGGTCGAGGGAGAGATCAACACCGACGACTTCTCTCCGGCCGGCGACGCCTGGAGCCGCCCTGACATCCCCCTGCACGCCCTGGCCATGGGCAGGAGCCGCTTTCCCGATGGCCTGGCCACCATGGCCTCCTTCCGCGCGCAGGGGTATCGGGTGGCATTCGCGGGAGACGTGATCGGCACCGGCTCTTCCCGGAAATCCGCCTGCAACAGCCTGCTCTGGGCCATCGGTGACGACATCCCCGGGGTGCCCAACAAGCGGGGAGGGGGGGTGATCATCGGCGGCGCCATCGCTCCGATCTTCTTCACCACCGCCCAGGATTCCGGTGCCCTGCCCATCAGGGCCGACGTCGGCCCGCTTTCCACCGGTGACCTTATCGTCGTGGATACGGTCCGGGGAGAGATCCGCGGCGGTGACGACTCCACCGTCCTCTCCACCTTTTCCCTGTCCCCGGTCACCCTGGGGGACGAGTACCGGGCCGGCGGACGCATCCCGCTGATCATCGGCCGTGCCCTGACGGAGAAGGCCCGCTCTTTCCTGGGGCTCCCCCCCTCCACGCTGTTCATTCCCCCGGATAACCCGGCGCCGACGCCGGACCAGGGGTACACCCTGGCCCAGAAACTGGTGGGCGCTGCCTGCGGGGTCAGGGGGGTGCTCCCCGGTACGGCCTGCCAGCCGGCCATGACCACCGTGGGGAGCCAGGATACCACCGGTCCCATGACCGCCGACGAGCTGAAGGAACTGGCCTGCCTCCATTTCCAGGCCCCCCTGGTGATGCAGTCATTCTGCCACACTGCCGCCTATCCCAAGCCGGCGGACGTTAGGATGCAACAGATCCTCCCCCCCTTCATCACCCAGCGGGGGGGGCTCTCCCTGCGCCCTGGCGACGGCGTGATTCATTCCTGGCTGAACCGGCTCCTGCTGCCGGACCGGGTCGGCACCGGCGGCGACTCCCATACCCGTTTTCCCCTGGGCATCTCCTTCCCTGCCGGCTCCGGGTTGGTGGCCTTTGCCGCTGCCATGGGCTTCATGCCCCTGGATATGCCCGAATCGGTGCTGGTCAGTTTCACGGGGGGACTGAACAGCGGCATCACCCTGCGCGACCTGGTGAACGCCATCCCCCATCAGGCCATCCGGGAGGGAGTGCTCACCGTGCCCAAGCAGAACAAAGTCAACGTCTTCAACGGCCGTATCCTGGAGATGGAGGGGCTTGCCGATCTGACGGTGGAACAGGCCTTCGAGCTGACCGATTCGGCCGCTGAACGTTCCGCCGCCGCAGCCTGCATCCAGCTCTCGGAGGAGCGTGTGGCCGAGTTCCTGCGCTCCAACCTGGCGCTGATGAAGACGATGCTGGCCGAAGGATACCAGAGCGCCGCTGCCCTGGAGCGCCGCATTCGCGAGGTGGAAGCCTGGCTGGAGAAACCGTGCCTGTTGCGCAGGGACGGGCACGCCGACTATGCTGCCCGGCTCTCCATCGACCTGTCGGAGATCAGGGAGCCGATCCTGGCCTGTCCCAACGATCCCGACGATGTCAGGCTGCTCTCCCAGGTGGCCGGAACGGAAGTCCAGGACGTGTTCATCGGCTCCTGCATGGCCAGTATCGGCCATTTCCGTGCCGCGGCCGAGATCTGGCGCGGCCAGGGGTTCAATCCCCGGGTACGCATCTGGCTCTGCCCCCCCACCCGTATGGACGAACGCCGGTTGCGCGACGAGGGGCTGTTTCAGGTTTTCAGCGCGGTGGGGGCGCGGGTGGAGCTGCCCGGATGCTCCCTCTGCATGGGAAACCAGGCCCGGGTTCCGGACGGCGTGACCGTGTTCTCCACCTCCACCAGGAACTTCGATGATCGCATGGGCAGGGGCGCCCGGGTCTTCCTGGGGTCGGCCGAGCTGGCGGCCGTGGTGGCGCTGCTGGGGAGAATCCCCACGCCGGAGGAGTATCTGGAGAGGTACCGGGAACGGATCGAGCCTCACCGGGAGCGGATCTACCGCGACCTGCGCTTTGATCTGGAACCTGCGGGGTAGGGAGAGGTTTCCGATCGTCGTGGAGGGGGGAAAGCAGCCGGCGTTCCCGCTGAGCAGCCGGTATGGTGATTCCGGGGGGGGGCGCTCCGATGAAGTCGGTATGAATCTGGTTGACGATTTTTATTTATGTTTTATTATCTTCAAGGTTTCGGCTTGATGGTGGGTAACGCCCCGGCAGCCGGGTGACCGGTGACGGCATGGTCAAGGTCATCTCCCGGAGACCGGTGCCGCCCGTCGCCTGATCGACCTGCTCACGCTGGTCGCGACGATTAACCAGCCGCTTGTGACTTGATATGCGAGGGGGAGGGTCTGCTTTCCCCCTCTTTTTGCGCCATTTCATTCCATGCCCCAAGGAGGAGTCCCTATGCCGATTCGCTACATCGACCAACTTGCCGACCTGAAGGATAAGCGGGTGTTTATCCGCGTCGATTTCAACGTGCCCCAGGACGCCAAGGGGAACATTACCGAAGACACCCGCATCACCGGTGCCCTGCCGACCATCAGGTATGCCGTGGAGCAGGGCGCCAGGGTGATCCTGGCCTCCCACCTGGGGCGACCCAAGGGAGAGAAAAACGACACGTACAGCATGGCTCCGGCTGCCCGGCGCCTGTCGGAACTTTTGGGAAGGAAGGTCAAACAGGCGACGGATTGTTTCGGCGAGGAGGTCAGGCGCGACATCGAGGCCATGAAGTCGGGCGAGGTGCTGATGCTGGAGAACGTGCGCTTCTATGCCGGCGAGGAGAAGAACGATCCCCAGTTCGCCCAGCAGCTGGCCAACGACTGCCAGGTATACGTCAACGACGCCTTTGCCGTCTCCCACCGGGCCCATGCCTCGGTGGAGGCGATTACCCGGGTGATTCCCACCGTGGTGGCCGGCTTCCTCATGCGCAACGAGATGACCTTCTTCGACAAGGCCATGCAGAACCCGGTGCGCCCCCTGGTGGCCATCCTGGGGGGCGCCAAGGTGTCCGGCAAGCTGGAGGTGCTGGAAAAACTGATGAACAAGGTGGACAAGGTGGTGATCGGCGGCGGCATGGCCTTCACCTTCCTCAAGTCCATGGGGTATTCGGTGGGCGCCTCCAAGGTCGAGGATGAACTGCTTCCCACGGCCAAGAAGATCATGGACAAGGCCCGGAAGAAGGGGATCATGTTCTACCTGCCGGTGGACTGTGTCGTGGCCAACGCCTTCGAGCCCACTGCCACCAGTTTTATCACCACCGTTCAGGAGATCCCCGAGGGGTGGCTTGGACTGGACATCGGACCCGCCTCGGCCACGCTGTTCGCCGAGACCCTGCGCGACGCCAAGACGGTCATCTGGAACGGCCCCATGGGGGTCTTCGAGATGGACGCCTTTGCCCGCGGCACCTTTGCCGTGGCCGAGGCGGTGGGGAGCGCTTTTGCCACCACCATCATCGGTGGCGGCGACACCGATGCCGCCGTGCGCAAGGCAGGGGTTGACAGCAAGGTCAGCTACATCTCCACCGGCGGCGGCGCGTTCCTGGAGCTGCTGGAAGGGAAGATCCTGCCCGGCGTGAAGGCGCTGGACATCAAGGTCAAGAAATAGGGGGATACCATGCGCAGACCGCTGATCGCGGGAAACTGGAAGCTGCACAAGACCATTGCCGAATCCCTGGCCATGGTGGAGGAACTGAAGCCGCTGGTGGCGGAAACCACCGGGGTGGACATCGTCGTCGCGCCGGTATTCACCGCCCTGGGAAGCGTCTCCGCGGCCCTGGCCGGAACCTCCATCTCCCTGGCCGGCCAGGACTGCTTCTGGGAAGAGCGGGGCGCCTTCACCGGCGAAGTGTCGCCGGCGCTACTCAAAGACGCGGGGTGCAGCCACGTGATCGTGGGACATTCGGAGCGGCGCCAGCTCTTCGGCGAGACCGACGAGAACGTCAACCGCAAGGCCCGGGCCGCGGTGGCGGCCGGCCTGGCCGCCATCGTCTGCGCCGGTGAGACTCTGGAGGAGCGGGAGCGCCGCGCCACCTTCACCGTGGTGGGACGCCAGATATCGGCCGCCCTGGCCGGTCTTTCTCCCGAAGAGTGCTCCCGCCTGGTCATCGCCTACGAGCCGGTGTGGGCCATCGGTACCGGCCTGACCGCCACGGCCGGACAGGCCCAGGAAGTGCACGGCTATATCCGCAACCTGGTCACCATGGGCGTCGGTCCCCGGGTTGCCGCCTCCCTGCGGATCCTCTACGGCGGCAGCGTCAAGCCGGACAACATCAGGGGGCTCATGGCCCAACCCGATATCGACGGCGCTCTGATCGGCGGAGCCAGCCTTGAGGCGGCCTCCTTCGCGGAGATGGTGAAATTCAGGGGATGAACCCTGTCTCCCGGGGTGGAGCCGAAGAATTCCTTTACAAGGGAAAGGTCGCTGTGGTAGAAGAAATATTCTTGTTACGCAGGGGTTATTAATGCAGATTTTACTTACCATACTCCATGTTGGCGTCAGCCTGTTTCTGATCGCTGTCGTCCTGCTCCAGTCCGGAAAGGGAGCCGAGATGGGCGCCTCCTTCGGCAGCGGCGGCAGCCAGTCCGTTTTCGGAGCCGGCGGAGGTACGACCTTTCTCAGTAAACTGACCACCGCGGCAGCCGTGATCTTTATGCTGACATCCCTCACTCTGGCCTACCTGTCGGGGGAACCGTCCTCGTCGTCGATCATGGCGGGGAAGGTGAAGGCCGCTGCCCCGTCGCCGGCCGCGGCGCCCGGCTCCGTTCCGGCGACAACGCCGTCTGCTCCCGGTCAGACGACTCCCGTTGCTCCGGAGCCGTCCAGGTAGATTTTTTGCTTGAAATGGCGACTCGATGGTGCTATAAGCAACGTCTCTTCCGCTGAGGGGGAGTACAGTAGTTCATATCAGCTTGCGGTGGTGGCGGAATTGGTAGACGCACCAGCTTGAGGGGCTGGCGGGGGCAACCTCGTGATGGTTCAAATCCATTCCACCGCACCAAAATGAAGGGGCACCTGTTCAAACAGGTGCCCCTTCCGTTTTATATTTCATCCTTTCAGCGTGCCTTGCTCTCTCCCGTCTTTGCGCAGTCCTCTCCGCGGAAGCAAATTCTCCTGTCAGATCATCACCGGAACACCTGCGGGAGGTACAAAGACGCGTTGACCCATCTCCGAATCCACCATCAGGATGCCGTATCCGTTGTCCCCCACCAGTTTGAGCTTGGCGATCAGGTCACGGTCGTTGTTCTCCTCTTCGATCTGCTCGGTCACGAACCACTGCAGGAATATTCGGGTGGCGTGATCCTTCTCCTTGACCGCCTGCTCGCTCAAGTCGTTGATGCGGGCGGTGATCATCTGCTCGTGGGCCAGGGTTTTTTCGAACATCTCCAGCAGTGTCGCGTAGTCGTTGGGCACGGCCTGGCTGGCGGTCAGGCTGATGGTTTCACCCTGCTCGATCAGATAGCCGTAGAACTTGAAGAAATGGGTCATTTCCTCGCGATACTGGACGGTGAACCAGTTGGCCGCTCCCTTGAGTCCCATGTTGGTGGCGCACGAGGCCATGGAAAGGTAGAGATGGGCCGAATAGAGCTCCAGGTTCATGTGTTTGTTCAGTGCATCCGACATCTTCGTGCTGATCATCGTGGCATCTCCTCTGTTGCTTATAGTGTGTCGCGCATTGATTGACTATAGCCAAACAGGAGATAATTTCAATGGTCTTGGTTGGGTCGTGCGTGGCATGGGGCGCCGCCTGCCTGTGGAGGGTGAGGCTGCTTCGAACAGGAAAGATCCGGGCGGCGCTCCAGGCTGGAGGTGCTGGAGAGCCGCGTATCCGGGAAAGGCTATGCTGTGGGGGGGGTAGAACCGTCCGGTTTGCGCCGGAGGAGGAGGATGACCATGCAGGTGCCGGCCAGGAACATGGGGAGGCTGAGCAGCTGCCCCATGGAGAAGAGTCCCTGAAAGGTGCCGATTTGGGCATCCGGTTCGCGGAAAAATTCCACGATGCAGCGGAACAGCCCGTACCCTGCGCAGAAGGTCCAGGAGGGGACGCCGACGGTGTCCGATCTCCGGGCCGCCAGACGCACCAGCAGGAACAGCACGACCCCTTCCAGGGTCGCCTCGTAGAGCTGGGAAGGATGGCGGGGCAGCTCTCCCCCTTCGGGGAAGATGATTCCCCAGGGAAGATCCGTTACCCTGCCGTAGAGTTCGCCGTTGATGAAGTTGCCGATCCTCCCCAGTCCCAGACCGATGGGGGCGCACTGGGCGACCATATCCAGGATCTGGAAGAAGCGCATCCCCTTCTTGCGGGCGAAGAAGAGGATGCCGGCCAGGACCCCCAGCATCCCGCCGTGGAACGACATCCCCCCCTCCCAGACCGCGAAGACGCGGAGCGGATTATCTAGGTAATAGTCCAGGTTGTAGAAGAGGATGTAGCCGATCCTCCCCCCCAGGACCACTCCCATGGCGCCGGAAAAGACCAGGTCGGCCAGGTCGTCCCTGGTCAAGGGATGGTTCTTCCTCCTGATCTCGGCGGAGAGCAGGAAATAGGTGGCGACGAAACTCAGTACGTACATCAGCCCGTACCAGCGGAACTGGAGCGGGCCGATGCTGAGAAAGACCGGGTCGATGGAGGGGAAGGTCATGGCGTCGCTCCGTCCCTCAGAGGCCGCGGCCGCGGGAACAGCAGACGCTCTTCAGGTGCAGCGGCTTGATGAAGGATGCGTCGGTGGCGCCGCGGATCTCGTCCACAACCTCCTGGGGGACCGCCGAGTCCAGGGAGAGGATGACCATGGCCTCTCCCTTCTTCTCCCGGCGCCCCAGGTTCATGGAGGCGATGTTGATCTCGTGCCTGCCCATGATGGTGCCGATCTTGCCGATCATGCCCGGGAGGTCGATGTAGTGCAGGAGCAGCATGTGCTCTTCGGGTGAGAAGTCGATGGAGAAGTCGCGCAGGCGCACGATGCGGGGCGCCCCCTCGAAGAGGGTACCGGAGACGGTGCGCTTCTTGCCGCCCCCCTCGATGACCAGGGTGATCACGTTGGAGAAGGCGTCGCAGCCGGTGGACTTGTTTTCCTCCACCACGATGCCCATCTGGTCGGCGATCAGGGTGGCGTTGACCATGTTCACGTCCTGATCCACCATCCGGTTCAGCAGGGAGGAGAGGCCGGTGACCGTCAGGGGGGTGCAGTCGTAGTGGGCGATGGTGCCGTTGTAGCCGAAGCTGACCCTGTCCACGTTGTTGTCCAGGAGCTGAACCCCGATTTCGCAGATCACGTTCATCAGGTTGAGGAAGGGGCGCATCTGGTCCATGAGGGCCATGTCGAAGCGGGGAATGTTGACGGCGCTTTCCAGCGGCTTGTCGTCCAGGTAGTTGACGATCTCCCGTGAGACGTCCACCGCCACGTTGATCTGGGCCTCGTGGGTGTTGGCCCCCAGGTGGGGGGTGACCACCAGCCGCTCGTGGCCGATCAGCTGCTGGAGCAGGTCCGACTTGGGGGGCTCCTCGCTCCACACGTCCACGCCGCCTCCCAGCACCTTGCCGGAGTTGAGGTTGTCCAGCAGAGCCTGCTCGTTGATGATGCCGCCCCGGGCCGCGTTGATGATGATCACGCCGCTCTTCATCAAGCCGAATTCCCGCTGGGAAATCATGTCGCGGGTCTCGTCATTGAGCGGGATGTGCAGGGTGATGATGTCGCAGTTCTTGTAGATCTCGTCGTGGGAGACCAGCTTGACCCCCAGGTCATGGGCCCGTTTCACCGACACGTAGGGGTCGCAGGCCAGCACCTCGCATTCGAAGGCCTTGAGCCGCGTGGCCACCCGGCCCCCGACCTTGCCCAAGCCGATGACGCCGGCAACCTTCCCCTTGAGTTCATAGCCGGTGAAGGGGGCCCGCTTCCACTGGCCGGACTTCAGGCTGGTGTTGGCCGTGGTGATGTTGCGGCAGAAGGTCATGAGCAGGGCCAGGGCATGTTCGGCGGCGCTGTTGGTGTTGCCGAAGGGGGCGTTGATGACGATCACCCCCTTGGAGCTGGCGTATTCCACGTCAACGTTGTCGATCCCGACCCCTGCCCGGGCCACGATCTTGAGCCGTTTGCCCGCATCCAGCACGTCCCGGTCAACCGAGGTGCCGCTGCGGGTGATGATGACGTCGTATTCTCCCAGAATCTCCAGCAGCTGCTCCTTGCTCAGTCCCAGCCTGACGTCAAGCTGAACGCGCGGGTCCTGGGTCAACAGTGCCAGGCCTTCGGCGGAAACCTCATCCGTTACGATAATTCTCATTGTATGCCTCACGTGTGATGTCACCCGAATCGGGGCGCCAGCGGCGCGTCTTCGGGTTAAAGTAAAGCGGAATAATAGTCCCTGACGCTAAAAAACGCAAGCGATTGAACGGTTAGCGGTTCCGGGCGGTTGCTTTTGGGATGGAACTGGGCTATCCTGTGCAGCTTGCCAGTCTGGACGAAACCGTGTCGCTGTTTTTTCCGAGAGGAGTGCCGTGCCCCAAACCGTTCCCTTCAACATCGTTCTGGTGGAACCGGAAATTCCCCCCAATACCGGCAATATCGCCCGTTTGTGCGCCGCCACCGGAGCCGTGCTGCACCTGGTGGAGCCGCTGGGCTTCTCCATCGACGACCGCCAGCTGAAACGTGCCGGCCTGGACTACTGGGGGAGCGTCAGCTTGCGGCTCTGGCAGGGGCTGGAGCAGCTCTGGCAGGCCTTTCCCCAAGGACGCTTCTTCTATCTCAGCACCAAGGCGGGCCGGAGCTATCTTGCGGCGGATTTCAGGCCCGGCGATTTCATCGTGTTCGGCAAGGAGACCAGGGGGCTTCCGGCCGAGATTCTGGAGCAACACGCCGAGACAGCCATCACCATCCCCATGCCTGCCAACGCGGTGCGCAGCCTGAACCTCTCCACCTCGGCCGGCATCGTCCTCTACGAGGCACTGCGTCAAACCGGGCAGATCGCCTGAAGGGAGCGGAAACGTGCTCGATCATGCCCCAGGGAGCTATCTGACCGCCCATCTTCCGGGAATCGGCGGAATGATCAAACAGTCGCCCGACGATTTCATCGTCACCGAGATCCCGGCCTATGAGCCGTGCGGTTCCGGCGAGCATCTTTTCCTCTCCATCGAGAAGCGCTGCCTGACCACGCTGGAGGCCATACGTCTGATCGCCCGCGGCTTAAACCTGCCGGAGCGGGAGATCGGCTACGCCGGCATGAAGGACAGCGTCGGCGTCACCCGTCAGACCCTCTCCCTTCCCCGGGTCTGCCCCGAGGATGCCGCCGCACTGAGCATCAAGGGGGTGCGCGTACTTTCGGCAGTGCGCCACACCAACAAGCTTAAGTTGGGGCACCTCAAGGGCAACCGTTTCAATCTGGTCGTGCGGAACGTCACTGCCGGGACCCTCTCCTCCGCATTGGCCGTACTCAAGGTGCTGGAGGAGCGGGGAGTGCCCAACCGTTTCGGTTTTCAGCGCTACGGAGCCCAGGGCACTTCCCACCTGATCGGCGCCGCCATGCTGCAAGGAGACTGGAAGGGGGCCGTGGACCTGCTCATGGGAGACCCTGAGGCACTGCGCGACGACCAGTGGCGCTCGGCCGTGGAGGCGTATCAGCGGGGAAACCTCGGAGAGGCGCTGCGCCTGCTGCCGCGCCACTGCAACGCTGAGCGAGAGGTGCTGAGGCGCCTGGCGGCCCGGCCGGACGCCTGGGAAAAAGCCTTTGGCGCCGTCCACCCCCGTCTGAGGCGGCTCTATCTCTCCGCCTTCCAGTCCCATCTCTTCGACCGGGTGGTGGAACAGCGTCTCGACTCTCTCCACCGACTCCTCAGGGGGGATCTGGCCTGGAAGCATGTCAACGGCGCCTGTTTTCTGGTGGAGGATGCGGAGCAGGATCAGTCCCGGGCCGATCGGTTCGAGATCTCTCCCACGGGCCCGATGTTCGGCCCCAGGATGAAACTCCCCGGAGGGGAGGTGCTGGCTATGGAAGAACGGGTGCTGGCGGAAGCCGGGATCACCCCGGATTGCTTTCAGACGAAGGGGAATCCGACTCTGGAGGGGGAGCGCAGGCCGCTGCGGGTGCCGCTGGGCGACTGTTCCTGCGCCCTTGAGGGTGATGACCTGCGCCTGGAGTTCACCCTTCCCCGGGGGAGCTACGCCACCTCGGTGCTGCGGGAGCTGACCAAGACGTTTTGAGACGATACTGATACTAATAGTTCGCTCGATTTGTCCTCCAGGCGTTACGGCTACTCACCTTCACCGTCCCAGCGCAAGATCGCATAAAACCTGAATAATTCAGTATTCACGCGAAGTCACGAAGCTCGCGAAGAAAAACGGATGGATATGCAAAACGCGTGAATCACCTGCGTGGTGAAGCGCCATTGGTTAACAACTGTTTGATTTCTTTGCGTCTTCGCGTCGTTGCGTGAGATGGATTGCCGTTTTCAGGTACAAGGTAAAGGAAACATGCAATGCAACATACACCCGTTCTGATCGACTCCCACGCCCACATCTACTACCCGGACTACGACGACGACTTTGAAGCCATGCTGCAACGGGCCGCCGATGCCGGTGTGGCCGCCATCCTGGTGGTCGGCACCGACGTTGAAACCAGTCGCCAGTCGGTGGCATTGGCGGAGCGATATCCCCAGCTCTACGCAGCCGTGGGGGTTCACCCCCATGACGCCGGTCAGGTGACCGAGGAGTGGTACGGGGAGATCCGGCGCCTGGCCCTCTCCAGCTCCAAGGTGGTGGCCATCGGCGAGATCGGGCTGGATTTCTACCGCGACCGTTCCCCACGGGACGTGCAGGAGCAGGTGTTCCGGCGTCTGCTGCGCCTGGCGCGGGAGCTGGACAAACCGGTGATCATCCACGATCGGGACGCCCACGAGCGGGTGATGGCGTGCCTGCGCCGGGAAGGGACCAGCCGGGGCGTGCTGCACTGCTTCTCCGGCGACGCGGCTCTGGCCGCCGAGGCCATCGCCATGGGGCTGTACGTCTCCATCCCCGGCACCATCACCTATCCCTCCAACGACGCATTGCGGCAGGTGGTGCGGGTTACCAGTATCGACCGCATGCTGGTGGAGACCGATTGCCCCTACCTGACCCCGGTTCCCCACCGCGGCACGCGCAACGAGCCGGCCCACGTGCGGCTCGCTGCCCGGCGGGTGGCCGAGCTGAAGGGGCTGACCCTGGAAGACGTGGGGCGCATCACCACCAAAAACGCAGGGGACCTGTTCGGCATCCGGGTCTGGGACCAGGCTGGCCGTATTGCCTACCGCATCCGCAACTCCCTCTACCTGAACGTCACCAACCGCTGCTCCAACCGCTGCTCTTTCTGCGCCAAGTTCGACGATTTCGTTGTCAAGGGACACAACCTGCTGCTGGACACCGAACCGTCCTTTTCCGAGGTAATGGCGGCCATCGGCACACCTGATCCCGAGGTGGACGAGATCGTGTTCTGCGGCTTCGGCGAGTCGCTGCTCCGGCTGGATCTGGTCAAGCAGGTGGCAACCGAACTGAAGGGGCGCGGCTACCGTATCCGCATCAACACCGACGGCCAGGCCAGCCTCGTCCATGGACGGGATATCCTGCCCGAACTGGCCGGCCTGGTGGACTGCGTCTCGGTCAGCCTCAATGCGCCCGATGCTCCGACCTACGTCCGTCTCTGCTCCACCCCCTTTGGCGAAGCCGGCTTTGCCGGGGTGTGCGACTTCATCCGCCAGGCGCAACGGTACATCCCCCGGGTGGTGGCCAGCGCCGTCACCGTGCCGGGGGTGGATATGGAAGCCTGTCGCAGGCTCGCCGAGTCGCTGGGGGCCGAGTTCCGGATCAGGGAATACGAGGAGGTCGGCTAGCCTCCGCCCGCGTGGGGCGGAGCGAACCGATGAGGTGGGGGGAGCGCGGGATGCCGCCGCGTCCGTTGGGGCGGTTGAGGCGCCTCAGTGCAGGTCGTGGCCGGTGGCGGTCATGACCAGCTTGCCGTGCTTCACTCCCTTGACGCCGATCAGTTCGTCGGCGATCTTCTTGATCTCCCGGGCTTTGCCCCGCACCACCAGGACCTCCAGGCAGTTGTGGGCATCCAGGTGCACGTGCAGCGCCGAAATGATCTGCTGGTGGTAGGCGTGCTGGTGTTCGGTCAGCTTGTCGGACAGGTCGCGCACATGATGGTTGAATACCAGGGTTACGGTGCCGACCATCTCCTCCTCTCCATTCTCCCACTTCACGTCGATCAGCGAGGCCCGGATCAGATCCCGCAGCGCCTCGGAACGATTGGCATAGCCCTTGTGCTCGATCAGCTGGTCAAAGTTCTCCAGCAGTTTGTCGTCAATGGAAATTCCGAAGCGTATGGTCTCGCCCATGGATGGCCCCCCAGAATAAAGTGAAGTTCATGCCCTGCCATATATATGGCAAAGTTCACCCGTATTCAAGTTTTTCAGCCATCCGTGGTGTCGGCGTCCCCGGCTGCGTGTCGATTGTTCGCGGCTGTTTTAATGAAAGCCGGAGCTTGATTTGGCGCCGACCGCAGGGTAGAGTAGCCACATGTCTGTATCCCGTGAGGTTGTTTCGGACGACAAGGGGCTTGATTATGGCCTTTACGATTGACGAGCTGATCGACATCGACGAACTCCGCTCGCTGTGCGAGGTGTTCACCCGTTTGACCGGATTCGTGACCGCCATTCTCGACATGGAGGGGAGGATCCTGATCGCCACCGGTTGGCAGGATATCTGCACCCGCTTTCACCGTGTCGCCAGCGGCAGCGCCGTCCGCTGCCGGGAGAGCGACATCTACCTGTCCGGCAAGCTGCTCCGGGGTGAGGGGTACAGCATGTACGCCTGCGGAAACGGTCTGGTGGACGTGGCGGTCCCCCTGGTGGTGGCCGGCCGACAGGTGGGAAACCTGTATTCGGGGCAGTTCCTGCTGGCGCCGCCCGATATGGCGTTTTTCAAGCGCCAGGCTGCTGAATTCGGTTTCGACGAAGTCTCCTATCTGGAGGCGCTGGCCCGGGTGCCCGTTGTCAGCGAAGAGCGCGTGCGTCTGGTGATGGAGTTTCTCTGCCGCCTGGCGGAAATGGTCGGCAGGATGGGGCTGTCCAGCAAACAGGCCCGTCGGGCCAGTCTGGTGGTGGAAAACAGCCCGGTCACGCTGTTTCGCTGGAAGGCGGCCCGGGGATGGCCGGTGGAATTTGTCTCGGAAAACGTTAGCCGCTTCGGGTATGCTCCGGATGAACTGCTCTCCGGGAAGGTTTCTTTTGCCGATCTGATTCATCCCGACGATCTGGAGCGGGTTCGGGCCGAACTGCGCGGTCATGGCGCCGACGGTTGCGACAGCTTTTCCCAGCAGTACCGCATCGTCACTTGCTCCGGCCAGGTGCGCTGGGTGGATGACCGCACAACGGCGGAGCGGGACGAATGGGGGGTCGTCAGCCACTACCAGGGCATCCTCATGGACGTCACCGAGACCAGGCTGGCGGCCGATGAGCTGGCCATGGAGAAGGAACGCCTGGCCGTGACGCTCCGCTCCATCGGTGACGGGGTGATCACCACCGATATGGAGGGGAGGGTGCAGCTGCTCAACCGGGTGGCCGAGGAACTGACCGGCTGGAAGCAGGAGCAGGCCCGGGGCAGGGATTTCGAAGAGGTCTTCCACGTCGTGGATGCCGTAAGCCGTCACCGGCGGCCCAGCCCGGTGGAACAGGTGCTCAAGGGGGGCGGCTGCGTCGAACTTGCCGATAACAGCCTGCTGCTGGCGAGGGACGGGCGGGAACGGCTGATCGCGGACAGCGTCGCGCCGATCCGGGACAGCGCGAGCAGGCTGGTGGGGGTGGCGCTGGTGTTCCGCGACATCACCGGCAAGAAGAAGATGGAGGAGGAGCTGTCCAATGCCCAGCGCCTGGAGTCCATCGGCGTCCTGGCCGGCGGCATAGCCCATGACTTCAACAACCTGTTGACCGCCATTCTGGGAAACCTGTCCCTGGCCAGGATGCTGGTTTCCGGGGGGGACCGGCTGAGCAGGAACCTGGACGCGGCGGAGCGGGCCGCCCTGCGGGCCAGGGGGTTGACCCAGCAGCTCCTGACCTTCTCCCGTGGCGGCGCGCCGGTACGCACACCCCTCTCCCTGGCCCCGATCCTCCGGGAAGCGGCGGCTTTCACCCTGTCCGGTTCCCGCGCGCGCTGCCGCTTCGACCTGCCCGAAGACCTGTTTCCGGTGGAGGCGGACGAGGGTCAGATCGGCCAGGTGGTCAACAACCTGGTGCTGAACGCGGATCAGGCCATGCCGGGCGGGGGGGAAATCGAGATCAGCTGCGCCAACGTGGTGCTGGACAGCGCCTCCTGCCACCCGCTGCCGGCCGGCGCCCACGTGCGCATCAGCGTCAGCGACCGGGGAGAGGGGATCCCCGATGAAATCCTGCCGCGCATTTTCGATCCCTACTTCAGCACCAAGCAGAACGGCACGGGGCTTGGCCTGGCAACGGTCTATTCCATCATCAGAAACCACGACGGCCATATCGCCGTTCATCCCCGTCAGGGGGGCGGGACCTGCTTCGTGATCCACCTTCCCGCCCTGGCCGGCTCCCGGCTGTCGGAGGCTCCCCGGGAAACGGCCGTGGAGACGGGGAGGGGGACGATTCTGGTCATGGACGACGAGCAGAGTATCCGGGATGTGGCCGGCGAGATGCTGGCCTACCTGGGGTATGGGGCGGAATTCGCCCGGGACGGCGCCGAGGCCCTGGAACTGTACCGCCGGGCGGCCGAAGCGGGACGCCCCTTTTCAGCCGTGCTGATGGATCTCACCATTCCGGGCGGCATGGGCGGCAGGGAGGCCGTCGCCCGTTTGCGCCGGATAGATCAGGCGGTGCCGGCCGTGGTGTCCAGCGGCTATTCCACCGATCCGGTCATGGCCGACTACCGGGCTTACGGCTTTAACGGCGTGATCACCAAGCCCTACCGGGTGTCAGAGCTGAAAAGCGTGCTGGACCGGCTCCTGGCCGGCTGAACGCCTCACCAGCCCCGCGTGTACTCCTCGCAGCAGTCCAGACAGAGCCTGCGCCCCTGATTCAGGCGGATCATCGGCTCGGCCGCGGTTTCGCCGCACTGTTCGCAGACTACCCCCGGGAACAGGCGCGCCCGTTCCGGCAGGGGGAATCCCGGCTCCTTGACGTCGAAGAGCTCATCCGGGTCCATCTCCAGCAGCGCCCGCTGGTAGGCGCCGCGCTCCATGTCTCCCCGGCACACCGTACTCTTCAGGACGAACCTTGCTCCCTGGCCCGTGTCCCGCCGGAAAAAGGTGAAGGCCATCTTGCCCCGGTTGCGGAAGATCAGGTTTCCTTTGCCCACACTGCATCCGGCGATGAACTGGATCCCGTCCACGCAGCAGGCGTCGTTTTCCGTGACGCACACCACCTGTTCATCCGCCGAAAAACCGATCCCCAGATGTCTTTGGGCCGCCTGACAGGCCTTGATGCCGATGGCAAGCCCCGGGCACTCGTGGCCGTGAAAGGTTACGCATCGTTCCCACTCCGTCATATCCACGTACACACCTCCTCGTCGTTCATACCGAAACCGCGCGGCTTCCCCTGTCCCGTCCGGGACCGTCCCTTGGACCGCTCCCTGCCGGGCCGTGCCCGGTTCTTTCGGTCGTCCGAGCTCGATATCACGGATCGGACGCGGAATCCACCGGAAAGTATGACACCGGATTTTCATAATCCGGCGCGTATTCGACACCGGAAAAAAGTATCCGTGGCACAGTATTGACAATAAAATCAGCGTGTTGAAGAATCGACCCAGACGTGAGATCATTCTGCGACACAAGGAGAGCGCCATGGAAGGAAAACACAGCCACAGCCATGATCACGAGCATTCCCACCATCACCGCCACGAGCACCCCCACCGCCACGGTGATCTGGTTCATGCCCATCCCCACGAGCATGACCATGTCCACCCCCATCACCATGAGCACGAGCATGCCCATGTCCATGGCGGTCAATGCGGCCACGATCATAACCATGAACAGCATCCCGAAAGCGAGCATGGCCACGACCATCCCGGTCATGACCAGGAACTCCACGACCACCAGCACTGATTCCGGGCGGAGGCGGCAGCCGGGGAGCCGCAGCCTCCGCTCATGCCCCGAGTTTTCCTCCTGCCATCAAACTCCGAACGTCCCGCGGGCAAAACAGGGTTAACCCGTACCCTGGGCGTGCCGGTTATCCAGGCTGGCCAGGGTACGGAGACGCCTGTTGAACAGCCATGCTTTTTCCACAATCGCACTTGAAAAGCTGTGAACAGAGATCCGTAACTATTCAGATTTACGAATAAAAATTTGGATTGATCAAAAAACAGTCGGATCACCTGTCAAGGTAAAAGAGATTATAATCCGCCAAAGGTGACGCCGTGTTGTCGCCCTCCACCATTACCCGGGCATCCTGGTCTGGACCATCCCGGTCAGATTGTCGGCCCGTAATGCCTCGATGGTGAAGTACTCAGCCTCCAGCCGAAGGGCAAGCTCCATTGCCAGGTCGGTTTTCAAAAAATTCCCCTTATGTTCGGTGTCGATGACGATGAAGTCGCACTGCCGTTCTTCCGCCAGCAGGCCGGACAGGCTGGAGACCTCATCTTTCCGGGTTTCCGGCGTCAGGTGCTGGTTGCCCCGTCCGTCGGTGATCAGCACCACCAGGATGCGGAGTTCCGGGTGGCGCAGAGAGGTGCGTTGTATCAGGCGGTGAGTCTCCAGCAGGCCGGCCGCCAGGGGGGTCTTCCCTCCCACCGGCAGCTCGGCCAGCCGTCGGGCGGCCAGCTCCACGCTGGAGGTGGGGGGGAGCACCAGTTCGGCCCGCTCCCCGCGGAAGACGATCATGGCCACCCGGTCCCGCTTGCGGTAACAGTCCAGAAGCAGCGACTGGATCGCCCCCTTGGTCTCCCTCATCCGTTGCCGGGCACCCATGGAACCGGAACCATCCACCACGAACAGCACCAGATGCCCCATCCTCCGCTCCCGCTGGCGGAACCGCAGGTCCTCCTGCTCGATCAGCAGCTTGTCCCCCTGGCCCCGCGCCTTCTGAAACGGAGCACAGGCCCGTAAGGTGGCGTCGATGGCGATGTCCCGGTCCGGTGAGACGAGCAGACTTTTGACGTAGCGGCCGCCGCGCCCCCTGACGCGGGTCCTGGTGCGGCGGCCGTCTGCCCGGCGTTTCAGGCGGTCCCTGCGCAGGCTGATGCGGCGCAGCGGGAAGGGGGCGCCCACCTCCATGATCTCCTCACGATCGGATGACTCGCGTTGCGAACCGTCCGCGTCCCGTTCCCCTTCCCGCGACGGTTGATCGTCCGTTTCATCCATCCCGTTTTCCGGGGGGGGCGGCTGCCGTCCCTGCTCGTCAGCCCGGTCCTGCTCCTCCTGCTGGTCGTGATCGCGGGGCTGTTCCGGCTCGGGGACGGTCTGTTCCTCTTCCCGCAGCTCCAGACGGCGATGGGCAAACACCAGGCCTGCCACCCGGTCGATATGTCCATCGGTCACCTCAGGCTCCCCCTTCCAGGCGGCATAGGCGCGGGCTGCTGCGTGCAGGAACAGGTCGCCCCGGTGGCCGGGGCTCGGGTTTCGTTCCACCACCCGTTGCAGATGCTCCAGCGCTTCCCTGGAGAACCGGACCCGCGGCAGTAGCCGACGGGCCGTGGAGATGGCGGAGGCGGTCTCCTGGTCAGCTTCGACGTTGAACTGCCTGGAAGCTGCCAGGCGCATGACCGCCAGACGCTGGTCGCGTCCGTTCAGCTCCTCCATGACGGCACACAGCCCGATGCGGTCCATGAGGTGCGGCGAGAGGTCCCCCTCGTCCGGGTTCATGGTGGCCAGGACGATGAAGCTGCACTCCCGCCGCTCACTCACCCCTTCCCGTTCGATCAGCTCCGCACCCCGGGACTGGGGCTCCATCAGGAGAGACAGGAGCTCCGGGGAGAGCAGGTTGATGTCGTCCACGAACAGCACGCCGCCGTTGGCCCGGGAGAGGATCCCGGGCTGAAGGACCCGTGCTCCCCGCGCCAGGGTCGCCTCCATGTCGATCCCTCCCAGGAGCGATTCCTCGGTGATATTGAGCGGAAGCTCCACAAACGGGGTGTCCTGGTTCAGAATTCCGCGCCCCAGGCGGGCCAGGGTGGATTTGCCGCTGCCGTTTCCCCCCACCAGCAGCAGGCCGCCGCACGCGGGATCGATGGCGTTCAGGATCAGCCCCAGCCTGGCCTCCTCCTGGCCGACGAACTGGTTGAACCTCACGACAGGCTCTCTTCCAGAATTCTCCCCAGTATGCTCCGCTCGCTTCCCATCTCCTGGAAGGGGAGCCGCTTCTGGCGGTGGGGGAGGGCCAGCAGGGCCGCGTCGCGGATCTCTTCTGTTCCCACCCTCCCCACACCCCGGTAGGCGGCCAGGGCTCGGGCGCACTTCATGATCACGATGTCGGCCCGGTGCCCGTCCAGCTTCAGGGCCGCGGTGATGGTCACGATCCGCTCCAGTGCCTGGTCGTCCAGCTCCACCTCGGCCACTCTTCCCCGGGCAGCGACGATACGCTCGGCCAGTTCTTGCTGTCTGTCTGCCCATTGTTCGGCAAAGGTCCGGGCGTCACGGTCGAAGGCGGCCCTGCGGCGCAGGATCTCCATGCGCTGCTCCCGGTCGTGCAGCCCGGTCACCTGCACGCAGAGTCCGAAACGGTCCAGGAGCTGGGACCGCAGGTCCCCCTCTTCGGGGTTCATACTCCCCACCAGGATGAAGCGGGCAGGGTGGCTGAAGGAGATCCCCTCCCGCTCCACCGTGTTGACCCCCATGGCGGCCGAGTCCAGCAGCAGGTCGATGATATGGTCCTCCAGCAGGTTGACCTCGTCAACGTAGAGGAAGTTGCGGTTGGCGTCCGCCAGAAGCCCCGGCTCGAAGCGCTTCTCCCCCTGCCTGATGGCGTGCTCGATGTCCAGGGTACCGATCAGGCGGTCCTCGGTGATCCCCAGGGGGAGCTCCACCACCCGCATCCTCACTGTAGCGTCGGCCAGCCCCGGGCCGTCCCGTTGTTCCCGGCAGGAACCGCACAGATCACCCCAGGGGTCGCAGTGGAAGCGGCATTCCCGCACCACCGTCAGTTCAGGCAGCAGTTCCGCCAGGGCGCGCACCGCCGTGCTCTTGGCAGTTCCCTTCTCCCCCATCACCAGCAGCCCGCCGATGCCGGGGTCGATCACGTTCAGGATCAGGGCGCTCTTCAATTCCTCCTGGCCGACAATGGCCGTAAACGGAAAATTCATGTACGTACCTTTTTGAAATCGATTTTGTCGTTATTTCCCCCTTTGAAAAGGGGGATTGAGGGGGATTGCCTTTGACGCTGAAACCACATCCCCCCTGCCCCCCCTTCCAAGGGGGGGGTAACAGCATCATGGTGCGGTGTATCCGACAATCCCCACCGCAGCCATCTTGGCTTTCCATCCCGCCACGTCGGCCGCGGTGATGATGTCGATGCTCCCCCCCTGGAACTCGCCGCGCACGTCCCCCATGCGCTCCTCCATCCACCCCTCGATCTCCAGGTAGATCTCCCTGAGCTCTTCCTTGACGTCGTCGGCCGGGTTCCACAGGCCGCGTTGGGACGCCTCCAGGAGTCTTCTGCCGATCTCCTCCAGGGCCCAGGGGTTCTCCTTCTCGAAGAACTCCCGGTTCTCCTCGTCCATCATGAAGGTGCGGGCGATATCGTCCAGGACCGCGTCATCCACCGCCCTGGCCGTGGCCTGCCAGCCGTAGATGCGGCCGACCCGCTTGCTGATCTCCCCGGCCCCCTTGTAGCCGTGCTCCTTCATCCCCTGGATCCAGGCCGGGTTGAGGATCTTGCCCCGGGCCACCCGGCGCATCTCCTCCTCCAGCGTCCGTACCCGCACCTCCCCCTGCTCCCGGGTGTCTCCGTAGTAGTTTTTGATCTCGTTGCCCGAGATGACCCGGGCGGCGTTGATCATGCCGCCGTGGGTGCCGAAATAGCAGCAGCAGCCGGTCAGATCGTACTCGTCGCTGGCGGTCTTGTTGAAGGTCAGGCTGACCCTCTTCAGGCTCTCCCTCAGGCTGTCATGGGCCGGGGCGCCGAAGGTCCCCTTGCCGTAGGCGTAGCCGTTCCAGTAGAGGAATACGTTCGACAGGTCCTGCTCCGTCTCCCAGGCCGAGGCGTACACCGCCAGCTGGGTACCGGCCTGGTAGGTGCCGGGCCGGCTGGCGAAGATGCGGTAGGTGGCCCGGCGCAGCGCCTCTTGGTTGTCGGGGCGCTCCTCACCCAGGCGTTCCAGGGTGTGCCTGCGCACGTAGTTCATCTCCAGCGGTTCGTCCAGGGATGCCACCGCCCGCACCGCCTCGTCCAGCAGGTCGATGCAGGAGGGAAAGTTGTCCCGGGTGATGCCCGAGACCCGCACGGTGATGTCGATACGCGGTCGTCCCAGCTCCACCAGGGGAGTGACGCTGAAGCCGCGTACCCGGCCGTTGGGCTGCCACTGGGGGGAGACCCCCAGCAGGCTCAGCATCTGGGCCATACCCTCGCCGTCGGTCCACATGATATCCGTGGCCTGCCAGTGGAAGGCGATGCTGTCCGGGTAACGCCCCTCCTCCTCCAGATATTTGTCCAGGCTCTTCTCGGCCAGCTGCACCCCGGTCTCCCAGGCCACCGGGGAGGGGAGCTTGTGGGGGTCCAGGGAGTAGAAGTTGCGGCCGGTGGGGAGGATGTCGGGCCGTCCCCTGGTCATGAGTCCCGACGGCCCCGGTTCGATGTACCCTCCCCGGAAGCCGTTGAACAGGGAGCCGATCTCGTCCGAGGCCAGGACGTTGGCCCGTACGGTGTCGATGAAGGCCTGGACCGAGGCGATGGTGGCGTCGTCAACCCCATCCCCACCCCGACCCTCCCCTTGCAGGGGAGGGAGATGTATTTCAGCGGATGCCTGACCGTTCCCTGAGCGGAGCCGAAGTGCGGCCAACCCTTCCGCCACCGGAATCTCCTGCTCCAGGTACCCCTTGCAGATCTTCCGGGCGGCGCCATCCACACGCTCCCGGTAGACATCGTCATCTTCGTCCGGGAAGCGGGGGAGAGCCCGGGCGGTCAAACCGCGCAGGGAATCCGGGCCGGTTTCGTAGCGCACGATGGCGTAAACGAACTCCGAGAGCCGTTCTCCCTGGGGGCAGCGTCCGAACACGTGCATTCCCGAGGGGATGCGGGTTCCCCTGAGCATGGCCAGGGCGTCGTGTATTTCCCGCACCTTCTCCTCCACGTTGTCGTGGGTGACCTCCCCCTTGATCAGCTGCAAGCCCTTGACCTTCTCGGCCAGCATGTGGGAGATGGTGTGGGCCTTGGCCGGTTCCACGCTCCTGAAGCGGCGGTAATCCTCCAGCAGCCGTTCGATGGCTTCCAGGTCGCCGTACAGCTCCCCCGGCGCCATGACGGTCTGCAGGTGGTTGACCAGTGTAGCCAGGCTTCTGCGTTTGGCGATGGTTCCCTCGGGAGGGTTGTCGGCGTTGTAGATGTACAGGTGCGGCATGGTGTCGATGCCGATGTCCGGAAAACAGCCCGAGGAGAGCCCGGTTCCCTTGCCCGGCAGGAATTCCAGGTTGCCGTGGGTCCCCACGTGGACGATGACGTCCGCCCTGAATTCCCGTGCGAGCCACTTGTAGGTGGCCACGTACTGGTGGGGGGGCGGGATGTCCGGATCGTGGAGGATCTTACAGACCTGGCCGTCGCACTTGGGACCGGCGCAGCCGCGCTTGGGCTGGGCGCAGACCACGGCGTTGCCGTAGCGCACCCCGGTGATCAGGATGCGGCCGTCATGGACCATGGCCGCGGGGACTCCGTCCAGCTCTTCCCCCGGTGGGGCGCCCCAGGCTTCGGTCATCCGTTCCCGCGTCTGCCGCGGCAGTTCGTTGAACCAGGGGAGATAGCGCTCCACCTCCAGCAGATCCAGGGTTCCCCCCTTCTCAACGATCTCCTCCACCGTGGTCCAGCGGAACTCGGAGATGGCCTTGCGTTCCATGATGGTATGGATCAACTCCCTGCCGCTCCCCGGCGCGGTGATGGCGTAGCCGGCATCCCTCATGCGCTCCATGATCAGGGCCACGCTCTCCAGGGTATCCAGATGGGCTCCCCCTCCCACGCTGGCCTCCACCGATACGCAGGGGTTGTTGTGCAGGATGAAGGCAACCTTCCGCTCGCCCACCGGCGTGCTCCCCAGTTTTATCCAGGCGGCCACCCGCCGGGCGAATTTTTCCATGCGTTCCCGGATGGGGAGGTAGCGCTCCGCTTCCGGGTCGGCGGTGCCGCTGGAGGCGCCCACCACCATCTGTTCGATCACCCCCTCGAACTCGGGCATGGCCATGCTCCATCCCACCTGGGCGCCCAGCCCCTCGGGATCGGCCAGCCACTCCTCTTCGTTCTTGTAGTAGGAAATCAGCGGCGAGAAGAGCGGCACGTTGAGCTGTTTCATCAGCTCCACCCCCGGAGGCGCATCCGATTCCCTGACCCCGCCGGAGTGACTCCCCAGGAAGAAGGAGCTGAGCTTGACGATCCCCTGCACCAACGGCAGTTCCCCGTCCAGGAAGAACGTTTCGATGCACTCGGCGCCGCTCAGGTTCCCCATGGCAACATCCTTAATGGAGTAGAAGAAGACCGGGATCACTCCCAGCCCCTGATTCTCCAGTTCCCGGATCAGGGCCGTCTCCACCTCCAGATTGCGGTTGACCCAGTTGGAGCGGGAGTAGAGCAGGCCGACCCAGCCCCTTGGCTGAACCTTTATCCGGGCGTTGTAGGCCTCCAGGTAGTCGGCGGTGGAATGGAAGATTCCCTCCAGGGCCGGGTGGTGGATCCCCTCCCAGGGAACCGGCTTCGGCTCTTCCCAGGAGGAATCCTCCCCCAGCCCCGCGGCGCGCAGGTAGCAGAGCAGGTTCTTCAGGTTATCCTCGCCGTTGTAGAGGATGAAATCGTAGGCGGTCGAGGCCACCCCCAGGCCGACCGTGGAGAGCCCCCAGAGGGTGGGGTCGCTCCCCACCACCACGACCGGAATGTGCTCCCCGGCCCTGCGGACGTCATCCTCCAGCTCTTCCCAGACCGGATCGCTGGTGCGGTAGAGCAGGATGCAGTCGGATTCACCCATGGCCCGGCGCGCGTCGTCCATCAGCTCCGGGTGCCGGTTGAGCTGCTTGGTGGACCAGGCGCTCAGTTCCACCCCTTCGGCGGCGCAGACCTGCTTGAGGGGGGGGATGTAGCTGGACCACATGATGGTGAAGAGTTTCATGGCTGGGCCTCCGTCGGTATGTTGTCAGGTAGGGGTGTCCCCCTGTGGTCGCCTCTGATCATGGGCTTCCCGGATAGATCAGCCGTCTGCCGTCGCTGTTCAGGATGCGGACGTCGAAGCTGTAGAGCCGCCCCAGGTTCGCCTCGGTCAGGACTCGGTCCGGTTCGCCGTCGGCGATGATTTCTCCCCCCTGGAGCATGATCACCTGATGGGCGAAGCAGGCGGTCAGGTTCGGGTCGTGGAGGGTCATGAGCACGGTCAACCCTTTGTCCCGTGCCACCCGTTGCACGGTCTCCAGCACCAGGTGCTGGTTGCGGAAGTCCAGATGGGAGGTCGGCTCATCCAGAAGGAGCAACGGGGCATCCTGGGCCAGAGCCCGGGCGATCAGGACCAGCTGGCGCTCGCCGCCGCTGATGCGGGTATAGCAGCGGTCCGCGAGATGTTCGACCCCCACCGCCGCCATGGCGGTAAACGCCGCCTCTTCGTCCTTCGCCGATGGGGAGGAGTACATCCCCACATGGGGTGCCCGCCCCATGAGCACCGCTTCAAAAACCGAGTAGGGAAAGGGGGGGGCGTGATCCTGGGGCACCACGGCCAGCATTTCGGCCCGCTCCCGGTGGCGCATCGTCATAATGTCGCGGCCGTCGAACAGGACCCGGCCCGCAGCCGGGTTCCACAGGCCGGCGATGCATTTGAACAGCGTGGTCTTGCCCGAACCGTTGGGACCCAGGAGCACCGCCAGGCTCCCCTCGGCAACCCGGAAGGAGACGTCACGAACCACCGGCCGCTCCGTGTGGGGGTGCTGGAATGTCAGATGCTCGGCATGGATCATGTCATTTCCCCCAACTCTCGCTGCCACCCCGGCGCATGAGGTAGATGAAGAACGGCGCCCCGGCCAGGGCGGTGATAATCCCCACCGGGACGTCGGCATTCCCCAGGTTGCGCGCCGCCGTGTCCGCGGCGATCATGAAGGCTGCTCCGCCGGCCATGGAGAGCGGGATCAGACGGCGGTGGTCCGGTCCCACCATCATGCGTATCAGGTGGGGGATCATCAGGCCGATCCAGCCGATGATACCGCTCACTGCCACGGCGCTGGTGACCGCCAGGGTGGATGCCGCGATGAAGATGATCCGCTTGCGGCTGACATTGATCCCCAGGGAGCGCGCCTCCTCGTCCCCCATGCTGATAACGTTCAACCGCCAGCGCAGGAGCAGCACCGGCAGGCACCCCAGCAGGATGCCGATGCCGGAGCTTTTCACCTGGGACCATTCGGCCAGGGAAAAGCTCCCCATGAGCCAGTAGACGATGCTCTGCAGCTTCATGGGGTCCACCAGGAACTTGATGATGGAGAGGAGCGCCGTGAACAGGGCCGAAACGATCACCCCCGAGAGCACCAGGGAGAGGCGCGAAATCTCGCCGCCGGAACGGGCCATGGCGCAGGCCATGATCACCGCCAGTCCGCCGAACACAAAGGACATGAGCTGCAGCGACACTCCCGGCAGGAAACCCACGGCCAGGGCGCAGCCGAAGGCGGCTCCGGCGGAGATCCCCAGGATGAACGGGTCAACCAGGGGGTTGCGCAGCACCGCCTGCAGGGTTGCACCCGAGGTTGCCAGGGACATACCCACCAGACCGGCCAGGACGATGCGCGGCAACCGGATGTCCAGGACGATGGCGGCCTCGGGGGAATCCACGCCGCCGAAGGCGTCCGCCAGAATGCGGATCACCTCCAGGGGGGTGATTCCGTAGGCGCCCAGAAACAGGGAGGCGCACGCCGCCAGCAGGGGGGAGAGCAGGATCAGGAGCCTCAGCGTTCCCCCGGCTCTCCGGCTCCGTCCGATTCGTGTCGTGACGGCCTCCTTCCGCTCGGCTGCACGCGGCATGGGAGGGGCGTCCGTGATTCTCTCCGCTATCATCTCTTCCACGTACCGATCTCCCGGTTTCCTGCCGTTATGTATTGTTTACGACGCGGCAACGGGTTCCACCGTCAGTCTGAGTCCCATGCTTTCCAGCATGGTGGCGATGTTTCTGAAATCGGGATTTCCGGTGCGGGTGAGTGACCTGTAGACGGTGGTTCTGCTGATATCCGACAGGTCGGCAAGGAGCGACAGCCCCCCCCAGGCCTTGGCCACGCTGCGCAGGGCAGGGAGGAAATAGTCGCGCCGTTCCCCTTCCAGGACGGCGTTGAGGAAGGTGGCCGCGTGTTCCGGTTCCTTGAGCCATTCGTTGAGAAATTCGTCGAAATCTCTGGTACGTGCCATTGTTCTCATCCTTTCCTTCTGATGCGTCACCCTTGGATCCGTCTGACGCGGGCGTAGGGGATACCGTACACGTCACGATAGAAGCGGTCGATGCGGACGTCGATGTTGATGTCCCGGAAACGCTCCGGGTAGGCCTTGGACGCCATCCAGAGGGCGATGGGGGCCAGGCGGGGGGACCAGGTTCCCCAGCTGGGCTCCTTGAACACCGCTCCATTTTTGATGGCCCTGATGTGGCGCCACTGGGGATTGTTTTTCAGGTCGGTGGCCGTGTAGCGGGCGTTGCCCCAGATGAAGATCAGGTCCGGGTTCCAGGAGACGATCCGCTCCTGGGAGAGCTCCCGGGAACGTTCGTTGATCTCGGCCCCTACGTTTATCAGCCCCATCAGGCTGAACAGGTCATGGGTGACGCCGATCCGTCCGTTGACCCTGGTCTGTTTTCCGGTCAGGAAGATCGCCTTCTTTCGTTGGGAGGGGGGAATCGGGGCCACCCGCCCGCGGATCAGGGAGAAGATCTCCTCCATCCGTGCGATGGCAGATTCCACCCGCTTCTCCCGGCCGAAGAGTTTCCCCTCCATGCGCATCACACCGTACAGCTCGGCGATACTCTCGGGGTAGACCGCGATAACCTTCAGTCCCCTGCGCTCCAGGAATTTGACCGTCTCGGGATTAACGCTCCAGGTCAGCACCAGGTCCGGTTTCAGCCGCATCAGCGCCTCGGCGTTGGTGTCCATGGCGGCACCGGCGTCGGGAATGGAGCGGAGCGCTGCGGGATTGGCGGCCCGCAACAGGTCGTTATGGAATGCGTAGCGACTCAGTCCCGCCACCCGGTCCCAGGAGCCGGTGACCGGCAACAGCTCGTAGGTCTCGAACAGCACCGCCCGTCTGACCGGCGTGGTGACGCTGACGCTGCGTCCCATCTTGTCCCGGATGGTGAGGATCCCTGCGTGGGCCTCGGACAGAGGCCCGCACAGGAGCAGGAGTGTCAGTACAAGTTTGAGGACGCGCATCTCAGAACTTCAGGTCCAGGTTGGCGAACCAGGATCGTCCCGGAGAGAGGTAGTAGCTGTAGTAGGTGCGGTCCAGCAGGTTGTTTACGCTGAGGGAGAGGGTGGCCCACTCCGCGAGACGGTATCCGGCCTTCAGGTCCATGACGAAGAAGGGGTCGTAGGAGCCGTAGACCCCGCTGACCTTGTCGCTGTTGTCGTCCTGGCCGTACTGTTTGGAGACGTACCTTCCGCAGAGGTACAGGGATGCCGGGCCGTAGGATGCGTCAAACCCGGCGTTGATCATGTGTCGCGGCGCCTGCTGCATCTTCTTGCCCACCAGGGCCGGGTTGGGATCGTAGTTGGTGATCTCGGAGTCGGTGAAGGTGTATCCGGCGAACAGCCTGAGGATCTTGCCGAAGGTCTGTTCCGCCTGCAGTTCCACCCCCCTGGTCTCGCCCCCCCCCACATTGGTGTACAGCTTGTTGCTGTAGCTCTTGCCGCCGATGGTGGTCGTCCCGGACTGGCTGACCAGGTAGATCATGTTGTTCAGGTAGTTCTCGAAATAGGTGGCCTTGAAGGTGGCTCCCTTCCACAGTTTCTGCTCCAGGCCGATATCCCAGGCCAGAACGGTTTCCGGTTTCAGGTTCGGGTTGGATGTATAGATGGTCGAGGTGCTGGAGGAGATCCAGGTCTTGTAGAGCTGGTTGAGTGGTGGCGCCCGGAAGGCCTTGCCGCCGGAGATCCTCACTGTCGTCCCCTCCAGCGGTTTCCAGACCAGCGCCCCCTTGGGGTTGACCGAGTTCTTGGATTTTTCAGGATACTCCTGGTCGCTTGCTCCGGTGCCGGTGAAGCCGGCGTAGCCGTTGTTGGAGACCCAGTAGTCGTCCCGCACCCCGGCGTAGAGGGTCAGGTTGTCCATCAGGGCGATCTCCGCCTGTAGATAGGGGGAGTAGGTCTGGGTCGTGCCGCCCCCCCACTGGGTACTGGCGCCGGATACGGAGTCCTCGTCCTCGTAGTCGCTCAAGGGGTGGTTTTTGCTGTCGGCGCTGTCGTAGCGGAAGGTGAAGCCGCCGGTCAGAAGGTGCTTCTCCATGATCGGTAGGGAGAGCTGAAGGTCGGTATAGTAGGTCCTGCTGGGGGAGCTGCTCTTCGTACCCGCTCCGCCGGCCAGGGTTGCCGAGGCAGGGGTGGTGTACCAGTTGGCGTGCTGGTCGTTGATGCCGAAGAGGAACTTGGTCTTCACCGGTCCCATCAGCGCCTCGGCGTGGATGGTGTACAGGTCCTGGACGTTGGAACCGTTTCCGTTCAGGTAGCTGCTCTCACCCGGTTTGTATACCGCTGCCCCGGTGGCATCTGTCAGGTAGGTATTGGGCGGGTCGTAGGAGTATTTGTTGGCGGTTCGCAGCCAGGAAAACCTGACGTTGGCTGTGTCGGAGAAGTCGTACTGGGCCCTGATGGCTGCCGAGTAGTCCCACCAGCCGTTGTCCCCGCAGTCACCGGTGATGTATTTCCTGTTCCCCTTCGTGTCAGTTGTGAGGCGCGCGCCGCTGATCCCGGAGGACGCGGGATTGCTGCTGGTGGTGACCAGGCCGCTGGGATAACCGTCGGTGTTCCGGTACCCCAGGGCGGCGTACAGGCGCAGTTTGCCGATCCTGTCGCCGTAGGAAGCGTAGCTGCTCCAGAAACGGTCCATGCCGGTATCGCTCCCCAGCCCGCCGCCGTAGCCGATGGAGAGGGTGAACTCCCGCTTCTGCGGCATACTACTCATGAAGTTGATTACCCCGCCCATGGCGTTGCCGCCGTAGAGGCTGGACGACGGTCCCCGCACCAGCTCGATGCGGGAGAAGTTCCGGGAATTCATGCCGCCCCAGTTCTGACTGGCTGAGTAGGCGTCGTTCAGCGGCATGCCGTCCAGCATGAGCAGAGTCCGTCCGGAGCCGGAGAGACCACGGATGCTAACGGTGGAGGTAGTCCCCATCATCCCCTTGCGTCGGCTGTCGAATACGCCCGGGAGCATGTTCAGCGCCTCGTCCAGGGACTGGATGTTGCGCTTCTTCATCTCTCCCGCGGTTACCACACTCACCGATCCGGGGGCGTCGGCGATGGACTTCTCCGTACGGGTGGCGGTGACCACCACCTCGTCCAGATTCGCGTCCACACTTTTGTCGACCTCTTCTCCCCGGGCCGCCAGGGGAGGCGCCATTGCCATCAACGCCAGTATCAAGGCGGTACGTCGTTTCATGTGCGCTCCTCTCCATGCATCACACGTAATCCGCTACTACCGCGTTGGATTAATGGGACGTGGAACATGCATATCCCCCTGCGTGGCGGCACGAAACAAAAATAAGTGCTACTTGGTGTTGTAAAAAACGGGTTCCGAAAGCTGAGAGGAACCCTGGCATGAAAGACGGATTTTATTACACGAATGCGGCAATCCGTATTACGGCAAAATTGTCTGTAGCACGAACATCTGATTGGTGCAACATTAAAATGCGCCCGGACTGTACGGGGGGCAGGGAGGAACAAAAGAAACGAGACTACCATTTGTTATGTAGTGAGGTGGTGTGGTGATGTTTTGTGTCTGGTGGTTGATGTCGGGGGCGGGCGGTGCTTCGGTCGGTTCAGGTGGAGGTGTGCCCGTTCAGCCGTGCCAGAAACACCGCGTGGCGCAATCCTCCCCGGCCGGGGCGGCGGCTGCTGACCGTGAACCCGCCCTTTGTCAGGCGCTGGGAGAAGCCCTCATCAAAGGTCTCGCCCCATACGGCCAGTGTGCCTCCGGGAGTGAGGGCAGCCCTGGCGTTGGCGATGGCGCGGCTGCCGTACAGCGGGTCCCTGACCGGATCGGTCTTGGCGTGGGGTCCCCGGTACAGGTCCAGCACGATGGCGTCGAAGCGTTTGTTGTCGCCGGAACTGGCGCGGATCAGATCGGCCACGTCGGTGATCCGCACGCTGACCCGCGGATCCGTGACCGCGGAGTCGGTCAATCCTGCCAGGGGCCCCAGGCACCAGTCGCGGACAACCGGATTGAGCTCGGCCACCACGACGCTGGCGCTGGGGGGGAGGGAGTCCAGCACCGCCCTGAGGGTGAAGCCCATGCCCAGCCCTCCCACCAGCACCCGTGGGTGGGGGTGGTTTGCCAGCTCTGCGCAGGCCATTCGCCCCAGTTCCAGCTCGGAACGGTTGGACAGGCTGTTCATCAGCACCTGGGAACCGATCATGATCAGGAAATCCTTCGCCCCCCGTTGACGCAGCTCCAGGTTTCCCTCGTCCGTGGCAACGCTTTCGATGACTCTCCATGGCTGCGCCATACAACCTCCTGCTCATTGTTCAACGCCCGCAAACGCGGTACGGTCCGACCGCTGGTGCCTCAGTCGATCCGGACGATCTCGTATTCCCTGACGGAAGCCCCGCTCCCGGTTTCGACGCAGTCGCCGAGGCGCCGGCCGATGAGACTCCGTCCCAGGGGGGAGGCGGGGGTGATGACCATGATCTCGTCCCCCTGGTCCATGATCCTGAGGCCCCCTTCCGCGGGGCCGATGAAGACGCTTCTGGTGGAGCCGTCCTCTCCCATCAGGGTGACCAGGGCGGTCAGCCGGATGGGGCTGTCGTCGCCAAAAACGTGCGGGGTGAGCAGACGGTAGTCGTGCAGGGCCTGCCTGATCACCTGTCCCCGGTTGGCTTGCCCCTGGGCCAGGTAGGAGGCCTCCAGCCCCAGGGTATCGTATTTGTTCTCGGGGATATTTTCCTCGTGGGTCGAGGCCTCATGGGCGCTTTTGGCCGCCTGGAGCAGCAGGTCCAGATCCCGGGAGAGTCGTTCCCTGATCAGGGCCAACAGGCGTTCCTTGCGGTGCCGCGCCGCGCTGTCGTTACCGTGCAGGGTCACGAGCGCCACCCCCTGGTGCGCATCTTTTCCTCCTCGGTCTCCACTTCGATCAGGAGTTCCAGAAACGTGGCGTAGCGCTCCTGACTGATGCGCCCTTCCTGCAGTGACCGGAGTACGCCGCAGCCCGGTTCGGTTCGGTGCCGGCAGTCGTTGAAGCGGCACGGTTGCTCCCCGCATTCCTCGAAGCCGGGAAAATGGACCGCCAGCTGCCGGGGCGAGATATCCACCAGGCCGAAGTCGCGGAAACCGGGGGTATCCACCAGCTCGCCGCCATCGTCCAGGCTGTGCAGGGTGGCGACGGTGGTGGTGTGCCGCCCCATGCCCCGATATTCTCCCACGCTTCCCACCGCCAGGTTGATATGCGGGCAGAGGGCGTTCATGAGGGAGCTCTTGCCCACGCCGGTGCTGCCGATGAAGACTCCTCTCCGTCCGGACGAGAGGTGGCGGCGCAGGGGGGCAAGCCCTTCGCCGGTGGCCGCGCTGAGGGGGAAGAGGGGCAGGCCGGCGCCATAGAGTTTCTCCAGGCGGGTCGCCAGTTCCGCTCCCTCGGCCAGGTCGCACTTGTTGATGACCAGAAAGGGGGTCAGCCGCGCGGCGCGGGAGGCGACAACGGCCCGGTCAATGAAACCGCCGGGAGAGTGGGGCGACACCACGATACCGAGTACGTCCAGGTTGGCCGCCACCAGATGGATACCCCCGCGGGCGTCGCGGCGACGCAGCTCCGTCGTGCGGGGGAGTCGGGTCAGCGTCTCACCCCGAACCGTCACCTGGTCTCCCACCACGTGGCCCGAGTTGCGTTTGACGCGCACCGTGCGGCGCTCTCCCCCATCGAACAGCACCTCCACTGAGATGCCGTGGTGGGCGACGATATGGCCGTTCCCCGCCAACGGCAGAGGCGTTGCGCCGTGGCGGTTCGTTGCGGCTGGAGCGTTCTTCACCTCATCCTCCCGCGGGGTCCGGGGGGCATGCCCCCTTGCTTCGGCATCACTTGCAGCGCAGAAGCTTGACGCCATCCTCGAAGAGCACCTGCATCTTGTTGGGTGGCACCAGCTGTCTGACTACTCCCAGTCCGAACACCGGGTGGTCCACCAGGTCGTCTGCCCGGAAGGCGGCGTTCATGTTGTAGGCAATGGCCCGATCGATGCGCATGTTGGAACGCAGCATCAACCATTCGTCCCGGTCCGACTGCTGCGGGTCCCGCCTCGGGGCGCGCGGGGCGGACGTGGGCGTCTTTCTCGCCGCGGCGCCGCTCCCCGTGTTCCTGACGGTCTTTGGTTCCGGTGGCGGGTAGTAGTTGTGAACCCCGCCGCAGGTGTTGCACTCCACCCGCACCACCTTGTCCCCGACCATGGCGACGATGCGGTGGTTGAGTATGTCGCGGCAGCGGGTGCAGCGGGCGTCGATGATGTCTCCAGCCGATAACTTCTTGGTGCTCATAGTGTGTACGTGTCCTGTTCCGTGAAAAAATCCGTCCCCGAGAGAAGCGGGAACGCGCAAAAGCAGACAAAGAAAGCCCGCGCCGTGCTGCCGCGGGCTTCGTGAGTATGTACCGGAAGAGGAGGGTCGCATTCCGCGTTCCGGAGGTGCCGTGTGAGGCGAAAAGCCGATGCAGTATACCTGAACTGGTGGTGGTGTAAAGTACTGATGAAGCATGGTGCGTAATACTTCGTAATAACGATGCTTATAACGGCTGTCTCTCCGACCGGGTCCTGTTCCGGCGTGCCGGTGGCGGTGCCGACCGGAAAAGCGTTTGACCCCTCTGGTTGCCTTGTGTAGATTGGATTATCCCGATACCGCCCAGGAGACAGGCAACGGTTTTTCTCCATCCCCGCCCGTGACTGAAATCGGCGGGGGACGGTTTTCGTGTCTACCCGTGATCAAGGAGTAGCTCCATGTCTGAAGAAACCGTGCGACTCACCCAGACCGTCAAGGGCGCGGGGTGTGCCGCCAAGCTGGCTCCCGGCGATCTGGACCGCGCCCTGTGCGGGCTCGACCTGCCCGTTGACCCGAACCTGCTGGTCGGCCTGGAGCGGGCCGACGACGCCGGCGTTTATCGCATTTCCGATGACTTGGCACTGGTGCAGACCATCGACTTCTTTCCTCCCATGGTGGATGATCCCCGCTGCTTCGGCCGGATCGCGGCGGCCAATGCCCTGAGCGACATCTATGCCATGGGGGGGATCCCCAAGACCGCCATGAACGTGGTCGCCTTCCCGGCCAAAACCCTGGATATCTCAGTCCTGCGTCAGGTCATCGAGGGGGGGCTGGAGAAGATGCGCGAAGCCGGGGTCGTTCTGGTGGGGGGGCATACCGTGGAGGACAGCGAGCTCAAGTACGGCCTTTCGGTGACCGGCTTCATTCATCCCGACCGCATTCTGACCAAGAAGAACCTGTGTCCCGGCGATTGCCTGGTGCTCACCAAGCCGCTGGGGACCGGCATCGTCTCCACGGCCATCAAGGCCGGGCTCGCCTCGCCGGGGGTGACCGAAACCGTGACCGCCAACATGGCGGCCCTGAACCGGGATGCCTCCCTGGTTATGGCGAATTTCGACGTGCATGCCTGCACCGACATCACCGGCTTCGGATTCCTGGGGCATCTGGCCGAGATGGTGGTGGATTCCGGCTGCGGCGTGCGCATCGATGCCGCAGCCGTGCCCCGCTACGCCGAGGCCCTGGAGTGGGCCGATTTGGGGCTGATCCCGGCCGGGGCGTACAACAACCGGGACTTCAGAGGGAGGTTCGTGGAGTTCGACGATGCGGTTCCCCGGCCGGTCCGGGACCTGTTCTTCGATCCCCAGACCTCCGGCGGCCTGCTCATGGCGGTTGCTCCCGGGGAGGCCGAACAACTGGTGGATGCCCTGAAGGAGAGGGGGATTGTCTGCGCGGCCATCGTGGGCGAGGTTGTTCAAGAGCCGATGGAACTTATCACTGTTATCTGACTGATATGTCAGAAGAAAGAGAGATTAAACTCATGCATGCCGATCTCGACTGTCGCGGCCTTGCCTGCCCTGCTCCGGTGCTGCGTGTCAAACAGACCCTGGAAGAGGAGAACCCCGCCGGCATGACGGTGCTGGTGGACAACGATGCCGCGCGGCAGAACGTGAGCCGTTTTCTCGAACACAACGGTTACCGGGTCGAGAGCCACCAGCAGGGGGACGGCTTCAGGGTCATCGCTTTGCGCGGCGAGGGGATGGAACTCTCCCTGACTCCCGCTCCACCGGCTGCGATCGGACAGGGGAAGGGTGGGTCGAGGCGGATCATGGTCCTGATCAGCGGCGAGACCCTGGGGCGCGGTGACGATGGCCTGGGCGACATGCTCATGTTCAGCTTTCTGAATACGCTCAAGGAGATGGGTCCGGAACTCTGGCGGGTGGTCCTGGTGAACGGCGGGGTGCGATTCACCGCCGAAGGGTCGGAGGGAGTTCCCGTGCTGCACGAGTTGGCCGAACGGGGGGTCGAAGTGCTGGCCTGCGGCGCCTGCCTGGGCTACTTCCATATCCTGGACAGGATGCAGGTGGGCCGGGTCACCAACATGCTCGAAGTGGTCACCTCCATGGAACAGGCCGACAGCGTCATAACCGTCTAACTGTCGGCATCTCGCCGATGGCACCCCGTTGTCGAAGCGTGGGTACAAGCTGAGATAGTATGGTACAATGTGCTGATTTTTCCTAGAACAGAGACTGATGGCGGAAAAACGATGATCAAACGGATACTGAGATTCATGGCTGGGGGACGGGAGCCGGCGGAAGAAATGGCGGCCCGGACAGGCGACGCCGGAGCCGAGGCCGAGGTGGCGGTTCCCCCGGAGTGGCAGCCGCTCCTGGATGAGATGGAGCGGAGCAGCGGGCACTTCTTCGTCACCGGGCCGGCCGGGACCGGAAAATCGACCCTGACGGAGTCGTTTTGCCGGCGCACCGGCAAGAATGTCGTGGTCCTGGCGCCCACCGGGCGTGGCGCCATCATTGGCAGAGGGATGACCATCCACGCCTTTGCCCAGCTTCCCGCCACGGTGATTTCTGGCGACTGCGTCAGGGAGGCCAGTGACCGGGAACTGGTGCGCGCCATCGATACCATCGTCATCGACGAGGCAAGTCAGGTCCGCTGCGACCTCCTGGACGGGCTGGACCGTTTCATGCGCGCAAACGGCAGGGAGGCCGATCGACCGTTCGGAGGTGTTCAGCTGATCCTGGCGGGCGATCCCTATCAGCTCCCGCCGGCCGTACGGGATGAAGAACGGGTGCCGCTTACGCGGGCCGGCTATGGGGAACGGTTCTTTTTCTGGAACGCGAAGGTTTTTCCGGAGCTGAGGCTCCGGAACATTCAGTTGGAAACGGTCTTCCACCGGGCCGATCAGGAGGTTCTCGACGTTCTCGGCTGTATCCGCGCGAACGATATCGGTAAGGCGCACCTGGATCTCCTGCAACGCTGCGTCGCCGATCCCGAATTTGATCCCTCTCGTGCTCCGCTGCACACCAGGCTTACGGCGAACAACTCCGGGGCGGCCTACTATAACAACCGGGAGCTGTACCGGCTTCCCGGCCCCCAGCACGAGTATCGGGCAAAGCGTTCGGGATCGGCGTTCAACGTCGACAATCCGGGCACCAATTTCCCCTGCGAGGAAAACCTGCTGCTGCGCAGGGGGGCGCGGGTCATCTGCTGCGGAACCGTCGGTCGGACGCTGGATTACGGGACCATGGGAACGGTCGTGGAGTGTGAGGACGAGGCGGTCTGGATCAGGACCGATGACGACAGGAACGTGCGGCTGGTCCCCGTGACCTGGGAGCTGATCAAGTATTCCCGTAACCGTGAGACGGGGAGGGTCCAGCAGAGCGTGACCGGAACCATCCAGCAGATTCCGCTCCGCCACGCCTGGGCGGTGGCCATCCAGAGATCCCAGGGACTGACCCTGGACCGTGCGTATATCGACCTCTCGGACGGGGCGTTTTCCCGCGGCCAGGCGTACATTGCCCTCAGCCGCTGCCGCACCCTGGAGGGAACCAGGCTCAAGAGCCGGTTCTTCAGCATCAATCCTGACGATATCATGGTTGACGACGAGGTCGTGTGCTTCATGACGCGGAGCTTCTCCTGAAGCTATGAAGCCCTGTTCGTGAAATGCAGCCCCAAAAACGGTTATGGCCCGGGGGAGTGCCTATCCCCCCGGGCCCGAAACCGGCTGCGTCAATCCTCTCCCGACGAGGCACCAACCATTCAACTCATCTCCAGCGCCGCGGCGATCCTGGTTTTCAACTGGCCGAGATCCTGCTGCGAAAAATCCGTCACCAGCTTCAGATAATTCGTCCCAAGCTCGTCCCGCACCAAGGACTCGACCTTCACCGCTTCCACGTTGTAGGTGTGGCACGCCTGCAGCACGAGATCGATGACCAGATCGGGCTTCAGGGATTCCACCTGCCTCCTGAGGGTATCGAAACGGCCCGTGTTGGGGGTCATGCAGGCGCAGGGGATCTGCAGATACCGGGAGGCAATGGCGGTCAACGGGTCTCCGCTCCCCTCCTGGATGGCACCCGTAAAGGGCTTGAGCCCGGTGCAGGAGTCGAGGCCGACAATGGAAGCATCCTCCTCATCCACCAACTTCAGTACCTTCAGCACATCGCCGCCGATGGGGCAGCCGGTCATCAGAACTCTCTTGGCCCCCTCTTTGGCCAGGAACTTCCGCTGTTCCCGACGTTCCGTCAGGATACGGATGATCTCCTGAAGCTTGGCACTGGCAGCCTCGCCGTTGGAAACCATGGCATAGGTCGAGACGTCGTACATCTCCTGCCAGGTGATGACCGAGGGATTGCATGCCCCGAAGGCGAAGATCTCTTCAACCAGACGGTTCTTACGGTTGCATTCCCTGATGCTCTGTTCCAGTGCCTCGTCCGTGATGCGGGTGGTGAACCGCTCCTCAAGGAAGTTCTTGAACCCGTTGACTGAATTCCGCCAGTAGGCGGCTGCCCCTTCGTTGGTCGGACACTGGGGGAGGTCCATGACGTAGAGCGGCCGGTGTTCGCCGATAAGCTCGAACATCTTCTTCTTGCCGTCGCAAGTCGTCTCCCCCACGACCGCGTCGGTCAGCTCGAAGAATGGGCAGGTCTTCTGTTCGATAAAGCCGAAACTGGATTTGATCAACGGACAGAGGTTGATGGGGAGCGTCTCTTCCGCCTTGGGGATGGGCGTGTTGGAAAAGGCGCACAGGATGGCCGGTACGCCTCCCATGGCCCAGATGACCTCGACCGGTGCATAGGAACAGTAGGCGCCGATCACTTTGGCGCCGGCTTCTCTCCTCTGAATTACCTGGGACAGGGCGCGCTTCAGCGGAGCGTCCTGAAATTCATCCTGGAACAGGGGGGGCTGCGAGCTCATGGGGTCTCCTTGTGACGATGGACTGATGTCCCGGCAGTGAGTGCGGCGCCATAGGCGCCATAGAACTCCGGGTAGTCGGGGACCACCACCCGCCGATTGACCGCTTCCTCAAGCAGACGGACGATGGCGTTATTCTTCGCCCCGCCTCCCACGAACAGGAGTTCCGTGGCATCGGGGCGCATCACCCGGGACAGGAGCGCCACCAGTTTGGTCAGCAGGGCCTCGTGAATGGCCCGGACTATATCGTCGCGGGCGATGCCGGAGGTCAAAAGGGAGATCACTTCCGATTCGGCGAACACGGTGCAGGTGCTGTTGATCTCGACGGAGCCGTTTCCCCTCAGGGCGGCGGCGACGAGCTCATCCAGGCCGAGGCCCAGGGATGCGGCCATCATTTCGAAGAATTTGCCGGTTCCTGCCGAGCATTTGTCGTTCATCTCGAATTTCAGCAACTGGCCGGAGTGGCGATTGAGGGACAATGCCTTCGTGTCCTGGCCCCCCAGGTCGATGACCGTTTCGATGTCGGGGTGGAAATGGTGTGCGGAGGTGGCATAGGCCTTGATTTCCGTAATGACTTCGCCCCCCAGGATTTTCTGCGCCAGCTGTCTGCCATACCCGGTGGAGACGAGCCGGTCCCATCCGTACCGTTCCCTGATGCCGTGCAACTGGCAGGAGAGGTCGATGCCGGTCTCCGCCTGAAAACGGTCGATGACCTCATGGCCTTCACCATCCAGGAGCACGAACTCCATGCTCCTGGATCCGATATCGAGTCCCGCGAATCTGATAATGACCCCTGTGCCTGGCTGATGGCGCCAATAAGAACTGATGGTTCCCTGGCAGGGAACTCCACGAACAAACCTATTTGTGCCTCGTACCCCGGCGGGGGGGCGGAGCCCCGGCGGGGGGGCGGGGAGGCGTCGTTTTCCGGGGTACCCTAGGGGCGGATGCCGGCTCTGACTCCCCCAGGACCAGACGATTTGCCTCTTCCCTGGTCAGCAGCCGGTACTGTCCCGGCTTGAGTCCGCGCAGCTCCAGGACGCCGTAGCGTACCCGCTTCAACCGCACCACCGACAGGCTGACCGCCTCGCACATGCGTCTGACCTGGCGGTTGCGCCCCTCGTGGATGGTGATGGAGAGCCAGTCGTTATGCTCCCCATCCTTGATCAACGCCACCCTGGCCGGTGCCGTGGGCCTGCCGTCCAGCAGCACCCCGTTTTTCAGCTGGTCGATCTGGCTCTGGTGCACCTTCCCCCGCACCCGGACGTGGTACTCCTTCTCGATCTCGTGGCGCGGGTGCATCAGTTTGTTGGCCCAGTCGCCGTCGTTGGTCAGAAGCAGCAGCCCCTCGGTGTTGTAGTCCAGGCGCCCCACCGGGTAAACCCGCTCCCTGATTTCCGGCAGCAGGTCGGTGACCACCTGACGCCCCTCCGGGTCGTCCAGGGTGGTCATGAAGCCGGCAGGTTTGTTGAGCAGGATGTAGAGGTGCTGACCGGCCGGTTTAACCGGCTTTCCGTCAACGGTTATGAGGTCCACGGCCGGGTCGGCCTTGCTCCCCAGTTCGGTGACAACCTCTCCGTTCACCGTCACCCGACCGGCCAGGATCATCTCTTCGGCCGCCCGGCGGGAGGCGATGCCGGCCTGGGAAATCAGTTTCTGTAAGCGTTCCTGCATGATGCTCCTTGTGCCGAAAATATCAAACGGGGGCCGTTAGCCCCCGTTTTCATGATGTGAAACCGGTACATGCCCGACTATTCAACGAACCGGGACATGGCCCGGAATTTGCGGTAGCGGTCTTCCAGCAGTTCTTCCGGCGAAAGACTCGACAGCTCGGCCAGGTTACGCAGGATGGCCTGCTTCAGGTTGGCGGCCGTGGCGGCATGGTCGCGGTGGGCGCCTCCCGGCGGTTCCGCTACGATCTCGTCGATCACCCCCAGGGTGATGATGTCCCGGGCGGTCAGCTTGAGGGCGTCGGCTGCCTGGGCCCCCTTGCTGCCGTCGGACCAGAGGATGGCGGCGCATCCCTCGGGGGAGATGACCGAATAGACGGAGTGCTCCAGCATCAGCACCCGGTTGCCCACGGCAATTGCCAGGGCGCCGCCCGAGCCCCCCTCGCCGGTGATGCAGACCACAACCGGAGTCTTCAGACTGGCCATGTCCCGCAGGTTGCGGGCGATGGCCTCGGCCTGGCCCCGCTCCTCGGCGCCGATGCCGGGATAGGCGCCGGGGGTGTCCACGAAGGTGATCACCGGGAGTCTGAACTGCTCGGCCATCTCCATCAGGCGCAGCGCCTTGCGGTACCCCTCGGGGTTGGGCATGCCGAAGTTGCGGAATACCTTCTCCTTGGTGTCGCGCCCCTTCTGGTGCCCCATAACCATCACCGGACGACCGTCCAGGCGGGCCGGCCCCCCCACGATGGCATGGTCGTCTCCAAAGGCGCGGTCACCGTGCAGTTCGGTGAAATCGGTGAATATCTCCCTGATGTAGTCCAGGGTAAAGGGGCGGTTGATGTGACGCGCCACCTGGGCGGTCTGCCAGCGGGAGAGGTTGGAGAATATTTCCCCGCGCATGGCTTCCACGCGGCTCTCCAGGGCCGCCACGTCGTCGCTGATATCCAGCCCCTCGCGGGAAAGCTGGTTGAGTTCCTCGATCTTTTGTTCCAGCTCGGCGATCGGTTTTTCGAATTCCAGATTGTGCATGGGTGCCATAGGTGCTGTACCTCGTGTATGGTCGCCGGGTAAGGAACAAAAAAAGGGGCTGCCGTAACCTGGGGCAGCGCCTCTGTCACCGTTCCGGCGGCGTATGTAAGGGGAAACGTACTACTCGAAAGAAGCGGCATTATAGCCGAACAGGCGCTCCACTTCCAGTTTTAAATCATCGCTTGCCGCGACATTCATGCTCTCCAGCAGCGGCAGCACGGCCCTGCCGCGTTCGGGAAACAGGAAGCGGATCTCCACCGGCACGCTCCCCTGGTGGCGCTGGATGATCTCTTTCAGCGGTTCCAGCTGTTCGGGCGGTGTTACGTCCGCGTTCAGGTTCAGCACCACCCGCCTGGTGGACTGGGAGCGCACATCCAGCAGGTAGCGGATGTCGCCGGCCGGGCCGCGCTGTCTCATCTGCCATTCGCTGGCCCCTTCGCCCTGGCCGCGCACCAGGATCTTGGCTCCCTTCTCGCTCCGTTCCAGTTTACCGTCGATCAGCAGCGGATCATCCCCCTTGAGCAGGCTGACCGCACTGGTGTAGATGTCGGAGAAGACCGTCACCTCCACTGATCCGGTCAGATCCTCGATGGTGGCGAATCCCATGCGGTCACCCTTCTTGGTGGTGATCTCCTTTAAGCTGGAGACGATGCCGCAGACCCGCACCTCGCCGCCGTCGGTCTGGTCGGTCAGCCGCGTGATCTCCACGCAGTTCATCCGTTTCATGTCGTCCACGTAGCGGTCCAGGGGATGGCCGGTGATCAGGAACCCCAGGGCCTCCTTCTCGAAGGCCAGTTTCTCTTTGTCGGGCCATTCGGGGAGATCGGGGAGCCGGTGGCCGTTGCCGCCGCTTTTGACCATTTCGTCGTCGCCGAACAGGGAGACCTGGGCGCTGGCGCGCTCCTGCTGCACCCGCTGGCCATGGTTCATGGCCGCTTCCAGCCCCTCCATCATGGCCGCCCTATGGGTTCCGGTGGAATCAAAGGCGCCGCATTTGATCAGCGCCTCCAGCACCTTCTTGTTGCAGCGGCGCAGGTCCACCCGCTCGCAGAAGTCGTACAGGTCCCTGAAGGGCCCCTCCTGGCGCGCCTCCAGCACCGCCTCAACGGCGCCGGTGCCGACCCCCTTGACCGCCCCCAGGCCGAAGCGCATGGAATTGCCCACCACGGTGAAGGAGAGCCCCGACTTGTTCACGTCCGGGGGGAGCACGTCGATCCCCTGTTCGCGGCAGTCGGTGATGTTCTTGACCACCTTGTCGGTGCTGTCCATGTCGCAGGTGAGCAGGGCCGCCAGGAATTCCACCGGGTAGTGGGCCTTGAGGAAGGCGGTCTGGTAGGCCACCAGGGCATAGGCGGCGGAGTGGGACTTGTTGAAGCCGTACTCGGCGAACTTTGCCATCTGGTCGAAAATCGCCTCGGCCTTCCCCGGATCGATCCCCTGGGCCCGTGCCCCCTCCAGGAACGGCTCTTTCTCCTTGGCCATGACCGCCGGGTCCTTCTTCCCCATGGCGCGGCGCAACAGGTCGGCCCGTCCCAGGGAGTAACCGGCCAGGGTGCGGGAAATCTGCATGACCTGCTCCTGGTAGACGATGACTCCGTAGGTATCTTTCAGGATCGGTTCCAGTTGGGGTAGGTCGTACACCACCTTCTGGCGGCCGTGCTTGCGCTCTATGAACTCGTCCACCATGCCGCACCCCAGGGGGCCGGGGCGGTAGAGGGCGCAGGCGGCGATGACATCCTCGAAGCAGGAGGGTTTCAGCTTGACCAGCATCTCCTTCATGCCGCTGGATTCCAGCTGGAAGATGCCGGTGGTGTTGCCGCTGGAGATGAGTTCGTAGCTCTCCCGGTTGTCGTCACGCAGGCGTGTGATGTCGAACTCCGGGTCCTTGCCCGCCCTGACCAGCTTGACGGCGTTCTCAATCACGGTCAGGTTCTTGAGCCCCAGGAAGTCGAACTTCACCAGCCCCACCATCTCCACGTACTTCATGGAGTACTGGGTGTTGATGGAGCCGGTCTTCTGGTCCTTGTACACCGGCAGGAATTCCTCCAGCTGGCGGGGGGCCACCACCACGCCGGCGGCATGGGTGGAGGCGTGGCGGGTCAGCCCCTCCAGGCAGAGAGCGGTGTCCAAAAGATCTTTGACCTGGGGGTCGCTCTGCGCCATCTCGCTTAACTGCGGTTCCTGCTTGAGCGCCTTGGCCAGGGTCATCTTCAGGTCGTCCGGGATCAGCTTGGCGATCCGGTCCACGTCGCCGTAGGTCATGTTCAGTGCCCGCCCCACATCCCGCACCACTGCCTTGGCTTTCATGGTCCCGAAGGTGATGATCTGGCAGACCCGCTCCCGGCCGTACTTCTCCACCACGTAGTGGATCACCTCCTCGCGGCGGTCCTGGCAGAAATCCACGTCGATATCGGGCATGGTGATGCGTTCCGGGTTCAGGAAACGCTCGAACAGCAGGTTGTAGGGGAGCGGGTCCAGGTCGGTGATGCGGATGGCGTAGGCCACCAGCGAGCCGGCGGCCGAGCCCCTGCCCGGTCCCACCGGAATTCCCTGCTTCTTGGCCCAGTTGATGAAGTCGGACACGATCAGGAAGTAGGCCGGGAACTTCATCTCGCGGATGCACTTCAGCTCCAGGTGCAGGCGGTCGAAGTAGGCCTGCTGGCGCTCCTGCGGCATGTCCGGGTACTTGGCCAGGATGGTGACCATGCGCTCCTTGAGCCCCTCCACGGCCAACTGCTCCAGCATGTCGTCGTGGTTCTTTCCCGGCGGCGGGTCAAAGTGGGGAAAGTGGTACTCTCCCGTGTCCAGGGGGAGCTTCAGGTCGCAGCGCTCGGCAATGGCCAGGGTGTTGGCCACCGCCTCGGGGGCGTAGGAGAAGGCGGCGACCATCTCCTCCGGGCTCTTGACGTAGAACTCCTCCGCCGAGAACTTCATGTGGGAGGGATCGCTCATGGTTTTGCCGGTCTGGATGCAGAGGAGCACCTCGTGGGCGCGGGCATCCTCCCGGTTCAGGTAGTGGCAGTCGTTGGTTGCCACCAGCGGCAGGTTGAGCTCCGATGCCACCTGCATCAACCGCTTGTTGACGATCTCCTGCTCCGGAAGGGTGTTTTCCTGTAGTTCGAGATAGTAGCGCCCCGGGAAGAGTCCGGCGTACCAGCGGGCGGTCTCCAGGGCTTCGTCCATGCGGTCCCGGCCGCACTGCATGGCCACCTCCCCCTTGAGGCAGGCGGAGAGGGCGATCAGTCCCTCGCTATGCTCCTGGAGCAGTTCCCGGTCGATGCGGGGGCGGTAGTAGAACCCCTCCTTGTAGCCGGCCGAGGTCAGGTAGGAGAGGTTACGGTATCCCTGCATATTCTCGCAGAGGAGGATCAGGTGGTAGGCGGCCTCGGAGATTCCCCGGGTGCTTTCCCGGGAGAAGCGGGAGTCGGGGGCGATGTAGACCTCGCAGCCGATGAGCGGCTTGATGCCTGCCTTCTTGCACTTGAGGTAGAATTCAACGGCGCCGAACATGTTGCCGTGGTCGGTGATGGCCAGGGCCGGCATGTTGTGGGCCTTGGCCTTGGCGATCAGGTCTTCCAGGCGGATGGCGCCGTCAAGCAGGGAGTACTGGGTATGCAGGTGGAGGTGGACGAAGGGGGCTGAAGGGGGCTGCTGGCTGTTTTCGGTCTGTTCCATGGCGACTGTCTCCCGCTGAATCGATGCCTGCGGGATTATGCACCATGCCAAGTTGCGGTGTCAAGAAAAGGGGTGCGTTACCAAATCAGCTCATAATATGGTATTTTATGTTGCAATTGTTATACTTATACATGATGTTAATGGATGGTGCCCCGAACGGGACGCGCGACTGGAACCGGCTGGACGGAAGGGGGTGACGGGAACCAATTCCAACTCTGGGTTTGCCGGGGGGGGCGGTCCGCCGGGAGAGCGTCCGACGCGGGTCCGCCGACTTTACCATAGCTCGGCGGACCGAGAAGGGGACGTGGGGGGGCGTCTCCCCTTTTGGGGAAAGTGTGGGATAATCCTTGCAGGTGCGGCATCATCTGCGCAGTGCAGCGCACCTGTCCGCGGACCCGCGGGCGTGACGGACGGCGGGTGCTCGTATGATGCCGCGCGAAACCGGGGAGGGAGGAACAATCATGAAAGACAAACTGGAACAGCTGTTTTTCTTCGGGCTGGGCAGCGCCCTGATGGCCAAGGAGAAGCTCGAACAGGCCGGCGAGTCGGCGCGCGGCTGCTGCGAGGAGCGGGACCGCAGGGCGCGGGAGTTTTTCGACCAGGCCGTGGCCCGGGGAAGCGAGGGGCGTGAACAGGCCAGGGGAGCGATCAAGGAGCTTCTCAGGGAGACCATCGACGAGCTGGGGCTGGCCACCCGGGCCGAGGTAGATGCCCTGCGGGAAGAGGTGGCCAAGCTCCGCCAGGGGCAGTCCTGATCCGGTGTCCAGACTGCTCCTGCTGGTCAGGCTCTATCGCCCGGCACGCGTCCATGCCGTCTTCCGGGTACTACTGACTATTTTCCTGCTGATCCGCCGGCGCGCCAGCTGGCTGGGTATGGCGCCCCTGGCGCCGGTAGAGCTGGTGGCGACCATCGAAGGGTTGGGGGCCAGCTTCATCAAGCTGGCCCAGGTCCTGGCAACCAGGGCCGATTTCTTCGATGCCAGCTACCTTGTGGCGCTGCAACAGCTGCATGACCAGCTCTCCCCCATGCCGCGCCGGGATTTCGAGGCTGTCTTTGGGCGGGCCTTCGGCAGGGGTGATTGTTTCGCCGGCTTCGAGGGGGAGCCGCTGGCCTGCGCCTCCATCGGCCAGGTTCACCGGGCCCGCCTGCACGGCGGTGAGCTGGTGGCGGTCAAGCTGCTGCGCAACCGTATCGAGCTGGTGGTGCGGGAAGACATCCGCCTTTTGGGGTGGTTGCTGGCCCTGCTGCGGCCGCTGTTCTCCGAATACACCCGCAACTCCATCGAGGCGGTGCTGGCGGCGTTCCGCCATACCATCCTCCAGGAGGTGGACATGCGGGTGGAACTTGCCAACCTGGAGCGCTTCCGTCAGACCTACGCCGATTCCCCGGTCCGCTTTCCCGTTCCCTGGCCCGAGTATTGTTCCCGTGATGCGCTGGTGATGAGTTTCGAGGAGGGGGTACGCTTCGATGACCGCGAGGGACTTAACCGTCTGAAGATCCCCTTTCAGGGGCTGATGGAGCGGCTGGTGCTGTTCTACACCGAGCAGATGCTGGTCAGGGGACTCTTTCACGCCGATCCCCACCCGGGCAACCTGCTGGTCACCCCCCGGGGAGAACTGGTGCTGCTGGATTTCGGCATGGTCAGCCGCATCTCCAATGCAACCCGCCTGGCCATGATCAACATGGTCAAAGCCGCCTGCGAGCGGGATTTCGAACTACTGGTGCACGCGGCCCGCAAGCTGGGCATCATCACCGACAACGCCCCCGGGGACGAGCTGAGCGGGCTCACGGAGGAAATCTTCGCCATCTTCGATAATCAGCACCTGGAAGCCACCTCCATGCAGGAACTGGCTTTCGGTGTGATGGAGACGCTCAAGGAGTATCCCTTCAAACTGCCCCAGGAGGTCATCTACGTCATGCGGGCCAGCTCCATCATCGAGGGACTGGGCACTCGGTATATCGAGAACTTCAACGGCATCAAGGACGTACTGCCGATTCTCAAGGCCAACCTGACCCGAGCCCTGGGCGAGCGGGACAGCCTGTGGGGGGTTCTGGGACACGAGCTGGCACAGTTCCCCCTGACCCTGGTCAAGGGACGCCATTTGGTGGATACCCTGCAACAGGGGGAGCTGGTGGTGCGCCTGACCGTGGAGGATCGCCGCGCCCTGCTGCGGCCGGTACAGGTCTGGCTGCGGCAACTGGCCTGGGTTGCCCTGCTGGTGGCCCTGGCCTTCTACCTGCGGGACGGCTCATCTCCCGTTGCGGGCTGGCTGTCGCTGGCCTGTTTCGTCGCCGCCGCCATCAGGCTGGTGTGGAAATCCTGAGTCCGGGGTGAAGCGCCTGACACCTTCCGGGTGACGCGTCAGCGCGCCCGGTAATAATAGCGGTTCAGGTCGAACAATCCCCCCCTGACCGGATCGTCCTCCATGAAGCGCTGCTGAAACCAGTCGTACAGCTCCCAGAAACGCTCGTCGGAGCGGTTGATGCCGTAGCGTTCCACCCGCTCCCGGTCCCGGCGACTATCGTTGAAATTGGCCAGCAGGTCGAAGAAGTCGGGTAGATCCTCCTCGGCCACGTCCACGAAGAAATTGGGGTAGGAGCCGATCAGACCGGGGATGAAATCGGCGCTGTCCCGGGAGGAATCGAGCCTGCTGTCCTCGCCCAGCATGAAAGCCACATTATCGTGCCAGCGGTTGACCACGATGGAACCGGCGATGTCCCTGCCGTTTTTGACCCGGATGCGCAGGTAGGCCAGGTTGGCGTCGTTCTCGTTAACCAGGGAGAAGAAGGGGGTCCCGGGGCGGGAGAGGGCGGTGAAGGCCCGCAGGTAGTCTTCCCGTGTTTCGAATCGCTCCGGCAGGCGGGGATACGGGGCGCCCGCCGGCAGGTAGTTGATCGGGTCGAAGTCGATTCCTGCCGCGGGGAGCAGCTGCCGCTTTACCAGCTGTTCGATGAATTCCCGTGCGGGGTCGGTGCCGCTGAACGCGATCCCGGCCGGCAGCAGTGAGGGGTAGTAGTCGATCCTCTTCAGGCTGACCCCTTTGTACCAGGATTTCATGATTTCCCTGCGTCTGTCGGGCGGCATGAAGTCCAGGAAGTTACTCTCTCCCTCCACGCGCAGGGCGTCCATGTAGAGGCGCACCGCCAGCTGGTGGCCGGCGGTACCGTACACGTCGAAGCCTGCCACCAGGGCGTAGTAGATCCGCTCCAGCAGGGGGTAGTCGATCACCCACATGGTCTTGGGCAGGTTGCCCAGAACACCCCGGTGTACCGAGGCGCTGTTGAAATGGCGGTACACGGTCAGAACCGGCGCGTCCTCGGCCCGGTTTCCCTTCCAGATGCAGTCGTATCCCATCCCGGTGTAGTAGTGGGAGGCGTAGTAGTCCTGCCTGGCCCGGTAGAACTCCACCACTGCCTTGCGGTGTTTGTCGGTCAGGACCGAGACGATGCGCGGGTTGCTCCCGTTTTCGATGGGCATGCGCAGATTGTCGGCATGCAGCCTGATGAATCCGGGATAGGTCACGCTCAGGTCGTGGTCCGGGTCCATGAACATGACCCAGAAATGGTCGTTGATCACGTTCAGGGCGATCTGCCCCTTGCAGACCGGGCCGTGGATGAAGGTCATGATGATGTAGTGAGCGTTGTCCAGCAGAAACTGGTAGCGGGAACGGGGCGGGATCTGCTCGAAGGCTCTGAACGGATTGGCGCTCATGATCGGCTCATAGCCCATCACATGGGGCGTTTGCAGCCACTCCGGCCGGATGAACAGCTCGTCGATCCGCCGGAACTGGGCATCGTCCAGCTCGAAGACCATGTGCGTCTTGTGCACGATGGTGGAGTGAATCTTGCGGAAGCGGTAATAGACGCGCTCCACTCCCGGGTTGTCGTAGGGGCGCACCGTGGGGATCAGGTCCAGCGGTTCTCCCGGAGCGGTGCGGGAACGGACCAGCTCGAAGAACTCGTTGCTGCCGGTGCCGAAGGTCACGTGGGCCAGGAAGAGGTGCTCGTAGAGGTAGCGGGCGGTCATGGCGTGCTTGGCGTCGGCCTGGTTGAGGAACGACTCCCAGCGCCCGATGGCCGCGGCATCGCCGGGGGTGGGGGTGACCAGGCGCGCCTGCTGTTCGGGGGAGGGTCCCCTGGCGCCCTGTACCAGCCAGCCGGCGATGGTGGCGAACTCGTCCTGCTTCAAGGGGGGAAAACCGAAGGGCATGCCGTTGTTGGGGTGTTTATCCAGGTAGTCAGCCAGCTCCCCCTGATCCCTGGAGCAGGTCAGATCGTCCGCCTCGGACCGGAAATCGCCGCTGGTTGCGGGAGTCTTCATCTTGTGGGAGAGCATCTGGATCATGATCGAGTCGTTCAGCCCGTTCCCTACGCTGCTGTCGGTGACGCTGAAGAACTCTTTCCCCCGCCATTCCCCGGTTGTGCGGGCATCGATGAACAGTCGGGTGGGATCCATGGAACTGAGGCGCGAGGCGTTGTAGATGGTCCGCTTGGTGGCGCCCCGGTCGGCCCCCTCGAAGGAGTCAAGCTTCAGTTGGCAGGGGGAGTTGTAGCAGGAGTGGCAGACCGTGCAGCGCTTGTTCAGTATCGGTTTGACCTCGCTCAGGTAATCGATGGTTCTGGTGGGGAGTGGGACAATGACCGGCGGCAGGCTCTTCATGGCGCAGCCGGCGGCAACGGTGGCCATGATCAGGCAGAATACGATGACGGGTCTCACGACGCGGCTCCCTCCTCGGGGTTGGAATGCGGGAGCCCAGCCGGTGTCCCGGACTGTTTTCCGGATACCGGTGCGCCGCGCCGCCCGGTGAATGTAGCAGAGGAGGGGGGATGGGAGCCAGTTAAAAACGGCCATGGCGCCGCCGCGTGGAGGCAACACCCGTTGGACGTGGGGATCTTCGCGGGGCTGCTTCCGGCGGACGCCGTTTCAGCTCTCCCGTGTCCGGTCCGCCAGGCAGCGGCGCAGCTCCTGGAACAGCACGCCCAACTGGATCGGTTTGGAGATATGGCCGTCGAAACCCTGTCCCAGGATTTCGTCCTGCTCCTCCCGCAGGGCCCGTCCGGTAAGGGCGATAATCGGCGTGTGCCTGCCGCTGCCCGCCTCCTTGCGCCGGATGGTCCGGGCAGCCTCCATGCCATCCATGACCGGCATCTGGATATCCATCAGGACGGCGTCGAAACGCTCCTGTTCCCATGCCAGTACCGCCTCGGCTCCGTCGCGGGCCTGGGCCACGCTGTGGCCGCCGCGCTGCAGCAGCCGGGTGGTCGCCACCAGGTTCATCTCGTAGTCATCCACCAGGAGAATGTGCAGAGGGGGACCGTCCCAGCAGGCCTGACGTTGCCGTCCGCTGTCGGGTCCGGGAGCTTTCGCGGAGGGTTCCGCTACTGCGAACGGCAGCTGCACGGAAAAGGTGCTGCCGCGCCCCTGTCCGCTCGTGACCGTGATCCCGCCGTTCATGAGCTCCGCCAGGCGGGTGCAGATGGAGAGCCCCAGTCCGGTTCCGCCGTACTGGCGGCTGGTGGAGGAATCCGCCTGGGTGAACGGCTGGAAGATCCGCTCCATTGCCTCGGGGGGGATGCCGATGCCGGTGTCGGCAACGTCGATTCTGAGCCGTACCGTGCCGGCTCGCTCCCCCATGACGGCAACCGAGATGCCGATGCCGCCCCGGGGGGTGAACTTGATTGCGTTGCCGACGAGGTTGGCCAGGATCTGCTTCAGACGCAGCTGGTCGCCCACCAGGCTGTCCGGTACCGCGGCCGGGATATCGCTGTCTATCACCAGTCCCCGGTCACGTATCTGGGTGAGGTGGGCCTTGACGATGTCGCCGATGCTGCCCCGCAGGCTGAAGGGGCGATGTTCCAGCTCGATCTTGCCTGCTTCGATCTTGGCCAGGTCCAGGATGTCGTTGATCAGCGAGAGCAGGCTCTGGGAAGAACTCCTGATCACGTCCAGGTATTCCCGCTGCTCTTCGGTCAGCTCGGTGAACTCCAGCAGCTGGGCCATGCCCATGATGCCGTTCATGGGGCCGCGGATCTCGTGGCTCATGTCGGCCAGGAAATCGCTCTTGGCGCGACTCGCGGATTCGGCCTGATCCCTGGCCGCGGCCAGGACCTGCTCGCCCTGCTTGCGGTCGCCGATGTCGCGCAGGATCACCTGGAACGCGATTCCCTCCTCCATGCTGATGGGAGCCGCGGCCACCTCCACGTCGACGATGCTGCCGTCCAGGCGCAGAACCTTCTCCTCGACCACCGGGCAGACCGCACCGGCCTGCTGCTGCCGGATACGCCCGCGGATCAGGTCGTGGTAGTCGGGGTGGGTCAGTTCAAAGGGGCTCCTTCCCAGCAGCTGCTGCGCCGATGTGGCGCCGAACAGACGCACCGCGGCCGGGTTGGCGAACACGATTCGGTTGTTATGGTTGATGAACACGGCATCGGGCGAGAGCTCCACCAGGGAGCGGTAGCGCTCTTCGCTGCGGCGAAGGGATTCATCGGCCCGGTGGCGGTCGCTGACGTCGATGCAGATACCGGTCATGCGACAGGGCCGCCCCTGGAGATCGAGGCTGAACTTCCCCCGCGCGTTGATCCACCGCACCCGCCCGTCCGGCAACTGGATGCGGTATTCCCGGTCGTATGTGCTCCCCAGGCGCAACGCCTGCTCCAGCATGGCCGTTTCCGCGGCCAGATCGTCGGGATGGAGCACCCCGCGCCAACATTCCAGGCCGGGGGTATGAATGCGGGGATCGACACCGAACAGCTGGAACAGCTCCGGCGACCATTGGAAACGGCCATGGACGATGTCCCAATCCCACATCCCGGCGCAGGCGGCGGATTGGGCCAGTTCCAGCCATTGGCTGACGTGGCGCAGGGCCTCCTCCGCCCGCCGGCGTTCGCCGATGTCGAGGGCAATACCGCAGACCCTGCTGGGTCTGCCGCGCCTGCTTTCCAGCACGGTGCCGTGGACACCGATCCAGCGCATTTCCCCATCCGGCCTGATAATCCTGAACTCGATCGCGCAGTCGTCCGACATCCCCCGCCGCCACTGATCCACCTCCCTCCGCACGCGGCCCCGGTCGTCCGGGTGGACGGCCTCCTGCCAGGCGTCAGGATCGGCCTGGACCCGGTGGAGCGGCATGCCCCACATGCGCTCGAAGGCCTGGTTGATGTACAGCATCCTGCGTTGCCGCACGTCCTCGAACCAGAAGACGGTGTCGCACTGTTCCGCCAGCAGGCGGAACAGTGCGACGACGGCATGGTCTGCCCCGGTATCCTGCGTTGCCCCGGGGAAAGCTTCCCCCGGGGCGGCCCGGTGCAGGAGCGTCGCGTGCGCTTCGCGCAGCAGCCGCAGCGCCTCGTGCAGCTTCCGGGAACATGCGTCCGGAGCCTGCAGTTCCGTCAGAGCCTGATCCACTCCGCGGAGTTCATGTCGCAGGTCGTGAAGTATCCGGGATATCTCCATGGCTGGGCTCCGGGTGCGTCTCGTGAAAGGCCGTACCCTAAGTGTACTCTCCCGCGGTTACATTACAAATCGGACAGCCCCCCTGGCGGAGACAGGTGACGGTTCAGTCGGCCGTTTCCCGGCCGGCGCTGTCCCAGGCATGATCGTGGCGGAGGCGGTTCCGTTCCCGGTCGTTGGCCAGCAGCTGCTCTTGCAGCAGGATCTGCTCCCGGGCGTTGGAGATGTAGGAAGACTGGTCGTGGCGGTGGGGAGCCAGCCTGAGCATGGCGTCCTCGTCGTACCGGATGAAATCCTGGGCCGCACGGGTGGCGCTGAAGCGCCGCTGGCCCAGGGCTGACAGTACGTCCACTCCGGCCCGCAGGGCGGTATCCAAGAAGTCGCGGTAGATGTGGCGCACCTCCAGATCCAGCAGTTCATGGGCATCCAGGTTGTTTCCGGCGCGGGCCATAACGGTCAGGTTGGGGAAGCGGCGCTTCACGTTGCCGATCAGGTCGACGGTCATGGAGGGATTGTCGATGGCAACCACCAGGATGCGGGCCTGGTCGGCTCCGGCCGAGCGCAGGATGTCCAAGCGGCTCACGTCGCCGTAGAAGACCTTGAACCCCATCCTGCGCAGCAGGTCCACCTGGTCGGAGTCGTTGTCCAGGATGGTGGCCTCCACCCCGTTGGCCCGCAGGAACCTCCCCAGGGTGCTGCCGAAGGAGCTGAAGCCGGCGATGATGACCTGGTGGACCTGATCGATCCGGTCCGGCTGGCGCTCTTCCCGTTCCAGGGTGCCGAAACGGGGCAGCAGCAGGCGTTCGTTGAGCAGCAGCAGCAGGGGGGTAAGGGTCATGCTGAGGGCGGTAACGGCCATGAACAGGTCGGTGTTGGGTGCATCCAGGATCCCCAGGCGGCCGATAAAGCTGAACAGCACGAAGGCGAACTCTCCCACCTGGGACAGCCCCAGGGCGAAGATGCTGTTCTGGTCGAAGGAGAGGCGGAAGACCTTCCCCGCTGCCAGGAGCACGCAGGCCTTGATCGTGATCACCGCCAGGACCGCCAGAAACAGCCTTGTTGGGTCGTTCAGCAGCAGCCTGAAGTTGATCGAGGCTCCCACGGCAATGAAGAACAGTCCCAGCAGGAGTCCCTTGAACGGTTCGATATCGCTCTCCAGCTCGTGGCGGAACTCGCTGTTGGCCAGCAGCACGCCGGCCAGGAAGGCGCCCAGGGCCGGACTCAGTCCCACCAGTTTCATCAGAAGGGCGATGGCGATGATGATCAGGAGGGCCGCGGCGAAACAGAGCTCCCGCACGCTGGTGCGGGTGATGATGCGCAGGAAGGGGACGATCACGTAGCGGCCGAGGATGATCACCGCCGCTACCGCCACCAGCACCGAACTGGCCCGGACCCAGCCGGGCAGCCCCTGGAGGAGGGCTCCCTCGGTGTGGCCCGCGCCTGAGGCGCCCCCCATGGCCAGAAAGGGGAGCAGGGCCAGGATCGGGATTACGGCGATGTCCTGGAAGAGCAGCACCGCGAACGAGCCGTTTCCGGCGGCGCTGTTGGTCAGCCCCTTCTCCTTCAGGGTCTGCAGCACGATGGCGGTGGATGACATGGAAAGGGCCACGCCCGAGGCCAGGGCCGCCCGCCAGCCGAACCCCGCCAGGAGCAGGGCCAGGCCCATGGCCAGGGTGGTCAGCAGGAGCTGCAATGCTCCCAGCCCCAGGATGGTGCCGCGCATCCTCCAGAAGTGGGCCGGCTCCAGCTCCAGGCCGATCAGAAAAAGCATCATCACCACGCCGAACTCGGCGAAGTGCATGATGTCCTGTCCTTCCCGGCCGATAAAGCCGAAACAGAAGGGGCCGATCAGGATACCTGCCAGCAGGTAGCCCAGGACCGAGCCCATACCGATGCGTTTCGCCAGGGGCACGCAGAAGAGCGCCGCTGCCAGGTAGACCAGGGCCTGTCCCAGGATGCTGTCAATCATGGCAGGGCAGGGGAGCGCCGACCCAGTCGTTGAGGCGCTCCAGAGAAGAGATGTCGGACGCCGCGGACGCGCTCCGGGAGAGGCGGACCAGCAGGTCGCGGTACTGGCCGGCCAGCGTGGCCAGTTGGGCATCGTCCAGCTGGTAGGTACCCTGTACCAGGAAGGGGGGGAGGTAGGACATGCCGCACAGCAGGGCGGTCTGCTGGAAGGGAAGCAGGAATTCCCCCATGGTGTGGCGGTTGAAACCCTGGGGAGCGTAGCTCTCGCGGCTGCCGCCGGTGGTGACGGCGGCGAAGACCAAATGCCGCTCCAGCGCCCGGGTGCCGCTGCCGTGGGCCCAGCCGTGCTCCAGCACCAGGTCGATCCACTGCTTCACCATGGCCGGTGCGCTGTACATGTAGAAGGGGAACTGCCAGACGACGATCCGGTGCGACAGCAGGAGGCGCTGTTCCCGGCCCACATCGATGTTGAAGACCGGATACCGTTCGTACAGGTCATGGACGGTGACCTGCTCCAGGTCCTGAACAGCCTCCAGGAGGGCGCGGTTGACGCGGGAATTCTCGTAGCGGGGGTGAGCGAACAGTATCAGGATGCGCTTCATGGACATCAGGTATAGGGAACTGGGCCGCATCTGTCAAGAACTCCTCCCCCCATGGGCCGGCCGCGGTTTTGGAAGAAAGGGGGCTGCAACGGCCGGCCGGTGCGGCATCCCATACCCGGCTTGACGGACGGTGTGCTGGTGTTAATCTCTAACAGTCGGGTTCACTCACACAAGGAGGGAAGGCTATGGCAACTACCAGGCAGATCAAGGCGGATAACGGTGGGAAGAAGGTAACATCCATCAGGGGGACGAAGGCGGTTATCGATTTCGATGAACTCTCGGAGCAGAATATCCAGGCATTGACTGCCGTGATGCAGACCAGCGCGGAAACCATGGACATGCTCGTGTCAAAGGTGACCAGTCTCGCCTGTCACGTCACCGCCCTGGAGGCTCTTCTCGGCGAGGTGGTCAGGACCAGCGGTGTTGACCTGGCGCAGGTGAACTCCCTCATCAGGTCGCGCATCCAGGCCGTGAACGGCGGCTCGTTCGATGCGGACGTGGTCATCGATATCGCCGCATCCATCGCCAGTCCAACTCCGAGAAGATGAAGTAAGGGGGCGGTCAGACCGCGGACGGCCACGGAGCAGGGGAAGGCGGATGACGTCGCCCCTGTTCCGCGGCCGTTTTTTTGTCTTTCGTTACGCGGCTACCGGCGTGCCGGGGGTCAGGCGCGTGCCGCAGGCCGTTTCGTATCGGAGAGATGCTCGCTGCAGTAGCGGGCGTAGTCCCTGTCGTACTGCAGGATGTGCCTGGTCAGCCAGGTGTTCATGAACATGAGTGTGCTGCTGAGGATGCTGCTGCCCACTGTCCCGTGCAGTTCCATCATTTCCGCCACCTGGTCCGTGAGGATCCGGTGCTGGTTGTGGTGTTCCCCGATGCCGGGGTAGGAATCCTCGCCCATGCGCATCTCCTCGGCCGAGAAATGGTAGACCGCGTACTCCAGCATCTCCTCCAGCAGCTTCCTGACGCTCGTGTCGCCCATCCCCTGGTTGTAGCCGTCGAAAGCCCGGTTGATCAGCATGAACAGGTGCTGATGGTGGTCGTCCAGTTCCCTGATGCCGATGCTGTAGGTGCCGTCCCATTCCATGAGTGACATGATGGCGTCCCGTCTCCTTTGGTAAGAATTGATGCGGCCGACTACCTTACCCGACTGGAGACGGGAGTCAACCGAATTTTCCCGTTCCGGCCACGGGGAAGGTCCGTGACGCTTTAGGGATAGAGTCCCCTGAGCCTGGTGGCCTCCATTACCCGGCCGATGCCCAGCATCTGGGCGGCGGTCCGGTTGTCGACCTCCCACTTTTCGGCCATGGCGACCACCCTGTCGAAGGCGCTCACCATCAGCATGCGCAGCTTGTCGTTGATCTCGGCCTCGTTCCAGAAGTAGTTCTGCAGGTCCTGGACCCACTCAAAGTAGGAAACCGTTACTCCGCCGGCATTGGCCAGGATGTCGGGAATCACGAATACGCCCCGGTCGTTGAGAATCTCGTCGGCAACGGGGGTAACCGGGCCGTTGGCCCCTTCGGCCAGGATCCTGGCCCGCACCCTGTCGGCATTGTCCCGGTGAATGGCGTTCTCCATGGCCGCCGGAATCAGGATATCGCACGTAAGGGAGAGCAGTTCCTCGTTGGTGACGACGTCCAGCCCCTGGAATCCCGCCAGGCCGGCATTTTCCCGGTAGTAGCGCTGCAACGCCTCCAGGTCGATGCCCCGCTCGCAGTAAACCCCTCCCCGGGAGGTGCCGACGGCGGTGATTCTGACCCCCGCGCGCTGGAGATGCCGTGCCGCCGAGGCGCCCACGTTGCCGAAGCCCTGGATGACGGCGGTGGCTCCGTTCAGCTCCATGCCCAGTTTTTTCGCCGCCTCGACGATGGTATAGACGACACCCAGCCCGGTGGCTTCACTTCTCCCCTCGGAGCCGCCGATCTCGATCGGCTTACCGGTTACCACCCCCGGTACCGAGTGCCCCACCTGCATGGAGTAGGTATCCATCATCCAGGCCATCACCTGGGCGTTGGTGTTGACGTCCGGGGCCGGTATGTCCCTGTCCGGCCCGATGAAGCTCAAGATCTCGGCGGTAAACCTGCGGGTGAGGCGCTCGATCTCGCCCGCGCTCATCTCCTTGGGATTGCACTGCACCCCCCCCTTTGCCCCGCCGAAGGGGATGTTCATCACGGCGCACTTCCAGGTCATCCAGGCCGCCAGAGCCGTAACCTCATCCAGGTCGACGTTGGGATGGTAACGGATGCCCCCCTTTGCCGGTCCCCTGACCGTATTGTGCTGCACGCGAAACCCCTTGAAAACCTTGAGCCGGCCGTCATCCATCATCACCGGCACCGAAACCAGGAGCGCGCGCTCGGCGTGTTTCAGTTTTTCCACCAGGTTCGGGTCCGCCTTCAGGTATCTGGCGGCCTTGTCTATCTGGGTATGCACCATTTCCAGCGGATTCAGTTTCGTTGCCACGTCGGATTGCATTCCGTACCTCCCCGGTTCGAGTATCGTCACGGCACGTCTGCCGGAAAGATACCGCTGCCCCCTCCCTTGTCAACCCGGAAGGCCGAATCATGAATCCTCGGTTTCCGGCGGCATGCCGCCGGGAGCGGATCGGTGAGTGTCACGAGGGAATAACGGAAGGGGCGGGGAATCGTACCATCATCCCCGCCTCTCTTTGCCGGCGCCATATACGGACGAAGTGCCGGGTGTTACATCAGAAGGTCCTCGTAAAACGCGCCAAACTGCTGTTCCGGATGGCGAATATGGATTTCAACCATCCAGAGGTTGGGGGAGGGTGAAAAGGTAACCTCGGACAGGGGGCCTTCGTAATGATCAGCACTGGGATAGTCTCCCAGGCGATGCCCGCCCAGATCACGGTTGAGCACCCACCCCAGATCCTGTGCCATCCGTTCGGCGCACTGATACAGCTCGACACCGGTGGCTTTATCCGTTTTCCATTTTTTTTCAACGGCATCGAAGATTCGCCGGGCATCCACCGCACAACGCTTCAATTCCGGGTTGGTACCGGTGACGAAGGTGTCGCCCGCATCACCTTCATACCCTTCCCAGACCGGCCCGACATCGATAAAGAAGATATCGTCCTCTCCCAAGCGAACTCCCGGCTCGGAATCGGCGCCAAAGGTTTTGGTGGTGTTGCTGCCAAAGCGGATGTAGGGTTTGTGGAACGCTTTTGTCGCGCCCATGTTCCGCAACGTATCAACCACCAGTTTGTTGGCCTCCTCTTCCAGCATCCCCACCTTGACCAGGCCGGCGATCCGATGAACCGCCTGCTGAGCCTTTGCCCTGGTTTCCTGCATTTTCTCCACGGAAAATCCTGCCTTGGTTAGCTCCATTGCCGCTGCGTCCTGGGTCATACGTGTGCTCCTTTCCGTTTCGGGATCTGATCCCGCATCCGACTCTACCAGCAAGCTGTTCGTGGACTTTGTGTCCCTGTGGGTAGAGTACACCAGTCCACGGGGGAATCTTTGACTCACGTCAAAAAAGGCATGGTATTCCCCCAACGGTGGCAGGCTGCTCCGGGGGAGCGGATCAGGGCGTTCTGCCGGAAAAGGTACGGTACCGGCTTCCCGTACGCCTATACCATACCCTGAGGGATGTGGCGGAGTTCTGGGAGGGGATGGAATCTCGACGGGATCGTCGGGAAATGACGGAGGAAGCGGGGTAGGTGCTTTCCTGTGGTGGGGACTTGGCCTCCCATGGCTCTTCCATTGAGACTCTGGGGAAAATTTGGTACTACTAGCAACGAAACACTGAAAAGCCCGTACATGACACGTTCATTCATGCGATTGGGATGTAGCGCACTACGTAACTCATGCGGCTAAAGCAGATACCGGGAGCAGATATGTCTCTGGATTTTTCACCCATAAAGAGCCTCCAGCGAGCTCTTGACCGGGCGCTTGGCGCTCCCGGCGATGAGGAATTGCGGGATGCCTGCATCCAGCGATTCGAGTATACGTTCGAATTGTCCTGGAAAATGCTCAAGCGTCAATTGGAGCAGGAAGTGCCCAATCCATCCGAAGTGGACGGATACAGTTACCGTCATCTGTTTCGGACAGGAGCGGAGCGGGGGATGGTGACGGATGTCGAGGCGTGGTTCGATTACCGCGAGCGGCGGAATATTACCGCGCATACCTACGACGAAGCCAAGGCGGCCAGGGTGTTTGAAGCGCTTCCCCAATTCAGTGTTCATGCCGCTGAGCTTCTTTCCCGTCTGAGGGACCGTTCCTGATGCCTGCAATAGACGTGAAACCGGAGCAGATGAAGGTTGTGCGGGACATTCTCGACCGCTATCTGCCTGGCCGCGAGGTGAGGGTATTCGGTTCCCGGGCAACCGGAACCGCCAAGCCCCATTCAGACCTGGACCTGGTGATCATGGGGGACGAGCATCTGCCCGTGACCACCATGAGGATGCTGCGGGATGACTTTGATGACAGCGACCTGCCGTTTCAGATTGATCTTGTGGAGTGGGCGGGGGTACGTGAGGAATTCAGGCAGATTATCGCCATGACGGCGATTCCGTTGGAAGCTGAAGGCGGCCTTTGCATCGGACTGGAAGCCCCTCCCGTTCAAGGGGAGGGCTAGGGTGGGGATGGGGTTAGGATGGCTGCACCCCCGAAAAGAGCAAAACCTGGGACTCGTCCCACTTTTGGTGCTGATCTCTCGATCATAAATATGGGAAGTGTCCCGGATTATCCCGGATTATCCCGCATATATATACCGGCTCTGGCCGGTCAATCATGAGTTGGCATAACAGAACTCACGACTTTAGAAATGAAAATGGTTGGAGGTTATTTTGACTACGGACCCGATTCGCTTCATCCACCTCTCCGATTTCCACATCGGAAAAGACGACTGGGCACAACAGCGTTTATTCACAAAAATCATTAAGTACATTGGAGACCAGAAGGCAACAGGGTTTGTACCGGATTTTATCTTCTTAACCGGAGATATTGCTAACAAAGGTCTCAAATCTGAATACGAAGCCTTCCGCAAAGAGTTCTATTTGCCGCTCATGGACGTCTTGGGTGTGGATTGGCAAGGGAAAATAGTTGGGGTGCCAGGCAACCACGATGTCGCTAGACCAGCCAACGACGCCCTCAACCGAAATGCCCCTGTTACTAGAGGCAGTCATTTTTTCGATCCAACAAAGGAAGGTAAAACAGCAAGAGATCAGGTACTACCGCGGTTCAAACAATACAAACAGCAGATGCCGGGTAATGTTAACAGCGATTGGGTTGCTTCCCCAGCCGGCTCATTCGCAGAAAAAATTCAAATCCGGGGCCACTGGGTCAGCATTGTCGGGATTAATACCGCTTGGCTATCAATGGATGACAAAGACCAAGGAAAGCTAACCCCAGGGCTACAACTTGTCGAATCGGCTTTAGAAAAAAACTATGGCAGTAAAGTAAACATTGTACTAGGTCATCACCCTCTGCACTGGTTAGTTGAAGAACATGCGGCCGGCCTTAGAACTCTATTCGGTTATCACAAGGTCGTCTATCTGCATGGCCATATGCATCGTCCGGAGGGGCGTAAGGATGAAGGTGCGGGAGAAGACTTTCTAATCTTTCAGGCGGGTGCTGCCTTTCAGGCACGGGATGATGAACCTTGGAGAAACGGTCTCATTCTTGGAGAAATAGATTGCATGCAGCGTGTGCTGCGTCTGAGTCCTCGTTACTGGAATCCAGACAACTATGATTGGCCAGTGGAGACCGGTCGTTTTCCAGAGAAGCTGCGCGTAGGCGATTGGTGGTCCTGGCAACTGCCGGGAGCTTCGCTAACTGTTGCAGCTACGGTACCCAGTTGGAAACCACCACAGGGTTGGGAGGTGCTTGACTCAGCCGCTTTGGAAGCATACCGACGTGACATACTCCCGGTAGAGGCTGGACGGTTTTTCGACGGCGCGGAGCCGGATTGGTCGATTGCGCTGTGTCCTGCTCTGCGGCGTCGGGCTGTGGTGGGAAGGCTCGCTGACTGTGTAGTTGGATACCGTGGGCTGGAGATGCCACAGGTTATTTTGTTGATCGGACCTGGGGGTGAGGGAAAGTCCATGGCGTTGCGTCAGACCGTGACTGCCCTCCTTGAGCAGGGTCCTAATTTCCGGATTTTATGGCGGCGGGACGATTGTAGTAGCATAACGGCTGAACAACTCATGGCTCTTCCGGAGGGCGAAACGCCTTGGTTAGTTGTTACCGATGCGGCAGACCTTATTACCCACCAACTATACGGCGGTATCCAGTCATTGAAAGGGGGCGGCCGGAGTGATGTCCGCTTCCTCCTCGCTTCGCGAGATAGTGACTGGAGGGCAGCTGGGGCCATGCGGCTCGACTGGCGCTTGATATCCGACTACCACGAGGAACCCTTGAGCGGGCTCAAAGGGGATGATGCAGCGTTAATCACGGGGGCATGGGCAAGTTTCGGTGATGTGGGTTTGGGAAAGGCTTCTGGCGAAGACGTCGCCACCCTTGCGAATCGGCTGGAGGAAGCGGCACGACATGACGCTACGATCGGAGATGGTGCCCTGCTCGGGGGTATGCTCGCGCTACGATATGGCAACGGATTAAAAGGACATGTCAAATCCCTAATGGAAAGACTAGCCCAAATACCCATTCCCGGAGGTAAAAGCCTCTGTACAGCATTTAACTATATCGCCGTAATGCACGCAGAGAGGTTAATGTTTCTCTCGCGTCCTGTTCTTGCTGAGGCTCTGCAATGCAATGCCATTGCATTGCAATCTAATGTAATTTTTCCACTCGGGCAAGAGGCCGCTGGCGGTGGTGGAACAATGCTCCTCACCCGTCATGTCCGCATTGCCCAGGCAGCTTTAGAGGTCATGCGCAATGACTACGGGGACGATATTGAGAATATTTACGTTTGCTTAGCGAAGGCAGCCAAGGTTGCAAAAAAGAGGGCTAGAATACCTGAACTTCATCGTTGGGAGTATGACTTGCCGCAGCATTTTTTAGAGCACAGGCCCGATCTGGCTATCCAGATCGGAAGCGTAGTGCTTGAGCACGACCCATCAGAGGACCGCCTTGCAGTGAACCTAGCACGATTATACCGGGAGTCAGGCGATCCAGGTTCTGGCGCTGAAGTGTTGCGTAGTTTCAGATTCCCCGCAGGAGATAATCGTGGCTTTTGGCTAGAGTGGGGTATCTGCGTTGGCAAAGCAGGAGATCCTGCTTTAAGCGCATTGCTTGCCGGTTGGTCAGTTGCGGACCAGCAGTCGGTTCCGCAGAGAGAGAATGATCAAGCCAAGAAGAGCCTTGATGTACTCGGTGTAGCATTCATGGGCCTTTACAGTCGTTATTGCGACCATGCGTTTATTGAAGCACGCGGTGCGGCCGGGCAACTAGGTCTAATGCTTCGGCTTGACCCAAGGACCCGGACATTCTTGGAAAAGCATGTTCAGGATGCGCGGGAAGCAGGTGTGACTGATACTGACGTACAAGGATGGATTCGGCGACTTCAGTCGGGCCTGATTAAGGCTTGGGAACTATGCAGTCAGCGTGAGTCACTAACTGGGCAGCTGACCGAACCTACAGCTATGACCTTTACGGACCTCGTAAATTTGCTGACGCCTAGTAAAGGGGTTTGAAGGGGCTTCGTCTTTCAGAAACGTAAAAGCAAAATGCCAACCATCGGCGGCAGACGGACAAGCCGCTGCGCCTCATCCCCGTTGAACAATAAGGAGTAACCATGCAATTTCGTTTTTCAATTGTCTTCTTACTGATTGCTGCCATGACAGCAATTGGTGGCCAAGCACACTCGGCAGATAAATGTGACCCGGCTGGGAACCAAATGGAAATGAACATTTGCGCAGAGGATGAATTTAAAAAAGCTGATGCTGAACTCAACAAGGTCTATAACACCTTGCTCCAAAAAGAAAAGAGTGATCTTTTATTTATAAAGAAACTACGAGAATCTCAAAAAGCATGGATAAAATTCAGGGATACCGAATTGGATGCTACATTTGCCTGCGAAGATTCTGCTTTAGTGTGTTGGGGTAGTATGTATCCGATGTGTTATCACACATACAAAACCAAGATGACAATGGACCGCACGAGTCGATTAAAAAAATATCTGACTGAAGGAAGGCCTGCCGATGATTGTCACTAGCCACTGAAATAAGTAGAAAAGAATTAAGGCTCAACATGGCTTACGACCCGCCGAAAAAGACAGGCGGGTCAAAGCCATGTCCGTTAGCCCAAAGGAATAAAAAATGAAAAAAGCATTTCAAATCCTCAAAGACAGACCTCAAATTTCTCTGCAGTTAACAAGAGATTCGGTTTGTGCAGCGGACGATTGTGATGCCCCCCATGAGAAGACCATAAAAATGCACTCATTTACTGACCCTGAAGTCCTGGCGAGAGAGACAGCGACTGGATACTTGCCCAATGTTGCTGGAGTCGGCCATTCTTGGATATGCGTCTTGAACGACGTAAAGATTGCAGAAATCAAGACAACAGGAATCAAACCTCTGGTCAGAGAGGCGAGCTATGACGAAACAAACCACATACATTTCGTCTACAAGTCGGCCACTTGTTGAAAGATAACAGGGCTAACCAGCGGCAACAGCGGTCTCCGCTGACGCTCCGCCGCTGGTGCCTTAGAAAACCCATGGGGTCAGGCCTGTTTTTGTGCTTATATCAGGCATTACTCCACCTTTACTACTTCTTCAATGCCTAACCCCCGGCATTTTACCCCTTGGTCACACTTCAGGCTTCGAGTTGCCCCAGAGGCACCTGATCTTATCGTTCATTGCGAATAAAAAATCCTGTCCTTCGACTACCTTTCCCTTCTTGATGGTAAGGATTGCCACACCACTGTACTGCAGGCGATAACCATACCTGTTGGTGAAGTCCACCTCCCAATGGGCCGCTGCTGTATTATTGCCGACCAGATCGAATACATTGGAGACGCAGACACTGCGGACAGTAAACTTCAACTGAGGCATCTGTCGTAGCAGATTTTCGAACCATCCCCTGATCGCCTTTTTACCGATGAACCTTCCGCCGACAGGCGAGTCTCCTGGATAATTCCACACAGCATCTTCCGCCCAAGGCGACAGAAACGTGGATACATCACGCCGATTCAATGCTTCCAGACCGGCCCTGACATTCTTCTTCGCAATAATGGCTCCGATCATGTTTTTCCTCTTTCGATTTTGTCAATGTCTCACCCCGGAGTTATGAAGTGAAGTGGTGACGTTTTTTGAGGCATGGCGCCTATGCCTTTAACTTGGCTACTTTTTTACCGGCGAGATCTTTGTCGGATATCCTCGCTTTCAACTCCGTGCCCTTGATCTTTCCATACGACACCAGTCATACCCATGCCTCCGGGTCCCCCTTTCGCCCGTAATCGACGGAACCTGTCCCCGTACTGCTCGAGCAGCCTTTTGGTCCCCTTCTGGCCCGGCCTCACATGGCTGTACTATTTCATCTCCCGCGGCATGTTCCCTCCCGCAACCGCGCACGAAAAAGCCGCTCCATCAGTGCCCGGACTGATACAACGGCTCAAGTAAACGAAGCGATGCCTCTCAAATTCCCCCTCCAAGACCATGCAATAACAAAAATTTCATAAACTACACTTCACGACGGGGTGAGTCAAGGACATCAGCCAGGTCAGGCATGGTGGGGGGAAGGGGCTCTGAGGCGCGGCTGACCAGTCAACCGACTCCTGCTCGCCACAACGGGAAATTCCGGGGAAGACATTATGACGAGGGCTGTTGTGGCTCCCGAAACGCGCTGACCACCCGGTTTCTGCCGCTCTGTTTCGCCGCGTACAGGGCGCTGTCGGCCTGCTTGAGCAGTTCCTCGAGCCCGATCTCGTCCGGCAGCGGGTCATGGCCTGCCACCCCGACGCTGATGGTGATCCGGAGGGAGCGGTCGTGTCCCAGGGCAAGCGCTGTGTCGACGATGCTTCTGCGGATCGTCTCAGCTACTGCCGCCGCCTCGGCGGGGCGCGTTTCGGGGAGGATCACGACGAACTCCTCCCCTCCGTAACGGGCCAGCAGGTCGGTGCTGCGCAGCTTTGCCCGCATGCACCTGGCCACGTGGCGGATGGCTTCGTCCCCCTCCAGGTGCCCGTATTCGTCGTTGATGTGCTTGAAGTGGTCGATGTCCGCCATGAGGGCACTGATGGGATGCTCGTGACGGCGGCAGAGCTCCAGCAGGACCGGTGCGGTCTCGCTGAAATGGAAACGGTTGGCGATGCCGGTCAGGCCGTCCACACGTGCGGTCTGTTCGATGTCGCGGCGATACTGGAACAGGCGGCGGTAGAGCCTGTCCAGCATCAGGCTGCCGAACATGGCGATCAGGCATGTGGGCCAGATCAGGGCGTTGTACAGGGGGAGCGGCAGCTGGGACGCCATGCCGAAAGAGACCAGTACATTGGGGAGGATCGCAATGGCGATGACCGTGAGCAGGGTGGGGGTCAGGTTGAAGGAGAGTCCGGTGAAGATGGAGATCATGAACCAGTACATGAAACCGGACAGTCCGTAGACGAGCCCTTCCTCCAGCAGGGTCAGGTGGTAGAGGAAGAGCGCCTCCATTGATAGGACGATCAGCGCCAGCAGCCAGGGAAGAACCGTGCGGCGCATGCCGGCGACAAGTGCGATGGGGTAGAACAGTTCCAGAACGCCCAGGAGAATCCTGGTCGGCAGCACGTCCATGGCGTGGCGGGGGTCAACCGTCCGGTCCCATGTCCAGAGGCCGATGATCAGAAAGAACGTGGCGAGGGTGACACTGATGACCACCCCCCGGGAGTCGTTGAACTTGAACTCCCGGTATTCCTCTTCCATTGCCGCGTCGAACGGAGGGGGGAGATATGCCCGTGGCAGAGAATCCTTCAGTATGTTTCGCAAGAGGGTTGTGATGTTTCCTCCTGGCTGGGTATCCCCGATGGTGGCGATTCCCTACGGAAATGCCTCGGGTTTCAAAGGTATATGGGTGACGCCTCTGGCGCCAATGGCGGCAGCGACCCGGTTGTCAGCCGGATTCCGGCTGTTCCCCTCCTGGTAGTACCGATGAGATCATTCCCCCACCCAGCACCTCGTCGTCCCGGTAGAAGACCACCGACTGCCCCGGCGTGACCGCCTTGAGCGGTTCATGGAACAGCACCCGGCAGCCCCCTTCCGGCAGCAGGACGACCCGACAGGGGACCGGCTGGTGGCGGTAACGGATCTTGCAGCTGGCCTCGAACGCATCCTCCACCGGTGCGATGATCCACCCCACCTCCTGGGCCTCAAGGCCTTGGGCATACACCCGCGGTTCCTCTCCGACCACGATTCTTCCGCGCGCCGCGTCGATCCCCACCACATAGAGCGGCTCGCTCCAGGCGATGCCCAGCCCCCGACGCTGACCGATGGTGTAGCGGTGGGTCCCCTGGTGGCGTCCCAGCACCCTGCCGCTCACATGGATGATTTCCCCCCCCGTGCGGTCCACACAGCCGTTCCCTTCCAGGTAGGAGACGTAGTCGTCGTTGGGGATGAAGCAGACCTCCTGGCTGTCTCCCTTGTCGGCCACCGGCAGGTGAAAGCGGCGGGCGTGGTCGCGCACCTCATCCTTGCTCGCCATTTCCCCCAGGGGGAAAACGACCCGTGCCAGCCGCTCCTGGGAGAGGGTGTAGAGGAAATAGGACTGGTCCTTGCTCCTGTTCGCTGCCACGCGCAGGTGGCGGATGCCATCGCAATCGACGTGGATACGGGCGTAATGGCCGGTGGCCAGGAACTCCGCCCCGTGCCGTCGCGCTCCATCCAGCAGCAGCCCGAACTTGACGAAGCGGTTGCAGCGCACGCAGGGGTTGGGGGTCCGGCCTGAGCAATATTCGGCGATGAAGTCGTCGATAATCAGCTGCCGGAACTCCTGTTCCAGATCCAGGACATGGTGCGGGATACCCAGGTGGGCGGCGACCAGGGTCGCGTCCCGGACCGCGCTTCCTCCCCCCGGGCAATCGGCGGCGAACAGCCGCATGGTGAGACCGATGACCTCGTGCCCCTGCTCCTTGAGCAGGGCCGCGGCCACCGACGAATCCACTCCGCCACTCATGGCAACGGCTATCTTCATTGGGGGCTCCTTCCGTCTCATTCGCCTGTGCGGTCAAACGGCGGCGTTGTTCACCGGGGCGAACGGTATGGACAGCCGGAATCCGGCTGAGTGCAAAACTTTATGGGTACAACTTAGCGTGGAGATGCTAGAATATCGACCCGTGTGGACCGTGACCGGTCCGGGAGCGGGAACCTGTCCGGTCATGGACGATCCCGCCGCGTACGAGGGCGCTGTTCGTGTCGCGTACCGCGATGGTCCCCACAAAAGGAGTCTACAGAGATGATCAAGAGCAGATTCGACCATGAACAGGCGAAGAAGGTCGTCAGGTCGGTGCCCCTGTTTGCCGCTTTCACCCCTCCGCAGCTCTCCGCGGTGCTGGAGAAGTCCAGCGTGTATGCCTATGACCGGGATGAGGTCATCATGATGGCCGGCGAGGATGCCAGCCGGATGTACATCGTCCTCAAGGGGCAGGTCAGGGTGGTGGATATCACCGTTGATGGCCAGGAGCGGGTCATGGCGTTCCGGCACCGGGGTGACTGCTTCGGTGATGTGGGGATGCTGGACGGCAGGAGCGATTCAGCTACGGTAATCGCCAATGAACCCTGCCGGGTGCTCCTGATTTCCAAAAATGTGTTTGAGGAGATTTTTCTCGAACAGCGGGAGACCCTGCTGCAAGTCATCGCGGTGCTCTGCGGCCGTCTGCGGGAAAGCTGGCTGTTTCACTGCATCATCGGCATCAACGACGCCGAGTCCAAGATCCGGGCGACCCTGTACCATTACAGCAAGAGCCTGGGGGTCCGGGATACCGATGGCGTGATCATCAGCGCCACCCTGTCGCATCAGAGCATCGCCGACCGGGTCCATATCACCCGCGAAACCGTCAGCCGGGTTCTGCGCAAGATGCGCAACCAGCACGAGATCGAGATGGTGGGCCGCCGCTTCAGGCTGCTGCCGCACTTCTTCGAAACCTACGAAAAGAGCGAGCTGTTCAGGATCCTCAGGGCCGATCTCAGGAACCACGTGGAGCCCTGATTCCTTCCCGGCGGCACCACCGGCCGTCATATCTCCCCGAAATTTACTCCTCTTCCCCCAGGATGATGCGCAGCACCTGGTTTGCCTGGTGCCCGGCGGCGATGCCCACCCGGGGCGCCATCAGGCCGCTGCCCGGCCTGGCTTCTGAGACCCCGTCCCCCACCAGGTAGAGCCTTGAAGAGACCCGCCTGGTGGTTATGTCGTCATTGGGGCCGTAGCCGGCAACCCCCGAGGCCGCCACCACGCTGACGTCCTTCAGCGACCCGAGCAGGGTCTCCACCAGCATGGCTTTCATGTCCGGCTTGTCGAAGGCCTCCACCACGACGGAACAGTCGGCGAAGATGGCGGGGGTGTTGTCCGGGGTGAGCAGCACCCGGTGGCGTTCCACCCGGACATAGGGGTTGATGCGTCGCAGGTTGTCCGCCAGGGCATCCACCTTGAACTGGCCGATCTGGTCGATGAAGAACTGCTGCCGGTTCAGGTTGGAAGGCTCCACCAGGTCGAAGTCGGCGATCAGCAGCCTCCCCACCCCCACCCGCGCCAGGGCTACGGCTACGGCCGAGCCGAGTCCTCCCACGCCGGCGATCCCCACGCAGGCCCTCTTCAGACGGGCGTGCACGCCGGGAGTATGGCGGGACGCCATCAGCCATTCCAACTCGTCTTCGGCCGGGATTTCCCCCCGCCTGATCAGAAATACCTCATCCCCCTGTTTGAGACGTGTATCGGCGCTGGCCGGGAAGCCGTTCAGAATCAGGACGTCGGCTCCCGGCCGGTGCCGCCTGGCCAGCATTGCCAGGGTGGAGCCGTCATCCACCATGATGGATTTTTCGTTCAGTCGTATGCGCATGGATATCCGAAAAAACACCCCGTTTCCGGCTGGTTGAACGCCTGAACCTGGGGTGTCGCGTGAACCCGCGCCCCCTGCCGGGGGTGCGGGAGGGCAGTTCCTAGATTCCCTCGAACAGCGGGGTGGAGAGATAACGTTCCGCCAGATCGGGCAGAATCACCACGATGGTCGTGCCGGCGAACTCATCCAGATGGGCCAGTCTCACCGCCGCAGCCGCTGCCGCGCCGGAGGAGATGCCCACCAGCATCCCTTCTTCCCTGGCCAGGCGCCGGGCAAAGGCGATGGCCTCGCCGCTCTCCACCTGCTCGACCCGGTCGATGAGGGAGAGGTCCAGGGTTTCGGGAATGAAACCGGCGCCGATACCCTGGATCCGGTGCAGGCCGGGCTGCAAGGGGTGTCCCGCCAGCTGCTGGGTGATGACCGGGCTCTCCTGGGGTTCCACGGCCACGGAGATGATCTGCTTGCCCCGTGTGTTCTTGATGTAGCGGGAGATGCCGCTGATGGTGCCGCCGGTTCCCACGCCGGAGACCACAAGGTCGACTCCGCCGTCGGTGTCCTCCCAGATCTCCGGGCCGGTGGTCTGCTCATGGATGGCCGGGTTGGCCGGGTTCTTGAATTGCTGGGGGATGAAGTAACGGGCCGGATCGGAGGCGGCCAGTTCTTCGGCGCGCCTGATGGCCCCCCGCATCCCCTCGTTGCCCGGCGTCAGGATAAGGCTGGCGCCCAGGGCCGCCACGACCCTGCGGCGCTCCACGCTCATGGTTTCCGGCATGGCCAGGGTCAGTCCGTAGCCGCGGGCCGCGGCCACGTAGGCCAGGGCGATGCCGGTGTTGCCGCTGGTTGGCTCCACGATCTCCATGCCCGGCCTGAGGATGCCGCGCTGCTCCGCATCCCAGATCATGTTGGCGCCGATGCGGCACTTGACGGAATAGGCCGGATTGCGCCCCTCCATCTTGGCCAGGACGGTGGCCCTGGCTCCATCAGTGACGCGGTTGAGCCTGACCAGCGGGGTGGTGCCGATGGACTGCGGGTTGTCGGTGAATATGCGACTCATGCTGCTTCTCCTTTGCTGGGCGCGTTCCCATGATGCCGTCTTCCGCGAACGCGCCGTGCTGTTCTTTTGTAGGGTACGACTCGGATTTTGTCAAAAAGTATCTGTCTCGTCCCTCACCCCTGGTGCGTGAAGATGCCGTCCATCTCCGCGATCAGGTCGTCCGGGTCTTCCAGTCCCACGGAGAGGCGCACCAGGGTATCGGTGATCCCCTTGCGCCTGCGCTCTTCCGGCGGAACCGCCGCATGGGACATCCTTGCAGGGTAGGAGATGATGCTCTCCACTCCCCCCAGGCTGACGGCGAAGGCGGAGAGCCGGGACTGTTCCAGCAGACGTCTGGTTGTCTCCAGCGAGTCCAGCTCGAAGGAGAAAACGGCTCCGGCGCCATCGGCCTGGCTGCTCTGGATGGCGTGGCCGGGATGATCGGCGAGGCCGGGGTAGTGGATCCTGGTCACCCGGCGCTGCGTTCCCAACCAGGCCACGATTGCGGTCGTGCTTCTCTGGCTCTGGTCCATCCTGACCTTGAGGGTCTTGAGCCCCCGCAGGGTGAGGAAGCAATCCTGGGGGGAGGGGACCGCGCCGAACCCGTTCTGGATGAAGCGGATGCGATCCCCCAGCAACGGGTCGTTCACCACGGCCAGGCCGCAGATGACGTCGCTGTGGCCGTTGATGAACTTGGTGGCGCTGTGCAGGACGATGTCGCACCCCAATTCCAGGGGACGTTGCAGGTACGGAGTCATGAACGTGTTGTCCACCAGGGTGATAATACCCCGTTCCCGGGCCAGGGTGGCCACCCCCCGCAGGTCGGTGACCTTGAGTAAGGGGTTGGAGGGACTCTCCAGGTAGATGCCCCGGGTCTCGGGCCGGATGGCCGCCTCGATCGCCTCCAGGCTGGTGGCGTCCACGAAGGTCGAGTGTATGCCGAGCCTGTCGAAGAGCTGGGTCAGAATGCGGTAGGCTCCGCCATAGACGTCGTCGCAGACCACCAGATGATCGCCGGGGGAGAAGATCAGCAGGGTGGAGGAGATGGCCGCCATGCCCGAGCTGAAGGCAAAGCCGCGACTGCCCCCCTCCAGGGAAGCGATGGCCTTTTCCAGCGCCTCGCGGGTGGGGTTGTCGGAACGGGCGTAGTCGTAGGGGCCAAAGCGGTCCAGCGACTCCTGGCGATAGGTCGATGTCTGGTAGATCGGCACTCCCAGGGCTCCGGTGAGCGGGTCATGGGTCTGGCCGCCGTGGATCAGTCGGGTGGCAAATTTCATAAACGTACCTCGTCTGTGGTGAACGCCTGCTCCAGGTCCTGGATCAGGTCGTTGACATTCTCGATCCCCACCGACAGGCGCAGCAGCACATCGTTGATGCCCAGCCTGGCGCGCAGCTCCGGCGGGATATCGGCATGGGTCTGCCCCTCCGGGAAGGTCATCAGGGTTTCCACTCCTCCCAGGCTCTCGGCAAAGGAGATCAGCCGCGTCCTGAGCAGGAGCTGCTCCACCAGGCGGTGGTCGTCAACCTGGAAGGCGATCATGGCGCCGAAGCCCGTGGCGTCACGTTTGATCAGTTCATGGTCCGGATGGTCCTCAAGGCCGGGGTAGACGACTGCTCTGACCCGCGGATGCTGCCGGAGCCAGCGGGCGATGGTGAGGGCGTTTTCCTGTTGCCGGTCCAGACGCACCCCCAGGGTCTTCATGCCGCGGATCACCAGCCAGGAGTCCTGGGGACCGAGCACGGCCCCGGCCGAATTCTGGTGGAAGTAGACCTGCTCGGCCAGGTGCGGCTCCTTGACCACCACGAGACCGGCCACCGTGTCGTTATGGCCCGACAGGTACTTGGTGGCGCTGTAGACGGTGATGTCGGCCCCCAGCTCCAGCGGGCGGAACAGGTAGGGGGTCGGGAAGGTGTTATCGGCGATCAGCAGCAGTCCCCGTTCCCGGCAGATGGCGGACAGTGCGGGGATATCGGCGAATTTCAGGAGCGGGTTGGTGAGTGTTTCCACGAACAGCGCCCTGGTGGCGGGAGTTATGGCCGCCAGGACCGCCTCCTGGTCGGTGGTGTCCACGTAGCTGAAGGAGAGGCCGAAGCGGGTAAAGAGCTTGTCGAACAGACGACAGGTTCCGCCGTACAGATCCTCGGTGACGATCAGGTGATCCCCCTGTTGGAAGAGCAGCAGCAGGGTAGTGATGGCTGCCATGCCCGAAGAGAAGGCGAACCCCCTGTGGCCTCCGTCCATGCGGGCGATCCCCTCTTCCAGCGCCAGTCGGGTGGGGTTTCCCGACCGGCTGTAGTCGAAGCCGGTGCTCTGGCCGAGCCCCGGGTGCCGGAACGTGGCTGACTGATAGATGGGGACGGATATCGCCCCGGTACGGGTATCCCACTCCACTCCGGTCTGAACCGCCTGCGTATCGATGTTCATCGCTGCCTCCGCAAAAATAAAAAAATCCCCTTCCGGTGAGGAAGAGGATCGGTGCGCGGCTCTCTTCCTTATCTCCCGGAATCGTTACAATTCCGCTGGAATTGGCACCTTTCCTCAGGGGCAGGTTGCCGCGACGTCATAGGGCCAGTCCCTCGGTCGCTCTCGATAAGTCAAAACATGTATGTGGGTAACGTTCAGGTGCGTTCGGTATGCTAGGGATAGCATTGACCGACTTAACTTGTCAACAACAAAAATTGATCAATTTGGTTGTAAATAAAAAATACCAACCCAACTCAAGAACTATCAGGCCGGCATCTATCATTCCTGGTCCAGGGTTATGGCCACGATGAACCAGCTGTCGTCGGTCATGAAACGAAGGGTGATCGTATCCTGTGCCGTGCCGGAGGATACATCGTAGTTGCTGCCGGTGACCACCGAGGGGGTTGAGATGCGGGTCTCGGCGCCGCGACGGGTGAGGTGCTGCTTGAAGGAACCGGCGATCATGTTGGCGATCTCGCCCAGGGCATCGCTCACATCCTCGTTCAGTTCCTCGATATCCATGCCCAGCATGCTGGAGGTGATCCGCAAAGCCAGGGACTGGGGGGTGTGGACGTTAACCATGCCGCTGTAGCTGCCGGCCAGGCCGATCATGGCGGTCACGCACTCTTCGAAATGGGTCATGGGATCGATCAGGGTGGGAAGGTGCAGCAGGTCCTCCATTCCCACCATGGTACTGAAGACCTCCCTGATGTCGGAGATGAGCAGCCTGACCAGCTCGTCCTCCGAGAGTTCTATGGATTGCAGCACCTTCTTGAGCAGTGACATACCGTTCCCCCTGGCGTGAAATGCGGAGCGCGTCGCGTGGCGAACCGGATGGCTGAAGCAGCCGTCGGTGCCGTTCCGTAAGAAATCTTATACCATCGGCGCGGAAGCTTGTCATCCGCTGAAACGGCCCGACATGATCCTTGACTTCGACACGGCCTCTGCTATAAAAGCTAATTTTGAAGCAATGAATTTCAATTCATTATCAGCTGCACTGACAATACCTCTGTTCTTCCCGGCAAACGTTCATCTTTGATTGGAAAGGAGTTCAACATGGTTTCAACCAGCTACCCGGGTGTTTATGTCCAGGAGATCTCCAGCGGTGTTCGTACGATTGCGGGAGTGGGAACATCCATAGCGCTGTTCCTGGGCCGCACCGGGATGGGGGAGCTGAACCGGCCGGTACTGTGTCTCAGCTACGAGGATTTTGTGAGAACCTTCGGCGCCGAATGCGACCAGAGCGACATGGCGCGTGCGGTCAGGCTCTTCTTTGCCAACGGAGGCACCACCTGTGGCGTGATGCGCATCGCCAGGGGAGCGGCTCCCGCGGCCCTGACGCTGCTGAACGAAGACAAGGGCGATGCCCTGAAGATCGAAGCCAGGTCCGCCGGCTCCTTCGGCGACGACATCCGGGCGCTGGTCTCCTACGGCACCGCCTCCCCCGAGGCAACGTTTAACCTGGAACTCTTCCGCTGGCAGAAGAGTCCCGGCGGCGCCCCCCGGAAGAGCATGGTCGAGAGCCACGTGGGACTCTCCATGGATCCCCGCCATCCCCGCTACGTGGAGGACGTGGTCAACCGTTCCTCGGCACTGGTGCGGGTAACCTCCCTGGCCGGGGCGCCGGCAGCGGCAGGCTACTCCCAGTCAGGCTACGCTGTGTCGGCGCGCACCGACAGCATCGCCCGGAGCCAGTGGAGTTCCCTGGTCGGCAAGAACGCCCTGGCGAACCGTTTCCGCATCTCCGTGGACGGCACTGCCGCCGTGGAAGTGGATCTCTCCCCCCTGGATTTCAGCGTTGCGCCGCTGGACACCGCCGCGGGCTGCGCGGCAAACCTGCCGGCAGCCATCGCCCGGCTGATCAACGACAGGTTGCCGGCCGGCTGCGCGGTCACGGTGAGCATGCAGCCCGGCCCGGCCGGACCGGCGGGCCAGGACAACCTGACCACCCAGTACCTGCGTATCTCCTCGACCACGGGTGACGTGCGCATCGAGTCCTCCGCCAGCGCCGACCTGGCGGCACCGCTGATGCTGGGGACCGCCAACGGCGGCTGGGAACCGTCACGCTATGCCGCCAGCCGGCCGGCCCCCAGCGGTTACGTCATGAGCCAGTCCGACCTGTCCGCCTTCGCGGCCCTGCGCCAGGACTCCTTTACCGCTCTGCGCATCGATGACGCGACGGTCATCGACCTCTCCGCCCCTCCCTTCAGGATCGCCACCAGCCCCTCCTCCCTGACCGAGGCGCGCATGTACCAGGATGCCGTTGCCAGCAGCCAGAACGACGGCCGCAGGGGCGTGCGGGAGAAACTGGCCATCATCGCCACCGCTATCAACGCCAAACGGTCGGCCGATTCCTCCTTTGCCTACAGCGCCGAGCTGTGGGGCGATCGTCTGGCGATCATTCCCCTCTCCGGGAGTGACAACCTGAAGCCGTCGGTTGTGTGCCTGAGCGGTGGCGCACCCGCGGCCGTCTCCCTGAAAGGAAGCGCAACCGTCAACACCCGCCACTTCGCCCTGGGGAGCCTGGGGGCAAGTCCCTACCAGTCCGGAGGGGCCGCGGGAAATTCCGGCGTCGCGCCCCAGCCGGCCGATTACGAGGCTGCCTACCGGGTGATCGATCGGGAGCTGGATCTGTTTAACCTCCTGGTGCTTCCCCGGGATGCGGACCACAGCGAGGCTGACACGCGCAGGCTCTGGGGACCCGCCTCGGTCTTCTGCCAGAAACGGCGGGCGTTTCTGCTCATGGACCCGCCAACCTCCTGGACCGACTTCCAGAAGGCCGTTGATGCCGGCCTGGGGGTCGATTCGCTGCGCATCGGCCTGGTCAAGGACCATGCCGCCGTGTTCTATCCCAACCTGAAGCTCGACGAGAACGGCAGGGAGGTGACGGTTGGCCCCTGCGGCGCCATCGCCGGCGTCATGGCGCGCATCGACGCCACCCGCGGGGTCTGGAAGGCTCCCGCGGGAACCGAGGCCGACCTGCGCGGTGTCACCGGCGTGCAGTATCGCTTCTCCGACAACGAGAACGGGGTGATGAACCCCCGGGCAATCAACACCATCCGGGTCTTCCCCAACGGCATCGTCAGCTGGGGGGCCCGCACCCTGGACGGCGACGATGCCTTCGCCTCCGAGTACAAATACCTTCCCATCCGCCGTCTGGCGCTCTATTTGGAGGAAAGCCTCTACCGGGGTCTGAAGTGGGCCGTGTTCGAGCCCAACGACGAGCCGCTCTGGTCGCAGATCCGCCTCAACGTGGGGGCCTTCATGCACAACCAGTTCCGCCAGGGCGCCTTCCAGGGCGGCACCCCCCGGGAAGCCTACTTCGTGAAGTGCGATGCCACCACCACCACCCAGAACGACCGCAATCTGGGCATCGTCAACATCATGGTCGGATTCGCGCCGCTCAAGCCGGCCGAGTTCGTCGTGCTCCAGTTGCAGCAGATGGCCGGTCAGATCCAGGTTTAGCGCCGCAGAACGAGTGAACAAGGAGAAAAATCCATGGCTCAGTTTTCCGTCAATACGCACCGTTTCGACCCCTACAAAAACATGAAATTCCGGATCAAGTGGGATGGCCGCTACGTGGCCGGCGTGTCCAAGATCTCCGCCCTGAAACGTTCCACCGAGGTGGTCACTCACCGGGAAGGGGGGGACCCCAGCACCTCGCGCCACTCCCCCTCCCTCTGGAAGTTCGAGCCGATCACCCTGGAGCGGGGCCTGACCCATGACCCGGAGTTCGAAGCATGGGCCAACCTCATCTACTCCACCCAGGGAGACATGGCAATCTCACTGAAGGACTTCCGCAAGGACCTGATCATCGAACTGCTCAACGAACAGGGCAAGGTGGCCAAGGCCTACAAGGTCTACCGCTGCTGGGTCTCTGAGTACCAGGCGCTGCCTGAACTGGATGCCAACGGCCATGCCATCGCCATCGAGCACATGGTGCTGCAGAACGAAGGATGGGAACGCGACACCGACGTGCCCGAACCGAGCGAGACCTGAGGCATACGCCATGGCTACCCTGGAAACGGAACGGGTCAGGCTGCGCGTCGCCACGACAGGGGAGGGGGCTCACCAGGTTCTGTCCCTGCGCGAGCCGAACGGCAGGGACGAGCTGGACGTCACCGGTGTGGACACCCGGGCGGCCCTGCGGCTTCTGGACCGGCTGCTGAAGACAGCCGCCCGGCCGGGGCCCGCCAACGCCGCCGAGCTGTGCGCCAGCGACCGGGATGCACTGCTGGCGGCCCTGTATCGTCTCTGCTGGGGAGACCGCATTCTTTCCACCCTGACCTGTGTACGTTGCGGCCAGCGCTTCGACCTCTCCTTCCAGCTCTCCGCCGTGCAGCGCCACCTGTACGCGGCTCCAGGTGAGACCGGCCGGTGGCGCCCCCCCCTGGGTGAGGATGAGCTCGATTGCTGCGAAAACACCGGTGGTTCCGAGGGAGCCCTGACCCTGGCCCACCGGTGCGGCGCATCCCTTGCGGAAGTTGAGGCGGCGGCGGCCCATCTGGAGACCATCGCCCCGATCCTGGACCTGGACCTGGACGCCCGCTGTCCCGAGTGCGGCCAGGAGCAGATGGCCCACTTTGACCTGCAATCCTTCCTGTTGCAGCGGTTTTTGTCGGAACGGGAGACGCTGCTGGACGAGGTGCATCTGCTGGCCCAGGGATATGGCTGGTCTTTGGGAGAGATCCTCGGCCTGGGGCGCAGCGCGCGTCGCGGCTTGGTGCGGCGCATCATGGACGGGAGACCCCGGTGAACTACTTCCAGCGTCTTGCCCTGCGCGCGCGGCGTCAGCCGGAATCACGGCCGGCTGAAGTCCTGGACGACCCCTTTGAGACCGTGGCTCCCTGGCCCCTGGAGCAGGGAGCGGAGAACCCCATCCGCGGGGAGCGGCGGGAGTGGTCCCCCTGTTCCGAACCGGAGCAGGGGGAGATCGGTTTACGGGATACGGACGCGCCTGAAGCGGATCAACAGGCCCCATCCCACCGGCCTGTCCCCCACACCCCGGAGAGCCGATGGAACGGCGTGACGATTCCCCGGGCAGAGGGCGAGGCGGAGCGGTCATGGACGCAGGCCGCCCCCCTGCCGGATACCCCTTACGCCGCGCCGGTCGATGCGTGCATCCCGGTCGCGCCGACGCGCTCCCGGAAAACTGATGAGCCGCTGCCTGACCAGCGGCAGGCGCTGGCCCAGGCCGATGCTTTCATGCGCTCCCTCGGAACCCTGTCCCGTTCCTGGACGGACGGACAGCTCTTTCCCCTTGCCGCGCCTCTGCTGGAGCAGGAACACCTCCTGCCCGGAGGTCTGAATGGACGGCCGGCGCCTGAGCCGGGCCGCGGGTTGGCGGAGCTTCTCCCGCCGGTACCCCCTGTCCCGGATGCGCCGCCGGCTGCCGCGGGGCGACATGGGACGCCGGCCACTGACCAGGGGCGGGGAGGGGAGTCGGGAAGCCTCCATCCCGCAGCCCCGGCGCCGGGAATGCCCCCCCAACGGACGCCGGAGACGGTGGTGATCGTCCGGAAACCGGAACACCGGGACGATGGCGGCCGACTCGGCCTGGGGGCTCCCCGTTTCGGTCTCGGACAACTGTGAGGTAGCATGGCCCTTCTCAACCTCAGCCTGATAACCCGCACCATCATCTCCCTCCTGGACGCGCGTCTGCCCCGTTACCAGGAGTGGCCCGGCAGCGCGACCCTGGTCGCCTCGCCGGCGCCGCCCGACCTGGTCAGCGGCGACTATGCCCTCAGTTTCTATCTCTACCACGTCCGCGAAGATCCCCACACCAAGTCCCAGGACTGGCAGGTGGAGGACGACGTCCCCCTGCGCTACCGTCCCATGGGGGTGACGCTCAACTACCTGCTCTGCCCCAGAAGCAGCGCCACCGGTGTGGATGACCGCGCCTACAACGACCAGCTCCTGATGGGGCTGGCCCTGAAGACGCTGCACGACTACCCGGTCATCGACGATGCCACCTTCGTGGAAACCGCCGGCCCCCCCCGGCTGGTCATGCCACCGTCCCTGCGCGGGCGCGGCAACCGCCTGCGCATCCTGCTCAGGCCCACCCCGGTGGAAGAGGCCTCCAGCTACTGGCAGGCCGGAACCCAGGCAGCCCGCCTGGCCGCCTACTACGAGGTAAGCGCCGCCCTGATGGAACCGGAGGAGCCGCGCGTGCGGCGCAACCGGGTGCTCTCCGTCGGTGTCCATACCTTCCTGCGCGGGGTGCCGGTGGTGGAGCGCACCCGCGCCACCGTCAACTTCATCCTGCCCGAGGATGCCGTCCCCCGCCAGCTGGAGCTCTCTCCCGCCGAGGTGCCCTACGGGGGCAGCTTCCAGATCCTGGGTACGGACCTCAAGGGAGACCGCACCAGCCTGCTGATCAATCACCCCGACTTCAGCGAGCCGGTGGAGGCGGATGTCTCCTGGAACCTGTCCGGCGATAATTCCCTGCTCAGCGCCACGGCCCGCTCCCGGGCAGGGAGCCAGGAGATACTTCCCGGCATCTATGGTGTGATCGTCCGCACCATCAGCTGCCGTACCCTTCCCGACGGCAGTCGGCGCGATTTCCAGACCGACTCCAACGAATGCCCCCTGGCCATCGCCCCCCGTATCCTGGAGGTGCAGTTCAGCGCCGGCGTTGGCACCCTCAGGGTGGAGGGATTCGATCCGTCAGCCGTGGCCGGCAACGGGCTGATGCTCTTCGTCGCCTCTGAACGCATGGAACGGGAGACCGGTGTTCCGGCCGCGGGACAGTTCCATGCCACGTCACCTGATGCGATCGTTTTCCGTCTCCCTCCCGGTATCCCCTCCGGCAGCTGGGTGCCCCTGCGACTGGTCGTCCGCTCCAGTGAATCGGCGCCGCTGTGGGTGCCGGCGCCATGAGTTCCCGGCTTCTCCAGGGCGCAGGTTCCGAGCGGGAATCCTGGCGCGACATGATCGAAGGGTGCCTCGCCGGAACGCTGCCGACTCAGGAACAGCTGCCCGACGGGCGCCTGGCGCTCCTGAGCGAACTGTTCGGCCTCGCTCCCCTGGAACGGAACGCCGTCGCTCTTTTGTGGGTGCTGGCATTCGATCCGGAACTGCGCCCGGCCTGGACCGGTAACCAGGTCGGCGTCCTGACCCCCCTGCGGGTCGCGACCCTGTTCGGCCACCAGCCGCGGGTGCGGCTCCCCAGCGAGGGGGCTGCCCTGCTGTGGCGGATCCTGGACGAACAGCCGCTCTTCGACTCCGGCGCCGCGCTGGCCCTGGATCCGGCCATTGTGTCCTGGCTGGAGGGAGAACAGGAGCTGGACCGGACCCTGGTGGGCCGGGTACGCATGCTGGCAACGGATACGCTGCTTCCCTCCTGGCCCCTGGAGCGTACGGTTGCCACCCTGGAGCACGGTCTGTCCGAGGGGATACGCTGGCGCGTCGTACTGGAAACGGACGACGTTGACCTGGGTGAACATTTTGCCGTTGCCGTCGGCCGGGGGCTGTCCCTGCCGGTCATGGGGGTGAATGCGGGGGCGCTGGATGGCGAGGAGGGGGGAGAGCGGGCCCTGCGGTTGCAGCGCCAGGCCTACCTTGATCGGGTGGCGCTGCTGTACGCCGCGGGCGACGCGGAGTGCGCCCACACTCGGGAGACGGTCCCGTTTCCGCTCCAGTTCGTGATCGGTACCCCGACAGCCCCCCCCCTGCCCGCTGTCCGCGACCTGCGCATCCCCCTGGCTCCGCCCAGGGCGGATGAACGACACCGGCTCTGGCTGGCGGCGCTTCCCGAGGCTGCCGCATGGCAGCCGGAAGAACTGGAAGAGCTGTCAGAACGCCACGACGTTCCTTTGGGACAGATCCTGCGGGTGGCGGCCAGCGCCCCCCCTGATGCCGTTGTGGCTACCCGCCGGCTGCGGGCCGCTGGCCGCGACGATGCCACCGGCCTGGTCCAGCGCATGGAAAGCGAGTTCCGCTGGAATGACCTGGTGCTGCCGTACTCCGTGGAGGAACGGCTGCGGGAGATCGCCTTCGAGGCCCGCGAGCGGGACAGGCTCTGGGCCGAGCCCGAGGCGCGACGCCTCTATCCCCAGGGGCGCGGCCTGGTGGCCCTGTTCGCCGGCCCTCCCGGAACCGGCAAGACCATGGCCGCCCAGGTGATCGCCGCCGACCTGGGGCGGGACCTGCTGCGCATCGACCTGTCGGCGGTGATCAGCAAGTGGGTGGGGGAGACGGCCCAGCATCTGCAGCAGATTCTCTCCGCCCGTGCCAGCAGGCAGAGCCTGCTCTTCTTCGACGAGGCCGACGCCCTGTACGGCAAGCGGGTGGAGAACGTGCGCGACGCCCAGGACCGTTTCGCCAACATGGACGTGAGTCACCTGATGGTGGCCCTGGAGAGCTTCGACGGCATCGTGCTTTTGGCAACCAACCTGAAGGCCAACATCGACCCCGCCTTCATCCGTCGTATCCGCCACCTGGTGGATTTTCCCCGTCCCGACGTATCCGCCCGGCTTCTGATCTGGAACAGCACCGCCCGGGCGCTCTTCGGACCGGAGCAGGCGACCCTGCTGGAGGGTGACCTGAAGAGGGTGGCGACCATCGAGGCCAGCGGAGCCCAGATCAAGAATGCGGCCCTGTCGGCCCTGTTCTCCTCCCGCCGGAGCGGACGCACACCGGACGCCCGCCTCCTGGGCAATGCCCTGGCGCGGGAACTGGCCAAGGACGGGGCCGGTCTCTCGGAGCGGGATCTGGACGACCTGCTGGAGGCACGGACATGAAAGGATTTGTCTCCCGCCGTAAACCGGCGCTCAAGGCGGTGCAGGCCAAGCGGGCGTCAATGGCGTTGCGCCGTCGTGATGCCCACGAGCGCCAGGCGGACGATGCCGCGCGACGCTTCGTTGCCGGCGAGGTCGGGCTCTCCCGTTTCCTCACCCCCGCCCCAACCGCCGGTTTTTCCCTCCCTTCCAGCCCAGGTGAACCCCTGGCCACCGGGATTCGTACCGAGCTGGAACATGCCTTTGGCGCCGATCTCTCGGCGGTGCGGATTCACCGGGACGAGTCCGCGGCCTGGGCCGCGTCTGCGCTGCGCTCCCGGGCTTTCACCAGTGGCGCCCACCTCTATTTCGCCGCAGGGAAATATTCGCCCGCTTCGGGAGACGGGCGCCGACTGCTTGCCCATGAAGTCTCCCATGCCGTACAGCAGGCTTCGGTCCGCGGCAGTGACGATAGAATGCGGACCTATGCGGCAATGGGTGAGGCGCCGGTGCAGTTGGCCGACGGCAATGAATCTCCCCTCGAACAGGGAAAAGTCATTCCGGCCGACCTTGATTTTCATACGCTTGCCCGGCTGTACCTGTCTCTCTATCCGAACAACGGTATTCTGCGTGCAACCGTCTCCGAGGTTGAGGATGAGCTGAGAGGGTGCGACACGAAAGACCAGGAGGAGCTGTTCTGGGCCGGTCTCGATAGAAAGGTTACGCAGACGCAGGTGGGGGGCGATGCGCCCGAACAGCAGCAGGCCCTCTGTCTCGTGGTGGACTGCCTCAAGTGGAGAGGGTACTACACGGCCGCGGCCGCCGTGGCGGATAAGCTGACCACCAACAGGACGGCCCGGTTCGACATCCGGATCTATCCCGCATTGATGGAACGGGACCTGGGGTGGATCGGGGCGATCTGGAGTAACCACCCTTTCTTCAAACCGTACCGGCCGAAACGTTTTGTTGAAACGTTCTATGAGTATCTGTTTGGCACGACCCGCGGCATCCAGGACCTGGGGAAACAGGGAAATTTCAAGCGGGCAGCCGATGACTTCATCGCTTCCCGAAACAGCCCACGGGGCGACAATCCGCTGGTTGAGGCTGAGCCGGTTTATTACGTGGCATGGGCACTCAGAGAGGCCGATGCATACCGCGTCGCGCACATGGCCGGTGTCGCTGCGGCCGTTGCGCCGGGAATACCGGCGGCGCGCCTCTCCCCTCTGCAACGGGTACTGGTGGCGCAGAGAATTCTTGAATGGGCAGAGAATCTGGCCGTCGGCAAGGGAATCGAGGCAACGCCTCTACCGGTGAAGAGACTCTTTATCGAGCTGGCCCGGGCGATTCAGGTGGCGGCGGAATCGGCGCTTCGGTACTGGAATGCCGTATCCAGTGTATGGACCACGCTCCTCTTCGGTCCCTCGACAGAAGAGGGGGGGGACGTGCTGGTCATTATGGCCAGGGAGGCCCGGAAACCGGAATATCATGCCTTTCATGCCGCCCTATTCCCTCCCTTGCGTGATCTGTTGATGCTTGACAGCGATGGGTGGCCATTATCTGCGCCCGTCTACGAAAAATGCAGGAGAACGGCAATTGCCGCAATCCGCGACAACGCGGTTAGGTCCTTCGAAGGGAGACTGTTAGGGGCACTCAGACAGGCGGCAGACGCAAAGCCGGACCGCGATCAGCTTGTGGCCTATGGTGTCATGTTGAACATCGCCGCGTTGCTGGTGGAAACGCTGAATGACTATGATGTCGGAGCAGACCAGGCTTTTGGAGAAAAATACCGCTATGGCTCCATTCCCGCACCGGACCTGAGAATTCGCCATCGGCTGCGGCTTGCACGTTTTCTGTGGAACCTGGGGCGAATACTGCAGTGGGAGGACCTTGAGAGTCTCTCCCGGGAGGTGATCGCCGCCCGCCAGGCCGGACAGAGAAGCAGCTTTCTTGCCCTGCTCGATGACTGGCGGGAGGACGAGGATGCCCCGCTGTCGAGACTTCTGGACGATATCATCCCCGATGCGGAGTTGAGCGGCTGGGAACCGCTGCGCGCCAGGGACCTGTACCGTTTCTTCCAGGCTGAATACTATCTGCGCCTGAACAAGGCATTGGAACGAAAATTGGGGGAGTCCTACGATGTGAGCTCTCTCCCCCTCGTAAAAGCAGCCAATGTCGAAGTGCTGGAAGATTTGCCCAGACCCACGCGTTTTTTCATTCCGGGCAGTAGCGTCGAACGGGCAATCCAGAGCGAAGATCGACAGAGGTATGGTGATATTATCCTTGCCCACCCGAAGACCAAAGAGCTCGTTCGTAAGCAGCAAACACTCCAAAGTCAACCGGTAATGCCGTTAACCCAGAACACTCTGGAAGCGGACAGCCCCTTCATCTGGTTCTTCCCCTCGTTCGATCTGTTAATCAAACGTTTCCGGGAGGTCCCGGCGTTCAATATTCTGGTGCACCAAGCTCCGGATTTTGCCAAAAAGTTTTCGTGGCAACCCGGCATGCCATGTAACATGTCAGCAGTCGATACCTTGCCGGCAAACGAATGGTTGGGATATTTTGCCGAGCAAATGGCCGTATCGCCAGGGGAAAAGCGCGACAGGGAACGGGAAAAGCCGGTTACCGCAATTCGTCAGACAGTCGAGGATACATATCAGCTGGAACGCAAACGCCTGATCGAGAATCTGCGCAAGGCGTCCGTTCGTGACCGCTATGAACGCGGTCGTGGTCAGATCGTCCCCCTGTTGAAAGCATATTCGCCGTATCAGTCTCTGAACAAGGTTAAGGTCCCTTCCGGAGTGAGCGGAGTCGAATTCAGTTTGCAGGTTCCCGGAGTCGTTGCCGGTTTGCTCTTGTCGATCAGCAGCAATACTGAGCCGGCTCGCGACCGTGGGCTGCACCATGCCGCCCTTATGATGCAAGTGGCGCCGGAGCTGCTGGAGAGTTTCGGGACCGGGGTGAAGGTTGAGACGGCAATGATACTTATGCCGCAACTGTCACAGGTATTCAAAACCGTGGAATCCCAGAAGGATGCTCTATCCGGGGTATTGACCCTAGCTGAGCAGAAGATCGAAAATTGGGTTTCCAGCCGCACGGAAACCCTCAGAACGCTCGAAAGTAAATTCACCGCCAAACTGGCGAAAGAGCAACTCGGTTTTGGCGTTGTCGGGCTCAAGAATGCCGAAGGCGCTCAGATCCTGAAGAGTGTCGGTCACGGTTTTGTCATCACGTCGGGCGAAGAAGAACCGTTCGTTATCACAGACGCCAAAACCGGCATGCAGCTCTCATGGAAACTGATATCCATCGAACGCAACTTTGCCTATTACCCGGCGCTTGGCTCGAAAACAGCGGAGCTCTGGGCGCTGAATAACGCTGGCGAACCGGATGGTTCGTTAGCGTTGACGGAAAAACTGGCCACAGTACTCATTAACGGCCAGAAGCGCATATTGACCGGCAATAACAAGGCCGAACTGGAGATGCTGACGTTTGCCGTCACCATGGAGGTGATGAAGCGGCAACTGGATGAACTTGCCGATCTTATGAGGCAGTTCGGCGAACTGACCATGGATGTGCTTGAAATGGTACCCGGTATGCAGCCCCTTATTGCCGCGCGCCTGGTCATGTCGATTGTTGCGTTTGTCGCAAGCCCTGACTTCCAGGAGATCAAGAAAACCATAACCGACAATCCGCAAAAGGTTCTGGGAGAGCTGTTCGATAGATTGTCCGCTTTTGTGGAACCGGCAATGCTCTGGGATTTCATCCTGTTTACTGACACCTCGGTGCTCAGCCGCTTGCATGGCAAAAAGGTCGACAAGAAGCCGAAACTGAAAAAGGGGGGGAATGCTGCCCGACTGTTGCAGGTAATCAACAAGCTGTTCAACTTCGGCGAGGAGGTGGCGGGAGATTTTGCCCGCTATCAAACGTGGATGCGCTGGCAGTCGGAACGGGTCGAGATGTTCGTCCTGCATCGGCCGGCACTGAATACGGTCCTGCATCTTATCGCCCTTTATTCCGATCAGGTAGTCGCTCTCACCAGTATGGTTGCCGAATACCTGGGGAGTGACCCGAAACATCGAAGCGATATGGTGGACGGACTGAAAAACTGGCCTGATGCCGTCCACGAACTGGTCCTGCGGGTTGGCGACATCCAACTGCCTGACGAAGTACTGCCGATGGGCGAGCTCGTCGAAGGCCTGGTCGAGCTCATCGTTTCCCGTCTGGGTGCCAAGTACAAGATGGGAGCGAATGTCGTGTTGTACCTCCTTCGGCTGATCGGTAAGGAACAGGAGGTGTTCGATTTTCTGGCCGCGCAAATCCCATCCGACCTTAACCCGAACTTCTTCTGGCAGAAAAAAGTAAAGGAACCGCTTACCAAAGAACTGGACGAGGCAGGCAAAGCCTTCGCAAAAGCCGTTTTTGACTTCATGGCCGGGGCGTTGAAATCGATCGATGCTTTCAGTGGCGAGTCGGGTCAATTCGCCGGTTTCAGTAAGAATGTGGATGTTGAGTTCGCCACGCGGAGGGCCAAAGAGGCCGAGTCCAGAAAATCGGAGGCACAGCAACCGTATGGTTGGAATGCGGGAACACGCCCGATTGGTGCGCCATTGCCCACCAGCGCCGGCAGGCCGTTGTCCACGTCAGTGAAGCAGAGTGTCGAGGGCTGGTTCGGTCAGGACTTTTCCCACGTCAGACTGCATCACGACGAAAGCAGCAGCCGCTACACGGAGGCTGTATCTGCTGCCGCAGTCACCGCTGGTAGCCACATATTTCTGAATCCTTCGGTTGATTTCGCTTCTTCGGCAGGTCAGCATGTGCTTCGTCACGAACTAGCGCACGTGGTGCAGCAGACCGGTCAACATACACTACGGCAGCCACAGGGTTCTTCTCCCGTGCAGCCGTTGGCCGGTGGCGGCCTCAGCTTCAATCGAACAATGGAAGCAGAGGCTGAAGCTGCAGCCCTTACGCCCCTCAATCCCATCCGATCAAGGAGCCGCCGGGGAGGCGCCTGCCCCATCACGCTGGCCGACATCTCGCGGCGCTTCTTGATGCATATCACCAGTGGTGTTGATCTCGAAACCAAGCAGGCGCTGGGGGATGCGGCTCGGGCTGAAAAGATACCGCCCTCGATCTCGCCAAAGCTGAAAGGGTTTGCCGATTCTTATAACGAGGCAATCAAGACACATCTCGTAACGCCGAGGCCGTTTGACAAGGTCGTCACGGATATCAGGAACCATCTTGATGATAAGGCGACGGCAACCGGCTCCAGAGGGAAAGAGGTCAAGGCCGCTTTTCATAACGCCGTACTCGATTCCATACGGGAGACCGGCAAGGAAAAGCAAAAGGATGGTACGGAAAAACCGCTCTATAAACTGGACAGGAGCAGGTTGGAAGTCTCCTTATCCCGCCGTATTCTCGGCATATCCGGCATCGACATGGATTTCACCATTGTCGAAGAAAAGGGGACCGGACCGGTAAAAATTGTCGAGATAAAAGTCAAATTCGTTCATCTGGCCGTCATTCACGCCATGAGTCCGTTGTGGCAGAAACTGTCCCCTAAGGTCGATCCCGATCTGGTGCCGATTCTGCGCGGAGTGCTGTTCGACGAGGGAATCGGGCTCGGCGTGTGGGAAAAGACAGGCTACTCCCTGACACATCACATCATTGAGAAAGCGAAAAAGCTCAAGGAACTAGGCGGCACCCCTTCCGTTCAACCCGGCCAGCTTCCCCGTGTCAACGACTATATCGAAACCGCGCCCAGCGGCAGCGGGACGCAGATCGGCCTGCGGCTCGGCACCTATAATGACTCCGGGGGCGGGACCCAGACGGGCCCTGATCGAGAATCCCACCATACCTCCCAATTCCTGCTGGTCGAATTCTTTGCCAATGCAGCAACGGAGCCAGCCTTTCCATTGTTGGAGAAGAGTCCGGATCTGTATCCCGGCGTCAAACCGGTCAGCACGTCCAGTGATAAAGTCGAAACCATCAGTGGCGACACCACCATCCAGATCAATGCCCAGTTTCAAGGACGTGGCGGCATCATGCCCTGTATTTTGCTGAGTAAACCGGCGCATCATGTGCATGGCTTGCACATGACGCCGGACATCGACGACTTGAAAGAGCAGAAAAAAAGCCAAGCCGGTGTTGTCAAAAAACGCTTTAAAGATGCATTGGGGAATTACAAACCTTTGGCGGGAGACGACCTTCCGACGGCAACATTCGCGGCCAAGAACTGGAACAAGAAGGAAATGCAGACAGCGATCTATAAGGCAGTTAATGAAACCTATCATGCCGTCTGGGACGGAAGAATGAAAAACGCCCTGAAACTGGCCTTGGCCGGTCCTGAACGCACCTATTACAACGCGTTGGCGGATTTGCGGCCCGATGGCAACAAAGGGGAGCGGATGACGCCGCAGATGGCCCTGAACGTGTGGGCAAAAGCCGTTAACCACAATGATACGTTGATGACTGAAAAAGGATGGAAATAACCATGTCAACCACCGGCTACTCCCGCTCGCCCCGGTTGCTCAAGGGGGCGTTGATCTACTTCGGCGCGCCGATGCTGATACCTCTCCCCAACATCATCGTCTTCCAGTACAACCCGGAGAGCATGACCCGCACCCTGAAGCCGTTCCAGGCGAACGACAACGGGGCAGGGGAGGGAAGCGGACAACGGGGACAGGGGGCCAGATCCCTCTCCCAGCCCTGCGACCCCCAGGAGAGCTTTTCCCTGGCTCTGGAGCTGGATGCCAGCGATGCCCTGGAACGGCCCGAGTCCCACCCGGTGGCCATGGTCTCCGGCATCGCCGACCGTCTGGCGGCCATCGAGATGCTGATGTACCCGCCCGAGGAGAACGGCGGGCTTTTGAGCGGCATCGCCTCCCTCTCCGTCTCTGCCTCGGGCGGCGGCTTCAGCCTGGGGGGCGGGGCCTCGTCCGCCATGGACACCAAACCCCGGCGGGTACCCATCGTGCTCTTCTTCTGGGGACCGGGCAGGATCGTTCCGGTGCGGGTAACCAGCCTCTCCATCGAGGAACAGCAGTACGCGCCGACCCTCTATCCCCTGCGCGCCAAGGCCACGATCGGCCTGGACGTTCTCTCCCTGGAGGATCTGAAAACCCTGGAGGGGGACCCCTCCAGCGCCGCGGTACTGGAGATCGCCAAGGGATGCTACACTTTCACCCGCACCCAGAAGAAGCTGCTGGCCACTGCTAACCTGGCCAACAGCGTGGAATCCATTGCCGGCATGCTGCCGATCTAGACGAAAAGGCCAGGAGACACGTACCATGTTCGATTCCAAGAGCCGATACGCCGGGTGCGCCACAGTCCATCTGCACGACCCCCGCGGCCGTCAGGTGGAGGTGGTGCCGCCCGCTCCCCAAGCTTCCCAGTCCCTGGCGGGCATGCACCTGCGGCGCCAGGGGGAACGCCCCGACCATCTGGCCGCCCGCTACTTGGCCGATCCGACCGGCTACTGGCGCCTGGCCGAGATCAACGATGCCATGACTGCCGAGGTTCTGACTGAGCTGCGGGAGCTGGCCATTCCCGTCCGGGGCGGAGGGAACACGGGCTCATGAGTATCGGCGCCATCGTATCTTCGGACGGTTCGGATCCGTCCGCTTTCCCCCAGCCTGAGCTGGTGACCGTGGACGAGGGGGGGCTCAGGCCGGCCACGTTCTCCCTGGAGTATGGCCTGAACCTGATCAACGGGGATTTTCAGCTGGTGGGAGACCGCTCCCTGGGGCCGGATGCCGAGCTGGTGCTGCACGTGGCGCCGGGAGGCGAGCGTCAGACCCTGCTCAGTGGCATGGTCCTGCAACACTCCCTGGATTTTCGCGTGGGAGGAGACGGTTCCCGTCTGGTGGTGCGCGGCGCGGACCGTGCCGCGCTTCTGAACCGCGAACAACACTGCCGGGTCTGGAACGGGGTGACCGACTCGGCGGTGGTGGAGCAGATCTGCTCCAGCCACGGCCTGATCCCCCGCTGTCAGACAACCAGCTCCGTTCATGACGACCGGGGGCATTGTCTGGTGCAGCGGGAGAGTGACCTGGAACTGATCTACCGCCTGGCGCGGCGCAACGGCTACTGGTTCTGGCTGGAGCACGACGCCACCGGCCGAACGGTGACGGCCCGCTTCGAGTCGCCGCCGGTGGAGGGGACCCCCTCCCAGACCCTGTCGCTCAGGGCCGGATCGGCCAACCTGGATCAGCTCTCCCTGGGGTGGGACGTGGACCGCCCCACGGCGGTGAGCGCCCGCCAGCTGGATCTGGCCTCCCTGCGCCCCAACGACGGCAGCGTGGCACGTTCTCCTCTCCCCTGCATGGCGGCCCACAGCCTGGCCGATCTGGTCAGGGAGCCTCGTACCCGCCAGCTTGCGGTGGCGGTGAGCGACCAGGCCGACCTGCAGGGGAGGGCCGAAGCGCTGCTGATGGAGAGCGGCTGGTTCGTCAGCGCCCGGGTAACGGCGCGACTCTCCCTCCTGGGGAGCGTGGTGCGTCCCTTTACCCTGATCAATCTGGATGGAGTGGGAGCCCGTCATTCGGGCAGATACCTGGTGTCCCGGGTACTGCACCGCATCGACGGCAGCGACCATCTGATGACCATCGATCTTGTACGCAACGGATGGAACTGACATGGATGGACAACGATTGCGCGAGCTTGAGGAACGGCTGGAGATGCTGGAGGGATTCCCCCGCCGGGTTTTCGGCAAGTACCGCGGCGTGGTGGTGGACAACCAGGGCGACCCGGCCAATGCCGGCCGCATCAAGGTGCGGGTGCCGGAGGTTCACGGCGACGATGCTGTCTGGGCCTGGCCCTGTGTCCCCTATGCCGGACCCGGAGTTGGGTGGTTCATGATGCCGCCGGTGGATGCGGCCGTGTGGGTGGAGTTCGAAGCCGGCGACCCGGGCCGGGCCATCTGGGTGGGCTGTTTCTGGGGCAACGATCAGCTTCCCCCCCAGGCCCAGGCCCCCGACATCCGCATGCTGCGCACCGAAACAACCCTGATCAAGGTGGATGACGCGGCAGGTGAACTGCTGCTGGAGAACGACGACGGGGCACGGACGACCTGGGGGAGCGGGGTCACGACCGAGGCGGGGGGGGGCAGCCATACGGTCGGCTCGGACGGCGTAGTGTCCGAGAGCTCGTCGGGCAAGATCGAGGTCGGCTCGGGCGGCGTCTCCATCAACAACGGCGCCTTCAGGGTCAGCTGACATGCCCGCCAGTCTGACCACTGCGGCGCTTCTTCAGTGCCCCCACGGCGGCACGGTGAACCTAACCTCGTCCAACGGCGGCGTCAGCGCCGACGGCGCTCCCCTAATACTGGCCAGCGACAGCCTCACCATCAGCGGCTGTCCCTTTCAGATTCCGGTGGGGCCGGGCACCAAGCCGAGCCCCTGCGTCAGGGTACAGTGGCTGGTGACCGATACGCGCTGCACGGTCAACGGCCAGCCCAGCCTGTCAACGGCCAGCATGGGACTCTGCCTGTCGGCGGAGCAGGTCCCCCAGGGGAACCTGGTGATTTCCAGTACCCAAGCAAAGGTGAGCAGCTCATGAGCATTCCATTCACCAGTTTGCACCATCCCTTCTCCATCGATGCCTCCCGGGGCCGGGTGGCCCGGGAGGATGATTTCAACCGGCACGTCCGCCAGCTGATCCTGCAGCTGCTCATGACCTCGCCGGGGGAACGCATCAATCGTCCCGATTTCGGTTGCGGCATCAGGCGGCTGCTCTTCGCCCCGGGAGGCGAAGTCAGCGCCACCCTGGCCCGCACGGTCATCCACCAGTCCCTGACCAAGTGGCTCTCCACCCTCATCTCCGTGCAGGAGGTGAAGGTCACACCAACGGAGAACAGCCTGGAGATAGGGGTGGGGTATGTGCTGCTCGCCCGGGGCGAACGCCAGTACCTGAACGTACGGGTGACGCCGTGAGCGCCCCCGACCGCGTCGAGCTGCTGCGGAAATCCGATACCCTGGTGGGGATCGATTTCATCCGCGTCTCCCCTGATCAGCGCCGGCTGTCCCTGTTCCTGCACCACAAATCGCCCCTGCCCACGGGGCTGCTCAACACCCTGAACGCCCTGGACGCCGGACGGTTCAGCATCACCTCCCAGGACGGTGCCCCGCCGGAGCAGGTCAGGGTGCTGTCGCCCCTGCCGCCCCTGGGGCTGGAGCAGGGACGACGGGTCCTGCGTCTCCAGGTGGCGGAGCCGGGCGGTTTCGGCACCTACCGACTGTCCGTGGATCACCCCGCCTTCGACCCCTATTTCAACCATCTCCCCTTCTCCTTCAAGGCCGCCTGTGACAGCGACCACGACTGCACCGATGGGGAACCGTACGACGAGGCGGGGGAACTGGTTGATTTTCCCGTGGATTACCGCGCCCGCGACTTCTGGAGTTTCCGCCAGGCGCTCCTGGATTTCGCCTCCCAGCGCTACCCGGACTGGCAGGACCGCCTGGAGGCCGATCTGGGCATGCTGATGGTGGAGCTTTTGAGCGCCCTGGGAGATGAATTTTCCTATTCCCAGGACCGCATCAGCCGCGAGGTGCAGTTCGACAGCGCCAGTCAGCGCCGTTCACTGCGGCATCTGGCGCGACTGGTGGACTACCCGGTCGATAACGGCAGCGGCGCGCGGGGCTGGTTGAACGTCATGGTCAGGGAGGATAGTGAGGACGAGTGTTTCCTGGAAGGGGGACTGGCCGTGGGTGACGCCGAGGGGCGGCTGGTGTTCGAGCTGGGCCAGGGGCTGCGGGACAGGGGGAGGGAGTTCAGGGTCTCATCCCGGCGCAACCGGTTTTATCCCCACATCTGGGATGAGGATGCCACCTGGCTGCCGGCCGGCAGCAGATCCCTGACCATCAGGGGACATCACGCCGAAGCGTTCGACGCCGATGGGGCCATCGATCCGAGGGGCAAGTGGCTGCTCCTGGCCACCCATCCCCAAACCCCGGACCAGCCCGACCGGCGCCTGCTGGTATGCGTTCCTTTCGGCGGCGCCCGCAACGCCCTCGATCCCCTGGCCGATCCTCCGGAGATTACCGAAATTCGCTGGGAACAGCCCACCCCCTGGCCCCTGGACCTGACCTGTCTCAGGGTATACGGCAACCTGGTTCCGGCCACCTCAGGGGAAACCCGCGACGCGAGCTTCAGGATCGGGCCGGCCGACGACCGGGAAGAGTCCGTGGCGCTGCTGGAGTCCGCCATTGAACGGATCGGGCCGAATACCTCCTGTCAGGAGCTTCCGGAAGGCACGGAGAAGATCAAGTATCTCTACTCCTTGCCCGGATCCGATGACAGGGCCCTGGTCTGGCTCCCCGATCCCGACCGTCCGGAACGCTCCCGGCCGGAGCTTACCCTCAGCCGTCAGGACGACGGTCCCTGGGAATGGCTGCCGGAGCTGGTGGGGGAAAACAGCGCTTCGCCCCTGGCCCGGGTCTTCACCCTGGAGGATGGCAGCTACCGCCCGGTCTTCACGCACCAGCGCGCCGGAGGGGAGTTCAGCTTCCGGGACTATGCCAGCTCCCGGGGCACGACCATCCGCTTCGGAGACGGCGAGTTCGGCACGGCGCCGGCCGAAGGCTCGCTGTTCAGGGTGCGGTACCGCCTGGGAAACGGCAGGCTGATGAATGTGGCCGCTGACACCCTGACCCGCTTCCTCCATGGCGCCCCCGCATTTGTTGCCTCGGTCACGAACCCGCTGGCGGCCGAGGGGGGGAGGGACCCGGAATCGGAACACTCGATCCGCATCAACGCGCCCCAGGCCTTCAGGAGCCTCCCCCAGCGCGCAGTGCGGCCGGAAGATTTCGATGACATCGCCAGGCGCGAGCTTCCCTGGCTGCAACGCTGCGGCGCGGTCATGCGTTGGACCGGCAGCTGGCCGACCCTGTTCGTCACCCCCGACCCCCGGCAGGGAATAGGCCCGTCGGCTGAGCAGCGCCGGGAACTGGAACAGCTCGCCCACCGCATCCGCCAGGCCGGCCGCCAGGTACGGGTGCTGGAGCCGCACTACGCCTGTTTCGACCTGAAGCTGCACATCTGCCTGACCTCCGACGCCCGCGCCGCCGAAGTGCGCGAGCGGGTGCTGGCGGCCCTGTTCGGCAGCGGTGGCCAGGGGGGCTTCTTCGACCCCGACAACTTCAGCTTTGGCCAGCCCCTGTCACGGGCCGCCCTGATGGCCGCGGTGCAGCGAACGGCCGGGGTTCAGGCCGTACCACGCATGTACGTGCGGCGGCGCGGCCGCTTCGGCTGGCGCCCCTTCGGCGAGTTCCTGCTCAGGGTCGGGAGCAACGAGGTGTTCCGGATCTCCAACGACCGCACCAGACCGGACCAGGGCACCCTGACCCTGGTCATGGAGGGGGGCGCATGAGTACCAGCACGCGGGACCCGTTTCCCAGTTTTTCCGTCATTGCCGCGGGGCTTACCCCCCGGCGCTTCCGCGAGGAGCGCATGCCGGGCCTGTTCGGCCACTGGCGCCGGTCGATCCTGGCCGCCCTGGGTCGCTCGTCATGCCTGTCCGGGTGGCGGGCCCGGGAGAACCAGGACCTGGGGTTGATGCTGGTGGAGATGGGTGCCTACCTGGCCGATGTGATCAGCTTCTACGATGCCCTGGTGGCGGGGGAGAGCTATCTTTCCACCGCCAGCCTGCCCGGAGCTGCCCGGCGGCTGGTGTCCCTCGTGGGGTATCAGCCCCGTCCGGCGGTGGCGGGCGAGGCGTTGCTGGCGGCCCATGCGGACGGTATGCGGCTGGTGACCCTGCCGTCGGGAAGCGCCTTTCGCAGCGGCTCCTTCCTTGATGAAACCCTGGGCATGCAGCCGCCACAGCTGTTCGAGCTGACCGCTCCGGCTACCCTGGAGCCTCGCATCAACCGTCTGGCGGTGACGGTGGCGCCCTCCGGAACGCTCACGCTCCCCTTCCAGCGTCTGCTGGTGGAGACGGCAGGCTGTCGCCTGAAAGCCGGCGACCCGCTGGTACTGGATTTTGGCGAACACCAGGAGTGCTGCCGTGTACAAGAGGTCCACCCGACGGCCGCCAGGGGGTCCCTGGAGCTGCTCCTCAGCCGTTCCGTCTCGCCCCCGTCGGGGGCGAGCTATGCTGATCTTCGCCTTCTGGCGCCCGGCAGCCACGCCCGGCTCTGGCAGGCGGGCGCACTGGGGGACGACACCACCAGAGCCATCCATAACAGGACGGTGGTGCTGGAATCGTCACTGTCCCTGCGGCCGGGAGAGGTGCTGCTGTTCGAGATGGGCCATCTTCTGGAGGCGCGCCGGGCCGAAACGGTGACCAGCGTGCGGCGTGTCCTGCTGACCTCGCTGGAAAGCCGCATCAGCGACAGCGACAACAGCGTGGAGCGGACCCTGGTCACCCCGCATATCCGTGTTTCCGTGACCAGCGTCACCCTGGACCGGAAGCTGAACTGGAGTCCGGACGACGTGGGGAGGATAACGCTCTACCATGGGCTTGCCCCCGCCGCCCGGGTGGTTCCCCCACCGCCGGCCAGCGTCTCCCAGGCCGACAGTCTGAGCCTGCCCGGCCTGACGGAAGAGCCGCGTATCGCGGCCGGCCCCATGCTGCTCAGCGATGCCCAGGGGGAGGGGGTTTCGGTGCGCGGCTCCCTGGGGGGAGGCGACCGTCGCATTGATCTGGATATGAACCCGGTGTGGGACAGGAGACTGGTCCCTCCGCTGACGCTGTACGGTAACGTGCTGCACGTGTCGCGGGGGGAAACGGTCAGCGCTGAGCTGCTGGGGGTGGGAGATGCCTCGCAACCGTCCCAGACCTTCAAACTGGCAAAAAAGCCGCTCACCTATCTCAGCGCTGCCACCCCCAGCGGCCTTGCCAGCAGCCTCTCCCTGAAGGTGGGTGGGGTGCCGTGGAAGGAGGTGCCCAGCTTCTTCGGCTGCTCGTCATCCGACCGGGTCTACGTGGTGCGTCACGACGACGCGGGCGAGACCTACGTCACCCTCGGCCCGGCTGCCCGACCGCCCAGCGGCAGCCCCATCCTGGCCGACTACCGGTTCGGCGCCGGCGCGGCCCGGCCGCCGGCCGGCTCCATCACCCAGATGGCCCGGCCCGTGACCGGACTGCGTCAGGTGCAGAACATCCTGCCCGCCTTTGGCGGCGCCGACGCCGAATCGCCCGACCGGATCCTGGCCACCGCGCCCCGTTCGGCGCTCCTCCTGGGCAGGGCCGTGTCGCTGGCCGACCTGGAAGCGGCGGCGACGACGGTGGCCGGCGTCAGGGGGGCGCGCGCCTCCTGGCGTTGGGACCCTGCCGGCCTGCGTCCCTCGGCCCTGATCAACTATATCGGCGACAGTCAGGTGCTGCCTCTCGTGCGCACCCGGCTGCGGGAGCTGAGCGAACCCGATGCCGCCATCTCCGTGGAACGCTCCCAGCCCCAGCCAGCCTCCCTGGAGCTGCACATCCTGGCGGATTCCGGTTACGATCCTTCCAAGGTTGCCGCCAGGGCCCTGCTGCCGCTGTACGACCCGCCCTCTGACAGGGGCATCCTGCGGCCCGAGCGCCTGGGACCTGACGGCGTCGTCTTTCTGAGCAGGGTCGTCGAGGCGCTCCTGGGGGTGGAGGGGGTGCGGGACCTGCGCTGGGCCAGTTTCAACGGCATGCCCTTCGTCGATGGGGGCCGCCGCCCTCCGGCCGGCCGCTACTGGGATTTCGGCGAGCCGGGCCGGTCGGGCTTCGGCATCGTTATCAGCGCGGTCAGCGCATGAGCGGCGCACCCGTTACCCGTCTCAGCGGACCGGCCGCTGGGGAATCTTCTGCCGGGCAGAGCGGGACGATCCGCTCCCGGGCGCATGGGCCGGGACGTGGAGAATTTCGCTTCCTCGCCGGCTGTACGGCATGTGGCCGGAGCAACGGCTTTGTTGTCACGAAAGGAGCGTCATGACCAGGGCGCGAGACGACTATCAGGCATATTTTTCGGAGAAACTGTGGCAGTGGTTGCCGGCAGTCTACCGCGACCTGGATCAGGGGGAAGGGGGGGGAGCCCTGCGCGCCTTCATCGAGGCCCTGGCGGAACAGGCCGCCCTGCTCAAGCGCAGCCAGGACCGCCTGTGGGATGACGCCTTCGTGGAGCTGGCCAGCGACTGGGCCATCCCCTATATCGGCCAGATGGTGGGCACCCGGCTGGTCCCGGCCCAGAATCCGCGCGCCCGGCGGGCCGACGTGGCCAAGACGATCTATTACCGCCGCCGTACGGGAACCCTGACCGTGCTGGAACAGCTGATCTCCGATATCACCGGCTGGAAAGGCATGGTGGTGGAGGAGATGCATCGCCTGGCCCGCATGCGCCACTCCCTGGACGGGGAGCCCCGGGTGGGGATGGTGACCGCCACCCCGGAAGGGGGGACCGCGGACCTGCGTTCGCCCCGTTCGGCACGGCTCAGGGGAGGACCTTTCGACGAATTCCACTATACCCCGGACCTGCGCCGTCCCGACGGGGAGAGGGGCAGGCGCGGCATTTCCCGGCTGAGTTTCCACCTCTACCGGCTGCAGGTAGTGCCGTTGCGCGGCGTCCAGCCGCGGCGCATGCGGCGGCTGGCGGGTCCCTTCCAGGGGTTCACCTTCGACCCCAGCGGCCGCGACCTGGCGCTGTTCGCCTCCGGCGATCCCTCGTCCGACCGTCCCGACGGGAACGCTGCCCGGGAGTGGTCCCTCCCCCGGCCCATGGACTGCTGCCTGCTGGAAGATGTACGCTTCCGCATGGATGAACGGGTACGGGCCTGGATCATGGACAGGGGGCGCCAGGGGGCGCCCATCACCACCCGGGAACTGCGCCTGGCCGCCGCCCGGGACCTGGAGCGCCTGGAGGGGGAACTCTTCCACGATTCGGCGGCGCTGCGCCGGGTTCTGGCGTCCCTGCCCAGCGCCGCCGTTCTGACTCAGGAGGGGGTCTTCAGCGGTCTGGTGCGGCTCGGCCTGGTGGATGAGTGCGGCAAGGCAGCGCTCCTGGCCGACGAAAACGGCGTCACTCCCCTGGGCATACCGGCCCTGGCCCTCTCCGGTACCAGCGCCGCCGGCCAGTCCCTGATCCCCCGCGACCGGAGTTGCGGTGCCAACCTGGACGACTGGTCCCTGACGCCGCCTGCCGGGGTGGACTGGGTGATTGACCCGGAAAAGGGGCGCTTCCTGGTCAGGCGGGGCGCCAACGGCTTCGCCTCCCTGCGGGTGCGCTACCATGCGGCCATGGTGGGGCCCCTGGGCGCGGGGGGCTTCGGCCGCGAAAGCGACGGCCAGGCAGCCACGCTGTTCTGGGAAGAGGGGAGCTGCGCCCCGGGTACGCCGCCGGAAGGGGTCGTTCTGGTGCGGGACAGCGCCACCTACGTCAACCCCCCTGACCAGCCGGGCCTGACAGACTGTCAGGTGCGTGCCGCCGAGGGAGAGCGTCCCTATCTGCGTCTGGTCAACTTCTGGCGCCTGGGGGCAGGCCGGGCCAACGCGGAGCTGAAGCTGGAGGGGCTCTGGCTCGGCACCCGCAGCATACCCCGCTGCCTGATGCTTCAGGAGGGCGGGTCCGGCACCAGCTTCGAGCGGGTCAGCCTGCGCTACTGCACCCTGGACCCAGGCGGCGATGACGCCAATGCACGGCCGTTGCCGCCGGTACTCCTGGTGATCGACAGCTTCGTGGAGGAGCTGGTGGTGGAAAACTGTATCCTGGCCGGCATCCGCCTCAACGATGCCAGCGCGTCCGTCGGTCGGCTGATCGTGCGGGATTCCATCATCCACAGCCGCACCGCGGGAAGCCCGGCCATCGACCTGCCCACAACCCGGCTGACCCTGCTGCGCTCCACCCTGCTGGTCCCGGACCCGGCCGACCTGGCGGTGAACGTCGAGGGCATCCATGCCGAAGACAGTCTGGTGGCCGGAGTGGTCCGTAGCGGCGATACCCAGAACGGCTGTTTCCGCTTCAGTGCCCGCGCCCCCGGTTCCAGCGTGCCGCACCCCTCTCAGTCTCATCTGCTGGACGATGCCGGCGCCCTGTTCGTCTCGCGCCGTTTCGGCGACCCGCACTACCTGCAGCTGTCAACAACAGTGGCGCCGGAGATCGGTCGGGGCGCATCCAACGGCTCGGAAATGGGTGCGTTTTGCCTGCTGAACGATCCCGCGAAGCTGGACAGCCTGCGGATCAAGATCGATGAATTCATGCCCTTCGGGCGTCTGCCCAATCTGATCAGGGAAACCTAGGAGAGTCCCCATGTCCACTATCGACCTGTCGCGGCAAGCGACCGATTTCAGAAAACAGTATGCCGGTGTGCGGATGCAGCAGGGGAGGGTGCTGACCGACGACGACTTCAACGAGGCCGCGCGCCTGGAGGCCGAGGCCCTGCGTCAGACCCGGCTGGAGAGTATCGGCCCCTTCGGCTCCCGTGACAGCGGTTTCCTCCCCGTCAATCCGGGCACTTTCCAGGGGAGGATGACCTTCGACCTTACGGCCGGCAGCCTGGAACTGGGTGGGCTGCGATTGGAACTCCCCCAGGACGAGCCGTTCCACCAGCAGAAGAACTGGCTCAGCTTCCAGGCGCCCCAGCATGCCCCTTCCCCTCCCTCGGGGGGCAAGGGGCGGGTGGACCTGATCTGGATCGAGGCCTGGCAGCAGCCGGTGAGCGCCGTGGAGGACCGGGAACTGTTCGAGGTGGCCCTGGGGGGAGCCGATACCACCTGCCGCATGCGCACCATGCACCGGGTCAGGGTCATGGAGGACGTGGGCAGCGGCGAATGCGGCGCTGTCTGGCGCCGGGTCTGCCTGAACTGGTCGCCCCAGGGCAGCCTGGCCGAAGACATGGAGTATACGCCCTTGAGCCGCCTGAAAGTGAGCTTTACGGAGCCGTCGTCCGGCGGGAGCCTTTGCTCCCCCGCCCAGTCGGGCGGCTATCTGGGGGCCGAGAATCAGGCCATCCGCGTGCAGGCGGTCAGCGCCAGTCAGTTCACCTGGGGGCTGGACAATGCCGCGCCGCTCTACCGGGCCGTGCTGATGAGCGACAACGGCGCACGAATCAGGCTCAGACTGCTCACCCCGCCGAAGGACGCCCTGCACTGGCCGCTCAAGGGACAGGTAGTGGAGCTGCTCCCCTGGGGGGCGGCTCTGGCCAACGGTGAGCGGGTGGCGGAAACGACCGGTCATTTCAGCGGGGTGGCCACCAGCTACGATCCCGACAGCCAGGAGTTCACCATTGTCCAGGCGCCGCCGGCCGGCTTCGACACGGCATGGGAACAGCGCGGCGACAGGGACGAATTTTACGCTCCCCGGGTGGTCAACGATCTGGATCAGGAACGCTTCGTGTATCTGCGCCTCTGGAATCGGGGCGACGACCTGACCTCGGAACCGCTGCTGCCGCTCTCCGCCGGGACGCTGGGCCAGACCGGCCTCAGCATCAGCTTCCAGGGTACTCCCCGGGCCGGAGACTTCTGGATTATCGCCGCCCGCCCCTCGGCTCCCGAGGTGGTCACTCCCTGGAGCTTCAGCCGGGGCGAAGGGGCCAGGCCCCAGGGCATCAGACGCTACCGCGCCCCCCTGGCTCTGGTGACCTGGCTTCCCGGCGGTGGCGCCAGAATACTTGACTGCCGCCCCTCCTTCCGCCCCCTGACCAGCCAGACGCGCTGCTGCGTTGATCTGGTGGCCACACCGGGGCCGGGCTGGGAGCGGATCTTCGAACGCATACCGGAGAAGGGGGACGCGGTGATCTGCTTTCCCGCAGGTCAGTATCCCCTGGAGACGACGGTGGTGGTGGCCAACCGGGGCAGGCTGCGCCTGAACGGCGCCGGTCCTGCCTCGCGCATCCACGGCATCGGGCTGAACACCCTGCTGCTGTTCAAAAACTGCGATGCCGTGGATCTGCGCGACCTGTACTGTCTCGGTGGCAATGTGGCGGCTGACGGCCTCTTCGGCACGGTGTGCTGCGAAGAGACGCGCCTGGTGAGTCTCACCCGCGTGGCGCTGCGCTGCAAGGGGGGACGGGAGCGACGGGTGGCCTGTCTGCGGGTGATGAACCCCCCGGGCTCTCACTCGGCCTGCAGTTGCCGCGTGACGATCGACAGGTGCGACATCTACGTCGGTCACTTGCAGACCGGCCTGCTGCTGCTGAACACCAATCAGGTCGTGCTGCGCCACAGCCGCATCCTCCCTGCCGGCACCACCGTGGAGCGCGTGGGCAAGGCCCTGGCCAGCCGCAGGTTCCGCGACAATCTGGCCCAGTCGGCGCTGCTGCTGGTCAAGGAGGGGGAGCCTCCCCTGGCGGATGGCTACCGCTTCAAGATCAAGGTCAGGGATGGCCAGGTCGTGCAGTGCTGGATCGACACCGCGTTCAGGACGTACCTGAAAGAGGCGGTGGAAAGCGACAAGAGGATCCCCGGCTTCCGGGTCACCCAGGATGGACAGCCCGGCCAGGAGGGGTTCCTGCGCATCCATATCATGCGCCGCCTGCGCCGAGTTCTGGGGTCGACGCGGGCCCGCAACGCCAACGCTGCCCTGGGAGAATGGCTGAATGCCATCGATTCGGCAGCCCGGGCCGTCATCGGCCAGGGGGTGGTGGTGGCCGGCAGGGAGGCGGGCCAAGTGATCGTCGAGTCCACCGTGATCAAAAATGCGGTGCAGGGGGTTCATGTGGGTGTCAGCCACGCCGGCCCCAACCGTACCGGCAAGGGGGCTGACCGCGCCGGTCGGGTGATCGTACGGCAGAACGAGATCCATACCCTGCTGGCCGCCGGCGGCCCCCTGGAACGCCACGGCATCTTCGTGGGCAATGCCGCCAGCGTCACCATCGCCGACAACCACCTCTCCCTGGAACGCCCGGCAGGCCTGGGGCACCTGCCGGTGGACGGCATCCGCGTCTTCGGTTTCCTGGGGGAGATGGTCAGCATCCAGGGGAACCACATCACCGGCTACTCCACCTCCCTGCGCCGGGCCCAGCGGGGAAGGGAGCCCCAGGACGCCGTGAGGGTGGAGCGCGACAACTACCACGACGGAGCGATTCTGCTTCTGAACTAGGTCATTTTTTTTCGAAACCCGCTTGAGTTTTGGCGTATGTTGACGTATAGTTCCGCCAACAGTTTATACCCCGCTATGTGGTGATGTACAATGCGTGGATGGGATCGGCAACCGATTATATCGGAGATGTGGTTTCATTTGCGTGGACTGCTTCGAGTCGTGGGGTAAGGGACGGCCCGCCAATCGGTGGGCCGTTTGTTTTTTTGCTGATGCACCGGAGATGGTGGCAGGCTCCGGAAGGGAGGATTCCATGAACAGCACGGTATTTCTCAACGCGGCCAGGCTTGATTTCGACGGCAGGCTCGACTTCTCGCCCCTGTCGGGCCTGACCAGGTTCACCAGCTATGCTGACAGCACCGACGACGAGATCCCCGCCCGGGTGGAGGGACATTCCATCGTCATCACCAAGGAACTGCCCCTGGGGAAGGAGCTGATCCACTGTTTCCCGGCATCGGTCAGACTGATCTGCGAGGCAGGCACCGGCTACAACAACATCGACATCGCCGCGGCCCGTTCCCGGGGGATCAGCGTCTGCAATGTGCCCAGCTACAGCACCGACGCCGTGGCCCAGTTGGCCATCACCTTCATGCTCAACCTGAGTGCCTCACTGGTGCAGCAGCAGGCCATGCTGCGCCGCGACAACCTGGACAACTTTTTCAAGGGCCTGCAACTGCCCCACGTGGAACTGAACGGCAAGACTTTGGGAGTGGTCGGCTTCGGCGAGATCGGGCGCAGGGTGATCGCCATCGCCCGCACCCTGGGGATGAAGATCGTCGTCCACAGCCGCACCCCCCGACCGGAACTGGCCCCCGACCTGCGTTTCGTCTCCCTGGAGGAGCTGCTGGCCACCAGCGACTTCGTCTCCCTGCACTGCCCCCTGACCGACGCCACCCGGCATATGATCAACGCCGAACGGCTGGAAATGATGAAGCCCACCGCCTTCATCATCAACACCTCCCGCGGCCCGCTGATCCACGAACCTGCCCTGATCCAGGCCCTGACCAGAGGGTCCATTGCCGGAGCAGGCCTGGACGTGCAGGAGCAGGAGCCTCCGCCACGGGAGAACCCGCTCTACACCCTGGAGAACGTGATCCTGACCCCCCACATCGGCTGGAAGCGGCTGGAGACCAGGCAGCGGCTGATCGGTCTGACCGCCGCCAACATCGCCGCCTTCATCGCCGGCACTCCGCTGAATCTGGTCAACTGAGTCCCACGGGTCGGACGGGGGAACGGTCTCCCCCGTTCGACCCGTCATCCCACGCAGTTCGGGCGGTCCGCCATCCAGTGCCGCACCGTACCTTCCAGCCACCCCGCCATTCCCTGCTCCAGATAGAAGCGGGGAACCAGCAGATCGTCACCCTTGTCTATCATCCCCTTCCGGAGCGCCCGTCGTCTGCCAGGAGGTATACCACGGAACCGGGCACGGGGTAAGCCGGCGCCCTGCCTGACCAGGGTGACCGGCGCCTCTCTGCTGCGCATCCCCGGGTTGTCAAGGCACGGGATTCGGTTTACATTCAGAGAGTCGGAGGGGCGGGATGAGTGAAACGGAAAGGAATATCCGCAGGTTCGGCCCGGGGCGACGGCTGGGTGCCGTCGTTGTCCTGCTGTTCTGTCTGGTGGCGCTCCCCTTTCTTGGTCTGAAACTCTACCTGAACGGCTCCCAGGGGCCGCGACTCCTTTCGCGCATCCTGACCACCTACCTGCGCCACCCCCTGGAGGTCAGCGCCACCTCACTGGAAGGCGATGTCATCTCCCTCAGGGGGATCAGTCTGGCCAACCCGCCCGGCACGGTTCCCGGCTTCCTCTGTCGGGTGGAAACCCTGACCATTGCCCCGGACTGGGGGGGGCTGCTGCGGGGTAAACGGAGCCTCAAGCTGCTGGCGCTGTCAGGCGTCAGGGTCGACCTGCGCAGAAATTCCGCCGGCGTGTGGAATTTCTCCCCCTTGCAGCGTCTGCTGGCTTCCCGGAAACCTTCCGGCGCGGAATTTTCCATCGCACTGCTTCGTGTCAGCGACGGAGCACTCTCCATCAACGGCCGTGAACTGCGGGGGCTCAACCTGCGGCTCACCGACCTGACCACCAGGGGAAGCAGCGACGCACGGCTGGAACTCTCCTTCCGGGACCCGGGCCGCAACCGCTATACCCTGACGGGAAGTCTCCGCCCCGGAACCGAGCCGATCCTGGACCTGACCCTGTCGGCCCCCTCCATCGCTCCGGCCTCGCTGGCAGGTATGTTCGGCATGAAGGGAGCGCCGCTGCTGGCTGAGAGCCGGGCAGGAGTACGCATGAATGCCACCCTCCATGGCACAAGGCTTCGCATCAGGGGGAGTCTGGACGTCACCGGCCTCCCCCGCCCCCGCGGCACAGCTGGAAATCACCCATCCCCCTCCCTGAACGGAAAGATTGATCTGGTCGCCGGCTACGATATGGCCGTGGACCGGGCACGACTGGAGTCGCTCGTCCTGAAACTGAACGACCGCGTCGTGGGTCATGCCGCGGCCACCCTGGAAGAGGCACGCACGCGGCGCCGCTTCAGCGTTGATCTGGGTATCTCCAGGGTGGAACTGAGCCGCCTGGGCTTCCTGCTGCCGGAACGGGAACGCGAGAGAACAACCATTTCCGGTAGCGTCGAGGCGAGGGGCATCCACCTGGAAGGTGACGCGCACCATGGGGTTACCATGGCCTCGGGAGGCGTCACGCTGCGCAACGCCTCACTTAAGCGGGACGGCCGGCTGATCTTCGACGGTGTGAACGCACCGCTCTCCCTCTCCCGCCGCAGGGGAGGCTATGCGGTACAGGGGAGCCTGACCCGCGGGGCAAGGGGAGGAGGGGGACTGCTGGAGAGCCTGGATGCACCTTTCCTGATCGCGCTCACGAACCGGCTTGCCCTGGAGGGAGCGCGTCTTCCGCACCTCAGCGCCAGGATCATGGGCTTAAGCGTTTCCGGCCGGGGAGGGTTCGACCCCGCAGCGGCCAATCCCCTGAATGCCGGCCTGGTGGTCTCGGCGCCTTCCCTTGCCCGGGTCGTTTCCCACGGCGGGATATCCGGCCTGAAGATCGGTTCCGGCGGCTGTACCCTCTCCCTGGACGCCACCGGCAGGGGAATCCGGGATTTCGTTGCCAGGGCGAGACTGCGGCTCAACGATGTAACTGGAGCCCGCGGGAATCACTCCCTTGTCCTGGGAAACGGCCGTCTGGATACCCGTCTGGTCATGAGCCGGGGAACAGCCGCCGCCAGCGGAACCGGCCGGCTGAGCTCCCTGGGGCTGGGAGCGAAGAGAGGGGACGCGCGCTTCGACTTCGGTTTCTCCGGGGAAACCGTCCGACTGCGCGACTTCGTGGCGCGCCTGACCGACGGCTCATTCTTCTCCCTGCCCGAGATGGAGTTGCGGCTTCCGGTCCGGGAAAACGGAAACGGGCGACTGCGTATCCCGCTCTCCGCCCGCTTCTCCGGTGGCTCCATCAACAGGGAGGGAGTGCTGCTGGAGGGGATCTCCGGGATGGTGCGCGCTGTTCTGGTCTCCGATGGGGGAGCGCAATGGCTCGAGGGGAGCAGTGATGCCGCGGTTGGCGGCGTCACCTGGAAGGGAAAGCGGGTGGGGACGCCCCGGCTGCGGCTCGCCTTTTCCCGTGCGGGAGCGCGGGGGGAGCTGGGCGGCACGCTCCTGGGAGGTGCCCTGGACGCCAGGTTCACCATCGACCCGTTTGCCATGGAGCGCGGAATGGATTTCCAGGGGAGGATCACCGGGGCGCGGGCCGCCATGATCGGTGGCCTGCTCCCGCCGCACGGTGATGCCCGGCTGAGCAACGGCACATTGGCAATGAGTTTCGGTGGACGGCGTTCCGGGGACGGTACGGTCTCCGTCGATTTTCAGAGTGCGGGGAGCGGCCTGGAGGTCAGGGGAGCCGGCAACAAGACCCTTGTCTCCACCGGCGGCTACCGCCTCACCGGCTCTTTTTCGCCCGAGCGGCTCCGCATCGATTCTGCCCGTATTATGGCGGGAGAGCGGGTGAGGATCGAGGCGAACGGCGATATCGCCAACCCGCTGTCCCGGCAGAGAACCGGGAGTGTCGGTTTCACCCTGGCCGCCACCCCTCTGAACGACATCATCGATCCCTTCGTGAATCTGCTCCCCCGACCGATCCAGGAGGCCGGTACGAACGGCTCGCTCGCCTCCCGGGCACGCCTGACCCTGCATGAAGGGAGGATGCTGCTGGAAGGTTCCCTGACCATGGGGGGGGTGGTGCTGGACGTCCCCTCCCAGAAGCTGACGATCGCCGATATCAGCGGCACGATCCCCTTTTCCCTGGACCTGTCCGGCACGACTCAGGTCGAGACGCATCATGATGCGCCGCAGTTTACCCGCGCACAGTATCCCCGCCTGCTGGAGCTCTTCCGGGGTACGACCGGCGGCGGACAGTCCCTTGTCATCGGTTCCGCAAGTTTCGGTCCCCTGAGCCTGGGGAAGAGCAGTTTCAGGTTCAGCGCCGGGAACGGAGTTACCCGCATGGACTCCCTGCGTTCGTCACTCTTCGGTGGTGAACTCATGGGGAGCGGCTCCCTGACCTTCGCGGAGGGGCTCAGGTACCGCGGCGACCTGCTGATCAACGGACTCAGCCTGAAACAGCTCTGCGCCAGCATCCCGACCATCAGGGACTACATCTCCGGCCGGGTGGACGGTTTCATCAGCCTGGGAAACCGGGGGAGGGGGGTGGCGGGCCTGGCCGGCTTCAGCCAGCTGTGGGCCCGGGAGGGGAACGGCGAGAAGATGCTGGTCAGCAGGGTCTTTCTGCAGAAGCTGTCCGGCAAGAATCTGAGCGGCTTCTTCTTCCGCACTGACCGTCCCTTTGACCAGGCCGAGATTTCCGCGGACCTGCGGGGCGGCTTTCTGACCTTTGAAACCCTTGACATCTCCCATACCAGCTTCTTCGGCGTGCGCGACCTGAGCGTGACCATCGCTCCCAGCCAGAACCGCATCGCCCTGGATCACCTGTTCAATTCCATCAAGCAGGCTGCCGCCCGCGGCAAGGCGGCAGCGGGAGGCGCAGCGGTCGAACAGCCGCCAGCTGCCGAGCCGGAGTTTACCTGGGACGAATGAAACCGCCGTTCCGCCAGGGGCTGTTTTTTGTGGTAGCGTTATGCTATGGTTGGCAAAAATTCATACGGGAGGAACCCATGAAAACGAGAATGTTGAGATGGCTGCTGGCAGGGGTGTGCGCATTCCTGGCCGCATGTGCGATCATAACCGTCAATGTCTATTTTCCCGAGAAGGCGGTCAAGGAAGCCTACAAGTCCCTGGATGAGATGCTGCTGAAAGAAAACGGTAAACAGACGCCGGCGCCGGAGCAGCAGCCCACGGCCGAACCGGCCAAGCCCGAGCCCGAACCCCAGAGCGGCCTGTTCAACGAAGTTCCCTCCTTTGCCCTGTGCGGCGTGGCCCATGCGGCCGAGGATGTGGGAGATGAACTGGCGGTGGAACTGGCCGGCATGCCGGAGGTGGTCAAAGCCTACGACGAGATGAGCAGGCGCCTCCCGGCGCTTTCCCGTCTGTTCGACAGCGGTGCCGTTGGCCTCTCCAGCCAGGGGTTGGTGGTGGTCCGCGACAAGGCCAGGGTGACCCCGGCCGACGAGGCCCTGGTTAACCAGGAAAACCAGAACCGCAAGACCGTGATCGGCAGCATGGCAAAGGCCATACTCAAGATCAACAAGAGTGGGGAATCCAAGGCGGCCCTGAACCAGATGATGGGCAAGGCGGCGGCAACCTATGCGGAAACCAGACGAGAGGCGGCCAAGCCGGGTTGGTGGATGCAGTTGCAGAACGGGCGCTGGGTTCAGAAATAGCGCCGGGATTCGCTGCGGCGGAAGGGATGTGCCGTTAACGACAACGGGCTTCAGGAACGATCCTGAAGCCCGTTGTACGTTGTGCCGCAGCGGGGACAGCTCAGGACGGCCAGGGGGGGCTCCAGGCGACAGCGCTCCAACAACTCGCCGTCGCCCAGAATCCGGTCAACGGGACCATCGGCGGCGATGCGGCCCCGGTGGAGCAGGATCACCCGCTGGCACAGCTCGGAAACCAGACTCAGGTCATGGGTGGCAATGACGCGGGTGTGATCGATCCCCTTCAGGATGCGGATCAGGGCGCGCCGGCCAAAGGAATCCAGGCCGGTGGTCGGCTCATCCATGACGATGATGTCAGGCTCCATGGCGATGACCGTGGCCAGGGCCACGCGGCGCTTCTCCCCGCCCGACAGACGGTAGGGGGGTCTGTCGCGCAGATGGACGGCATCAACGGCAGCCAGGGCCGCCGCCACGCGCTGCTCCACCTCCGCGGCAGGCAGGCCCATGTTGCGCGGGCCGAAGGCCAGGTCATCGGCCACCGTGGGCATGAACAGCTGGTCGTCGGCGTTCTGGAAGGTCATGCCCACGCTGCGCCTGATCCGCGGCAGCAGTTCCCTGGCGACCGGCTGGCCGTCGATGACGACGCTGCCCGTCTGGGGCAGCAGACAGCCGTTCAGGTGCAGCAGCAGGGTCGATTTGCCGGCGCCGTTGGCGCCGATGATGGCCACTGCCTCGCCCCGCTGGATACTGAAGGAGACGTCTTCCAGCGCCCGGGTGCCGTCCGGATGGCGGTAGCTGAGGCATTCCACCTGTATGATGCGGTCGCTCATGTTCCCGCTCCGGTCAACAGCCGCCCCAGAACCGCGGAAAGGTTCCAGAAGCGGAGGGTAATGAAGAGGATCGACCACCCCGTGACAAAGGCGAACTCCCCGATGCCGAAGGAGGAGTGGCCAGGAAGGGGGAACTCACCCCTGAACCCCCGCGCCAGCATCGCCAAGTGGATCCGCTCGGCACGTTCCCAGGTTCTCAGGAGCAGGTTACCCAGAATCGGGCCGCTGTTGCGGATGCCGAGTCCCCTGCGGCCGAAGGAGCGCAGCCGGCGCGCCCGGGAGAGCTGCCGCGCCTCCTCGATCAGCACGTACAGGTAGCGGTGGAGAAAGAGCAGCTGTACGACGAACGGCTGGGGAACCCCCAGGCGCCTCAGGGCGTGACAGAGGGGGGTGAAGCCGGTCACGCCGACCAGGATCAGGGCCGCACCGGCGGTCAGCATGGCCCGCAGGAGGATGGATGCGCAGGAGAGCCAGCCGCCGCTGATGCCCAGCGTCCCGACCCGTATCAGGATTCGGTCGTCCAGGAGCGGGTTGAATAGTCCCACCATCAGGGCGAAGGGGAGCACCAGGGCGACCCTTTTCATAAGATAGGCCAGGGGAATGTTACCCATGACAGTCAGGCAGAGCGGGAAGACGAAGAACGGGACCAGGGCCGAGATCTGATAGCGGTCGAAGGACATCACCGTGGTGATGAATACCATGGTGGTGATGACCTTGGCCCGGGCGTCCAGGCGATGGATGGGGCTCCCCTCCCGGGCCAGCAGGTCCAGCCGACGGAAGTCGGTCAGGACCTCTTCCATGGAGAGCCTGCTCACGGAACCGGGGAGAACGGGGACGGTACGCAGGTCTCGCACCTGCCAGGGGAGAGGTGACGGTTCATCGGGCGGGCTGGGAGCGCTTCCTGAGCAGCAGGCCGATGACGGTCACCAGCCCCAGGGTGGCCAGGCCACCGCTGATGCCGGACAGGCTGGTACCCAGGCGTTCATCCCCAGCCGTGACGGATGGTACACCGGCTTCTTCCCTGGCGCCAAAGGAGTAATCGGGCAAGAGCGCGATGTTCTCCTGAAGTGCTGCCAGGACGGCGTGAGGACCACTGGCCGGCGCCTCCAACTCCTCCTGGCCGGTGACGCGCGCAATGGCCCACTCCAGTCCGTCGGGATGCGCGGAGGCGAACCAGGATACGATCCCACCGGTAAGGAGGGCAGCCGCCAGGAAGGTCAGCAGGAGGGGACGCAGAGATGCCCGTTCAGGATGGGTGACGGGTGAGGCGCCCTGGAGGATATCGGGGCGGGCGGACGCCACGAACGAGACGACCGCGGCGGTGACGAAGCCCTCCACCAAGCCGATGACCAGATGAATGGGAAGCATGAGGCTGATGAAGGTGGTAAAGGGGAGTGACGAAATACCGGAGGCAACGGTCTCCAGCACCACCCCCAGTGCTCCCATCTGCAGTCCGGCAACGGCGGCAACGACGGCGGCCAGGGACAGGCGCAGGCGGCTTGGGCTCGCTCCGGCCAGGGTCCGGTGGATCAGGGGATAGGCCACGAAGGCGGGGAAAAACCCCAAGTTGAAGATGTTGCAGCCCAGGGCCATCAGGCCGCCGTCGGCGAAGAAGAGTGCCTGGACCATCAGCACCGAGGCGATAGTGAGAAAGGCTGCGTGCGGCCCCAGGATGATCGCCAGGAGCAGGCCGCCGCCGATATGACCGCTGGAGCCGGTTGCCGGGATGGTGAAATTAATCATCTGGGCCGCGAACAGGAAGGCGCCCAGGACTCCCATCAGCGGAGTCGTGCGTTCGTCCCGCTGGGCTCTGACCTTGGCGGAACTGTAGGCTACCATGCCGGCCGACGCGGCCCACATGGTAGCGCCGACTGCGGGTGAAATGAGTGCGTCCGCCATATGCATGGTCTGATCGTCCTCCGTGGCACTGAACAAGATTTCGTGACACACGTGTATACCCTTTTGAAAAACGTATGTCAATGGATAGTCGGTACGGAGTAGCTGAGGTGCTTGTTTGAAAATGCTTGACTCCTGCGGAATCGTTTGGTATACAAACGTCTCTTCATTGGGGTATCGCCAAATGGTAAGGCAACGGACTCTGACTCCGTCACTCTTGGTTCGAATCCAGGTACCCCAGCCAAATACTTCAAAGCCGTCTGCGCTGATACGCGCAGACGGCTTTTTTTTCTCAAATCATTTTCAGGATCAATACCCCTGTTCCCCAGCCCCATGAATTTATAATAGGAACAGGAAGACGTAGTATGTTCGGGGCGGGCTACGGTTTGGGGCTAAACATGTTTCCCCTTCGGGATAACGTGTTTCAGCTTTTTTGATCCGTCATACAGGCTCTGCTTCATGGCGCCCCGTTTTTCCTTAAGATCCCTCCTGGTCTCGTCCTCCTCGAGCATGATTTCGGCTTCCCCGGCCAATTCCTCGATTCGCCTTGCCAGTTGTTCATCGCTCTGAACCGTCATCGCGCACACCTCCGTATTCCAGGTAGTTACGATATTTCAGAGAATTATCCCACATTCTTTCGAAAACTCAATTCGGTTCACGTCCCTGGCATTGAGAGCGTGCGTTTGAAGCAAAAAGCGTGAGTGGGTCCCGCACCATATACGTCCCTGGTTTGTCCCGGGAACAGTTCCGGAGGCACCCGGCTTAGACCGGGGCGCCATGGTCGGCGAGACAGCTCTGCCGAGGACACCGGTCCCGCCATCAAAAAAATTGACAGAGAGCCCGCATCTGTGCTTGTATCTTTACGTTTTGCGATCACTACCCCTGCGTATATGCGTCCTTCTGCTGGCAGCGTTGATCCTGCTGCTCCCCTCGGCCAGGCAGGGGAGGGCGCGTACCGTTTTCAGCCAGACCATCCGCGTGGCCATCGTTAAAAACGCTCCCAGCGTCGTGCTGGACGGCAACGGACTGCTGGCCAGGCGTGAAAACGGCGATGCGGTACCGCTCGTGCCGCCCGTAACCATCAGGCCAGCTGACGGCGCCCTGACCATCGACGGCACTGTCTTCCAGCGCCTCAGCTTTGCCGGGGCAGGGCGGGTACTGGTGAACGACAAACCCTACCGGGGCATGGTCGAGGTCGCACCTTCCGATAAGGGCATCCTGATCGTCAACGAACTCCCCCTGGAGGAGTACCTGGTCGGCCTGATCAATTGCGAGGTGTCGTCGTCCTGGCCCATGGAAGCGGTCAAGGCCCAGGCGGTGATCGCCCGAACCTACGCCCTCCACCGCAAGAAACTGCGCGCTAATGCCCCGTACCACCTGGAATCGTCGGTTCTGGATCAGGTCTACAACGGCAGCCAGATCGAGGACAGCCGCGCCAGCCGGGCGGTGGCCGAGACCAGCGGCCAGGTGTTGACCTACGGGGGGGAGATCATCCAGGCGTTTTACCATTCCAACTGCGGCGGCAGGACCGAAGCATCGCAAAACGTGTGGGGCCTGGCACTCCCCTACCTGAAGGGAGTTACCTGTGAGTACTGCCTGGCCAGCCCCTCCAGCATCTGGAGCCTTGATCTGAGCCTGAAGGAGATCGGTGAAAAACTGCGGGCCGCCGGCCTCAGGGTGGGTGACGTGAGCGATATCAGGCCGGGCCCCGTCAATGATCGCGGCAGGCTGAAGAACGTGGCGGTGATCTCCTCCGGCGGCTCCCTGACCCTGACCGGTGACCAGTTCCGCAAGGGGATGGGGTACGGCCTGATCAAAAGCACCAACTTCGTTGTGCGGATCAGGGACGGGGTGGCCAGTTTTTCGGGCCTGGGCAACGGCCACGGGGTGGGGCTCTGCCAGTGGGGCGCCAAACAGCGCGCCCTGGCCGGTTTTTCCTATGTCGAGATCCTTTTCTATTACTATCCCGGAACAGCGCTGGAACAGTTCTTTGATATCCGTTGAAGCGGTGCAGCCATGCTTGTGAAAGAGTTCGACTATCATCTCCCCGAGGAGCTGATCGCCCGCTACCCCGCGCCGGAGCGTGACGGATCGCGGCTGATGCTCCTTGACCGCGCCGACGGTGCCATCAGTCATGGGCGGTTCCGGGACATCGCCGAGCGTCTTCGGCCCGGAGACCTGCTGGTGCTGAACGACACCCGGGTGATCCCGGCCCGCCTCTATGGCCGCAAGGCTACCGGCGGCAGGGTGGAGATCTTCCTGGTGCGCCGGGAGGAGACTGCTGGCGAGCGGTGGCGCTGCCTGCTCCGTTCCTCCAAGGGGATGCGGCCCGGACAGATGGTCAGCCTGGCCGGGGCCATGACCGCCCGGGTGGTGCAGCGGCTGGAGCCGGAGGGATGGCTGATGGAGTTCGCGGGCGAGGAACCGTTTTCCTCTTGGCTGGAGCGGGAGGGAGAAATGCCGCTCCCCCCCTACCTGCAACGCACGGCCGACGACAGCGATCAGCAGCGTTACCAGACGGTCTTTGCCAGGAGCGCCGGCGCCGTTGCCGCGCCCACGGCCGGTTTGCATTTCACTCCCCAGCTTCTTGAGCGGCTGGAAGAACGGGGGGTGGCGACGACCTGTCTGACCCTGCACACCGGGCCAGGCACCTTCCAGCCGGTGCGGGTGGAGCGGGTGGAGGAGCACCGCATCCACAGCGAACAGTACCGGATCTCCGAACAGACCTGCCACGCCATACGCGCCGCCAGGGAGCGGGGGGGGCGGGTGATCGCCGTGGGAACCACCTCGGCCCGCACCCTGGAGTTTGCCGCCGACGGCAACGGCGGGGTCAGCCCCGGCGCCGGGGAGGCCGATATTTTTATCTATCCCGGCTACCGTTTCCGGGTGGTGGACGGGCTGGTGACCAACTTCCACCTGCCCGAATCAACGCTCATCATGCTGGTGTCAGCCTTTGCCGGCAGGGAAAGCGTGCTGCGGGCCTACCGGGAGGCGGTGCGGCAGGGATACCGCTTCTACAGCTACGGCGACGCCATGCTCATCGAATAAGTCCGAACGTTGGGGCTGGCCACGGCCAGTCCGGATCGTGGCGCCGCATCAGCGTACTACCATTGCGTACAGGTGAATAGTGTCAGCATCTCAGTTTACAGTTCTCCACCGGGACAGCTCCTGCGCAGCGCGCCTGGGGAGCCTGACCACCTCCCACGGCGCCATCGAGACCCCGATCTTCATGCCGGTGGGAACCAACGCCACGGTCAAGGCCATGACTCCCGAGGACCTGCTGGCGGTCAACGCCCAGATCATCCTCTCCAATACCTACCACCTCTACCTCCGGCCGGGCCACCGGCTGGTGGAACAGCTGGGAGGGCTGCACTCCTTCATGAACTGGCAGCGGCCGATCCTGACCGATAGCGGCGGATTCCAGGTCTTCAGCCTGGGGGAACTGCGCACCATCAGCGAGGAAGGGGTCAGGTTCCAGTCCCATCTGGACGGCTCCTACCATTTCCTGACCCCGGAACTCTCCATCGGCATCCAGGAGGCCCTGGGTGCGGACATCATCATGTGCTTCGACGAATGCCCGCCGGCAACGGCGGAGTACGGGTACGTGGAGAGGTCGCTGGAGATGACCAGCCGCTGGGCCCGGCGCTGCAAGGACGTCCACCGTCGGGACGGTCAGCTTCTGTTCGGTATCGTCCAGGGGGGGATGCACTACGACCTGCGCCGCCGCAGCCTGGAGCAGATCAGGGATATCGGCTTCGACGGCTACGCCCTGGGCGGCCTGTCGGTGGGGGAGGAGAAGGAGCAGATGTACGGCGTGATGGAGGCCTGCGGCCCCTTGATGCCAGAGGAGCACCCCCGCTACATCATGGGCATCGGCGCCCCCCAGGATCTGGTGGAGGCGGTCTGGCACGGCTTCGACATGTTCGACTGCGTCATGCCGACCCGCAACGCCCGCAACGGCATGCTCTTCACCAGCCAGGGGAGGATCAACATCAAGGCCAAGATCTACGAACAGGATGCGGGGCCGCTGGACCCGGAATGCGGCTGCCATGTCTGCCGCACCTACTCCCGCGCCTATCTGCGCCACCTGTACCGGGCAGGGGAGATCCTGGCCTCGAACCTGAACAGCTATCACAACCTGTACTACTACCTGGAGCTGATGCGCCGGATGCGCGAGGCGATCAGGAATAACGACCTGGCGGGATTCCGCCGGGATTTTTATGAAAAACAGCAGCTACATCAAACGTTTTAAGGAGGATAGTTCTATGTTTGGATTAGCATTTGCCATGTCGGGCCCGCCGGGCGGCGCCGCAGCCGGTGGAGGAGCGGGAGCGCTGCAGCAGTTCATCCCCCTGGCGCTCATGTTCGCCATCTTCTACTTCCTGCTCATCCGCCCCCAGCAGAAGAAGGCCAAGGAACACCGCGCCCTGCTGGAGAGCATCAAGAAGGGGGACCAGGTGATCACCGCCGGCGGCGTGCACGGCAAGGTCGCCTCAGTGGACGACACCATCGTCGGCCTCGAAGTCGCCACGGGGGTCGTCATCCGCATCACCAAGTCCTATATCGCCGCCATCACCAACAAATAGTCCCTGACCGGAAGAGGACGACCCTACCGGTGATACCCTCGACCCGACACGCATAACCGAAGGGAGACCGAGCTTCATGCCAAAAGAAACCGGCTGGCGCATAAGCCTGATAGTTATCTTCGCCCTGGTATCGATTCTTTACCTGGTCCCTACACTGGCGCCGCAACTTCCCCCCTGGTGGAGCGGCTTCCTGCCCAAGGACAAGATTCACCTGGGGCTCGACCTGCAGGGAGGCACCCATCTGGTGCTGGAAGTGGATACCCAGAAGGCGGTGGAAGGTCTGCTGGACATCGTGGCCACCGACCTGGAAGATACCATGACCACCAGGAAGCTGCACTTCAAGCGTATCAGCCGCACCGCTTCCGACCGGGTAACCCTGCTGCTGTACGAGAAGGATACCGCGGCCCTGGTGCAGAAGATGCTCAAGGACAAGTACCCGGACTACCAGCAGAGTCCGCTGTACGATGACAGCGGCTTCGTGGCCCTGAACCTGAGCATCTCCGGCGAAGCGGCCCAGGACCGCAAGGACAAGGCCGTGGCCCAGGCCCTGGAGACCATCCGCAACAGGATCGACCAGTTCGGCGTTTCCGAACCGGTCATCCAGCGCCAGGGAGCCGACCACATCGTGGTGCAGCTGCCCGGCATCAAGGACCCCCAGCGGGCCATCGACCTGATCGGCAGAACCGCCCGCCTGGAGTTCAAACTGGTGCGGGAGGACATCCCCCCCGGTTCCCCGTCGGTTCCCGAGGACGCCGAGATCATGAAGGAGAAGGAGGTTGATCCGGAGACCGGGGCTGTCAGCGAGATCCCCTATGTGCTGCAGAAAAAGGCGCTGATCACCGGTGACCTGCTCACCGATGCCCAGGTACGCATCGATTCCCAGTTCAACCAGCCCTACGTGGCCATCGAGTTCAACTCCACGGGTGCCCGGCTGTTCGACCAGGTCACCGCAGCCAATGTGAATAAACGCTTCGCCATCGTGCTGGACAACAATGTCTATTCGGCGCCGGTGATCCGCGAACGCATCTCCGGTGGCAGCGCCCAGATCTCGGGCAACTTCACCGAAAAAACCGCCGCCGACCTGGCCATCGTGCTCAGGGCCGGGGCACTGCCCGCGCCGGTGAAGATCATCCAGAACGAAACCGTCGGCCCCTCCCTGGGACAGGACTCCATTACCAAGGGGCTCATGGCCGGCATGATCGGGGTCGCCCTGGTGGTAGTCTTCATGGCCATCTACTACAAGCTCTCCGGCATGGTGGCCAACTTCGGCATGCTGCTGAACGTGCTCTACCTGATGGGAGCCCTGGCGGCCCTGGGGGCGACCCTGACCTTGCCCGGCATCGCCGCCATTGTGCTCCTGATCGGCATGTCGGTGGACGCCAACGTGATCATCTTCGAGCGCATCCGCGAAGAGCTGCGCCTGGGAAAACCGCCCCGCTCGGCACTGGACGCCGGTTATGACAAGGCCTTTCTGACCATCATGGACTCCCACGTCACCACCCTGATCACCGCCGCGGTCCTGTTCCAGTTCGGCACCGGCCCGGTGAAGGGCTTTGCCGTCTCCTTAAGCCTTGGGGTCATCATCAACCTGTTCACCTCGCTGATCGGCACCAAGGTGATCTTCGACCTGGTCCTGCACCGGGGAACCGTCAAGAAAATGAGCATATAGGGGGAGCGAAGATCATGGAATTTCTGGGCAAGACCAACATCGACTTCATGGGCAAGAAGAACATTTCCTTTGCCGTTTCGATCATCATTTCCCTGATCGGCATCATGGGCATCATCTCCATCGCCCGCGGCACTGCCAACATGGGGATCGACTTCTCCGGCGGCACCGCCATGCAGCTCAGGTTCAGCAAGCCCATGGACATCGCCAGCGCCCGCACGGCGCTGCACGCACACGGTATCCCCAAGGCGGATCTTCAGGAGATCAGGGACGGGAACAAGCTCCTGATCAAGATCGACCGGAACACCAGTATCAGCCTGGGCAAGGCGGCCGACGCGGTGCGGGCCGCCTTCGGCAAGGCCCATCCCGATAACGCCTTTACGGTGGAGAGTTCCACCGAGATCGGCCCCTCCATCGGCGACAAGCTGCGCAAGGACACCCTGGTGGCGGTGGCCATAGCTCTGGTGGGAATCATCATCTACATCGCCTGGCGTTTCGACTTCCGCTTCGGCATCGCCGCCACCCTGGCCACGGTGCATGACTGCCTGGCCATGTTCGCGGTCTTCTACCTGCTCGACCGGGAGATAAACCTGCTGTTCGTCACCGCCGTGCTGACCATCGCCGGGTACTCCCTCACCGACACGGTGGTTATCTTCGACCGGATCCGTGAAAACATGCACAAGAACCTCAAGGAGAGCCTGCCGGTCATCTTCAACCGCAGCATCAACGAGGTGCTCTCCCGCAGCATCATCACCGCCCTGACCACGTTCATGGCCTCGGCGGCGCTGTTCATCTTCGGCGGTGAGGTAATCCACGACTTCTCCCTGGCACTTTTGGTGGGAATCGGCGTAGGGACTTATTCGTCGGTGTTCGTTGCCAGCCCGATCGTGGTGCTGCTGGAGGAACGGGCCCTGCGCGCCCAGGCAACGGCAAAGGCAAAAGCCTGAACCGAATCCGCGGTCGGCATGCCTCCGGAGTTGCCGCCCCAGGCTTGGAACCAGACCAGATCCCCCGCACCGACGGGGGATCTTTTTTCATGTAATTCCAATTCCAACTCAAAGCGCTCTCTTCGTTGGCTCGTCGAAGGCTCCTCAACGTACTATTCTCGTACGCCTCCGTCGCCTTCTTCCTCGCCGCCTTGATATCATCTTTGATTTGAAACTGGAATAACGAGCCCGTGATCCGTGACGTTTCCCTCGCCTGCCGGAAAGGCCTTTGCCAAGGGCATGCTTCGGCGGAGGCTCATCCGGACTGACGGTTACAGCGCGGTGGCAGCGGTGTGGCCCCGGCTCTTTCAGACACTCCGGGGTTGGTGTAGTACTTAAGAGAAGGGTGAAGGGAACAGATGCGCGGCACGCACTGGATCGTACGGACAGAGACAACGGATTTGCGGGCCAGTGCCGGGGAAGCGGGTATCCTGCCCCTGACGGCGGCTGTGCTGGCCGGCCGCGGCATGGTCGAACCGGCCGCCATCGCCTCCTTTCTCTCACCCGCCCTGGCGGACATGCTCGACCCCGGGCGCATGAAGGGGATGGCGGCCTGCCTGGAACGCCTGCTCCAGGCCCGCTCCGCCCGGGAGAAGATCACCGTCTACGGTGACTACGACGTGGACGGCATCACCGGCACCACGCTCCTGGTGTCGTTTTTACGGCAGACCGGTTTTATCTGCGACTACTTCATCCCCAACCGCTTCGACGACGGCTACGGCCTGAACCGCGAGGCCCTGGAGCGGATCATGGATGCTGGCTCAACCCTGATCCTGTCCGTTGACTGCGGTATTACGGCGGTGGAGGAGGCGCGCTCCTGCCGCCAACGGGGGGCGGACCTGATCATCGTCGATCACCACAGCCCCACCGGGACCCTTCCCGAGGCCCGGGCCATACTGAATCCCCTCCAGCCGGGGTGCGACTATCCCTTCAAATGCCTGGCCGGAGTCGGTGTGGCCTTCAACCTGCTGGTGGCGCTCCGGTCGGCTCTCAGGAAGGCGGGAGCCTTCGGCGACGGTTCCGGCCCGGATCTGCGCCAGTGGCTGGACCTGGTGGCCCTGGGAACCATCGCCGACGTGGTACCGCTCATCGGCCAGAACCGCATCTACGTCAGCCACGGGCTCAGGCTCATGACCGATCCGGCCCGGACAGGGATCCAGGCCCTGAAACAGGTGGCCGGGCTCACCGGGGCGCTCAGCGGCGGCCAGGTGGGGTTCCGGCTGGCGCCGCGCCTGAACGCTTCCGGCCGCATGGAGAGTGCCGTGGCGGGGGTGGAGCTGTTGCTCGGGGGAGACCCGGACCGCTGCCGGGCACTGGCCGCCGAACTGGACCGCGCCAACGGCGAACGCCAGGCCGTGGAGCGCTCCATGCTCCAGCATGCCGTCGAACTGGTGGAGCAGGGGGGAGACTACCCGGACCGGCGCAGTATCGTGCTGGCATCCCGCGACTGGCACCAGGGGGTGGTGGGTATCGTCGCCTCGCGGCTGGTGGAACGGTTCCATCGCCCCACCATACTGATCGCGCTGGACGGGCAGGGTGAGGGAAAGGGGTCCGGCCGCGGCATCCACGGCTTCCATCTGCTGGAGGCGCTGGGAGCCTGCGCGGACCGGCTGACCCGCTTCGGTGGGCACCGTCATGCCGCGGGCGTCAGTCTCCCGGCCGAAGGGGTGGCTGGGTTTGCCGCGGCCTTCGAGGCCGAGGCGCGGCGCATCCTGGGAGAGGGAGAATTGGTGCCCCGTCTGGAGATCGATGTCGAGGCAGAGCCACGGGAGGTGACCGCGGAGCTGGCTCGAGAGCTGGAGCGGCTGGGGCCTTTCGGCATGGGTAACCCGGAGCCGCTGCTGATGATGCGCGCCATGCGGGTGCTGGAACAGCGCCTGGTGGGGGGAGAACACCTGCGCCTGCGGCTGGAGCGGGACGGCCAGGTATTCAACGCCATCGCCTTCCGCATGGCGTCCCGCCAGCTTGCGGAACGGGTGGATATCGCCTTTGTGGCGGAGATGAACCAGTGGAACGGTGCTACAACCCTGCAACTGAGGATCAGGGACCTGCGTCCCGCCTGAGGAGAGAAACATGCAACGGGATCAACGCTTCGACAGGGCCGAGACCATCATCAGGGTCGGCTTCTGGGTCAACGCCCTGCTGATGGTCTTTAAACTGGCCGCCGGTCATTGGGGGCGTTCCGACGCCGTGTTCGCCGACGGCATCGAGAGCGCCTGTGATTTCGTTGCCATCTTTTCCACCATGGTGGCGCTCAGGCTGGGGCGCCAGCCCTTTGACGAGAAGCACCCCTACGGCCATGGCAGGGCCGAGAGCCTGGCAGCCCTGCTGATCTCCCTGGTGATCCTGGCCACCGGCGGCTGGATCCTCTACGACTCGGTGGTTTCCATCATCCGCCACGACTTCACGTCTCCCGGCGCCATCGCCGTTGCGGCCGCATTCCTCACCATCCTGGTCAAGGAGTGGCTCTACCGTTTTACCCAGAAAACCGGCCGGGAGCTGGAGAGCCCGTCCCTGCTGGCAATCGCCAGGGACCACCGCAAGGATGCCCTCACCTCCATCTCCACCCTGGCCGGTGTCCTGGGCGCCTTCTTCGGTTTCGGGATCATGGACCCCCTGGCAGCCGGTCTGACCTCGTTCTTCATCCTGCACATCGGCCTGGAGACCTACCGTGGTGCGGCCCACGACCTGATGGACGGCAGCGTACCGATGAATTTTATCGAGAAGGTCACGCGTCTGGCTGAGAGCGTGGAGCGGGTGGAGCATGTTCACGACATCCGCGGCCGCCGCTCCGGGCAGTACATGATCATCGATCTCAAGCTGGACATGGACCCGGCCATGACCGTCAAGGAGTCCCACGATGTTTCCCTGAAGGTCAAGGAGCTGATCTTCGACGGTTTTCCCAACGTGGGGGACGTGATGATCCACATCAACCCCCACGACGAGGAGCACGAGGACATGATCAGGCTGTGACGCGCCCCCGCTTTCAGTACAGCCTGACCAGCAGAAAGAGTCCCAGCATGGCGATGGCGACGGCCAGTTTGCCGGCCACCCCAATCGCCAGTCCCACCACGGTACCGAAACCGGCGCGGCCGGCCTGATCCAGGCTGCGATTGAGCGACATCTCCCCCAGCACCGCCCCCACGAAGGGACCCAGCAGTATTCCGATCGGCCCGAGAAACATCCCCACCACTCCCCCCAGGGCGGCGCCCAGCATTGCCCGTTGCGAACCGCCGAACTTCTTGACACCCAGGACCGAGGCCAGGAACTCCACCAGCCAGGTCAGTGCCGCCATGGCTGCCAGGATCAGCAGGGTGCCGACTCCCACGTACTGGAAATTTTCCGCCCAGGCACAGAGCAGGAGACCGACAAACAGCAGCGGCGCTCCCGGCAGAAAGGGGAGCAGCGTACCGGCCAGCCCTATGATACTCAGGATGGCGCCGAAAAACAGCAGAATCAGGGTTTGGTGCGACATGGCATGCCTCCTATGTGCAATTTTCGTCCATCGGTCTGATACGATTCATGGGGCGGATAGTAGTGCAGAAGCGCGCTCCATGAAATAGCAAAAACGAATCATGACGCCGGGATGCACTATCTGTTGGCCTTGCGCCCTAACCCGTTGACAGTGGTGGTGTGCTGGGGTAGGGTGAACAGGTTTTTGACTCGATGACTCATGGCTGCCGCACAGCGGGGCAACAGGGTAGATTCATGGCACGGTATCACGGCACACAGAAACGCGGCCACTGGAGCAGTCGCCTCGGTTTTATCATGGCCTCGGCCGGTTCGGCCATCGGCCTGGGCAACATCTGGAAGTTCCCCTACATCACCGGCATGCACGGCGGGGGGGCCTTCGTCATTTTCTTTCTGATCTGCATCGCGCTGATCGGCATTCCGATCATGATCGCCGAGATGGTGATCGGCCGCCACACCCACAAGGACCCGGTAGGCGCCTTCCGCGCGCTGGCCGGCGGCCCCTGGACCCTGGTTGGGTGGCTGGGAGTCACGGCCGGGTTCGTGATTCTCTCCTACTACTGCGTCGTGGCCGGCTGGGCGGTGGACTACCTCTGGCTGGCCGTGCTCGGCACCTTCGGAGGCCACCCTCGGCAGGTGCCGGAACTGTTCGGCGCGCTTTTGGCCAATGATGCCGCGCAACTGTTCTGGCAGGCGATCTTTATGGCAGCCACGGTCTGGATCGTCCTCAAGGGGGTCAGCAACGGTCTTGAACGGGCCAACAAGTTGATGATGCCGGTTCTGTTTCTGATCCTGGTGGTCCTGACGATACAGGGGCTGTTCTCTCCCGGCGGTCCCCGGGCGCTCTCCTTCCTGTTTACACCCGACTGGGGCAAGCTGGACGCGGCAGCCATGCTGGAGGCCCTGGGGCACGCCTTCTTCTCCCTCTCCCTGGGCATGGGCGCCATGCTGACCTATGGCAGCTACGCCGACGAGAAGACCAGTATTCCCAACGTGGCCATCACCGTATCAATCATGGACACCTGCGTGGCACTGCTGTCGGGCATCGCCATCTTCTCCATCGTCTTCACCTACGACATGGCCCCCGCCGCCGGCCCGGGGCTGGTCTTCAAGACTCTGCCGATCATCTTCAGCCAGATGCCGGGAGGAACGCTGGTGGCCATCCTCTTCTTCCTGCTGCTGGTCTTTGCCGCGCTCTCCTCGGCCATCTCGCTTCTGGAGGTGGTGGTGGCCTACTACTGCGACGAGTTGAAGTGGGAACGCCGCACGGCTACGCTGGTGATGGGATTCCTGATCTTCCTGCTGGGCATTCCCTCGGCCCTCTCCAATAACCTGCTGGCCGGGGTCCACTTCATCGGCGGGCGCAACTTCCTGGACTCCATCGATCTGGTGGCCACCAATTACCTCCTGCCCCTGGGGGGGCTGTTCATCGCCCTCTTCACCGGCTGGGTCATGACCACCTCAATGGCGCGGGATGAGATCGAGAAGGGGGAGGTAAGCTTCCACTTCTACCCGCTCTGGCATATTCTGATCAAATACGTAAGCCCGGTCCTGGTGGCCATCCTGATTCTCTCCCGCAGCGGACTGATCTAGGGCTACACGAGCCGGTCACATCCATCAATCACGGCACCACCAAAGGATAAACCATGCAAACTCCGCCCCACTGCCCCGCATGCGGCTCGAACTACACCTACGAAGACGGGCAGTTGTACGTCTGCCCGGAATGCGCCCACGAATGGTCAGGGTCTGAAACCGCCGACGCCACGGAGAGCGGGCCCGTCGTCCGCGACGCCTTCGGCAACCAGCTCAACGATGGCGACACAGTGACCGTTATCAAGGACCTGAAGATCAAGGGGGCCTCGGCAGTGGTCAAAGTCGGCACCAAGGTCAGAAATATCCGCATCGTTTCGGGAGACCACGACATCGACTGCAAGATCGACGGCATCGGAGCGATGCAGCTGAAATCACAGTTCGTCAAGAAAGCATGACCGGCTGACCGCGCCACCGGTACAGGAACGCAGGAGGACTCCCCATGCTGCCGCGTCTCATGCTCATCTTCATCATCGTTCCGTTTCTGGAGATCTGGCTGTTGATCCAGGCGGGGCGCGCCGTCGGCTTCCTACCCACCCTGGCCAGCCTGCTGATCGTCTCCCTGATCGGCGCCTGGCTGACCAGGTCCCAGGGAGTTCGCACCATCGTCGCCATCCGGGACGAGCTGGCCTTGGGGCGGATTCCGGCCGCCCATTTCCTGGACGGGGCACTGATCCTGGCCGGCGGCATCCTGCTGCTAACCCCCGGCTTCTTCACCGACCTGGTGGGACTGTTGTTCCTTCTGCCCGTTACCCGCGCCTCCCTGAAGGGGTGGCTGCGCTGCTGGCTGGAGCAACGGCTCAGCCGGGGTTGCTTCGTCATACGCCGCCACTGAAACCCGATACGCGGAGACGGTTCATCCCGCACCCGGCAGGTGGGGTTTTTTCAATACACAAAACAGCCGGTATCTGCTACTCTCTGCCACCTGAAGGGGCTTGTAACCCAGAGACGGAGGTTGGGAACGGCCGGCGCCTCTTCCGACATCCCCCCCACAGGAAGGTGTTTTTCGCATGCTCCTTGCAATCCATCCCCAGCACCCCCAGCAACGTCTGATCAGTCGGGTGGTCGACTGTCTGAAAAACGGCGGCATCATCGCCTATCCCACCGATACGACCTACGGCATCGGCTGCTCCATCTTCAACAAGAAGGGGATCGAGCGCATCTACCGCATGAAACAGCGCGAACACAAGAAGCCGTTCTCGTTCATCTGCCCCAGCCTGTCGGAGGTGGCCCGCTTCGCCCGGGTCAGCAATACCGCCTTCAAGATCCTCAAGCGCTACCTCCCCGGGCCCTACACCTTTGTGCTGGAAGCCACCCGCGACGTACCCGATCTGCTGCTGACCCGCCAGAAAACCGTCGGCATCAGGATTCCCGACAACCGCATCTGCCTGGAGATCGTTCAGATGCTGGGCTGTCCCATCGTTACCACCAGCGCCAACCTGTCCGGCGAGGAGCCCACTGCAGACCCGGCATTCATCGAGGATATCTTCGGCACCCAGCTGGACATCGTCGTGGATGGGGGCCAACTCAGCCGGGAAGTCAGTTCGGTGGTGAGTCTGGTCAGCGATCCCCCGGAGATCCTCAGGGCAGGCATGGGCGATCTGTCGTGGTGTTCCTGACCATGATGAGAGGGACACATGCGTAAGCGCACGGTTCGCACCGCCCTGCGCCTCCTGCTGGCGGCGCTGGCGCTGATCATCCTGGCCAGCTTCTACCACGCCCCCCTGGCGGGACTGCTCTCCCTCTCGCCGGGAACGGAGCTGCGGCTCTTCCGGCTGGCCATGTTCGGCGCGGCCGGCATGGGCATCTACGGGGTGATGCTGTTCGTTTCCGGGCTCATCCTGCCGGCCGACCGGCGCGACAACGCGCGCATCAGGATCGCGCCGCTGTTCGTGCTGCTGCTCTGTGCCCTGGGGCTGTTCTTCTACCTCTTCGTGGCATCGTTTGGTACGTCCGGGGAGCAGCGGCAGCTGCGTCCCGGAGAGACCATCACCATCTGAGCGGTTTCCCCGTTTCGGCGCCGCTCCGTTTTTCCCCCCCGTTTTTGTCACCAATCATGGAGGAACCATGGAATCTCAAACGAAATCAATCGAAACACTCGCGCTTCATGCGGGACAGACCCCTGATCCGACCACGCTCTCCCGGGCAGTGCCGATCTACCAGACCTCCTCCTACGTCTTTCGCGACTCGGACCACGCCGCCAACCTCTTCGGCCTGAAGGAGCCGGGCAACATCTACACCCGGTTGATGAACCCCACCACCGGCGTGCTGGAAGAACGCCTGGCAGCCCTGGACGGCGGCGTCGGCGCCCTGGCGGTCGCCTCGGGCCAGGCCGCCATCACCTATGCGGTGCTCAACATCGCCAAAGCCGGTCAGAACATCGTCTCTACCAGCTATCTGTACGGCGGCACCTACAACCTGTTCCACTACACCTTGCCCCGATTGGGCATCGACGTCAGGTTCGTGGACTCATCCGACCCGGAGAACGTCCGCAGGGCCATCGACCAGGATACGCGCCTGGTCTACAGCGAATCGGTGGGCAACCCCAAAAACAACGTGGATGATTTCGAGGCTATCGCGGCGGTGGCACACGAGGCCGGTATCCCGCTGATCGTGGACAACACGGTGACGACCCCCTGGTTATTCAAGCCGCTGGAGCATGGCGCGGACATCGTGGTCTACTCCCTGACCAAGTTCATCGCCGGCCACGGTACCAGCATCGGCGGCGCCGTCGTGGATGGCGGAACGTTCGCCTGGGATAACGGCAGGTTTCCCGAGCTGACCGAGCCCGACCCCTCCTACCACGGCCTGAAGTACTGGGAGGCCCTGGGCAGCCAGGCCTACATCGTCAAGATGAGGGTCACGCTGCTGCGCGACATGGGGGCCTGCATCTCCCCTTTCAACGCCTTCCAGATCCTGCAGGGGCTGGAGACGCTGCACGTGCGCATGCCGCGCCACGTGGAAAACGCCCGCGCCGTTGCTTCCTGGCTGGAGAACCACCCCCTGGTGAGCTGGGTCAACTACCCGGGGCTGGCCAGCCACCGGGATCACGCCAATGCCCGCAGATACCTGCCAAAGGGGGAGGGGGCCATCATCGGTTTCGGCATCAAGGGTGGAGTGGAGGCAGGCAGGAAATTCATCGACAATGTCAGGCTGCTCTCCCATCTGGCCAACATCGGTGACGCCAAATCCCTGGTGATCCATCCCGCCTCCACCACCCACCAGCAGCTCTCCGAGGAGGAACAGCTGGCCAGCGGCGTATCGCCGGACTTCATCCGTCTCTCCATCGGCCTGGAGCATATCGACGACATCCTCGCCGACATCGGCCAGGCCCTGGAGGCGTCGCAACGCTGACCAGTGGACGTGAGGGGGGCCCCGCCATGATCCGGCGGACTGCCCCCGTTTGTCCGGAAAAGGATTGAGAATCGTGCAGCACCTTGTACTTCTGGTCGCGGCTTTCCTGCCGCTCTGCCTGGCATCGCCCTGCTGGTGCGCCTGGGACTGCGACGACTGGGAGAGGCGTCGCGGCTACTGTGTCGATTACGTGAAGTCCAGGATCCCCTCCTTTCCCATCCCGCGCAGCGAGGCGGACGTGAGCCGACTGAACAACCGTGTCCCGGCCCGGATACGCAGGGGGGACGTGGCCCTGTTCGACATGGGGCGCTACTGGCACCTGGCCTATGTGGAGCGGGTACGGCGCGACCGCTGGGGCAGGGCCAGTTCCATCGACGTCAGTGAATGGAACTTCGGTCCCCCCCTGACCAGGGAGTCCTTCCGCGCCACCTGGAACCAGGCCGCTCCCCCCCCGTGGCAACGGGCCGTCTGGTGCGGGGTGACGGAGAAATTCGGCCGGAGCGGCACGCGTACCGGGATCCCGATCCAGAGGGTTGACCAGGTCTGGACACCGTCTCCATCCCTGTGGCAGCGCATCAGGAGTCTGGTACGCCCCTGATGCGCCAGACGCCCGCGGGGCGGCTCTTGTGGTCGCCCCTGTTTTTGTGTACTATTTCCGCCTGTGAATTTCATCATCCCACCCGTTGGAATCAGGAGCATTTCATGTACAAACTGACCATCCGGACCAGCTTCGCCGCTGCCCACAACCTCGTCAATTACCAGGGCGACTGCGAGAATCTGCACGGCCACAACTGGAAGGTGGACGTGACCGTTATCGCCCGCGAACTGGACAAGGCCGGGCTGGGAATCGATTTCAAGGTGCTCAAACGCGAGGCGGGCGTGGTCATCAACGAACTCGACCACAAGTATCTGAACGAAAACCCCGCCTTTGCCGGCATCTCCCCCTCGTCGGAGCATATCTCGCGCTTCCTCTTTGAACGGCTCTCGGAACACCTGAACAACGACGTGATCAGGGTCGATTCGGTGACGGTCTGGGAGTCGGACAATGCCTCGGCCTGCTACTATGAATGATCAGCTTCCCGTAGCCGAGATCTTCTCCTCCATCCAGGGGGAGGGATACCTGGCCGGTCGGCGTCAGATTTTTCTCCGCCTGACCCGCTGTAACCTGGAATGCCGCTACTGCGACACCTCCTTCGCCGGCGGGGAGGCCTGCCTGGTGGAGGATGCCCCCGGTTCCGGCAGCTTTGAACCGCTTCCCCGGGACATGAGCCTCGACCGGGTTGCGGTACTGCTCGGCTCCTGGACGGAGGCGCTCCCCGGAGCCCATCATTCCATCAGTCTTACCGGTGGCGAGCCGCTGCTCTTCGCCTCCCGGCTGGAACGGTGGTTGCCCCGCCTGCGCCGTATTTTGCCGCTCCACCTGGAGACCAACGGCACCCTGGCGGCTGAACTGGCCCGGGTTGTGGACCAGCTCGATTACATCAGCATGGACATGAAGCTCCCCTCCACGGCGGAATGCGCCGAAAACCTGTGGGACGCACACCGTCTATTCCTGGAAACGGCCCGCGCAACGAACGTCTCGGTCAAGATCGTGGTTAACCGGCTGACCGGGACTGATGAGATCGGGCACGTCTGCCGGATCATCGCCTCACTTCGGCCGGAGACCCCGTTGTTTCTCCAGCCGCTCACCCTGCCGGACGGCCGCTGCGGCATCGCCGCGACCCATCTCCTGCGCCTGCACGCCCTGGCGGCGGCTCGCCTGCCCGACGTGCGGGTCATCCCGCAGATGCACAAACTCATGGGGGTCCCGTGATAATCGAAGAAATGACCATGCCCGAATTCGAGGATGGGCTCAACCGGACGCGCACCGTCCTCATACCCTTCGGCTCGGTGGAGGAGCACGGCCCGCATCTGCCGCTCTCCACGGACACTCTGGAAGCCTGGGAGGTGGCCAGAAAAGCGGCTCTTGTGACGCCGCTGTTCGTTGCCCCGCCGGTGCATTACGGCAACTGCCGCTCCACCTCCCGCCATCCCGGGACCATCTCCATCTCCACGACAACACTGAAGATGCTGTTCAAGGATATCGTCCACTCCCTCTACGGCCACGGCCTGCGCGCCTTCATCGCCCTCACCGGCCATGCCGGCGGCGCCCACTGCTGCGCCCTGCAGGATGCGGGTGAGGAACTTCTGGAGCGCTATCCCGACGCGGAATTCGCCGTGGTAACCGAATACCTTCTGGCCCGGGAGGAGGGGAGGGGATTGATCGAGACCGCTGGCGACGCCCACGCCGGCGAGATAGAGACCTCCCGCATCCTGCACAGCCACCCCCATCTGGTCAAGGGGAGCGCCCCCCGGGAGTTCCCCGCCTTTCCTGCCGGCATCCTGATCAGGGACAAGCGCCGCTGCTGGCCCGGCGGAGTCTGGGGAGACCCCAGCCTGGCAACGGCCGACAAGGGCGCCCGCCTGGAAGAGCTGGTGGTGAAAAAGCTGGTGGAACTGGTGCATGACCTGGAAGCCCGCCGCAATGCAGCCTGATTCCTGTCGGCGGCTCGTCATCGAAAGCCTGGCATTCGGCGGCAGCGGGGTGGGGCGCAGCGACGGCAAGGTCTGTTTCGTCCCCTTCTCCTGCCCGGGCGACGACCTGCAGGTCTGTGTGACCTCGGAAAAACGTTCCTATCTGACGGCCCGGATCGACTCCATCCTCACCCCCGGCGAGGACAGAATCACCCCTGCCTGTCCCCTGTTCGGCTCCTGCGGCGGCTGCTCCTGGCAGCACGTGGCCTATGGGCGGCAGTTGGCGGAGAAGCGGCGCATCCTGGCCGAAGCCCTCTGGCGCGGGGCGCGCGTACCGGGGGAGCTGATCGGGGAAACGATCGCCTCCCCCCTGACCTATGGCTATCGCAGCCGGGTGCAGTTCAAGCTTCACGTCGCGGAGGGGCGTCTCTGCATCGGCTTCTACCGCCAGGGGAGTCATTTCGTGGAAGATGCCCCCCAGGGGTGCCCGCTGGCGCTACCGGTCATCAACCGGATTCTTGACGGTTTGCGGGAGATCGTGCCGGCATTCCCCGATGCGCACAGGATTCCCCAGATCAATCTGGACTGCGCGGAACAGGGCGCGGTGGTGATCGTCAACTACATCGGCGACGATCTTCGGGGAGCAGCGGAGTTTTTCCGCCAGCAAGCGGCACGGCTGGAGCAGGTCAGCGCCCTCTACCTGCAGACCGGCAGGAAATCGACGCTCAGGAAGCTGTTCGGCGACGAACTGCTGGCATACCGACTGGAGGGGGCAACGCCGGAAACCGCCCCCTGTACCCTGACCTACCGGCCGGGAGGATTCTCCCAGGTCAATGCGGACCAGAACAGGGCGTTGTTGCGGCTGGTGCGGGAGTTTGCCGCGTGCGAGGGGAGCGAGGAACTGCTGGACCTGTACTGCGGTAACGGCAACTTTTCCCTCCCCCTGGCCGGGAACGTCGCCTCCGTGACCGGCATCGAAGAGTACGGCGACTCCATTGCCGCTGCCCGCCACAACGCCCGCCTGAACGGTATCGACACCGCCGAATTCATCCAGGCCGATGCCGCAACGGGGGTACGGCGCCTGCTGGCCGAGGGACGCCGGTTCAACACCGTCATCCTGGATCCGCCCCGTAGCGGCGCGGCCGAGGTCGTTTCCCTGATTCCCGGTCTGAAGCCGGACAGGATCATCTACATCTCCTGCGACCCCAGTACCCTGGGGCGGGACTGCGGACGGCTGGCCGGGAGCGGCTTCCGGGTGGCAGCCAGCGTACCGGTAGACATGTTTCCCCAGACGTTTCACCTGGAGAGCGTCACCCTGCTGCATCGCGGCGACGGGTAGAAATCCATGGCCGAATTCAGTCCCCCGTTTCTCCGATATTTCTCCAGGAACCGTTTCTGACGGCCTGCCGCGGTTAACATGAAAGTGCTTTAAATTTCCCAAAGACATGGTATAAGGAGGGCCAAGGGAATATCTGACTGCACGGGCCGGGGAACCTGATTGCTGCTGAATCGCAGATGTTCCGATGCGGCATCTGATCTACTTGACGCAATGATTTCAGGGGGTATGTTTTCCTGACGGGCCCGTACGCCGTGGGGGACGAGCTTCCTGCACAAAGAACAAACCGGTGCCGCGAGACGCTCTGTTCCCACCCGTTCTCGCCCCATGGCAACCGGAAAACGGCACGACGGGGCCTTACGCCCTGTACGGGAAGAATGCGGATACCACCTCGGACACGTGCCAACTATGCGGCCTGATACGGGCTCATCTCGGGAGGAAGCGATGAACAGATCGGAACTCATTGAACACCTGGCCTTGCGGAAGGACATCTCCCACAAGCGTGCCGAAGAGATCGTCTCCCTCATTTTCGGCGCCATGACCGAAGCCATGGTGCGGAGTGAACGGATCGAGATCCGCGGGCTGGGCAGTTTCGTCATCAAGGAGTACGACACCTATACCGGTCGCAATCCCAAGACCGGAGAGCCCATTCTGGTGCGTCCCAAGAAACTCCCCTTCTTCAAGGTCGGCAAGGAGTTGAAGGAGATGGTCATCGGCTGATCGACGACCACGGCACCGGGCCGCCGGCTTTTGCATCTGCCCGCCTCATCACCATACCGCACAACCGGGAACCTGTGTATCATGCCCTTTTCTCTCTTTGAGGGCGCTTTGGGCGGCATTGGCCTGTTTCTGCTCGGCATGCGGATCATGTCCGACGGAATACGCACCGTGGCCGACGACCGTATCCGCGGCGCCTTTTTTGTGGCAACCTCAAACCGCCTTGCCTGTCTGCTGTTCGGCTCCCTGCTGTCCGTGGCGTTGAACTCCTCCAGCGCGGCGGTCATCTTTTCCATCGGCCTGGTGAACGGCGGCATGCTGAACGTCTTCCAGGCGTTGAATGTGCTGGGTGGCGTGCTGGTTGGCGCTTCCTTAAGCCTGTACTTACCTGTACTCCCCTATGGTGTTCTAGCTACTCCCCTGGTGTTCATCGGGGTCGTGCTGAGACTGTTCGCCCGCAGGAGGCGCCTCGCCAACGGCGGCGACCTGCTGCTGGGAGCGGGCCTGCTCTTTCTGGGGCTCGCCCTTCTGGAGGGGAGCTTCAGCCCTACGGACAACCATCCTTTCTACGGTGCCTTCCACGGCGCTTTCTTCCAGAGCGCCCTGCCGGCCCTGACCTTCGGCGCCCTGCTCTCCTGTGTCGTGCAATCATCGACCTCCCTGTTGCAGACCATCTCCTCACTCGCCTCGAGCCATGGTATGGCGGAGGGCATTGCCGCGGCCATGGCACTGGGGGGTAGTGTCGGGGGTGCCGTCATCGCCTGCCTGGTATCCCTGGCCGGTATAACCGTTTCCCGGCGCATAAGCACCGGCTTTCTTGCCCTCAGCCTGGCAGTCGTCATGCCTCTGGCCCTGCTGGTGCCGCACCTGCCGGAGATGCACGCCCTGTCGACATCACCACTGCATATCCCCGACGCGCCGCTGGTGCAGGTTCATCTCGTAGCCACTCTCCTGACGGCCTGCCTGGCAAGCCTCGTGAGCGGCCTGCTCTCCCGCGTGGCCGGAGCCCGTGAAGACCACGGAGGCTCCTATTCCGCGCCGCAACCGTGCGCGGGTTACCTGGACAGCCGGATCCTGAACACTCCTACCCTGGCCCTGGAGCAGGCCCGCAAGGAGATCGGCCGTATGGTGGCGGTGGCCTCCTACATGTTTGCCGATACCCGCGAGCTCCTCTTCGATTACGACGCGCGCCGGGCCGAAACCATCCGCAAGCACGAGCAGGTACTGGATTCTCTCAACCATGAGATTACCGCTTTCCTGGCGAAACTGGCCCGCTCCTCCGCCAATCCGGGAGTCAGCTTCCAGATTCCCGGATTGCTCCAGACGGTAAGCGACCTTGAAAAGATCGGTGACCGCTGCGAAGGGATTCTGGACTGCATCATTACCCGCAAGGAGGAACACATCCTCTTTTCCGAAGATGCCATGCAGGATCTGCGGCGACTGACCCAGGTAGTCACCTCGTTCTTCGTCAGTCTCGAAGAGCCTGGCACCATGGGAGGTCCCCTGAGTACCGCCCGGTTCCAGGAACTGAGGGAGGGCGCCACCGCCACCTTTGACCGGGTCAAATGTTCACACATCCAACGGATCTGCGACGGGACCTGCTCACCTCGCACCGCCCTGCTGTTCAATGAACTGGAGGAGGCATGTGTGAGAATCGCTGAACTGATCTGGGATATCATGGCATTGCGGGAACGGAGAACCGGATGAACGGCAGGGTTGCGGTGATCGATTTCGGCACCAACACCGCACGACTCCTGATCGCCGAACGGGTCGGCGCAGGGAAGTTTCGATACCTCCACATCCAGCGCGAGACCGTGCGTATGGGAGGATGCTTCAGCGAGACGGAGGGGTTGTCCCGGCAGGCCCGGGAACGCGGTCTGGCCTGCCTGACACGCTTCTCGGCCTGTATCCGCGATTATCAGGTCGGACGTATTTGGGCGGTCGCCACCAGCGCCGTACGTGACGCTCGCAACGGACCGGCCTTCGTCGAAGCCGTCCGCCGGGAAACCGGAATCCAACTCACCGTCATCGACGGGACCACAGAGGGTACGCTGACCCTGGCAGGGGTAATGGCGGGACTCGATCGACATCACAACGATTTGTTGGTGGTGGATATCGGTGGTGGCAGCACCGAATATACCCTGGCGCGCTCGGGCCGGGTCGATTTCGTCCGCAGCCTGCCGCTGGGGGTGGTCAGACTGGCCGAAGGGGTGGCGAGCATAGCAGAGATGGAACGCAGGATCTGCAATGAGTTGGAGAACCTGCACCGCGACATGACCCGCTGCACTCGACGGGTCGGCAGCACCACCTGTCTGGTGGGAACGGCCGGCACCGCAACCACTCTGGCGACCATCAGCAGGGAGCTGATTGAGTGCGACTACCGAAAGGTCAACAATATGGTTATCTCCCGGGAGGAAATCTGCGCCATCTTCCAGCGTCTGGTACCCCTGACGCCACAGGAGCGGCTGGAGGTACCAGGACTTGAACCGGGGAGGGAGGAGCTGATCATTTCCGGCATGCTGATCACGATCAAGACCATGGAGCTGTTCGATATGCACGAGATGAAAGTAAGCGACTACGGTCTGTTGGAGGGGCTTCTGGTAAGCATGACTGGGGGGGGCGTCCACCATGAAGGCTGACCTCAAGGATCTGGAACAGGAGCTGGATTATTGTTTCCGTGACCACTCCGCATTGCTGCAAGCGCTGACCCATCCATCCTACGAACATGAACGGGGTGCGGAAGGAAACTACCAGCGTCTGGAGTTTCTGGGGGACGCGGTCCTGGGCATGGTGCTGGCCGAGACCCTGTATACCCGGCTTCCCGACAGCAACGAGGGAATTCTCTCACGGCTCAGGTCGCAGGTGGCGGACCAGGACACCCTGGCGACCATTGCCCGCTCGTGCGGCCTGGGACGGTTCATCCGCCTCGGCCGTGGTGAGGAGCAGGGCGCTGGACGCGACAAAGATTCGATCTTGGCCGACGTGCTGGAGGCCCTGATCGCGGCGGTCTACCTCGATGGCGGCCTGGAAGCCGCCCGACGACTGATTGTGCGGTTGTTCGGCGCGATTCTGGATAGACGCGACACGAGCCTGGGATGCAACGATGCCAAAAGCGAGCTCCAGGAGGTACTCTCCGCCAGACAGTTGCCATCCCCCGTCTATCTCCTGACCGGAGAGTGCGGACCTCCCCACCAGCGCCTGTTCCGTTTCCAGGTGCTGGTGGCTGGGGACGTCCTGGGGGAAGGGGAGGGGCGTTCCAAGAAAACCGCTCAGCAGGCAGCAGCGGCGCAGGCTCTTGAAGGGCTTGCCGTCCGGGCAAAGACCTCCCCATGACCAGGGTCACGGTCCCCTTCTTTATCAGCCACCAGGGGTGTCCCCGTGGTTGCGTCTTCTGCGATCAGAATCTTATTTCCGGCTCCAGCGGCACACTTCCGGATAACGACGAGATCGTTGCCAGGATTCTCGCCTGGTACGATACGGCCAGGGGGCGCCCCCTGGAGGTGGCCTTCTTCGGCGGTAGCTTCACCGCTCTCCCCCTTCCGGTTCAGGAGCGGCTCCTGGCAACGGTGCAGCCGTTCCTGCACAACGGATGTGTCGCTTCGATTCGCGTCTCGACCCGGCCCGACGCGCTGGACCCGGAAAACGTGCCCTGGCTGGCGCAGCGGGGGGTCGCAACCGTCGAACTGGGAGTGCAGAGCATGGAAGATGCCGTGCTGGAGGCTTCGGGCCGCGGCCACGATTCCCGCGCATCCCGGAACGCCATCCGTCTTCTCAAAGAGCACAAGCTCAGGACAGGCGCCCAGTTGATGCCCGGTCTGCCCGGTGATACGCCGGAAACGGCGCTTGCTTCCCTGGAAGAGGTTATCGATGCCGGCATTGATTTCCTCAGGATCTATCCGACAGTGGTCCTGCGCGGTACGGAACTGGCTCGGCGCTACCAGCAGGGAACCTATCAACCTCTGGACCTGACGGAGGGGGTGGCGCTGTGCGCGACGCTGCTCAGAGTTGCCCTGCGCCGGGACATTCCGGTGATTCGCCTGGGATTGCAGGACGATGAAAGCATCCGTAACGGCGCCATCCTGGCCGGCTGCTGGCACCCTGCTCTGGGACAGCTGGTGTGGTGCGAACTCTACTACGACCTGGTGCTGCGGCTGGTCAACGCTCTTCCCGACCGTTCTTGTCCCGTGACGGTGAGCTGCCACCCCTCGCGGATCAGCAACGTTATCGGTCACAAGAGGAGTACCCTGAACCGCCTGCGCCAGGGAGGGTTCGACATCACCGCAGTTCGCGCCGATCAATCCCTCTCGCCCCATGAGTGCCGGATCAGCACCGACCTGGCCACGCTGCAAGGGTCTGTCCTGGACGAAGCTGGTGCCGGCTCTGCCTGAGCCGAACAAGAGGAACCGCTGTTACTGCTCGTACCGCCAAAGGCAAATGCGGGCGTTCCGGAGCAGGAAACGCCTATGTACGCCGCTTTTTTTCACCAAAAACAGGTGCGCACCGGCATGAGTGAGCCCCAAAACGGCACGGTTATTCGAAGAAAACCGTCTTTAGGATTGCATTAACAGGCGTAGTGCAGTATGTTTTCCAGTTGGATACCCGCAAAAATTCAATGCATTGATGGAGGATGGCATGTTTGGTGAACCAGGAAAAACCAAATTTCAGATCGATCTGCGTCAGCACCTCCGTGACCAGAACATAAGCGACAACCTCGTGCACCTGATCTGCGAGATTGCCGAGGCCAGCAAATATGTGATCAATGCCATCCGCACCGGTGATCTTGGAGTAGCGGGTACCTCCAACCTCTACGGCGAGGAACAGCTGGCCCTTGACGTGCTCTCTGACCGGATCATTCGCAAACGCCTGCAGCATTCGGGGGTTGTCTGCAACATCGCCTCGGAGGAGATGGAAGAGATCTTTCAGGTCACCAGCAATCCCCAGGGGATGTTTTCCGTCGCCTATGACCCCCTGGACGGCTCCTCCCTGGTGGACGTCAACTTGGCGGTGGGTACCATCGTGGGCATCTACCAGGGAAGCGATCTGCTCCAGGCCGGACGCCATATGGTCGGCGCCATGTACATGCTCTATGGCCCGCGCGTCTCGATGGTCTATTCGGTCGGCAAGGGTGTCTTCGAGTTCACCATGAACCAGCTGATGGAGTTCACCTTAAGCCGCGAACACATCCAGATGCAACCTTCCGGAGACATCTACTCTCCTGGCGGTCTTCGCAAGAAATACTGCGAGGGTAACGAGCGCTTCATCCGCTATCTGGAGGCCAAGGGTTCCAAACTGCGCTATTCGGGCGGGTTCGTTCCCGACATCAACCAGATTCTGATCAAGGGCAAGGGGGTCTTCATGTACCCAGCCCTGACCGACAGTCCCAATGGCAAGCTGCGTCTGTTGTTCGAACTCAATCCCATGGCTTTCCTGATTGAACAGGCTGGCGGAGCCGCCACCAATGGCCACATGCCGATACTGGATATCGTTCCCGAAAGCCTGGATCAACGCTGCCCAATCTACCTCGGTTGTCGCGATGACGTGCTGAGGGCGACCGAGTTCCTGAACGGCCCCTGCGAGCCAGCTTTCAGCGAAGAAGCGCAGGCATGACCCGGGAGCGGACAGCTGCACAGTCACGACCGGTTCCGCGCCTGTGCAGCGAAATCCAGCTATTCGATTTGTGCGACCTGGGACGGTGCAGCCAGCGCGAAGGGCGCTTCTGTACTTGCATGGAGCTGCTCACCCGTTTCGAACGGATTGCTGACAGGGATGAGAGTGCACCTCTCCGGGATGCCCGGGAGGATTATCCGGATGATGGTGAACATGGTTTCGACGAGGTTTTTGACGAAGAAATCGTGGATGATGAAGACGAGCGGGAGGAGTGAGCGTACCACCAAGGGGCGTGCCGCCACCCGCTGGATATACGATTCCGGAAGCGGAAGGCGGAAGGGATTGTGGTTACATAAAAAAGGCTCCGGCTTAAAAACCGGAGCCTTTTTTTACTGAATGTCCCGAAAGGTCTAGCCCAGGGTGTTGACCAACTTGGTCAGGCGCGAAACGGTGCGCGATGCGTTGGAACCGTGAATAACACCCTTGGTAGCGGTCTTGTCAATGACCGGGATGGCAGCCTTCAGGGCTGCGGTGGCGGCTTCCTTGTCCTTGGTTTCGACAGCTTCGCGAACCCGTTTGATATATGTCTTCAGTGTCGACGAAATGTGCCGGTTACGGGCATTCTTCTTCGCATTCTGCTTGATCCGTTTGATTGCCGATTTGTGATGTGCCAAAATGTACCTCCATGTAAACGTGGTATACGTTGATTTGATCGATTTAAAATCGAATCTTTATCATCATTTGTTGTTGTCTGTCAACCTAATAATATCAACGGGTAATTCGTACCCGCCTGCCGTTCAGGGTCAGTTTCCCCTCGACGAAGAGCCTGACTGCCTCGGGAAAGATGCGGTGCTCTTCCTGGAGAATACGCCGGGAGAGCGATTCCTCGGTGTCTGAATCCAGAACCGGTACCACCGCCTGCAGGATGATCGGGCCGGTATCGGTGCCGTGGTCCACGAAATGAACCGTACAACCTGAAAAACGCACCCCGTAGGCGAGGGCCTGACTCTGGGCGTTCAGCCCCGGAAAGGCGGGAAGCAGTGCGGGGTGGATGTTGATGATGGAGTTGGGAAAGGCATCAATCATCACGGGAGAGAGGATGCGCATGAAACCCGCCAGGACGACCAGCTCAACGGCATGGCTGCGCAGTATTTCCACCAGAGCCGCATCGTAGTCCCGGCGCGAAGCGAAACTGCCGTTGCAATGAATAACCGTGGCTATGTCATGGCGCCTGGCCCGTTCCAAGGCAAAGGCATCGGCGGCAGTGCTGACCACGCAGACGACGCGGGCATTGATCTCTCCCGCCTCGATTCGGTCAATGATGGCCTGCAGATTCGTGCCGTTACCCGAGACGAGCACGGCCAGCCTGAGCGGCTGAACGGCCGCCATTATCCCTCCACGATCTGGACCGGATCACTGCTCTCCGGGCAGGAGGTTATTTCTCCAATGACCCAGGCCCGTTCACCCAGTCCCTTCAGGCGGTCGAGCATGTCGTCGCAGTCCTGTTCGGCAACGGCCAGCACCATGCCGATTCCCATGTTGAAAGTGCGGTACATCTCGTCCCGCTCCACATTGCCGGCCTCTGCCAGGACATCGAAGATCGGCTGGCGTTCCCAACGGTTCAGGTACAGGGTAGCGCGACAGCCACGGGGAAGAACGCGGGGTACGTTCTCCAGCAGACCGCCGCCGGTTATGTGGGCTATCCCCTTGATGGAATAGTCTTTGAGCAGGTTCATAAGCGAGCGCACGTAGATGCGGGTGGGAACGAGCAGTTCTTCAGCCACTGTGCGGCCGGTTCCGGGAAAGGGGGCGTCAATAGCGAGCCCCATCCGTTCGAAGACTAGCTTTCGGGCCAAAGAGTAACCGTTGCTGTGCAGACCGCTGGAGGCGATCCCGATCAGGCGGTTGCCCACCGAGATATCCGACCCGTCGATGATCCTGTCCCGGTCAACCACTCCCACCGCGAAACCGGCCAGGTCATACTCATCGTCGGAGTAAAAGCCGGGCATTTCCGCGGTTTCACCGCCGATCAGCGCGCAACCGGCTTGCCGGCATCCCTCGGCGATCCCCTTGACAATGGCGGCGCCCTTTTCGGGGAGCAGCCGCCCCGTGGCCAGATAGTCCAGGAAGAAGAGCGGCTCGGCTCCCTGAACCACGATATCATTGACGCACATGGCTACCAGGTCGATCCCCACCGTCTCATGCATATCCGCCATGAAAGCGATCTTGAGTTTCGTGCCGACCCCGTCAGTTCCCGACACCAGCACGGGATTCTTGTATTTGGCTGTATTCAGCGAAAAAAGACCGCCAAAACCGCCTATTTCAGCCATGACTTCGGGACGGAAAGTGGATTTGACCAGCGGCTTGATCATATTGACAAAACTGTTGCCGGCAGCGATATCCACCCCTGCATCCTTGTAGGTGATTCTCTGGTCGCTCAAACGTGTACCCCCTTGCGGATAAAAATCTTTTGTAAAACAAGGGCCGAAAAATGTCAATTATCAAACTGGGAAAAAACGGTTTCCGCCCCCTGCTACCTCGTGGAATATACTTGACAAAACAGCAGACTTTAGGATTATTAGAAGCATCATGTCAGAAAGCCCATCTCACCATCCGTTGCTGTCAATGCTGATGCTTCTTCTGTTCCTGTCGGCACCCGCGGGAGCCGACATCTACCGTTACGAAGACAGCGAGGGGATCGTTCATTTCACTGATGCACCGACAGACAAGCGCTTCAAGATTTTCCTGCGTGACATCAAAAAAGACAAACTGTTGCGCACGAAAATCGGACTGATCAGAACCGCCACCCCGGCGGAATACGAATCCATCATTGCAACCTGCTCGGAAAAATACGGGGTCAGCCCGGCGCTGATCAAGGCGGTCATTCACGCCGAATCGGGTTACAATCCCAACGCGGTTTCCAGCAAAGGCGCCAGCGGCCTGATGCAGCTCATGCCCGGGACGGCACGGTCACTCAAGGTCGTGAACAGCCTCGACCCACGGGACAACGTGGAGGGGGGAGTCAAATATCTCCGATTTCTGCTGGATACCTTCCACGGCGATGTCTCCCTGGCCCTGGCGGCATATAATGCCGGACTGGGTAAGGTGGCACGGTACGGAGGCATTCCTCCCTATGCCGAGACCCGTACCTATGTAAATCGCGTGCTCGCCTACATGCAGTCCTATCAGGCCAACTGAACTGATGACAACAGGCACCAACAACAGCGTATTCAATCCCCCCAACATGCTGACCATGTTGCGCATCGCGACCATACCGCTCCTGGCGGTCCTGCTCACATTTCCTGGACGTGCGGCAGGTTTCTGGGCCGCGGTGCTGTTCGCCCTGGCTTCCATCACCGACTGGCTGGACGGCTATCTGGCGCGCCGCATGGGGATCGTCACGGTGTTCGGCAAGTTTCTCGATCCCATTGCCGACAAACTGATCGTCATGGCGGCCCTGATCATGATCCTCCCCTTTGGCCGCGTACCCGCCTGGATGGTGCTGGTCATTCTGGGACGGGAAATCATCATCACCGGACTGCGCGGCATTGCCTCCAGCGAGGGGATCGTTATCCAAGCCAGCGACCTGGGCAAGTTCAAGACCATCTTCCAGATCGTTGCCATCCTGGGGCTGCTGCTGCACTATGACTACCACTGGTTCTTTGGAATCGAACATCCGTTGCTGCGGGTCAACATGCACAATGTGGGGATGTTCTACCTCTGGATCGCCACGCTGCTCACCGTCTGGTCCGGCGGAGACTACCTGGTCCGCTTCATGAAAGTTATCACCCGGTGAAACGTTCTCAGCGGTCAGGTGTTCCCATCATGGCCTCAAATTTCCTGCCGCCATAACGGAACAGCACACGATCCCGCTGAATTTCCTCGACCCTGGCTCCCTCGATGAAACCTCCCCGCGAAACGGCAACTCCGTTAACCACTGCTACGCCGTCGCCTCCATCCTGAAAGGCGATACCATCGACTTTGAGCAGCGGCAGAGCAGGAGGCAGGGCGTGCTGGACGTCCTGTACGACGATTTTGGCGGCAGGAGAGCGAGGAACGGGGACGGGAGGTTCATCCCTGCCTGGCGCCACCTGCCGATCATCCGGGCGGCGGTGTCGTTGGGCGCGCTCTTGCGGAGGAACGGGAACTGCGCTCTCTTGGTTATCGCCCCTTCGGGCCGTGGGGACGGAACGAACCGGCGCCACAGGGGGAGGGAAAATAACCTGACGGTGACCAGGAACTTGCGCCGGCCGGAACGGAGAGGTCCGCTGGTGCATGAAGACATAGGTGGCCGTCCCGCCGCAGACGAAGAGCAACGCCGCGACCATGATTACGATCACCGGTGAGACCCGCTTCGCGGGAGGCGCGCACAGGAGTTCCGCGTTGATCCTGACCGGATCTCGCCTGGTCGCCGCCTTTTCCTGCTCCAGTCTGGCAAGTGCCTTCAGTATGGAACTCATGGGTTCATCTCCGACCGGTGCATCTCTAGAGAAGGCACCAGATGGCTTGTTTCGAAACGGGAGAGAAGCGCCAGGGTCAGTTCTCCACCGGCGTCATCGACAGGGATGTTCAGGGATTTCTGGAATTCACGAACAGCCCTGATGGTGGCGTTGCTGTACACCCCGTCCAGGGACTGTCGGTAGAAGCCAGCCTGTTTCAGCATGCTTTGCAGCGTCAGCAGCTCGGGACGCCTCTCGCCAGGCACGAGTCGGAACGGAATGCGGGCCGCGTCTCGCCAGAGCAGATAGAAGGTTCCGTCGGACAGTGAAGCCAGATCGGCGGCATCAACCCCTTCCCCGATTCCCGGGGAGGGAGCGACGGTCAGCTGTTTTCCCCGGGCAGCGATTACCGCGATACAGAGACGCCCCTCGCCACCCGCTTCGGTGGTGGAAGCCAGGAAGGGAAAACCGAAGCGGACGGCATCGCCCAGCGAACCGTGAAAGACGGTACAACGCAACCCCCGCTTGGCCGAAAGCTCCCCGAAGGTATCGGGAACCGACAGCTTGCCTCTGAACTTCCGTATTGGCCGGAGCTGCCACCGGGACATCAGTCCGTTGAAGGCGTCGATATGGGCGCCGTTCAGGCCATGTTCCCGTAGCGTTGCACGAAGTCCGGCAACTCCGTTTGTGCCGGCACGTCCCGTCGCTGGCGGTCCGGAGGCCCTCTCCGGTAGTGGCAGTTGTACTACGTCATCCGAAGGGGGATGCGGCGAAGAAAAAACCGGTGCATGGCGCTGGCCGGTCAGGAATCCCCACAGAAGCAGGACCAGTACTCCTGCGACAAGAGCGGATATGATGGGGCTGCGCCGGGATATGCTGCCCAATTCGTTCAGTGCGCGTAGAGTGACGATAGCTGAAACGTCTCGACGGCCATCGACATAGGCCATCAGCAGGGCACGGTCGCAGATGATGTTGATCATGCGGGGAGCGCCACGGGAGAAAAGGTGAATCAGTCGAATGGCCAGGCGACTGAAGGAGACGCCCCACCTGGCGCCGGCCACCTCCAGGCGATGGCGGATATAGGCGCCGGTTTCCCCGGCATCCATCACTCCCAACCGAAAACGAACGGCGATACGCTGGTCCAATTGCCTGAGATTATGTCGTTTGAGGAGGCTCTCCAGTTCAGGCTGCCCCGCCAGCACGATCTGGATCAGCTTATCACTTTCCGTCTCCAGGTTTGAGATCAGGCGGAGCTGCTCCAGGACATCGGGCCGCAAGTTCTGGGCCTCGTCGATGACCAGCAGTACCGTTCGCCCCAGACCGTTCTGTTCCAGAAGAAAATGGTTCAGGCCGTTCAATAGGTCATTGCCGCTCAAACCGTCGGATTTGATGCCGAATTCACGGCAGATATTCCCCACCAGTTCCACGGCGTCCAGACAAGGGTTGAAGATCAGGGCAACACGATGGCTCTCATCCTGAAGTTGCCCCAATAATGTGCGCAACACCGTCGTCTTGCCGGTACCCACCTCTCCGATCAGCTCGATAAATCCGAAACGATTGTTGATACCGTAGAGCAGGTGGGCAAACGCCTCTCGATGCTGTCTGCTGAGAAAGAGAAAGCGAGGATTGGGAGTCAGGGCAAACGGTTTTTCATTAAAACCAAAGTAGTTACTATACATATTGTCCGTTGAGGTGCGATTATTATCGGGGACGCCCACAGAGCTATATTCCACACTATGTGCCTGTTTTCAAGCAATTTCATGAAAAACCGTACCATGAAACAGAGAGACGCGTTGCCGGAAAGACATTCATGCGATACATCAGGTCATCATCCGTAACACTCCAACATATCGTTAAAAAGAGCGACGAAACAGTAAAACTCGAAGCAGTGGCGGCGGTCTATCCGTTCCGTCTGTCCCCCGCCTATGCCGGCCTGATCAGCACAAAAGGGGATGCCGTCTGGAAGCAGTGCATTCCAGACCCACGGGAACTGGACGATGCGGACCAGTGCCCCGACCCGCTGGCAGAACAGGTGCTCAGCCCCATACCGGGCCTGATTCACCGCTACCCCGACCGCGCGGTGTTGCTCGTTTCCAACCGCTGCCCGGTCTACTGCCGCTTCTGCATGCGCAAACGCCATGTGGGGGAGGGGGAGGACCACCCCATGGATGGCCAAGGCTTGCAGAGGGCCGTGGAATACCTCGCTGCCCGTCCCGGGATCCGCGACCTGGTCCTCTCCGGTGGCGACCCGCTGATGTTGGACGACGCCTGGCTTCATTACGTGCTGCACCAGCTACGGGCAATTCCCCACCTCAGTATCATCCGCATCGGCACACGCGTTCCGGTAACACTCCCCGAACGGGTGACGCCCGAGTTGTGCGCAATACTGAAACGCTTTCATCCCCTGTACATAAACACTCACTTCAATCATCCGGCCGAGATTACGCCCCTGTCGGAGCGGGCCTGCCGCCTCCTGGCCGATGCCGGCATTCCCCTGGGAAATCAGACGGTTCTCCTGCGTGGAGTCAATGATGACCTGGAGACCATGCGTTCCCTGCAGACCGGACTGCTTTCCCTGCGGGTCAGACCGTACTACCTGCACCAGATGGATCTGGTCAGGGGGACGGCGCATTTTCGCACGCCGGTCTCCGTCGGACTGGAGATCATCAGGGGGCTGCGCGGTCATGTGTCGGGGCTGGCTGTGCCACAGTTTGTGATCGATCTGCCCGAGGGGAAGGGGAAGGTGCCGATCCTCCCCGATGATGTGGAACGTCAGGGGGATTGGCTGGTTTTGAAGACATACCGGGGGGAGCGGGTCTGGTACCGGGACCTGCCCGCGGATGGCGTGAGCTGATTACCGCAAGGTTCACAACTCCTCAGGAGTGAAACTGATCACCTCATCGATCCGTGCGGCATCGGCGAAGAGCATCACCAACCGGTCGATACCCAGGGCGATCCCGGCCGATGGCGGCAACAAGGCCAGTTCGCGGAGAAATGCTTCCGGGAGGGGCAGGGGAGATAATCCCGCCTTCACTCGCACGACGTTGGCCTCCAGGAAGCGCTCGCGCTGCTCATGCGGATCGTTCAGTTCGCTGAACCCGTTGGCCAGTTCAAGCCCACCGAGATAGAGCTCAAAACGTTCGGCAACGGCACCGTCACCGGGCTTCAGGCGGGCAAGGGCTGCCATCTCAGCCGGATAGTCCATCAGCATCACCGGAATCTGCGGTGGAAGTGCCGGCTCGATGCGGGTCACCATCAACTCGTCGAAGCTCCCCTCGCGCACCGCGGTTGCCATATCCCTGTCGGCAAAACGGACATAGGCATCGCGTACCCTGATACGTTCCGCTTCCCGGCACGGTTCCAGGCGCAGCCCCTGATAATCCAGTCCGTCGACTTTTCCGCATGCAGCGGCAATCCAGCACAACAATTCCTGACAATCCTCCATCAGCTGATGATAGTCGCTATCGCGACGATACCATTCCAGCATGGCGAATTCCGGCACATGTCGACTCCCCCGCTCGTCCCTGCGCCAGCAACGACAGATCTGGAAGATGCGCTCGTGGCCGCGGCAGAGCAGACGTTTCATGCAGATTTCAGGCGAAGTATGCAGATAGGAATCGCCGGATTTTTGGGGATCGATATACTCTTCCGGCGCATTGGCGGGAATGAGGTGGGGCGTATCCACTTCAAGAAAGTGACGGGATGAGAAGAACGACCTGATGGCCGCGATGATTGTTGCCCTCAGATAGAGGTTACGGTCACGCTGTTGCATGTACTGTCGTTATCCTGTAGAGGGGAAAAAGAAAGGGCGAATCAGATCATGACTCGCCCTCGGATAATGCCAGGGTCTATCCCCCCGATTTAGCCCTTCACGCGGGTGGAGTACTCGCCGGTACGGGTATCGATGGTGATCAGTTCACCTTCCTCGATGAAGGGAGGAACCCTGAGGACATAGCCGGTCTCCACGGTAGCCGGTTTGGAATCATTACCGCTGGTGTCCCCCTTGGCCCAGGGGTCGGTCTGGGTAACCCGAAGGTTGACGAAATTGGGCATGGTGACGCCGATGGCCTTTTCGCCAAAGAGCAGCACATCCACCTTGATATTTTCCAGCAGGAAGTTCTTGGTGTCACCAATGGTATTCTCCTCCATGATGACCTGCTCGTAGGTCTGCTGATCCATGAAGGTGTAATGGGTTCCCTCTTTGTAGAGAAACTCCATCTGGCGTTCCTCAAGGCTGGCAGGCTCGAAGGTCTCGCCCGAGCGGTAGGTGCGGTCAAGGATCGTGCCGTTGATCATGTTGCGCATCTTGGTGCGGTAGAGGGCCTGCCCCTTGCCCGGCTTGCTGAAGTCGAAGGCGATAATGATGTAAGGGTCGCCGTCAATGGTGATTTTGAGGCCTTTTTTAAGGTCTGCTGCGGTGTACATATGATCCTCGCTGATGGTTATTTTTCATACACGAAATGCGACAAGCCCATTCAAGTATGGATGGGCTTGTGAACGGAATTTTTGCCAAGAGAGGACTATTTGGCGCGATAGGTGATACGGCCGCGACTCAGGTCATAGGGTGACAACTCGACGGTGACCTTGTCTCCTGGGAGGATCTTGATGAAATACTTGCGCATTTTTCCGGAGATATGGGCAAGCACGATGTGATCGTTTTCAAGTTTAACGCGAAACATGGCGTTGGGGAGTGGCTCAACAACCGTGCCTTCGACTTCTATTGCTTCTTCTTTGCTCATTCCGAGGGGTTCCCCTTATCTATCCGCATGCTGCGTCGGTTTATTCAAACTGTTGTATATTACTAACAGCTATTGAAAAAAGCAAGGCTAATAATTACGCCCTACAAAAATCGCCCATAAGATATATTATGTCAAGTACGATCTTATGGGAGGCCATTCAGATCAGATGACCCGTCGATCGATAACACGGTCTGACTTCCCTTCATGACGCGGGATGCTGTTGGGCTCCACCAGTTTGACGGTAACCCCTACGCCCAGCACGGAGTCGATGCGCTTTTCCACCGTCTCCAGAAAGGCGCGCTGCTGCTTCATCTCGTCGAAGAAGATATTTTCCGTGACTTCGATGCGCACCTCCAGGGTATCCAATGCCCCCTTACGGTCCACCACCAATTGGTAATGTGGTTCGCACCCCTCGACCGAGATCAGCACTTCTTCAATCTGGGACGGAAAGACATTAACCCCTTTGATGATCAGCATGTCGTCCGAGCGTCCCATGGTCTTCTTCATCCGCACGGTGGTGCGCCCGCAGTCACAGCAAGCGTAATCCAGACAGGTGATGTCCCGGGTCCGGTACCGGACCATGGGAAACGCCTCCTTACTGATGGTGGTTAGCACCAGTTCTCCCACACTTCCCGCCGGCAGCACTTCACAGGTATCGGGATCGATGATTTCGGCGATGAAGGCGTCCTCGGAGATATGCATGCCGCATTTGTGCTGACATTCGCCCCCAACGCCCGGTCCAATGATCTCCGACAATCCGTAATTGTCCGTGGCACGGATCATGAGGCGCGACTCGATCTCTTTACGCATGGATTCTGACCAAGGCTCACCGCCGAACAAGCCGACTTTGAGGGAGAGCGACTTAGGGTCGATCCCCTTCTTCTCCATGTGATCGGCGATGGTTATGGCGTAGCTGGGAGTGCAGACCAGAGCGGTGCTCTTATAGTCCTGCATGATCATGATCTGCTTTTCGGTGTTACCCCCCCCCATGGGGATAACGGCCGCGCCGATGGCTTCGGAACCGTAGTGCAGGCCGAAGGCGCCCGTAAACAGCCCGTACCCAAAGGCGATTTGCACCACGTCGTCGTGGGTCACGCCGGCAGCGGTCATGAAGCGTGCCACCAAATTCGACCAGGTCTTGAGGTCATTCTTTGTATACCCCACCACCGTCGGCTTGCCGGTGGTGCCGGACGAAGAGTGGATGCGTACCACCTCCCTGAGCGGAACGGCGAACATGCCATAAGGGTAGTTGACCCGCAGATCCTCCTTGGTGGTAAAGGGAAGTTTGGAGAGATCGGACAGCGAGGTCACGTCCTCGGGCACTATGCCTAACTGATTGAACTTGTTGCGATAACAGGTGACGTTTTTGTAGACTCGGTTGAGCGTCGCCTGGAGCCGTTCCAACTGGAGCTGTTCCAGCTCCTCCCGGGGCATGGACTCGTGCTGGGGATCCCAAATACCTATCTGCATCACAACCTCGTAAGACTAGAAATTTTGATCGCTCGACACGGCCTCTCGAACCATCGTCGCAATGGTCTCCACGGCCTGATCGGGCGAAAGGAGGAGCACCTCTCCGCTTGCGCGGATCTTGACCTCCACCTTTCCTTCGGCCAACCCCTTGCTTCCCACCACGATGCGCAACGGGATACCAATCAAGTCGTTATCCTTGAACTTCACTCCCGGGCGTTCGTCCCGGTCATCGAAAAGCACCTCGATCCCCTGCTGTTCGAGCTTGAAGTAAATCTCCTCGGCAGCCGCCACAACCCCCTTATCCTTGGCACTCAGGGCCACCACCGAGCAGTGGAACGGCGCCAGGGGAATGGGGAAGATGATGCCGTTCTCGTCGTGATTCTGTTCTATGGCAGCGGCAACGGTACGGCCGATGCCGATGCCGTAGCATCCCATGAAGATGATCTGCTCCTTGCCATCGGCGTCCAGGTAGGTTGCTCCCAGCGACTGGGAGTATTTGGTCCCCAGTTTGAAAACGTGCCCTACCTCGATGCCGCGCCACATTTCCAGCCTGCCTTTGTCGCAGCGCGGGCACGGATCGCCGGCCTCCACGTTGCGCAGGTCAATGAACCGTTCCGGCATGAAATCGCGTCCCACATTGGCGTTGACGTAATGCATATCCTTCTCGTTGGCGCCGATCACCGAGTCGGTCATGGAGTCAACCACCAGGTCGGCAACCACCCGTACCCCCTGCTTGAGTCCCACCGGTCCCAGGAAACCGACCGGAGCGTCGGTATATGCCAGAACCTCCTCCTCGGTTGCCATCTGGATCTCGTCCCATCCCATGCAGTTCTTCAGCTTGATCTCGTTCAGCTCGTGGTCCCCGCGCAAGATGGCCATGACATATTCGCCGGTGCCGGAGGTGCAGACCAACGCTTTGATGGTTCTGTCTGTCGTCGTCCCCAAGAAAGCGGCCACGTCGGCGATACTCTTCATGTCAGGTGTGGCTGTTTTCCGCAACTCCCCCTCCTGTCCCTGCTCCTGGGCACCGACGCTCTCCACAGGCCGGGATTCGGCCTTCTCAACGTTGGCGGCATAACGGCAGGAGTCGCAGGAGACAATGGCGTCCTCTCCCGAATCGGCAAGGACCATGAACTCGTGGGAGGATGAACCGCCGATGGTGCCGGTGTCTGCCTCAACAGCGCGGAAGTTCAGACCGCAGCGTTCGAAGATGCGCATGTAGGCCTGGAACATCCGTTCGTAGGAGCCATCCGCCGCTTCACTATCCACGTCAAAGGAATAGGCGTCTTTCATGATGAACTCGCGGCCGCGCATCAGACCGAAGCGGGGACGGATCTCGTCGCGGAACTTGGTCTGGATCTGGTAGAAGTTCACCGGCATCTGGCGATAGCTCTTGATTTCGCGCCGGACCATGTCGGTGATAACTTCCTCATGGGTTGGCCCCATGCAGAACTCACCCTCCTTGCGGTCCCTGAAGCGCAACAGCTCCTTGCCATAGAACGACCAGCGTCCCGACTCCTGCCACAGCTCCGCCGGTTGAACCGACGGCATGAGCATCTCGATAGCCCCTGCCCGGTTCATCTCCTGGCGGACGATGGCTTCAAACTTACGGATGGAGCGCAGCCCCAGCGGCAGATAGTTATAGATCCCGGCTGCAAGCTTGCGGATCATGCCGGCGCGCAGCATCAGCTGGTGGGAGACAACCTCCGCATCGGAAGGAGTTTCCTTGACGGTCGGGATGAAATAGCGTGAGTAATACATCAGAACCCCTTGTGTGGTTTCGGTAATCGTGTCCGGGATCAGGTTTCGGACTGAGTTCAAGCCCGGTGCCGGAGCCGGGTTTGGGCCGGTCGCCATGAGCCCGGATCATCGGGACGCGTTTTTTAAGCGAATCATAATAGCCAAGAATGCCCCAAAATGCAAGACAGACGGCGGGTAAAACGTTAATGAAAAACAGTCTATTCCGACCTCGGGCTTTTTTTTCATGCTCCATCAAAAAGTCCGTAACCTCCCGCCGTTCTCCAGCGTCAAACCATGCAGAAAACACCATCGGGAGGTACAATGACATGAAATACTGTTCGCTCGCTTCAGTGGCACTGCTGTTCGCCGCCGCCACCCCCGCGGTTGCCGGGCTCAATGTGGGGATCAACCTGGGGGTGCCGGTCGTGGTTCAGGCAGCCCCACCACCACCGGTTCGGGTCTATGCACCGCCGGAGATCGTCGTGGCGGAGGCCCCCCGCTTCATCTACACCCCGGAGATCGGATTCCACGTGGCAATCGGCACCCCCTACGACCTGGTGTACACCGGGAAGGACTATCTGTACAATCATGGCGGGCGCTGGTATCGCGGGCGCAGCTACAACGGCCCCTGGGTCGCCTGCAAGACACGCAACATTCCTTCTGTTCTGCGCAGACACAGCATCGACGAAATCCGACACTACCGGGACCACGAGTACAGGCGCTATCGCCATGACCGCAAAGACCATGACAACGGTCGCTTCTTTAGGCCGGAACACCGGCGGGAAGCCCACGGGAGAGGCCACTACGGCAGACCGTGAGGTTTTCCGTCAACGACAACGGGCGTCGAAAATCGGCGCCCGTTGTCGTTTCACGCTATAAAAAAGCAGATTTATCCGTATCCATCTGTGGTCGCTAACGGTTGTAAGGCTCCACTCGGGCTTACAGTTTTTCCACCTCTTCGAGCAGCGCATCCGCCAGCTGATCCTCGGGCACCTTGCGGACGATTTCTCCGTGGCGGAACAGCAGCCCCTCCCCCTTCCCGCCGGCAACACCCACGTCAGCCTCACGGGCTTCCCCCGGGCCGTTGACCGCGCACCCCATCACGGCCACGGTGATCCGCTTGTCAATCCCCTGTAGCCGTCGTTCCACTTCCTCGGCGACCCTGATCAGGTTGATCTGGCACCTGCCGCATGTGGGGCAGGAAACGAAATTCACCCCCCGCTGGCGCAGCCCCAGGCTCTTCAGGATTTCATACCCTACCCTGACCTCGTCCAGCACGTCGCCGGTCAGCGAGACCCGAAGGGTGTCGCCAATCCCGTCGGCCAGAAGGATTCCCAGCCCCACCGAGGATTTGACCGTTCCGGAGAACAGGGTGCCGGCCTCGGTGATGCCGATGTGCAGGGGGTAGTCCACCTTCTGCGACAACAGCCGGTAGGCGTTGACCGTCTTCAGCACATCCGACGCCTTGAGAGAAATCTTGATCTCAGGGTAGCCAAGCTCCTCCAGAATAGCCACATGTCCCAGGGCCGACTCAACCATGGCCTCGGAGGTAGGATGGCCGTATTTCTCCAGCACCGCCTTCTCCAGGGAACCGGCATTAACTCCGATGCGGATGGGGACCCGGCGCTCCGCCGCCGCCTTGACCACCTCTGCCACCTTCCACTTCTCGCCGATGTTGCCCGGGTTGAGGCGCAGGGCGTCTATTCCACCTTCCAGCGCGGTCAGGGCAAGTTTGTAGTCGAAGTGGATGTCGGCTACCACCGGGATGGGGCTTTCGCGCTTGATTCGTCCCAGCGCAATGGCCGCATCCATATCCGGGACAGCGCAGCGGGTGATCTCGCACCCCACGCCGGTCAGCCGCCGGATCTGGTCCAGGGTGGCGCCAACGTCGCGGGTGTCGGTGGAACACATGGACTGGACCGCGCAGGGGGCGCCGCCACCGACGGCAACGGAACCGATTTGTATCTGTCTGGTTGTCTTTTTCATGGCAGCGGCATAGTGCCAATCAGGGGAAGAAATGTCAAGAACCACAGGACCGCGGTGCGTATCCTTCCCCTCCTCTGCTGGCATCGCTCTTTTTCTGTTGCCAACTCCTCGCCAACGGTGCTATGAGATTTTGGCCGTAGATGGAACCGATTCCACCGGTGTAATCAACGACATGCAAACCGGCCGGCACCGGCTGAAACAGGGTGGACACATGGACAACCGACCCGCGAAAGCGGTCATTTTTGACTTCGATGGCGTCATCGTAGACACGGAACCGCTGCACTACCGGGCGTTCCAGCTTCTCCTCGAGCCGCGCGGCATGGGGTACGGCTGGGACGAGTACGTGGAGACCTACATGGGCTTCGACGACCGCGACGCCTTCATGGAGGCCTTCTCTTCCCGGGGGGCGGCCTTGGGACAGGAGGAGCTGGCGGAACTCATCGCCAGAAAGGCCGAACTGTTCCAGGAGGTCATCCGGGAAGGGTTCAGCCCCTACCCCGGTGTGGTGGAGCTGATCCGGTTCCTGCACCGGGCCGGAACTCCCCTGGCGATCTGCAGCGGTGCTCTCAGGTCCGACATCCTCCCCATCCTGGAGATGCTCCACATCAGCGACTGTTTTGACGTAATCGTGACCGCCGATGATGTCGCAAAAAGCAAACCTGACCCGGAATGTTACCGGATCGCTTTCCAGAAGCTGCGCCAATGCCGCTCCGACTCGCGGTTCGACCAGGATAACACCTGCGCCATCGAGGACACCCCGGCAGGCATCAGTGCTGCTTCGGCGGCCGGCCTGAGGGTGATCGCCGTGACCAACAGCTACACCGCCGAGCAGTTGAGGGGCGCGGACCGCATCGTACACTCCCTGGAGCAGCTGCTGGGGCCTTGAGCCGCGGTACCACAAACCTACAAAAAAAGCCCCGGCATCTGCCCGGGGCTTTTTTTGTCACTGCTGGCGGAACCGGAAGCTAGTCCCGTGCATAGAGCGGGAACTTCTTCATCAGCTCATTAACATTCCCCTTGATGGCTGACAGCTGATCGTCGTTGCCGATATTGGCAATGGCGTCGGCGATGAATCCTGCCACCAGCACCATCTCCTGTTCCTTCAGGCCATGGGTGGTGGCTGCCGGCGTACCGATGCGGATGCCGGAGGTGACAAAGGGAGAGCGGGTCTCGAAGGGAACCGTATTCTTGTTGGCGGTGATGCCGGCCTTGTCAAGGGCCTCCTCAGCGGCCTTGCCGGTGATCTCCGTACCGGAAAAATCCACCAGCATCAAGTGGTTGTCGGTGCCGCCACTGGTCAGCCTGAAGCCGCGTTTGACCAACTCCTCGGCCAGAACCCGGGCATTGGTGACCACCTGCCGCTGATACTGGGCGAAATCGGGTTGCAGGGCCTCCTGGAACGCCACAGCCTTGGCAGCGATGACGTGCATCAGCGGTCCCCCCTGGATGCCGGGGAAGATCTGGGAGTTGAGGCTCTTGGCGAACTCTTCGCGGCAGAGGATCATCCCGCCCCGCGGCCCGCGCAGGGTCTTGTGGGTGGTGGTAGTGACGAACTCGGCATGGGGGACCGGGCTGGGATGCAGGCCGGCTGCCACTAACCCTGCGATGTGGGCCATGTCAACCATGACCACGGCGCCAACCTTGTCGGCAATGGTTCTGAACGCGGCGAAATCGATGATGCGCGGGTAGGCGCTGGCGCCCACCACGATCATCTTGGGCTTGTGCTCCAGAGCCAGCCGCTCAACCTCGGCATAGTCGATGGTCTGGGTCTCGGGGGAGACACCGTAGGGAACGACGTTGTAGAAGCGGCCGGAGAAGTTGACCGGACTGCCGTGGGTCAGATGTCCGCCGTGGGAGAGGTTCATCCCAAGGATGGTGTCGCCCGGCTTCAGCGCCGCGAAGTAGACGGCCATATTGGCCTGGGAACCGGAGTGGGGCTGCACGTTGGCATGTTCAGCTCCGAAGAGCCGCTTTGCCCGCTCGATGGCCAGAGTCTCGACAATGTCCACGTTGTGGCATCCGCCGTAGTAGCGCTTGCCGGGATAGCCCTCGGCATACTTGTTGGTCAGCACCGAGCCCTGGGCCTCCAGGACCGCCCGCGAGACGAAGTTCTCCGAAGCGATCAGTTCCAGGTTGTACTCCTGGCGGTCGGTTTCAAGCCTGATCGCATCGGCGACTTCAGGGTCTAATGTGGAAAGGATGGACATGGTATCTCCTTGTACAGGGTGAATGATCCCGGGCGCGACGGAAACGCGAAACGGGACTCTATTAAAGTCCCGCTCGACAAAACATATTCCAACACCCTTATTTACAATACTTTTTTTCTATTTCTGCGATCTGGTCGAGGCGTGCCTGATGCCGCCCCCCCTCGAAGCACGCGTCCAGCCAGGCGGCTATGATATCGCAGGCCTCGCGTTCGTCCAGCACACGTCCCCCCAGCACCAGGATGTTGGCGTTGTTGTGCTCCTTGGCCATGCGGCCCATGAAGACATCCGTGGCCAGCGCCGCCCGAATTCCGGGGACCTTGTTGGCGGTGATGGACATGCCGATGCCGGTGCCGCAGACGAGGATCCCCAGCTTAACCTGGCCGGAGGCCACCATCTCGGCCACCTTGAGGCCGAAGCGGGGGTAATCCACGGAATCGTCGTTGTCTGTGCCGATATCAGTGACCTGAATATCACGTCCGGCGAGGAAGCGGGTCAGGGCCTCCTTGAGGCCCAGACCGCCATGATCGCTGCCGATTACTATCATGAACGCTCTCCCGTCTAGATCTTCCTGAACAGAAGTGTTGCGTTGGTGCCGCCGAAGCCCAGTGAATTGCTCATGGCATATTCGACGGGAGCGGTGCGGGCCGCGTTGGGGACGTAGTCCAGATCGCATTCCGGATCCGGCGTCTCATAGTTGATGGTCGGTGGTACGATCCCCTTGTCCATGGCCATGCAGCAGATGGCGGTTTCGATGCCGCCGGCGGCGCCCAGCAGATGACCGGTCATGGACTTGGTGGAGGAGACCATCAGCTTGGAGGCGTGGTCGCCAAAGACCGACTTGATGGCCAGAGTCTCGTTCAGGTCGTTGAACGGCGTTGAAGTTCCGTGGGCGTTGATGTAGTTCACCTGATCGGGGTTGACGCCGGCGTTGTTCAGGGCCATCTTCATGCAGCGGGCAGCCCCTTCGCCGCCGGCGGCCGGGGCGGTCATGTGGTAGGCATCGCCGGTCAGGCCGTAGCCGACGACCTCGGCATAGATCCTGGCGCCGCGTTTTTTGGCGGATTCATACTCTTCCATGACCACGATACCCGCACCCTCGGCCATGATGAAACCGTCACGGTCCTTGTCAAAGGGGCGGGACGCCTTCTCCGGAGCATCGTTTCTGGTGGAGAGGGCCTTCATAGCGGCAAAGCCGCCCACGGCAAGGGGGGTGATGGTGGATTCGGTGCCGCCGGCGATCATGGCGTCGGCATCGCCCCGCTTGATGATGTGAAAGGCATCGCCGATGGAGTGGGTGCCGGTGGCACAGGCGGACACGGTGGAAATGTTTGGTCCCTTGGCGCCGTATTTTATGGAGATCATGCCCGGAGCCAGGTTGATCAACAGCATGGGAATGAAGAAGGGGGAAATCTTCTTGACGCCGCTCTCCAGCATGGTGATGTGATATTTCTCGATGGTGGGAAGTCCGCCCAGGCCGGAACCGACCAGGACTCCTACCCGTTCGGCGTTTTCCTCGTTCACGACGAGGCCGGAATCGGTCATGGCAAAGTGAGCGGCGGCCATGGCGTACTGAATGAACAGATCCATCTTCTTGGCTTCTTTCTTATCAAAGAAGTCCTCGGCATTGAATCCCTTCACCTCGCCGGCGATCTTGACCGGAATATCGGTTGTGTCGAAGCGGGTTATGGGACCGATACCGCATCTGCCGCTGATCAGCGCATCCCAGTTGGCGTCGTTGCCGGTGCCAAGGGGAGAAACCGTTCCAACTCCCGTAATGACGACTCTTCTCATAATGAATGACTCCCAGATTAGACTGATGTGATGTCTCACGACAAAAAAACATGCACAAACGAGAAAGAGGGGAGCTAGTCCCCTCTCCCTCTCAAAGGTACGCCGACACTCTAGGCGTGCTCGGCGATATACTCGATGGCGTCGTTGACCGACTGGATCTTCTCGGCGTCTTCGTCCGGGATTTCGATATCGAATTCTTCTTCAAGAGCCATGACCAGTTCGACGGTATCGAGGGAGTCGGCGCCCAGATCGTCCATGAAGGAAGCCTCGGGCACAACGAGGGACTCTTCCACGCCCAGCTGTTCAGCCACAATCTCTTTTACTCGTTTCGCAATGTCAGACATCTTTCACCTCCGTGTGATGTAACCCTGTTCAGGTCTTTTTGTTGTGTGCTCGAAAACGCAGAGCCTTCTTAACAATGAATTTTGTAAAAGTCAAAGCATAAATGCACGCCTTACATGTACATGCCGCCATTGACCGCCAGCACCTGGCCGGTGATATAGGCGGAGGTATCGGAGGCCAGGAACAGCACCGCATTGGCGATATCGTCGGCGCTTCCCAGGCGTTCCAGGGGGATCTGGGCGGCCAGCTCCTGGCGCACCTTCTCGGGCAGGGCATCGGTCATGGCGGTGGCGATGAAGCCGGGAGCGACGGCGTTGACCGTGACGGAACGGCGGGCCAGTTCACGGGCGTTGGACTTGGTAAGGCCGATCAGACCGGCTTTACTGGCGCAGTAGTTGGCCTGTCCGGCGTTTCCCATCTGCCCCACGATGGAGGCGATATTGATGATCCTGCCGGAGCGCTGCTTGGTCATAACCTTTGATACGGCGCGGGTACAGAGGAACGCGCCCTTCAGGTTGATGGAGAGCACGGCATCCCAGTCATCGTCCTTCATACGCATGAGCATGCCGTCGCGGGTGATGCCGGCGTTGTTGACCAGGATATCCACACGTCCGAATCTCTCCACCGCGGCTTCGATGAGGCGGTCGGCGTCCTGGCTGGAGGTGACGTTGCACTGCACGGCAAGGCCTTCGGTTCCCTGGCCGGCCAGCTCGTCCACCAGCGCCTGGCATCCTTCGAGGCTGACATCCGCGGCAACGATCTTGGCCCCGCCGGCCGCAAGCGCCAGTGCTATGCAGCGCCCGATACCGCGCGACGCCCCGGTAATAACGGCAACCCTGTCTTTAACCATACCTTCCTCCTTCTGAAATGAGTGTGTTCTTTATATTAGAGAGCCTTGAGGGTAGTGATGTTCTCCACGTTGTCAACCAGGCTCTCTTTGGAGATCCGCTTGACAAGACCGGAAAGAACCTTGCCGGGACCGATTTCCACGAAACGTTCCACCCCCAGGGCCACCATCTTGCGGACCGACTGTTCCCACAGCACCGGAGCGCAGACCTGGGTGATCAGGAGCGGCTTGATCCTGGTGCGATTGGTGTTCGGCTCCGCATCGGCATTGGCGATATAGGGCATCTTGACATGGGCGAACTTGATCCGCTCCAGCACCTCTGCCAACCGGTCCGCGGCCGGCTTCATCAAGGAGCAGTGGAAGGGGGCGCTGACCGGAAGCATGAGTGCCTTCTTGAAACCCCGTTCCTTGGCGAGGTCGATGGCCCGACGAACCGCGCCGGAGTGACCGGCGATGACGATCTGACCGGGTGAATTGAAGTTGGCCGGAGCGACGGTCTCCCGTTGGGCCGCCTCGGCGCAGATTTCCTCCAGCATCTCGGTGCTGACGCTCAGGATGGCGGCCATGGCGCCGGTACCAACCGGAACCGCGTCCTGCATGAAGAAACCGCGCGAACGTACCGTGCGCACCGCATCGGCCAGGGACATGGTCCCGGTGCAGACCAGGGCCGAGAACTCTCCAAGGGAGTGTCCGGCAACATAGTCCGGCCTGATGCCGGTCTCCTGGAGCACCGCCTTCAGGATGGCGATGCTGGTGGTCAGAATGGCCGGTTGGGTGTTGGCGGTCAGCTTCAGGTCGTCCTCGCTCCCCTCGAAGCAGAGATCGGACAGTTTGAAGCCCAGGGCATCATCGGCCTCTTCGAAGACTTCACGGGAGACGCGGTAGGTATCGAACAGCTCCTTGCCCATGCCGGGATACTGAGAACCTTGACCGGGAAAAACAAAAGCCGTCTTTCTCATGTTGTTACCTCATCAATCATGTGGATTCTTCACTATAGCGCATACTGGTCGTTTTTCAGACAGATACCGGGACAACCGGAACGCGGGCCCCGTGAAACGACCGCACCGGCAGCGTCAGGGCAAAGCAGTATTCCCGTACTGGCCTGGCCATAAAAAAGGCGCCATGGAAAAACGATGCCCTGTTTCGGCACCGGAATGGAATACTGGGTGTGCGGAGTGCGGACCGGAGAAGCCGATGGTGCTGATACGGGAGTGAAGGAATAACGTGGAAAACGGATGGGAACGGGCTGGGCGGAAACGCCGCGGGCACGGCGGACAAGCAGAACGCTCGACCAGGGTTCAGGCGGATGCTCGCCCTCGCCGTCCAGCGGCACACAGGTGCGCCACCCAACGGTGGCAGCCTCGATGTTCCGCTCCTGGCCATTCATTCGCCCACCACCTGGGGCTTGGCGGTCTCCCGTTGCAGTGACTCGATATGGTTTTCGGAAAGTTTTTCCACCACATGCCCGACGACTCCGGTGCGGGCATACTCCTCGGCCAGTCGGATGGCATTTTTGATCGCCTTGACGCTGGAACCGCCGTGACAGATCATGCCCACGCCGTTAATCCCCAGAAGGGGAGCGCCGCCGTATTCGGCGTAATCAACGATTTTCCGGAAGCGCTTGAATGCGCCGCACACGAACAGGTAGCCCAGTTTCGAGACCCAACTCTTCAGGATTTCCTGCTTGAGCATGCGGCCGGCGGCATCGGCCAGACCTTCGGACAGCTTCAGGACGATGTTGCCCACGAAGCCGTCGCAGACCACCACATCGATCTGACCTTTGAAGATGTCGCGCCCCTCGATGTAGCCGGCATAGTTCAGGGAGGTTCTGCGCAACAGGGCATTGGTTTCCCGGGTCAGCTCGTTGCCCTTGGACTCCTCCTCGCCATTGGACAGGAGTCCCAGCACCGGGTCGGCCACGCCCATCACATAGCGTGCGTACACCTCTCCCATGATGGCGAACTGGGCCAGATGGATCGGCTTGCAGTCAACCGTGCCGCCAATATCCAGCACCAGGGTTTTTCCCCGCAGGGTGGGAAACACCTGGGCAATGGCTGGACGGTCGATCCCCCTGATCCGTTTGAGCACGAACATGCCCGCCGCCAGCGTGGCACCGGAATTTCCGGCACTGACCGCGGCGCAGGCCCTACCCTCCTTGACCAGCTCGAACGCCAGACGAACCGAAGAGTTTCTCTTGCGTCGAATGGCATCGGAGGCGGAGTCGTGCATGCCCACCACTTCAGTTGCGTGGAAGATGTCGATATCCAGTCCGGAACAGTGGTGCTTTGCCAGCTCCTGCCCCAGCCGCTCCTGATCGCCGACCAGCGTGATAGGGATGCCGAATTCACGACAGGCGGCGACGGCGCCCTCAACCTCAACGGCCGGGGCGTTATCGCCACCCATCGCATCTACCGCTATTCTCATGTCCCCTGATGGTGTCACGACGGATCGCAACGTATTAGGAGGCTTTGGCTACGTCGATTACTTCTTTTCCCTTGTAGGTGCCACAGGTGGGGCAGACGCGGTGGGGCAGCTTGGGGGATTTGCACTGGGGGCAGACCGAGACGGACTGGGGGGTAAGAAAATCATGAGCCCTTCTCATGTTTTTGCGTGACTTGGATGTTTTTTTCTTGGGTACCGCCATGCTGTCTCTCCTTTTTGCGGTGGAGCGGAAAAACCGCCACCATGGTATGTGTTATCTGGACGCCTTGAAATCCTTGAGTGCACTGAACTTGAAATTGAACTGCCGGGTCGAACAGGAACAGCTGTCGTGATTCAGGTCGGTCCCGCACTCGGGGCAGAGCCCCTTGCAGTCATCGCTGCACAACGGCTGGACCGGTATCTCCATGGCAATCTGTTCCTCTATCTCATGGGTCATGTCGATCTCGTCGCCATGGTACAACGACGCGATCAGATCTTTTTCGCTGAGTTCCAACTCCTCTTCCTGGGCAGCCTCTTCGGCCGTCCCCTTCCTGAAGATGATGGTGAAGGCGGAATCCAGCGTCGTCTCGTACTCGACGAGGCAGCGGGAACAGACCAGTGCCACCGGTACCCTGACATGGCCCGACACCCGCAGATGATCGTACTCGCGGGCCAGGGTCAGGTCACAACGAACGGGACCGGCAAAGGAGCAGCTTCCCTCAGCCTGCATCTCCGCCAGAAGCGGGAACGACAGGACCGACTCCTGGCTGTGCAGCACGAACGGTTTGCTGCCTATCTGCTCGGTTGCTATCTTCACGTGTGGGTTCCGCCCAAGTATCGCGTAGTAATGGTGAAATCAAAGCATGCAAGTATATTCAATGCATACCGTTTGTCAAGAGTATTTCCCCACCTGACCGACACCGCTGTCACGGCTTCCGCCACCCGGAGAAAAAAACAGAAAATTAACCTTTAAACACAATATGTTACGAAGCACGATTCCTGCCACGACCATAGCGACTGACCATTCCGGCCAGGGCCCGGGGCAAACGTTGCGGGACCATCTCCCAGGAAAAACGCCAGTCCCAGTTACCTTCGGCGGTACCGGGGGTATTCATGCGCGCCTCGCCGGGAAGGGCCAGCAGGTCCTGGAAGGGTAACAGCACCGTGCGGGCAACGGACATGAGTGCCAGACGGATCATCCCCTCCACGATCTCCGCCGAATCGCAGCCGAGGTAGTGACGCACCTCACGGCGTTGCTCGGGTGAAAGATCGTCGTACCATCCCCTGGTGGTGGTGTTGTCGTGGGTGCCGGTGTACACCACGCTGGCGCGGGTGTGGTTGTGCGGCAGATAAGGATTGCCGGGGCCGGAGTCGAAGGCGAACTGGAGGATCTTCATGCCGGGAAAGCCGCACCGGTCACGCAGCTCTTCCACCTGGGACGTGATCACCCCCAGGTCCTCGGCGATAATGGGCAGCTCTCCCAAAACATCGGCTACGGCCTGGAAGAAGCTCAGCCCTGGCCCTTCCACCCAGGCCCCCTGCCGGGCGGTACGTTCACCCGCAGGAACGTGCCAGGCCGCCTGGAAGCCGCGAAAGTGATCGATGCGCACGGCGTCGAAAAGGGTGAACAGATGGCGGAAGCGTTCGATCCACCAGCCGTACCCCTGCCGCCGGTGCTCAGGCCAGTCATAGAGCGGATTGCCCCACAGCTGCCCCGTATCGCTGAAGTAGTCGGGCGGCACTCCCGCCACGCTCGTGGGGCGGCCCGCGGCGTCCAGCAGGAACAGTGACCTCCTGCTCCAGACGTCGGCGGAGTCATAGGCCACGAACAGCGGCATGTCCCCCACCAGCCCGATGCCCCGATCGGCGGCATAGTCCCGCAGGGAGCGCCACTGGCGGAAGAACTGCCACTGGATGTACTTCTGCACGCCGATCTCAGACCCCAACTCCCGGGAGAGCCGCTCGTACATGTCCTGATCGTGGCGGGCCTCGTCCGCAGGCCAGCGCTGCCAGTCGGCGCCGCCCCGACGCTCCTTTATGGCCATGAACAGGGCATAGTCGTGCAGCCAGGCACTGGTGTCGCAGAAGCGCCAGAACTGTTCCTTACGGTCTGTTCCGCCTCCCGCGAAGAAGGCTGACGCCGCCCGGCGCAGAGCGGCCAGCTTCGACCGGGCCACTGCCGGAAAATCGGCCCGCTCCGGGGAGTGGGCCGAGGGAGGGTCATATGCGTCCAGATCCCCCTCCGCCACCAGCTGGTCGCAGTCGATCAGAAGCGGATTGCCGGCAAAGGCGGAAAAAGCCGAATAGGGGGAGTTGCCGCAGGCAGGAGGGTTTAGGGGCAACACCTGCCAGAGGGACATGCCCATCTCCGCCAGCAGATCGACAAAGCGACGGGCATTCTCCCCCAGCGATCCGATCCCTCCTCTGCCCGGCAACGACGTGGGGTGCAGCAGCACCCCGCAGCTCCTGGACGTCAGTATCATGTGCGCGCCTCCCTTGGCTGGTCTGGCCGGCATGCCGCCCGACTCCCGGGGCACGACCTGGCAAACCATACCCATAATTGCCCTGCCAATGCAAACAAAAAACCGTATACCGTATACACAAGCAGATAACCACTCCTTGATTTCTCCCCATCCCGTGCTTACCGTTTCAATGAAGCACATTTCACGAATTCTCCGCCCGGTGAGACGGGCCACAGGGGCCCAGGGCCGGGTGGAGGGTTTCGGGACAGAAAAGAGGAACGAATCATGGATCTCAACCGGCTGACACAGAAATCCCAGGAAGCATTGACCGAGGCCCAGAGCAAGGCGGTGAGTTACGGCCATATGGAAGTGGATGGCGAGCACCTGCTCTGGGCGCTCGTGACCCAGGCAGACGGGCTGGTTCCCCGTCTGCTGCAGCGCATGGATATCAGACCGGAGCAGCTGGCCAGAGAGGTCGAGACCGAGCTTGACCGGCGTCCCCGCGTGTCCGGACCAGGGGTAGAGCCGGGCAAGATCTACGTCTCCCAGCGCCTCTCCCGCATCCTGGTGGAGGCTGAGAGCGAGGCAAAACGCCTGAAGGACGAGTACGTCTCCGTGGAGCACTTGCTGACGGCCCTGGTGGCCGAGGGGGACAAGACCCCCGCCGGCAGGCTGCTCAAGCAGGCCGGACTGGAACGGGAAAAGCTCCTGGCGGCGCTCACCGACGTGCGCGGCAACCAGCGGGTGCAGAGCCAGAATCCCGAGGCCAGCTACGAGGCGCTGGAGAAGTACGGCCGCGACCTGGTAAAGCAGGCCAGGAGCGGCAAACTGGACCCGGTCATCGGACGGGACGAGGACATCCGTCGGGTGATCCGCATCCTCTCCCGCAAGACCAAAAACAACCCGGTGCTCATCGGAGAACCGGGCGTGGGCAAGACCGCCATCGTGGAGGGACTGGCCCAGCGTATCGTGCGCGGCGACGTCCCCGAAGGGCTGAAGAAGAAGACCATCTTCGCCCTGGACATGGGATCGCTCATCGCCGGGGCCAAGTACCGCGGCGAGTTCGAGGAGCGCCTGAAGGCCGTGTTGAACGAGGTCAAGGAGGGAGAGGGGCGGATCATCCTCTTCATCGACGAACTGCACACCATTGTCGGCGCCGGCAAGGCAGAGGGGGCCATGGACGCCGGCAACATGCTCAAGCCGATGCTGGCCCGGGGCGAACTGCACTGCATCGGAGCTACAACCCTGGACGAGTACCGCCAACACATTGAGAAGGACGCCGCCCTGGAACGGCGCTTCCAGCCGGTGCTGGTGGAGCAGCCCACGGTTGAGGATACGGTCTCCATCCTGCGGGGCCTGAAGGAACGCTTCGAGGTGCACCACGGCATCAAGATCCAGGATTCGGCTCTGGTGGCTGCCGCCAGTCTCTCCAACCGCTACATCACCGAGCGTTTTCTGCCGGACAAGGCCATCGACCTGGTGGACGAGGCCTGCGCCATGCTGCGCACCGAAATCGACTCCCTCCCCTCGGAACTGGACACCATCAGCCGTCGGGTGACGCAGCTGGAGATCGAAGAAGTGGCCCTGAAGAAGGAGAAGGATCGCGCCAGCCTGGAGCGCCTGGATGCGCTGCGTAAAGAACTGGCCGACGACCGGGAGCGGGCCAACGCCATGCGGGCCCAATACGAGACGGAAAAGTGCGCTATCCAGCGCATCCAGGCGCTCAGGGAGCAGATCGAGAAGACCCGCCGCGACATCGAGCTGGCGGAGCGGTCACAGAACCTGGAGCTGGCCTCCCGGCTCAAGTACTCGGAGATGCCCGGCCTGGAGAAGGCGCTCATGAACGAGGAAGCTACCCTGGCCGCCAACCAGGGGGGGCAGAAACTGCTCCGGGAAGAGGTGACCGAAGACGAGATCGCCCAGATCGTGGCCAAGTGGACCGGTATACCGGTCACGCGTCTGGTGGAGGGGGAACGGGAGAAACTGCTCAAGCTGGAGGAGATCCTGCATCAACGGGTCGTGGGCCAGGACGAGGCGGTGCGCCTGGTGGCCGACGCCGTGCTCAGGGCCCGTTCCGGCATCAAGGACCCCCGTCGCCCCATCGGCTCCTTCATCTTCCTGGGCCCCACCGGGGTGGGTAAGACCGAGCTGGCCCGCACCCTGGCCGAAGCCCTGTTCGACTCGGAGGAAAACATGGTGCGCATCGACATGTCCGAGTACATGGAGAAGTTCGCCGTGTCGCGGCTCATCGGTGCTCCTCCCGGCTACGTGGGGTACGAGGAGGGGGGACAGCTGACCGAGGCGGTACGGCGCAAACCATACAGCGTGCTCCTGTTTGACGAAATCGAGAAGGCCCATCCGGACGTGTTCAACATCCTGCTCCAGATCCTTGACGACGGCCGGGTCACGGACAGCCACGGCAGGATCGTCAACTTCAAGAACACGGTGATCATCATGACCTCCAACATCGGCGCCCCGCACCTGATCGACGGGATCACCCCTGAGGGAGATATCCGCGAAAGTGCCCGCACGATGGTGATGAACGAGCTTCGGGCCGGGTTCCGTCCCGAGTTCCTCAACCGGGTGGACGACATCGTGCTCTTCAAGCCGCTCCATCCCGACGAGATCGTGAAGATCACCGATCTGTTGGCCAGGCAGCTGGTGCTGCGCCTGAAGGAACAGCAGATAACCCTCAGGTTGAGCGATGAGGCGAAACGCTTCATCGCCGAGAGCGGCTACGACCCGGTGTACGGCGCCCGCCCCCTGAAGCGTTTCCTGCAGCGCGAACTGGAGACCCGCGTTGCCCGGGCCATCATCGGTGGCACTGTAGCCGAGGGGGGGGAATTATCGGTGGAACTGAAGAACGGCGAACTGGTGGTGGAGGTTGGAGCCTGATGTACCGGCGGTGCGCCCTCCCCTTCCACGGGGAAGGCGCACCGGACGTCAAAGCTTCAGAAGTACCACGTCAGTTCCAGCCTGGCGCTGTGCGCCATGCTTGCCGGAGCGGCGCTGACCGCATATTCAGCGGAAACGGCTCCGTTGTTCAGAAACTGATACCGCAACCGGCATGAGACATCGGCGCTGTCCCGGTCGTACCGTATGCCGTCGGTCCAGAACCTGCCGTCATTACCGGAAAAGGAGGAGGTGACTCCGTAGGGCCTGTCATTGAACTCATGACTCCAGAACGCGGACAGCAGCAACTCCACCTCGCCGTTTCCCGCGTCCAGGCGGGTACCGATTCGCGGACCGATGATGCTCCGTACCGACCAGTCGTCCGTGCCGTACACCCGGAGATTTGCCGCCCCGGCGCCGGACTCGGCATACCCTCCCTGAAACAGGCCTGACAGATACGCGCCCGCAACCGGTTCGACGTAGAGCGCCGGGCCAAGCGTGAAGCGATATCCGCTGCTGACCAGCGCGGAGAGCTGATGCCCGTCAAAGCTGCCCGAGGCGGTCCGGTCGATGCCGTCGAAGAGGATCCTGCGCCTGCTGTCGTAACGGGTATAACCGTAGCCAAGTATCAGGTCCGTATGCAGCAGGCCGGAGGCCATGGAGGCGAACAGGCTCGCGGTGATGCTGTCCATGGCGAGGGAACTCGATCCGGCATCCTTGCTCCTCGCGGAGGTCTGGGCACCACCCAGGGAGAAGCCGAGACTAAAGGAAGAACTGACGTTTCTCTCCAGTCCCGCCTGAGTCGACCAGCCATCATAGCTGAAGCCGGGGAGCACCCCTTCCGAATCCTGATGACCCCAGTCACCCGCCGCAACGATAAACCCTTTCCAGCCATCGCCTGCTGAACGGCGCGGCACAGGCCCGGCATCGCTGTGTACCGGCAGTGACGCGTACCTGACCGGCCGCTCCCGTTCCCCTTCCAGAGATCTGGCGCGCTGTTGCAGGCGGCCAAGACGGGCGCGATCCGTCGCAAATGAAATCCGGGGCACGACCGTATTCAGGCCAGGGCCCAGTTGACGCAGCGCCCCCGCAACGGTGCGGTTGCTCCCCATGGCGTCAATGGTGGCAAGTACGACCGCCATGTCACCTGATGCCGTGCCCAGCTGGCGATACAGCTCCTCGGCCAGCGGCGCCAGGCCGGGATCATAGGCTGTTACGACATCCCCATAGGGAATACGCGTGACCATCAGATTCAGTGAACCGCCGCTGGTGGTCAGCGCAAAGTCAAAGAGCGGATACCGGTCGGTCAGATACGAAAAGGAGCCGCTGACGCTCCCCTGGGTTAAGACGTAGCTTGATGAAGGGGGGAGCAGTCCGGTTCCGGTAAAGAGGGGCGTCACGGCGCTCCCCTCCTGAAGCGAGATCGCGGCAGCCTGAAGGGTCGAAGCAGTGCCGCCGGTTCTGTCCAGCATGGTATGCCAGGTTGAGCCCGCACCGAACCGAATCTCGTCGGTTCCCGTTCCCAGGGCAACGGTTCCCCGAATGATGCCGCCGTTTTCGACAATCAGGCTGTCGTTGCCGGCTCCGGTCTTCATGGCATGACCACTACCCGCCAGGTATCCGTAGGTGGTGACGCGTACCCCCTGCCCCGCGGCGCTCCCCTGGATGGCAACGTCATCGCCTTCCATGACGCCACCGGCCCCGTTTATCAGGGTTCCGCCATCACGGAAATAGACGCTGGCGCCGGCAGGACCGTCACCGTAATACTTCTGGGTGGTCGGGCCGATGATGCTGCCGTTGTTGATGAGGGTATAGCCTCCGGACGACAGGTAAATCCCCTCCCCCCCCCGCACGACCCCCTCCTTGCATATGGTGATGCTGCTGCCGCCGGGCTGAAATTTCGTGCCGCTCCAGAGGGTATCGAGCGAGCCGGTAACGGTGAAGTCGCCAACTCCATCGCCATCGGTTCCCACACGATACAGGTACGATTGCAGCGAGTAGACCGCGAAGGTCTCCAGCGGCGAGGTCACTCCCGATCTCGTGCCCAGCACGACAAACTCGCTGAGTCCCCGGATGGATGGGAGGCTCGCCTGATCCTCTCCCCACCTGTAGGTATAGCCCAGCTGCGTCCAGGGATACCGGTTGTCGGGATGTGAAGCTCCGTAACTCGAGGTGATGGTGGCTGCGTACCACGCCGTGTACGCGTCGTAGTCCGCCTGGGAGAGCGTGGCTGGCCTGGGGGCAAACGGTTCCGTGGGAAGAGCCGTCGGTTGGGCGGCAATACTGGGGTCTCTGGTGGGGCGGATCAACTTGGACGGGTCGACCAGAATCTCGACAATCGCGTTGTACTGGTGCAGCGACGACGTGGGAAGCCCGTGGATCTGTACCGTTTTCAGGGAAACGTTCCCGGCGGTTACCCCGTTGGCCGGGTCACGGTACCAGGCAGGCAGCTCATTGCCGGTGGTCACCCAGAGAGCTCCCGGCCAGAGGTTCTGGTATTTTTTACCCGCATCTGACAGGTTGTAGTACTGGGGATTGGTGAAAGCCCGTACCAGCACGTTGCCGCCTGACCAGGTGTTGCCGTCACCGGGGGCGCTCACGGTCTTCAGATCCGTCGCAACCCAGCCTGCCGGGTCTGCGGCGTGAATCTGGGCCGCACTGGTTGCCTGAAGGTAGGCAGCGGGCTCACCTGAATACACTCTGCCGGCGCACAGGAAGAGTCCGGCAGCGACCAGAATCAGCAGCCGCGGCGCTGTTGAGACGACGATATGACGGGAATCACGAGAGCTCATGTCCAGAGTACCCCGAATGCAGGAACCTTCATTGCCAAACAAGTCCATTGCCGGGTGGAACATCGGGTTAGCGCCGACGGTTACGTCGTGTGCGCCTACGAGTGGGCAGCCTGTTTTCTTGGCGCGGATTCATGGCACGCCACATGCGATACCCTTTGTGCTTCAAACCGGCCGAGTGGCGCCCCACCCGGAGAGCGGGGAAGAAAATCGTCCGGAACAGCGCCTATCATATCCATTTTCGATCATGATTCAATCAGTTGTATAGATATAACCCACAGCGCCCCCCGCCCTGGTGCCGGCACGACCTCCAGGGGCTGTCCCTGACAATGAACGTCGAGACATGGTTATAAACCCCTCTCTGCTTGACAAACCGGCACCAGGGGACAATAATCCCCACGTTTTGTCCACCATATCCGCAAGGGGATCCCCTGACATGCGTATCGAAAGTGATTTTCTCGTGATCGGCAGCGGCATCGCCGGCCTCTCCTACGCCCTCCAGGCCGCGAATCACGGCCGGGTCGCGATTGTTACCAAGTACGATGTATCGGAATCAGCCACGAACTATGCGCAGGGGGGGATCGCCTCCGTCATTTCCTCCGAGGATTCGTTCGATGCCCATATCAACGACACCATGGTGGCGGGCGCCGGCATCTGCCACGAGGATGTGGTGCGCATGGTGGTGGAAGAGGGGCCCCAGACCATCAGGAACCTGATCGACTGGGGGGTCAAGTTCACCACCAAGGGGGCCAGTTACGATCTAACCCGCGAGGGGGGGCACAGCGCCCGGCGCATCCTGCACGCCGAGGACATCACCGGCCGCGAGATCCAGCGCGCCCTGGTGGAAGCGGCCCGCAACCACCACAACATCACCATCTACGAACACCACATCGCCATCGACCTGATCACCGCCTCCAAGCTCTTCTGTGTCCCCCCCTCCGAGAACCGCTGCCTTGGCGCCTATGTCCTGGACATCAAGGGGAAAACGGTCAAGACTTTTTCATCCCAGATCACGCTTCTGGCCAGCGGCGGGGCGGGCAAGGTCTATCTGTACACCTGCAACCCGGACATCGCCTCGGGGGACGGCGTTGCCATGGCCTACCGGGCCGGGGCGACCATCGCCAACATGGAGTTCATGCAGTTCCACCCCACCACCCTCTTCCATCCCCAGGGCAAGTCGTTCCTGATCTCCGAGGCGGTGCGCGGCGAAGGGGCAATCCTGCGCCGGCGCGACGGCACCGCATTCATGGAGAAGTACCACAAGTTGAAAGACCTGGCCCCCCGGGATATCGTGGCCCGCGCCATCGACAACGAGATGAAGATGAGCGGCGACGACTGCGTCTATCTGGACATCACCCACGAACCGTCCGACGTGGTGCGCAACCGATTCCCCAACATCTACCAGACGTGTCTGGAACTGGGTCTGGACATGACCAAAGAGTGGCTGCCGGTGGTGCCGGCGGCCCACTACCTCTGCGGCGGCGTGGCGGTGAACACCAACGGCGAGACCGACCTGACGGCCCTCTACGCCATTGGTGAGGTGACTTTCTCCGGTCTGCACGGCGCCAACCGCCTGGCCAGCAACTCGCTCCTGGAAGCGGCCGTCTACGCCAACCGTGCCTACCGGCATACGGTGGAGGCGATCAAACAGTTGCGCCAGGAGACGGTGGAGATACCATTCTGGAATTCGGGCACCGCCACCAACAGCGACGAGATGGTGGTGGTTTCCAACAACTGGGACGAAATCCGGCGGTTCATGTGGAACTACGTGGGCATCGTTCGCTCGGACAAACGCCTGGCCCGGGCCATGCGTCGCGTTGAGCTGATCCAGAGCGAGATCGAGGAGTACTACTGGAACGTGATCATCACCTCGGACCTGATCGAGCTGCGCAACATCGCCACCGTGGCCCAGCTGATCGTGGCCTGCGCCCAGATGCGCAAGGAGTCCCGCGGCCTGCACTACACCATCGACTATCCGGAGCGGGACGACGTGAACTGCCGCCACGACACCTTCATCAGGAAAGAGTTCTAGCCCATGGAGAGACCCGTGGACATCGGCGACATCAGGAAACGCATCGACCTTCTGGACGACGTGCTGTTGCGCATCTTCAACGAGCGCGCCCGACTGGCACTGGAAATCGGCCACCTCAAGAAGGGGCTCAACCTGCCGGTGTTCGATCCCGCACGGGAAAAGCGAATCTTCGCCCGTATGAAAGAGGAGAACCCCGGCCCCCTGGACAGCGATGCCATCGTGCGCCTGTTCGAGAGGGTGGTGGATGAATCCCGGCGTCTGGAACGGATCATGTCCCATGCCGAGGGGGAAGAAGGATAGCCGCTCACCCCGTGCCCCGCGCTTCGGGGAGGGGAGTTTGTTGACAGGACTGACGCATTCATTGAGAGGTTGCGACGTACCATGCTGATAATCATGAAGAAACATGCCCCGGAAGAGACGCTTGACCAGATCAAGGAGTACCTGATCAGTCGCGATTTTGACATCCACCAGTCCACCGGCGCCAACCGCACCATCATCGGCGTCATCGGCGACACCGACACTCTGAACGACCAGGAGATCGAGGCCATGCCCGGCATCTGCCAGGTGGTTCGCATCAGGAAGGACGACTGAGCCGCCTTCCCTCTCTTCTACCTGGTGCCGTCTTCCGGTTCTCTCTCGTGCAGCCGTCTACGCAAAAACGCCGTGAACCATGTTTCACGGCGTTTTTGCATTCAATCTCAACGTTTCCGCGATCTACGCGTCCATACGAACGGCATTGCCGCAGATCCCGGTCACCAGGCCGTGCATCAGCGTGTAGGGATTGCCGCCGCTCTTGGAAGAGACATCGCAGCGGTACAGCTCCTGGAAGATGGCGCGCAACTGGGTGGGGGCAAAGTTTCTTGCCTGTTGCAGGTACTCCCCCAGGAAGTAGCTGGTGATGCCCGCCTGACGAGCGATCTCCCCCTGGGGAAGGCGGCGGTCCAGAAGTTCCCGGACCCGCCACAGCTGACGGAAATGCCGCGCCAGGGCGCCCAGCATCATGGGCACCTCCTCGCCGTTGCGGAAAAGGGTGTCCATGCTCTTCAGCGCCCCGGCCAGGTCCCGGACACCCAGGAAACGGGCCAGTTCGAAGACGGTGAAGGCTTTGCTGCTGCTGGCCATCTCCCGCACGTCATCCAGAGTGACGCGGGCACGGGAACCTGCGTAGAGCGCCAGCTTCTCCACCTGGGAGGAGAGCTCCCGCAGGTTGTTACCCACCAGGAACGAGAGCAGGTCGGCGGCGGCCGGATCCATGGTTTTCCCCTGGGACCTGGCCTCCCCCAGAATGAAACCGGAGAGTCGGTTCTCGTAGAGACGCTTGAACTCCACCAAGGCTCCCAGTTTTTTCAGCTCCTGGAAGAATTTCTTGCGCTGGTCAATCTTGATGCCGTTGAATATCAGGCAGGTACCGGGCGCCGGAGACCGCAGGTAGCCCAGCAGCAGTTCCAGGGCCTCGGCTTTCAGCAGTTCGGCGCGCTTGACCAGCACGGCCCTCCGTTCGGCGAACATGGGCAGGGTCTGGGCCGCATCCACGATATCCACGCCCCGTGATTCGTTGCCGAAGAAGACGTTGTAGTTGAAATCCTTGAGCCCCGCATCCACGGCCTTTTCCAGAAGCAGACCGGTGGCCCGTTCGACCAGAAAGGATTCCTCGCCGTAGAGATAGCAGACCGTGGGCAGCCGGCCATCCCGGATGGATGCCTCCAGTTCTTGGGGGGTCATGTCAGAACTTCTGCTCCACTGCCATCAGAAACTGCTGGGCGATCTTGCGCGAAGCCGCTGCCAGGGCCTGCTCTTCGGCGCTGCGCTGCAGGGCCAGGTCCTTGCTGGAAGGGTAGTCCTGCTGGGCGCGCAGGGTCCCCTTCCAGGCCAGTCCCGGATCGGTGGTGCTGCGCAGCTCCAGTTCCACGTCGATGGTCAGGCGGTACTCCCTGACCCGGTCCGTGTCCCGTTCGTGGTTGCGGTCCGCCTCCCAGATGCCGTAGGAAATCCCTTCCGACGAGTAGGAACGCAGGGAACCGCTCACCTGCAGGTCGGCATCGGCCGAACTGGCGGCCGGTACGATACCGCGCATGATATGCGCCTCCTCCAATAAAGCCCGGCGCAGTACGGTCTGGGCCGTGGGGCTGACGGTTTCGTTGGAGATAAAGGCCACCCAGAGTCGGTGGTCGGGTCCCAGGCGGTTGCCGGCACTTGCCGCGGGACGGTAACCGCAGCCCGCCACCAGGAGCAGGAGCGCGATGGAGCAGAGGACCATGGCGGCCCGGATCGCGCCGGACCGCCCCGTTGCATTCGTATCAGTTGACATAGGCTTTTCCCCTATCCGACCACGATGTTGACCAGCTTGCCCTGGACACAGATTACCTTGCGCACCTGTACCCCTTGCAGGAACGGCTGCACCTTCTCGTCGGCCAGAGCCAGAGCCTTCAGGGTCTCCTGGTCGGCCCCGGCAGCCACGGTGATCTTGGAGCGCAGCTTGCCGTTCACCTGCACCACCACCAGCAGTTCGTCATCCACAACCGCCTCCTGGTCGTACTCGGGCCAGGGGGTGGTGGAAACGGAGCCGGGCTGCCCCATGAGCTGCCAGAGCTCCTCCGCTATATGGGGCACGAAGGGGGCCAGAAGCAGCACCAGGCTCACCAACGCTTCCCGCATTACCGCCGCAGACTGGGGAGATGAGAGGTCGGCCGGCTGGAGCCCGTTCAGGAGTTCCATGACCGCGGCAATGGCGGTATTGAAGTGGAAGCGGTCCTCGATGTCCTCGGTTACCTTGCGGATGGTCTTGTGCACCGCCCGCCGCAGGGCGCGCTCCTCCGTGGTCAGGGCGGCACCATCCAGGGGAGCAGCCGTGGAGATCAGCTCCAGGCGGTCATTGACCAGTTTCCAGACCCGGTTCAGGAAGCGGAAGGAGCCGTCCACTCCCTGGTCGTTCCAGTCCAAATCCTTCTCCGGCGGAGCCGCGAACAGAGAGAAGAGACGGGCCGTGTCGGCGCCGTAGCGCTCGATCAGGGCGTTGGGGTCCACCACGTTCCCCTTGGACTTGCTCATCTTGGCGCCGTCCTTGATGACCATCCCCTGGGTCAGCAGGTTGGTGAACGGCTCGCTGCACCCCACGTACCCCAGGTCACGCAGCACCTTGGTAAAGAAGCGGGCGTAGAGCAGGTGCAGCACGGCATGCTCGATGCCGCCGATGTACTGGTCCACGGACATCCAGTAGTCCACCCGTGCGCGGTCCAGGGGGGCGTCCTTGAAGTCGGGGCAGCAGTAGCGGAGGAAGTACCAGGACGACTGCACGAAGGTATCCATGGTATCGGTTTCGCGCCGGGCAGGAGCCCCGCAGGTGGGACAGGGGACGTTGACGAAGGAGTCAAGCTTGGCCAGGGGGCTCCCCCCCTCTCCGGTAAATTCCACGTCCATGGGGAGCTGTACCGGCAGGTCCTGCTCCGGCACCGGCACCACGCCGCAGCGATCGCAGTAGATCACCGGGATCGGGTTGCCCCAGTAGCGCTGGCGGGAGATGCCCCAGTCCCGCAGGCGATAGGTGACGGTCTTTGTGCCGCGCCCCAGTTCCCGCAGGTGATCGGCGATGGCCGATTTGGCCTCCTCGCTCCCCATGCCGTCGAACGTGCCGGAGTTGACCATGATGCCCGGCTCGGTGTAGGCGGCCTCCATGGTGGCCGGGTCCAGCACGATCCCCTCGGGCTGGATCACCACCTTGAGTTCCAGGCCGTACTTCTTGGCGAACTCGAAGTCGCGCTGGTCGTGGGTCGGTACCGCCATGACCGCACCGGTGCCGTAATCGGTCAGCACGAAGTTGGCCAGAAAGATCGGCATGCGCGCTCCGGTGAGCGGGTTGATACAGTAGGAGCCGGTGAAGACCCCCTCCTTCTCGTAATCTTCGGCGGTGCGCTTGCTCCGGTCGGTATTTTTCACCTTTTCGATGAAGGTTTCCACCTCGTCCCGCCGATCCGGTGTGGTCAAATCACGGGCCAGGGGATGTTCGGGCGCCAGGGACATGAACGTGGCACCGAAGAGGGTGTCCGGACGGGTGGTGAAGACCCTGATGGGAACCGTCCCTTCCGCAAGGGGAAAGTCCACCTCGCAGCCGTGGCTCTTGCCGATCCAGTTCTTCTGCATGGTCAGCACCCGTTCGGGCCACCCCGGGAGCTGCTCGGTGCACTGGAGCAGTTCCTCGGCATACTGGGTGATGCGGAAGAACCACTGGTCCAGCTCCTTCTGCTGCACCGGGCTGTCGCAGCGCCAGCAGGCGCCGTCCTCCACCTGTTCGTTGGCCAGAACGGTCTCGCACTTCGGACACCAGTTGACGTAGGAGGTCTTCTTGTAGGCAAGCCCCTTCTGGAACATCTCCAGGAAGATTTTCTGTTCCCAGCGGTAGTATTCCAGGTCACAGGTGGCCAGCTCCCTCCCCCAGTCATAGGAGAGTCCCATCTTCTTCAGCTGGCCGCGCATGTAATCGATATTTTCGTAGGTCCACTTGGCCGGATGGCTCTTGTGCTGGATGGCGGCATTCTCGGCCGGCATGCCGAAGGCGTCCCACCCCATGGGGTGCAGCACATTGAAGCCGCGCATGCGCTTGAAGCGGCCGATCACATCGCCGATGGAGTAGTTGCGCACGTGTCCCATGTGGATCCTGCCCGAGGGATAGGGGAACATCTCCAGCAGGTAGTACTTGGGCCTGTCACTCTGTTCGTTCGCCGCATATGAAGCGTCGGTCTCCCACTGATCCTGCCATTTCCGTTCAACCGCCGCTGGATTGTATTTCTGTTCCACGCTCGTTTCCTTTCCTGATTTCCTGTTGATAATCCGTCATACCCACGTACTCCCGTGGAGGATGCCGCCGGCAGGGAACCATGTGCCGTGAGAACCTGAGGACGCATCCCCATAGCCGCCGCCACCCGATGTCAGCCGTTTGCCTGCCGCTCCTGAATGATCAGATCCCCAGGATCGGCGATCCGTTCCAGATCCAGAACCCCGATGCGTACGCCGTCCACGGAGGCGACCGCGGCGACAAACTCCCGAACCAACCCGTCCGGCGGAAGAGAGACCGGCAGCAAGGCGTGGGGCGTCAGCCGAATCACCTGGCCGACCTGGTCCACCCGCAGCCCCACCAGGCCGTCCCCTGCCCTGACCACCACCACCCGCTCCCGGGAGCCCGCACGCCCCTCCCCTCTCCCCAGGCGCAGGGCCAGGTCGAGAACCGGGACCAAGGTGCCGCGCAGCGAGACCAGTCCCAGGAGGTACGGTGCGGTCCAGGGAATCTCGGTCACGGAGCGCGGCCGGATCACTTCCCTGATGCGCATCAGGTCGATGGCGTACTGTTCGCCGCATACGACTACCCGCACGAGATCTCGGGGCACGTCAGCCGTTGCCCCGGGAGAAACGGCTGACGCTGAACCGGCCTGCGGCGTCTCCACGGTCTCAGGCCCCGTTTCCGGCGGCCGCGGCGATCATGACGCCAGGGTCCAGCACCAGTATGGTTCCCAGCTCCCCCAGGTCGGCGGCGCCGCAGATCCCCCGGAGCCCCCGGAACGGTTCCCCCAGGGGCTTGACCACGATATCCTGCTGTCCCAGCAGATCATCCACCAGGATACCCCGGCGTGTCTCCGCCATTCCCGCCACGACCACGTAGAACTCCTCACGCTGCTCCCGGCCGGGGTGGAGGCCCAGGAAGCGTTCCAGTCTGAGCAGCGGCACCGGGACGCCGCGCAGCAGAACCGACTCCCCCGCTCCCGTTTCCCGCAGATCGTCGCCGGTCACCAGCAGGGTCTCATGCAGCGCCGCGATGGGCAGGGCATAGTTCCTCCCGGCACAGGAGACGAGCAACGCCCTGGTCATCGCCAGAGTGACCGGCAGCGTCAGCGTACAGCGGGTCCCCCGGCCGGGAACGGTTTTCAGGTCAACCATGCCGGAAAGGGCATTGATGTTGTTCCTGACCACATCCATCCCCACGCCCCGTCCGGAAACATCACTCACCCGGTCGCTGGTGGAAAATCCGGGCAAGAAGACCAGCTCCAGCGCCTCCCTGTCCGAGAGCCGAGCCGCGTCGGGAACCACTCCGCCCCGCGCGGCTACGTCCCTGACCCTGTCCAGGTCGATGCCGCTACCATCGTCCTGCACCTCGATGACCACGTGGCTCCCCTTCTGACGGGCGGAAACGCTGATCACCCCGGTCTCGGGCTTGCCCAGTTCCCGCCGTCGTCCGGGTTGCTCGATGCCGTGGTCAACGGCGTTCCTGATAATGTGCATCATCGGATCGGAGATATCTTCGACGATCAGCTTGTCCAGTTCCGTCTCGGCGCCCAGGAGCCGCAGTTCCACCTGCTTGCCCTGCTCGCGGGAGATGGTGCGCACGATCAGGGAGATCCGTTCATACAGCTGCCCCACCGGGATCATGCGCATATCCGTCACCCCCCTGCGCAGGAGGGCCAGTTTCCGCTCCAGCTGACGGGACGCCCTGGCCAGATCCCGCGCCAGCGGGGAGAACTCGCTCCGACGCATGCGCAGCGCAAGGGCGGCAATGGTTGTCTGGGCCAGGGACAGCTCGGCGACGGTATGCATCAGGTCGTCCAGCTTTGCCAGGTCCACCCGCACCGTACGGCTCATGCGCTTGGCGGAAAGCGCCTCATCACGATCCAGGGGCAAGGTCGCGCCTCGCTCCTCCGCTCCGGCCGCGGCTGGAGCCGGCAGCTCACCGGTGAAACGGGGAAGGGGGGTCAGACAGGCAATGGAGGCGGCGCTGTCAGACAGATGATCCCGCAGCCGCTGTTCACCTTCCTGCGTCGCGAACAGGAGTTGGAAACCGATTTCCCGGTCCGGGTCGTCACCCGGTCCGGGCAGGGTGCTAATGATCTCGCCGTGCCGCCTGAGCGTATCGGAGAGACGCGTCAACTCGCCGTCAAAGCCGGTCTGGTCATAGGAGGCGCGGACTGAGTAGAGCTTCCTTCCCTTGTCCAGGTTTTCCCGCAGACGGTGGCGCTCGTACTCGGTCAGGGAGGAAATCAGTTCATCGGGCAGGCCGAGCCGGTCCGGCAGCGTGCCGGGATCGGTCTCCGCGGAGGATGAAAGGGTTGAGTCGATTCTGGAGCAGCAGGCTACGATTTCGTCGCCGTGGGCGGTCTGCCCCTGTTCGGCCAGGTCCTTGAGTAGCGACTTGAGCAGCGCCTGGGCCTCGAACAGAAGCCACATGACCGGTTTTTGCAGCGCAAGCCGGCCCAGCCGGAGCCGGTCCAGGAGACTCTCCATCTGGTGCGCCAGCTCGGAGATGGCGCTGAAGCCGAACAGTCCGGCCAGTCCCTTCAGGGAATGGGCACCGCGGAAAATGGCGTTGAGCAGATCGGGGTTGTCACCCTCCCCTCCCACCAGGTCGGCAAGATCGGCCAGGTCGGCCGCCAGGCCGGCCACGATCTCCTCCGCTTCGGCCAGAAACTCCTCCGGTACCGGCTGGCGCGTCTCGGCGCGATCGGAGGTCATGCCGGTCAACGCTCATGCCCCCCCTGTTTCAGGATCCGGGAACGGCCCGTCACAAAAGAGAACAACGGGAAGCAGCCGTTCACAACCGTCCCCGCGAGAGCCCCACCCCCCGTTTCATGGCGCTGCCGGCTAAAGAGAGAAACATTCCCAGGGTCTCGGTCCCGCCGAGCGGTTCATCTCCCGGCAGGTTGTCGCCGTACAGAAAGCCGGTCAGGCCAGACTCGTCCATGATCGGCCCGACGAACACCTGCGACGGCGTGCCGCCTCCCAGCTGCTTGATGATCTGATGGTCCACCGGCGTCATGGCCGGCGTGAAGACGGCGGAACGGCCGCTTTTTCCCGGTTCCCGGAACATGGAGTCCCACTCCAGGGGGAAGTTGATGGCCCGTACCCGTTCATCGGCGGAGATGATGCCGTCGGAGATGCCGAACTGTCCCACACCGGACACCACCCGGTCGTGCACGGCAAACACCACCGCCCGGTTCATGAATTCGGCGGCGAAACGGAGCAGCAGAAGCGCCACGCCCCCCTGGGTACCGGTATTCTTCAACTCCTCCAGCATCTCACCCAGGAGCGATTCCACCCCTGCCGCCCCGGTCTCCCCCTCAGGCGGTACCGGGACTGAGCCGTCGTCCATCTCCAGGCGCAGCTCGTCTCCCAGGTTGACGTTATCCCGCTCCCCTGGGTGGGCGGTACCTGCGGTCAAACGCCGGAGTTCCACCAACAGGCGCTCCAGGAACCCGTCCATAAACTCCGCCCTGCCGATATCGGCCCTCCGCGGCTTCATGATCAAGGGAGAGCCCTGCTCCCGTACCTGCGCCTCGACATCGCCGTAGGGATAGTCGGTCATCATGATCAGGGGGAGGTCGCCGTACCTGGCCCGCGCCAGCTCCATCAGTTCGATGCCGCCCAGCATTCCCTGACCGTCCATGCGGGGCATGATCAGGTCGAGCAGCAGCAGGGGGCGAACCCCGCGGCGCAGCAGCCCTTCCACCGTTTCCGGCAGCTCTTCGCCACGGGAAAGGGGATAGACCTCGTAGCCCTGCCCTTCCAGGATCGTGTGAACGGTCCGCAGCGTGGCAGCGTCGTCATCCACCACCACCAGGGGAACCGGCGGTGCCGGCGTGCGGGGGGATGCGACCGCCGCGTCCTCCTCGTCCCGTCGCCGTTCGTCCTGGACGCCTTCCATGGCCAGAAGCTGGGGGTTCAGTCCCTGGGTCAGCATGAACTGCAGCGGGTCCATCCGGGTATCGTAGACCGTTTCCACCAGGTCCTGGGGCTGGAAATCGAAAGAGCCCGCAGTCAGGTCGAACAGGGACAGCACCACCCGCTCCACCTGTCGGGCCACCACCTCTTCGATCACGTCCGGATTGATAGTGAAGTGTTTGACAAGGATTGCGCCCAGGCGCTCGAGAAAACCTTCGGACTGCTGCAGGGCCAGGGCCTTGCGGAGGATGATGGGATCGATGACGCCGCTTTTGGTGAGCAGCTCTCCCAGACTCTGGGGAAACAGGCTTGAGGAAGCCCGAACCACCTGTCCCTGGCTGAAGACGATGGCCGCCTCGCAGCCGGTTCCGCGCAGGGTGAGGGTCCCCGATTTCCTGCTCAGGCCGATGATCTGCAGGATCTCGCCCAGGCCGAGATCTTCCAGGTTTCCGACAAGACTCATGCCCTGCTGCCTCGTTTCCCGTGGTAGTGAAATAGATACGAGCCGAAAATATAGCCCATCGAACCGGGCAAGTAAAGGCTTATGACCCCTTAACCGGCTGGCGCGGAGAGCCGCTTTTTTCCCTGCCGCGGAACATGATCCTCAAGGGAGTACCGTTGAAACCGAACGCTTCCCGGAACTGGTTGATCAGGTACCGCTCGTAGGAGACATGGACGCCGTCCGGCTGGTTGGTGAAGATGACAAAACAGGGGGGGCGGGTGGCCACCTGGGTGGCGAAGTAGAACTTGACCCGCCGGCCATGGGAGAGCGGCGCGTGGTGCGCGCTGGTCGCTTCGGAGAATACCCGGTTCAGTTCCGAAGTGCTCACCCTGCGGCAGAACTGCTCCATAACCTGGTCAACCGCCTCCATGACCTTGGAAACGCGCTGGCCGGTCATGGCGGAGACGAAGATGATCGGCGCGTAGGAGAGGAACCTGAAACCGGTTCTGACCTGGTCCACGTACAGACCGAAGGTGCTGTTGTTCTTCTCGATCGCGTCCCACTTGTTGAGCACGAACACGCAGGCCTTGCCCGCCTCGTGCACGTACCCGGCGATGCGTTCGTCCTGCTCGGTCACCCCCTGGGATGCGTCCAGCACCACCAGCACCACGTCGGCCCGTTCGATGCTGCGCAGGGCATCCACCACGCTGTACTTCTCCAGCTTCTCGGTGGTCTTCCCCTTGCGGCGGATGCCGGCGGTGTCGATCAGGAGATACGGCTTCCTGTTGCACATGAACAGCGTATCCACCGAGTCCCTGGTGGTGCCGGCGGTGGGGTTGGCCACCACCCGCTCAAACCCCACCAGACGATTCACCAGGGAGGACTTGCCCACGTTGGGTCGTCCCACCACGGCGATCCTGGTGATCTCCTGGTCGGGGTCCGGGCCGCTGTCCCGGGGCAGCAGCGCCAGCAGGTCGTCCACCAGGTCGTACACCCCCCGGTTGTGTTCGGCGGAGATGGTGTACAGGTTCTCCACCCCCAGGGAGTAGAACTCGGCCGAGTCGTTCTCCAGCTTCTCGCCGTCCACCTTGTTGACCACATACATGACCGGCTTGTCCACCCGGCGCAGCATGTCCGCCACTTCCACGTCGGCCGGCGTCAGGCCGCTCCTGGCGTCCATCATGAAGACGATCAGGTCGGCCTCTTCCATGGCCAGCCGCGACTGTTCGCGCATCTGCTGCAGCAGGCGGTCTTCGGTCACCGGTTCGAAGCCGCCGGTGTCGATCAGGATGAACTGTTTCTCGAAGCGGGTGATCAGGGCGTAGTTGCGGTCGCGGGTGACGCCGGGGGTATCGTCCACGATGGCGCGGCGCTGCCCCACGAGACGATTGAACAGGGTTGATTTGCCCACGTTGGGACGGCCCACCAGGGCGACGAGAGGTTTCATGCGTTTCCTTCCAGGTTGTGAACACGAGATATCGCCACGGATAGCGGCGGCCTACTCGTAGCCGAATTCCTTGAGCTTGGAGGTGCGCTCGCTCCAGTTTTCCTCGATCTTGACGAACAGTTCCAGGAAGACGCGGGTACCCAGGAGCCGCTCGATGTCGTGGCGGGCCTGACTGCCGATCCGCTTCAGCATCTCGCCCCGCTTGCCGATGATGATCCCCTTCTGGTTGGGCCGCTCCAGGCAGATAGCGGCGGAGATTGCCACCACGCCGTTGGGGCGTTCGATGAAGCTCTCCACCGTCACCGCCGTGGAATAGGGGATCTCGTCGCGGGTCAGGCGGAAGATCTTCTCGCGGATCATCTCTGCCACGATGAATTTCTCCGGCAGGTCGGTGAGGATGTCGTCGGGGAAGAGCGGCTCCCCTTCGGGCAGATACCTGCTGACCGTCCCTATCAGTTCCTCCACCCCCTCTCCCCGGGCGGCGGAGAGCGGCACGATCTCTTTAAAGGGGTAGAGCGCCGACCAGGCGGCGATCTTCTCCAGCAGGAGCCGTTTGTCCGTCAGCAGGTCGATCTTGTTCAGCACCAGGATCACCGGAACCGTGCTCCCTTTCAGGACCTCGCCCACCAGCCGGTCGTCAAGGGCGCCACCGGCATCCACCACCAGGAGCAGCAGGTCCACCCCCCGCAGGGCGGTCAGGGCCGCATCCACCATCCCCTTGTTCAGGCGCGAATGGCAGGCGTGGATTCCCGGGGTGTCGATGAAGACGATCTGTCCCTCCGGCAGGTTGTAGATCCCCTGGATGCGGTTGCGGGTGGTCTGGGGCTTATCCGAGGTGATGGCGATCTTCTCGCCGATGATCCGGTTGAGCAGGGTTGACTTGCCCACGTTGGGACGGCCGACGATGGAGACGTAACCGAATCTGCTGGCCTTGTTTTTCATGGGGTTGGACATGGTTTCCTTGGGTGTCACTTCTTGTTTCGGGTGTCTTTCAGGGTCACGCTCCGGTTGAACACCAGCCGTTCCGGCCGGGAGTCTCCCGAGTCGGTGCGGAAGTATCCCAGCCGCTCGAACTGGAACTGGCTGTCGCCATCCGCCGCTGCCAGGCTCGCCTCCAGCTTACAGTCGGTCAGCAATTCCACCGAATTCGGGTTGAGAAACTGTTTGTAGTCCGCCCCTCCCCGGTCCGGGTTGGCATCGGTGAACAGGTAGTCGTACAGCCGCACCTCGGCATCCACGGCGTGGGGAGCCGAGACCCAGTGGATGGTCCCCTTGATCTTGCGGCCGTCCGCCGCCGTCCCCCCCCGGGAGGCCGGGTCGTACTCGCAGTGCACCTCGGTGATCAGGCCGTTCTCGTCCGTGACCACACCGGTGCAGCGCACGATATAGGCGTAACGCAGACGCACCTCCCTGCCCGGCGCCATGCGGAAGAACCCCTTGGTCGGCTCCAGCATGACATCGTCCCGCTCGATGTACAGCTCGCGGGAGAAGGAGACCATGCGGCTTCCCATCTCCGGCTTCTGGGGGTGGTTGGCGGCCTCGAACTCTTCCACCTGCCCCTCGGGGTAGTTATCGATCACCACCTTCAGGGGCCTGAGCACCGCCATGGCCCGCGGCGCCGTTTCGTTCAGGTCCTCCCGCAGGCACTCCTCCAGCACCGACATATCGATCCAGGAGTCGCCGCGGCCGACGCCGATGCGCTCGCAGAAGGCGCGGATGGAAGCGGGGGTGTAGCCGCGCCTCCTGAGCCCCATGAGGGTCGGCAGACGCGGGTCGTCCCAGCCGTTCACGATGCGCTGGGTGACCAGTTCGTTCAGCTTCCGCTTGCTCATCACCGTGTAGGTCAGGTTGAGCCGGGCGAACTCGTACTGACGGGGACGGGCCGGCACCGGCAGGTTGTCCAGGAACCACTCGTAGAGCGGCTTGTGATCCTCAAACTCCAGGGTACAGATGGAGTGGGTGATCCCCTCGATGGCGTCGGACTGGCCATGGGCGAAATCGTACATGGGATAGATGCGCCAGCTGTCCCCCACGTGGGGGTGGGGAGCGTGGATGATCCGGTACATCACCGGGTCGCGCAGGTTCAGGTTGGGTGAGGCCATGTCGATCCTGGCCCGCAGCACCCTGCTCCCCTCGGGGAACTCGCCCCGTTTCATGGCGCGGAACAGTTCCAGGTTCTCCTCCACCGTGCGGTTGCGGAACGGGCTCTCCTTCCCCGGTTCGGTCAGGGTGCCCCGGTAAGCGCGGATCTCCTCGGCGCTTAAGTCCTCCACGTAGGCTTTCCCCTCCCGGATCAGATATTCGGCCCAGTCGTAGAGCTGCTGGAAATAGTCGGAAGCGTAGTACAGGTGCTCTCCCCAGTCAAAGCCGAGCCAGCGCACGCTCTCCTTGATGGATTCGATGTACTCCATCTCCTCCTTGGCCGGGTTGGTGTCGTCGAAGCGGAGGTGACAGCGGCCGCCGAAGTCCCGGGCCAGGCCGAAGTTGAGGCAGATGGACTTGGCGTGGCCGATGTGCAGGTAGCCGTTGGGCTCGGGCGGAAAGCGGGTCACGATGCTGTCGTGTTTACCGCTTTTCAGGTCGTCATCGATGATCGTACGCAGGAAGTTGGATGGAGCTACGCTTTCTGTTGACATGGTTTCCCTCTGAAGATTTCAAGTTGCTCACCCCGGGAGCAGTTCCCCCAGGAGCGAATTCTGGAACACCTGGATGATGTGCAGATCAACCAGGGAGCCGATCAGGCTCGGGTCGCCGACGAAATTGACCGTCCTGCCGTTCTCCGCTTTGCCGGAGAGCTGGCCGGGGCGCTTCCCCTCCCCCTCCACCAGCACGCTCTGGCGCGTCCCCAGGCAGGCGGAGCAGACCTCGCGGGTGATCTCCCGCTGGCGTGTCTGGAGCTGTTCCAGGCGGCGCTGTTTCTCCCCACGGGAGAGGGCGTCGGGCAACTCCGCCGCTTTGGTGCCGGGACGGGGGGAATAAGCGAAGGAGAAGAGATCGATGTAGCGCACCTCTTCCATCAGGGAGAGGGTCTCCCGGAACTCCTCCTCAGTCTCCCCGGGGAAGCCGACGATCATGTCGCCGGTGAAGACGATATCGGGGCGCGCCGCCCTGAGCGCCCGGATCTTCTCCAGGTACTCCCCGCGGCTGTAGCCGCGCCCCATGCGCGCGAGCACGCTGTCACTCCCCGACTGGGCCGGCAGGTGGAGCTGGCCGCACAGGGACGGCACGTCGCCGAAGCAGGCGATCAGTTCCGGGGACATGTCCTTGGGGTGGGAGGTGAAGAAGCGGATGCGCCGGATGCCGTCAACGGCGGCGACCATCCTGATCAGCTGGGCGAAGCTCGGCTCGCCGCTGCTCTTCAGGCCGTAGGAGTTAACGTTCTGCCCCAGAAGCGCCACCTCCTTCACCCCCTGGTCGGCCAGCTGCCGCACCTCTTGCAGGATGTCCTCGGAACGGCGGCTGATCTCCGCTCCCCGCACATAGGGGACGATGCAGTAGGAACAGTAATTGTCGCACCCCTGCATGACGGTGACGAAGCTGCTGGCCCGGGCCGTTCCCCGCACAGGGGGGAACAGGTCCAGGCGCTGATCGTTGTCGATGAAGGAGGTCTCGCTCTTCCGTTCCCCCTGTTCGGCGGCCTGTACCATCTGATTCAGCAGGTGCAGATTGTGGGTGCCGAAGACCAGATCCAGCCTGGGGATCCGTTCCAGGAGCGCCTCCCCCTCCTGCTGGGCCACGCAGCCACCGACGCCGATGATCAGGCGTTCGTTGCTCCTCTTCAGCACCACCAGATTTTCCAGGCGGCGGTAAACCTTCTCCTCGGCCCCCCCCCGCACGCTGCAGGTATTGAGCAGGATCAGGTCCGCCCGGGCCGGATCGGGAGTGGAGTGGTAGCCGATGTCAGCCAGCATGGTGATGATCCGCTCGGAATCGTTCACGTTCATCTGGCAGCCGAATGTCTCTATATATACGTGTTTCTGTTCCATGGCGAACGAATATATATACGCGAACGAAACTCCGCAAGTCAATCAATGGATGTTCGTTCCCCCGGCGCGATCGTTTGCCCTGTCCATTTCATCCCGGCTCTGCTATGGTGCCACCAAAACCGTTGCTACAATAACGGCGGACAGCCCAGACAGCTCCCGGAGAAGTCCACACACCATGATCATCGACTGGAACGCCATCGACACCGTGCTTCTTGACATGGACGGCACCCTGCTGGACCGGCATTTTGACGACCACTTCTGGCTGGAACACGTACCCAAACGCTGGGCCGAACGGAACGGCACCTCGCTGGAGCAGGCCAAGAAGCGGCTCTATGCACTGTTCACCTCCCAGGAAAAGACCCTCAACTGGACCGACCTGGACTACTGGTCCCGGCACCTGCGCCTGGACATCCCCCTGCTCAAGCGCGAGGTGCGGCACCTGATCGTCGTGCATCCCTACGTGGTGGAGTTCCTGCTGTTCCTGCGGCAGCAGGGGAAACAGACCTGGCTGGTCACCAATGCCCACTCCAAGACCCTGGACCTGAAGCTGAAGGCGACCAGCATCAGTCCCTATTTCGACGGCATCGTCTCCGCCCACCAGGTGGGGCTGCCCAAGGAGAATGACCGTTTCTGGGGCGAGCTGCAACGTTTCATCCCCTTTGACCCGCAGCGGACCCTGCTGGGGGAGGACAGCGAGACCAACCTGGGAACCGCCGAGCGTTTCGGCATCAGGTACCTGGTGTACATCAGCCGCTTCAGCTCGAAGATCCCGCCGCGACCGTCTGCCAGCTATCTGTCCATCCACTATTTCAGCCAGCTGATCCCGGGGTTCGGCGAGGCGGGCTGACGCAGCTCTCAACTACCGAGGCATGATACATTAAGAGCCGGATGATGACCTGCCCCAGTCACCATCCGGCTCTCTGTCTGCCCGAAAAACGGCAGGCAGCCCCAACCTGCCACATCCATGGATAACACTTCAGGCCTTACATCTTGCGTAGCCTGGCGCGGAACTTCTCCAGGGCCGAGGCCCCCTCCTCGATCAGCCGGATCAGCTCCTTGCGGGCGCCGCCGGCCATGTCCTTGCCCCGGTCCAGAAGCTCTTCGGTCTTCTCGCCCACCGTTTCCACCAGGTCGGAGATACTCACCGCCACATCATCGATCTTCTCGTCAGCCCGCACCTTCGCCTTCTGGGCATAGCGGGAAATATCCCGCCTGGTCCTGCGCCCGGTCTGGGGGGCCAGCAGCAGGGCCGCCCCCGCGCCGATAATCCCGCCCGCCACCAGCAGCAGCGCGGCTGCCGCGACGCGCTTCTCTTTACGCTGTTCTTCCATAACAACCTCCTGGATCTCATGGGTATTCTGACTACGGCAGGTGGAACGCGCCGAATTCAGTTCGTTGTTCAGCTGTCCGCTCATCCTCCGAACCTGCGTGCCAGGTCCTGATCGATGACATAGACGCAGACCTCCCTGGCGCTCTGCTTGCTGTAGTGCAGGCGGGACGCGCAGAGGTTGGTGATCAGGAAGGTCACATCATCGCGGATGCGCTTGTCATAGGTCTTGAAGGCTTCACTATCGAAGTCCTTGATGGCGCGACGGAAATTCTCGTTGTCCACGAACGGCTCCAGCACCTTCTCCTTCAGGTTGTGCACGTAGCGCTCGCGAAGTTGTTGAAACAGCCCGGTCTCGCGGGGATCCCTGCCGGCGGCCAGGATCTCCTGGGTCAGGGTCCGGGAGGCATACTCCTTCTGGGTCTCCCGGCGGAAGGACAGGCGCGCCTCGTCGTCCACATCCCTGGCCAGCAGGCGCCCCTCGATGGAGCGCAGGAACTCTTCGTTGACCTCCAGCTTGTCGTTGGTGAAGGTGCAAAGCGTGGTTGCACCCGGCTCGAAATTGAGGGCAAACAGGTAGTTGAGCAGGTCGCGGGAAATCTGCTCCTCGTTGTAATAGTAGAGCGACTCCTTGACCTCCTGCAGTACACCGTAATCGTAGTTGCTCACCAGGGAATCCAGGAAATGCTCCGGCAGCATGTCTCTCAGATCGGCGCGCCATTTGGTGACATAGGCGATCAGGTTCCGCATGGAGATCAGCCCGTCCTTGCGGGCATGGGCCGAGTAGAACTCGTTGAACAGCTTGATGGAATCCCGGCCGGAAAAACCGGTCACCCCTTCCTGCTCCGACTCGTCGATGATCCGGCGTCTCCGCGTGGCTGTCAGGCGCTTTCGGTCCTCCTCGGTCAGCCAGGGAGGGATATGGCCGGCATAGATCTCCATCTTGAGCAGCAGCAGGTTTTCGTCGCAGTAGTTGGCATAGATGGCCGGATTCTCGATCCATTCCCGCATGGCCGGCGACTGCTTGTTCATGCGGGTAGCGATGATGATGCGGGCGAAATTGTGCAGCACCCGCGGCAGAAAGCTCTCGTCGATATGCCTGCCGAAGGTGTTGCGGTAGATCTCCACCTCGGTGTGCAGGTCCATGACGTAGGGGATGTTGATGTATTCGATCCGGTCGCTGAAGGAGTGGAACCCTTCTATGGCCTTTTCGTCCTCGGGGTTCATCAGGGCGATGAACAGCGATTTAACGTTCTCCTCCAGTTCCTCCACCTTGTGTATTCCCTCGCTGATGATGTTGTGCAGTTCCAGCAGCCGTTCGGCATTGTGGGATTTCACGTCCATCAGCGCATAGATGCCGTTGTTGGTCCTGGCGAAACTGGAAAAGAGGTATCTGACGGCGTTGCTGTCCCCCAGCAGGACGTCGATTTTGCGCTGTAACTGTTCATTGGTGATCACGTTCTGCCGCATGGGCCGGTCTCCGGGATTGAAAACCGTGATACCCTCCCCCAGACGCCGGTTGAAGCGGTAGGGGCGGGCGTGGATCATGCGGTAGATATCCCGGGAACTGGGCATGCGCTGGATCAGGGCGTTGAAGATGGAGCTGCAGATGGTGCAGGGGGTCTCGCGAAAGACCCACTCGAACTCCTTCTCGGTGAAGAGCTTCCACTTGAACTCGTCGTTCTTGAACAGCTCGTCGAAAAAGGTGCGCCGGTCCCGCTTGGGGATCAAGAGCAGCGGGTGGTCGTGGGAGGGACAGGGGATCTCCAGGTAATCGCTGCTGGTGCCCCCCCCCTTTCTCATCTCCAGCTGATCGGCCTGGCCCAGTTCGTATTCGTCCAGCAGGTTGGTGAGACGATCCACGAAGGAGGTGAGCTGGCTCTCGTTGATCCGGGCCAGCACCCGGCGGTCCAGCCGCCAGACCACTTCATAGCGCATGCCGGCCTCGCTGTTGGCGTACTCCTCGAACTTCAGCAGCAGGGTGTTCAGGAAGGTGCTCTTGCCGGAACCGGGAGGCCCCTCGAAGATGTAGATCTTGTTCTGCCGCGCGCTGCTCTTCATGGCATCCACGTGGTTGATCAACCGGTTGGCGAACAGGCGGTCGGCGAAGAAAGGGTGGTCCGTATTGCGGACGAACAGGTTGGCGCAGTCATAGTTGACGTAGTTGATGGACTCCGGGTCGTCCGGGTATTCGTCCACCCCTCCCCCAACGTAGCTGTGGATCATGTCGTGGAAAGTCTGGAACACGTTGCGCACCACACTGGTGGGATGCGTGGTCAGGATGCGCAGAAACTCGTCGAAGCCGATGGTCTGGCCCTGCTTGTGCTCGCTGATCTTGCGGTTCAAGTGCCGAATGGCCCTGTCTACGTTTGACATACCGGTTCACCGCTCAGAGGTTCTTTTTGGACAGCACCTTGTCGTTCATGGAATAGAGCACCCGCTGCCAGATGATCTCCCCGCCACCGGTACCTTCCAGGGCGCCGTGCCCGGAGGATGGAGCACTCACCCGGGCTTCGCTGGTTTCCAGCTGGACCGGGCCTCCCCAGAGGAACTCGATTCCCACCAGGGTGTTGGCGATGTACTCCCGCACCAGCTGTTTCCCCTCGAAGCGATGCACCAGGTAGAGGGAACCCTCGATCCCCCGATCCTGATCCACGGTGATGACCGGGGGATGATAGAGGGAGTCCAGCAGCATGGCCCGATAGTCGTCCGCCTTACGGCTCTTGACGTAGTACTGCCAGACCATGCGCTGCTGGTCCAGGCGCTTGCCGGCCACGAACAGTTTGAAACGATCCAGAAAATCCTGGTCCAGGTAATTTTTCAGGAACAGGTAGTCGCACAGGTTCTCCCGCAGCAGGAAGATGAAATCCCGTCCCCCGGCGGCGCCGCTGTCAAAGTTCCTGCGCGTCTCCGCGTCCCTGGTTCGCTGGAAGTCGAAGGAGATGCGACCCTTGTCCGCCTGCTCCTCGATGTGGCTGAAGAGCCGCATCCCCAGGGCGTAAGGGTTGGTCCCCACCCGCGGCATGGCGGTCACGCCGGCGTGCACCCGGGCAAAATCCACCTCGTGGCCGCGGATGCGGTCGTCGTCCAGGAAGAGCCGTTCGTGCCAGTAACTGGCCCACCCCTCGTTCATGATCTTGGTCCTGATCTGGGGCTGAAAGAACAGGGAGGTCGTGCGCACGATTTCCAGGATCGAACGCATCCAGACGTTCTCGTCCCTGGCCAGGAAAGGGGAATTGTCCAGGATGTAGCGCGGCAGGTCGCGCCGGAGCGGCGCCCGTTCCCGGCTCTCCCAGCGGATGAAGTGGGCCTCCAGTTCGGGGTAGCGTTGTTCAGCCTCCGCGAAGAAGCTCTTCTCTCCCAGGTCGCCGTAGCGCTCCCGGCAGTCGTTGTAGCGCCCCACCTCCCTGAGGTAGTCGCTGACCGAAACCTTCTTCACCCCCTGGAGGAAAAGGTCGAAATAGTAATTCAGACGCGGAGAACATTCATGTTCCCTGGGGGTGAACAACCCGGTCAGCTCTCCGTGAAAGTCCACCAGGTTGTCGATGCTCCGGGCAAACTCGATCACGTAGTCCACCCAACGCCCCTTCTCGGCGCGCAGCTTGGCGATCACCCGCTTGTCCGACAGGGCTCGGCCGGTGAAGTCGTAGTCCCAGGTGTGGCGGAAGTAGAGGTTGTTCTGGAAAAAATCGATATGGGCCAGCACGTGGTAGAAGATCATCACGTTGAGCCAGTCCGGGTTGTTGTCGTTATAAAACGAGATGGGGGGACGGGTGTTGATGACCGTCTCGTAGGGATTGTGGGGGTAGAGTTCGTACTTCCCTTTCTCCCGCAGCACCTCCACGTCGTGCACCCAGTAGTCGTACAGGGTCGGGATCATCACCTTGGGGGAGAGTTCCAGCAGGTCGCGGTTAGTGACCAGGTACTCCAGGCTTTCGTCGGTGAAAGAAAGCCCCGCGGCGCGGGCCCGTTCCTTGCAACCCTCCATGATCCGCTTGGTATGCTGGTTGATCAGTTCCATGGCATCAGTCTCTTACCCCTGGCGGGAGTCGTACCCCCTCCCTTTCAACGGGGTGGGGATGAGGTATGATGAAATTTTCCTTCAGGAAATCAGCTTTTTGATTCCCTCGATCAATCGCGTCTCGTCTGCATCTTCCTGGATGACGTCCATCCTGATCAGTTCCGGCCTGCTCTTCAGCAGCCCGGACGTATTCAGGAAGCGCGCCACCGTGGTCATCCCCCCATCCTGACCGGCATGGGCCGCAATGGTCACCCCAACCCGGCTGGCGTACCCCAGCATGTGCCTGATCTCGGCTACGGCCTTCATGCCGCCGTCGTCCCAGTCGTCGCCATCGGTACCGTGGAACACGTAGATGTTGTAATCCCGGGCCAGGTTCTCCTTCTCAACGATGTCGTTCACCAGCTTGAAGGCGGTGGAGACCTGGGTTCCCCCGGCCACGCGGGAGTTGTAGTAGGTGTAGAAGTCCGGCACCTCCCGCGCCTCGGTATCGTGGAGGATGAAGCGGGTCTCGGCCTGGCCGGCGTACTGGTAGAGCAGCCAGCTGTAGATCAGCACATGCTGGGAGACCACCAGTTCGGTGGCCTTCCCCTCCATGGAGCCGGAGTAGTCCCGCAGGAAGAACAGCATGGCCTGGGGCTCGTAATCCTTTTCCGGGGAGAGCACCCGGTAGACCTTGTCGCGGGGGGCAATCAGGAAGCGGGTCGGATCGATGTCGGCCGGATCGGGGAGATTCCCCAGGGCGATGTTGGTCTCCAGAATGGTGCGCAGGGTGGCCTTCTTGTCCAGCACCTGGCCAAAACCGCGGTTCTTGTCGGTCAGGTCGTAGGAATAGCGGGTAAAGGAGCGTTTCTTCCCCTTCTCCTTCAGGTTGGGGAGCTGGAACTTCTCCGAGAGGGTCCTGCCCAGGTCGTAGGCGCTGGATTCAAGCTCGTGGTTCTCCCCCTCCCCCTCTCCCGGGCCGCTCCCTCCCGGCTGTTCCTCCTCGCCGCGCACCGGCTGTTCGCCGATGACCTCGCCTTCCTCGCCCTCGCCGCTGCCGCCGGTCCCCCCCCCTTCGCCGCCTCCCTCACCGGTGGGCCTGATAGTCGGGTCGTGGATCAGCTTCTCCTCCACGGTGGTGGGCACCACCACCACCTTCCCCTTGTTTCCCTTGCCCGGCTTGACCAGCTTCCCCACCTGGATCTTGCGGGGGAAACCGTCCTGCTCCCGCTGGCGGTCCCGCTCCAGGAGTTCATCCAGGGATTTGGCCATGACCGCCGCGTTGACCAGGGGGGACGGCATCCCCTGCAAGAGACGCAGGTCGCCGCCGGAGAAGCCGGGGCGTTCCTCGGGGGAAGCGGCTAGAGACGCAGCTCCGGGGAGCAGGTCGTGTCCCCGCTCCAGCGTCTCCAGTTCGGCCCTGAACCGTGCCTCCCGCGCGGGCGATATGCCGGCTGCAATGAGTTCTTCAAGCTTTTTCGAGAGTTCGTTTTTCATAAATATTGCTCGGAAAATCCCCCTTTGGAAAAGGGGGATTTAGGGGGATTTTTCAGTCGCCAACGTCGTCAAATCCCCCCTGCCCCCCATTTCAAAGGGGGGTTCAAAAATCAGTTCTCGTCTTCCTGGGTGCAGAAGTACTCGATGGTCTTCTGGGCGCAGGTGCGGCAGTAGCCCAGCTTCTCCAGCATGGTGGTGATCATCCGGTCGTACAGTTTCTGGTTCTCCTCGTTGGTCCGGTTAGCCAGGGCGCCGATCAGGCTGCCGGCGCCGGCGATGTCCGACTTGAGGCGCACGTCCGTGACCGCCTTGACCAGCTCCAGGTTGTCCATGAAGTCATAGTTGGGATCAACGGAGATCTTCTGGCCATAGATCTTGCGGATGGAGGTACGGAAGGAGTCGCGCTGCTCCTCGGTCTTGAGCCCGATACGCTCCTCGGCGCTCTTGACGTAGCGCTCGTCGATCTTCAGCGCCTTCAGCTCGCCGGTCTGGGGGTCCTTGTACTTCCACATGCGGTCCGGCCCCAGGTTCTCGGCGTCGATGCCGATGATCATGTTGACGTAGTTCATCACGTCCTTGCGGATGGCCTGGGGTTCGTCCATGTAGGCGTTGAACATCTCGGTCATGATCCGCTCCCGGTAGAGCCCCTTGGCCGTCTTCAGGTCCTCCAGGTACTTGGCCCGGTCGTTGGTCTCCACCACGTAGTCCAGCACCACCCGCTCCAAGGCCGTGAACACGTCGTAGGCGAACATGCAGCGTCCCTCGTTGGTCTCGGAGCTCTCCACCAGGAGTTGCAGTGCCCGGCCCAGGCTGCGGTGTCCCAGTCCCTTCTGGCCGAAGCGCTTGGTGATGTCCGGGTCCTGCCCCAGGGTGTCGATCACCTCGGCCAGGGTCTTGATGCTCTTCTCCCCGGCCACCTCACCGGCGGCCAGCTTCATGGTCTCGATGGGGGTCAGTTTCTCGGAACGGGGGAGCCGGGTCAGCACCACCCCCACCGAGGCCGCGTAGTTCAGGTTCGGGTCCTGGTGCAGTTCCTCCTTGGCCAGGGTGGTCTTGTGCTCGCTGCCGATGGCGTAGGCGGTCAGCCCTTTCTGCAGGAGGTAGTTGGTGTTGTGGGAGACGTAGCAGATGCGGCAACGGTCCACGATGGGCGCCTCCTCCTTCTCCGCCAGGAAGCGGTTGAACTCGGAGTTGTTGCTGGTGGCGATGATCAGGGTGTCGATGGGCCACTTGTAGCCGTCGATCTCGATGGCCCGGTTCTGGATCACCCCCAGGTAGACCTGCACCAGGTCCTTCTTGTTCTTGAAGATCTCGTCGGAGAAATGGATGCCGCCGCCGGCCACCCGGGCCAGGGCCCCGCGCCTCAGGTCGAAGCGATAGGGGTTGTTGGTGTCGGCAATGTGCAGGAGCCGCTGGATCGACTCCTCCCCCAGGAGATCCACCGACGAGGAGGTGATCTTGTCTTTGGCCGGGTACTTGCCGGTCACCGTACCCAGGCTTTCGCTCATGGGCACCGGAACGACCCGCACGAACTCCAGCATCCGCTCCAGGTCGCCGTCGCACTGTTCACGGATGTCGTTCCAGATGTAACCACTGCACGCACCCAGGGGACGGTAATTCTCGTAAAGCTGCTCGATGGTCGCGTCATCCAGTCCGCACTGGTCGGCAAGGAAGCGGCGGTTGTCGTCAGGACTGTCGAACAGGTTCATGGCCAGGATCATGGGGTCTTCACAAGTCTGGGAGTCCACCAGGTTGATCCTGCCGTAGTGTCCCAGCTGGGTCAGTCCGTCGAAACGGAAGGTGTAGCGCCGGTTTCGCGGTACTGAGAGGAATTCACGGTACCGCGAACAGAGAAACTCCACGAAGAAGGTCTTGCCGTTGCCCGGTTCCCCCACCAGCACGAACGCCATCTCCTTGCTGGAGCCACCCTCGGCCGCATCCTTCACATAAGAGACAAAGCTGTTGATCTCGTCGTACATGCCGATGGCGTGTTTCCTGCCGCCGCGGAAGAGCTGGAAATCGTAGGTGGTCCTGCCGTTGACCACCACTTTCTCGAACCCCGCTCCCAGAATCATCCTGGCAACGGACTGGAAGGCGTTCTCGAAAACCCGTTCGTCATTCTTCAGCGCGGCTATATGCTGGATGAGCCTCTCCTGGACAGCCATGGTCGTCCTCCGTCCCGTTCGATCGTGAATTGAAATACATGAAAATTCGTACGGCAGAGAGTATGACGCATAAATGGGATATGGCAAGCAGGTCGGGGAGTTTAGCGCGATTGACGCGATGGACCGGCCCGGATACGGCCGTCAATGCGACTTGTGTTTGCCACGCTTTCACGGTACATACAACCACGGGACAGGGATCCGGAACAGGTGGAGCTCACCGCTCCCGCCGGGTCACGAGCCCAATCCCCGTCATCAGGAAAGACACAACTTCCATGCGCATTCTCAGTATCGATACATCCACATCCCTGGCCAGCCTGGCCCTCGTGTCAGGAGAGAAGATCCTGGCCGAAACGGTATTCACGGCCGACCGCTGCCTGTCCGCCCGTCTGGTTCCCGAAGTCATGGGACTCTTACGCGGCGCCGGTCTCAAGGCCGGCGACCTGGACCTGTTCGCCTGCGCTCAGGGCCCCGGTTCCTTCACCGGCGTGCGCGCCGGCGTGGCCACGATCCAGGGCTTCGCCCTGGCAACGGGAAAACCGTGCGTCGGCTACTCCTCCCTGGCATTGCTGGCCATGAACTTCTCCCTGGCCTCCCTGCCGGTCTGTTCCCTGCTGGATGCCCGCAAAAGCGAACTCTACGCATCGGTCTACGACTGCTCCGACGGCCTTCCCCAGCCGATCATCCCCGACTGCGTGCTGACGCCTGAGCGGTTTTTAGACAGACTGGACGAGCAGGTGGAGGGACCGCTGATCCTCTGCGGCGACGGCGCCCTGCGCTACCGGGAGCTGATCGTATCCCGCCTGGGAGAACGGGCCCGGCTGGCCCCCTTTACCCGGAACAACGGCCATGCCGTCAACGGCGCGCTGCTGGCCCGTGACAGCCATGGCCGGGGGGAAACGATTGAACCGGAGCAGCTCCTGCCGGTGTACCTCCGCGCCTCGGAAAGCGAATACGCCACGCTGGACCAGCAGAAAGCCCTGCGCAAGCAGCGCGGGTAGCCGGGAGAAACGTCTCAGGCCAGGAGGTACGCCATGAAGATCCACGAATACCAGGCCAAGGAAATCCTGGCCGGCTACGGCATCCCCATCCCCCGGGGACGGCTGGCCCAGACCGCGGCCCAGGCGGAGCGGGCCGCCAGGGAGATGGGAGGCCGCTGCGTGATCAAGGCCCAGATCCATGCCGGGGGTCGCGGCAAGGGGGGCGGCGTCAGGATGGTTTCCGGTCCGGCTGAGGCGGCGGCGATCGCCGGTAAACTCCTGGGGAACAGGCTGGTCACCCCCCAGACCGGGCCCGAGGGACTCCCGGTGCAACGGCTTCTGGTGGAAGAGGTGATCGACGTAGAGCGGGAGCTGTACCTCTCCCTCACCCTGGACCGGGAGAACGCCCGCTACTGCCTGATCGCGTCCTCGGAAGGGGGCATGGACATCGAGGAACTGGCCCGCACGGCGCCGGACAGGCTCCTCATCCAGACCATCGACCCATTCATCGGCCTGCGCCCCCACCAGGCCCGCAGGATCGCCCTGGGCCTGGGATTTGCCGGTCCGCAAAGCGAGGAGTGCGTGGAGCTGATCCTCAACCTGTACCGCTGCTTCCTGGAGAAAGACTGTTCCCTGGCGGAGATCAACCCGCTGGTGATGACGGGAAGCGGCTGGCTCCTGGCCATGGACGCCAAACTGAGCTTCGATGACAACGCCCTCTTCCGCCACCAGGACTATGCCGGTCTGGTGGCCCCCTCCCAGCTCAACCCGCTGGAGATCGAGGCGGCCGGGTTCGATCTCTCCTACATCAAACTGTCCGGCGCCATCGGCTGCCTGGTCAACGGCGCCGGTCTGGCCATGGCCACCATGGACGTGCTCCAGGAAGCCGGCGGCGAGCCGGCCAACTTCCTGGACGTGGGAGGGGGCGCCAGCCGGGAGAAGGTGGCTGCGGCCTTCCGCATCATCCTGCGGGACAGCGACGTCCGGGGCATATTCGTCAACATCTTCGGCGGGATCATGCGTTGCGACCTCATCGCCCAGGGGATCATGGACGCCGCCTCCGGCGGGAATTGCCGCCTTCCCATCGTGGTGCGCATGGAGGGCAACCAGGTGGAGGAGGGAAAGCGGATGCTGCGGGAATCCGGCCTGAACGTCGGCATAGCCGACAGCCTGGGGGCCGGCGCGCGCGACATCGTCGCCCTGCTGAAGGGAGAGGAGAGCCTGTCATGTCGATCCTGATCGACCGGAACACGCGATTCGTGGTTCAGGGTATAACCGGCCGCAGCGGCCTGTTCCACGCCCGGCAGTGCCGGGAGTACGGCAGCCTGGTGGTGGCAGGCGTGACCCCCGGCAAGGGGGGGAGCGAGGTGGACGGTTTCCCGGTTTTCGACACCCTGGAGCAGGCGGTGCGCGCGACCGACGCCACCGCCTCCCTGCTCTTCGTCCCTCCCCCGGCCGCGGCGGATGCGATCCTGGAGGGGGTGGATGCCGGCCTGGAGCTGATCGTCTGCATCACCGAGGGGATCCCGGTGCGGGACATGGTGCTGGCGCGGGCGGTGCTGGCCAAAAGCCGCACCAGGCTGGTGGGTCCCAACAGCCCGGGGGTGATCACGCCGGGCCAGTGCAAGATGGGGATCATGCCGGGCCACATCCACGCGCCGGGGCGGATCGGCGTCATCTCCCGCAGCGGCACCCTGACCTACGAGATCGTCAAACAGCTGACCGACAGGGGGCTGGGGCAGTCCACCTGCGTCGGCATCGGCGGCGATCCGGTCATCGGCATGAAATTCATTGACGTGCTGGAGCTCTTCAACAATGATCCGGAAACGGACGGGGTCTTTCTGATCGGCGAAATCGGCGGTTCGGCCGAGGAGGAGGCCGCCCTCTGGATCAGGGAGCACATGACCAAGCCGGTGGCGGCCTTCGTGGCAGGTATCAGCGCCCCTCCCGGTAAGCGCATGGGGCACGCCGGCGCCATCATCAGCGCCGGCAGGGGAAAGGCGGCCGACAAGATCCGAACGTTCCGGGAATGCGGCGTCACCGTGGCAGACAGCCCGATCCGCATGGGAGAGGCAATGCTGGAGGCGCTCAAGCTGACCGGGTTGGGTTTACCAAAATGACCGTGGAAGCGAACCAGCAGCGGATTCTGCTGCTCTATCTGCAGATGGAACTGAACATGGCAACCCTCTACGAGCTCTTTGCCGGGAGTTTTCCTGACCATCGTGACCTCTTGCTGTCGCTGGTATCGGAAGAACGAGAGCATGCGTCATGGATCCGCTATCTGCTGGATCAGGCGCTGCAGGAAAAGATTCGGTTTGTGGAGGGGAAACTGCGCACCAGCACGCTGGAGACCCTTAACCGCTACCTGAGCGAGACCATAGCACGGCACCGTCAGACTCCGTACGACATCGTGCATGCCGCGGTGATTGTCCTCGACCTGGAACGTTCCCTGATTGAGAAGAACGTCTTCAGAGCCTTTCATGACGACTCGGCCGAAGTAAGCCGGATACTGCAGGTTCTGGTGGAAGAACAGGAACGGCATGTGAGGAAAATCGAGCAGTTTAACGCCTCCGTTCAGGGGGAAGAGCGGTAACAAGCGACTACATGGGAAGGGCCCTCCCCTCCTCAAGGAGGCGGGGCTCATTTTCAAGGATATCCGGATAATTTCTCTCAGGAAACCAAACCGATTGGTCCTGCCTCGAATCCGAAACTCATATAATGTCAACGGAATACGGGAATACGGCGTCACCGTGGCAGACAGCCCGATCCGCATGGGAGAGGCAATGCTGGAGGCGCTCAGAAAAGATGGATTGAGCGTGCCCTGAGGAGAGTGAAGTAAAGCGGAAGGTAGATTCTATTCGTAAGTGCACCACATGAGCTAAGCAAAAGACATGGCAGGCAAATCTGGTAGTGTGTGAAGCGCGACCAACACATACCCCAGGAGGAGCCGGTGAATTCAAATTGCAAGTGCACCACGTAGTGCTTGCCGCATGACCTCGGCAGGTGTCCGGTAGTCGAGGCATTTTCGTGGCCGATTATTTATCGTCTTTACAACTAGTTCCAGTTCTTCGTCGGAGACCGTGGTGAAGTCGAAGCCTTTCGGGTAATAGTGGCGCAGGATTCCGTTCGTATTCTCGTTCGTTCCCCGCTGCCACGCTGAATACGGATCGGCGAAATAGACCGTCAGGCCTGTCTTCTCTTCCAGTTCTTTGAATTGAGAAAATTCCTTTCCGTTATCAACGGTCAGCGTTTGTCTAACAACCTTCGGCAACCGCCAGAATGAGGCCGTTGTGGCCTGTGTCATTGTTACGGCCCTCTTGTCGGCAAGTTTTGCGGCCACAAGAAACCTGCTCTTGCGCTCGACATGTGTCGCCAGGTGTCCGCAGCCCCTCTTGCCTTCGAGCGTGTCCCCCTCCCAGTCGCCGAAGCGCTCGCGGGTTTCAACGATTGGCGGGCGCTGAGAAATTGGCATACGCCCAGGAATGAAGCGCCTTCCAGAGCCATAGCGCGTTTGCCGGCGCCGTTTCTTGTGGCGCCTGCGCAAGTGTTGGTGGAGACTGCCACCTTCCGTGGCGTCAAGATAGATCCAGCGATAGACCGTCTCGTGGCTGATTCGCATCTTCTCGTCATTCGGATAGTCGAGTTTTAGTCTTGCAGATATCGCTTCCGGCGGCCAATCAAGAATTAGCTTGTCCTCGACATACTCGACAAGCGAAAGATGACTCTGGCGACGGAAACAGCGCGCCGTGTGTCGCTTGAGTTTCACGTCGCGTTCGATGAAGTAGTACCAGTACGTGGAATGTGGCGGTTTGTTGCGCTTGATCTCGCGACTGATCGTTGTGTGATGGCGTCCAAGGCGACGGGCGATCTCACGGTAGCTCAGCTGGCCGTGCAAATGACTGATGACATATCGGTCTTGTGCGGTAAGATGCGTGTAGGACATGGTGGGCGGTCAATTCAAGTTGCAAATGCACCACTGATGGCGACAGGGACACCATCGGGGTCTGGCTTCTCAAATAGCTACAATCCCCTCCACTCCAGCTTCCCGAGTAATTAAAGCACCTACCCATTTTCTTCAGTCATTTCCTGACGATCCCATCGCGACTCGGTCTCTTCCCAGAACTCCGCAACATCCCTCAGGATGCTGTCCGATACCAGTTCCGTAACACCGGAGTCGAACCAGTCCGTGGGCATGGCGCCCGAATAGTCCGGCTCCAGGAAACGGTCGTCCATCAGCACGATCAGCCCCCGGTCGGTCTCGGAGCGGATCACCCTGCCGGCGGCCTGCACCGCCCTGGCCATGGCCGGTATGGTGTAGGCGTACTGGAAGCCGGCGCCGTACCTCTTCTGGTAGTACTCCCTTATCCGCTCCCGCTGGAAGTCGTAGTTCGGCAGAGGCGGCCCGACCACGAAGGCGCCGATGACCGTCTCCCCGGCATAATCCACCCCCTCGGCAAACGAGCCTCCCTGCACCGCAAACAGGATCGTCGGCGCGCTCCGGGAGCGCAGCCGCTCCAGGATCTCCCGCACCTCCCCTCCCCTCATGTCCCGCTCCTGGTGCAGTACCTCGAACCCGTCCGGCGACCGGAACAGCTCACGCACCCGTTCCAGGAACGGGAAGCTGGGGAGAAAGACCAGGTAGTTGCCGGGCCGCACCCCCGCGATCCTGGTAACCGCCTCGGCGATCCTGGCGTAGTTGCGCTCGCGCCGGGAGTAGCGGGTGGAGATCTGGGGGATGAGCAGCAGTTTGCGCCGGCTCCGGGGAAAGGGTGAAGGGAATTCCGCCATCTTGACGGACTCGGGGTCAAGGCCGCTGAGCCGGGCGTAGTAGTCGAAGGGCTTCAGGGTCGCGGAGAAGGCCACCACCTGGCCGTAGTCGCCGTAACACTCTTTCAGCATGGCCGAGGCGTCGCAGCAGGTGATCTTCATCGTCGGGCCGGACGGATGGGGATGCCAGGTGACGAAGAACTCCCGCCGCTCCGGATCGGCGGCCAGCTCCAGCATGCGGGTGAACTCCGACCAGATGAACCCCAACTGCATGAGCGGGTCACGGGGGGCGCTCTCCATGCCGGACTCCAGGTAGCGCCTGAGCAGGGTATGCAGCCGCTCGTCCTGCTCCCTGAAGAGGTCCGGTGAAGGGGTAACGAGCTGGGGCCGGGAATGGCCGGCGACTCCGCAGGAGCCCAGGGTGGCCAGGCAGTCATCCAGCAGGGCCAGCGCCTCCTGTCGGAACGGGGGGCTGAGAGTATCCAGCGGCGCCCGCAGTGTTTCCAGCTGCCGGGCGGAGAGTTCGGGGGAGTAGTACTCCATGGCCCGGGCCGGGAGGTTGTGGGCCTCGTCGATAACCAGACTCGGCTTCCCCTCCTGGTCCAGGGAAATTTCATTCAGGCGGCCGAAGGCGGAGCGGGGTGCGAAGACGTAGTTGTAGTCGCAGATGATCAGGTCCGCCTCCCGGGCCCCTTCCAGTTGCAGTTCAAAGGGGCAGACCCGGTAGCGCTCCCCCAGACGGCGGAAGCTTCTGCTCCCCAGGCGCCGTTTGCGGGCCATGACTGTGGGGATGTCGTGCTCGTGGAGCTTGGCGTAGTAATCCCGGGCATACTCGCAGCAGGCAGGGTCGCACAGCTGCTCCTCCATTGGACAGATCTTACCCTTGGCGGTGATGGTCAGGGACCTGATCCTGGATCCCGCCCGCTGGAACCGCTCCACCGCATCCTCGGCCACGGCGTGCTGACTGTTTTTGGGGGTGACGTACACCACTCTCTGGCCGCGGGAGAGCGCCTCGTGCAGCAGCGGATAAAGCACCCCTACGGTCTTGCCAAGCCCGGTGGGGGCCTGGAGCAGCATGGCCCTCCCCTCCCCCATCCCCTCCCGGATGGCCTGCATCAGCTCGTCCTGTCCGGAACGGGGGGCGGCAAAGGGAAAGGAGAAGGACGCGGCCTCTCTCCGTCGCCGGGCGGAGCGCTTCTCGGCCTGTTGCGCTTCGGTTACCAGTTCCCCCAGGCGGGACTCCAGCCACTGCTCGAAGCACGGGATATCCAGGACAAGCTCCAGCTCCCGGCTTCCGCCGCCACGGGTGGAGGCGAGCAGCAGGCGGAGGCGGGGAATCACTCCGTGCTCTTTCCAGTGGAAATAGCCGTAGCTCAGGAGTTGCAGGGAATAGGGGTGCTCCAGGGGGGCTGCTGCCAGTCCGCGTGAGAGTTCCGCGATGGCGGGGGCGGATTTGATCTCCTCGATCAGCGGCGGATAGTCGCGGAACATCCCGTCCATGCGGCCATCCACCCGAAAGCCGTACCCATCACGCTCCAGCAGGCAGCTGATAGGGACCTCGGCCTGATAGGCGGGATCATGCTTTCGCTTCTTCTGGACACGGAGGTGGATCTCCCTCCCCTCGGCCGCGGCCCTGCCGGTGCCGGAGAAGGTCTCGATACTGCCGCGGGGGGGAGACGGCAGGGCAAACTGCCGCACCGCCAGGGTGATCAGTTTCATAGTGGTGGTACCGTCGGCGGGGAAGTCCCGGCTAGGAGGCCATGCAGGCTGCGTTCAGCATCCCGGTGGCAACGGAGAAGAGGGCCGCCAGAATGGCGGCGCCCATGTGGTCTTCGGCAATGGCACGCACCAGACTGGAGAAGAAGCAGCGCAGGATGACGAAGAGGATCGTCTGGATCGCCAGGGCCACCAAAGCCCAGATGGCCATGTGATCCATGCTCCGACTGTGGATGATGGCGCTGGCCAGCGGCAGCACGAAGCCGATCACCGCGCCGCCGAAGCTTACCGCCGGAGCGCTCTTCCCCTCCCGGATCAGGCGCAGCTCGGGATAGGGAGTCACCCGCAGGTAAACCAGGCAGAAAAAGATCAGCAGAACGACGGCAACGACGAACTGGCCGAAAAAAGCGTACAGGTCGGACAACAATTCCGGGACAGGCAGGGACATGAACACCTCCTGGAAAACGGCGGACGGGTGAAGTTTCCGATCTCCACCGCGGACGGTACGCCGGGTGTCCTGAGCGGAAGGATACGGGAAGAGGAGCAGGCTAGCATGGCGGGCGGCAGCGTGCAAGGGCGTTGTGCCCGTTCCGGCCACGGGATGGGCGCCGGAACGGGCGGAGGGTCAGAGGGTAATGATCTCCATCCGGTTATGGGCATCGGGATGGCGCCTGGAGGGTCCTTCCGTCAGGATGGCGATATCTCCCCGGGGCTGGTAGGTGCGCACCCAGTCGCGCACGAAGGAATCCCAGTCGTCGGGGTGGCCGGGCTCGTACAGGGGGAACACGCCGTAGGAGAACGCCAGGTCCTGGCAGGTCTGCTGGCGGGAACTCACGGCAACGATCCAGACCGGCAGCCGGAAGAGCGAGAGGCTGCGGGCGGTTGCGCCGCTGCGGGTGGGCACGAACACCGCCGCCGGGGATGCGTAGGTGACGCTGGCCTCCACTGCCACGGCGATGAGGTGCGCCGGCCTGAGCGTACCCCTGATCTCCTCCCCCGCGTACAGTTCCTTCACCGTTATCGACCGCTTGTGGGGCTCCACGGAGGCGGCTATATCGGCCAGCATCCGCACCGCCTCCACCGGGTACCTGCCCATGGCCGATTCCGCCGACAGCATGACGCAATCGGTGCCGTCCAGGATGGCGTTGGCCACGTCCGTTGCCTCGGCGCGGGTGGGGCGACGGGTTTCGGTCATGGACTCCAGCATCTGGGTCGCCGTGATGACCGGCTTGCCACGCCGGTTGGCCTTGCGCATCAGCTCCTTCTGTATGATGGCGATGCGTTCGATGGGCACCTCCACCCCCAGGTCTCCCCGGGCGATCATGATGCCGTCGGCCGCATCCAGGATATCGTCCATCTGTCGCAGGGCGCTGGAGCGCTCGATCTTGGCGATGATGAAGGGGTGGTATTCCAGCGCCTCGGCAGCAGCACGCAACACCCTGATATCGTTGCCCCGCTCCACGAAGGACTGGCTGACGGCATCCACCCCCTCCTGGGCGGCGAATCTGAGACATTCATGGTCGCGCTCGGTAAAGGCGTCGATGCCCAGGTCGATATCCGGAAGATTGAGCCCCTTGCGGGAACTCAGCTCGCCCCCGGCCACCACCCGACAGACGACATCGTTGTCCTGTACCGAGACGACCTCCATCTGGATGATGCCGTCATTGAGGAAGAGGGCGTTGCCGGGAGCGACCACCCGGGGCAGGTCCCTGAAGCTCACCGAAACCCGGTCCCGGTCTCCTTCGATCTGCTCGCTGGTAAGGATGAGGGAATCTCCTGCCCTAAGTTCCACCGGCTCATCCCTGAGGGTGCCGATGCGCATCTTCGGGCCTGGGAGATCCGCCATGATTGCCAGGCGTTTTCCGGTAGCCCGGGAAGCGGCGCGCAGGTCCGCGATTACCCGGCGGTGCCCCTCGAAGGAACCGTGGGAGAAGTTGAGCCGGGCCACGTTCATGCCGGCCAGCAGCATTCCTTCAATAACCTTCCGGCTCGCGGAAGCCGGTCCGATGGTGCAGATTATTTTCGTCTTGTGTCCGGGCAGTTTCACGGATACACCTCCCCTGGTATGTGGCACGAGTCCGGTTGAACGGAAAACGCCTCGGAGACGTTTCCCACCGACCCGCCGTTACCTGACGGCAGTCAGGTCGTCTCTAAGGCTAAATCACTTCTCAGCTATGGCAAGCCGAAAATCAACCGTCACGTAAGCGGGAATCCGGCGCCACCAAAGAAAAAAGGGTTACGGCTGTAAGCCATAACCCTTTTATTTACTGGCGGAGAGGTAGGGATTCGAACCCTAGGTACGTTTCCGTACACCTGATTTCGAGTCAGGCACCATCGACCACTCGGACACCTCTCCATAAGCGGAAAAGCACCATACCCCATTCCCTTAGAAAATTCAACCCCGGATCATTGAAACCAGCAGCAATACCCAGACGTACATCGCTAGATAATCAGCCCCCTGGTGCATTCCACCAGATAGTCGAAGGTCTCCTCCCTGGTCCGGATGAACCTGGGCATGGTATTGAGAATCTCCTCAATCTTGTGCAGGATCTCTCCGTCGTCGGTCTCAAGCTCGTCCATGACCGCGGAAAACATCGGGAGAACCTCATACAGGTCGTCACGATTGAAAGGAAGCGGATCCGGTTTGCAGCTGAATTTCGGTTCGTCCCTGTTAGGAATGTCACGGGGATAGCGGAACTGAAGATCTGACGGTTTGACCTGGATTGCCATGAATCCTCCTCTGCTGGAATTTCTGGATGGCGTTGGGACTGGCTCAGGCGCCGCATCCGCCACAGGAGCCGCATCCATTACCGTGCAGGCGGGGGATACCGGATTCGGAACAGGCCCTGATCGAAGCCCAGCTGATTTGCCAGTCACCATCGACGGGATGGGCCTCCAGTTCTCCGCTGCGGATGAGAATCAGCAGCCTTGGAATGGTCGTCTTCAGTTCCGTTGCCGCTTCCGCAAGCGAGAGCGTCGAGCAACCTGATTTCATTCTGTCTGCCATGTGTCACCTCTGTATGGTTGCGAAGCACGTGCTTCCGAGCGGTTCGACAGCGGCCCGACGGCCGCGGAGTATATCTAGTTATCTAGCAATGTTGGTGCCAGCATCTGCAACATTCCATACCCGAAGGGTGCCGGGGGAGCGAAGAAGGTTCATGATGGCAACGCCTACGCTAGTCGAGGCGCCACAAGTACATTCAGGAGAAAGCAATTGCCTTAAGATCAGCTTGTTGTGAAGCGATCTGCAAGCTGGAACATGAAGAGATGGTGCATTTGGGGTTTGCAGAAGGCTTGCCCGTACTCTGTGCGGTTGACGAACACAGAGGGGAAAGAGGAGATGTTCAGATGAAAAAACCGGCAGGCTCGGTGAGCCTGCCGGTTTGTACAGCAGAGATACTACCGGTATTTCAGTACGGATTAGCCCTGAACAACGCGACGTGCAGCGCGCTTGATGTTCATCAGGTTGCGGAAGCTGACGTTGTCGGTAGTGATGTTGTTGCCCTGTGAACCGCAACCAAGGGTCAGGGAGGGAATCATCACGTTGTACAGACCGCCGATGGCGCCGTGGCTGGTCGGGGAGTTGAAGGTGATGCGGTTTGCGTCAACGCGCACGGCGAATTCCTGGCAGAGAGCGTCGCTGGCGGAGTGGATGCCGGCGGTGTGGCCAGCGCCACCTTTTTTCAGCAGGGCTTCGCACAGGTCGATGGCGGCGTCTTTGCCGTCAACGATGTAGTAACCCAGGGTCGGGGAGAGCTTTTCACGGCACATCGGCTCTTCTTCCTGGGTGCCTTTCAGCGGGCCAACCAGCAGGATTTCGGTGTCGGCAGGCACGGAGAAGCCGGCCATTTCGGCAATCTTGGCGGGGTGCTGGCCAACAACATCACCGGATACGACATAGTGGTCGAAGTACAGTTTTTCCAGTTTCTTCTTCTCGTCGTCGTTGCAGACGTATGCTTTCAGCTCTTTCAGCTTGGCGATGGCCTTTTCGGCGGTCTGGGGGTTGTCGAAGATCAGGTTCTGCTCGGAAGCACAGACGACGCCGTGGTCGAAGTTCTTGGAGAGAACGGTGTCGGACATGGCCTGGTCGATGTCGGCATCGGCAGCGACATACACGGGGCATCCGCCTGCGCCCACGCCGTAAGCGGGGTTGCCGGAGCTGTAGGCAGCCTTAACCATGGCGCCGCCGCCGGTGGCCAGGATGACGTCAACGCCGGGGTTGGTCATCAGGGCGTTGGTAGCTTCGACGGAAGGCTCGGTGATCCACTGGATGCAGTCTTTCGGTGCGCCGGCTTTGACGGCGGCGTCCAGGCAGAGCTGTGCGGTTTTTTCACAGCACTTCTGGGCGCGGGGGTGGAAGCCGAAGATGACGGCGTTGCGGCATTTGAGGGCGGAGAGCACCTTGAAGGCAACGGTGGAAGTCGGGTTGGTGGTCGGGGTTACGGCAGCGACGACACCGACGGGGTCGGCGATTTCGATGATGTCGTTTTCGTCCTTGATGATGCCGACAGTCTTGACACCCTTCATGTCGTTCCAGACAACCGTGGAACCGAAGTAGTTCTTGATAGACTTGTCAGCAACCTTACCAAGGCGGGTTTCTTTCACGGCATCTTCAGCCAGTTCGTCCTTTTTGGACTCGATGACCTTGGCGATGGCTTCGCAGATAGCGTCGGTCTGCTCCTGGTTGAGCTTCTTGTACTCTGCGACGGCAACTTTGGCTTTCTGCACCATTTCATTAATTTTCTCAGCTACGGCCACTTGTTGTTCCTCCTGGTTTTTGGTATGTGACAAGCCCTACGAAGCAGGCCACCGTCAACGCCAGCAAACAGCGAACACTGCCCTATAGCGCTAAGATCACACACTTTATTAGTAAACCAAGAGCCAAGTGTCAAGGCAATATGATAAAACGGCCAACCATAAAACAGATATACACGCAACGAAATAGCGATATAACTCCTTTAACAGCAACAATAAAACAGCTGTATAAAACCTGGCTTAAATTATTTGATATCGATAAAAAACAAAAAAACAGAACAGGGTGTTACGGAGCGCCTGTTGTGTCGTAAATTTCATCGGATTTCCGGCTAGTTCGCCCCCCCCGCGGAGGATATCGCCGCAACCGAAATAAAACAGTGATAGTGCGATACCGACAACCACCTGAAAAACTGTTCGATTTGGTTTTGTTACAATAATCTCAGACCAAAGCGGATGCGTCTCTCACGAGACAAATTTCATTTTTCTCCGATCCATGCTAGAAAAGAGCTGTGTTCGATACTCCTCGTGTCTGAAAGGTATACACCATGAGACGGTTGTTTTACTCCATGGGACGAACGTCCCGGTTCACGAAGTTAATTAAAGCAACGGTCGTGCCAACTCAACAAACAGGCCGGAGCACAGCACAAGGGAATCCATGATCATCGATCCTCTCTCTCTCAAATTTTTCGTCGCGATCGTGGAAGAAGGCGCCATCGCGGCAGCGGCGGAGCGCGAACATATCGCACCCTCGGCCATGAGCAAGCGCATCAAGGAACTGGAGCAGCGATTCCACACGCCGCTTTTGCGCCGCACCAACCGGGGAGTTGTTCCCACCGACGCGGGTATAACCCTGCTACACCTGTCGCGCGGACTGTTGCATGACCTGAACAACATCCAGTTGCAGCTGGACGGCTACTCCAGCGGCGTGCGCGGCCACGTGCGCCTGAGCGCCAACATATCCTCCATCAATCAGTTCCTCCCCGCGGAGCTGAAAGCCTTTACCGAGCTGCACCCGCACATCCAGATCCACCTGGAGGAGAACGTCAGCGAAAACAGCATCAAGGCGGTGATCACCAATGCCGCCGATGTCGGCATCATCACCCTGGGTTCCTACCGTCCCGAGCTGGAATTCTTTCCCTACCATCACGACCAGCTGATCGTCATCACCCCCCGGGAGCACCCCCTGGCCAGCCGCACGAGTGTCGCCTTCGGCGAGACCCTTGATTTCGACCATGTGGGGCTGTCCGCCGGCAGCTCCCTGCACAGCCGTATCCTGAGGGCCGCCAACGAACTGAACAGGACCCCCCGGCTGCGTATCCAGGTCAATGGCTTCGATGCCCTCTGCCTGATGGTCGAAGCCGGTCTTGGTGTCGGCATCGTCCCCGAAGGGGCGGCTAAACCGTATTTCAAGGGGCTGCGGCTCCGCTCACTGATTCTGGACGAGGCCTGGGCCAGGCGCGAGCTCAGGCTGTGCGTACGCAGCTTCGACGCTCTGCCCATCGCCGCCCAGCTGCTGGTGCGACATTTACGCGGCTGCCCGCCCTAGCCTCGTCTGTCATCGCCATACGCGATGGCAGCCTCGCCAATAGACGCTTCACCATGCAGCAGCTTTGGCGTATGGTTAGAGCATTTCATTACACGAGAGGAACTGTCATGCCCAAGACCATTGCGGAGAAGATATTCGAAAGACACCTGGTTGACGAACCCTTCCCGGGAACGAAAGTGCTTCGTCTGGATGTGGTGCTCTGCCACGAAATCACCACCCCCATCGCCATCGACGACCTGGTGCGTCGCGGCAAGGACCGGGTCTTCGACAGCAGCAGGATCAAGGCGGTCATCGACCACGTTACTCCCAGCAAGGACAGCAAGACGGCAACCCAGGCCAAGATCCTGCGCGACTGGGCCCGTCGGCACGACATCAGGGACTTCTTCGACATCGGGCAGAACGGCGTCTGCCATGCCCTGTTCCCGGAGAAGGGCTTCATCCGCCCCGGCTACACCGTGATCATGGGGGACTCCCACACCTGCACCCACGGCGCCTTCGGCGCCTTTGCCGCCGGCATCGGCACCACCGACCTGGAGGTGGGCATCCTGAAGGGGGTCTGCGCCTTCCGTCAACCCGCCACCATCCGCTTCAACGTCACCGGCCAGCTCCCCACGGGGGTCTATGCCAAGGACGTGATCCTGCACATTATCGGCACAATCGGCGTCAACGGCGCCACCGACCGGGTGATGGAGTTCCACGGCGACACCATAGCCGCCATGACCATGGATTCCCGCATGGCCCTGTGCAACATGGCCATCGAGGCGGGCGGCACCTCCGGCATCTGCATGCCGGACATGACCACGGTGGAGTACCTCTGGCCCTTCATCAAGGACGAGTTCGGGAGCAAGGAAGCGGCCCTGGCCGAGTACGGGAAATGGTGCTCCGACCCCGGCGCAACCTATGAGCAGGTGATCGACATCGATGTTGCCGGCCTGGAGCCGACGATCACCTTCGGCTACAAGCCGGACCAGGTCAAGCCGGTCACCGAGTTGGCCGGAACAAAGGTGGACCAGATCTACCTTGGCTCCTGCACCAACGGCCGCCTGGAGGACCTGCGCATCGCCGCCAACATCCTCAAGGGACGGAAGTTGGCCCCCGGAGTACGCGGCATCCTCTCCCCGGCGACCCCCAGGGTGTACCAGGACGCCCTCAAGGAAGGGTTGATGGAAATCTTCATGGATGCCGGTTTCTGCGTCACCAACCCCACCTGCGGCGCATGCCTGGGCATGTCCAACGGTGTTCTCGCCGAGGGTGAGGTGTGCGCCGCCACCACCAACCGCAACTTCATGGGCAGAATGGGTAAGGGGGGGATGGTGCACCTCATGTCCCCGGCCACGGCAGCGGCCAGCGCCATCGAAGGGGTCATCGCCGACCCGAGGAAGTACCTGTAAGGCGGTGACCGTCCCGCAGGGGCGTCCCCTTGGAGCCGTCCTGAAACGGGCCCCTCTACAAAATACGGGCACCCACACGGGGGTGCCCCTACCTCATCATCCACCAAGGAGTGAACATATGAAAACCTTCGGAGGCCCCGCCCTCTTTCTGGATCGTTCCGACATCAACACCGACGAGATCATCCCGGCCAAATACCTGACCGAAATTACCAAGGAGGCGCTCAAGCCGTACATTCTGGAGGACCTGAAACTTCCGGGATTCGACCCCAAGGGAGAAAAAATGAAACAGGCCAGGGTGATCGTCTCCCGGGCCAACTTCGGCTGCGGCTCGTCCCGGGAGCACGCCCCCTGGGTTCTGGAGGTGAACGGCATCAACACCGTGATCGCCCAGTCGTTTGCCCGCATCTTCCGCCAGAACATGTTCAACTGCGGCATGCTGGCCATCGAACTCCCCGCGGATTCCCTGGAGCGGCTGTTCAGCCACGCATCGGACGACGATGCCAGCATCTCCGTCGATCTGGAGGGGCAGCGCCTGACCCTGACCGGCAACAACGCGACCGAGGAGTTCGGTTTCCAGCTTTCCCCCTTCGACAAGGCCCTGGTCACGGCCGGCGGCTGGGTGGACTACGCCGACAGGAACTACTGAATCGAGCGCTGCCGACGAGTTTCCCTTCCTGTTCCAGAAACGAAAGGCCCCGCTCAGGGCGGGGCCTTTCGTACAGTAGCGCTTGCGTGACTGCCACGGTCGGTCCTACAGGTCGTACTCCGCGGAATAGGACTGGGACAGGGGCTGGTTGAGCACCTGGGTGACGATGCGGACGTTTTCCATCGTCTCTTCGCCAGTCGATGACTCGCCCGGAGGGGTTGCCCGGTACTGCCGCACGGCGCTGTGCAGGGCCGCCACCGCCATGGCCGGGCAGTGCATCTTGTCCTCGGGCAGGCCGTCCAGCACGTCGGCAACAGCCCAGCCGTCCAGGTCGAGCACCGCATCCAGCTTGCGTCCCATCACCAGCCCGCTCACCGCCGACGAGGTGGCAACGGTGGTTTCACACCCCTCGATCAGATATTTCATGTCCCGCACCACATCGTCCTCAATCCTGATGAAGAAGATCAGCCTGTCGCTGCACTCCCCCTCACCGGCCTGAATCACCACGTTCGCATCTTCCAGCAGACCAACGTTGCGCGGGTTGCGCACGTGGTCAAGAAAGGTCTCCGTTCCCATCCGTTCCGTTCTCCTTGATCGATTGATCCTCTGTATTCAGCAGGCGCGAGCTGCCGCTACCCGTGCGGTGAAAAAGCCCTCATGCGCCCTCTCCGGCAGCTTGCGCGCCTTTACCCGGCTCAGTTACGCTCGACAGACGTGCGCACCGCGCTGAAGACTGCCTCCATGGCGGCAACGGCCGGCGTGCCCTGGGTTCCGCCCATGCAGGGCGTCCCCTCATCGGCGGCCATGACCATGGCCGGGTCCAGGGGGATGCGCCCCAGGAAGGGAACCCCCATCTCCTGGGCCAGCTTTTCGCCGCCACCGCTCTTGAAGATATCCACGCTTTCGCCGCAGTGGGGGCAGGCGTAGCCGCTCATGTTTTCAATGATACCGATCACCAGCAGGTTGAGGTGACGGCAGAAGGTAACCGACTTGCGTACATCCACCAGGGCAAGGTCCTGGGGGGTGGTGACGATGACGGCGCCGTCCACCTGTTGCAGCAGCTGGATGATGGAAAGCGGCTCGTCGCCCGTTCCCGGGGGACAGTCCACCACCAGGTAGTCCAACTCGCCCCAGACGACCGAGCCGAGCAGTTCCTTGATCACGCCATGCTTGGCCGGTCCCCGCCAGACCAGCGCCTCGGACTGGTCATCCAGCAGCAACCCGACGGACATGACCTTGAGGGTGTCGCTGAAACATGCCGGTTCGATCCTGCTTTCGTCGGTGACCGGAAGGCGCTCCCCCAGCCCCAGGAGGGTGGGGATGCTGGGGCCGTGCAGGTCCGTATCCAGAAGTCCGGTCTTCAGCCCGGCCCGGGACAGGAACACGCTCAGGTTGGCGGCCACGGAACTCTTGCCCACCCCACCCTTTCCGGACAGGACCACGATCTTGTGGCGAATGTTGGAGAGGGTTTCCTGCATCTCCATCTCTTCCCTGATGCGCCGCATCTCGGCCTGCGTGTCCGGCTGGCCGCAACCAACCTGGTGCGATGATTCCCCCTGACATGTAGTACTCACGAATATCCTCCTGGTGGTCAGATGATCTGTGTGGTCCGTGCGATCCGGCCGGAATGAACGGCGCCGGAGTCGACGGTACCCGGCTCACGGAAAAAGCACGGAACACCGGCGGGTTGTCGGTCCCTTTCCGGAATCCGTCGGCTTCCCGCGCGCCGGGGTATGGTTGTACGGTTTTTTTCGTTGATTTTCAAGCCCCCAAAGCGATTGGGCGATGGAGGGTCGTCATTTCGTGCGGGAACGATGGAGAGTTGGAAGAGGGATAGAATCGCCGAACCGTCGGATCGTCGTGGGGGGACGTCATGATCACTTCTCCGCCGGGGATTCGTTCAGCTGAAGCACGCAGCATCCCAGGTTGATGCCGCGGCCGGACGATGTTAGTTCAACCTGGGGTGAAAGGCGGTAGCGCATGTTTTTCCCCTCCCGCACGCACTCCACGAACCCCTCGTCACGGAGGATCTTCAGGTGGTGGGAGAGCAGGGTTGACTCAACCATGAGTCCCGCGTTCAGTTCTCCCACGTTCCGGGGGCCATGGATCAGTCGCGCGATAACGGCCCAGCGTGTCGGATCGGCGATCGCCTTGAGCTTCCGTGCGCAGACATCACGTGAATATGGTTCTTCGGCTTCCATGTACCCTCCATATATTAAAAAACAATTCAAATAAATTTATGTTCATCGGAATACACTGTCAATAAGACAGTGACGAACAGGCCGAGAAGAACGTCGGAACATGCCGGGAGAGCCACCAGCAAGCCCCGCACGAGAAGGGTGACTTTCCCCGCTGCCCCTGTCGCAGCTATCACCGGGGCGGTTCCATGGAGGGTGGCCGACGCCCTGGGCATCCCGCTCTCCGAGGTTGGCGGAACACCTCACTTCGTAATTTGCGGTAATTACCGTATCGCGTACCCACCTCAGCTCTTGATTTCAACCGAAGCGCACGCGTACGTCTCAACCGTGACTGCCGTTTCCGGGGCGCAGCAGTTCTCGACGAACGACGAACAACACCCATCCATCCCGGCCCCGGAGGAAGGCTGCGGACAGGAGGAGTCCATCTGCCTCCCCGTCGTTCCGCCTGTGCGATACAGCGGTGTTCCGCCGCGGGAGGTCAGGTTGTACAGGCAGAAGGGAATCATGCGTCCGTCCGGCGCGGCCACGTGTATGCAGCACTCCTGGACCCGCTCCAGATCCAGGCTCCACACGTCCTGGAAGGCCATGGCCGAGATGGCGAAGGTGTTGGACCGGTGATTCTCCAGGAAGGCGTCCAGACTGTCCTTGGCTGGGCAGCAGGATGCCGGCTTCGGCGCGGCCCACTGGTTGACCACGTAGGATACTGCCTTGCCGGTGCCCCGGTTTTCCCGATCACCATCGCCACAGCACTCCACGGCCTGCCTGCTGAGCGGCTTCAGGGAGCCGTCCTCCTGGCGCAGGAAATTGCCGTGGAACGAGCAGAGCGGATGCTCGCAGCCGGGGGGGATGAAGTGATCGGCCCGGATCAGGCCGTCGGTCTGCTGCTGGATGGCGCGCATCAGGTCGGGCAGGGTCAGGCGCTCTTCCGGCGGCGGAGGGGTCAGATGGCGTCCGAAATAGGCCGCTGGCTGGAAGTGGACCCCTCGCACCGCGGGCGCCAGCTCCAAGGCCAGCCGCAGGATCGCGCCGATATCGTCGTCGTTCACCCCCTTCACGATAGTGGGTACCAGCACGATCCCCAGGCCGGCACTGGCGCACTGCTCGATGGCTTTCATCTTTTCCGCCAGCAGGTCCCTGCCGCGGATGGTCCGGTAGATCCGGTCCTGGGTGCCGTCAAACTGGAGAAAGACGGAAAACAGCCCGGCATCCTTCAACCTGGCCGCGTAGCCAGGCTCAGACGCCAGACGCACGCCGTTGGTGTTGAGCTGAATGAAGGGGAATCCAATCGTACGCCCCATTGTGATGATCTCCGGCAGGTCGTCGCGCACCGTCGGTTCGCCGCCGGAAATCTGGACGATATTATGGGGTCCGCTCTTTCGCAGCGCGTTCATGAACCTCCAGGCGAGATCGGCCGGGGAAGGGTCAGGCCCGGAATCATCGCCGCTGTCCGCGAAACAGAAGGGACAGTGCAGGTTGCAGCGACCGGTGACTTCGATGAGAACCGTGCAGGACTGCTGGCGGTGCTCGGAGCAGATACCGCAGTCGAAGGGGCACCCACGCCCTCCCCCCGTATGGGGAACCGGAGTGTGGACGGCCGACTTGGCACGCCCCCACCCATCAAGAACGGGGGTTCCGCGCCAGACGAGGGTCGTGAATTCACCATGTTCCGGGCAGGTTTTCACCAGATAGATATTGTCCCCCTCGCGGACCCGTACCGCCGGGATCCGTTCCAGGCAGTGGGGACAGAGACTTGCCCGAGGTTGCGTGTCCATTTCGTTGCCGTTATTCATACCGTCACGGTTCTCCTCTGGAAGTGTTTCTTGAACGATTGTTCAACCCACCATATAACCGGTTATAGAGCGAATCAAGAAGATAGTACCTATCATGGGCGAGATGCGGTCCGGTACCCGACGGCGCCGCACGGACGGTCCGAATCCGGCTCTCTGTAAAAAGATATTGACACAATGGTTAAGCTGCTGTACCAAAGAGTGATGGAAACGAAAGAAGAGCTGATCAAGGACACCATTCGCCGAATCATACGCATCGCCCACCAGTACGCACGCATCGAGGAGCAGCCGCTCCGTTTCGATGAACATGAAGAGGTCACTACCCGTGAGGCACACGTTATCCAGGGGATCGGCGAGACGGACGGGATGAACATTACCGCCCTGGCGAACCGCTTCGGCATCACCAAAAGCGCTGCTTCCCAGATGGTTTCCAGGCTGGTGAAGAAGGGATTCGTGGAAAAGCGCCAAGCTTTTCACAGCAACAAGGAGTTTCTGCTGTCACTCACGGAACGGGGCAGGCTCGTATTCCAGGCCCATGAACGCCTGCACGGCACGGAACTGAAAGAACTCATCGACCGGATGAACTCCTTCTCCCTGTCACAGATCGCGACGCTTTCGGTCATGCTTGAAGTCGTCGGGACAGCCATGGACAACCGTCTTTCCGACCCCACCTAACCACCATCGAAAGCCCTCCATCTTCCCTCCCGTGGGGAGCTCGACGGTTCAGGGGGTACTTCCCCTCGTCCCCGCGGGGGGAAGAGGCATGAAATGGCTACACCCAGAGCGCCATCCCCGGGACAGAGCGCATTTTTTTACCACCAAAGGTTAAGCTACTTAACAAAAGGACGCGTGCATGTCGAAACTGAAAAACACGATAATCCATGTTTCCATCAGACGCTACAAGCTGGTAGCCATTGCCGTCGCTTTGTTCACCATCATCACCGGCGCGTTTTTTCCGATGATCACCATCGATACGGATCCGGAAAACATGCTTGAAAAAGATGAGCCGGTACGGGTCTTTCACAACCAGAGCAAGAAGCGCTTCAACCTGAGCGAGACCATCGTGCTGGGGGTTGTCAACGAGCGCGACCCGGACGGGGTATTCAACCCGGCCACTCTCAGGAGGGTCCACGAACTGACCGAGTTCGCCAGGACGCTGCGCTGGGAGGACCCCAAGAACCCCGGACACACGTCGGGGGTCATCGAAACGGACATGATCGCCCCCTCGATGGTGGACCACATGACCCAGGATGGACCGGGTACGCTGCGTTTTGAGTGGCTCATGGCCGCTCCGCCGGACACCAGGGAGGAGGCGCGGGCGATTCGCGACAAGGCACTCTCCAACCCGCTGCTTAAAGACCAGATGGTCTCCCGGGACGGGAAAGCCCTCTGCCTGTACCTCCCCTTGACGGACAAGCTGCTCAGTTACCGCGTCTATGAAGAACTGAACAAGAAAATCGGCCAGTTGGGAGGTGACGACCAGTACCACATCGCCGGGCTTCCGGTGGCGGAGAGCGCAGTCGGCGTGGAGATGTTCAACCAGATGACGGTGGCCGCACCCCTGACCATGCTGGTCATCTTCGGGCTGCTGCTCCTCTTTTTCCGTCGCCTGACGCTGGTCATCCTCCCCATGATCGTTGCCACGGTGGCGGTAGTTTCCGCCCTGGGGCTGATGATCGCCTTCGGGTATCCGGTGCACATCTTAAGCTCCATGCTGCCCATCTTTCTGATGCCCATCGCCATCTGCGATTCGGTCCATATCCTCTCGGATTTCTTCGAATGCTACACACAGGAAAAAGGGCGAGCGCAGACCATCAGGGAGGTGATGGGCGCGCTGTTCGCTCCTGTCACCTACACGTCGCTGACAACCGCCGCCGGGTTTCTCTCCTTCGTCACCACCGATATCCCGCCGGCCCGGGTATTCGGAGTGTTCGTGGCTCTGGGGGTGATGATCGCCTGGGCAACGACGGTACTGCTGGTTCCGGCCTACGTGATGATGCTTCCCGAACAGGTGCTGGAAGGATTCGGCAGGGGCACGACAGCCGCGGCGGAACGGCACACCAAGCTGGGCGCTTTTCTGCAGTGGCTGGGGGGAGTGGCATGCAGGCGCGCCAAACCGGTACTGGGCGTGCTGGCGCTGCTGATCGTCGTGGCCACCTGGGGCATTTCGCGCATCACTATCAATGACAACTACGCCAAACGTTTCAGCACCGGCCATCCGATCCGCACGGCCGACCAGGCCCTTAACCGGCACTTCGGGGGAACCTACACCGCCTATCTGGTGCTGGAGGAAACCAGGGGGGCCGGACCGACATTCCGGGACGTCGCGGAGCTGGACCAGGCTCTTGTGGAGGCAGCCGGAGGGATCGAGGATTCCAGTGGAACGAAACAGACACTCGTCGCGGAACTGCGCCGGCGCCTGCCGCTCTTCGCCCGGCGGGCCGGCAGCCGGCAGGAGCTTCTGGACGAGGCCGTGAAGTTTCTTGATCAGCGCTTTCAAGGCAGCGCCAAGGACGAAGCGTATGTTTCGCGGGAGCTGAAGAGCTTTTTCGAAGGAGAAAAAGAACGCCTGAAACCGTTCAAGCGTCCCGAAGTGCTGCGCTACATTGCCGGACTCCAGGCCCATCTGGTACACGCGGGCATCGTGGGTAAAACCACGTCGGCCGCCGATGTGGTCAGCAAGGTCAACCAGGAACTGATCGACGGCAGAGCGGAACACTTCCGGGTCCCCGACAGCTTCCGTGGGGTATCAGAATGCTACCTTCAGTATCAGCAGAGCCACCGTCCCGACGACCTCTGGCATCTGGTGACGCCCGATTACGGCAGCGCCGCGATCCGGATGCAGTTCAAGCAGGGAGACAGCACCCAGACCGACAAGGCGGTCCGGTCCGTGGACACCTACCTCAAGGCCAATCCCCCCCCGGTGGGACTCTCGCACCGCTGGGCCGGGCTTCATTACGTCAACCTCGTCTTCCAGGAGATCATGTTCCGCCAGATGCTGGGTTCGTTCGTGGGGTCGTTCATCATCGTGTTCGTCATGATGGCTGTTCTCTTCCGGTCGCTGCTCTGGGCAACCGCCTGCATGCTGCCGCTCTCCTTCACCATCGCCGCCATCTACGGGATCACCGGAATCGTGGGCAAGGATTACGACATGCCGGTGGCGGTGATGAGCGCCATCACGCTGGGCATAGCGGTTGATTTCGCGATTCACTTCCTGGAGAGGAGCCGGCGTCTGTACCGGGAAACAGGCTCCTGGAAAGCGGCGGTTCCCCTGGTGTTCGGAGAACCGGCCCTGGCGATCTCCAGGAACGTGCTGGTGGTGGCGCTGGGCTTCCTGCCGCTGATGGTGGCGCATCTGGTACCCTACAAGATCACCGCGGTACTGCTCTTCGGCATCCTCTCCACCTCCGGCCTGGTGACGCTGCTCTTCCTGCCCGCGCTCCTGACCGTGGCGGAGAAGCGTTTTTTCGGCAAACCCGCTCCAGGTGAACGGGATGGAACTGAAAACGTTACTCATCTCACACAACAACGCGAAGACACACAGGAGTCTGACAGGTAACAGACATCGCCATTTCGGCAAACAGGCAATCCAGGTGTTGAGTATTTCCATACGTTGTTCTTCGCGAAACTTCGCGACTTCGCGAGAATATCCACATTTTCAGGATGAACGCGCATAACAACAGGGGACGGCTCCTTGGTCGCGCCACACATCCTTTGGTTTCATGTGATGGCCGTCAAAGCAGCAGTTCGGCCGGAAAGGGAGAAGACAATGATGAAGCGAGCGGGATTGGTGGTGGCGGCATGTGCTCTTCTGGGAGGAACCGGACAGGCCGCGGAGCCGGTAACGAATGTGGGCGTAGAAGAACTGGTCAGGAAAAGCAATCACATGGCCCTGTATCAGGGGACGGACAACCGCGGCAGGGTCAGCATGCTGATTACCGACAACCAGGGGCGCACGCGCAGGAGGGAATTCACCATGCTGCGCCGGGATGTGGGGGATAACGACCAGGACCAGAACTATTTCGTGCTGTTCAACGAACCGGCGGACGTGCGCAGGATGGTCTTCATGGTTCACAAGCATGCCGCGCCGGGGAAGGAGGATGACCGCTGGCTCTACCTGCCCGGCCTGGACCTGGTCAAACGCATCGCGGCCAGCGACAAGCGCACCAGTTTCGCCGGCTCCGACTTCCTCTACGAGGACATTTCCGGCCGGAACATCACCGAAGACAGGCACGAGCTGGTGCGAACCACGGATAGGCACCATGTGCTGAAGAACACCCCCAGAAAGCCCGGCAGCGTGGAGTTCGCCTACTATCTGGCATACCTGGACAAAAAGAGCCTCATACCGGTAAAACTGGAGTTCTACAAGAAACCTGACCGGCTCTACCGGGTGATCGAGGTTCTGCGCGTGGAAGAGATCCAGGCCCGGCAGGGGGGACGGCGGGTGGTCTATCCCACGGTCACGCGCAGCGTTGCCCGGAACCTGGATACAGGCAGCCGGACCGAGATGCTCTTTTCCGACGTCGGATACAACGGCGGCCTCAAGGAGGAACTGTTCAGCGAGCGCTACCTGAGAAAACCGCCCCGAGAAGCGCTGCGATGAGCCTGACCCGTCTCATGGGCGCAGCCGTCACGCTCTTCCTGGTCTCGCCCCCCTCCCCCGCCGTCGGGGCCTTTCCCGGGGCGCTTGGGGACCTGATCACGACGGAGCTGCACGGATACGGCGAACTGAGGGGGGGCGGCCGCCTTGGCGGAGATCCCCACGAAAAGGGGATCTCCCTCATGGAAGCCCGCATGCAGCTCGAACTGAGCGCTTTCACCCCATGGTGCGACTTCAAGTACAAGGGGGATGCCTGGGGTGACGGCGTTGCAGAACAGGCGCGGTACGACGGACGGGAACTGTGGCTCTTCTCCCGCCCCCTGGAGGTCATGGACATCAAGATAGGCAGACAGGTGCTGACCTGGGGAACGGGGGACCTGGTGTTTCTCAACGACCTCTTCCCCAAGGACTGGAGGTCGTTCTTCATCGGACGCGACGCCGAGTATCTCAAGGCACCCTCCGATGCCGTGAAGATCGGCCTGTTCACCGATCCGGTCAGTATCGACCTGGTGTACACCCCCCGTTTTGACCCGGACCGTTTCATCACCGGGGAATACGTCTCCTCCTGGAACGCTTCCCTGGGGCGCCGTTCCGGCCGCGATACGATCATATCCGCCGATACGCCGGACCGCTGGTTCAAAGACGACGAGATCGCCCTGCGCCTGTACGGGAACTGGGAAGGATATGAACTGGCGGCCTACGGCTACCAGGGATTCTGGAAAACGCCTCTGGGGCGCACACGAGAGGGGACTGCCGGTTTTCCCCGCCTGAACGTCTACGGCGCCAGTCTACGGGGGGGGATCGGACCGGGTATCGCCAACCTGGAGTTTGCCTGGTATCACTCCGTCGATCGGGGCACGGGCCGCTCTCCACCCTCGGAGCTGAGATACCTGGCAGGCTATGCCCAAGAAATCGGGAGGGATTTCACCGCAAGTGCGCAGTACTACGTGGAACAGATCCGGGGGTTCGGACGCTACCGGAGACAGGAAGGAGCAGCGGCCGACCGGGACCGCGTCAGGCATGTCCTGACCGTGCAGCTGACCAAGCTGCTGTTGAACCAGAACCTGAAGCTCTCCCTGTCCGGCTACTGCTCTCCCAGCGACCGTGACGCCTATCTTCGGCCGGGCATCCGTTACAACCATACGGACAGGATTTCACTGGAGGCCGGCGCCAACATCTTCTTCGGCCGCAGACCGGAGACCTTTTTTTCACAATTCAAGGACAATACCAGCATCTACGGAGCTGTTCGCTACAGCTTCTGACCGACAAAAGGAGGAACCATGAACACGGCTGTTATCTTCGATTCCCTGGGGGGCAATACCGGCAGAGTGGCACTGGCGATACGGGAAACGGTGGAACGCCACGACCTTCCCTGCGCAGTGGTGAAAGTCAACGGCGAGACGGAGTTCAATTTTTTCGATTATGATCTGGTTTTCATCGGTTCGCCGGTCATCGACTGGCTTCCCACCCGGCGCATGATGGATTTCGTCAAAAACCGGATGACCGCGTATAACCGCGGAGGCCTTATCAAGCCGGCATCACCGCTTGTCCCGGGGAAATTCGGCGTCTGTTTCGGCACCTTCGCCGGGCCGCACATCGGCGAACGGGAGGCGCGGCCCATGACCATGTGGCTGGACTCGTTCCTCGCTCACCTCGGCTTCAGCGTGCTGGACCACTGGCACGTGCCCGGTGCCTTCTCCGACCCGGCCAAGGAGGCCATGAACCGCATCGGTCGCCTGGGAGATATCCGCTATCGGCCCAACGAGCATGATCTTGCGGATATCGGAAACCGCGTCGCGGGTATCCTGTCGCATCTGGAGGCATGGAGAACCCCGGTCGTGAAACCGGTCTGATCCGGGCCGTGCCGGCTGGGCGGATGCGTTTTCTTGGAAACGCATCCGCCCCACTGTTTCGGAGCTCACCTCAGAATTCCAGTACCGTTCCAACGGCGGCGAAGAAGAATCGCTCCCCCAGCCTGGCGGCCAGCCGCGCCCCCCTGGCCAGGCCGGTACAGTGGGACACCCCCACCCGTTCCACCTGAAAACGGTCGAGCGCGGCAAGAGTCTCCTCGAACTGCTCCTCTCCGGCGAAACCGAGATGGGTTCCCCCCACCACGGCGTGGATCGGCCAGCCTTCGAACCGCTCCCGCACATACTCCATGATGTTGATCAGACCGGCATGGGCGCAACCCAGCAGCAGTACCAGCCCCCTGGAGGTCTCCACCACCAGGGAGAGGTCGTCGTGCACCGGGTCGGGACGCAGCAGTTCTCCGGACGCCGCGACCGCCGTCTGGGTCGGATCCCCCTTTTCCAGGGGGTGGCGCCGGGGAATCTCACCGGTCAGCCAGACTCCCGGACCGATCCCGGTCAATTCCCGGCTCAACCGGAAGCGCGCCCCCAGGGATTCCAGGTACTCCCGACGGTAGGGGATACCCAGGTAGCGCCGTTTCCCTTCCAACTCCCAGTACCGGTTCACGAACATCTCCGGATGTCCGTGGACGTCGAGGCCGCTGCAGCAGTCAAGGACCTGCGGCAGGGCACCTGTATGGTCGTAATGGCCATGGCTGATCAGGAGCGCCCTGATCGTTCCCGGATCCTTCCCCAGCCGGCGGGCGTTGGGAACCAGGGTCTCCCCCTGGCCGGTGTCGAACAGGTAGTTCCCCTCCAGCGTCTCCAGAAAACAGGCAAAGCCGTGCTCTCCCAGCAGGCCGAAGGGCCTGGCAACGGAGTTCTCGCAGAGAATGGTCAGACGGATCGCCATGGTCTTCCCTCCTTGGTATGCCACCGTGCATTCGGGATGAGACCGTAGAGACGCACCGCGATGCGTCTCTACGGAGGCAGTAATCTCATTATGAAACCAGCACATTATCTGGTTAGGGGTTTGAAATTTTTGCGGAGCATGGTGATGGGTTTAATGGTAAGCCCCTCCTTGCAAAGGAGGGGCTGGGGGTGGTTGTATTGATTATCAATGCAATCCTGAATCGGCTATCCCGCAAATGCGAGCACCCTGTCAAACGTTTCCTGCATGGCACGGCCGGCTGCTGAATCCGCCGGGGCAACCATGCAGGGCTGTCCCGCGTCTCCACCCGCAACCATGGCCGGGTCCAGCGGAATCCTTCCCAGGAACGGAATCCCCATCTCCTCGGCCAGTTTTTCACCACCGCCGCTCTTGAAGATAGCAGCGTTCTCGCCACAATGGGGACAGACGTAACCGCTCATGTTCTCGACAACGCCGATCACCGGCAGGTTCAGGTGACGGCAGAAGGTAACGGACTTACGCACATCCACCAGGGCCAGATCCTGGGGGGTGGTGACGATGACCGCGCCGTCCACGTCCTGCAGCAGCTGGATCACCGACAGCGGCTCGTCACCGGTACCCGGGGGGCAGTCCACCACCAGGTAATCCAGTTCACCCCAGCTCACCGAGCCGATCAGCTGCTTGATGACGCCGTGCTTGGCCGGCCCTCTCCAGACAAGAGCCTGGGACTGGTCCTCCAGGAGCAGACCGATGGACATGACCTTGAGCGTGTCGCTGAACGCGGCTGGTTCCATTACATTTTTTTCCTGGCCGGTGACCCCTCCCGAAAGCCCCAGGAGTGTCGGGATGCTGGGGCCATGCAGGTCCGTGTCCAGAAGGCCGGTCTTCAATCCCTTGCGGGACAGGGCCACGCTCAGGTTGGCGGCGACCGAACTCTTCCCCACTCCTCCCTTGCCCGACAGGACCACGATCTTGTGTCGTATGTTCCGCAGGGTTTCCTGCATTTCCATCTGCTCGTTGATACGCTGCATGTCCGCCGCGGCCTGACCGCAGGATGTCTGTTCCGGGGCATTTCCCTGACACGTACTGCTCACTGTACTTCCTCCTGTCTCGTATTTTTCTGATCCCTCAGTCCTTCTTTTCTTCCGTTGCTCCGAACAGCTTGGACTTGATGCTGTAATCCATAACCGCCACCCGGAATCCCGAGGCGCCCAGGGCGGAACAGTGTACCTTGAACTCCGGCAATCCGTCGATGTAATCGATGATCTGGTCGTCGGAGACCAGCATGGCCTGCGCCAGCGGCTTGCCCCTGACCAGCTCGGTCATGGCGCTGGCGCAAGCGATGGCTGCCGGGCATCCCTTGATCTGGAAGCTGATGTCTTTGACGATGTCGTCTTCGATCCTGACGTACACCTTCAGGTGGTCGCCGCAGTCAGGGTCGCCGATTTCGCCGATACCGTTGGCGTTTTCAAGGACACCGTTGTTGCGGGGGTTGAAGAAATGATCGAACACCTTGGTGCTGTAATGAGCAAAATTCATTGCGCCACCTCCAGCGGCAGGTTCACGAACTCCAGCCCCTGTTTCATCAACATCGTCCCTCCCCCTTCCGAGACGGTGCGCAGCACCCCGGCCGTATCCCTGACCCGGGCGCCCGCAAGGTGGGTGATTGTGGTTCCCTGGAAGGCCGAGGGGCAGAGCGGCGTGGAAGGTCCCAGCATGACTGCCGCGCGGGGCGACCCCAGGTCGCTCAGAATATCGGCGAGCGTACCGTTGATAAGCGATGTGGCGGTGATGATGGCGACGCTGCAATCGGCCAGGGCGGTGCGCCCTTCTTCGGGGGTACGCGTGGTGCCGTCCCCCCCCCTCAATTCGATAATGTCGAGACGGCAGCCGCTCTTCTGTATCTTCGCGACAACCGGCGCGAAGTATCCCACCATGGCAACCCGATCATCAGCACCAATGTCAAGGGAAGCGATGATCTCGTCCGCGGATGTTCCTGACAACGGGAGCGACGCCAGCAGGGCATTGGCCGTAGCCAGGCCGACGGCACGGGCCAAGGGGAGCTTCTGGTGGCAGAGCATGGGCAGCAGCACCGATGCCGGCCGGCCGGTCAGCGACCCCGCGCCGCTCAGGTGGGTGCAAGAGTGCGCTTCCGATTTGGGAGTCCAGGCTACCCCGGCATGGCCGCTCTCCAGGGCCACGGCAGTGTAGCCAAGTCCGATCCTCACGTCCCGCACGATGCACCGTTCGGCATGGGCGGCGAGCGTATCCACCAGATTCCTCTGAATGGTTAACATGGTTCCTCCTGAAATATATCTACATTCAAAATTCGGCAGGGGGGAGCGGCCATCTCCAGGTTCATAAATTGCTCTATGATGGTGAACAGCCGGGAACGCGTTCCGGCTACGGTTTGCCCCCTACTCGTCGTCGTGAGAGTGGTCACAGCCGTGGGATGTTTCCTCGCCGTCGTTGCACCTTCCCGCCGCCGCGCTATTGAGCATTACCACCTTCAGCAGCTGCTGGTCCTTGAACCGGCCGACATTTTCACTGACACCGGCCGATTCGGCCTGAAAGACCTCGATGCCGCACTCGTTGAGTATTTTCAGGAAACCGTCGCCGATACCTCCCACCACCATGGCATCCAGACGCCGGCCGCATACCGCCTTGAGCGCGTTGCAGCCAGACTCCGGAGCCAGCGGATCGCAGTTGGAAAACCGGGACAGCTCCTCAGTTTCGGTGTCAACGACGAGAAACAGGGGCGCCGAGGCAAAGTGGCCGTAAATGGCGCTGTCCAGTCCCGCATCCTGTGCTACGGGGAATCCGACTTTCATACGAAACGCTCCTTGTACCCTGCATTCGGCGGCTGAGAGACGCCGTTTCCAGATTGTTGCCTGTTCCAAAAAACGTCCTGATGCACGGGGCGCGGATAATGCGCCCCCATGCGACATCAGGGATGGGAATAATCGTGCCGCTCCAGCAGAGTCGCGGCCAGTTCCACGCACTGATCACAACTCAGGAGTTTTCTGGCCTTGATTTCCCGGCAGAGCTGGGAACCGGCCTGTTCCTCGAAACCGCTTCTCAGCGCCTGCCGCGTCGGTTCCCCGAGCGACAGGTCCAGGGCCGCGTGGAGGGCGCCGCAGCGCCCCTCCTCCGCCCGTCCTCCCCCCAGCTTCCGTGCCGCGTCGATGACGCTCTGGGGGATGCCCACCAGCTCCCTGAATCCGCTGTACAGGCTCTGGGCGCAGTTCTGTTTTCCCACGCGGTAGGCGTCCAGTGATTTTTTAGCCGGCATGTTAGCTCGTTCCTTTCCGTTGTCAGTGATCGCAGGCGTTGACGCCGCTCTGAAGGGTTCCGGAAAGGTACTGCCCCACCAGCGCCTCGGGGGTGTCGGAGGCAACGCCCACGAATACCCGGATATCCTGTTGGGCGAACAGCTCCTGGGCACGGCGTCCCATGCCGCCGGCGATGATGGTGCTCACTCCCTGCTCGGCCAGCCAGCGGGGCAGGACTCCCGGCTCGTGGGGCGGCGGGACCAGGTCGTTACGGCCAACGATGCTCTTGTCCTCGGGGTTGACGTCGATCAGCGCGAAGCTCGCGCAGTGTCCGAAATGCATGGTCAGTTTTCCATCAGCCAGCGGAATTGCGATTCTCATACGTGTGTAATCCTCTCTGTGTGGTGAAGTTATGCGGCATCAGACGATGCCGCGTGCAGGTCAGGGTTGGTTTCCGTTCCACTGATCCAGGCCGGCCCAGACCCGGCAAATGTCTTCCGCGCAGGGGGCGTCCAGTTCAACCACCGCCTTCCCTTCAATCTGGGCCAGGGTTACGGAGCGGTCGTAGCGGATGCGGCCGGCAACGGCCGCCCCCGACCGACGGGCACCCTCTTCGATCCGCTCCGTCATCTCGGGGTTCAGATCCCATTTGTTCACGCAGACCGCTGACGGAATGGAGAAATGGCGGGTCAGGGAGAGGACGCGTTCAAGGTCATGCTCACCGGAAACGGTCGGTTCGGTGACCACCAGCACCTGGGATGCGCCGCTCAATGAGGCGATTACCGGGCACCCGATCCCGGGAGGTCCGTCCACCAGAATCAGGCCGCTCCCCTGCTCTTCGGCGATACGGCGCGCCTCGCGGCGCACGGTGGAGACCAGTTTGCCGGAATTCTCCGCGGCAACACCGAGCCGGGCATGGACCATGGTTCCGCACCGGCTGTCCGAGATCATCCATTCGCCGCAGAGCCGTTCGGGAAAGTCGATGACCTGAACCGGACAGAACCGGACGCAGACCCCGCACCCCTCACAGGAAACCGGGTCGATGGCGAAGACGGTCTCTCCCTGGGCGTTCTTATCCATGGTGACGGCATCGAAACGGCACCACCGGCGACAGACGCCGCACCCGATACAGTCGGACTGCACGATGACCGCCTCGTTGCCGCTCCGGAATTCATAGCGTTCCCGGACCCGGGGAGCAAGGACCAGATGCAGGTCGGCCGCGTCCACGTCGCAATCGGCAATGACCGGACCCTCGGCCAGTACCGCGAATGAAGCGGTCAGGCTGGTCTTGCCGGTGCCCCCCTTGCCGCTGATGATAACGAGTTCTCTCATGTAATGATTCCTTGTCGCTGTTCCGCGTTTTGGCCAGAATCAGGCCCCGGCGTCTCTCTTCCCCGGATCGGATCGAACGTCAGTCCGGCGTACCCGGCCGTGACCCGATCCCCCAGGGCTGCCCGCAGGTAGGAGCTCGCCTCTTCGCCGGTACAGTGGCAGGGCACCACGAAGGCGGGGTTCCATTCCCGCAGGGCGCTGCAGGTGAATTCGATGCGTTCCCGGGAGGCGTTCACCAGGTGCAGTCCGCCGATGATGCCGTGAATTTTCTCCACGCCGCTTGCCTCCCGGATATGCTCAACGGTGTTGACCAGACCCGAGTGGCAGCAACCGGTGAAGACCACCAGCCCCCGTGGCGTTTCGATCCAGAGGGAAAGATCGTCGCTGATGGAATCGGGAGTGCACCCGTCCGGGTCGAGAAAAAACGGTCCGCCCGTGTCTTCCAGGGAATGCCGTCGCGGGACCGGCCCGCTTATGCCGATGCCCTCGGCGATCAGACGCGGTCTGGTGACCCACTGCACGCGGCCGTCCGGCACGCTGAAGAGCGCCTCACCGCTGGGCAGCGCCATGGAGATGGCGCGGGGTGCTTCGTCGGGGCGGATACTGTAGCGCGGCACAAACACGTTGGAGTGGCAGAAGATGCGCGACGAGGGGGCCAGACGGACCACATCCGCCACGGCGCCGGTGTGGTCGTAATGCCCATGGCTGAGCAGCAGGACATCCACCTGCGACAGGTCGCATCCCAGGGCGGCCGCGTTGGGAACCAGTGCCGCCCCCTGTCCCGTATCGAAAAGGACTCTGCGGCCGGACACTTCCAGCCACAATGAAAAGCCGTGTTCGGCCGCCAGCCCCTCGGCGGCCCGGTTGTCCACCAGAACGCGGATCAGCATGTCAGTACAGGCCATTGGCCCCCCTCCGCATGAATTTTGCGTCCGCCGACGCCATCACCCTTCCCTGGTGGGTCAGATCCGCGGCCAGATGGTACAGGGGAGGCGTTGCTCCCAGCAGCCGGCCGCGCAGTTCCAGGCAGACGTCACAGGGAACCGGAGCCACGAACTTGACCGCCAGTTCTCCGGTAACCGCCTCGATCCGTTGATGGAACAGGCAATGGGTCATGGCCGCGTCAAGAAGCGAACAGATCACTCCACCGTGCAGGATGCCGTCATACCCCTGGAGCAGCGAGTTGCCCTGGAATGACGCGGAAACAACGCCGGCCCCGTCGGCAGCGAACGACAGTCTCAGGGAGAGCGGGTTAAGCTCTCCGCACATGAGACAGTGACGATGGTTACCCGTCAGGGGGAGTTCCGCCCTCATCGGCATCCGGCCTCCGGGGCCGATACAGTCCGGTGGGGTGACGCGCCCTGCCGTACCCGCTCCAGCAGTTCCCGGAAGAGCGGGCTATATTCCGGCAGACTCTCCACGATCAGCTCCCCCCGGGAATAGGCCTCCGCTATCCGGCGATCGTCGGGCAGTTCCATGAGCAGGGAAACCCCTTCCCGGCTGCAGAAATCGTGCACACGCCCATCGCCGCTCCCCATGCGGTTGACCACCACACCGAAGGGAAGTCCCAGTTGCCGCGTCATTTCCACGGCCAGTTTCAGATCGTGCAGGCCGAACGGGGTCGGTTCGGTTACCAGCAGGACGAAGTCCGCTCCCCGCAGCGTGGCGATGACCGGGCAGGAGGTTCCGGGAGGAGCGTCCAGGATCGCCGGTTGGCTATCGGAGAGACGCTGCTTCACCCCTCGTATCAGGGGGGGGGCCATGGCAACGCCCACATCCAGACGCCCCTGGATCAGGTCGATATTTCCCGACCGGCCGCTCTCGATGACGCCGATACGATGACTGGTCTCGTTGATGGCTCTCCGGGGGCAGACAGCCATGCACCCGCCGCAGCCGTGACACATCTCCGGGAAGATGACCGGCGCGGTGCCGAAGGAGACAATGGCATGGTACCGGCAGAACCGCCCGCATTCGCCGCAACCGGTGCATAAGGTCTCGTCCACCTGGGGAACCGGAATGGAGACGATTCGCTCCTCTTCCAGGGCACAGTTCAGGAACAGATGCGCGTTCGGCTCCTCCACGTCGCAATCGACGAGTTGCACGGTACCGCCGAAGAGACGCGCTAGGTTGACCGAGACGGTTGTCTTGCCGGTCCCCCCCTTTCCCGAGGCCACGGCCAGAATCATACCCAGTGTCCTTCCACATCCGCGGAGCCGGCTTCGGCCAGCGTGCCGTTGCGGTACGCTTCCAGGGCCTCCCGCACCGTCGCGGCACTGCTGGTGTAGATGCTGATGCCGGCAGCCTTGAGGACGCGGAACGCCTTGGGGCCGCAATGCCCCGACACCAGCGCCTTGACCCCCTGACGCGCCACGGTTTCGGCCGATTGAATCCCCGCCCCCTGGGCGCTGTCCAGGCTCTGCCGGTTATCCACCAGTTCGAACCTGTCCGAGTTCAAGTCGTAGATGAGAAAGCGCGGCGCCCGCCCGAAGCGGGTATCCAGGGAAGCATCGAGTGTTTCACCGGAAGTGGAAAAGGCAATTTTCATGATTTTCTCTCCTTGTGCGCGGCCACACTCCGCCACCAACCGCGTGGCGGCCATGACCGAAACAGTTGACGGACAACAATTGAAACCCGGATTCAGGGGATTGACGCGAATACAGCAGCCGGACCGGATTGAACAACACTCATTGTCAGGATGGCTGTTAGTGCGATGAATCCATGGGGAAAATATGGCCAAGCGCGGAAATCAATGATGGTAACCACCCCCGGCCCCTCCTCGTCACGGCAGTGAGCGGTACGGTCACAGGAGGGGGACCGTCGTGTTCACCGCCGTTTCGCCAGGCCCAAGGTCGAGGCCGAAGAGCCGGGGATGGTTATCCGGTGGAAACCTGACCCGGACGTCAGCGTGCGCTTCCGGTCCGGGTTTCCATATCGTCCAGCCGCTTTTTGATGGCATCCAGCTCGGAGCGGAGCGCTTCATTTTCCCTGACCAGCGCCCGGTTCTCCGCATCCTGGCCATACCCCTGATCCGGCGCGTTGAAGCCAAAGCGGCCGCCTCCCTGGAGCATCCGCCGCATGCCGCGGCCCATGCCTCCGCCGAATCCGGCGCCTCCACGTCCCGCGCAGTTTCCAAATCCTCCACCCGTCATGGGACCCCTGCCCATCGGCCCTGTTCCGTTTCTTCCCGGCATGATGAACCTCCTTTGATACTCGTTCGTTATTCCCTCGTCAATGCGGCGCCACAGGCGGGGCACCGTTTCCGCGTACAGGGCACGCCCCGGTCGTGCGGCTCGCGATATCCGCAGACGGTACAGACGCAGGACCCAACCGCTCCCCCTGCCCGGGGACCTCCTCTGCGCCCCTGGCCCCGGCCCGCCTCCTGCCGTCCGCTTCTTCCTCCGTACAGGGCGTCCTCTCCCATTCCGCACCAGCTCCCCCGTTGATAGGCCCGGCCACCCCGACAGCAACCGGGCATGACAAAACGCTCGTCTTCCAGGGTCCCATCCAGCCAGGCCCTGGTAATCTCCCCCAGCTCTCCGGCAACAAATGGAATAACCTGGATGCCGCTGGACAGAACCATCTCGTGCAGTTGCCGTGAAATTGCTCCGCATACCAGGGTGGTAACGTTCAGTTGCGACAGGTTGATGACCTTGCGTACCGGCGAGCCGTCCTCCAGCTCTTCCTCGGTCTCATCGATAATCCGTCGTTCGTCCCGTTCCACGACGCGAATCCGTCGTGCCGTGTCGAAGACCGGCGCTATTCGGTTGTCCCAGTATGCGAATGCCGTTTTCATGGTCAGCTACCCTCTGTAATGCTCTCGGGGAAAGGATCAGCAATATACGTACCAGAACACAATCACCACGGGATATCTTACGCAATGCCGCAAAAACACTGGACATGCGTGAACATAGGGGATACTCCGGCCGCACCGGAACAGTGGCGCTATCGCAACCCAAGAGAGTAGCAAACGGTGCAACGGTGCAACTATATCCGGCGACGTCCCATGACGGAGTCCCCGTCTGTCAGCCTGTTTGAGCGAAAAACTCTCTTGGCATCATCCGTGCTTCCCGCTTTCCCGCGAACTGCTTACCGGAATGATGCGACGGGCGATGCTGAAGGCACGATGGAGTACGACCGTAACGTTCAACGACACGTAGACATACCGCGGTCGCGCACAGGGCGCATCGGAATAAAGATGTTCTCCGTTCGGGATTGGAGGAATGCAGCATGACCTACGAACAGCTGGAACAGGCGCTCATCCTGTTCGGCATGGAAAAGCGAGCCACCCGCGGGGAAATCAGGGCACGGCACCGGATGCTGGTCAGGCGCCACCACCCCGATACCGGTGCCGGATCCGACGTGGAGATGATCGGACGGATCAACGAGGCATATCGCATCCTGCGTGAATACATCGACTCGTACCGCTACTCCTTTGAGGAAGATGAGTTCTACGGACAAAACCCGGAAGAACGGTTGCGGCGACAGTTCGTGAGTGACCCGGTATGGGGAGGAGATCAGGTGGAACGGAGATGAGTGACGGAACCAGGGGCCCGGGAAACCGGAGCCATTCTCCTGTTCCGCTTCCCGCGGTTTCGGTCCGAAAGGAGATCAACGGTATGCCTGCTGGTAACGGAAGGGGATTCGGAAGATGGTGGCGCGGCTGTTTCAACGGTGGGATCGGCCGGGGAAGACAGGGAAGACCGGAGCAGTGCATCTGCACGACCTGCGGACATATCATCCCCAAGCAGCCCGGCTCTCCCTGTTTTCTTACCCCCTGCCCGAAATGCGGCGCACGCATGGCCCGCAAATTCGAGAGTGACCGGTAATGACGCCTGGCGGCGACCATGAATAACGAAACCGAACGAATGCAACGGCTGGCGCGGGGGCAGAGGATCGCCCTGATCGCGTCCCTGCTCACCCTGTTGCTGGCCATCATCAAGGGAGTGGTGGGGCAGTGGTTCGACTCCCCCCTGCTGGTGGCCGATGCCGTGCATAGTGCCGGTGACGTGATTACCATCGCCGCCTCGGGGTTCGGCCTCTGGCTGGCGGCGCGAAAAAAATCCGACAGGTTTCCCTACGGCCTGTACAAGGCGGAAACCCTGGCCGGACTGTTCATCGGCGTGATCGTGCTCTGGGCGGGCCTGGAGATGGCCCGGGAGGGGTACGAAAAGCTGTTTCAGACTGGCTCAATGGGTGCCTTTCCGCTGCTGCCGGTTCTGGCCAGCCTGCTCTCCATCGTCATCGATTACATCCTGGCGCGGAAGGAGCGAGAAATCGGGCTGGCCATCAATTCCCAGTCACTGTTGATCAAGGCCGGTGACACCCTGCTGGATACCTACGTCTCCATGGCGGTTCTGGTCGGCCTGCTCCTGGCATACCTGCGCATCCCCCATGTGGAGGGGATACTGATTCTGGTGATTTCCCTGCTGATCCTCAAGTTGGGCGGAGAAACGGTCTGGATCTGCCTGCTCTCCCTTCTGGACGCGGACCTGGATTCCCAGCTGCGCTTGGAGATCGTCTCCAGGATCGGAAGCATCCGGGGAATCATGGGGGAACCACTGGTGAGGGTGCGCCGTTACGGCCCCTTCAGAATGGTGGAATGCACCGTCGAGAGCAACCCGAACCTGCCGCTCTACCGGGCCCACGAACTGGCGGACAAGATCGAGCGTATCGTGTCCGATGACTACCGGGATGTGGAAACCGTATTCGTCCACGTGGAACCGTCGCGGGACACGACCCTGACGGCCCTGGTCCCGGTGGCGGAGATGAACGGGCTCGACTCCAGAATCCATGGCCACTTCGGTCGGGCGCCCTATTTCGTTGTCCTGAAGCTTTCGGAACATGACACGGAAATCATCGATTTCTATTTCAACGAATTTCTGGACGAGAAACTCCATATCGGGGTGAAAATCATAAAGGCGCTGCTCCCCTGTGGCGTTAACCTGCTGTTCACCCGCGGTATCGGCGAACTCTCCTTCTACATGCTCAAGGAAAACTTCATCGACATCTACGAGGTTCCCGAAGAGCTCTCCGTGGCGGAGATCGTCGGCGCCCACCGGAAGGGGCGCCTGGCGCGGCTGACCACACCCACCCACCCCCTGGAGGAATCGGAAACCCTTGCCGCCGGTAACAGCGCCACCACGGAGAAACAGTCATGATAACCTTCGGTCCCGTACCTTCCCGGCGTCTGGGGCTCAGCCTCGGGCGGCCATGGACGTCGAGAGCGGCTACCTCAGTATATCCGGTTCGATAACGGTATTGACATTTCCGCGGGATGGGAGTTTCTTCGTCCCTTCTGGATGCCGTACGACATTACACGCGAAGGAGTCTTACATGATGAGGATGCTTTGTATCGTTTTATCCCTGCTGCTGGCACCCCTGTCCGCCCTGGCGGCCGATATCGGGATCGGCGCCGGCGTCGGCCTGAAGGACGTGCTGAACGAGCTGTGCGCCACCTATACGGTCCGCAACCCGTCGGTGAGAATCACCAGGAACTACGTTGCTTCGGGCGCACTGGCAAAGCAGATGGACAACGGCATGAAACTGGATGTGGTGCTGGTGGCCAACACCAGATGGATGGAATACCTGAGGGAAAAGAAACACATCGATCCCGGCTCGGTGGCTCCGTTTGCCTACAACACGCTGGTCTTCGTCGGCGGAAAACAGGGGGCGGCCCATGGCATGGGAGACCTTGCCGGACTGCGCCGGATCGCCCTGGGAAGCCCCGCCATCGTGCCTGCCGGCGACTACGCCCTGCATGCCATCAGGAAGGCGGGCATGGAAAAGGCGCTGGAGAACAAACTGGTCATGGCCCGGGACGTGCGCGACTGCCTCATGTACGCGGAACGGGGTGAAGTTGACGGCGCCTTTGTCTACCGTACCGACTCCCTGAAGGCCCACGCCGCGCAGGTCCTCTTCACCGTCCCCCAGGATCTGTACCCCCGGGTCGTCTATCCCATGGCCATGACCGTCAGCGGAGCCAGACAGCCGGAAACGGTGAAATTCTTCTCCTTCCTGCGCTCGGCCGAGGCAACCAGGGTCCTCAGAAAACAAGGTTTCGAGGTTCACTGAAATCAACGGCAGAAGCCGCACATCCACAATGAAAAGAGGAATCAACGGAACATGGATATTCTGGAACAGGCACGGAATGAACTGAAGCGCATAGTTGCCGCGCACGACCTGGACCTGACCGAACGGGTCAGGGTCCGGTCATTGACCCCGGACGAGGCCATCGGCACGGCGGACGAGAATTTCGTCATCAAGAAGGGGAAGGAGCGGGTCATCGAGGCGCGCTTCCGCGACACGGCCGGCCAGGCATTTACCGACGCGCCGGGAAACTGGGATGGCCCCCTGGGAGAACTGCTGGAACTGGAGCTGAAGGAGAACGGCTGGCGGGCCGTCTTCACCGCCGGCCTGAACGCCGTTACCAGTCACCTGGGGCTGGCCCGGGGCGTGGTCCATTGCAAGGACGACGAGCCGACCAGATGCGGCGCCGAAATGCCGGAACTCCTGCGGCAGCGCTTCAAGGTCCGGCGCTACGGCATGATCGGGTTGCAGCCGGCCATCCTGAAGGAGATGGTGGATGCCTACGGCACCTCGGGCATGCGGATCATGGATTTGAATCCGGACAACATCGGCCAGAAGCGGGAAGACCTGATCGTCATGGACGGAGAAAAGGAGCTGCCCAAGCTGGTGGAGTGGTGCCAGGTCGGTCTGGTCACCGGCTCCAGCCTGGTCAACGGCACCATCGACGAGATTCTGGAGCTGTTCCACGAGGCCGGCAAGCCGGTGATCTTCTTCGGCAACACCATCGCGGGCGTGGCTGCGCTGCTGAACCTGGAGCGGGTCTGCCCCTACGGCCGCTCATAGTTCCTCCCCTTCAAGGGGTTGTGGTAGAAGTGGGGAGAAACCTTCTGTTCAGCTGAGCCTCATGCAAAAGTCGCATTTTGCTCCTTGACAGGCTCAGGGCGAACGGACATGAAATGATACCGTGCTGACATTCCGTTCGTGGTGAGCGTGTCGAACCATGAACGGAATACTTTTGCAAAAGGCTCAGCCTTATAGCTCCGCGCCGCGGACAAAATAACGGGAGACACGGCTAACCGTGTCTCCCGGCAGGACGGCCATTCCAGAGATGGCCGTTACGAGAATGATCTACCAGTTTTCCCCCAAGAGCTCGAAATGAGCCTGGGGATGGATACAGGCGGGGCAGAGTTCCGGAGCTGCCGTACCCGTATGCAGGTACCCGCAGTTGCGGCAGCGCCAGGTTACCTCGCCGTCGCGCTTGAACACGCGGCCGGCCTCGATATTGGCCAGAAGGTCGCGGTAGCGTTTCTCATGCTGCTTCTCGGCCACGGAGATGGCCCGCCATGCCTGGGCGATCTCGTTGAACCCCTCCTGGGCGGCAACGTCGGCAAAGCCGGGGTAGAGGTCGCTGTACTCCTCATGTTCGCCGTTGGCGGCGGCCAGCAGGTTTTCGGACGTCGTGCCGATCCTGCCGGCGGGAAAACAGGCGGTTATCTCCACATCTCCCCCCTCCAGGAACTTGAAGAAGCGCTTGGCGTGCTCCTTCTCCTGGGAGGCAGTCTCCTCGAAGATGTCGGCGATCTGCACATACCCTTCCTTGCGGGCCACGCCGGCGAAATAGGTGTAGCGGTTGCGGGCCTGGCTCTCTCCGGCAAACGACTTCAGCAGGTTCTGTTCGGTCTTGGTTCCCTTGATACTCGGCATCGGGGTGCTCCTCCTTTGTGATGGTGTGATGTGGGTCCCCAGAGGGGGACGAGCCGCGGTGCGGCAGATGATCACTACGTTTTTTCAACGGGTCGGTCTGCCTCACCGTCCCGGGCGAGACAGGCGGCGCAGATGCCGTACACCACGGCGCTGGCCCCGTCGAACCTGCCCCAGGAGCCGACCTCTTCCGGCAGGGGCGCCTCGTCCAGCAGGGGCCAGTGAAAATCCATGATCCCGTTGCAGCGTTTGCAGATGGCGTGATGATGGCGTTTCCCCACTGCGTCGAAGCGGGCCTGGCTTTCCGCGGTCTCGATGCGCTTGACCATGCCATGGGTAACCAGGGTAGTCAGGGTGCGGTAGACCGTGTCCAGGGAGAGGGTCGCGATCCTCCGGCGCAACCTGCGGTACAGCTGCTCGACCGTGGGGTGATCCTTCGACTCCAGCAGTTCCCGGTAGATCTCCAAGCGCTGGTGGGTGAGACGCAGGCCGGAATCACGGAAGACCTGGGCCAGTTGTTCGGGATTCACGGATGACGTGGACATGGCACCGAACCCTTTTTAGTAAGTATTACTATGTAGGAATAATGTCACATTACGTTAATTTGTCAAGTCGTTATTTTAAACGCGCCATGGGAACCGGGAGGATAATCGGGGAGACACGGTCCATGGTCCGGGGCGGTTCCGGATCGTTTCGTCGTTCCTCCCCTCGATCGATCCGTGTTATAAGCGGAGAGGTCCATGCCTGACATGGCCACCAGATCCGCCGGAGCTCTCCATGAAGATGACGAACATACTGACGGCCCTGCTGCTGATCTTGCTCATGTTCGCCCTAGCCGAGTACGGCGGGGAGAAGGAGATCATTTTTCCGGAAATCGCGGCCCTGGCCCTGGGAGCCTGGGTCATGGAACGCCCCCCCTGGAGCGGGACGGCGCTCCAGTACTGGCTGTCCCCCAGCCTTGCGGCATTGAGTGGCGTGCTGATCGTCCGCTACTTCGACTATGCCCCCCTGCCCATGATCACGGGGGCATTCTGCCTGGTGGTGCTCCAGCTGAAGCTCATGCGTTCCGGCATACTCCCCTCCATCTCCGCCGCCATACTGGCGATCATCACCCGCTGCGACAGCTGGCTCTACCCGCTCTCGGTCTGTGTTCTGACCGGACTGGTCGGCCTGGGATACCGACTGCGCATGGGGCAGGTTGCCGGTGAAGCGACCAGGGGGGAGAACCGGGGCACGAGCGACTGGAGTTCGGCCGAACTCGCCCACTGGAGCAGGCTCCTGGCCGCCCTGGTCTGCATCTCGGCAGTGGCGGTGGGGTGCGGCCGGCTGTTCATGGTCGCCCCACCCCTGATCGTGGCCCTGGCGGAGCTCTCCAGACCGGGAGGGAAACTGCGGGACCGCTGGGGCGCGATCCTGGGACTTCTGATCTTTGCCGCCTTCAGCGGTGCGTTCTGGTTCGGTTTGCTCCGTACGACTCTGGGACTGCCACTCTGGCTCTGCGCGGGAACGGCCACGCTGACCATCTTTATCGCCTATCACCGTCTGCGGCTCCCCTTTCCTCCCGCCGTGGCCATCGCCCTGCTGCCGACGATCGTCCCTCCGGACAGTCTCTGGTCCTATCCCTGGCAGGTGACGGCGGGAAGCGCCGCCTTCGTCGCCATGGGCAGAGTTCTTTCCCGGCAGCCCGCGGAAGCAGCGGCTGAACAGACATCGGCCGCAAACTGAAACACCAGATTTCATCACACCATCACACCATGGAGTTTTGCATGAAATTCGACATCGAGGCCGTGGGCATCATCCACAGCGACCATGCCACCAAGGAAGAGACGCCGATCCAGGGGATCTTCCGGCCCAAGGCGGTGGGAACGGTAGAGATTTTCCCCCAGTACGAGGAGGGGCTCAAGGATATCGAGCTGTTCAGCCATCTCTTCCTCTTCTACCGTTTCGACCGGGCCGAGCCGGGGGAGCTGGTGCGTCACCCGTTTCTGGATGACGAGCCCCACGGCATCTTCGCCACCCGCCACCCCTGCCGCCCCAACTGCATCGGCATCACCGTGGTCAGGCTCCTGGAGCACAACGCCAACCTGCTCACGGTGAGCGGCATCGACGTGCTGGACGGTACGCCGCTTCTGGACATCAAGCCCTACGTCCCCCGCTTCGACTCCCATCCCGAGGCAACGGAGGGGTGGTTCAAAGGCAAACAGGATCGCCGGAAACCGGCCGATCGGGAGTGACGCCCTTCATTCAATTACAGAACAAACCTGTCGCAACATATTTAAATTCCTAGCGCAATTTGACGGGCATCAAAAAAGGAGCCCCCCCCATGATCAGCGCATATACCACCCGCGAGGCTTTCGACCACCTGGAACTCTACCGCTCGTTTCTGGAGCGTGAAACCGATGCCACCGGCACGGTCGTGCTGCACCACGGCCGGGTCAAGCGCCCGGGAAAGCAGGTCCCCGACTTCAGCCGCGTGGAGTTGAAGCCGCTCGTCGCCGATGTCGATGAACGTCTGGCAGCCATCGCCCGCCGGGCAGAGGAGCAATTTAAACTCAACCAGGTACTGGTGGTGCACCGCCTGGGGACCATCCAGGCGTGCGACTCGGTGCTCCTGGCCATCGTCTCGGGCAAGACCCGCGACCGCTGTTTTGAGGCCTGTTCCTGGATCGTGGACGAGGTAAAGAAAGAGGAATTCATTCAGCTGACCGAGGTGGCATGATCCGCTGAATTTCATCCGGACCGATTCGCGGAACGGAGCGCCCGGCCGGGTTTTACGATTTGTAAAACGGGCGCTTGTGCGTATACTTCTTCATGAAAACAGGGAACCTGCCTTCCGGCCATGCCCACGGTTTTGACGATATTGAATGCACACGGACTACCAATCATGTCACTCCTGCGCCGCTCCCTCTGCCCGCTGTTCGCCTTCGTCTGCCTCATCCTGCTCCTCGCGGGATGCGAACGGACACCGGTTCGCATCGGCTTCGTGGGTGGGATTTCGGGGCGGGTTGCGGACCTGGGAGTGGGGGGCAGAAACGGAGCGCTGCTCGCCATTGAAGAGAGAAACGCCCGCGGCGGAATCAACGGCAGAGCGGTGGAGCTGCTCATCCGGGACGACCAGCAGCATGAGGAGACCGCCCGAAAGGTTACCCGCGAACTCCTGGGACAGGGGGTGGAGGCGATCATCGGCCCCATGACCAGCAGCATGGCGCTGGCCGTCGTCCCCATCGTCAACAAGGCGCGGATGGTGACCGTCAGCCCGACCGTTACCACTGCGGAACTCTCCGGTCTGGACGACCATTTCATCATGGTGCTGCCGAACACCCGCAGCTATGCCCCGAAGAGCGCACGCTTCCACCTGAAAAAATCCGGCCTCCGCCGGGCCGCGATCGTGTTCGACGCCGGCAACGGTCCCTATACAACGAGCTGGTTGAACGCCTTTTCCGCAACCTATCGAAAACAGGGCGGACGCATCGTGGCGGCCGCCTCCTTCACCTCGGGCGAAAACCGCCCCTTCTCCCCCATCGTGCGCACGCTGCTGCGCCACGAACCCGACCTGATCGTCCTGGTGTGCAACGCCGTCGATGCCGCCCTGCTCTGCCAGCAGATCCGCAAGCTTGACCGACGCGTCACTATCTCCGTATCCGAATGGGGTTCCACGGAGCGGTTTATCGAGCTGGGGGGCGCCTCGGTGGAAGGAGTCTATTTCGCCCAATTCCACAACCACGGCGACCGGACCCCGCGGTACCTCGGCTTCCGGGCAGCGTACCGACGACGCTTCGGACAGGACCCCGGTTTTTCGGCGCTGGCGGGCTACGATGCCGCGACTGTGCTGATGGACGCCATGACCACGCGGAAGAGGAGCACGCCTCTGAAGGACGCGATCCTCGGCAGGACCTTTCAGGGCGTACAGAGAACGATCGTCTTCAACCGTTTCGGCGACACCGACAGCACGACCTTCATCACCCAGGTTGATAGGGGTCGTTTCGTGACCCTTGAGTGACCCGCGATGCGTCCCCGCTCCCTCCGTCAGCTGCTCGCCATCCGCTCGGCCCTGATTGCCGCGTTCCCCTTCGTCCTTTCGGCGTTTCTGGGGTGGTTCTGGCTGCGCCCCCAGATCGTGGCCGACACGGAGCGGCAACAGCGCCAGCTGGCCATGGCAATCGCCACGCGTACGGAAGACTACCTCATCGCCTCTTCACGGGAGATCGGCACGACCGCCTCGGTTCTCTCGCGGCAGATGGTTGAACCTTCCTCGCTTTTGAAATTCTTCGACACGGTCCTGAGCTCGTCCCAGAGCCTCGCCTCCCTCACCTTCACCGACCTCGCCGGCCACATCCAGGTGATCGCCCTTCCCCGGGAAAAACGCATGCTGCTGAACGAGATGCTCGGCATCGACCTCTCGCTCACCAATGCGGTACGCCAGGTCCGCGCGTCCGGAAAAGCTGCCTGGTCCGATGTCTATCTCTCCCCGCTGGGAGGCGGTCTTACGGTGGCCTACGCCACCCCCGCGGCCTCGGGGGTGGTTCTGGGAGAGATCTCCCTGGCCCGACTGAGCACCTTCCTCAAGGGGATCTCCGAACAGGAGGCGTCATCGGTTTTCATCCTCGACCGACGGGGACAGGTGATTGCCGACCAGGAAGGGCGCTTCACGGCGCGACAATACAATCTGACCGATCTGGAGATCGTACGGGAGGGGCTCGCTTCACCCAGACCCGTGATCCGAAGCTTCACCTTCAACGGCATAAGGGTTGTGGGCTGCCTGGTCAAGGCGCCGCTGCTCGGCTGGAGCATTCTGGTCACCTCCCCCGTTGAGGTGGCCTACCGTTCGGGGCTCACCACCGCGGGGATATTTGCCACGGCCCTCTGCCTGGCGCTGCTGCTGGCCTCAGGCCTGGCGCTGTTCATGTCCCGCTCCCTGGCGACCAGGTTCGAGCGGCTCGTGGCCCAGGCCCGCACGATCGAAGCGGGAGGTGATGCCGGCACCTGGCCGAGAACCGCCATCAGCGAGTTCAGCCTCCTGGGTGAGGCTCTCCAGTCCATGGCGGACACGGTTCGCGAGCGGGAGCAACGCCTGAACGCCCAGCTGAACTTCCTCCAGCAGTTGCTGGATTCCCTCCCCCTCCCGGTTTGCTACAAGAACAGGGAAGGCGTCTACCTGGGGTGCAACGCGGCGTTCGAGGCGTTCGTCGACATGTCCCGGGAGCGGATCATCGGAACGACCGTGTACGGCGTGACCTCCCGGGAGCGCGCCGAGAGAAACCACGCAGCAGATATGGTCCTCCTGAGCCGACCCGGCATCGAAAGCTACGAATCCATCGCCAGAACCGGTGACGGAGCTTTTCGCAACGTTATCTTCAACAAGGCGACGTTTCTGGACGCCCATGGCACTGTGGCCGGAATCGTTTGCACCCTCACCGACATCACCACGCTCAGGAAAGCCGAGGACGAACTCAGGGAGAGCGAGGAGAAGTTCAGGGTGCTGGCGGAAACCTCCCCGACCGCGATTGTCGTATGCCGGGGAGACGCCATTGTCTACGTGAACCCCTCGGCCATCCGCCTGCTCGGCTACGCCGAGAGCGAACTGCTGAACATGAAATTCCGGGATTGGGTCCACCCTGACTTCCGGACGAACGTCGAACAACGGGGCCTGGCGCTTCAGCGGGGAGAACCGGTTCCGGGCCAGTATGAACTGAAATTCGTCAAAAAAAACGACGACCAGGGGTGGGTGATCGTGTCGGCGGGCAGGATCGTCTTCGGGGGCAAACCGGGAGCCATAGCCACTCTGGTGGATATTACCGGGGCCAAGCGCGCCGAAGAGGAGATGAAAGCGGCCCTGGCGGAGAAGGAGGTGCTGCTCAGGGAAGTCCATCACCGGGTCAAGAACAACATGCAGATCATCTCGTCCCTTCTGGACTTGCAGTCCGACTCCATCTCCGACGAACGCACCAGGAGCTGTCTGCGGGAGAGCCAGAACCGCGTCAGGTCCATGGCGCTGATCCACGAACGGCTGTACCAGTCGAAGAACTTTTCCTCCATCGACCTGGGAGAGTACATCAGGGACCTGTCGAACTATCTGTTCGATTCCTACGGGGTGGCGATCGAGCGGGTTTCCCTGGATATCGACGCGGGCAACATCGCCCTGGAAATCAACCGTGCGGTTCCCTGCGGCCTGATCATCAACGAACTGATCTCGAACGCGCTGAAGCATGCCTTCCCCGATGGACGGAGCGGACAGCTGTCGGTCAGGGTCGGCAGCGATGAAGAGACGATTACCCTGGAGGTCGCCGATACCGGCAGAGGCATGCCGGCCGGTCTGGACATCCAAACGACCGGGACCCTGGGGCTCCAGCTGGTTCTGCTCCTCGCGAAACAACTGGGGGGGCGGGCCTCCTTCTCCCACGAGGAACAGGGGATGCGCGTCACGGTTTCCTTCCCGGCCGGTGCTCCCCGGGACGTCGCTCGCGAAACCTGAAAACCGCCGAAGGCCGGAAGAGCAGATCCACGTAACACGCCCCCTCCGCTGGTTTGAGACGGCTTGTCACTGCTCCCACGAAGAACAGCAGTTTCACTCCGGTCACGGTCCCACCGCACCACCTGCCCGAGAACTGCACCCTCCCCTCTTCACCTCCCTTCAGCGGCCGTATTCGCCCATCCCCACCACGCCATCAATGTGCCATCGACAAGACGATACAAGAACAGCGAGCATACCCCGGTACCCGGAAAACATTTGACAATACTGTTTTTTGTATATATAGTTTTTTATATATTCAAGGAGGTAGATACATGGACATCCTGACGTTTGTAAAACAACGCTACCGCTGGGGTCTGGCCCTGGTCATGCTGCTGGTGCTGGGGGCGGGATGGAAGTATCCGTTTCTCGGTTTCGTGGTGCCGGTGGTCATGATCTCCGGCCTGATCGGCGCATCGTTCAGGGGCCGCATCGTCTGCGGGAAAGTCTGTCCCCGGGGAAGTTTCTTCGACACCTGGTTCAAGCCCCTGGGCGGCTCGGCCAGGATTCCCCCCCTTCTGACCTCGCCGCGATTCCGGTGGAGCATGCTGGTGCTGCTGTTCTCGTTCATGGGATTCCAGCTGGCTTCGGATGCGGGAAACCCGGCCCACTGGGGCCTGGTCTTCTGGCGCGTCTGCCTGATCACAAGCCTGATCGCGCTGACAATGGGCGTCATCTACCGTCCGCGGGCCTGGTGTTCCTTCTGCCCCATGGGCACCATCCAGGGTGCCATCGCCGGTACGAACCATCCCATGACCATCTCCCCCTCCTGCGCCGGCTGCGGGATCTGCGAAAAGAGTTGTCCCATGGGATACGAGATTGTGAAATTCAGGGAAAACGGCAACGTCGTCAACAGCGACTGCCTGCACTGCGGCGCATGCGCGGCGGCCTGCCCGTTGCACGCCCTGCACTGACCCCCATACCAGAGGAGGAATACGAAATGAACAAGAAGATCATCGTCATCGGTGGATCGGCGGCCGGACCCAAGGCCGCGGCCAGGGCCAAGCGCCTCGACCCGAACGCGGAAGTAACCATCATCCAGAAGGCGCCGGAGATGTCCATGGCGTCCTGTGGTTACCCTTATTTCGTCGGCGGCGTGTTCGACAACCGCAACGCCCTGATCAGCACCCCCTACGGTGAGATACGGGACCCCCACTACTTCGTCACCACCAAGGGGATTAATGCCCGCACCGAAACCGAGGTAACCGCCATCGACCGGAGCGCCAGAACCGTGACCTGCCGCGACCTGAACAGCGGCGCCATCGACCGGCTTCCCTATGACAAACTGATTATCGCCACCGGAGCCAGGCCGCGCAAACCGCCGGTTCCGGGCATCGACCTGGAGGGGGTGACCACGCTCCAGTCCATGCGTGACGCCGACTTCCTGCGCCGCGTCCGCGACGAGGGGAAGATCAGGAAGGCAGTGGTCATTGGCGGCGGCCTCATCGGCATCGAGACCTGCGAGGCGCTGCAGCTCTCGGGCATCGACATCACGGTGATCGAGATGCTGCCCCAGATCCTCATGTTCCTGGACTGGGAACTGGCCCAACTGCTGGAGAACCACGTGCGCAGCAAGGCCGCCAACGTCATCACCGACGTGAAGCTGGCCGGCTTCATGGGCGAGAACGGAAAACTGAAGGGGGTCAGACTGGAGAACGGCACAGAGCTCCCCTGCGAGCTGGCGGTGCTGGCCATCGGCGTCATCCCCAACACCGACCTGGCCCGGGCCGCGGGGCTTGAGATCGGCGCCACCGGCGGCATCCTGGTGGACGAGCACCAGCAGACATCCGACCCGGACATCTACGCCGTGGGTGACTGCGTCGAGCTGGTGCAGCGGATCACCGGGGCCAAGGTGCGCGCCCCCTTCGGCGACCTGGCCAACCTGGAGGGGCGCGTGGCGGGCGAGAATGCCGTGCTGGGCAACCGGGTCACCTTCCCCGGCACCTTCCACACCGGCATCTGCAAGGTGTTCGATTTCAACGCCGGATCCACCGGACTCTCGGAAGGAAAGGCCCGCCAGGAGGGGTACAACGTGACCACGGTAATCAATGCCAGCCTGGACAAGCCGGGGTTCATGGGCGCCAACCTGCTCATATCCAAGATGGTGGTGGATGCGGACAGCGGCAGGCTGCTGGGATTGCAGTGCGTCGGCCCGGGAGACGTGGCCAAGCAGGTGGCCATGGCCGCCATGGCGCTTCTGGGGAGGCTGACGGTGAGCGACCTGGTGAACGCCGACCTTCCCTACGCTCCCCCCTTCTCCCTGGCCATCGACCACTTCATCGCCACGGCCCACCTGATGGAGAACAAGCTGAAGGGGAGGCTGAAGGGGATCGGTCCGGTGCAGCTCAAGGAAAAACTGGACAGGGGAGAGACCCCCTTCATTCTGGACGTGCGCACCCCCGACGAGTTCGACCAGATGCGTATCGGCATCGGCGAGACCCTCATCCCCATCGGCGACCTGAGGCAGCGCCTGGGCGACCTCCCTGCCGACAAAACGCGGGAGATCGTCTGCTACTGCAAGATCTCCCTGCGGGGGTACGAGGCGGCCCTCATCCTGGAGGCCGCGGGCTGGGAAAATGTAAAAGTGTTGGAAGGCGGAGTCATGGCCTGGCCCTACCGCCGCGAAAAATAGCCCCACATCACCCCGCGGCATGCGAAAAGGCCCTTTCGACCAACCGGTCGAAAGGGCC
>CAZIUE010000002.1:0-276192 GCA_964542535.1 uncultured Pelobacter sp. | reverse complement strand
AGGCTATGACGCAACCGCGGGACGCCCGGGACGGAAAAACGGATGAAAAACGCACTGAACAAGCCGATATGCCGCAGCTGACCCCCCTGGAGCCCTGGATAGCAGCCAGGATTGGCCACAGGCGAGGAGAACGCCTGACCCGTGACCTGCTGGAGCGCTACCAGCTGGCCAGGCTGGGCGAGACCCTGGAGTACGCCAGACGCCACAGCCCCTTCTACCGGACACACCTGGCGGGATACGCCGCGCCCGCATCCCTGGATGAGCTTTCCACCCTCCCCTTCACCACTCCGGACCAGATCCGGGAGGAAGACCGGCGCTTCCTCTGCGTCTCCCCGGGGAAGATCGAACGGGTGGTGACCCTGTACAGTTCCGGCACCACGGCCCCCCCCAAGAGGCTGCACTTCACCGCCCAGGACCTGGAACTGACCGTCGATTTTTTCCACCACGGCATGGGAACCATGGTCAGACCAGGGCAGCGGGTGCTGATCCTTATGCCGGGAGAACTGCCCGGCAGCGTGGGAGACCTGCTTTCCAGGGGATTGGAGCGTCTGGGAGTGACGGGGGTCATCCATGGCCTTGTTCAGGACCGGGAGACGACCCTGGAGCACATCAGGGAGGAACGCATCGACTGCCTGGTGGGACTGCCGGTGCAGCTGCTGGGACTGGCGCGCCACCCGAAAGCCGGCCTGATCGTCGGAGAACGCCTCACCAGTATCCTGGTGAGTGCCGACTCTGCGCCGCGGGCCGTAAAGGCGGCCATCTCCGCCGCCTGGGGAGTGCCGGTCTTCGATCATTACGGCATGACCGAGATGGGGCTGGGGGGTGCGGTGGAATGCGCCGCCCAGTGCGGCTACCACCCCCGGGAGGCGGACCTGTATCTGGAGATCGTCGATCCCGAAAGCGGCGCGCCGCTCCCCGACGGCCAGCCGGGCGAAGTGGTCTTCACCACCCTGACCAGACGGGGCATGCCGCTGATCCGTTACCGCACCGGCGACCTGGCCCGTCTGCTCCCCGATCCCTGTCCCTGCGGCAGCGTGCTGCGCCGGCTGGAACGGGTGCACGGCAGGTTGGCCGGAACGTTCCGCCTGGCAGGGGGTGACGAACTGAACATCACCCAGCTGGACGAGGCGCTCTTCCCGCTCCCCTTCCTGCTCAATTATCAGGCGACACTGAAGCAGAGGGACGATCGGGAGCTGATCAGCGTTATCATCGAAACCGGTGAGCGCGAGGAGCAGGCCTGCATCGACCGGGCGCGACAGGCGCTGATGGGGGTTCCGGCCATCGCCGGGGGCCTGGCTTCAGGCGCCCTGGCCCTGGAAACGGTGGGCAGGGGGCGGTTCACTCCTTCGCCCACCATCAAGAGAGCCATCGTTGACCAGCGGGGGGAGAGCCGGTGATGCATCGGCCAGCACACATGGCCCGGAGACCGGACGGGATTTCGGGCCAAGAGAGGACGTTGTCATGACCCACACCGCCAAGGCCCTGATCCTCTCGGCCGGCTTCTCCTCGCGCATGGGCGACTTCAAGCCGCTGCTCCCCCTGGGGGGGATGACGCTGCTGGAGCGGAGCATCACCCTGTTCCGCTCCGTTGGGGTGGACGACATCAGCCTGGTCGTCGGGCACCGTCGTCGGGAACTGGAGCCGCTGCTGGAACGTCTGGACGTCCGGACCATCGTCAACGACCGCTACCAGGAGGGGATGTTCAGCTCCATCCAGGCCGGAGCAGAGAGCATCATCGACGCGACAGTCCCCTTTTTCGTGCTGCCGGTGGATATCCCCCTGGTCAGACCGGCCAGCGTACGACGCCTGCTGGAGGAGTACCGGGAGGGGTGCGATCAGGTGCTCTATCCCTGTTTCCGGGGAAAACGCGGCCACCCTCCGCTGATCGCCGGCCGTCATGCGCGGATGATCGTTGACTGGCGCGGCGGGGACGGCCTGCGGGGCGCCCTGGCACAGTTGGAAAACAGTTCCCGGAACATCGAGGTCTGCGACGAGCACATCCTCAACGACATGGACACACCCGAAGCCTATGGGGAACTGCAACGCAAGGCCGATCGCTATGAGATCCCGACCCGCGAGGAATGCGCGGCGCTTCTGGAGCGTTTCTGGCCAACAGACTCCCCCGTTATCCGCCACGGACGGGCGGTGGCCGACCTGGCGCTGCTCCTGGCCGCGAAACTGAACAAGAACGGCTGCGGTCTGGATACGCGCCTCGTGGAGGCGGCCGCTCTGCTGCACGACATCGCCCGGGCTGAAGCCGACCATGCCCGGACCGGCGCCCGCCTGCTGCGGGAAGCCGGTTTCGGAGCCGTGGCGGAACCGGTGGCCAGCCACATGGACCTGGTCCCGGCAGCGGAAGGTCCCGTCACCACGGGGGAGCTGCTCTACCTGGCAGACAAGCTGGTCCAAGGGGAGCGTCCCGTCCCTCTGGACGAACGCTTCCGCCTCTCCCGGGAGCGCTACGGACAGGAGGACCCGCGGGTTCTCGAACGCATCACCACCAGATTACGCACGGCTCTCATCATCCAAACGCGCCTGGAGGCCGCACTGGGGCGCCCCATGGCGGAGGTCATCGGCAGACAATGAGCGATAACGACACTCACAACCGCAGCTACCCCACCACCGTGTATCTCATGCGCCACGGCGATATCCGCCAGGACAGCGTCAGGCGTTACATCGGCCAGGCCGACATCGAACTGAATGCAGCCGGTCGTTCCCAGGCCGTCAGCTGGCGCACGGAACTGGCCGGCATTCCCCTGAAACGGATCTACTGCAGCGACCTCTGCCGTTCCCACGAAACAGCCTGCATCATCGCCGAGGGACGCAACGCGCCGGTCCAGCCCCTCTCCAAACTCCGGGAGATCAACATGGGTGCCTGGGACGGACAGGCCATGGACGAGGTCCGTACCCAGTACGCGGGCGAATACGAGAAACGGGGGGCCGACATGGTCTACTACCGCCCTCCGGCGGGGGAGTGCTTCGCCGACGTGGCCGCCCGGGTCATCCCGCTGTTCGAGGAGATCGTGCGCAACACTGCCGGTAACCTGCTGATCGTGGGACATGCCGGCGTCAACCGGGTCATCATCTCCCACATCCTGGGCATGCCCCTGGACAACCTGTTCCGTCTGCGCCAGGACTACGGCTGCCTGAACGTGATCGACTGCGGCAGGGAGAGGATGCGTCTGCGGGAAATGAACCTTGACAGTCAGGGTTTCCGTCGGGTTATTTCCCGGGACAGGGAAGAGCGGTCGACCTTTCCGGCGGACAACGCATCTCCTCCTTCTTCTGCCGATCCTGCCTCGCCAACGCCTGAATGCAGACAGAAAACCATCAGGTTGCAGCGGGCAGGCCAGCAATGAGCTGTACCCGGCAGCACAAGGAGCGCTCCGCGCTCGGCTGTCTCGACCGCCAGGACGACACCTTCCCCGGGAGCGCGCAGATCAATCTGCTGGAGAAGGTCGGCCAGCTGGGTTCCATCACCCGGGCGGCCAAGGCGATGGGGATCTGCTACAAAACTGCCTGGGACACGATCAACGGCATTAATACCCGGGCCGGAGAGGCTCTGGTCAAACGCCAGACCGGCGGCCGGGGTGGGGGCGGCTCCTGCCTTACCGAAGAGGGTGAAAAAGTCGTGGCCCAGTTCCGCGCCATGCAGGAAGAACGACGCAGATTCATGGAGAACCAGGAGGAGCGTTTCGGCTACACCGAAAGCATCTTCAACTTTCTCCGCAGGTCTTCTCCCGGATTCAACGCACCCAACACCTTCTCCGGAACCGTCTCCTTCATCGAAGAGGGTGTGGTGTACAGCGACGTCACCCTGACCCTGGAACAGGGCATATCCCTGAGGGCGGTGGTGAGCAATGCCGCCATCCTCAACCTGCAGCTGGTCCCCGGCATGCAGGCCCACGCCATCGTCAAACCCGCGTCGGTCATCGTGGCCAGCGGCCTGCACGAAGCCAGGATCACCGCCGGCAATCTCTTCCCCGGAACAGTGGCGTCTCTCAGACCGGGAGAGGCCAGCAGCGAGATCGAGATCGCCGTCGGGGAGGGGCTGTCCATCTGCGCCATTGTCACCCACGGAAGCAGCCACAGCCTGGGGCTGCGGCAAGGCGAGCCGGTCTGCGCCCTGTTCGAGGCTTCACACGTCATTCTCGGCGTGAACTGAAGCCGTTGATCCCCCCCGCTCCCGCGGAACGCAGGATTCTCACCGTACCCGCGTTACAGAACACCACTTGATCCGTCGCTCCCCCCATCCCCTGCTGAAAATCAAACGTGCCGTTGTATTTCCACCGGAAACCGATATATAGACATTGCCATAATGATGTGGTTTTGCTATACCCTCTTCATTAATGTTCAGGGGTTTCCCGCCTCCCGCCCCCACTCATACCACGCCCAGGGCGCAGTGGCGCGGCGGCAGTGCCAGAACCACCCGTGGAAGGCACGTCCGTCCCGAATCCGGAGTCAGGACCGTTTCATCGACCAGAGCACCCCGGGCAACCGGACGGCTGAGCGCCGTACGACGGCATACATCGCACGAAAGGAGATTCATGCATGAAACGACTGACCGGCTGTACCCTGGCAATCCTGCTGCTTCTGTCCCTGTGGACATCGGCGGCCCTGGCGGAACGAGGCTTCATCCTGCTGGCAAGCACCATCGGTCCCATCGACGCAGGGATCGTGTCGGTGCTGGAAGACGAGTTTGAAAAGGAGAGCGGCATCCGCGTACGTCACGTGGGGGCTGGCACCGGGGAGGCGCTCAAGATCTCCCAGAAGGGGAACGTGGACCTGGTCATGGTGCATGCCAAGTCCCTGGAAGAGAAGTTCGTTGCCGACGGCTACGGCAGCGAGCGGATCCCCTTCATGTACAACGATTTCGTCATCGTCGGCCCCGCCGATGACCCGGCAGCCATCCGTGGGACGAAAACAGCCGCCGAAGCGCTGAAGAAGATCGCCGCCACGGGCGCCCCGTTCATCAGCCGCGGCGACAAATCCGGTACCCATGTGGCGGAAATGGAGCTCTGGGCAAAGGCGGCCCTGAAACCGGCCGGCGCCTGGTACCGTGTCTACGAGAAGGGGAGCGAGGGGAACAAGCCCACCCTGCTCCATACCGACAGGGAGAAGGCCTACACGGTCATCGACCGCGCCACCTACCTCTCCCTGAAGAAGCAGATCGCTCTTCAGGTCCTGGTGGAAGGGGACGAGGCGCTCCTGAACCGCATTTCCCTGATCCCGGTCAGCCAGCGGAAGTTCCCCCAAGTGAACAGCGAGGATGCCGCCGCCTTCGTAAAATGGCTCTGCGATCCGGCCAAAGGACAGAAGATCGTTGCCGACTTCGGCAAGGACGTCTACGGCCAGTCGCTTTTCTTCCCCGATTCCCGCGAATGGAAAGCTCTGTCAGCCAAGTAGCCCGCGGTTCAACGTCCTTTTACCCGGGAAACGCGTTCACACCTGAGCACCGTTTTTCAGCAATGGTTTATTTGCTCCCCTCTCCCTTCGGGCAAGGGGATGGGCCATGGTCTCCCTCCAGGGAGAAGGAACGGGATGAAAGAAGAGCGCTCGCCGGGTAAAGGGCTGTCGTACCCCTGTCATCATCAGGATATCCACACCACCACCGGAAAGGAAACAAAGATGAAAAAGTTCAAGCTTTTGTCCCGTTTCACCGCGTTCATCGCAACCCTGGCCGTCCTGGCCTGCGGGTTCTCGTCCACGGCCATGGCCGCATCCCGGACCCTGATCCTGGCCACCACCACCAGCACCCAGGACTCCGGCCTGCTGGACGAACTGATCCCCCTGTTCGAGAAACAGAGCGGCTATTTCGTCAAGACCATCGCCGTCGGCTCCGGTCAGGCCATGGCCATGGGAACGAAAGGTGAGGCCGACGTGCTGCTGGTCCACTCACCCGACGCCGAGACAAAATTCATGGCAGAAGGCGCCGGCACCTCCCGCAAGCTGGTGATGCACAACGACTTCGTCCTGGTGGGTCCAGCCAGTGATCCGGCCAGACTGCGCGGTTCCAAGAGCAGCGCCGAGGCGTTCAAGAAGATGGCCGAGCACAACGCCCTGTTCCTCTCCCGCGGCGACAATTCCGGCACCCACGCCAAGGAGAAGGGACTCTGGAAGGCCGCCGGCATCAACCCCGACGGACAGAAGTGGTACCAGCAGACCGGTCTGGGCATGGGTCAGACCCTCTCCGTTGCCGATGAGAAGCACGGCTACACCCTGACCGACCGCGCCACCTATCTGGCCCTGAAGAAGAACCTCAAGCTGGCCATCATCCTGGAAGGCGATGCCAAACTGCTCAACATCTACCATGTGATCGAAGTCAACAAGGCCCGCTGGCCCAAGGTCAACGCAGCCGGCGCCAAGGCTTTCTCCGACTTCATGGTCTCCAGGAAGACCCAGAAGGTGATCGGCACCTTCGGCAAGGCCAAGTTCGGCGCACCGCTCTTCTTCCCCGATGCCGGCAAGAAGCCGGAGCAGCTGGGCCTGTAACGACATTTCGTTTTTCACGCAGATCCGACCATGGAAGGCGTCCCCAGGGACGCCTTCCGTACATACGCAGCCACACCGTCAACCGTCCCTCACACTGTTGCCACCTCACATCCCCACCGATGACCGTCATACAAAAAATAAAAATAATATAATCACACTGACTGTTTACAACGTTATTACCAATACTATATAACTACACCCCGCTATCTGGTTTCATCTACAACGTCGAGTAAACGCTCTGAAGACCAACAAAAAAATGTGGAGGTGCATTCACGGTGAACAGAACAGTCACGGTAGGAGCAGTGTGTCTTGCAGCATGCGGCCTGCTTTCGTCCCACCATGCGGCACTGGCGGCCCAGCAGGTAGATGAGAACACGGAAGCGTACAACCTGGGCGAGGTCGTTGTTTCGGGTAAAATCGAGGGGGTACAGGCGGCAGAGTCGGTGTATACGGTTACGGCCGAAGACATCAGCGCCATGAACGCCACCACCCTTGACCAGGCCATCTCCCTGCTGCCCGGCGTGAATGTTCGCGTCGGCCCCGAAGGGGTGCCCCGCATCGACATCCGCGGTTTCCGCACCCGTCACGTTCTGCTGCTCCTGGACGGCGTGCCGCTCAATTCGGCCGTCGACGCCCAGTTCGATCCCACCACCATCCCCACGGAAAACATCGCCATGATCAAAATGACCAGCGGCGCCAGCTCAGTGCTTTACGGCCAGGGGGGGCTGGGAGGGGTCATCAACATCATCACCAAGAAGGGGGCCAAGGGGGTCAGCGGCACAGTATCCGCTGAAACCGGGGACCACACCCCCTACCTGGTGAGGTCCAGTCTGTCCGCCAAGAAGGACGCCTTCGACTTCTTCGTCAGCGGCAGTTCCACCGACGTGGACGGTTTCCCGCTCTCCGACGGCTTCGACAAGACGGCCGTCCAGAACGGCGACTACCGCGAAAACAGCGACCGGGTGCGCCACAACGTGCTGGGCACCGTCGGCTACAACCCCAACCAGGACCTCTCCCTGGGGTTCACCTTCAACTACAACCAGGGGGAATACGGCAAACCGCCCAGCACGATCAACAACAACAGCGACCCCTTCGCCTCCACCCCGAAGTATGAGCGCATCGAGTCCTACGAAGGGCTGTCGCTGCAACTGGCCGGCAACTACCGTTTCACCGACAAGCTGAGCCTGAAAGGATGGGCCTACCGCAATCAACTGCACATGAAAGATTACCTGTACGCCGACGACACCTATGACTCCTTCACCAAGAAGAACAGTTTCAAGGAACGGGTGCGGACGACCATTCACGGCGTCAGCCTGCAGCCCAAATACGACTTCGGCACGGCCGGCACCCTGACCCTCTCCACCGTCAACGAATGGGACCAGTGGAAGAACGACGGTTTGACATCATCGGCCAACAACAAACCACTTAATACAAGCAGGGACGACTCCAAGCAGTACAGCGTCCACACCCTGGCGGCGGAGTACGAGATATCCCCCCTGGAGGGGCTGGGACTGGTTGCCGGGTACGGCCACCACTGGCAGGCGCGCGAGCACTCCTCGGACAACGACTTCAGCGTCAACGCCGGCATCCATTACGACGTGCTCAAGGACACCCGGCTGAAGTTCTCCTTCAACCGGAACATCCGTTTCCCTTCCCTGGATGACCTGTATAATTCCTCCAACGGCAATTCGGACCTGAAAACCGAGCGTTCGTACACCTTCCAGGGAGGGGTGGAGCAGAAACTCCCCCTCAACAGTTCCATCAGCCTGACCGGTTTTCATACTATCGCCAAGGACCTCATTCAAAATGTGAGGATCACCAATACCGTCAGCCAGAACCAGAACATATCCAAAGTCGTGTACACCGGTTTCGAGGTTTCCGCGGCTACCCGGTTCATCAACAACCTTCTCCTGCGGGCCACGTACAGCTACCTGGACTCGGAAGTGAAGAATGACCAGAAGGATCAGCTCCAGTACACCCCCCACGACCGCTTCACCTTCGAGGGCAAGTACGACTTCGACTTCGGCTTCACCCCCTATGTCTCGGTGCAGTACGTGGCAAACCAGTACTGTTACACGAAAGACAGCGCACCAGTATTGGCCAAGGGGAAAATGAACGACTTCGTCCTGCTGAACGTCAAGCTGAGCCAGAGATTCTTCGACAACAGTCTGACCACCTATGTGGGGGTCAACAACATCTTCGACGAGAACTACGAGACCAGCTACGGCTTCCCCCAGGCGGGCCGCTACATCTACGGCGGGGTCGAGTTCCGTTTCGGGACCTGACAACAACGGACGTTTATGTCAGGTTTCTCCACCCGGAAAGCCCCCCCTTTGCACAAAGGGGGGGCTTTCCGTAACGATTGCATGGCTGTAGCCAAACAACCCGCATCCTCCGGGAAACGAGAGCACTGACAGGCACGGATCCAATGCTCCGAGTCGAATCGCTGACATACACCTACGCCGACGAATCCGCCCCCGCCATCAGCGACATTTCGCTGCAGGTACGGACGGGAGAGTGCGTCTGCCTCAGTGGTCACTCCGGCTGCGGCAAGAGCACGCTGCTCCTGGCGATCAAGGGGCTCCTCCACGAGGGGAGCCTGACCGGCCGGGTCGGCGTGGAGCTTCCCGCCGACCTGGACTCCTGCCGCCGCGACGGGGTCGGCATCGTCTTCCAGAACGCCGAAACCCAGATACTCTGCACCACGGTGGCCGAAGAGGTTGCCTTCGGACCGGAGAACATCTGCATCCCGTCAGAGGAGATCGGCCCGCGCATCACCCGCTCCCTGGCCGCGGTGCGCCTCTCCGGGTTCGAGCAACGCAACGTGGAGCGTCTCTCCGCCGGTCAGAAGCACCGCCTGGCCATCGCCTCGGTCCTCTCCATGAACCCCTGCCTGCTGCTGCTGGACGAACCCACCTCCCAGCTGGACGGGACATCCAAGTCCGAACTGGTCCAGGTGCTGACTGAGCTGAAAAAACGTGGCTACGCCCTGCTGATCGCGGAGCACAACCTGGAGCCCTTCGCCCCCCTGGTGGACCGCTACCTGCTGATGGAGAAGGGGAGGATCGTGGGCGAGTCGCGCCGGGCGCCCCTGGCCTTCCCCAGGCCGGAAGTCCGCTTCTCCACTCCCCTCCCGGTGAATCCCGCCGGGGAGCAGCCGGCCGTCGAAATCGACCGGCTCTGCCTCTCGTACCCCGACCAGGGACCGGTCCTCAGGGAGTTCTCCCTGCGGGTCTCCACGGGGGAGCGCATCCACCTCTTCGGCCGCAACGGGTCGGGCAAGTCCAGTTTGCTGCGCTGCCTGGCGGGCGCCACCAGGCCGGACTCGGGCTCAATCCGCCTGTCCGGCATGCGCCTCAACGGCCGAATGCGGCTGGCCGGCACGGTCGGCTACCTCTTCCAGAACCCCCAGCGCCAGCTCTTCGAGAACACGGTGTACGAAGAGGTGGCCTTTTCCCTTAAGATGCTCCGCAGGGACAAGGGGGAGATCGACCGGCTGGTGGAGAAGGCGCTCAGGGCCTGCGAGGCGGACCACCTGAGCCACAGGCTCCCGCTCTCCCTAAGCTTCGGCGAGCAGCACCGGGTGGCGCTGGCCTCGGTGCTGGCCCCGCAGCCCCGTCTGTTGCTGCTGGACGAGCCCTTCTCCGGACTCGACCTGGGACAACGCTACCGTCTGCTGAAGATACTGGCCGACCTGCGCCAGGCCTATGGTGCCACGGTGCTGATCGCCTCCCATGACCCGCTCCCCGACCCCGGCTGGGCCGACCGGATCATCTCACTGGAGAGTTCAACCCATGCGAGCAGCTGACCTCCGCAGACAGGGGCCCCACGGCAGCGATTACGGCTGCCAGTACCTCTCCCTGGACTCTCCCATCCACCGCATGGGGGTGGGGTGGAAGCTGTTTCTGGGTTCCCTGCTGGGTGTGGCGGCCATCGCCGCCCAGCACCCCTGGTCTCTGGCGCTGGTACTGGCTCTCGACGCCCTCTACTACTTCAGCGCCCGCCTCTCCCTCTCCGACCTGTGGCGGGACACCCGCTACCTGACGGTGCAGGCGCTGATCATCGTCGGCCTGTACGCCGCACGCTACGGCGTTCCCCAGGGGATCTGGCCGGGGCTGCGCATCGCCCTGCAGATCTTCCTCTTCTTCATCCCCGGCATCGTGTTTCTGCGCACGACCCAGGCAACACGGATGATGCGGGAGCTGAGCAGGGTGATCCCCTACCGCCTCTCCTTCCTGGTCTACACCAGCCTGCGCTTCATACCGATCTTCGCCCGGGAGGTCCGCGAGATCAGGCTGGCCCAGCAGTTGCGGGGCGCCCGGCTGGAGGCGCGCAACCTGCTCAACCCGCTCACCTGGCGGGACACCTTCCACTGCCTGATGATCCCGCTCCTGGTGCGCGCCCTGAAGATCGCCGACGAGGCGGCTCTCTCAGCCGAGGCGCGGGGATTCGGCCTCAAGAGCGAACGCAGCTATTTCAACCCATCGACTCTGGAAAGCAGCGAAGCGGAGAACGATCGGCAGCCTGATCTCACGTGAGTCCAACGACCTGCCGGCTATTAAAAGGAGGAAAAGAATGAAGAATGAGATGGTTTTTCTGTGGGGGCGTTTCACGTTGCGGGAAGCGCTGCTGCTTGGCTTCTGCGCCACGTTTATCGTGCTGACCAGGGCGGCGTTCAGGATCCACTTCTCCCTGCCGGGACACTCCATGCTTTTCCTGGTCTTCTTCCTGCTCATGGCGCGGGGATGCGTGCCCAAGATCGGAGCATCCACCCTGGTGGGGATCATCGCCGGCCTGGTCTGCATGGCGCTGGGAATGACCAAGATGGGGCCCCTGATCATCGCCAACTTCATCCTGCCGGCCATCGTCATCGACATCGCCGGCGCCCTCTACCCTCCCCTGCCGGCACGCTACCCCGCCTGCCTGCTGGCCGGAATCCTGGCCTCCCTCTGCAAGGCGCTGACCGGCATCGGCCTGGACCTGCTCCTGGGGCTGGAGACGGAGATCATCCTGCAGCACGTCATCCTGACCTCCATCGGCAGCACCTGCTTCGGCGTGGCCGGATCCCTGCTGGTTCCCAGCGTCATCAGGCGGCTCCAGGCCAACAGGCTGATCCCCTCGGCCTGACCGGCGCTCACCGCTCCAGCCGGTAGACGAATGGTCACCCATTCGGTCAGAAAACATACAAGCCATATGCGATCACTGCGACAACACTCCTGCTCCCGCCCCCATCCCCAGCCCCACCTGGTGTCACTTTTCCCTTTATCAGATCCAATAATATTGCTAGAGTACCAGCCGTTGCCCCTCCTCCGCTCCGTAAGACAAGGGGATGGCGCAACGCCCATACAGCGATTCCCTCCGGATGGCTGGATTGAACACGGTTGATAACCCTTGCGCCCACTTCGTCCTCTGCCCCGACAGACCCAACGAAACCCGCGATGATACCGACAGGAGTCGGCTATTAGCGCGGGTTTTTTCATGGGGAGCGCACCGCCGGGGTGGCACGGCCTCTCACCCTGCCCCGGACCGTCAAGGTGGAAAGATTACCATGCCCTACCTGGAAGTTGATGGAAACAGTATCGAACTGAACGAACAGGGGTTCATGCTCCACCAGGAGCAGTGGAGCGAAGGGACGGCTCGCGCACTGGCCGCCCGGGAGAACATACCCGAACTGACCGAGGCCCACTGGCGGGTGCTCCACTGCCTGCGGGACTACTACCAGCGCTTCAAGGTCGCCCCCATGTACCGCAAGCTGGCCAGGGAGAGCGGCCTCACACTGGAGGAACTGGAAGCGCTCTTCTCCTGCAAGACGGCCAGGATTGCCTGCAAGATCGCCGGGCTTCCCAAGCCGGCGGGGTGCCTGTAACCGGAGCGACCCCATGGAACCATGGATCCACGCACTACTCCCCCTCGCCCCTCCGCTTCTGTTCCTCTGTGGCTGCACCCTCCGCGTCATGAACTGGATCAGACGACCGGTCCCCTATCAGCTGACCCTCTTCCCGGTTCCGGTGGAAGGGAAACGAAGAGCAACGTTGGCGGCCAAAGAACTGCTGCTCTTCGGGTCGCTCTTCCGCGAGAACCGGCCGCTCTGGTTTCCGGCCTGGCTGCTGCACCTCTCCCTGCTGCTGATACTCGGCGGGCATATCCTGGGGATCTCCCTGCTGCGCGGCCAGTTCGTCCTGCTGGGAGCTTCCCTGGAAACCAGCGCGACCATCTCCCGCACTCTGGGTGCCCTGGCCGGAGCGGTCATGGCCGTATCGCTGGCCGTTCTGCTCTGCCGCCGCCTGCTGGACCGGGAACTGCGCCGGCTCACCGAGCCGGCCGCCTGGTTCGACCTGCTGCTGCTTCTCTCCCTCGCCTCAAGCGGCCTGGGGATGTACCTGCCCGGCTTCCACGCCGACCTGCCGGTGGTCAGAAACTGGCTGGCCTCCCTGTTCCTCTTCGCCCCGGCCCCCCTCCCCCCCAACCCGCTGCTCAGGCTGCACCTCTGGCTTGCCGCCCTGCTGCTGCTCTATTTCCCCTTCTCGCAGCTGATGCACGCGGCCGGCGCGCTGGTCAACCGGACCATGCTGATGGAAGCGCCCCCCACCTTCCCCACGCCGGAGAACAGGCGCATTAGGTCCACCTTTGCCGAAACAGGTGCGACCAGCAAGGAGTCGCGACGATGAAGATCCCGCTGCACCTGGCGTCAGGAGAGGAGATGCGCGCAATCGGCATCCAAGCGCTCCCCGAAGAGAAGCGGGTCGACCGCGCCCTCAAGCTGCTGAAAGAGTACCGCGACTTCGCCCGCCAGCTTTCGGTCATGCTGGAGAGCTGCACCGGCTGCGGAGCCTGCGCCCAGGCCTGCCACAGCTACCGGGGCACCGATGACCACAACAACATCCCGGCCGCCAGGGCCGGTCTGATGCGGAGGGCCTACAAACGGCACTTCACCCTGCTGGGGAAGCTGCTGGGGGTCCTGGGGGGCGCTCCCCGGCTGGACGCCGAAACCCTGGAGAGGTGGATCGACTACTTCTACCAGTGCACGGTCTGCCGCCGCTGCGCCGTCTTCTGCCCCATGGGAATCGACACCGGAGAGATCGTGCTGGCCGGTCGTAACATCCTCTCCAGGCTGGGGATCGCCTCCAGCTTCATGGTCGGCATCGCCCGCAACGAGCTGGTCACCGGGAACAACACCGGCATCCCCGAAGCGGCGATCCTGGACAGCTGCGCGTTCCTGGAGGAGGAGCTTCTGGACGAGACCGGCCTGGACATCCCGATCCCGGTGGACAAGCCGGACGCGGAGCTGCTCTACCTCCCCTCCTCTTCGGAGCTGTTCTCCAACGTGGACACCCTGATGGGCGCGGCCAAGCTGTTCCACGCCCTGGGGACCAACTGGACCCTCTCCACCACCCTGCTGGAGGCGGCCAACTACGGCTTCCTCTTCAACCTGGAGGTGATGAAGACGTTCAACCAACGCCTGGTGGAAGTGACCCACAGGGCCGGCGCCACCACGGTGGTGGTGGGTGAATGCGGCCACGGCTGGCGGGTGGCGCGCATGTGTTCCGAGGGAGCCAACGGGCCGTTTCCCTTCCATCTGGTGAACGTGCTGGACTTCATGGCCGAACGACTTTCCCGGCTCTCCCTGGCCAGACTCCCGCTGCGGGCCACCCTGCACGACTCCTGCAACCATGCCCGGGGCGCCGGGCTGATGGATGCGCCGCGCAGGATCATGAAGGCCTGCGTGGAGGAGTTCGTGGAGATGACCCCAAACCGGGAGAAGAACTTCTGCTGCGGCGGCGGCTCGGGGCTCTTGATGGAGGAGATGCTGGAGATCCGCATGAAACTGGGCAGAATGAAGGCGGAACAGATCAGGCGCCTGCTCCCCCTGGATTACGTAGCGGTTGCCTGCGCCACCTGCAAAGCCCAGATCCCCCTGCTCCTCGGCCACTACGGCATGGAGGAGGTCAAAAGCGGCGGCGTGATCGACCTTCTGGGCAAGGCGGTGCAACTACACCAGTCGTGACGAACGACGAAAGCGAGGAATCCATGATAGACGACACCAGTTTCTCCCTGCTGGAGCTGACCCAGAAGGGGTACCTGTGCAGCCAGATCCTGCTGATCCTGGCGCTGCGTACCCAGGGGAAGGAGAATCCCGACCTGATCCGGTCACTCCACGGCCTGGGGCGGGGAACAGCCGGCCAGCTGGGCAGTTGCGGTTCCCTCACCGGCGGCGCCTGCCTGCTCTCCCTCTACGCCGGCAAGGGGAACGACGACGAGGAGGAGAGCGAGCTGTTCCCCGGCATGCTGGAAGAGCTCTGGGAGTGGTTCGAGGAGACCTACACCCCCCGGTTCGGCGGCACCAGCTGCGGCGCGATCCTTTCCGACGGCACCGAACCGCATGAGCGGTGCGGCGCCATCATCGGGGACACCTACCGGAAATGCATCGAGATCCTGGTGGCCAACGGCTTCGACCCCACCCAGGGACCGGCTTAACCCGATCAGAACGGCAAGACGGACCCCACGCCTCGTGCCAACGAAATCCACAAGGAGGTACACCACCATGGAGAGCATCAGAACACTCGCCAGAAGGCGGATCAGCTGCAGGAACTTCGTCGACAGGGCACTCACCAGGGAGCAGCTGACCAGCCTGATCAACGACGCGGTCTGGGTCCCCAGCGGCTCCAACGAGCAGCCCTGGCGCTTCGTCGTCATCACCGACCGGGACAGGCTGAAGGCCTACTCCGACACAGCCAAGAAGATGTGGCTGGAGAACCTGGACAGCTGTCCCCACATGCGGCAGTACGAGAGCTTCATCCGGGATCCTGACTACAACATCTTCTACAACGCGCCGGCCTTGGTGATCGTCTACGGAAACAGCCAATCCCACTGGTACAGCTATGACTGCAGCATGGTGGCCCTCAACATCCACCTGCTCGCTGAAGAGGACGGACTGGGGTGCTGCTGGATCGGCTTTGCCCACAACGTCTTCGCCGACCCGGCGGCAAAGGCGGAGCTGGGCGTTCCCGCGGACTACCGGCTGGTGGCGCCGCTGATCCTCGGTTATCCGGCCGAGAAACGGGAGCGGACGGAAAACCCCAACAAACGCAAGCTGTTCGAGATCTGCTTCATCTGACCCCCATACGGCGGACGGGAAACCCCGTCCGCCCCCCCAGCCCCGCCCTGACAAGGCTTATCAGGCCTCGACAGTTCCCTGCCGAACAACCAGCCCCCAAAAACCGACGGCATCAGAAATAAAAAGGTGTTGCGCAGGATGCGCTGTTTCGTGGATACTCTGTCTTCATCAGACATTCCCGCAACGGAGCAGATCACCCATGCGCATTCTCGTGAGCATCGACGACACCGACGACCTGGAGAGCAGGGGAACCGGAGAACTGGCCTCCCTGATCGCCGCCGATCTGGAACGAAACGGCTGGGGAACCAGCAGTTTCGTTACCCGCCATCAACTGCTGGTGCACCCGGACATCCCCTACACATCCCACAACAGCGCCATGTGTTTCAGCGCCGAGATCAATGAGAGCTATCTGGAGAAGGTCATCGACCATGCATCCTCGTTCCTCGGCCGGGAGAGCGCTCCCGGCTCCGACCCCGGCCTGTGCGTCGCCGTGCTGGACAGGCTGACCAATCATGACCATCTGATCGATTTCGGCAGGCAGGCCAAGCAGACGGTGCTCACCAAAGAGGCAGCCTACGAAACGGCCCGTCGCGAGGGGGTGCATCTGTCCGAACATGGCGGCAGCGGCCAGGGGGTCATCGGCGCCCTGGCAGGAGCGGGGCTGCGCCTGAGCGGCAACGACGGCCGCATGAAGGGGGGGCTGCGTATCCCCGCCGACAACGGAGTCCTCAACGTCGCCGACCTGATCAGCACCTTTAGCGAGGTGGATACGGTACGGACACTCGACGGCGAGCCCCTGGGGGATGCTGATCTGGTGCGGATCGATGAAAAGGCCAAGACCGTGCTGCTGGATGGCCTCTCCGTGCTGCTGGTCACCCCCTCCCCTGGAGGCTCCGTCCCCTGGCAGACGGTGCACCGCAAGCAGCTGAAGAGGTACTGATGGAGACACGGCATCCTGGCTTCCCTGGAGAGCGGGAGTACCCCGGCGGAACGGAGGACTGGGACGGCGCCGCGCAACAGGCATCCCGGTGCGGCTCGTTCTCCCCGGATGTGGAGGAGGAGTGGACCGCCGACGAGGAGCGATCCTGCTACAACTGCCGCTATCGCCGCTGGACCGCTGCCTCCTTCGTCTGCCGGTCGCCCCGGGCGGGTGCACCATCTCCCTAACGATGCTCTTATCTCACCACTATCGGCCCGATGTTTGCATTCAGGCCACAGACAATCCATACCTCAAGGAGGGATCCACATGGCGGGACGGCACGAAATTCAGAACAGACTCAAGGGGGAGACCCTGGTCCGCAAGGGACTGACCGGCAGACGCAAAGACATCGAACCGCTCAGGCTCGTGCCGGAGCTGAACGTGGTCAAGATCGGCGGCCACGGCACCATCGACTACGGCCGCGAGGTGGTGCTGCCCCTGATGGAAGAGATCGGCGAGCTCTCCCAGGAGCACAAGCTGCTGATCGTCACCGGCGGCGGGGTGCGGGTGCGTCATATCCTGGACATCGGCATCGACCTGGGCATGCCCACCGGTGTGCTGGCCGAACTGGCGGCCAAGATCAGCGAGCAGAACGCCGAGATCGTCACCCTGCTACTCTCCAAATGGCACGGATCACGGGTCAAGCCGGGCGACCTGCTGGACCTCCCCACCATGCTCCACCTGGGCCTGCTGCCGGTCATCCACGGCACCCCACCCTACGGGCTGTACGAGCACCCCGCGGAGTACGGCCTGATCCCGCCCCATCGCACCGATACCGGCGCCCTGCTGATGGCCGAGGTGCTGGGTGCCAAGAACTGCATCCTGGTGAAAAACGTGGACGGCCTCTTCACCGAAGACCCGCGGGTCAACCCCGATGCCGAACTGATCGAAGAGATCACCGTGGCCGAACTGCTCAGGCTGGACATGGAAGACCTGGTGCTGGAGCGCAAGATGCTCAACCTGCTGCCGGACATGGTCAACGTAAAGGAGATCAAAATCGTCAACGGCCACAAACGGGGTAACATCGGCCGGGCCATCCGGGGAGAAAAGGTGGGAACGATCATCAAAGCCTGACAGGGGACATATTTCCACTTTCAAATGCCGACCCAGGGGTGTATATTTTAATTAACCCTCCGAAGTTCCCAGGGAGGAAAAAATCCATATAAGGAGGCACCCTTATGTCAGGCAAGATCTTTTATCGCGAGCGGTCCAAGATGGCGGATGGTGCAAAGCAGCCCCGGTATATCCTGGTAGCTGTGGCGGACCTGAATCTGAAGGTGTACGGTCAGCATCTGCGCATGTGCGAACTCAAGCACATCGCGGAATCGGTGGGAGCGGAACTGGTCGCCCTGCCGCGCGGTCCGAAGCATGAGTGCGAAGAGGCGGAGTAGGCACTCGTTGGTGATCCGGAAGTGACAGAGCGGGGGGCTGCTGAAAGGCAGCCCCCTTTTGTTGTATCCAGCCGGGCCGGCCAAGGGCGCGCTCTTCAGCGATCCCGCCCCGGTTTGACGGACTTGACACCATGGAGGAACGACTGCGATGAAAGCCGACAAAAACAAACTTAATCTTTCCGGTAATCTCTGGCTCAACAGGGCTGACAGCAAATTCCTGGGAGCCGACCGGATCAGGCTGCTGGAGATGATCGACGAACTGGGGTCCATCACCAAGGCGGCCAAGGCGGTGGGCATCTGCTACAAGACCGCCTGGGACACGGTCAGCGCCATCAACAACCTGGCGGAAAAACCGCTGGTTGACAGCCTTGCCGGCGGAAAAGGGGGGGGTGGCACCAGGCTGACCGCGGCGGGTAAGGAACTCATCGCCCAGTTCAACCTGATCCAGCAGGATCTGCGCAGATACCTGGACAGCCTGGAGGAGAAACTGGGCAACAGCGAGGGACTCTACAGTTTTCTGCGCCGGAATTCTCTGCGGGTCAGCGCCCGCAACATCTTCTGCGGCACCATCAGCACCATCACCACCAACAGCGTCAACGCCCAGGTCGCCCTGACCCTGAAGGGGGGGGTGAACCTGACATCGGTGATCACCAACGCCGCCGTGGAAAATCTGGGACTGGCAATCGGCATGGACGCCTATGCCATCGTTAAGGCCAGCTCGGTCATCATCGCCGCCGAACCGCCCAAGGGGCGCTTCAGCGCCCGCAACCTGCTGCGCGGCAGCGTTGTCCGCATCATCAGGGGAGAAGTCAACTGCGAAGTTGATCTGGAGATCGACGGTGGCATCATTATCAGCGCCACCATAACCCTCGACAGCGTCAACGAGCTGGAACTTACGGAGGGGGGCCGCGCCTGCGCCCTGTTCAAGTCGTCGGACGTTATCCTGGGAACAGCCTGATACGAGGCCCCGCCGGACGGGGCCTTTTTTTCGTCCACAGACCGTTAGCGATGAGCGAGCCGGTTTTTTGTGCTCGGCAACACCGAAAAAAGTGGTACACAGTGACAGTGTAGACGCCCCGTGCGTCTGAACCGTTCCGGGCCGAAAACGGGGTGAGTACGTCGCGCCTGAACCGATCAGATGCAACCACCGGCAGTGGAGATGAATTTTATGGAGTCTCACGGCAACGGGAAGGAGTGTGCATGAGGACACCGGGAACCGGACCTTCAGGGTCGATGCGCATCCTGCTGGCCCTGGTGGTGATCGTCGCCATGCTCATCCCTGTCCCTGCCGCCATTGCGGCACCGCTGAAAAAGGTCACCCTGCTCCCCCTCTGGAGCCCCCAGGCCCAGTTCGCCGGCTACTACACCGCCCTGGAGAAGGGCATCTACCGCAAACACGGCATCGACCTGACCATCATCACCGGAGGGCCGGGCCGTTCCCCCACCGATTACCTGGCCCACGGCAAGGCCGACTTCACCCTGCTCTGGCTCACCACGGCCATTCAGCAGCGCGCCGCCGGAGTGCGGCTGGTGAACGTGGCTCAGGTGGTCCAGAACTCTTCCCTGATGCTGGTGGCCCGGAAATCCAGCGGCATCCGCACCCCGGCCGACATGAACGGCAAGAAGGTCGGCCTCTGGGGAGGCCCCTTCGCCATCCCCCCCCGCGTCTTCTTCAACCGGCACCGACTCGACGTACGTACGGTGCCCCAGTCCTACACCGTCAACCTGTTTCTGCGCGGCGGCATCGATGTGGCCTCGGCCATGTGGTACAACGAGTACCACACCATCATCAACGCCGGCATCGACCCGGACGAGCTGAACCTGTTCTTCTTCAAGGACCTGGGGCTGAACCTCCCCGAGGACGGCCTCTACACCCTGGAGAAGACCCTGAAACGGGACCCGGCTCTGGTGGCGGCCTTCGTGCGGGCCACCCTGGAGGGGTGGGAGTACGCCTTCAGTCACCCGGACCAGGCCCTGGACATCATCATCGGTCAGATGCGTCGCGCCAGAGTTCCCGCCAACCGCACCCACCAGAAGTGGATGCTGGAACGGATGCGCGACCTGATCGTCCCGCAGGGGAGCAGCAGAGTCAGCGGCATGCTGAAGCAGGAGGACTACGAGGCCACCGGCCGGATACTGCTGCGGGAGAGGATGATCCCGGAACTTCCCGCCTACGGTTCCTTTATCGGGAGGCGCCATGCTCGCTGACAGAAGCATCGCCACCCGGCTGATCCTGGTCACCACCATCTGCACCTCCCTGATCTTCGCCGCAATCCTGGGCTACAGTTACTACCGCTCAAAAATCGTCCTGCAACGGGAACTGGAAAGCAACGCCCGCAATCTGGCACTGGCCTCGGTGAACCGGGTCGAAGCGGTGCTGGCCTCGGTCACCAGGGTAACCGAGGGGCTGGCCCGTTCCCTGGAGAACGGCAGCTACAACCACCCTGAACTGCTGGCCCTGCTCAGGGCAACGGTAACGGACAACCCGGAAATCTATGGCTCGTGCGCCGCCTTCGAGCCCGACGCCCGGGAGGCGGCCGCGGGACCCTACGCCCCCTATTTCTACCGCCACAAGGGGAGGCTCGTCTTCGACAACGAAACCGGCTTCCAGTACACCGGACAGGACTGGTACCAGATCAGCCGGGAACTGGACAGGACCGAGTGGAGCGAACCCTACTACAACGACAGCGGTTCGGACGTGCTCATGGCCACCTGCTCCGTCCCCTTCCACGAAACCAGGGACGGTGCCCGACGGGTCAAGGGGGTGGTGGTTTCCGACATCTCCCTGGAATGGCTGACCACCACGGTGGCCTCCATCAGGGTGCTCAGGAGCGGCTACGCCTTTCTCCTCTCCCGCAACGGCACCATCGTCACCCACCCTTCCCGGGAGATGATCATGAACGAGACCGTCTTCTCCCTGGCCGAGGCCCGCCGGGACCCGGGGCTCCGGGCCCTGGGGAGGAAGATGGTCAGGGGGGGAAGCGACTTCATCCCCTACACCGACCTGTACGGCAGGAAATCCTGGCTCTACTACGCCCCGATCCCTTCGGTGGGGTGGACCTTGGCGGTGGTCTTTCCCGAGGCGGAACTGCTGGCCCAGGTGAAGAGCCTGAGCCTGACCGGCGCCATCATGGGGCTGGCCGGCATCCTGCTGCTGACCCTGGCGGTGGCGCTCATCGCCCGCACCATCACCACGCCGCTCCGTTCCCTGGCTGCGGCGACCCACGAGTTGGCCGCGGGCAACTTCGACCTGGAGCTGCCTCTGGCGCGGCGCAGCGACGAAGTCGGCCTGCTGGCCCGCGACTTCCAGTCCATGCGCGATGCGCTCAGGGAGTACATCCGCAACCTGACCGAGACCACCGCCGCCAAGGAGCGTATCCAGAGCGAGCTCAAGGTGGCCACCGACATCCAGGCCAGCCTGCTGCCGCGCCTTTTCCCCGCCTTTCCGGACCGCCCGGAGTTCGATATCTTCGCCGCCATGGACCCGGCCAAAGAGGTGGGGGGGGACTTCTACGACTTCTTCTTCATCGACGACACCAACCTCTGCTTCCTGATCGCCGATGTCTCGGACAAGGGGGTGCCGGCGGCCCTGTACATGATGGTGGCCAAAACCCTGCTCAAGTCAGAAGGACAGCGCCTGGGCGAACCGGAGCTGATCCTGGCCTACGTCAACAACATCCTCGCCGCGGACAACGACAGCTGCATGTTCGCCACGGTCTTCTGCGCCATCCTGGATACCACCAGCGGCGAGGTGCGCTTCGCCAATGCCGGCCACAACCCGCCGCTGGTCGTCAACAGCCGCGGAGCACGCTATCTGGAGGTGAAGGCGGGGTTCGTGCTGGGCCCCCTGGCCGACACCCCCTATGAATGCGAGCGACTCACCCTGGAGCCGGGTGACACCCTGTTCCTCTACACCGACGGCGTGACCGAGGCCAAGAACCGGGTGGAAGAGCTGTACGGCGAGCAACGGCTGCTGGAGACCCTGCGCCAGGCTCCCCGCCACGACCTCACGGACATGATCCAGTGCATCCGTTCCGCGGTCAGGCGCCACGCCGACGGGGCTCCCCAGTCCGATGACGTCACCATGCTGGCGATCAGCTTCCGGGGGAGCGCGCCGAACAAAGGCGGGGAAAGGGAGGATGGATGAGCAGACGGACGTTTTTCCTGCTGGCATGCCTGCTGGCTCTTGTTGTTACAGGCGGCTGCGGCACACGTGACGAGGTCATTACCAGTTTTGCCGATGCTCAGGATGCCCGGATCGGCGTGATGACCGGTTCAACGGGAGAAGCCGTTGCATTCAAACGCTTCCCGAAAGCCCAGGTCAAAAGCTTCGACGACATCATGGATGCCGTGGCGGCTCTGAAATCCGGTCAGCTTGATGCGATCATCACCCTCTTCCCCGCCGCACTTCAGGTGTCGAAAAAGAACCAGGAACTGCGGCTGCTGCCGGAGCCGCTCGATCGGGAGGATACAGCCATTGCTATCAAAAAAGGCAATGACCGGCTGTTGGCGGATGTGGACCGGATTATCGACGACCTGAAGAACGACGGCACCCTGGAGTCAATGAAGAAACGCTGGCTCAAGACCGATCTGGCGCCCTATGAAGAAGTGGACATCCCCCAGTCCAGGGAGGGAAAGCCCCTCAGAGTAGGGGTAAGCGCGACCCGTGAACCGTTCAGCTTTGTGGACCGTAACGGCCGGGTGACCGGTCACGACGGCGAACTGGCCCGCATCATCGGTGCCCGGCTCCGGAGGCCCATAGAATTTTCGGACATGAAATTCATGGCACTGATCCCTGCCCTGCAATCGGGCAAGATCGATCTGATTGTATCGGGCATGACCGCGTCGGACGAGCGCAAAAAATCCGTCAATTTCACCCGCCCCTATTTTGCCAATAGCCAGGTGATGATCGTCAGGAAGGACGCCCCCCCCTCCCCCACTGCTGGCACGCCGGGCACATCGGCGGATGCCGGACAAACGCGACTGCGCACGATCGCGGATCTGAACCACCGCAGGATCGGAGTTCTGCTCGGCTCGGTGCACGACACCTACGTGATGGAGCGCCTACCGAATGCAACCGCGCAGCAGTACAAGTCCCTGCCTGATCTTCTGCTGGCGGTCAAATCCGGAAAGGTTGACGCTGGCTTCTACACCCGCGAATCGCTTGGTGAAATTCTTCGCAACGACAAGGAGCTGGGGGTGCTGGAGGATTCCCTGTTTTCCTCGCCGATCGGCATCGGGTTCAAGAAAGGCAATGATCAACTGCGTGAAAAATTCAACGCGTTCCTGCGAGAGATACGGGAAAACGGTGTGTACGATGACATGTTCGATCGCTGGATGAAAAAAGGCGACACACGCATGCCGAAGATCGACAATCCACAATCAAACGGCCTGCTGGTAATTGGCATTGTCAGTGACAAGGGGCTTCCTTTTACGGTGGTCAGGGACAACAAGCTGATCGGTTTCGATATTGAACTCTCGGAACGATTCGCGGCCTTTCTCGGGAAAGAAGCCAAATTTGATGACATGGAATTCGGCAGCCTGATTGCCGCGGTTTCCACCGGCAAAATCGACATGATCGCCAGCACCCTGATGTTTACCGAAGAACGGAAAAAGAAAGTTGATTTCTCGGACCCGTATTGTGAGCTGGGCGCCAGCGTATTTGCTCTGAAAAAGAATATCGCGGCCAACGACAACGCGGAAAACACGAAAAGTGAGTCACCGTCCCTCCTTGCCGGCATCGCCGACAGCTTCCGGAACAACATCATCCAGGAGAAACGCTATCTCCTCATCTGGGACGGCCTGAAGACCACGGTGGTCATCTCCGTACTGGCCACCATCTTCGGCACCCTACTGGGGGCGCTGGTCTGCTTCATGCGCATGTCGGGGCGGTCAGCGCTGAATCTCCCGGCCCGGGTCTACATCGCCATCCTGCGCGGCACCCCGGTACTGGTGCTGCTGATGCTGATCTTCTACGTGGTCTTCGCCTCAACGGACATCAGCCCGGTGCTGGTGGCGGTGATCGCCTTCGGGATGAACTTCGCCGCCTATGCGGCGGAGATCTTCAGGAGCGGCATCGAGGGGGTGGACAGGGGCCAGACCGAAGCGGGCATCGCCATGGGGTTCACCAGGATGAACACGTTCCTGCTGATCGTCCTCCCCCAGACCGTGCGGCGCATCCTGCCGGTGTACAAGGGGGAATTCATCTCGCTGGTCAAGATGACCTCCATCGTCGGCTACATCGCGGTACAGGATCTGACCAAGGCCAGCGACATCATCCGCAGCCGCACCTTTGACGCCTTCTTCCCCCTGGTGATGGTGGCGATTCTCTACTTCCTCATATCCTGGACCCTCATGCAGGTCCTGGAATACCTGGAGCGCAGAAGCGACCCGAAATGGAGACGGAGAAAGGCGGTCAAGGCATGATACGGGTCGAGCATCTCTCCAAGACATTCGCCGACGTCAGGGTTCTGAAAGACATCACCACCCACATCCGCACGGGGGAAGTGGTCTCCGTCATCGGCCCCTCGGGTACCGGCAAGAGCACCTTCCTGCGCTGCCTCAACCTGCTGGAGCAGCCCAGCGGCGGCTCCATCCGCATCGACGGGGTGGATATCCTGGACAGGAAGAGCGACGTGCCCAGGATCCGCCAGAAGATGAACATGGTGTTCCAGTCCTTCAATCTGTTCTCCCACCTCTCCGTGCTGGAGAACCTGACCCTCGGGCCGGTCAGGCTGCGGGGGATGAACCGGCGCGATGCGGAACAAAAATCCCTGGATCTGCTGCGGCTGGTCGGTCTGGCCGAGAAGGCGGACAGCTTCCCGGACGAGCTTTCCGGCGGCCAGAAGCAGCGGGTGGCCATCGCCCGCTGCCTGGCCATGGAGCCGGAGATCATCCTGTTCGACGAGCCGACCTCGGCCCTGGACCCCACCATGGTCAGCGAGGTGCTGGCGGTCATCCGCCGCCTGGCCCGGGACGGCATGACCATGGTGATCGTCACCCACGAGATGGATTTTGCCCGGGACGTGTCCAGCCGGGTGTTCTACATGGACGAAGGGGTGATCTACGAGGAAGGGACGCCGGAGCAGATCTTCCGGAATCCCCAACGGGAGAAGACCCGCGCCTTCATCAACAGGATCCGCAGCCTGAACTACCGGATCGACTCGGCGGATTACGACCTGTACGCCATGAACGCCGAGATCGAAGCCTTCTGCGAGAAGCAGATCATCTCCAGGAAGAATCGCGCCAACCTGCTGCTCCTGGTGGAGGAGCTGCTGCAGCTCCACCTCCCTGACCTGAAGGAGAACCCCCTCCACATGACCATTGCCTACTCGGAGAAAAACGAGACCCTAGAAGTGGCCTGCGGGATGAAGGGGGAGACGGGCAACCCGCTGGAGAGCCAAAGCCTTCCCGATGAGCTGGGGCCGGGTATCATCCGCGGTCTGGCGGAACAGATCCATTACCAACGGACTGACGACCACAACAGATTATGGGTGCTGCTGAAGAAACAGTGAACGACGACAGACAAGGGAGAGACGTTAATGGAGTTTCAGACACGAACCGAGGCAAACGCGACCATCGTAACCCTGGGAGGCAGGCTGGATGCCGTCACCGCGCCGGAGTATGAAAAGAACGTACGCCAGCTGATCGAGGAAGGCGCCATCCGCCTGGTGGTGGATTTCGGGAAGCTGGACTACATCAGCAGCGCGGGGCTGCGCGGGCTTCTGGTGACGGCCAAGCTGCTAAAAAGCAAGGGGGGCCAGCTCCGTTTCGCCAACGTCGGCGGGACCGTCAGGGAGGTGTTCGACATCTCCGGCTTCAAGGCCATCTTCCCCATGGACGAATCGGTGACCGCCTCCCTGGCGGCCCTCTCCTGAAGCGCCATGGAAACGGACTCCAGGCGGTACGCGGCCAGGGTCGGAAACCTCGACGCGGCTAACGCATTCGTGGAGCAGTGCGCCGACCGCTTCGGGCTGGACGCGAAGAAGCGGTTCGGACTGCTGCTGGTCCTCGAAGAAGCCTTCGTCAACATCTGCAACCATGCCTATCCCCAGGGTGAGGGGGATGCGGAAATCACCTGCCGGCATGACGGCGCTGTCTTCGTGCTGGAAATCGCCGACCAGGGCCCCCCCTTCGATGTACTCTCCCTGCCCGATCCTGACCTGACCCTGGATATCATGGAACGGGAGATCGGCGGCCTGGGGGTTCACTTCATCCGCACCCTGTCGGACAGGGTCAGCTATTGCCGGGAAAGCGGCCGCAACATCCTGCGCATGGAATTCAGGTCTTCCCCGGATTGCACAGTCTGATACGCCCCGCAACTTAGACAGAGACAGCGACTCACACGGGGAAAGGGACGAGAAACTCCGCCCCAGCCCCATCATCGCTGATAGTCACGGAGGAGCGCGATGTACGCCGATAATGCCGCCGCCATACTGCTGGAGCGCAACCTTGAACGCCACCCGGACAAGACCGCCTTTCTCTGCGGAGAGCGTTCCCTCTGCTACCGTGAGCTGGAGCGGGCCAGCCGCCGCTTCGCCCAGCTGCTGCGGGAACGGGGGGTCGCGCCGGGAGAGCGTGTACTGCTCCTGCTCCCCGACGGCCCGGCCTTTCCGGTGGCCTTCCTCGGCTGCCTGCTGGCCGGGGTGACGGCGGTGATCGCCGGAACCGCCCTGACCCGGGAGCAGTTCGAACATATCCTGTCCGACAGCGCCAGCCGTCTGCTGGTGACCGATCCTCGGCTCCCTTCCCCGCTCCCGTTGGAACAGAGCCGGGTCGCCCTGCTCACCTGCGACGAAGAGGACTCCTTCCCCGCGCCCCGTAGCCCCGACGGGGAGCCGGACGCACACCGTGCCGAAGAGGACGGGATCGCCTACATGCAGTACAGCTCCGGCTCCACCGGCGTGCCCAAGGGGATCCCCCACCGCCACCGGGACCTGCTGATTCCCTGCGACCTGGTGGGGAGGGAGATCCTGGGACTCAGCGACCGGGACCGCATCTTCTCGGTCAGCAAGTTCTCCTTTGCCTACGGCCTGATCAACAGCCTGGCGTTTCCCCTCTTCTTCGGGGCAACGGCCATCCTCCATCGGGACAAACCGGACGCGGCCGCCATCCTGGAGCTCATCCAGCAACACCGGCCGACCGTATTCTTCGCCGTCCCCACGGTCTACTCCCAGCTGATCCTCTCCTGCGACGGCGACCGCCTGGAGCTCCCCCTGCGACTCTGCTACTCCGCCGGCGAGGCACTGCCGGCCGCCATCTTCCACGAGTGGCGCCGCCTGACCGGTCTGGAACTGCTGGACGGCATCGGCTCCACCGAGATGTCCTACATCTACCTCTCCAACCGCCCCGGCCGGGCCAGGCCCGGCTCCACCGGCCAGGTGGTCCCCGGCTACCGGATCAGGCTGGTGGACGAGGACGGCAGGCCGGTACCCTCCGGAACAGTGGGCACCCTGCTGGTCGAGGGACCGACCTGCTGCCCCTGCTACTGGAACCTGCCGGACAAGAGCGGCGAGACCATGCTCCCCGACGGGTTCCTGCGCAGCGGCGACCTGTTCGTGGAACGGGACGGCTTCTACTACCACCAGGGACGTAACGACGACATGATCAAGGCCGGGGCTCAGCTGGTCTCGCCGCTGCCGGTGGAAGAGGCGCTCCTGGGGCACCCCGCCGTGGCGGAATGCGCCGTGGTGGCCGTGTCCGCGGGGGGACTGGTCAGGCCGGGAGCCTTCGTGATACTCTCCCCGGACACCCGGCAGAGCCCCGCCCTGGCACGGGAGCTGCGCCGCTACCTGCTGGAGCGGCTGCCGGAGCAGATGTGCCCGGTCAGCTTCACCTTCGTGGACGAGCTTCCCCGCACCGCCACCGGCAAGATCCAGCGTTTCCGACTGCGGCAGCAGGCATACCCGAAAGGAGCAGAGACATGACACTGATCGATGAGCTGAAGCAGCTGATGCTGGAGGTGGGGGTGGAGCCGGCCGTCGTGGAACAGCTGGACCCCTCCCGGCAGCTGTCCCGTCAGGGGGTGGATTCCCTGGACGGCCCGGCCTTCATCATGGCGGTGGAGCAGCGCTACGGCATCGCCATCAGCGACACCGATGCCCTGAGGCTGAAGACCCTGGAGGACTTCGCCGACCGCATCGGCACCGGGCGATGAGCATGGAGCGCAGCGAAGCGCTGGCCATGCTGGCAGCCGACGACCGCCCCATCCCCGACGACCAGGAGTTCGTTGCCGACCGCTTCCAGACCCGGGACGCCTACGGCGTGGCGCGCCTGTTCCACGCCGTGTACGGCGACGGCTACCCCATGGACACCTACTACATCCCGGAGCGGCTGGTGGAGGAGAACCAAAACGGCACCCTGCACAGCCTGGTCAGCCGCACCGCATCCGGAGACGTGGTTTCCCATGTGGCGTTCTACCGCAGCTCAGCCCCCAATCCCGGCCTGTACGAGTTCGGCCTGGGGCTGACCCTCCCCGGCTACCGCTCCACCACGGCCTTCTGCCGCCTCTCCCAGCTGGCCTTGAAGCTGGTGGGGCGCGAGGGGATCGACGGGATCTTCGGCGAAGCGGTCTGCAACCACGTCATCACCCAGAAACTCTCCCTGCAGTCGGGCATGCGGGAGACCGCCCTGGAGCCGGCGCTCATGCCGGCCCGGGCCTACGAGACGGAACAGAGCGCGAAGGGCCGGGTGGGATGCCTGTTCTACTTCCGCGGCGAACGGGACCAACGCCGGCGCCTGTACCTCCCCGCCCCCTACCGGGAAGAGCTGACCATGCTCCTTGAGGGGCTGAATCTGGAGCGGGACCTGCTCGTTCCCGATAGTGTCCTCCCCACGGGCGACGGAGAGATCCATCTGCACCGTTTCGACTTCGCCGGCGTGGCCCGCTGCACGGTCACGCAGCCGGGTGAAGCACTGGGTGCTCGGCTGCGGGAGATGGAAGAGGAGCTGCGACGGGAAGACTACGCCCTGATCCAGTTTTTCGTTGACCTGGGACAGTCCTGCTCCGGAGGGATCGTTGAACTGCTGCGACGCCAGGGGTATCGCTTCGGCGGTCTGCTCCCCACCTGGTTCGGCAGTGACGGCCTGCTGCTGCAGAAGCACCTGGTGGATCCGGACCTGGACGGCATGAAGATCCATTCGCCGCGGGGCCGCCAGCTCCTGGAACTGGTCCGGCAAGACCGGGAGCAGAATGCGTGACAGTGGCCCCGGAACCGCTCCGCACCGGGCGGCTAGCGGGGAGCGCCCGGGGACGATTGAAATCCCGAAGCAAGTCCTCTACGTTCCGTGAGCGGCTTCTATCCGGAGCTGCCACCCCCATGGGAAAGGTTGCACGATGATGCACACAACAGCGGCACAGGCGAGCGCCACGGCGCGTATCCCCTTCAGCGTTCCCTTCCTCCCTCTGGCCATGGAGTTCGCCGAGCGGGGAGCGCGGGGCTTCGGCTACGGCGACCGGGAGGCCGCCGGCCTGGTGCTGGCCATGGAGGAGCTGTTCTCCTTTTACAGCCGCCGGGCAGCCGCGGATGCGGCGGCGGACATCGAACTGCAGGACCAGGGGTACCGCCTCTCCCTCTCCCTCTCCTTCCCCGCCGCCAACCCGGACATGCGCGCCTTTAACCTTACCTGGCGGGCCAGCCACGACAGCGAGGAGTCCCTGGATATGCTGGGACCGATGATCGCCGCCCGCTGCGTCTCCAGCCTGCGCCTGGAATTCGGCGCCCGGGAGCGGGTGTCCATCCGCCTGACCCGCGACCGGGAGTACGCCGCTGCCCCGGCCGTGGAACTTCCCCCCCCTGGGCTGACCGGAACGCCGCGCCTGGTCACCCCCTGCCGGGACGACCTGCGCCACTTCGCCGCCATGGTGACAACCGCCGCACCCCCCTTCGTCCCCCCGTTCCTGGCCCGGCCGGCCATGGCGGCTGACATGCTGGCAGCCGGCCACCTGAACGCCCTTCTGGCGCTGAACAGCGACTGGATCGTCGGCGGTCTGCTGTGGCGGCCGCTGACCGAACAGTGCAGCGAACTGTACGGTCCCTACCTGTTCACCCCCGACCCGGATGAGCGCGTCCTGACCATGCTCATGGACGAGGCCATCGGCCGCATCTCCCACAGCCGCTCGCGGGGAGTACTGCGCCGCCAGGGACCGCTGCGCGATCACGAGCGTTTCTTCGACTTCCTGGGGGATCTTGAACTGGCCGGAACCGGCGGAGAGACGAGCCGCTGCAGCTACTACTACCGCCAGCTGAGGGAGGAAAACGGCGGCGTGGTCTACTGCGGCCCGCGGTTGGCCTCGTTCCTGGGGGACCAGTACGACCGGCTCTGCCTGCCGCGCCAGCTCCGCGAAAGCAGCGACGACCAGCAGCGGCGGGACGCCTCGGTGCTGGCGGTGGAGCTGGACTGTCCCCGCGGTCTGGCGACCCTGCGCCCCTTGTGCGCCGGCCGGGACATGGCCGACAACCTGGCCGCCCATCTGCGGCTCCTGGGTGACGAGGGGATCAGCACCTTCATCGTCGAAATCAACACCGGCCGCGGCGAGGAGACCGTCTTCGCCGATGCCCTGGAACAGACCGGCTTCGTGCCGCGCCTGCTGGTGCCGGATGCCGGCCAGGGGGATCTGGTGGTCTACCAGCATGCAGGGGAGAGCGCTGCGCCATGAACCTGGACGTCCTGGTGCCCGACTACGTCCGCTGCTTCCAGACGTACGTCCCCAGCCGGCCCGACCACCTGCTGATGCGGGAGTACGGCGCCCCCCGGCTCTACCGCCTGAACAACAACGAGAACCCCCTGGGCCCTCCCCCGGCCGCACGCCGGGTGATCGCCTCCTTCCCGCCGGAGCTGGCCGCGGTCTACCCCAGCGGCGACTCCTTCGACCTGCGCGAGGCCCTGGGGCGGCGCCTGGGGGTGTCACCAGAGCGCATCCTGGTGGGGAACGGCTCATGCGAGGTGATCTCGTCGGTGATCAAGGCTTTCTGCCAGCCGGGAGACAACATCGTCACCGCCGACAGGACCTTCGCCGTGTACGAGTGGGTGGCCGAGTTCTCCGGCATCCAGGCGCGCCTGGCGCCGCTGGTGGAGCACGCCTTCGATCCCCAGGGGCTCCTGGACCGGATCGACGACCACACCAAGATCGTCTTCGTCTGCAACCCCAACAACCCCACCGGCAGCTGCTGGAACCGCCGGCTGCTGACCGATTTCCTGGAGCAGGTGGGAGAAGAGCGGATCGTGGTGCTGGACGAGGCCTATTGCGAGTTCGTGGAGGATGAAGCGTACCCGGACGGCGTCCAGCTGATGGAACGTTTCCCCAACCTGGTGGTGTTCCGCACCTTCTCCAAGATGTACGCCCTGGCCGGACTCCGCTCCGGCTACCTGGTGGGAAGCGACCAGGTGGTGGAACTGGTGCGGCGCACCAGCCTGGTCTATTCGGTCAACGTGCAGGCCCAGCAGGCAGCCCTGGCGGCCCTGGCCGACGACGGCAGCCACATCGCCGCCACCCGCGCCCTGGTGCGGGAGTCGAAGGCTTATCTGCGCGCGGCCTGTGAAGAGCTGGGGCTGGAAACCGTGGCCGGCGAGGGGAACTTCATCATGATCAGGGTTCCCATCAACGACCTGCTCATGTACCGCCGTCTGATGAAGCGGGGGATGATGGTCCGTTCCATGACCGGGTTCCGGTATCCGGGCTGGATCCGCGTCACCCTGAGGGAGCGGGGAGTGATGGAGGCCTTTGCCGAGGCGCTGTCGCAGGAGATCCAGGCCATCCGTGCCAAGGGGAGAGCGGCGTGAAGGACGAACATTCCCAGATGGAAATCGGGAGCGCCGAGCCGCGCGCCGATGCCCCGGCCAAGGCAACCGGCCGGGAGCTCTTTTCCGCCGATCTCTACCCGGACGACCTGCTCTGGGCCGGTGCGGTGCGGGCCGGGATCCCCCACGCCCGGCTGCTGTCCCTGGACCCGTCCGCTGCCCTGGCGGTCCCGGGCGTGATCCGGGTGCTTACCGCCCAAGACGTGCCGGGCACAAACCGCCACGGCATCATCCACCGGGATACGCCGGTGCTGGCGGACGAGCGGGTGCTCCATGGCGGCGACGCCCTGGCCCTGGTTCTGGCCGAGAGCCGGGAGAGCCTGGAGCGGGCCATCCCGCTGGTCAGGGCTGAGTTCGAGCCGTTGCCGGCCCTGTTCGATCCCGAGACAGCCCTGGCTGAGGACGCCCCCCTGCTGCACGAGGCCTTTCCGGGCAATGTTCTGCTGGCGGCGGAAATCCGCTCCGGCGACGCCGAGGCGGCCTTCCGGGAATGCCACGCCGTGGTGGAGGGGGAGTTCACCACCCCGGTGCAGGCCCATGTCTTCCTGGAGACCGAGAACGGCACCGCCAGGATGGAATCGGATGGGACCATCTCCATGACCGTCTCCACCCAGTCCCCCTTCCGGGACCGCTTCGAGGTGGGCCATGCCCTGGGCATCCCCTTCCAGCGCATCCGCATCACCAGCCCCAGCCTGGGGGGTGGCTTCGGCGGCAAGGACGGCGCCACGGTACAGTGCCTGCTGGCCCTGGCCGCCCTGCACAGCGAAGGGAGGCCGGTACGGATGCAGTGGAGCCGGGAGGAAAACCTGACGGCCGGCTACCGCCGCCACGGCTGCCGGATGCGCTACCGTCTGGGCGCCTCGGAGGACGGCACCCTGCACGCCCTGAGCTGCGAGCTGCTCTACGACACCGGCGCCTACGCCCACCTGGGGGGCGAGGTGATGGAACTGGGCATGGAGCACAGCGGCGGCCCCTACCGCATCCCCCACACCCTGATCCGGGGGAAATGCGTCTTCACCAACAACCCGGTGGCCGGCGCCATGCGCGCCTTCGGTGTCTGCCAGGTGAGCTTCGCCTTCGAGTCCCTCATGGACCTGCTGGCGGAAAAGCTGGCCATGGACCCGCTCCTGCTGCGCAGACGCAACGCCCTGGTCAGGGGGGACAAAAACTGCGCCGGCGTGCGCCTGGAGACATCCACCGACATCCGGGGCTGCCTGGAACTGCTGGAGGAGCATCCCTTCTGGCACGAACGGGAGGAGTGGAAACGCCAGGCCCCTCCCCGCACCCGGCGCGGGGTCGGTCTGGCGGCGGTCTTCAACGCCGCCGGCTACGGCGGCAAGGTGCGCGACGCGGCCATCGCCAAGGTGGAGCTCACTCCCGAGGGGGAGATCCTGGTGCACAACGGGGTCTCGGACATGGGGCAGGGAAACTCCAGCGCGTTCGTGCAGATGGCAGGCCAGATCCTGGGCCAGGATGCCGCCCGGGTGCGGCTGCGGCAGCCGGACACCTTGACCGCCTATCCCTCCGGCTCCTCATCCGCCGGCCGCACCACCTACACCTTCGGCAACGCCCTGATCAGAGCCTGTGAGGAACTGAAGGAGCGGCTGATCAACCGGGCCGGGCTCATGCTGTTCACCGACAGCGACCATGAGCTGCGCCTGGTTCCCGGCAGGGTGATCCACCCCCCAAGCCAGCGGGAGGTGCACCTGCGGCAGTTGGCCGGCTTCATGCCTTACGAGGACCGGGTCTGCATCAGCCAATTCGTGGCCCCGGTCTGCCGGGAGGTGCCGGATACTGCCACCGGCTTCTTCATCGGCTTCCCCCACCTGATCTTCGCCTACGCCGCCCATCTGGCCCGCATCCAGGTTGACGCGGACACCGGGCTGATCCGGGTGTGCGACTACCTGGCCGTCACCGACGGCGGCAGGGTGATCAACCCGGCCCTGTTCGATCAGCAGGTCCACGGTGGCGTGGCCCAGGGTCTGGGCTACGCTCTGATGGAGGATCTGGTGACCTGCCAGGGGATGGTGCTGAGCGACGACCTGGGGAGCTACCTGATCCCGGGTGCCCGGGATGTGCCGGAGATCGTCTCAATCCCCTGCCGGGGAGACGAGAAGAGCGGCCCTTTCGGCATGAAGGGGATCGGCGAGGTGGCCATGAACGGCCCGCTGCCGGCGATCGCCAACGCCCTGACCGACGCCTGCGGCGTGCGTATCACCCATGCCCCGCTGACACCGTCGCGGGTGCTGGCGACCCTTTCCGGCCCGAATGAAGAGCGGTAAGGAGCTCGCCATGGAATTCAGGGACCATGCCATCGTCGTCACCGGCGGCACCCGCGGGATCGGGCGGGCCATTGCGCTGGCCTTTGCCCGCCAGGGAGGACGGGTATTCGCCGCCTACCGAAGCGATGACGCGGCCGCACGGGCTACCCGGGAGGAGGCCGAGGGCCTGGCAGGTTCCCTGGTCGCCATCAGGGCCGACGTGGGCACAAGCGAAGGAGCCCGCGCCCTCATGGATGCGGCCGCGAAAGAGACGGGGCACATCGACGTGCTGGTCAACAACGCCGGCATCCTGAGAGACGGGCTGCTGGTCACCATGGCCGAACAGGATTGGGAGGAGGTAATGCGGACAAACCTGGACTCCCTCTTTCACTGCGGCAAATGGGGCGCCAGAAAGATGCTGGGGCACCAGCGGGGCGCCATCGTAACGGTCTCATCCGTTTCCGCCCTCATGGGAACGGCCGGCCAGACCACCTACTCCGCCTCCAAGGGCGCCGCCATCAGCTTCACCAAATCCCTGGCCCGCGAGCTGGGGCCGCTGGGGATCCGGGTGAACGCGGTGGTGGCCGGCCTGATACGTACCGACATGACCGCGCACCTGGAGGGGGAGGCGCTGCAACGCATCATCCGCACCACCTCCCTGGGGCGCAGCGGCACTCCCCAGGAAGTTGCCGAGGCGGTCCTGTTCCTGGCCTCGACGCGGGCTTCCTACATCACCGGCCAGTCGCTGGTCGTGGATGGCGGCATCGTCTGAATCTGAAACGACCATCTGCAACCACCGCGGAGAAACCGATCCGAAGCCCGCAAGAACGGGACCGCCGTAAAAAAGCCGCCACCCCACTGAAAGGAGTCAGACCATGTGCGCTGCGCCCTACACCATACAACCGGTTGACGCATCCCGCGCCGATGCGGTCGCGGAGGTGTTCCGCTCGATTTACGGTGACACCTATCCGGTGAAATACGTCTATCAGGGAGCCGGTGTCATGGCGGAAATCGCCGCCGGCCGGCTGAGTTCGTTTCTGGCCTTCGACAGCCAGGGGCTCCCGGCCGGCTACGTTGCCATCTATACGAGCGCGCCGAACCCGCGCCTGTGGGAAGGGGGCAACCTGCTGGTGGTCCCCGGCCGGGGCGACGGCGATCTGGCCTGGTCGCTGCTGCAGCAGTTCCTGCGCCCGGAGCACCTCCCCCCTTCCGGCAGTGACGGCATCTTCGGGGAGTCGGTCTGCCACCACTTTTTCACCCAGATGGCCTGCGGCAAGTCCGGCTTCGTTGACTGCGCCCTGGCTCTTGAGCAGATGGACGGGGCCGCGTTCCACGAGCACGCACCGGAGACGGAGCGGGTGGCGTGCCTGCTGCAGTTTTTCGAACAGTCCGATCCGGAAGAGGCGTGCCATCTGCCGGAGCGGTACGAGGAGCCGCTTCGGGCCATCCTCGGCCGCCTGCGTCCCAGGAACCTGCGCCACGCCCACGCGGCGCTGCCCGAAACGGGGATCACCGTTCGTCACGACACCTGGTTTACCGGCGCCGGCATGTGGAGGGTTGCCGTCAGTTCCATCGGCGGCGACTGGACCAGGCTCCTGGACGAACTGTTGCTTCAGGCCGCGCAGCGGGGGGTGGTCAGCCTCCAGGTGGTGATCTCCGCCGCCCTGCCCTCCATCGGCCAAGCCGTGGAAGAGTTGCGCCAGCGGGGCTTCTTTCTGGGCGGCCTGTTTCCACGCTGGTTCGGCGCCGACGGCATCATGATGCAGCGGATTCTCGGCAGGGAGCCGGAGTACGAGGGGATCAGGCTGTACAGCGCCGGGGCGCGGGCGCTTTTGGAAAACATCCGCAGTGACCGGGAATCGGTCACTGCGCAGGGAGGGGTATGATGACCACGGGGGCGGGAATCCTGGGAACCGGCGTCTGTCTGCCGGAACAGCTGCTGACCAACGAAGAGCTGGCCAGCCGCTTCGGCATCACCACGGAGTGGATCTTCGAGCGCACCGGCATCCGCCAGCGCCACATCGCCGCGCCGCACCAGGCCTGCTCCGACCTGGCTATCGCGGCCGCCCGCCAGGCCCTGGCCGCCGCCGACACCCTTCCGGAGGAGATCGGCATGGTCATCGTCTCCACCATATCGGGCGATTACCCCTCCCCGGCCACGGCGGCGCTCGTCCAGGGCGCCCTGGGGATTCCGGGCGCGATCTGTTTCGACCTTTCGGCCGCCTGCTCCGGCTTCGTGTATGGGCTCGTGGTCGGCTGTCATGCCGTCACCTGCGGATTCAGCCGCAAGGTGCTGCTGATCGGCGCGGAGGTACTGTCCCGCATCGTCAACCCGGACGACTGCGACAGCGTCATCCTGTTCGGCGACGGCGCCGGCGCAGCGGTGATCGGGCCGGTTCCCGACGGATTCGGATTGCTGGCGACCGATGCGGGCACCATCGGCAGCGAACATGAAGCCATCATGGTCCCGGCCGGCGGCAGCCGGTTGCCGCTCTCGGCGGACGTCCTTGCCGACCAGTTGCAGTACGTGCGCATGGACGGGAACCAGGTATTCATCTTCGCCATGCGCATCCTGGGCAATTCGGCCATGCGCGCCATGAACAAACAAGGACTGACGCCGGCGGATATCGCCCTGTTCGTTCCCCACCAGGCAAACCGCCGCATCATCGAGGCCGCGGCCGGTCGCCTTGACCTGCCGCTGGAGCGGTTCGCCATCAACCTGGAGCGTATCGGCAACACCTCTTCCGCCTCGATCCCCATTGCCCTGGACGAAAACATCCGCAACGGGCGGATACTGCATGGCGACCACCTGATGCTGACCGGATTCGGAGCGGGAGTCAGCTGGGGGTCGGCACTGCTTCGCTGGCACTCCTCCGGGAGTGACCAAATTCACACCAAAGGAGACGAACCATGACGACACGCGAGAAACTCTGTGAACTGATTCTGAAGGCGAGGAAGGGGAAACTGGCACCGGAAGACCTGAAACCCGAGGCTGACCTGAAGAATGACCTGCGCCTCGACTCCCTGGCGCTGGCCGAGCTGCTGGTGCTGACGGAGGATTGCTTCGGGGTGGAGTTTTCCCACGAAGAGGTCCGGTCGGCAACGACCCTGGGACAGATGATCGAACTCATCGACAACCGCCTGGCCGCCGCCTGAACCGACATGGCGGTCAGCAGGCGAATCGCCCTCCTCTGCTCCGGCCAGGCCGGGCAGAGGAGCGGCATGCTGGATGGAATCCTCGGCAACCCGCGGCATGGCGAGTTGCTGCGGCTGGCCTCCGATCTCCTGGGGCAGGATGTGGCCGCCTGGTGGCGCTCCCTCGGGGAAGACGAAATCTATGCCAACAGCCGGGCCCAGTTCGCCATTGCCCTCTATCAGCTGGCCACCTGGGACGCCATCCGCGACCAGCTTCCGACGCCGGCCCTGGTGGCCGGCTACTCCCTTGGCGAGGTAGCGGCCTGTTACGTCGCTGGAGTCCTGAACCGGCGGGAAACCCTCCGAATCATCCGGGAACGGGCACGCCTGATGGATCTGGCGGCCACGAGACTGCGGCCGGGCCGCGGGGCGATGATGCTCTGGCGCCATGACGACGATCCGGAACGGCGCAGAGAGCGCGACGGGCTGATGGCGGAACTGGAGATCGATACGGCAATCGTCCGCTGCCCCCAGGAAGCGGTGCTGGCCGGCCGCGACGACGCCATCGACCGGCTGCTGGATCGTTTCTCCGCCGGCAATCCGGACCTGGTGCGCCTTCCCGTCACGATCCCCTCCCACAGCCGCCATCTGTCCGGGGCGGTGGAACCGTTGCGTGGCTTCATCCTGGAACAGGAGTACGCGGCGCCTCAGGTTCCGCTGCTGTCCAGCCTGTCCGGAGAGAGGATACTCAGTCGCGAGGAAGTGGCTGATGCGCTGTCAGGGCAGCTCGCGCACACCGTCCGTTGGGATCTCTGCATGGCCGCCCTGGCCCGGCACGCCATCGACACGGTGGTCGAGCTGGGTCCCGGAGCGGACCTGGCCCGGCTCCTGATGCGCGAGCAGCCCCACATCAGGGTCTGCTCCGTTGACGAATTTCCGCGCCTGTCCCAATTCCAGACATGGCTCAAGGAGCTCCTCCATGAATGAGACCAGCACGACGATACGCTTCATCCTGAACGGCAAACGGGTGGAGATCGACGTTCCCGCCGGCCGGCGGGTGATCGACCTTTTACGGGAAGAGCTGGGGCTGACCGGGACCAAGGAGGGGTGCGGCACCGGCGAGTGCGGCGCCTGCACCATCCTGGTGGACGATGAGAGCCGGCTGGCCTGCCTGATGCTGGCGGCCCAGCTGGAGGGGACGCGGGTCACCACCGTGGAGGGGCTGGAGCTGTTCCCCGAGGGGAGAGCGATTCAGCGCGCCTTCGTGGAGGAGGGGGCGATCCAGTGCGGCTACTGCACCCCGGGGATGGAGCTGGCGACCCTGGCCCTGCTGCGCCGGGAGCCCCGCCCCACGCGGGAACGGATCAGGGAGGAGCTCTCCGGCAATCTCTGTCGGTGCACCGGGTACGTCAAGATCGTGGACGCGGTGGAGCGGGTGGCCCGGAACTGCAGCGGAAGGGGACAAGAATGAGGCTCGTACTCTCCCCCTCGTCCCTGGAAGAGCTTTTCTCCCAGCTGGAACGCCACCCCCAAGCCATGGTCATGGCCGGCGGCACCGACCTCCTGGTCAGGCTGCGCCATGAGCCGTCATCCGCCGACCGGCCGCTGCTGCTCCTGGAGGGAGTGCCGGAACTGCGGGGGGTCCGGGCCAAGGGAGCGGGACTCTCCATCGGCGCCGCCACCCCCCTGGCCCGGATTGTCGACGATCCGCTGCCGGCGCTCCGGGCGCCGCTCCTGCTCCAGGCGGTCCGTACCATCGGCGGGCCGGCCATCAGGAACATGGCCACCCTGGGGGGAAACATCGGCACCGCCTCCCCGGCCGGCGACTCCCTGCCGGCGCTGCACCTCCTGGGGGCGGAGCTGGAGCTTGCCTCCCGGGAGGGAAGCCGCACCGTCCCCCTGGCGGAGTTCGTAGCCGGGCCGGGGAGAACCGGGCTGCAACGGAACGAGATCATCTGCCGCATCCTGATCCCCGCCACCGGGGACCATGGCCACCACTGCTTCCACAAGGTGGGGCTGCGCCGCTCCCTGGCCGTGGCCGTGGTCAGCTTCTGCGGCATGCTCAGCCTCTCCGGAGACGGCCGCGTCGAACAGGCCCGTTTCGCCTGGGGGAGCGTGGCCCCCACCGTGGTCAGGCTCCCCGAGCTGGAGGAGTATCTGACCAACGCTCCCCTGGACCGGGATACCATCGCCAGGAGCGCTGAACTGGTCAGGGAAGGGATCTCGCCGATGGACGACCTGCGCGCCACGGCCGAGTATCGCCGCTCCGTGGCCGCCAATCTGTTGGTCCGTTTCCTGGAGGGTCTCAATGGCTAGGGCGTCTTCCCTCTTTTCTCCCTCCTTCCTGGGGATCAACCTCCTATTCGCCCTGGTGACCGGCATCGCCGCGCTGTTCTTCGCCTTTTCAGGCTACCTGGCCCAGCTGGGGGTCGCACCGGCAACCGCCGGTTTCATCATCAGCGCCGACGCCCTGGCGGCCCTCATCGTCCAGCCGCTCATCGCTCCCCTGGTGCATCCCGCCTCGGCCAGGCGCTGGCTGGGGGCCGGGTCGCTCGTCCTGGCCGCGGCGCTGTTCATGACCGGGCGGGTCGCCTCGGCGCCGCTGCTGGTGGCCGCGCGCCTGGCGCAGGGGGCAGGCTTCATCTGCGTCCTGACCGCCCTGATCACCCTGGTGGTCCGCCTGATCCCCCCGGAGATGAGCGGCCGCGCCTTTGGCTGGGTCTCCCTGGTGCGGCTGATCCCCTACGCCGTCATACCGCCCCTGTTCGATATCATGGCGCTTTCCCCCTCCTCCTTCCCCCGGGTGCTGAACCTGGCCGCCCTTGCTGCGCTCGTGCCGCTCATGACCCTGCTCCTTCCCAAGCCGGAACCGACGGACAGGGGGGAAGATTCCCGTTCCCCCGGCATGGCCGGCATGCGGGAGAGCTTGCGCTCCACACCGGTGCTCCTGCTGCTCGTATCCACCCTGCTGTTCTTCAGCAGCTATGCGGCGGTCTTCTTCTACCTGAAACAGTTCGCCGCCGATCAGGGAATCGCCAATGCCAGCCTGTTCTTCACCATCGCCACCCTGGTGATGATCCTGGTCAGGCTGGCGGGCGGCTGGCTGTTCGACCGCTACGCCAAGGTTCTCCTCTGCTCCCTGGGGCTGGCGGCCGCGGCCCTGAGCTACTTCCTGCTGTCGTTGACGGCAGCGGCGGGACCGTTCTTCGCCCTGGCGGCCCTGTGCGGGCTGGGGTGGGGCATCGCCATGCCGCTGCAGGCCGCGGTGATGTTCGACCTCTCCCCCCCCGCGACGCGCGGCCTGAACCAGAACCTGCTCATCGTCATGATGCAGGGGGGGTTCTTCCTCGGCCCCTTCCTGGGGGGGCAGATCATCGCCCGGGGCGGCTTCACCCCGCTGTTCGCCGTCCTGGGTTCCCTGACCCTGGCCGCGCTGTTCACCATGGCCGCGGCCGGGAGACGGGCCGGGCAGAGTCCGGCAAAAACGGAATAACCGCCCCCCTATTCCCGTTTCACCTCAACACTGATAGCAAGACGACGAAGAAGATGGCGACGATGCCCCTCACCCGGCCTTTGGAATGGGGGGACAGGGGCACAGGTCAGGGGAAGAGGGCCAGGGCTCCGGCTTCGGTTGTGCAGTCCCGGGACAGGGCGGTATTCCCTGACCGCAGGGCGGCCAGTTCGGCCCGGGCCAGCTCCAGGTCGGCGCGGAAGCCGGGATCGGCATGCAGGCGGGCCACCACGGCCGCGGCAACGGTGCGCCCCTCCTCCACGTCGCTCAGCCAGTGCACGTTGCAGACGATGCGGCTCCGCCCGAAGGCCCGTCCCCGTCGCAGGATCTCATCCCCCCGCTCCGGAACCAGTTCGCTCAGGATCAGGGCCCAGGCCCAGCCGGCGGCGGTGTGTCCCGAGGGATAGGAGCCGCTCCAGCGCAGGCGCTGTCCCTGCTCGGGGGTACAGACCGGCCGGCCGTTGACCATGAAGGGGCGGGGGCGCTGGTACCTCCTCTTGGCCCGGGACACGGAGGCGGACACGTCGGCGTGCATGCGCCCCATGAGACGCAGCAGGTTCGGAGTGTGCTGCGGGCTGGGGCTACAGCCCAGGGCACAGGTAAAGGTCTCGGCCGCGGCCGGAAGAGAGAGCTCGGCATCCCGGGCCGCCAGGTCCCAGCGGGCCGAGTTCATCAGCTCCAGGCCGGCGGCGCTGGTCTCCTGGTCCAGCCTGAAGGCGGCCGAACCGGCCGCGGGCGGGGGGGGGATCAGCGCCACACTGTCGGGGAGTGCCGGGCCGTCCAGATAGCCGGGCGGCCGCTCTCCCGCCGAGAGCCGTTCCAGCGTGGAACAGCCGACCATCACAACCAGGCAGAGCAGCATCGTAACAGGCTTCATGGTCTCCTCCTTCATCATCGCGGCCTTGGGTGTGGTCATCCCCAGGGATCGGCCCTGCCGCCGACGGGCCGCCAGAGTGCCACAACCGCGGTCGGCATGCAACCCGGCCCGGCGAGCCGCACGCCCATGACGGAATCATGCTTGCGTTTCACGCGTCCTGCCTGTAGAAAACAAGACAGACGGTGTACGGACCTTCAGCCGCCGTCCTTCTCGAAACTGCGCCCCCTGGGGCGCGAGGGGTGAGCCTGGTGAGCAGCGGCATCCTCAGCATCATCGAACAGATCGAACCGGGAGTTGTGATCCTCAACCAGGACCACAGCGTGTCCCATATCAACCATCTGTTCATGCTGCTCTTCAGCGACATCCCCTTGGACCGGCTCTTTCAGGGGGATATCCTGGAATTTCATCGTCCCGAATGCCGCGACCGGGTAAAAGAGACCCTGCGCCTGGCAGCCGAGGCGAAGCGCCAGATCCCGGTCACCCTCAGGTTCATCCGCAACGACGACAGGGACCGCTACATCCTGATCAAGCTGATCCCCCTGGTGGACCGGGACATGGGTGAAGATAAGATCAGCGCGCTGTTCTACGACATCACCCCCTACATCAGCTCGGAGCAGAAACTGATCCGGGTGCCGGTCAGTTCCCACGGCGAGATCCACCTGCTCAATCCCCACGAAATCGTCTTTTTCAAGGCCGACAACATCTATACCATCGTCAGGACCAGCACGGGGGAATTCCACTGCGCCCTTTCCCTGGGGGCTGCGGAAAAGCGCCTCTCCCGGGAACTGTTCCACCGCGTGCACCGCAGCTATCTGGTCAATATCGACCGGGTGCACAAGATACTGCGCGACCCCAACGAATGCACGGTGGAGGTATCCGGCGGAGAGGTCCGCATCCCCATCAGCCGGGACAAGATGCAGGAGTTCCTGGCCGTCGTCGGCCTGAAGTAGCCCACTTCCCGCGGCCGCGCGACGGCAGGAGGACATGGAGGCACGGATACGCATGACAAGGCAGGCCGCACCAGAGGGGCCATCCCCGCCGGTATGGGGGAAGGTAGACCCGATCCTCGACAGGCACGAGCGCCAGGCGTCGCGGTTGACGCAGATCCTCCAGGCGATCCAGGATGAGTACCAGTATCTCCCCCAGGAGGCGCTGTACCGCGTGATCGACGTCCTGGGCATTCCGGCGGCACGGGTGTTCGGCGTGGCGTCGTTCTACCCCCGCCTCTCCATGGAGCCACGGGGCAGGCACCTGATCCGCCTCTGCGACGGCACGGCCTGCCACGTCAAGCGCTCCATCCCCATCCTGGAGGCGATCCGCGCCAGGCTGGGGCTGGACGCCGCCAAAGTCACCTCGGACGACATGCTTTTCACCGTCGAGACCGTGGCCTGCCTGGGCGCCTGCGTCCTGGCGCCGGCCATGCTGATCGACGACGAGGTGCACGCCCAGGTGACTCCCGACCGGGCCGTCCAGCTGATCGACACCATCATCCAGCGGGAGGCTGCCATATGGCTCCCCTGACGCCATTCCGCGACGGACCATCCCGACGCCGCATCATCGTCTGCGCCGGCACCGGCTGCCTCTCCAGCGGTTCGCTCAGGGTCTACGAGGCGCTCCTGGCGGGACTCACCCGGCTGGGCCTGGAGGTGGACGTGGCGCTCAAGCCGGAAAACGACACCCTGTTCCTCTCCAGGAGCGGCTGCCAGGGTTTCTGCCAGATGGGGCCGCTGCTCACCCTGCTGCCGGACAACATCCTCTACTGCCGGGTGAGACCCGAGGATATCGACGAGATCATCGAAACCACCATCCGGAACGGCCGGATCATCCAGCGCCTGACCTACTTCGATCCGGTCAGCCGGCGACACTGTCGGGCCTACGACCAGATCCCCTTCTACACCCGCCAGACCCGGTTCGTGCTGAAGGAGTGCGGCTGGATCGATCCCGAGAGCATCAACGAATACATCGCCGCCGGCGGCTATGCCGGCGCCATCAAGGCCTTCCTGGAGATGACCCCGGAACGGATCTGCCAGGAGGTGATCGCCTCCGGCCTGCGCGGACGTGGCGGCGGCGGCTTCCCCACCGGCAGCAAGTGGGAGGTCGCCCGCGCCCAACAGTCGGACAAGAAGTACGTGATCTGCAACGGCGACGAGGGGGACCCGGGCGCCTTCATGGATCGCAGCATCATGGAGGGGAACCCCCATGCCGTGATCGAGGGGATGATGATCGCGGCCCGGGCCATCGGCGCCGACGAGGCCTATGTGTACGTGCGCTCCGAATACCCGCTGGCGGTACGGCTGATGACCAAGGCGGTGGCCGACGCCGCAGATTCGGGAATCCTGGGGGAGAACATCCTCGGCACCGGCAAGCGCATGAAGTGCGTCGTACTGGCCAGCGCCGGCGCCTTCGTCTGCGGCGAGGAAACCGCCCTGATCGCCTCCATCGAGGGGAGGCGGGGCTGCCCGGTCCCCAAGCCCCCCTTCCCGGCCCGCTGCGGCCTGTGGGGAAAACCGACCGTCATCAACAACGTGGAGACCCTGGCCCAGATCCCGCGCATTCTGCTGGGGGGCGCGGCCTCCTTCAGGAAACGGGGAACCTCCGCCTCCCCCGGCACCAAGACCTTTTCCCTGACCGGCCACGTGGTCAACACCGGCCTGATCGAGGTGCCCCTGGGCACCACGCTGCGGGAAATCGTCTTCGGCATCGGCGGCGGCGTCACCGACGACAACGGCAATCCCAGCCAGGAGATGTTCAAGGCCGTCCAGGTGGGCGGCCCCTCCGGCGGCTGCCTGCCCCCCGCCATGCTGGACATGCCGCTGGACTTCGATTCCCTCGTCTCCGTAGGGGCCATGGTCGGATCAGGAGGGCTGGTGGTGATGAACAGCCAGACCTGCATGGTGGGCGTCACCCGCTTCTTCATGGCCTTTGCCCAGCGTGAATCCTGCGGCAAGTGCGTACCCTGCCGGGAAGGGACCCTGCAGCTGCTCTCCCTTTTGGACGACGTCATGGAAGGAAGGGGAACCCCGGAGACTCTTCGCCTCATGGAGACCCTGGCCGGAGCCATCAGGCTCGGCTCCCTCTGCGGCCTGGGCAAAAACGCTCCCAATACGCTGATTTCGACCCTGCACCACTTCCGTGACGAATTCGAGTCCCATGTGATCGCCAGGTTCTGCCCCACCGGCCGCTGCACGGCCCTGAAGGGGGGGCGCCACCCCTGACGGCCCCGTCCCGGATGCCGCTCACGGAGGCAACGTCTCCCGAGGTACCACGCCATGTCCCTATCCCGCAGTGTCATCATTAACGGCCGGCAGGTGCCGATTCAGGGGGAGCGGAACCTGCTGGAGCTGATCCGCACCACCGGCATTGAGCTCCCCACCTTCTGTTACCACTCTGACCTGAGCATCTACGGTGCCTGCCGCCTCTGCCTGGTGGAGATTGAAGGGCGCGGCATCGTCGGCGCCTGCTCCACCCCCCCCGAGGGGGGCATGCGGATCAGGACCCACAGCAAGGAGCTGCGGGAGTTGCGCAAGATCGCGCTGGAACTGTACCTGGCAAACCACGACGCCACGTGCCCCATCTGCCTCAAGAGCAACGACTGCCGGCTCCAGGACCTGGCCCGCCAGCTGGGAATCGACCGGGTGCGCTTCCGTTCCGTGCTGGTCAGAAAGCCGCTGGACGACTCTTCCCCCTCCATCGTGCGCGACCCGAACAAGTGCGTGCTCTGCGGTGACTGCGCCCGCACCTGCGACGAAATCCAGGGGATCGGCGCCATCGATTTCGCCTACCGCGGCCATGACGCAGCCGTGCTGCCCGCCTTCGGCAAGCGGCTCGGCGATGTGGAGTGCGTCGCCTGCGGCCAGTGCACCGTGGTCTGCCCCACCGGCTCCCTCTGCCTGAAGCCGGAGATGGAAGAGGTCTGGAAGACCCTCACCGACCGGGAACTCTGTACCGTGGCAATGATCGCCCCGGCCGTGCGGGTGACCATCGGCGAGATCTTCGGCTTGGAAGCGGGCACGGTCGCCACCGGCCAGATGCTGGCGGCGCTGAAACTGCTGGGGTTCGACCATGTCTACGACATCTCCTTTGCCGCCGACCTGACCACCATCGAACAGGGCACCCTGCTCCTGGAACGCATGGTTGCCCGCAAAAATCTTCCGCTGTTCAGCTCCTGCTGCCCGGCATGGGTACAGTACGTGGAACATTTCCATCCGGAGCTGCTGCACACCCTCTCCAGCTGCCGTTCACCGGCACAGATGCTCGGCAGCCTGCTCAAGGAACGCCTGCCGCGGATCCTGGACATTCCCCGGGAGCGGATACGCATCGTCACCATCACCCCCTGCACGGCCCACAAGTTCGAGGCCAGGCGCCCCGAATTCCGCGGCGGCGGTCTGCCGGACATCGACCAGGTCATCACCACCATCGAACTGGGGAGGATGATCAAGGCGGCCGGCATCCAGTTCAGCGACCTGTCGCCCGAATCCTTCGACATGCCCTTCGGCTTTGCCACCAGCGCCGGCCTGATCAACGGCACCTCGGGCGGGGTCACCGAGGCCCTGCTCCGCTTCATCCAGGAAAAGATCAGCGGCGTTCCGCTGACACGAACCGACCTCACGGAAGTCCGCGGAGAGGCGGGAATCCGCGAGGTCAATTTCGACATCCAGGGCACCGAAATCAGGTGCGCCATCGTCCACGGCCTGAAAAACGCCCGCACGTTTCTGGAACGGATGGCAGCCGGAAGACGGGAGTACGACGTCGTGGAGGTAATGGCCTGCCCCCAGGGATGCGTCAACGGCGGCGGACAGCCGGCGCACCACGGCCACGACAACCTCCAGCGCCGCGCCACAGGACTTTTCGCCGCCGGCAAGATGTTCCACCTGCACAACCCCCAGGACAACATCATGGTGAGCGAATGCTACCGGCAGTTTCTGGGCACGCCGGGGGGGACGAACGTCCGCCAGCTGCTGCACACCTCCTTCACCACCCGCGGTCGGGGAAAATAGGCCGGAAACGGGGCGTTACGCCCCGTTCTTGAGCCATGCCCGAATCCCCCGTTCCATCCACCCGGCCACGGGACGAACCAAGAGCCTCCCACCTCCTTCCCGCACGCCAACTTCACCACCCGAATCCAACCGTTCACAAGTCCCTGCCACGCTCCACAAGCCAGCAGTTGCCTGCCCACCGGCCGCGACGTACCATGAAATCAAATAGAACCGCTTTATACCTGCATCGGTCGCCGCAGGGGGTTCCATGCGCCGCGCCCCGCTGATGCGGCGTTGCCGTTACGACCGGAGGTCAGGAACAGGCGGCGGAAACCCACTGTTTCAAACAACCATTATGTTGCGAAACCAGCGTTGACAGGCCCGGTTACGTCTCCACCCCCTCCCCCCTCCCGCCATGGCGGGGCTCCCCCGGAGCGGCGGGACGGCAACCGGCATGCGTATGACATAACAATCGTTTTACACGGCATGGAGACTCCGGATCCCCGGGAGGAAGAGGCGGAGCCGGACCGGAGACGAGCCATGCGGGAGGTTGCCATGAGAGCCCAGACACATCGGATCGGTTTGCACGCAACCGCTGACGCGGAATCCTTCAGCGTACCGCGCATCAACAGGATGACGCCCGCCATGCTGCTGATCATGCTGGCCATGACCGCATGCGGCATCTTCGTCGGCTACCAGATCAGCCACGGGATCTTCGTATCGCTCGTGTTCGGCGGAGTATTCGGACGCATCGGCATGTGGCTGGGGATGATCAGCTGCGGCCTCGTGGCGGGACTGGAAGAGTACCTCCAGGGTATCTTCGGCTAGCAGTGCCGGGCAAGGCGTGGGGGAGCGTCGTCCAGCCGGAGCGGCCGCGTCGCTTCCCGAGACCAGCCGCGGCCGGTTCACATCCCAACGGCAACAGGCAGGGTACAACGTGGACACCATACTCCAATCAGGCTCAGGACGGACAACGGCATACACCAGCGCACAGAGTTCTCCCGGCCGCAGCCAGGCGCTGCGGGTCAAGCGCGCCGTGACGGACCAGATCGAGCAGGAACTCTACCGTTCCAGGCTCAACAAAAACGTTCTCGCCAACAGGATGGGAACGAGCAGGGCCGCGGTACAGAGGCTGCTGGACCCTGACAACACCTCCATCACCTTGGGAACCCTGGAACGGGTGGCCCAGGCTCTCAACAAGCGGCTGGTCATAGAGTTCTCCTGACAGCCTCTGTTCATCCGCTATCAAGCCCGGCGGCGCCTCCTGCCGCCGGAACCGGTGCATCGGCCCGTCCGGGGCAGATACTGGAATGGTGCGATCACCCGCGGTGACCGCACTTTTTTTCGTCACCTCCGGAGCGGCGCAACGAACCAGCCGGGGGTTCCCGTCATCGGCAATCGTTCCACCGCCCGCTCTCCAGCATGCCGGGATGGGCGATGGAACCGCGCCGTCTCACCGGAGCAAGCCCCATTCCCAGAAACCGCCTGTAAAACCGGTCGGCAATCCGCTCCATGTCGAAGCGGAACAGAGCAGGATGCAGCAGGTTAGCCATGTGCAACAGCCCCAGGATCCAGTCCGGCCTGCCCGAGGCGCTGTAGGGCGCCAGGGAGTGGACCCTCCCCTGCCGGAGCGCCCGTGCATCCACCCCGGTTTCACAACAGATGTCGCGACACTCCCCGGCGGGATACCCCAGGGCGCCGCTGCCGAGCATGACCTCGGGATCGAGGCGGTTCAGGGTTGCGGCGGAAATGGTCATGCCCGGCGTATCATCGCGGAGGATCTCCCCGTTGACGCAGTCACCGCCGGCCAGCTCCGCCAGGTTGCATTCGAACTTGTCCCCGAACAGGGCGATGAGCGGGTGACCCAGGAAGAGGTAGACCCGGGGCCGTTGTTCCACCTGGGCGGCGAGTTCCGCCACCAGGGAGAGATGACAACGGATGAAGGTCTCCAGTGCCAGTGCCTCGGCCTCTCTGCCGGCAAGCCGCCCGTACTGCCCGATGATCTCCAGCCACGAGTCGATGCTCTTGGAGCGCTCATACAACTCCGCGATGAAACCGGACTCCAGCACGCACCGGAACACCCGGGAGACCACCGCTGGATCGCGCTCCCCCAGGAACGCCAGCGCAGTCTGGACCGACTCCAGGGCCATGATGGTCTTGTACCCCCCGAAATAGCCCAGAACCTGGGCTCCGCCGTCCCGCTCCGGGCTTCCCGCAAAGGGAGTCGGGAAACCGCAGGAGCAGGTTTCTCCTTCGCTCCAGCTGGTGACATGGGCGCACATGGGGCCGTTGAACCCCCTGGTCACCATGACTTCGCCGCACGCCGGACAGCGGGTATGCAGCTGTTCCGTGCCGGGAGAATTGAACAGGTAGACATGGGTGAGCAGTGCCTCCAACTCTCCGCAGAGTTCTTCCGCCTCCCGCACCGTCGGTTCCAGTGAACCGTCCGCCATGGCCAGGGGGATGAAGCGCATGACCTGAAAGGGGATATCCGGCGAGAGTCGGGCCACCCGTCGCGCCGTCTCCCGCAGCTCCTCCTCGCGCCCCTTCACGTACACCGCCGCCACCTCCGTGGCCACCCCGCTCTCGATGCTCAGCCGGAGGTTCCTGAATACCGGCGCAGCGGAGCGTGCCCCCAGGCGGGCGTAGGTCTCGTCGCTTGATCCCTTGATACCGATGTTGATGAAGTCGATGTGGAGGAGCAGTTCCCGGAACGCCGCTTCCGTGAAGCAGCCGTTGGTGGCGCACCCCACCAGGAGCCCCTGCTCCCGGGCATGGGACGCCAACCGTTTGAAGGTGAAGAAGGAAACTGCCGGCTCGTTGAAGCAGAACATGATCCCCCGGCACCCCGCTTGCCGCGCCCGTGCCACCACGGCTTCGGGGCTCATCTCCCAGAGCGCCCCCCGGATGGCCGCCACGCTCTCGGTCAGCACCCAGGAGACGCAGCCGTCGCAGCGCATGGTGCAGCCGACGGTGCAGAGCTGCAGAAAGGTACCGCCCGGATGGTAGTGCAGCATGGGCATGGACTCGATCTCCGACGGCACCATGACCAGGTACTGGTCGGGACAGGTTTCCACCTGGACCCCCTCGGCAACGGTATACATGCCGCAGATGCCGGTCCCGTTCTCCGGGATCAGGCAGCGGTGTTCACATATGGCGCACTGCATCAGTATTCCTCCATCGCTCCGTCCGTCCCGTGATACGGGTGCCATGAATGACCGTTTCGAATATCAGCAGCAGCGGCTCTAGCCGTATTTCTGATAAGCACCTGAACTTATTAACCATTCAAGTAGCTGATCAGCGCATACGATTCCGTATGGCAACGACAAGCCCCGTGGTGAGCAGCCCGGCGAGGACGAGGGCAATGCTGGACGGTTCCGGTACCGGAGTTGTCGCCACATGTCCTTCGCTTACCTCATTCCAATCCCGGTCGTAAAAAATGTAGGAGGCATCATCCATATTCCGTTCAACACCAAAAGCGACAAAGCCGAAATCGCCCGTCACATTGTACGGCATCAATCCGACGCTGATGGACAGGGGGTTGTACTGGGAAACCAGGTATCCCCGTGGATCGGTGAAGAACCGGTAATAGAGTTCTCCGTACGTGGTGGCACGGGGGTCGTACCAATGGTATGTGTGCCCGAGTGCACTATCGAGAACGGTTCCGACCTTGCCGGAAAAATTCCACGTGAGACTGGTCATTGTTTCCGTGTCCGTATTCCAGGTATAGGAACCGGTGCCGACCGTATGTGAGCTGTCATCCGTATACACCATTGAATATGTGATCAACATGGCATTGGCCGCGGATGGGGGCATGATACATAGGGTAACCACGAGGGTGACGGCACCATAACAGCACAACAGGTAACGCCGTAAGCGAGCAACATTCATGATTCTATTCCTCCATATTCCGTTGTTTTCGAGTCCAATGGTTCACCGTATGGCCACAGCTCCGACTCAGTCAGTTTCATCACCAATCACCCTCCGATCCCCCTCCGTCGTCCAGGAGTGGCGTAGAGGGCGCACCGGCAGCAAATCTTCATCGCGGCTGGGGTCGAAACCAGCCTATCCCGCGTCCCGAACCATGGCTGGCCGGATACGTACCGTATCTCCCGGGAAATCGTCGCCAGAGGTATCGCCTTACGTTCATGACGGCGGCAGGTTGCGCAGGATCCGCTCCGCGTCCCGGTCGGTGATGTTCTTGCCGTACACCTGGGCGTAGAACTCCCGCATCTCCTTCTTCATGTCCCAGTCCCGGAACAGGTCGGGGTGGAGGATTTTGGCCAGGTAGATCATCAGCAGCACACTCTCCCCGCTGGCATACTCCCAGGCAAAAACCCCCTGGGGAATGGTGTGAACCTTCCCGCTCCTGACCGCCTTGAGCCCCGCCCATTGACGGCTGTGCCGGACATCGTCACCCGAATTCTTCCAGCCGCTCACCAGAATCAGGTCCGGATTCCAGGCCAGGAGGAGTTCCCGGTTCACTTCGGCGAAATTCTGGTCGATGGCCCGGGGGAGGTAGGTGCCTCCCGCCACCTCCACATTCCAGTGCAGGACGCTCCCGTTCCCCTGCGTTGCCAGGAGACTGGCCCCTCCCCCACCGATGGCAACCCTGCCTCCATAGTAGACAGTGGGCCGTTTACTCCTGGGAATTTTCAACGTTCTGGCAAGGATCTGACCGACTTTCCGGTCGAAGTAGCGGCAGTACCGATCGGCCCGTGCCTTGGCCTCTGGACCCAAAAGCTCGCCGAAAAAGCGGATCTGGCGCTTGAAGTTGGCGATGAAATCAGGAACGCTTCTCGGCCGCTTCCCGGCAGAAAAGCCGCACGCCGTCCGTATCCCCACCGCCCGGTACTTCCGGGTCTCCACCGGTATGGGGGAATAGAGCAGCAGATCCACCTTCTCCCTCGCCATCTCTTCCAGGTTGGGGGGAGCCGGCATCGGCACGGTCCTGACCCGCTTCATCTCGGGGAACAGCCGGTAGGCCCAGGGTGACGGCTTCGTGGCCATCAGCGTCATGCTGTCCCCCTTACCGAGGATCATGATCCGCTCGGAAGAGACACCGTGCATGCAGACGATCCGCTTGGGGTTAACCGGCACCTCGATGTTCCGGTCATCCATGTCCGTGATTATCCGGTACCCGGCGGCATGGGCGGGCAACCTCATCCCACACAGGACGAAGACGACCACAAACGCCAGCTGCACCCTCATGCCAGCAACCTTGTTGACAGAATACACGCCATTATCCTTTCGCTGATGTCGCGCCCTACCGGGGCCGGAGCACCGCCTGGGCCTGGCGAACCGACAGTTCCCGGCCGATGAACAGACGGTAGAAGTCCCGCGTCTCCCTGACCATGTCCCGGGGATAGCGCCTGGGGTGCAGCAGATTGGTCAGCCACTGGATCCCCAGGAGCCGCATGTATGAAGGAGGGCGGTCGAACCAGTTGAAGGGGACGTGGGGAAGCAGGTACACCCGCCGGTCGCGCACGGCCCGCAGCCGCTTCCAGCGGGGATCGCTCCAGATGCGCCGGAAGCAGACCCGCTCCCTGACCAGGATCACCTCCGGATCGTACATGAGCAGCTGCTCCATGGAGATCCGCTCCTGGCCGTTCAGGCCGGTGGGCTTCATGCGGCAGACGTTCCTCCCGCCGCAGAGCGGGATCAGCGCGGCGTGCATGGAGTGTTCCCCCTCGGTGGCCAGGCCGTCCGCCCCCTCGGCGTAGTACACCGACACCCGCTCCCGTGCGGACAGACCAGCCAGGGCCCGCTCAACCCGGCGCAGGGAATCGACGGCGTAGCGGTTGAGTCGCTCCCCCCGTTGCCGACGGTTCAGCACCTCTCCCATGAAGAGAAAAGCGGCAGGGTAATCCTGGAGCCGGTCCATGCGCACGAAGACCGCGGGAATGCCCAGTCTGGCCAAACTCCGCTCGTATTGGCCGTTCATCGCGTTGTAGGCGTTGCCGAACACCCAGATGAACGCCACGTCCGGCTTGACCTTCAACAGCATCTCCAGATTGAGCGCCCGGGACTCCCCCACCATGCCGCCGATGACCGGCAGGTTCTTGAACGCCTCCACCGTGTACCCTTTCTCCTCCCCCTGGAGCGGAAAATTGAGCCCGGCCACCAGATCGGGGGCGATGCTGAAAAGCAGGTAGGTGGCGGGAGGCGACAGGGCCACTGCCGTGCGGATCCTGTCGGGGACGGCGACCCTGCGGCCGCTCATGTCGGTGATTGTTCGGGCGGAGACGGATGAGACCAGGGAGAGCAGCAGGGCAAGCAGCACAACGGTGGAACGGAGCATGATTCCTCCTGAACGGAAACGGGTGACCCGCCCCGACGCAGGCGACGGGGTTCGGGGCATGGAGAAACGGAAGCGCGAGCAGGGATGTTCCTTCGATGAGCTCAGGGGATTTGCCTCAAAACCCAACGCCAACAAATCCCCCCAGCCCCCCTTTATCAAAGGGGGGAGCAGTGGTTTCAATCAAGCTGAATATGAGCGCTCATCGGATGGCAGGTTGCCGTTCACCCTGAACGCGCCGAAAGGCCAACGGCGCGCCGCAACGAACGGCGGTGCTATACCCGTGCGTACTCAAAGTCCAGATACGGCTTCATGCGCATGGTGCCTCCCCCCTGGGAGACCACCTGCATGACCCTGTCGGCATCCACCACCATGGCGCCGGCCAGGTGGGTGATGGCAGTCCCGGAAAAGGCCGGAGGGCAGAGCGGCGTGGACGGCCCCAGGAGCACGGCGGCGCGCGGTTTCCCCAGGGAGGCCAGGAGATCGTCGCAGGTTCCGTTCACCAGGGAGGTGGCGGTGATGATGGCGACGTCGCATTCCTCCAGGGCGCGTTTTCCCTGTTCGGGGGTGAGGGTGTTCTCTCCCTTGTGGGGGTTCAGTTCGACGATCTCCAGGGTGCAGCCGTTTTTTTCCAGTTGGGCCACGATGGGGCCAAAGTAGCCGATCATGGCCACCCGCTCCCCGGGGGCGATGGCAAGACTGGAGATGACCTCTTCCCGGGAGAAGGGGGGATGGGGAAGGGAGGTCACAAGCGCGTTGGCGGTGGCCAGACCCAGGGTACGGCCGAGGGGCGAGCCATTATCCCCCAGCATGTTCAGGATTTCTCCGGCAGGGCGTCCGATCAGGGTTCCGGCGGCGGAGAAATGGGTGCAGCAGGGCGCATTGGACGCAGAGGTCCAGGCCACCCCGGCACAGCCGTTGTTCAGGCGTACGGCAGTGTAACCGAGCCCCATGCGCACATCGGCAACGGTGAAGCCCGCGGCATGGGGTTCCAGGCAGGCGACCAGTTTGTTCTGGATTTCCAGGGACATGCTATTCGTTCCTTTCTTTGTTACTTCAGTGTTGTCCGAAGAGAGAGGCGCATGGACGACGCCGGCCGGGTTCCTACGCGACCCGGCAATGGATCACCCCGAGAGCCCCCTGGTTGGAGAGGTTGCGGGCAAAGCACTCCACGCACAGGTCGGCCCCGGTGACCATGTGCATGAACATGCTGTTGTTCCCCACGGCGATGCTCCGCTCCCCCATACCCTGGCCGATGGTCCCCTCCGGCAGGGAGGTGAAGTAGCCGGAGAGCGGATACTCCTTCTCGCCTCCGTCCTCGTTGTACGACTTGTACCCGGAGGGGTAGTCGAACACCCGGTGCCGTCCGGAGCTCATGGCCAGGTATTGCCCGGCTCCCGGCTCGTAGGAGTACCACTCCCGGCCATTGCGGCAGGGAGCGAGGGGCCAGGGAAAGGTTGAACTTCCGATGCCGTCCAGGACGATGAGGGCGATTCTCCGCTCACCCAGGTTGTCCATGATCAGATCGCGGATGGCGGTGATTTCATCCGCCCCCCCCAGAGGAGAGTGGAGCGGGATGTGTTCGGCGGCATCGTGGATCATGATCGGCGTGCGCATGGTGCTGCTCACGGTGCGCAGGGCATAGCCCCGCTCCGCCACGACCAGATAGTCGGGAACCCTGGCCCCGTCGTCGCCCGTACCCTGGAAGAGACGCAGCATCTCGTCGCGGCTCACGACCCTCTCGATATGGGGATGCCCGGTCACCGCCTTCAGGTCGGCCCGGCTGGGGCTGTGCAGGCCGGCATACCGGACCGACCAGTGGGTGGCGATGGCCAGGCCGTCCAGCCTGCTCAGGTCCACGTACCCCATAAGCGGGATCATGTCTCCCCTGCCAACGATCACCGGGGTAAAGCCGGATTCGGCGACAAAGCGCTCCACCTCCCGGTGCAGTTCCGCCACCAGGTGCCCCCGCTCCTCCCTGTTCAGGGGCGCATAGCGCAGGGAGAAGTACTGGCGGGCATAGGTCAGGAACACGAAGCGCGGATCGTAGTCCCGGATCAGCTCCAGGGCAATGTCCGAGACCCAGCGGTTGCTGCCGGGCGCCATGTCCCCCGGATAGGGGTGACGGGCAAGGGTGGTTTTCATCAGCTCCACCAGCGCCCCTTCCGCCTCCACCTTGGTGCCGCTCTTCAGGTCGAACATGTTCTGCCACTCGCGGGTATCGATGATCGCCAGACTCATGACAGCCCCCCTTCGCCGTCCCAGGCCACCCGTTCGCCCAGGAGCCGGATTTCCCGGCCGCAGGAGGCGCAGCGTGCGCCCCGGCACAGGTAGCGTTGCAGCTTGTCGCCGCCGCACCCCAGGCTGAAACGCTCGATCACCACGCTGCCGCAGGAGGGACAGAGGGTGTTGACCCACTCGGAACCGACGAAATTGTGAAAATAGACGTGGGCCAGCTTCTCCCGGGCAGGTTCCAGCAGTGCGTTGACCGACGATATGCCGGGATAGGGGCTGTCCTTCATCTCGTCCTCCGGCAGCAGGCGGAAGACGTGCCAGGGGATCTCCGGGTCGATCTCCGCGATCAGGCCGGCCATCTGCTCCAGTTCATGGTCGTTCACCCCCTGGATGACCGGAGTGGCCAGTTCCACATGACGAATGGCGGCCAGCTGCCGGATGGTACGCAGCACCGGCTCCACCGAAGGGATGCCGATGTACTCCCGGTTGAACTCTGGAGAGAGCCCCTTCAGGCTGATGTTGAAGAACGAGAAGATGGAGGCCAGAAGCTCCGTCGACTCCGGCGTGGTATAGCCGTTGGTCAGGCAGCCCATGCGGATGCCGGCGTCATTCGCTTCCCGGGCCAGCTCCCCCAGGGAGTCCAGCGACACCGCAGGTTCGTTCACGTTGAAGACGATGTGGTGGCATCCCAGTTTGCGCGCCGTTTTCACCATATCGGCCGGGGTGAGGTCGATCAGTTCGTCCTCCATCTCCAGGGGATCCCGTTTGGCGATGAAGGCGTTGGAGCAGTAGCGGCAGTGGAAATTGCAGCTGCCGGTGCCGATGGTCATGCAGCGGCTGCCGGGATAGACATGGTAGAAGGGGATCGCCTCGATACCGATGACGCCAAAGCTGCACCAGCGCCGGGGGAAGCGTTCCCGGATGGTCTCCCCGTCGGAGTAGTACATCTTGCAGACGCCGAACCTGTCCATCCCCAGTTCGCAGCGCCATTCGCAATAGTGACAACGCATGGTCGCACCTCCCCTGATCCTGAAAACGGGTGAGTATCCAGCCGGACAAGGCCGTCCCTCACTCCTCACTCCTCACTCCTGACCGTTCACCGCTCTCACCCTTCTCCCAGCTGATCAGCGCCCAGGAAACAACCCGGGGCCCCGGGAAGCGCAGCCCGTTCCCGTAGGGGACCAGGGTCGCGGCCAGATACGCCTTCAGCAGTTCGAGTTCACGGAAGGTGGCGTCCCTGAGCATCCAGCTGGTACCTTCCATTGCCTCGTCCAGGTCGGCGAAGACCTTCCATTCCCGGTGGCTGATGAAATTGACCGAGGCGTGGATACCCATCTGGTACAGCAGGTTGTAGAGATAGATGTAGTCCGGCCCGGACAGGAGCGTCCTGCCAACCGCCTCGTAGATGCGCCGGTCCTGGGGGCCGTCCCCCACCAGCGACGAGATATGGACCACCCGGCGCGCGGTCCGGTCCAGTTTGACGATCGCCTGCCGCAGGTCATGGGCCACCAGGGAACGGGAGGCGATCACCGCGTCGTGGCTGCCGATGCCGAGACGTTCCCAGTCATCGTCCCAGCTGCCGTGGATGGAGGTGACGTTGGCGACCCCCTCGTCCCGGCACGACTGCCCCAGGAGGTCGAGCATCACCCGGGAGAAATCCACCGCCGTCACCGAGGCGACCCGTCGGGCCAGCGGGATCGCCAGGGTCCCGGCGCCGCAGCCGAAGTCCAGCACGCTCCAGGAGGGGTCCGGCTGCATCAGCTCGATAAACCGCTTCTCGTAGTCCGTCTGCTTCACATGGCGGGCAAAGGCGGGCGCCCGCTTGTCCCAGAAGGAGGAGTCGCTGCCGTGGGACACCCCTTCCCGGGCCTTCTGCCAGGCCTGATTCCAGTCGATCTCGATTCTGTCCATTTCACCTCTCCGTGACTCGTAATTCGTGACTGGTGACTCGTGACTGGTTACCGGTCCAGTCACGAGTCACGAGTAACGTCCCTTGTCTGTCAGAACTTGTAGCGCGCCTGGACGAAGTAGGTGCGTCCCGCCTCGGGGTACCCCTCGGTCAGCTCGTAATCCCGGTCCAGGAGGTTGTTGATCCCCGCCTCCAGCAGGAGATCCTTGAGCGGTTCGTAGCTCACCTTGGTGTTTATGACCACGAACTCGCCCGCCTCATCCACGCCGTCGGTCGAGCTGTAGCGCCGGGTGTCGTACTCCAGGGAGGCGAACAGGCTGAGCTGCTTGACGGGAGAGTATTTGCCGTAGACGAAGAACTTGTGCTTGGGAAGATCGGTTATCACCAGATCGTTTGTTCTGTTCTTGTTGTACATGAAGGTGTAATTCATCCCTGCTTCAAGGCTCTCGGTAAACGAGGCGTTCGCCTCCAGTTCGAAGCCGTAACGCTGGACGTGGCCTATATTCTGAAGTTGCGACTTGCTGCCGACGACGTTCTTTACTTCGGCTATGTACTTGAAGATATCGTTGAAAAACAGGGTGCTTTTTATCCTGTATTTTTTGGCGAACGTATCTTCGAATCCGATCTCATAGTTGTTGGCCACTTCCGGGTCCAGGTTTTCGTTGGGCACATAGGTCTTGAACCGGTAGGAATATTTGTCCTTGATGGAAGGGTAGCGGTTCTTCCGCGCCACCGCCGCATGAACCTTTCCAGTGTCGGAATAGGCATAGAACAGCGCTGCCTGGGCGTTGACATCGTTGTTGTTCCTGCGGTCGAAGTCATGCAGGACATTGGGACCGCCGGAGACGATCGGGTTGTAATCCTGGGCCTGAACCGTGTTCTGGAAGTCGTAGCTGACCCCCAGGATGGCGGAGAGCCTGTCGGTCAGCTTGATCGTATCCTCCAGGGCAATGGTGAAGATCCGTTCCTCAAAGCGTTTCTGGGGTGTACCGGTTCCGTCGTCACCTTCGCGATGCACGTCATCCTTGAACAGAAAGGCCAGTTTGAGTTCATTGTTGGGGATCAGCGTGGTGCCGGCCTCGATGGAGGCGCCGTAGGTGTAGTCGTCGTACCAGCTCCTGTTGCCGCTGTTGGGCGTAACGGTGCTGTAGCTGTCATCGGTGAAGATCAGCAGCGAGTTTTTGAAGCGATCGTAATAAGCCCGCGTCTTGACGTAACTCTTCTCGCCGATGGCGGTGTGGGAGGTGAAGTAGAGGCTCTGCTTCCTCCAGTAGGGCCACTGCCAGAACTTCTTTTTCGAATTCGTGAGGTTGTCGCCGGCGTAGGGGGGCACCCCCTTCTCGCCGTTCTGGTAGATGTAGCTCAGGGCATACTCGTCAGTGCTGTTGGGGGTCAGCCCCAGTTTTCCGCTGACCTTCCAGTCCTGGGCTTTGGCGTTCTCTCGCTTGCCGCCGTTCTCATAGGTCGTGTTATGGTAATGATCTGACATATCGAAGCCGTTGGTGTCATACCAGGAACCGCCCCCCTGGAAGTACCACGTGCCCTGGTTGGTGCCGAAGTTGGCGAAGGTGTGGTACTGGTCCACGGAGCTGTAGCCGACCCCGGCGTTTCCCTCGAACTTCCTGGTGGGGCGCTTGGAAACCATGTTGATGGCGCCCCCCATGGTGTTGGGACCGTAGAGCACCGACGCGAATCCCTTGGAGATGACCAGTTCCGACAGGTCGGAGGTGAAGAAGCGCCCCAGGTCCACGTTGCCGTCATAGGGGACGTAGATGGGAATGCCGTCCATGAACAGCGGCGCATGCTTGAGATCGAAGCCGCGAATAAACACCGTTGACTCGTTACGTGCCCCCATCTTGGAAAGGGTAACGCCCGGCACCAGGTTGGCCGCCTCGGAGACGGTCTTGGTATCGAACTGGAGCATGTCCTCCTGGCTCACCACCTCCACAGCCGGGTTCCTGATGTTTTCGTTTTTGCCGGTCACTTCCACCTTGCCCAGGGTAAAGACGTCGCTGTTCTCGTCCATCTGGGCCTGGGTGTCATCTGCCAGAACCGGAGACGACAACAGGGAAACCGCCAGCAGCGGGGCCACCAGGCCGCTCCCCGCGGCCACTGGATACAACCTGCTTCTTCGCCTTCTCATCCACATCCTCCTTGTGTTTGTGGTACGCCATGACAGTTCACGCCATACGTTAATAACGTCCGCGGCGGCGGAGCGTTTTCATCGGAGTTCAGGCACAACGCGGCGACAGACACACCGCGGCGACTCATGAAGAGGCTGTCGGTACTCCCGGGTGCCTCTCTTCGCGACATTCCAGCCCCAGGTGACGCAACTGATCCCCATTGATCAGGTTGATCTTGCGCACGCATTCCTTGAACAGGCGATACCCCCCGCCCCCTTCGGCCAGGATGTCCAGGGCCAGGTCGCTGTCGCTGACCACCACGGTCCCCACCAGGGCCACCCCGCGGCGAAAGAGCGGCTCCGGCACGAATCCGGCCGTCGGTCCCGCCACGGTGATGGCGGCTCCGGCCGGAACCTGACTGATCAGTTCCCGGATACTGTTGTTGGCAATGGCCGCCCCGGTGAAGATGGCGGTTTCGCAGCTGGCCAGGGTTTCCGCCGTCCGTTCCGGCTGGATGAAGGTTCCGTACCCCTCCTCGGCCTCGGCACGGGTCTCCTGCTTGCGGTCGATGATGTATACCCCGGCGGTGCCCACGTGCTTGAGCCGCTTCAGGAGCGGGACCATGGCGCCCACCATGCAGATCCGGCGGTCGCGGAACAGCATCGGGACACCGGACAGGTCGCCGCTCTCATCCACCCGGTAATGGCCATCCTCCAGAAAAGGGACCGACAGGGCGTTCAGGGTCGCCAGCCTGATGATTCCCGCGAAGGGACCGGGCACGTTTCCCGCCATAACTTCAGCCGCCTTCATGCCGCGGATGAAAGGAGTGCTTCCCCTCAGGATGCGGTTGCCGGCGGTCCTGATCACATCGGGGGGAGTATAGGCAACTCCGCCGCAGCCGTTGGAGAGCTTGACCCCCACGAAAAAGACCCCCACCACCAGCCGTTCCACCACCAGATCGTCAAGCCCGGCGCCGTACCTTGCGCGCAGGGTCTGGGCCGCTTCATCCAGGATCACGCGGGAACTCCCCCCCCGCTCACCGTTTGTTCGTCTGTATCTCATTCACCTTCCTTCCAGATCTGAATCCACATCCCCTCGTCAGAACGCCACTTCCATCTTGCCGCCCCAGGTCATCCCCTGGTCCCGCCAGCCGGCTATGGTGACATAGTGATCGTCCAGCAGGTTGCGGCCGAACAGGGTTGCCCGGGCCCGGGCGCCGGACAGGGCAAAGGCGTAGCTCACATTCAGGTCCAGGCGGGTATAGTCGCCCGCGGGACGGTAGATGCCGCCGGTGGTGAGGAAGTTGTTCTCATAGGGTCCCACGTAATTCAGGGTCAGGTTGCTCTCCACTCCCCTGATGCTGTGGGAGAGGCGCAGATTGACCATGTGGTGCGGCTTGATCTTGTTGGTGGCTCCGCGGTCGGTGGTTATGTAGGAATACCCGGCGTTGTAACCGAACCCCCAGGGAAGTTTCCCCTTGCAGGAAAATTCGATCCCCTCGCGGATGACATCGGCGGAGTCGTAGATGTTGTAGGCAGTGGCGCCGCTTCCGCCGGTGGCGGCGGCATAGGCGAAGTTTTTGATATCGTAGAGAAACAGTGTGAGACTGGGGTTGAAGGCAGGGTGGTACCCGGCCTCAACGCCGAGCTCGTACTTGAAGCGCTCCTCCGTATCCAGATCACTGCCGTTCACCGTCGCCAGGAACGAATCCGCGGCCTGGCGCGTGTAACCGAAGCGGGCCAGCAGGCGATGCAGACGGTCCAGCTTGTAACTCCCCCCCAGAGAGAGGGTGATAGCGGGCTGCTGCCATTCATCATTGATCTTCTTGTTGCCGCCCAGAAGCGGCGAATACTTGTCCGACCCCTTTTCGATGAACTTGCCGTCCACCCTGACGCCGAAATCCAGGGTCAGACGTTCGCTCAGACGATACTCGTCATGGAGATAGCCGGAGACCAGATCCTCCTTGCGGGCGATCCCCTCGTAAAAATACTGTCCGGTGGGGCTCTTCCAGCGGAATCCCTGCACGCCGGCCACGAAGCGGTTGTCCGCGGTTGCTGCCACGTGCCAGAGATGCAGCATGTCGCTCTGGTCTGCCTGGCTGATGTCATCGGGAGTCGCCTTGGCCGTGCGCAGCACTTCATGGGCCGTGATCCGTCCGCGGGCATAGGAGAGGGAGGTGGTGTGGACGTTGTTCCAGGGTTTGTGAAGGTTGACGGAGAGTTGCAGGCTCCGCATGGGATCGTAGTACCAGAGCGCGTTAGAGGTGGTGCTCTCCTTCGTGGACCGCTGGATTTCCCGACGGGAATCGGCGAAGTAGACCATGAAGTCCGCCTTCAGCGCCGCGCCGTCGTAATTGCCGTTGGCCAGAATGGAGCGGGTGCTGGCGGCATTGTTCCAGGTGTCCCTGCCGTCGGTGCCGGACACGGTTCCCGCCAGGCGGTAGGAAAACGGTCCGGTTGTGTAGCCGTGGTAGAGCTGGAAGTTACGGCTGTTGTGGCTGCCGTACTCGGCGATCCCCCCCACTTCGAACCCCCTGCCCCGCTTGGTGGTGATAACCATGAACCCCTGGTTGGAGCTCCCCTGTCCGGGAGTGGGAGCGTTGTCATGGTTTACCGCCGGCGAGAAGGGAACCAGCGGCCCCAGGGTAACGGCCGAACTATCGCGCACGATTCTGATCGACTCGATGGCGTCAACGGGAAACTGGGCCAGCATGCGCGACGCCTGGGACCAGGGGATATAGACCCCGTCCAGGATCACTCCGACGGTATCGCCTCCGCGCAATTGCAGCGTGTTCAAGCCCTTGCGCCCCTGGAACGTCACCTGGGCCCCGGGGGAGAGAGCCGCCACATCATAGACGCTGCTCGGCGCCACGGCCCTGATCTCCTCGCTGGAGAACTCCTCCACGGTGGCGGACGCGCTCTCAGGCACGGTGAACGGACTGTAGACCGGCTCCCGTTCCCGTTTTGCGGTCACCTCCACGCTCTCCACCTCAACCGCCTGCTGCTCCGCCAGCACCTCCTGGGCCGTGGTTCCCGCAACAAGCAGAACCATCCCCGCGACGACCCGCTTCCTCATACTCTTTTCTCCTCGTGGTATCAGGTGAAAATCAACATGCATCACAATGGGTATAGCCGGCCGCTTCATCGCTCGTTCGTCCCCCAGCGCCACTCGGCCGAGGGTTTGCCGAAGGAGCGGTTCACGTGGGCCGGGGAAAAACCGGGTCCGTAGAACCTGCGGTAAAACTCATCCGCTTCGGCCATAATATCCACGGAATAATGCTCGGGATGGAGGGTAATCGCCAGAAACATGAGCCCCAGTATCCAGCGGGGACTCCCGAAGTCCCATCCTGGAGCGGGATGGCTGTAGATCCTGCGATTTTTCACCGCCCGGGCGGTCACCCCCAGGCGGAGGCATTCGGCATGGAAGTCCTCCACGCTGCTGGAGATGAAGGCGGAGATGACCATCACCTCAGGGTCAAGCTCGTTCAGCCGTTCCACGGAAAGGGTCCGTCCGGGACGGCCGGATGCCTCAAGGGTCCGGTTCAGGCTGGTGCCGCCGGCCGTTTCCACCAGCTGGTTCTCCAGACGGCCACCCCGCAGGTAGAAGAGCGGGGTACCCATGGCGTAGTAGACCGTCGGCCGGCGGTCCACCCCGGCCAGGGCTGACTCCACCCGGATCAGCCGCTCCTCCAGGAAGGCGGCAAGCAGCTCGCCGCGCTCCCCTGCCCCGGCCACATTCCCGAAATGACGCACCATGTCGATATAGGTCCGGGGATTCTGGATGGCCAGGTGAAAACCGCGCAGATCCCCCCTGCCGAGAAACTCCTCCCAGGCGCGCACGACCGTCGCCTGCCGGTCAACCCCCATGGCGATCAGCATGGACTCGATGATCTCCAGGGCACGCGTAAACGGGTACCCTCCCTCGAAGTCCCCCTCCTGGTATGCCTGCGCCGCCGGTGCTCCCCGTATCTCCAGCCGACGCATACAGGCGGGGCAGCTGTTATCCGGCGCCAGCCCGGCGTCGGATTCTATGACCTTGGCCCCCATGGGGCCGTAGAAGTCCCGCCTGATCAGTACCTCGCCGCAGCCGTGACAACGGGTATGCAGGAGCTCCGTGCCGGGTGAGTTGAACAGATAGACGTGCTCCAGTATCCCCGTGAGCCCGGCACAGAACTCCTCGGCCTGGCGGATGGACGGTTCAAGGGCAAGCTCGGCCCCCTCCAGGGGGATGAAACGCATCACCTGCAGGGGGATCTTCGGCGAGATGCCTGCCAGGTGGCGGGCCAGGTCACGCAGCTCATCCAGGTTTTCGTTGTGCATAATGCAGGAGACTTCCAGGTGGACCCCACGCTCGTGCAGGATCTTCAGGTTGCGCAGGACCGGCCGCACACTTGCGGCGCCGCAGGCGAGGTAGGCCTGGTCGAAAAATCCCTTGAAGCCGATGTTGATGAAATCCAGCTGCGGCATCAGGGCGGCCAGGGATGACTCGGTGAAATAACCATTGGTCGAACATCCCACCAAGAGGCCGCGGGAACGGGCCAGGGACGCCACCCGGATGAAGCCGGGCAGGCCGGCCAGGGGATCGTTCATCAGAAAGGCAATTCCCACACAGTCACTCTCCAGGGCCTTGCGGACCACCTCTTCCGGCGTCAATTGCTGTAGCGCGGGACTTGATGGGGACATCTCCCTGACGATGACGGTGGAGATGCAGCCCGGGCAATCGAAGTTGCAGCCGGTGCTGCTGATCTGGAGAAACTTTGCCCGGGGATGGAAATGCAGCATGGGCATGGTTTCGATGGAGATGGGACAGGCCACCAGATACCGGTCCGGATACAGCTCCACGATACCGCCGTCCCGCTCCCCGTAGCGCCCGCACCCCCCCGAGCCACCGGGGACCATGGCGCATCTCCTCTCGCACACGTCACAACGCAACATTTCCATCGTTATTTCTCCATGATGATCCAGAGTCCCCGTTCTTCACTCCGTTCGACCCTGAAATCGGGGATACCGGCACGACGCAACTCCTCCTCGAAGGCCCGGGGGGCCTGGGGGCCAAGATTTCTGGCAACCTTTTCCCGCCACTGGCCATCCTCCCCCGACCGGGCCTCCATCTGCCGGGTGATTTGGGCTTTCAGCTCGACTGATCCGAAGCCGCCGCCGATGTAGCTCATGCCTCCCGGCGCCAGCACCCGGTAGATCTCCCGGAACGCGGGCACCCGGTCCCAGAAGAAGAGCGAGCCGCGGCTGATGACCAGGTTGACAGATTGGTCGGGAAGCGGGATCGACTCCGCGTTCCCCTCCAGGACCTCCCCCCGGTTTTCCAGGCCGGCGGCTGACAGGTTGGCCTGTACGACGTCCAGCATCTCCCGCGACTGGTCCAGAAAACGGAAACGCAGATCGGTAATGCACGCCAGGGCCAGCCCCAGGTAACCGCCGCCGCACCCCATGTCCAGGCAAGTCCCCTGGGTGATACCGGTTTGCTGGACTATCTGGGTCGCAATGAGGGGATAGACTGGCGCGAACACGTCACGGGCCAGTTGATCGAATGATTTCACGTCCATCTCCATGTGCTGTTCCTCTCTCTTGTATGCCTGGGCGTTCACCCCAGGTGGTGCGATACATGCGCGCCTTGTTTCATCTCAATCCAGCCGGTAGACGATGGGGATGCGCAGCTCCGCCTTCACCGGGGGCCGGGGAAAGGGGGCAACGCTCCTGATGGTGCTGATCACGTTCGTGTCCAGGAGGTCGTACCCCGAGCTGGCCATGACCCGCTCGTCGCTGACCCGGCCGGACTCGTGGACGATGAAGCTCACCACCACCTTGCCAGCCCAGCCGAACTTGCGCGCCCGGGACGGATAGTTGATGTTCTTCTGGATCAGGTCCCTGATGTAGGCGAAGTGTTCCCTCAGGTAGCGGTTTCTCAACTGTTCGGCCGTTGCTCCGCCGCCGCTGCCCCCTCCGGTTCCTCTCCCCGAGCCGCCGCCTCCATTCCCTCCATTACCCCCACCGCCGCTTCCAGCGCCGGGCGGAGCGTTTCCCCCCCCGCCCGGAGAGCCCGGTGGGCCGTCGGAAACGGTCGGCCGTGTCTGCCCCTCGCCCCGGGCCGTTGCAACAGTCTCCCGTTTCTCCGACGCGGTGATGGCCGCCGGGCCGTTCTGCTCCAGGGCCGTCCCGGGAATCGCCCGCGGCGCGACAGGGGGAGGCGGCAGGGGCGCCACTGCCCGGGGCCGGGACGCCGGGGTGGATCGTGCGACCGGCCGCGATGCGGCCGGCCCCGGCGGCAACGGGCCGGGAGCGCCGGCAGGAGCCCCCCCCGACAGGACGCTGAAATCGAGTACCACCGGTGCGCTCTGCCAGGCCGAGGAACTGCTCACCGCGTAGAGGGAGGAAAGGAGCAGGCCATGGATCAGAAGCGACAGACAGAATGACGTCCGCTGCCTGCTCATCGCCGGTTCTCGGTCTGAAGACTGACCCGGGTGAACCCGGAGCCTTTGACCGTATCCAGCACATCCACGAATCCCTGCAGGGACAGGTCCCGGTCGGCACGGATCAGGAAGGGGGTGGCCCGGTCAAGCGGCCGCAGGGCCGTAGCCAGCGCGGACATGGTCAGGATATGGCCGTTGAAGATGACGGTGCCGTTCCTGTCCACCTCGATCGTCCTGGTCTTGATGACGTCCCGGTTGTCGCGGGAGGCTCTGGGGAGATTGACCGGTATCCCGCCGCTGGCGATGAAGGTGGAGGTGGTCAGCACGATGGTGAGCAGCACCAGCATGATGTCCACGAAGGGGATGATGTTGATGTAGTCAAATTCCTTTTCGTCCATGCATGATCTCCCATCTGAACATGAGCACCTTGACCCGTCGCAGCAGCAGGTTGTAGAGGACCGTGGCCGGTATGGCCACGCAAAGCCCGGCGGCGGTGGCCTTCATGGCCAGGGCCAGACCCACCATCACCTTGGAGGTGTCCATGAACCCCTCCCGCCCCATGGTGGCGAAGGTGAGCATGATCCCCAGCACCGTTCCCAGAAGCCCCAGGTAGGGGGCGTTGCTCCCCACCGTGGCGATCAGGTGCAGCCGGGAGGTCAGTTCCAGTTCCAGGGATTTCTTGTCCTGGTAGTCGTTCAGGTCGATCTTCCGGTAGGTCAGAAAGCGCTCGATGGCGCAGCTGAGAGCCAGGACGCTCAGCAGCGCCAGAAGCGTGATCACGCCGTAATCCACGAGTTGTTTGAGCCAATCCATAGTGGGAACCTTTCTTCGTGCTTCATTACCTCTGCTGATACACACGCATCTTCAGTCTGGCTGAAGCGAAACTCCCCATTTTGGAAAAGGGGGGCTGGGGGGGATTTACCGGAGCCGGCAGACACGACAAATCACCCTGAATCCCCATAATTCAAAAGAGGACTATCCACCTCAGTTCCTGAACCTGGTGACCGACTTGATCCCGTCCAGGTCACGGAACAGCTTTACCCCCTGGGCCAGGCTGCGGAAGAGCCGCTCCGGGTCCGTCACCCGCACGCCGGCGAGCACCGTGGCGCCGTAGTCGAAGAGCACGTCGTTCATGGGGGTACAGGGTCCCAGGACGACGCAATTCTTACCCCGTGACAGCTCCAGCAGCCGCTGCATGGCCTTGTTGATCAGGGTGGTGCTGTTGATGATCACCAGGTCGGACTGGGGTATCACCTCTTCGGCGGCAAAGGGGGGAAGCTCCCGGGGGCGGGGATTCATCTCCAGCAGAAACGTCCGCCGGGCAACGCGCTGGATCTTGGGGTAGAAGGGAAACCTCCCCACGCAGGTCACCACCCTGTCGGGAGCGTTGGCCAGGATGTAGTCCTTCACGTTGAACGGCTCTCCCTCCGGCTCCATCAGGGAACAGAGGGCCGCCAGGCCGAGGCTTGCCTCCAGGGGAACCCAGCTGCGCAGTCTCCCGGCGATCTCCCGTGTATCCCGCTCCAGGATGACACCGGCGTCCTTCAGGGCCAGACCGTCCCCCCCCCGGTAGACGTGGGCGATGCCGGCGGAACGGCTCTCCAGAGCGATCCAGTGCAGTCCCACCAGCACGTTGGAGACCCGCTCGTCGCATCCGGCAACGCTCTCCAGCAATGCATCAACCAGACTCATCCCCCCTACTCCTCCACCTGGTAGTAGGCGCCCCGGGCACAGGAGACGCAGAGCGGGCCGGCATCTCCGGCAATATCCTTGGCATCGAAGACCTTCTCCCCGCAACGGACGCAGTTGACGATCCGCTCCGGTTTGCCCGGCAGCTCCTCCTTCCTGAGGCGGACCGTCACCCGGTTCCAGAAGAGCAGCTCCTCGTCGGGGATGGTCAGCACCCGCTCCTTCATGTCGTCCTGTTCGCCTTCGCGGACCGTCTCTTCATGATCCACCGGCTTGAGGCCGACCCGGTAGGCCACATCCTTCTTCAGGTTGACGAAGGTGGCTGCCATCTTGCCGTAATCCACATACTTCAGGCTGCGCCTCCCCAGGCGGGTCCCGGTGGCCATCAGCACCGCGTCGGCGATGCAGCGGTCGTTTTCCACGAAGACGATCAGTTCCTTCTGGTCCTCCGCCCCGACCAGTTCCAGCCCCTTCTTGGCGATGCGTACCCCCAGGGACTGGCCGGCGCAGAAGTGGCCGTGGTAGTCCACGCATCGTTCAAGCGCCTCGTGAACATCCGTAATCTCGATCATCGGTGACTCCTTTCCGTGGTCCGGCAGTGATGCCGGCCAATTCTTAGTGCGTTCGCGACGCCATCCCCAGCCTGCTGGGCACGCAGACCCTGAAGTTTTCCTTCAGGCTATGAATGTCAACCTCCCGTCCGTACAGGGAATACAGGTTCTCGCTGGTGATGGTCTCGTCGGAATTTCCGTTGGCGATGATGCTCCCCTCCTTCATCATGATCACCCGATCCGCAACCCAGAGGGCGTGATCGGGAAAATGGGTGGATTTGATGAAGGTGTAGCCGTCGCGGCTTAAGTTGACCAACTCCTCCAGCAGCCGGATCTGGTTGCCGTAGTCCAGGCCGTTGGCCGGCTCGTCGAAGATGAAGGTGCGTGCCCCCTGGGTCATGGCCCGGGCGATGAGCGCCAGCTGCCGCTCTCCGCCGCTGATCTCCGTATAGGGGCGCTCCTCCAGGTGCAGGATGGAGAGTTTTTCCAGGGCCTCCCTGGCCAAGTGCAGATCCTCACCGTTGTAGCGGGCAAAGAACGCCTTGTGGGGCATCCTCCCCATCAGCACCACGTCGATCACCCGGTAGGCGAAGGAGGCGCGGTGGAACTGGGGCACGTAGGCGACACTGCGCGCCAGACTCTTGCGGTCGATGGAGGAGATATCCCTCCCCTCGAAGCGGACCGATCCGCCGTTCGCGAGGTGGTGCAACCCCAGCAGGATTTTCAGCAGGGTGGTCTTGCCGCAGCCGTTGGGTCCCAGAAGCGACACGATCTCTCCCCTGCGGATGGAGAATGAGACATCATGGAGGACGTGCCTGTCCGAATAGGCAAAGGTTATGTTGTCGGCCTGGATCAGCATGAATCAGCCCCATCCTTTCCGTGCGTTTTTCAGTACCAGTGCGAAGAACGGTATGCCCACCAGGGAGGTGACGATCCCCAGGGGGATTTCGACGCTGAAGACGAGCCGGGAGAGATCATCCACCACCACCAGGTACAGCCCCCCCATCAGCGCCGCCACCGGCAGCAGCAGGCGGTTGTCCGGACCGGTGAGCATGCGGGCGATGTGCGGCACGATCAGGCCGACCCAGCCGATCATCCCCCCCAGCACCACGGTCAGTGCGCTGACCAGGGTGGCGGCGAAGATCAGGATCATACGGATCAGGCCGACCCTGACCCCCAGGGTGGTGGCCTCGTCGTCCCCCATGCTGAGGATGTTCAGGTAGGGAGAGAGGGCCAGGATGACCAGGATGCCCAGGCCGATGGGGATCGACACAACCAGCACGGTCCCGGTATCCACCATGCCGAGCCCCCCCATGAGCCAGTAGACAATGGCGGGAAGCTGGTTGTAGGGGTCGGCCAGGTATTTGATGACGGAGAGTAACGAGGTAAACAGGGCGCCGCTGATGATCCCCCCCAGGAGCAGCATCAGCAGGCGATCGCCGCGGTACAGTCGGGCGACTCCCAGGGAGAGGAGCACCGCCACGAGGCCGAAGGCAAAGGAGGAGAGCTGCACCATCAGCCAGTCGCCGGAGACGATCATTCCCAGGGCCGCGCCGAAGGAGGCGCCGGAGAGGACCCCCAGCAGGCTGGGGGAAACCAGGGGGTTGATGAACATGGACTGGAAGGCGGCGCCGGAGACCGACAGGGCCGCGCCGATCAGCACGGCGGCAAAGATGCGCGGCAGGCGGATCTCAACCAGGATGTTGCGCAGCAGGCCGGCCCGCTGTTCATCCATACCGCCGAAGCCGCACAGGGAGAGCAGGTACTCGCCCAGCTCCCCGAGGCTCAGGGGATACTTGCCCAAGGTCAGGGAGAAAAGCACGGTCAGACAGAGCAGCAGCGCGAGGCCCCATATCCAGAGTTTGTTTTTCACGGTGTATCCGTTCTCCTCCCGGGTAGAGCCGGACCTGCGTCCGCCCTGATTCAGGAATACCCGGTCGCGTGCGCGATGAATAAATGGCTGCCGCCGGTGCCGACGGCAGCCGCAGAACAGTGCATGAGAGAGCCAGAGTCCGCGACGCCTCCCGGCCGACACCCGGTCACGCACTGGACGGGGCTCGCCGTCATCACGACACAAAAAAAGCCAACGGAGTCGGACACACGTTGGCCTTGATAACCTCGGTATTCGTAACTTCCAGATCAAGGGGGATGCCGCGGATGGCCGTGCTCCCCGGCTCCGTTACCCCTGGGTCGACCAGGGGAAAGCGAAGCAAACAATGTAGAATCGAGTGGTTGTATTCAGTTGTCAGTCAGCCGCCCCCGAGGGCGTCCCGGCGTCCCGGCAGACGGGACAGGGTAATCAGATCAGGCAGCTGCCGTTTACATCGCGTCGCATCCTCCCGCTCCGGTGAGACGGGAGAGAATTCCGCGCCCCTCCTCGCTCAGCCGGGTCACCCCGACCGTGCTGCCCAGGCCGGTGCGATAGATCAGAGGCGTCGTTGACAGGCGGTTGATGGCCAGGACCATGTCCCAGGCCGCGCGGTAGCTGATGCCCAGTGACCGGGCCGCCATGGCGATGGAGCCCAGTTCGTGAATCCGGGCCATGAGCCTGAGCTGAACGTTGTCCGGAAATCCCTGCCCGGGCATCAGCTCTTCCCGTTCCCGGGCAGTGCGTTCCTCTCCCTGCCGCCATACTGTTGTTGTCTTCCGCGCCGTTTGTCCGTCCATTCCCGTCCCCCTTCACCTCCTCCCCGGTATGCTCCTGCCGGCCTGGTCGAGCCTTGGAACCGGATCGATGGGGCCGCGTTCTTTTTACTTGCATTAGACAGAATACTGTCATAAAAACGCTAAGCACGTCATGATGCTGTCATACAAATTCCAGGAGCGACAGAATCCTGTCATACATTCCATTATCATGTCAAGAGAAGAATCGCCTCTGATCAATCAGATCAAAAAATTCCGCGAGGAGCGGGCCTGGTCGCAGCAGGAACTGGCCGAGCGTGCCGGGCTCTCCCGTGCCGGGGTCAGCGCCATCGAAACCGGAAAACTGGTCCCTTCCACCGTGGCGGCCCTGGCCCTGGCCAAGGTATTCGGCTGCTCGGTGGAAGATCTCTTCAAGGTAGGCGGGCCGACGGAACTGCACTGGGCCTGGCCTCCGTCACAGCCCGCCTGCCGCTACTGGCGCGCCATGGTCAGCGGTAAACTGCTGCTCTACCCGGTGGAGCAGTCCCCCCTGGGGATGGTGCCTCATGACGGCGTCTTCAGGGACGGGAAGCTGTACGAGAACCCCTTCAGCGACCCCCACCGCACCCTGGTGATGGCCAGTTGCGACCCGGCGGCAGGACTGCTGGCGGCGGAATACGCCCGCTCCACCCCGTATCGCATGCTGGTGCTCTCCCGGGCCAGCAGAACGGCCCTGGAACTGCTCAGAGACGGCCTGGTGCACGTGGCCGGCCTGCACCTGGCGCGGAGCAGCGCGCCGGAGAAAAACAACGAGGCAGCGCGGGAGCTGCTCACGGTTCCCTTCACCCTGGTGCGGCTGGTGGACTGGCAGGAGGGACTGGTCCTGGCGCCCGGCCTGGGACAACAGGGCGTGGACCGGATACTGGAATCAAACCTGCGCTGGATCGGGCGGGAGGCCGGCTCGGGTGCGCGCCAGGTGCTGGATGAACTGCTGGGGAGCGGAACGACCGCTCCGGCGCTGACGGCCAGAAGCCACCTGGGGGTGGTGGAAGCCATCCGCGCCGGCTGGGCCGAGGCGGGCATATCGGTGAAACTGATGTCGGACGAGGCCGGCCTGGATTTCATCGCCCTGCGGGAAGAGGCGTTCGACCTGTGCATCCCCGAACCCCAGGGGGATGACCCCCGCGTGCGGGCCCTGGTGGAGGTGGTCCGTTCCGCGCCGCTGAAGACCCTGCTTGCGGGCCTGCCCGGCTACGACGTGAAGTGCACCGGAGAAATGAGTTAACCGGGAAACAACGGCCAAGCGCTGTCCATTGCGGCCGTCACCACCACACAAGGAGAAGAAGAACCATGAAATCCGCGATCAAGTTGTGCCTGTCCGTACTCTGTCTGCTGCTCCTGGCCGTACCGGCCCTGGCCGGCGAGGTGCGCCTCTCCGTTGCCGCCAGCATGAAGGAGGTCATCAACGAACTCTCGGATGCCTATGCCAAGCGCCATCCCGGGACCAGGTTCCTCAAGAACTACGGCGCTTCCGGAGCTCTGGCCAAACAGATCGAGAACGGCGCTCCGGCCGACCTATTCATCTCCGCCAATACCGAATGGATGGAGTACCTGAAAAACAAGAGCATGGTGGATGCGTCTTCCGTCAGCACGTTCGCCTACAACACCCTGGTCTTCGCCGGTACCACCAGCCAGGCATCTTCGCTGCGGGATCTGACCAGACTGAACCGGATCGCCATCGGCAGTCCCAAGAGCGTCCCGGCAGGCGAGTATGCTATGGAGGCGCTGACCAAGGCCGGCCTTGCCGCGCAGCTGGAGAAGAAGCTGGTCATGGCCAAGGATGTGCGCGAGTGTCTGATGTACGCCGAGCGGGGCGAGGTGGACGGCGCCTTCGTCTACCGCACCGATGCCCTGCAGGCCAAGCAGTCCAGGATCCTCTTCACCGTACCCCAGAAGCTCTATCCGCGGGTGACCTACCCCATGGCCCTGACCCTGTCCGGCGCCAAGAACGGGGATGCAGCCGGGTTCATGCAATTCCTGCGCGGCAGAACCGCCAGGCCGATTCTGGTGAAGTACGGATTTGACGTGAAGTAACGACGGGACGGGCCGTGACTGGTGACTCATGACGGGTGACCAGTCACGGGTCACGTTGTTTTTCCCCGCGCCAAAAGGAACACCATGGTTTCACTCTCACCCGCGGACATCGATGCCATCCGCCTCTCGGCCCAGGTCGCCGTGGCGGCGACGCTTCTCTCGCTCCCCTTCGGTTTTATCGCCGCCTACCTGATTACCTTCACAAAATTCCGCGGAAAGCTGTTGCTGGAGGTGCTGGTCAACCTCCCCCTGACACTGCCGCCGGTGGTGGTAGGCTATCTGCTGTTGCTGCTCCTGGGCAAAAACGGCTGGCTGGGAAGCCTTCTGAACGACCTGGGCATCAGGCTGATCTTCACTCTCAAGGCCGCCGTTGTCGCCTCGGCGGTGGTCGGCTTCCCCCTGATGGTCCGCTCCCTGCGCATCGGCATGGAAGCCATCGACCCCCAGCTGATCAGGGCGTCCCGCACCCTGGGAGCCCGCTGGTACGACACGCTTCTGACCGTGATCCTGCCGCTCTCCCTCCCCGGGCTCCTGGCCGGCTCGTCCCTCATGTTCGCCCGCAGCCTGGGGGAGTTCGGTGCCACCATCATCGTGGCCGGCAACATCCCCGGCGTGACCCAGACCCTGCCGCTGGCCATCTACGAATACGCCAGCTCCCCGGACAGCGAGAGCATGGCCCTCTCCCTCTGCCTGGTCTCCATCATCCTCTCCCTGGTGGTCCTGGCCCTGCACGAACTGATCCGCAAGAAACTGACCTGGAAATCCTGACATGAACCTGTGCATGACGCTGACAAAGCGCCTCAACGAATTCACCCTCACGGCGGACATCGATGTCACGGGAAACCACGTCGGCATCTTCGGCAATTCCGGCGGAGGGAAATCGACCCTGGTCAACCTGTTGGCCGGGCTCCTGACCCCGGACCAAGGGGAGATCGTCCTGGACGGTGACTGCCTGTTCAGCTCCTCCCGGCGCATCAACCTCCCCCCGGAAAAACGGCGCATCGCCATGGTCTTCCAGCAGCATTGCCTGTTTCCCCACCTGAGCGTCAGGAACAACCTGCTCTACGGCTTCAGGCGCTCCCCCCGCGAGCGGCGCACCATCGACTTCGACGCCCTGGTGAACCTGCTCGGAATTGACCGGCTGCTGGACCGGGGAGTGACCAACCTGTCCGGCGGCGAGAAACAGCGGGTGGCCCTGGGACGCGCCATCCTGGCCAATCCGCGCCTGCTGCTCATGGACGAACCGCTCTCCGCCCTGGACGACACGCTGCGCTTCCAGATCATCCCCTATCTGAAACGGGTCAGCGAACGGTTCAACATCCCCTACCTGTTCATCTCCCACTCCCTGGTGGAGATGCGCCTCATGACCGAGACGGTGCTGGTGGTGGAACGGGGACGGGTCTCCCGGCAGACCTCCGGCGAGGAACTGGCCCGCAGCCGCATGGGGCAAAGCGCCGTCGGTTTCATCAACCTGCTGGAGCTGGAGGGGATGGTTGAAGAGGACGGGCTGTGCCGCTATTGCTGGCAGGGGGGAAAACTGTACCTCACAACCGCCAACCGCGACACCCCTGCCGGACTGTTCGAGCTTTCCTCCCGGGACATCATCCTCTTCAAGCGTCATCCCGAGGCCATCAGCGCCCGCAACCTCCTGGAGTGCCGGGTTTCTTCCCTGTTCGACAGCGACGGCAAGGTGGGGGTGGAACTGGAGTGCGGCATGGGTAGGCTGGTGGCGGAGATCGTATCCGGGGCCGCCCGGGAGTTGGAGATCCGTCAGGGGGGCACTGTGCACGCAGCCATCAAGGCCTCGGCGTTCCGGCGGCTGGCAGCTTCCGAGGTGCGCCAGAGCGGAGAGTGATGTCCGATCCTTTTTTCGCCTCGGCAGAGATCAACATGGTCAGATTCCGGCAGCAGGGGGTACCCCGACTGCATCGGTGTCGCATTCAAAGACAACGCAAATCGAAGTGATCGGCCAACCGTGGCGGGGTTATCCACCGCCACATGAGTGGTGTAACTGTCATCGTGAGTTCAATTTGAACTGCGCAGTCAGAGATCGCGTGCGGTACATCCGCCGGATCACCCCGGCCGCCTCTCCGCCGGCAAGCACTCCAGTTCCCTGATCCGTTCCGCGACCTTCCTGAAGTGGAATCCGTAAATTGCATAGGTTATGGCTAGGGGAAAGAGTCGCGGCTTTCTGAAAAGAGACCAGAAGAAGAGCTTCCAGAAGTAGTACCGTTCCCTGCCGATCACCCCCAGAAACATCATCGACTTGAAGAGCGCTCCCACGTACCCCGGCTGGAGGTGAAACCTTCCCGGCAGCGGCCGGTACTCCCTGAAGAGCCTGAGTACCCTCTGATAATAGTTCCGGGGAGAGTAGATGGTAGCGAGGATGGTCCGGTAACCAGCGATGAGGTTCTGTACATCCATCCGGGGAACGAAATTGAGGGTGACCGATGTGTTGTTGCCGGTGGCTTCTCCCAGGAGCCGCCCCTCCTGCTGCAGGCGCTGATAGAGCCTGGTGCCGCGCAGGGCGATCAGCACTCCCACCATGGCGGTGACGATTCCGCTCTCCTGGATGAAGCGGATCTGGTGGTCGAAAACCGACGGCGGGTCGCTGTCGAAACCGACGATGAACCCTCCGTGAACCTGCAGGCCGGCCCGCTGGATGCGCTGCACCGAGGCCAGCAGGTCGCGATGCCTGTTCTGGACCTTACCGCTCTCGGCAAGCCCCTCCTCGAGGGGGGTTTCGATGCCGATGAAGACCTCCTGAAATCCCGCCCTGACCATCAGTTCCATGAGCTCTCCGTCGTCGGCCAGATCGATGGACGCCTCGGTATAGAAGTAGAACGGCCGTCCCCGTTCCTCCATCCAGTCGATCATGGCGGGGAGCAGTTCCCGCTTCAGTTTCTTCCGGTCGCCGATGAAGTTGTCGTCGACAAAGAAGACCGCGCCGCGCCACCCCCACACATAGAGGCTCTCCAGTTCCTCCAGCAGTTGCGGAAGTTTTTTGGTGCGCGGTGTGCGCCCAAGCAGCGCGGTGATGTCGCAGAACTCGCAGTCAAAGGGGCAGCCCCGGGAATACTGGACGTTCATGGCGGCGTAGTCCCGGATATCCACCAGTTCCCAGAGCGGTACGGGAGTATCTCTCATGTCAGCCCGCCGGTTGTCGGCATAGATATGCCGTGCTTCCCCCCGGAACAGGTCATCCAGGAAGGGTGGCAGGCTAAGCTCCGCCTCGCCCAGCACAAGATGGTCCACCTGGGGAAATTCCTCTGGGCAGACGGTGAAGAGGGGGCCGCCGGCAACGGTCTTAACCCCCTGGTGCCGGCAGCGGTCGATCACCTCCCGGGCCGATGCGCGCTGGATGGACATGGCACTGATAAAGACACAGTCAGCCCAGGCCAGGTCATCGTCGCGCAAGGGGCGAACGTTCATATCCACGATGCTCTTGTCCCAGGCAACGGGGAGCATGGCCGCTACCGTCAACAGTCCCAGGGGCGGAAAACTCGCCTTCCTGCCGATGAATTTCAGGGCGTAGCGGAAGCTCCAGAAGGTGTCGGGATAGCGGGGATACACAAGGAGAATCTTCATATGCGGACTCCCGTAACGGGGTATCGCGAGGGATCACCGGGATCAACCAGGAAGCAGCAGGTGGGGGTGGGGAGAACGCAATCAGGGCTCTTTCGCCGCGCTTCCCGGCGAAACGGAAGCGCGAACGGCCGATACGTCTGAGCCTTTCGGGGTTTTCGGCTGGAGCGCGCTAAAAGCCCGGGAAAATAAAAACGAGCCCGTCCGCGTGAGGGAAGGAAGCCTCGCCTGTGCTATCAGGATCAAGTGTACCGCCGTACCGGAAGGAATACTGCTCCGTGAATGTAATCTTTGTGTAAAAGGTAGGCGGCTGCGGAGGCCCCGTCCATCCCCGCCACAGGGCGGGCCCGGGGGCACGAACGAACAGACGGAAACATTGGGTGTTCTACGGTTTCTCCTGGATGTCGTTCAGCCAGGCGGCGAAGCGTTCCCGCGCCCCCCTGGACAGAATCCGCCCGAAAACATCCTGATCACGGAGATACAGGCAGTGCCTGATGGAGGTGTAGGGGCTGAAGGCCTTTTCGGGGTTCTCGTCCATGAAAAACTCCCGATACTCCCTGACGGTTTTCAGCTGTTCCGTCAGGCAGGTGTGCAAGTCGGATTTCTGAAACCCGCTGTCCAGCCTCAGGATATCATGGACGAAGTCGTCCACCTTGTGATCCTCGAACTCGAAATCCCTGAAGAAGTGCCCGACGATGCGCATGAACGTAAAGGCGTTGACGGTTTTGTGGCTGGAGCCCCCGGCCCGTTCCCTCTCGGCGGAGACATCATCGGACTGATCGCCCAGGGACGCCACCGTCGCTTCCCGCATCAGCTCCGTGGTGGCGATGCGTATCTCCTTGAACTCCCGGTCCGCAAGCTCGAACAGGGCGGACAGGAGGTTGATCCTGCGCTTGAGGTCGATGGGGATCGACTTCTTGTACTTGATCCTGTGGTCCAGCACGCTCCAGGCGTCCTGGATCAGTGACCTGATCTGCACCTCGAAGGAAAGCTGCGCATAGGGGAGGTTTTTTGGCCGTGACGCCATGGTTTCGTTCAGGGCCAGGTCCATGTGCAGTCCCTTGTAGCCGAAATAGTCCTCGCTCTGCTCCGCAGCCTTGATCCTGTCGGTGACGTCGAGAACCCTGAAATGCCGTTGCAGCAGTTCCATCAGCACGGGAATCTGGTCTTCATAGAGGCAGACGATGCGGATACCGATGAGGTCCGTCAGGTAGTCCCTGATTTCATAGGGCTGTTCATCAGCCTCCAGCCTGCTCCGGTACTTGCGCTGAAACTTCCTGATACACTCTTCCCGGTCCTTGACCCGGCCTTCGATTCTCGTGACCTCTCCCGCATCGGAGCGTCTTATCAGCGAGTTGATGATGCGCATGTAGGCCTTTTTGGCGCCCAGCAGCAGGTTGCGGTTGCTTTCGTAGTAGTTCCTGAAAACGGTCTGTTCACGTTCAAAATCCAGGGAAGGCATGGCATGCTCCTTGTTCCGCCGCTGCCCGTGGAGCGCGGCATGGGTATCCCGTACTCTGGCAAAGCAGGACGCGGGAGTCAAGCCTTTGGCGGCAAGACCTGCCGCATCCGCGCCACTCCCCGGTATTTCCCGTTCCGGCGCGCGCCGGGTCGCGGAAAACGTTTTGCATCGGGAACAGCTGTGCTACAATCTGGCCGTTTTTACCTTCGCGATGCGGACGACCGCCCCTTTCCGGGCGGGAAACCCGCGCCCCCAATCCAGCGGATCAAGGAGCCACAATGGCGGAAATGTTCACGGTGCTTCCCCCGGCGGAGGCGCTCTCAACCCTGCTGAACCGGCTATCCGGAAGGATACGGAGCGAGGAGATCCCCAGCTGCCAGGCCCTGGACCGGGCCCTGGCCGAGGATCTGCCGGCTCCCTCCTCCCTCCCCTCCTTTCCCCGCTGCACCATGGACGGTTATGCCGTGCGCGCCGAGGACACCTTCGGCGCCGGTGAATCCCTGCCGGCATACCTGACCCTGATCGGCGAGGCCCCCATGGGGCGCGCCTGTCCCCTGACAGTGGCGTCCGGCCAAGCGGTCACCGTCTACACCGGCGGCATGCTCCCCACCGGTGCTGATGCCGTGGTGATGGTGGAGCGCACCCAGAAGATGGACGACCACACCATCGAGGTGCTGCGCCCCGTGGCGCCGGGGGAAAACCTGGTGGAGGTGGGGGAGGATGTGCGGGAGGGGGATCTCCTGTTCCGGGCCGGCCACTTGCTCAGGCCCCAGGACCTGGGCGGCCTGACCGCCCTGGGGATCACCAGGGTCAGGGTGGCCGCCCAGCCCCGGGTGGCAATCCTCTCCACCGGCGACGAGGTCATCCCCCCCGACCGCACCCCCGACCCGGGCCAGATACGGGACGTGAACAGCTACGCCATCTCGGGACTGGTCTCCCGGGCAGGGGGAATTCCCCTGCGCCGGGGCATCGTCCGCGACGACCATGACGCGCTCCTGACGGCCGCCGGTGCGGCCCTGGACGAGGCCGACTGCCTGGTGATCTCCGCCGGCTCGTCCGTCTCCACCCGCGACCTGACGGCGGACGTGATCAACCTGCTGGGCAGCCCCGGGGTGCTGGTGCACGGTATCGCCCTGCGACCGGGCAAACCGGCCATCCTGGGGGTCTGCGGCAACAAGGCGGTGATCGGCCTGCCGGGCAACCCGGTCAGCGCCATGGTGGTGGCGGAGCTGTTCCTGGCGCCCCTCGTGCGCCGCCTGCAGGGTATCGAGCGGCCGCCGCGACGGCGACGGGTGACGGCGTTCCTCACCCGCAACATCCCTTCGGCCCCGGGACGCGAGGAGTACGTGCAGGTCGCCCTGAGCGAACGGGACAACCGGCTCTGGGCCGAGCCGGTCTTCGGCAAATCGAACCTGATCTACACCATGATCAGATCCGACGGCATGGCATGCGTTCCGCTGGACTCCAGCGGCCTCTACAAGGGTGATGAGGTTGAGGTGGAGCTGTTCTGAAATGTGCCTGAATCGGATTCAGGGGTTGATTACCACGGCAGGAGGCGGCAATGAGCACGAGCAGAAATTTCTATCTGGAAAACATACCGCTGGACGAGGCCTGGCGGCGCTTCGTCGCGGCCATGGAAGAGGTCTGGGCCTGGGACCCGATGCCCGGCGAGGATGTGCCCATCGACGAGGCCCTGGGTCGGGTGACCGCGCGGCCGGTCTGGGCGGAACTATCCTCCCCCGCCTACCACGCCAGCGCCATGGACGGCTATGCCGTGCGCTCCGCCGACACCATCGGCGCCATGGAGACGGCGCCCAAGCGCCTGGCCATCGGCCCGGCCGGTCCGGCGACTTACGTGGATACGGGCGACCCGATCCCGGCCTGGGCCGACGCCGTGATCATGATCGAGCAGACCCAGCATATCGATGAGCCCGATGGCGGCGAATCCATCGAGATCCAGGCCGGCGTTGCTCCCTGGACCGCGGTCAGGCCCATGGGAGAAGACATGGTGGCCACCGAGCTGGTGCTGCCGGCCAACCACCTCCTGAAGCCGGTGGACCTGGGCGCCCTGGCGGGATGCGGCCACGCCTTCGTCTGCGTGCGCCGCAAGCCGCGGGTGGCGGTCATCCCCACCGGCACCGAACTGGTGACCGTGGAGCAGGCCCGTACGAACGGCCTCAGGTCGGGGGACATCATCGAGTACAACTCCCTGGTGCTCTCCTCCCAGGTGCGGCAGTGGGGGGGCATCCCCACCCGCTACCCGGTGGTGCCTGACGACTACGAACTGATTAAGAACACGGTCCTGGAAGCAGCCGCCGACCACGACCTGGTGCTGGTCAATGCCGGCTCATCGGCCGGAAGCGAGGATTTTACCTCCAGCATCGTGGTGGAGCTGGGCAAGCTGCTGGTCCACGGCGTGGCGGTACGGCCCGGCCACCCGGTCATCCTGGGCATGATCGCCGGCTACAACAGGCCGGTGATCGGCATCCCCGGCTATCCGGTCTCCTGCGCCCTGACCGGCGAGACCTTCGTGGAGCCGCTCATCTCCCATTGGCTGGGGCTGTCGCCCCGGGAACGGCCCCGCATGCAGGCCAGCATCACCCGTAAACTGCTCTCCCCCATGGGCGAGGACGAGACGGTGCGCGTCACCGTGGGACGGGTCGGGGAGCGGGCCGTAGCGGCGCCCCTCTCCCGCGGCGCCGGCGTCATCACCTCCCTGGTGCGCGCCGACGGCATCGTGCGCATTCCGCGCTTCTCCGAGGGGGTCGAGGCGGGCCAGGAGGTATGCGTGGAACTCTACCGCGACCCGGCCGAGATCGAGCGCACCCTGGTGCACATCGGCAGCCACGACCTCTGCCTGGACCTGCTGGCCCAGCACCTGGCCGACTCCGGCCGCCGCTTCACCAGCGCCAACGCCGGCAGCCTGGGGGGACTGATGGCCCTCAAGCGCGGTGACGCCCACCTGGCGGGGGCCCATCTGCTGGACCCGGCCACGGGGGAGTACAACGTCTCCTACATCAGGCAGTACCTCCCGGACCTGCCGGTGGTGCTGGTGACCTTCATGCACCGGGAGCAGGGACTGATCGTCCCTCCCGGCAACCCCCGGGGGATCACCGGCCTCGCCGACCTGATCCGGGACGACCTCCGGTTCGTCAACCGCCAGCGGGGCGCCGGCACGCGCGTGCTCCTGGACTACCATCTGGCCAGGCTGGGGCTCGATCCTCGGCAGATCCAGGGGTACCAGCGGGAGGAGTACACCCACATGGCCGTGGCCGTGGCGGTGCAGTCGGGGCTGGCGGACTGCGGCCTGGGCATCGCCGCCGCAGCCCGGGCACTGCACCTGGATTTCATCCCCCTGGAACAGGAGCGGTACGACCTGGTGATTCCCCGGGAACACTACGACAGCGACCTGCTCCGTCCGCTGCTGGAGTTGATCAACGGCCAGGAGCTGCGCCGGGAGGTGGCGGAACTGCCCGGCTACGACACCAGCCACATGGGAGAGGTTCTGGACCACTGGTAGGGGAAATCCGCGATGGTGTCGGCACGGGACGATGGGAGACCAGACAGGCCCCATTTTTACCAAGGCATAGCCCAACACACGGCCAGTTTAATCGGATACAGGGGATAATCACGGGATACAAATCAGGCTCCCCGGACACAACATCACTCATCTGGGTGTGCATCGTACTGTTCCATCCGTGGTTACCTGTCGTTTTTACGCTAACTCGGGCATATGTCCTGCGACTCCATCCCAAGGGCATCGCGTACCAGAGACCAGATAACCTGCATACGGGGGAGACCATGAACATCAGCGCACGAAACTGTCTGGCCGGAACCGTGACCAGTGTCAAAAGAGGGGCAGTCAACAGCGAAGTGATCCTCGCTCTGAAGGGGGGAGCATCCATCGCCGCGGTCATCACCAACACCAGCGTGGACGACCTGGATTTGAAACAAGGCAGGGAGGCTTTCGCTATCATCAGGGCCAGCAGCATCATCATCTGCGGAGATATGGCAGACATCAGGACCAGCGCGCGCAACCTGCTGAGCGGAAAGGTGGTAAAACTCGTGGAGGGTCCGGTCAGCACGGAAGTGGGCATTGATGTGGGCAACGGCAGTACCATCACCGCCGTAATCACCAACGAAAGCGCGAAGAGCCTGAACCTCGCGACCGGTTGCAGCGTTGGCGCACTGTTCAAGGCGCCCAGCGTCACCCTTGGCGTTAAGGAGTGATCAAGCCCTGCTTCGCCGTTCCCGGAGGCACTTCGGAAAGGGGCTCACCCGTTCGCCGCCCTTATCCGTGCCGTAGCCGGCACTCAATCATGACGACCCGGGGTTCCGCCGGCATCGGGAACAAAAAGCGGCTGCCCGAACAGGTCCACGCCAAACTCGGAAATGACCTTCTGTGTTGCGGGGTTGACCAGGAAGTCGGCAAACCGCCGGGCGCCGGACTCATTCACGCGGGGCCACCTGGTCGCGTTGACCACAACCACCTGATAGCTGTTACGCAAACCGGGAACGCCCTTCAGCAGTATGACCAGATCGAGCTTCTTCTTCTGAGCCCAAAACGTTGCGTAATCTGTAAGCGTGTAGCCTTTCCGCTCGTCCGCCACGAACAGCGTCTGACCCATGCCGAGTCCGGTGGTGTGCTGATACCAGCTGTGCCCCACTGGTGAGACCCCCGCCGCCTTCCATAGTTCCATTTCCCGAACATGGGTACCCGAGTTATCCTGACGAGATAGGAACAATGTCTTGCCGCTGCTGGCTATCTTCCTGAGCGCCTCCGCAACAGTGCGGGAATCACGCACTTTTGCCGGATCAGAGGCGGGACCGACAAGTACGAACTCGTTATGCATAACGGGGCGACTCTCGCTGCCGTTTCCCTCCGCCACGAACTTGTTCACCGCCTCCGGGGAATGCACCAGCAGCACATCGACTTCTCCCCTGCCCCCCATTTTCATGGCATCCCCAGAACCGACCGCAACGGTTTTCACCAGGTAGCCGCTCTCCTTCTCGAACAGCGGAATCAGCACTTCCAGCAGTCCGGAATCCTGCACACTGGTGGTCGTGGCAAGCAGCAACGACCTGGCCGCCATGGCCGGGGACGACAACCCGGTACACACCAGACACATAAGCGCGGTAAGGGCAATGAAGTGACACGGTTTCCTGAACCTATTCATGGCCGACTCCTTTCCGTACTGTTCTCGGAAAAAACATCTGAGCATATCCGCTACCGCCCCCGGGAATCGGGCCTGACCAGAGTTCCCCAACGGCACAACTCCATCAGAAAAAAGTAACGCCTGGAGCGCGGAAAAGCGGGCATGACCGCCATGAGCCCATAGCGGACGACATCCGCCCAATCTCGTCACCCCATCAGGCAACCAGAACCTGGACTCCCAGCGACTCCAGCTCGCGCAGGCTTTCCCGTGGCGGCGTGCGGTCGAGGACCAGCAGGTGGGCCCGTTCCAGGGGAGCCACCACCACTTCGGCGACCCGGCCGAAGGCGCCGTTGGCGGCCATGACGATCACCTGCCCCCGGGTCTGTTCGATCATCGCACGCTGGAACTCCGCCTCGGAGAAGCCGGGGCTGGTAATGCCGTCCCTCAGGCTGATCCCCTCCGCGGCCAGGAAAGCCTTGGACGGGTGGATCTGGCGGATCATCCCCATGGTCAGCGCCCCTTCCAGGGAGTTGCTCTCCCGCCGCAGTTCCCCCCCCAGCAGCACCAGTTCCGCCCGCTTTCCCCGCACCTCGTCGATGGCGGCGATGTTGTTGGTGTAGATCCTGACCGGCATCTCCGGGTCCAGGTAGCGCAGGATATGCAAGGCAGCGCTACCGGCATGCAGCAGGATCGAGTCGTTGGGGGCGATCAGGGAAGCGGCCCGGCGGCCGACCTGGTCCATCAGATCCGCATACTCTCTCAGACGGTTGTCATGGCCGTTTTCGTGGTTCATGCGCTCGGGGCGGTACAGTGCCCCGCCGTGGGTGCGTTCCAGAACCCCCTGGCGCTCCAGCAGCTCCAGGTCGCGCCGGATGGTCATCTCCGACACCCCCAGCTTTTCGCTCAACTCTGAAACCCTGACCGTGATCCGCTCCCGCACGAGGTCACGGATGTGCAGGTGCCGCTCCGCCGGCAGCAGGGTACCGTTCTCGTGGGGCGCGGCGTGATTGGTTTCCACTGTTTCCATTGTTTCAGCTATCCCGTCCTTGGTTACCGTACATGACACATCATGAAAAAGACAAAAAGAGAGGAGCGGACCCACCCGGGGACCGGCGAAGCCAGCAGGTACCGACACGTGGACACGACCGGCCGCGCCGGGGTGGAACGGTTCCCGCTCCCGAGGGGTCTTTTCCCGGAACTCCGCGGCGCGGAGCACCGGCTCATTTGACGCGAAACGCCTCGATCTCCTCCAGTATCTCGGCCCGCGAAAGGAGGCCTTTCTTCTCCAGCAGGCTGATCAGGGCCTGCAGCTCGTGGCTGTGGGACCTGCAGCGTCCCTCCAGTGGAAAGGCTCTCGACTGGTTCTCCCGTTCGGTCATAGAAGCGTGGTCTCCTCCCCGGCGGGTACGGCTCTAGGCTTTGTCGTCGCCGTCCATGGGCGGGGTCTGGCACCCCGCGCCTCCATCATCGCAGACCGACCGCTCCCCCGACCCGCTCCTGAGCAGCTTGAGCTGCTGTTCCAGGGACATGATGGTCGTCTGCAGTTTCACCAGTTCCTCCAGGCTGGGCATGCGCTCCAGTTCCCGGCGCAGCGCCTCGTGGCGCTCCATCAGCTCCAGATGTTTCCGGGCGAGTTCCCGGCAACGCTGTTCCAGGGCATCGCGCTCAACGGTCAGCAACTGTATCAGCTGTTCCTTGATTCTGAGCACTGCCTGGAGTTCCTCCACCTCCCCTGCCTGGGGGGGGAAAACCATATCATGGGATTCTACCTGCATGGAATGGGCCTCGTGTGATGGGAGTATCCGGCTGTCATCCCGGCCGGGGCCGCGGCGGTCGCCGCAGCGCTCTCAAGGCGGGGGCCGGCGCTACCGGCCCCGGACCTTCTGTTTCAGTTTAGCCAGAATACGGGAAAAGTCCCGCTTGATGCGGTTGTTCCCGGCGGATGTTTCCAATGTGTCGACGCGCGTTGCCAGTTCCGTCAACGGCCCGAGCAGCTCCCGGGACATGAATTCGCTCAGCCGGTCCGACTGATGCTCCGCCTCGACCCGCGCCGAGATATCGCGGGCGATGCAGATCACCCCGAAGATATCCCCCCCTTGGTCGAACCAGGGGAATTTGGTCACGGACACCGTTACTCGCTTGCCATCGGGATGGGTGATCGTCTCGCGGATGTCGCGGATGGCCCGCCGGTTGGTCAGGACCCACAGGTCGTCGCTCAGGGATTTTGCCGCCTCCCGGGGGGGAAGCAGGTCGTGGTCGCTCTTGCCCCGCATCTGGGCCGGGGTCAGGCCGTAGTGCCGGGCCTTCTCGTTGCTGACGCAGACGAACCGGCCTCCATTGAAGCCTCCCCGTTCGTCCCTGAAGTATTCCTTGAACACGATCGAATCGGAGGAATACTCCATGAGCGCGTAAAACATCAGCAGATTCTGTATGATTTGTCCCATGCCCCGGCCACCTCCCGCCCGATTGCGTGACTATACATGCAACACGATAAAATGACACATAAAAAAAATGATCGGCACGGCACGTTCGTAACGGTTTTCCGCTGGAGAGGTCCCGCGGGCAGGCCCGGGAACCGGCAACAGCCGACGCCTTTGCGGATGACGGTTGCGGAGGTTTCTGGTATGGTGCCCGCATCGGCATCCCGCGGTCTCCTTCACGGCGTCCACAGAGACAGGAAGAGGCGGTGGAGGTGGCATACCGGCAGGGAAACAGAGGAGCGAATCAGTGCTGGAGCCCATCAGTCATCCCATCAGGCGCTTCGATTTTGACGACAAGATCTCCGGCAGGGCAGGCTACAGTGCCGACCTGAGATACGACTGCATGCTCTACGCCCGGACCCTGCGCTCCACCAGGGCCAGGGCCAGGATCCTCTCCATCCAGGTCCCCCCCCTCCCGGAAGGATACTGCACCGTGGCCGCCGACGACATACCCGGCAGGAACCTGGTCCCCATCGTCCACGAGGACCAGCCGTTCTTCGCCCAGGATCGGGTCAACTACATCGGCGAGCCGATCCTGCTGGTGGTCGGTCCCGACAAAGCCGTCATCCTGGAGATCATGGAGGGGATCAGGGTCTCGTACGAGGAGCTGCCTCCGATCTCAAACATCACCGAGGCGGAACAGGCCACGGACGACTTCATCTTCGGCGACCACCCCTGGTTCGTTTCCTACCAGTGCGGCAGGGGGGATATCTCCCTGGCGAAAGCCCGTGCCGTACGGGTCTTCGAGGACGAGTTCCGCACCGGCTACCAGGAGCACGTCTACCTGGAAACCCAGGGGTTCGTGGGGGTGTACGAGAACGGACGGGTCACGGTCTCCGGTTCAATGCAGTGCCCCTATTACGTCAAGGAAGCCCTGGTGCAGGCCCTGGGCTGGCCTGAGGAACGGGTGCGGGTGATCCAGCTCCCCACCGGCGGCGGCTTCGGCGGCAAGGAGGAGTATCCCTCCATCCCCGGCGTCCATGCCGCACTTGCCGCCGTCAAGACGCGCCGTCCCGTGCAGCTGGTCTTCGACCGTCGGGAAGACCTGCTCTGCACCACCAAGCGTCACCCGGCCATCATCGCAATCACCAGCTACCTGGACGGGGACAACCGCATCATCGGCCGGGAGGTGGAGGTCAAGACCGACGGCGGCGCCTATGCCGGACTCTCCAGCGTGGTACTGCAACGGATGATGTTCTCCTCGAACGGCGTCTACGACGTACCCCACCTGAAGATCAGCGGCAAAGCCTTTGCCACCAACAACGTGGTCAGCGGCGCCTTCCGCGGCTTCGGCGGACCGCAGGCCTTCTTCGCCGTGGAGATGCACATGGAGAATATCGCCCGCGCCCTGAACCTGGACCCGGTCGCCTTCCGGCGCGCCCACTTCCTGCAACGGGGTGACCGTTCCTCCACCGGCGGGCTGTTCCACTACGATATCCGCTTGGACGAGATCGCCGACACCCTGGAGCGCCTCTCCTCCGTTCCCCCCGGGGGGGAGCGCGCCCACCAGCCGCGACCCGGCATGCTGCGGGGGATCGGCTGCTCCTTCTTCTACCATGGCTGCGGTTTCACCGGCAGCGGCGAGGACCTGCTGATCAGGGCCAGGGTCAGGCTGAAGAAGTACGCCGACGACAGCGTGGAGATCTTCGTCTCCAGCGCCGAGATCGGCCAGGGGGTCCTGACCACCCTGCGCAAGATCGTGGCCCATACCCTGGAAATCCCCATGGAGCGGGTCAGGCACGACTATCCGGACAGCGACCAGTGCCCCAACTCCGGTCCCACGGTAGCCTCCCGCACGGTCATGATCGTGGGGAAGCTCCTCCAGGACGCTGCCGGGGAGCTGAAGGAGCGGTGGCACGAAGAGAGCTGCGAGGTTTACAGGACCTTCCACTTCCCCGACCACCTGAGCTGGGACAACGCCACCTTCACGGGCAACGCCTACCCGGAGTATTCCTGGGGGGGCAACCGGGTTGAGGTGGAGGTGGACCCGGTCACCGGTGAGGTACGGGTGCTGGGGGTCTGGGCGGTGTACGACATCGGCACCCCCATCGACGAGACCATCGTGCGCGGCCAGATCGAGGGAGGCATCGTGCAGGGGCTGGCCTACGGCGGCATGGAGCGACTGACCGCCCGGGAGGGGGTACTTCGGCAGGCCAGCCTGGCCGACTACCTGATCCCCACGGCCCTGGATGTCCCCTGGATCGAGAGCAGGCTGATCCACAACCCCTTCCAGGGCGGTCCCTTCGGGGCCCGGGGTCTGGGGGAGCTGACCCTGATCGGGGCCGCTCCTGCCCTGGCCCTGGCGGTGCGGAACGCCATCGGCCGCGAGATACGGGAGCTGCCGGTCATACCGGAACTGATACGGGAGGCGATGCAACGTGCGGACCATTGACCTGAGCTTTGAACTGAACGGCTCAACCATCACCATCAGCGCCCCTCCCCTGCGGCGGCTTCTGGACATCCTCAGGGACGACCTGGGGCTCACCGGCACCAAGGAAGGGTGCGGTGAAGGGGAATGCGGGGCCTGCGCGGTGCTGATGGATGGGCGGCTGGTGAACTCCTGCCTGATCCCGGCTGCCTCCCTGGAGGGGAAGAGCGTCGTGACCATCGAGGGATACCGGGAAACGGAACGCTTCGCGGTTATCAGTGAAGCCTTTGCCCGGGCAGGGAGCGTGCAGTGCGGTTTCTGCACCCCGGGCATGGTCATGGCGGCGGAGGCCCTGCTGGAGCGCACGCCCCGGCCCACGGAAGAGGAAGTGCGCCAGGGGCTGGCCGGAAACCTCTGCCGCTGCACCGGCTACGCCATGATCGTCGAGGGGATCCTGCTGGCGGCTAAAGAGGGGAAGGGGCTATGGTAACCGCATACCGGCCGGGAACCCTGGAAGAGGCCCTGGAGATCCGGGGGAGCCGGAGAACGATCCCCTTTGCCGGCGGCAGCGACCTGATGGTCAGGTACCGCTCCTGGAGCGGCGTAGCGCCGCGCCTGCCTGCCCCGGCGCTGATGATCGGCCACCTGGAGGAGCTCCGGAGCATCGGGATGGAGAACGGCATACTCAGCATCGGCGCCTGCGCCACCCTGGCGGAAATACTCGAACATCCCGCCGTACCCGACTGCGTCAAGCTCCCCCTGCGGAGCATGGCTTCCCCCTCCATCCGCGCCGTTGCCACCCTGGGAGGGAACATCGCCAACGCCTCGCCGGCCGGCGACAGCCTTCCCATGCTCTACGCTCTGGATGCCCGCCTCGTACTCCGCTCCACATTCCGCACGGAAGAGACGGACATGGCCGGCTTCATCACCGGACCGGGAATGACGACCCTGGGGAGCGACCAGCTGTTGGCCGGGATCCGGATCCCTTCGGCGCGCTTCGACCGGTGTGTGTTCGAGAAACCGGCCGGCCGGCGCTCCAACAGCATCGCCAAGCTCTCCCTCTACGCAGCGGCCAGGATTGGCGACGCCACCGTGCAGGAGGTCAGGATCGGTTTCGGCGCGGTGGCCCCAACAGTGGTCAGGAGCAGGGAGGCCGAGGACCTGCTGGCCATGGTTCCGGCACAGGACATTCCGGGACTCCTGGCACGGGTCACGGAATGCTATCTCCCCCTGATCATCCCCCTGGACGACCAGCGCTCCAGCGCCGCCTACCGCCGGGAAACGGCCCTGGGACTCCTGGAGCGGTTTCTGCTGGGGCTCACCGCCCCCTCCCCCCTCCCCTACGCTTGTTCTCCAGGGTGAGTACGGAACACCTCCTCACTCCTCACTCCTCACTCCTCACTCCTCACTCCTCACTCCTCACTCCTCACTCCTTACGCCGCAGCCACGCCAGCAGCACCATGGCCAGCAGCAGCAGGAATACGATCAACCCCACCACGCCATCCCACCCGGCGTGCAGCCAGAACACCCCCCCGGCCGTGCCGGAAACGCTCGACCCCAGGTAATAGAAGAAGAGGTACAAAGCCGAGGCCTGGGCCCTGGCAACGACGGCGTGCCGTCCCACCCAACTGGAGGCCACCGAATGAACGCCGAAGAAACCGATGGTGAACAGGGCCACCCCGCCGACGATCTCCGCCAGCGGGCCGGCCAGGGTCACCAGCACGCCGCCCGCCATGGCGCAGAGAGAGACCCGGATGATGGCGACCCGGCCGAAACGGTTCACCAGGCGTCCGGCCAGGGAGGCGCTCAGGGAGCCCAGCAGGTAGACCAGGAAGATCAGACTGACCTGGCTCTGGCTGAGATCATAGGGAGATTCCAGCAGGCGGAAGGTGAGGTAGTTGAACAACGTCACGAAACTGCCCATCACCATGAAGCCGATGCCGTAAAGACAGAGCAGCAGCGGATCGGCCAAGTGCCTGGCCAGGGAGCTGAACAGGTAGCGGAATTCGAAGGGACGTCTCTTCAGATGGGAAGGGGGAAGGCTCCTGACGAAAAAGCAGCTCAAAGCCAGGCAGAAAACGCCGATGCTGGCCAGGGCGGTCCGCCAGCCCCACAGGTCGGTGGCCGCGGCGGTGTAGAGCCTGCCGGCCATCCCCCCCACGGCGTTGCCGCTGATATAGAGCCCCATGGCCGCGGCCAGGGCCGGCGGTTCCATCTCTTCGCTCAGGTAGGCCATGGCCACGGCAGGCAGACCGGCCAGCACCGTCCCCTGCAGCAGGCGCACTCCCAGCAGGAGCCCGAAATCGTGGCACACGGAGGTGAACATCGTCAGCAGGGAACTTACGAAGATCGCCGCCGCCATCACCTGCTTTCGGCCCAGGGTCTCCGACAGGGTGCCGGCGAACAGCATGGCCACCGAGAGAGTGGCGGTGGCCACGGAAAGCGGCAGACTGCTTAACGCCGGCGACACCCGGAACTCCCGGGCGAATTCCGGCAACAGCGGCTGCATGTCGTAGAGGGTCACGAAGGTGACGAATCCGGCGGCGAAGAAGGCCAGGTTGGCGCGGTGATAGTTCCTGCTGCCGCTCCTGATCTGCCCCAGCCCGCCCGCGGATGGGGAACGCGAAAGATCGTTCATGACTGCGGTTTTCGGGGAAGGATCTGCATTGCTTTCCAGCAATACCGCAAAACGGCGCACGGCTCAAGCCCCGCCATGACCCGGGGAGCGGATTCGCTCCCCGGACCAGCTTCCCCCGGTTTTCCACTCCGTGAAGCGGTAAGCCCTCCACCCGGACAACGGTCCCGGAGAAACACACCGGTTCAGAAGCTGAATGTTCCCTCCCGGACCGTTTCGGCGAGCTTCTTGCGGTCGCTGGGAGCCTCGCGCCGCTGAAGTTCCTCGGGCAGGGATTCCTTCGACCCCGGCCTGCCGATGGCGGCCATGGCCTCTACGCGGAAATCGTCCGGGATGGCCAGGGTCAGCCTGGCCTGTTCGTAATCAAAGCCCTGCATACCGTGCACCACATACCCCCTGAGCCATCCCTGCAGGGCCAGACTGCCCCAGGCAGCCCCGCAGTCGAAGGTATGGGTGAGGGAGGGGGCGCCGTTATGGTCGAAGCTGGTCTTGGAAACGATCAACACCAGCGCGGCGGCGTTCCGTGCCCAGACCCTGTTCTGCTCCACCAGCAACCCGAAAAACAGCGGCCACTCCCGGCTGTCCCGGCGTGCGTAGAGAAAGCGCCAGGGCTGGTTGTTGTAGGCCGACGGCGCCCAGCGCGCCGCCTCGAAGAGCGGCATCAGATCGTCGTCGGAGATCTCTTCACCTGACATGGCCCGGGGGGACCACCGGTCCACGAACAGTCTGTCGATGGGATAATCGGCACTGCGTACGTCGCTTCCCTTGATCATGTGTGGTATATCCTTTCCGTGAAGTGGTTTTTCCCCCTGCCCGCGCCGATGCAACGGGACTGAGGAGACCGTGCCCTACAAAGGTAGCATGAAATTCGGCGCAGTGACGGTTTCCGGGTAACGAAATGTCGTTGGTTCCCCGCGGGGGAGATCGTCGCCCCGGCATTTTTTTGTTCAAGGAGTCGACCGCGCGGCCGAAACGCAGGTAGTTTTTTCATTAAGGAGCAGCGTCAGTGAAACGAGACAACGCCGTGGGAAACCACGAACAACAGGCAACGACCCTGCCGGGAACCATCGACTGGAGCGTACTTGAGGGGATGAGGATATTCCAGCAACCGGGCAAGCCGGACCTGAGGAGACAGCTGATGTCCCTCTATCTCGGTTCGTCACCGGAACTGATGGAAAGAGTCAGAAACGCCGTCGCATCGGGGGACGGCCAGGCCCTCATGCAGGCGGCCCATTCCCTCAAGTCCAGCAGCATGAGCCTCGGAGCAACGCTGTTCTCGGAACTCTGTGCTTCTCTTGAGCAGCTGGGGCGAGCCAACACCCTGACGGAGGCTCCGCTCTTCCTGGTCCGGGCCGAAACGGAATTCGACGCTATCCGCGCCGCCTTCAGCCGGGCACTGGAGGAGGATGCACCCTAGCGCCTTCCTCTGCGCCCTCGTTTCAGTCACCCGACCTATTCCTCGCCACGCAATCACAACCTGCATAATGCCATGCACGCCATCGTGGTGCCGGGCTTGTCCCCAAGAACCCCGCGCCACGAACCAGGGGAGTCCATATGAACGCGCACATGCCACGCTTCGGGCAACTGCTGCCGCTACTGCCGCTACTGCTGATCATGCTTGTCTGCCGGTTTTCGGCCGCGTCCCCGGCGGTCGCGGCCGAGGAGAGTGGCGAGGACGCCCGACTCCCCTCTCCGGCGGCAACAGTCACCGGCAGAGGTCTGACCCTGGGGCAGTGTATCGACATTGCCCTGGAAAAGAACCACACCCGGCTCGTGTCCCGCTACGCCATGGAGATCGCCGAAGCCCAGCACCGCCAGGCTCTGTCCGGCTACTGGCCCCAGATCGGCGCGAAAGCGACCTACAGCATATTTGACGAGGATCCAAACTTCATCTTCCCGGCCAAGACCTTCCAGATGCCGGCATCCACCATCACCGCGACAACACCTATGGGGCCGATACCTATTTCCGTGCCGGCAAACAGTTACAAGATACCCGAGCAGAAGGTCAAGCTGATGGACCGGAAGAACTTCGTAGCCGGCCTGAACGCCACCCTGCCGCTGTACACCGGCGGCCAGGTCAGCGCCCTGGTCCGCCAGGCCGAGCAGGGGATGAAGGCGGCCAGGGAAGAGGCGCGGCGCGACGAGTTGCAGGTGGTCTACGACACCACCCGCTACTACTACGGTGCCGTGCTGGCCCGGGAGCTGCTGCGGATTGGCAGGGACGCCCTGACCCGCATGGAGGTGACCCTGGAGCTGACCGAAAGCCTCTACACCAGGGGTTCCGGCAAGGTCAGGAAAACCGACTATCTGCGCAATAAGACCGTGGTGGAGTGGCTGCGCTGCACCATCGCGACCCTGGAGGCCAACGAGCAGATGGCCCGGGCGGCCCTGACCAACTCCATGGGGCTGGAATGGCGGGAGCCGGTGGAACCTGCCCGGGACGAACTTCCCTTCGTGCCGGTCCGGGTGGAGCTGAAGGATCTGGTCAGCGACGCCTACAGTTTCAACCCTGACTGGGCGCGACTGGAGGCGGGGCTGGACGCGGCCGCGGCAAAGATCGACGAGGCCGCAAGCGGCCATCTCCCCAAGGTGGGCCTGTTCGGCAACCTGAACCGCATCGAAAACTCCTACAACAAGGGGATCGTCTCCTCCGCCAACAGGACCTCCTGGGCTGTGGGTATCGGTCTGGAACTCCCCCTGTTCAACGGCATGCGCACCGCCGGCCAGGTGCGCGAAGCCAGGGCGCGCCTGGAGAAGCTCAGGCAGCAGCAGTGTCTCCTGAAGGAAGGCATTGCCCTGCAGGTGAAGCAGGTCTTCATCCAGCTGATGAGCAGCCAGCAGCAGAAGGCCTCTGCCGAAGCGGCCGCCGCCTCTTCCCAGGAGAACCGGGAGTTGAACGAGCGCGCCTACCAGGAGGAGCTGGTGGAGACCAAGGACGTCATCGAGGCTCAGCTGGTGGAATCGCTGATGATGGCCCAGTACCAGAAGGCGCTCTATGACCATATCGAAGCCAGGGCCAGCCTGGACTTCATCGTGGGCAGGCAGGTAACGGAGATCGTGGACGGACGGAGATGAACCGGGCGGAAGCGCCCCCCCGCCGACATGCCGGTGGATACGACACAGGGTGGTGACGGTCTGCGCGAGCCGTGGTATGGTGTGTCAGGATGGCAGTCACCCCCCGCGGGAAACCGAGATCCCCGCCGAAACGGAGCGGAGAGAAGAGCGCATGGATACAATCAACGCGACCAGAGCGGAACAGCTTCCCACGAAGATGATCCTGATCATCCTCGTGACGCTCTGCATCTGCCATCTTCCCACGGAGAGCAGCGGCAAAGCGCCCCCCTTCCACCTGAGAATCGGGTTTTCCAGCAGATGCTTCGTCAACGTACCCAGGGAAGATATCAGGATCGCACTACAGGTTCTCTCGCGCAAGGTTGCCAGAAAAACCGTCGGATCGGCGGAATCGAAAATCTATGACAGCCCGGGGGAGATCGAACGGGACCTGAAGTCGGGGATGCTGGATGTGGTGGCCCTGACCCCGGAGGAATTCATCCAGCTCAGGAAATACCGGATTCTCGATCCGGTGATGACGACCGTGAGCGGCGCCAGTCACGAGTTCAGGCTGTACCTCCTGGTCAGAAAAGACGGCCGGTTCGGGAAACCGGCGGACCTGAAGATGAGGCGCATCAGTATCCCCTCCGTAACCTCTCAATACGGCTCCATGTTCCACGCCTGGGTCAACACGCTGGTCATGCACGAGGGAGCTGGCACACCCCAGGCGTTTTTTTCATCGATCAACGAAACCCGCAGCGGAATCCAGGCACTGATGTCGCTCTTTTTCCGCACAACGGACGCCTGCGTGGTTACGGATCAGACCTATAACCTTGCCGCGGAACTCAACCCCCAGTTCACCCGGGAGCTGATGCTCCTGGCATCCTGTGAGCGGCTGACGGGGGGCATCATCGCCATGCGCAACGATCAACCCGCGGAGCAGAGAAGGAGGGTCGTGCAGGCCCTGACGACCCTGCATGAGGACCATGAGGGGCGACAGATGTTCGTACTGTTCCAGTTGAGCAGACTTATCCCGTTCCATCCCGATCACCTCAGGGGGGTGGAGACGCTCTACGGAGAGCAGGACAGGCTTAAGGAACGGCTGGCGAAACAGTGGAGAAGGCCGCACTCCTCCCTGAACAGTCCCCTGCGCCACGCAGACCAGGGAGGCGTCACGAGGTAATCCCCACACACTTCCCCATCACGAACGCCGGGGAGCAACGGAACGGACCATGAGGCAGGAACCGCACCCCCATCGGAGAAACGAACGATTACGACGACCGGATCCGGTTTTCCCGAAGACCTGTCTGCTCACCCTGTTCCTGGCGCTGCTCTGCTTCCCCTGGCTGAGTCGTTCCGCCGGCACCGACCACAATGACGGCATCCCTTCGCCCCTGCGGGTGGGAATTTCGTCGCGGCTTTTTCCCGACCTGGACCATAACGACGTGCGCATCGCCATGGGGCTCTGGACCAGGGAAGTGGCTCGCAGAATCGGCGTTGACAGCCAGATGCAACCGGTCATCTTCAACAGGACGGCGGACATGCTGGACTCCGTCAGACGGGGCGAATTGAGCGTGATCAGCCTTCCGTCCCTGGAATATCTTCAGGTGCGCGAAACCGCCCCGCTGACTCCCCTGATCGTCTCTTCCAGCAACAACGGTAAGGGCAGGAGTTTTGTCCTGGTCACCCACCGGGACAGCGGTATAACGGCGCTGAAAGGCCTGAGCGGCAAGTCCGTCGTCCTGCCTCCCTCCAGGAATCTGGCCAGCCACCTGTGGCTGGAAGTGCTGCTGCTCAGGGAGGGCGCACGGGACCGCACCGTTTTTTTCCGCCAGGTCCGGGAAATATCCAAGCCTTCCCAGGCCATCATGGCCGTTTTTTTCCGCCAGGCCGATGCAGTCATCGTCAGCCGGGACGCCCTGGAAACCAGCGCGACGCTGAATCCCCAGCTGGGGAGCCAACTCAGGATCATCGCCGAATCAGACTATCTGCTGGAAAGCGTAACCTGCATCCCCAGAACATCCAGCCCCAGGTATCTGGCCGCATTCCAGCAGGCCGCGCTGCATCTGCATGAAAACACCGCCGGACGGCAGATCCTGACGCTGTTCCAGCTCAAGCGGACCATGCCGTTCCATCCCTCCCAGCTTTCCGGAATCGAGCACCTGGTCAGGGAGCGGAACAGACTGCTGTCCCGCCAGGGCGCGAAGGAACGAAGACGATGAACACGATTTCCGCTCAACCGGGTCAGGCCGGGCCTCGCCGACTGCGGGGCGGCAGGTTCCCGCGCCGCGTCCCCCTCAGGGAACTGGTGGCGCTGCTCATGCTGCTTGCCATCCTGCTGACCAGGCCGGCGTCCGCCACAGAGGTATTCCATTCCGTCGTCGGCTATTCCGGCAACACCTTCATGAATACGGACAAGGAAAGCGCCCAGGCGATTGCCCGTCTCTGGACCGGACTGGTGGCCAAACGACGGGGAGGAACGGCAGACACCAGAATCCTCGGTTCCCTGGCCGAGATGGACAGGGAAATCAGCTTGAAGCGGCTGGACCTGCTGATCCTGCTCTCCTCCGAATACCTGGAACTGAAGCAGAGAACGCTCCTGGAACCGCTGTTCGTGTCGTCCAAAAAAGAGGACATCAACGACCGGCTGGTGCTGGTGGTACGGCGCAACGGCACGATCCGCGCCCTGAACGACCTGCGGGGGAAAGTCCTGCTCCAGCAGCGGGGGGTGATGTGCGAGGGGAGGAATCTGTGGCTGGATACGCTGTTGATGCGCGGCTCAGTCCGGGACCCGCAACGGTTCTTCTCCCCCGCTTCCCAGCTGGTGATGAAACCGTACATGGCGGTCATGCCGGTTTTCTTCGGCAAGGCCGATGCCTGCGTGGTGACCCGCAGCAGCCTGAAGACCATGGGCGAGCTCAACCCCCAGCTGCAACGCGATCTGCTGGTTCTGGCCGAGTCCCCTCCCCGTCCGGGCAGCGTCATCGCCGTGCGCAGGGGGCTTGCCCCCGCCCACCGGGAACTTCTGCGCCAGATTCTGGGTACCCTGGACCGGGATGCTCAAGGGCGACAGCTGCTGACCCTCTTCCACATGAACAGCCTGGTACCTTTCCGCGACGACTATCTCGAACCACTGGAGAGGCTGTACCGGGAATACCACAGCCTCAGGCGTTCATGACACGAGGAGGCATGGTGATTCAACCGCATGCAGGCAACACGGCGGGTCCGGAGTTCAGGCGGCCGGGCCGGTTCCGTGATCCGGGGGCGGGACACGGGCCGACACGCCCCCGGCAGGGCATGGCCGGTCCGTTGCGCCGCACTGCCCGACTGGGGCTGGCCGCGCTGCTGGCGCTCCTGACCCTGCTTCCCGACCAGGCCGGGGCTGATACCGGCGCCCTCCAGCCCCAGAGGCTGCGGTTCGGCTTTCTGCGGCGGGTCTTCTACGAATCCGACCTGCGCGACATCAGGGCGGCCCTGGATGTGCACATGCGCCAGGTGTCCCGCTCCATGGGGCTGGAGCAGCCTCCCCACATCGCCATCTTCAATGACACGTCTGCCATGGCCGGGGCCCTGCGGCGCGGAGAACTGGAGGCGGTGACCATGCCGACCATCGAGTACCTGCGCCTGCGCAACCGGGTTCCCCTGATCCCCGCCATCGTCAGCGCCAACAACAGCGGCCTGGGCTCGCGCTATGTGGTCATTGCCCGCGCGGAAAGCGGTATCGGGTCGGTCGCCGGCCTCAGGAGCAAGACCATCCTGCTCCCCCCCATCGCCCGGCACGACCTGGGACACATCTGGCTGGAAACCCTGATCGCCAGAATCGGCGGAAAACACCCCGGAGAGTTCTTCCGCCAGACCCGCGAATCGGCCAAAATGAGCCACGCCATCATGGGGGTTTTCCTGGGCCAGGCCGACGCGGCCGTGGTCACCAGGGCCGGCCTGGACACCAACAGGCAGCTCAACCCCCAGCTGAACAGCAGGTTGATTGTTCTGGCCGAATCCCGTAATCTGAGCGACGGTGTCACCTGCCTGATTCCTTCGACACCGGAATCGTTCCGCTCCAGCCTGACGCGCACCCTCATGCGGCTCAACGGAACCAGAGGAGGGAAGCAACTGTTCACCCTGTTCCACTCCAGCGGGGTTACGCACTTCATGCCGTCCCAGCTGGAGGGGCTGGAGCAGCTGCTGCGCGAGCATGAACGCCTGAAATCCAATCCAGCCACGAGGAAATGAAGCGATGGAGGAAACCCGACGGACAGCGTTATCCGCGCCGGTGGCGAAGCTGCGCATCAGGAGTTTCAGGCCCAAACGGATCGTACTGCGCCTGACCCTGACCTCTGCGGCTCTGATCGTGATCACCCTGGGCCTGTTCATCCTGGTCAACATGCCCTTCCAGCGCAGGGCGACTCTGGATGCCATGGAGTCCGAGGCCCGAAGCACGGTCACCTCCATCGACCAGGTCACCGCCAGCGCCATCATCACCGAGGATTTCGGCACGGTGGTGGAACACTGCCTGCGGGTGGTCAGAGAAAGTCCCTCCATCAGCTACGTGGTAGTGACCCGTAACGACGGCTTTTCCCTGGTGATCACCAAGACCGGCTGGAGCCAGACCAGCCTGGGGGGGATCTGGGCCCCCGCAGGCGAACGCAGCGGCGGCAGCCGATTCCTGAAAAGCGAGATCTTCCCCCAGGAGGTCTTCCACTACTCGCACCCCTTCCAGTACTCCGGCATCGACTGGGGCTGGATCCACATCGGCCTTTCCCTGAGCAAGTTCCACAGCGACATCAGGGCGCTCTATCTGCGCACCTTTCTCCTGACCCTGCTCTGCCTCTCGGTCGGCATCGTCGCGGCGCTCTACCTGGCACGCAGGATTACCAGGCCGATCTCGACGCTGGCGGAAACAACGCGGCAGGTTGCCCTGGGAAACCTGACCGCCCGTGCCGATATCAGGACCGGCGACGAGCTGGAATACCTGGGACGCTCCTTCAACATCATGACCGAGCAGCTTCAGCAGACCCAGGGTGACATGATCGCCGCCCGGGAATACACCGACAACATCATCAGATCCATGAACGACGCCATGATCGTGATCTCGCCCGACGGCATCATCGACCGGGTCAACACCGCAACCCTCACCCTGCTTGGCTACGACGAGCAGGATCTGATCGGGGCCAATATGGACAAGATCCTCGCCCCGGACCCGACAGCGGAGCAGGGGAGCTCCGTACCTCACGACCTGGACCGGCTGATCCCCCTGGGCTTTGTCAGGAACGTGGAGACCCGCTACCGGGCCAGGGACGGTCGGCTGATTCCGGTGATCTTCTCCGCCTCGGTCATGCACGGCACGGGCACGGACGCGCAGGGAATCGTCTGCGTCGCCCTGGACATCACCGAGCGCAAGCAGGCTGAAGAGGCTCTGCGCGTCGCCAAGGAAAACGCCGAGGCAGCCAACCGGGCCAAGTCCCAGTTCCTGGCCAACATGAGCCACGAGATCCGCACTCCCATGAACGGCGTACTGGGCATGCTGGATCTGCTGATGGACTCCCGTCTGGACGCAAACCAGCGCCGCCTGGCCAGCATGGCCCACGGCTCGGCCGACAAGCTGCTGGAGGTGATCAACGACATCCTTGACTTCTCGCGCATCGAGGCCGGTCGACTCCAGTTGCACCAGGCAGATTTCCCCCTGCGGGAGACACTGCGTGAGGTGGTGGACCTGTTCTGGATCAAGGCCCAGGACAAGAACATCAACCTGATCTGCCGGGTCGACGAGGATGTTCCCGACCCGGTCAGGGGCGACGGGGTCCGTCTGCGGCAGATTCTGATCAACCTGATGGGGAACGCGGTGAAATTCACCGAACACGGCCAGGTATCCCTGGCGGTCAGCCTGATGGAGACGACGGAAGAGCGGGTCATGCTCCGTTTCGAGGTCAGGGACACGGGCAGCGGCATCCCCCTGGAAGCCCAGCACCGGATCTTCGACGCCTTTTCCCAAGCTGACAGCTCCATGGCCCGACGCCACGAGGGAACCGGGCTCGGTCTGGCCATCTCCCGGGAGCTGGTGGAGGCCATGGGAGGCGCCATCGGCGTGGAGAGCAAACCGGGCAAGGGATCTCTGTTCTGGTTTTCCCTCTGCCTGAGCCGGGCCCAATCTTCGCCGGCTCCGCTCCCTACCGAAGAAGCGGGCGACCGTCCCCCGGAACGCCCCCTGGTACAACGTTCTCCCCGGGTACTGCTGGCCGAGGACAACCCGGTCAACCAGGAACTGGGCCGGCTGGTTCTGGAATCCCTGGGATGCGAGGTTGATGTGGTGGCACATGGCCGCCAGGCGGTGGAGGCGCTGGGGAAGGAGAGCTATGATCTGGTGTTCATGGACTGTCAGATGCCCGAGGTGGACGGCTACGAGGCGACCAGGATCATCAGGCAACAGGAGGCCGAAGCAGGGGACGGGGCACGGCGCACGCCCATCATTGCCCTGACCGCCCACGCCATGGACGGGGACCGGGAGTTCTGCATTGCCGCGGGCATGGATGACTATGCCTCCAAGCCCTTTACCCCGCCCCAGATCCAGGCCCTGATCGAGCGCTGGTGCCGGTAGGGCGCGACCAGCGCGTCTACTTCTCCGCCGGCTGCGCCGTAAAGGGCCCCAGGATGGAGTAGCTTTCCATGCGGGAGAAATGTCCGCCGTCATCCTGGGTAAACCAGACGAACCAGGAGCTTTCGCCGGGTGAGAGACGATAGGAGAAGAGACCGGGCTGTCGTCTCAGGCTGTTGGAAAAGAGGAATCTCCCCCCCAGGGCACCTATCTCCGCGAGGCTCAGCTCCCGGGGCAGCGGCGAGGGACGGTACGGAAACAGGAACAACACCTCCGCGAGGCGACGCGTCTGGCGGAAGGGATTGATCCGAAACAGGAGCCGGTCTCCCGGCAGGCGGCGGACGATCACCGCCGGCCCGAAGAGCGGCAGCTGGCGTGGATCTCTCAGGCCATCGGCGGCATGGTAGTCGATGCCGCCATAGCCGTAGCGGGCCGGGTCATACCCCGAGGCGAAATTGGACGCGGTGGAGCGGAGGGCCGCCTTGACGTCGAACCAGTTCCAGGACGGGTGGCGGTACTTCAGGCAGGCCATCAGACCGGCGACCTGGGCGGTAACCCCCGATGCGGTCGTGCTTTTCCCCCGCTTCCCCATGTAACCGGTTGCCACCCCGAACTCGATTCCGCCACCGCTTACCCCCCCCAGCCGGTTGACCGTGACGAAGACCGCCGGAGGTGGAGCGTGTAACGGCTGGGGATGGCGCGGCACGTAGGCATATACGTGCAGTACGCCGCTGGTGGTGAGTTTGTGATAGCCCGCAAAATCGTAGAGGTAGTTCCAGCCGCTGAAGCTGGAGCTGAGGATGGTGGCGCCATGGGCCAGTCCATCGGCCAGCAGGGTGTCGGGCGGCAGATAGGGATGGCCGTTGTGTTCCGACGAGGCACTCACGGTCACCTGGTCCGGCCCGAGACCGGCATCCAGCACCGCTCCCCGGGCATTCTCGATCCCATGCATGGTATTGACGCGCAGTATCAGCGGAGCCTGGGCCAGGCAAGGCCCCGCCATACCCAGAGCCACGAACGCCAGGGCCAGGAGCAGCCCCCCGGTTATCCACCGTTCCACCCGCACTCCCTGGGCAACGGGCGGACGTTCCCCCTGTCTCCACTTCATGCCTCCCCCTTTATCCACGGAGAAAACAACCGCCGGCCCCGGGAAGCATGCAACGGATATGCATGCTTCCCGTGTCACGACAAAACCAAACGGAGTACGCACCATGAATGATACACTCGACAACTACCGCCACTTGGTGGCACGGGTTGACGCCCTCTGCGCCCAGATCCAGGTCGTGCTGGCTGACCAGCTCAGCTGCCGTGAAGGGTGCAGCGACTGCTGCACCTCCATAACGCTCTTTCCGGTTGAAGCCGCCGCCCTGAGAGAGGCCTTCGAGGCGCTGCCCCGGGAACGGCAGGCAACCATCCGCCGACACCTGGAGGAGCATGCCGGCGGCGAGCGCTGTCCGCTGCTCCTCAACCGGCGCTGCCTGCTCTACGCTGCACGGCCGATCATCTGCCGCACCCACGGCCTGCCGATCCTCTTCACGGAGGGGGATACGCAGCGCATGGATTGCTGCCCGCGCAACCTGACCAACAAGGAGTCCCTCTCCGGCTCCAGTATCGTCGACCTGGACAGGCTCAACAGCGTGCTGGTGGCCGTCAATGCACTCTATTGCAGCCAGAGCGGAACTCCGGTCGATTGCCCCCAGCGTCTGACCATCGCAGAAGCCATCCTCTCCGGCGGTTTGGAGAACGCCGGGGCAGGGGGCCGTTGACAAGCGGGGCTTTTCCTCTACAGTGTAAAAAGCCACACAGAGAGCTCTGTCGCGATTGTTCCATGGATGTCAATCAGAGGAGACAGTCATGATTGCGAATCGATTGATTGCACTTCTTGTGTCAGCGTCACTGACGATCGGATGTATTCCCCGCGCATGGGCCGCGGACGAGCAGGCGGCCAGTACGGAACGCAACGCCGGGGTTGCCGTTGCCGCGGCCCTGAGCAACACCATCTACGTTCCCGGAAAGGCGATACTCTGCGCCACGGGCGCCGTGCTCTGGACCGCTGCCATGCTGACGACTTTCGGCGTCTGCTACAAGGAATGCGCCCATTTCGCCCACGACAACTGTACGGGGAAATGGGTGATCACCCCCGATGACATCAGCGCTCCCTAAGCGAAGGAGAGTGCGCCCATGCAGTTCGGCGGGGCAAGGCGATCCGGAGACGCCCACAATCAGCGATCTGACAGGGTAAGCGGCAAGAAGGTTTCAACTACTCTCTGCCGCGCACGGGCCAGATGTAATACTGGCTCTCCTTGCTCTCGCTGCGCGCCTTGCCGTTACACATGTTCATCACGTCGGCATAGGTCGGATTGTCGTTCGACGAACTGGAGGACCAGTACAGGTTCGGCTGAACGCCGCGAAAGCCCATCCTGTTGAACAGATCGTAGGGAGGAGCATAATACGTTCCTCCCACGTAACCGGCACGCAGGGCAAGGTTCGCGAGGGTCATCAGCTCTTCCCGGCTGGGGAGCCTCCAGTTCTTTGCGCCGGCATAGCCATCCGCGTTCAGCTCCTGGATCAACTCCGCGGCACCCGCCCAATCCAGCTTGGCCAGATTGGCGTTCCGCGCCCAGATCAGCCGGGTATGCGTATCTTCCACCGTCTTGCCGGTCACGACAAAGCGGGTGCCGCCCGCCACGGCTGCCGCTGTCCACAGCAGTGCCAGTGCCGCCCCGGCCATCATCACGACTATCACCCTCTTCATGTTCCGCCTCCTGCCGTTTTTCCCCTTCGCCCGCTGGAAACGTGCCGGTCTGCCATGGTGTGCCATGGTTCCGGCTACGTCGCTCTCATGACAACGCCACAACCGTTGGCGGCGGGAATCTTCCGTGATGATACTCCGCTTCGTGCGAAAGTCCAAAAGCACGGTTCGGTGAAGCAACGGCGACGCCAGCGGGACGGCCGTTGGAAAACGATCTCTCGCAATATGTACAGCGGAGATCATGCCCAGACGCTGATTCACGTCCAGAAAGACTGACCAGTCACCATATAAAAAAAGGGCTACGTCTTCGACGTAGCCCTTTTCGATTTTTATGGTGGGCGCTACTGGGATCGAACCAGTGACCCCTGCCGTGTGAAGGCAGTGCTCTCCCGCTGAGCTAAGCGCCCGGGAGTCTTTTGATACCAGACCGACCGGATTCTGTCAACCCCCCAGAATGGCGGCAGACGGAAAAATCAGGACACGGCTCCAGGCACGAACTCAGGCGCTGTCCTGCTCCGCTACCACGGCATCGGACAGCGCCTCCAGCTTGGACTCCAGGTAACGGGCGATATCCCGCAGGTCGTCGCTTGCCAGAAGCGGCTCAAGAGCAGCCAGCGAAAGCCGCACCCGCTCCCGGGAACGCTCGCCAAGACCGTTGTTCTCCAGCCTGTCCAGAAGGTACTCCAAAAGCGCCATCTGCTCCGTCTCGGCCAGGATGCGTTCAGGAGCCGCCACGAAGAGCAGATAGCGGCCCAGGGAGCGAATGGTGCCGTCCAGCACATCCTCCTCCAGAAGCGATTCCATGCCCGCCGCCACCCCTGACGCCTCTGTCGTGTTCAGGTTCCTCCGTTCCACGAAGGAGACCAGCTGTTCCAGTCCGGCCAGCCTGTTGGCCGTGTCTCCGCCCTTGAGCAGCAACAGCCGGGCTGCCTGGAACCTGAGCGTCTCGTCCTCTCCCGTCCGCAGGAAGCAGCGGAGCATCAGGAGAACCTTCTCCCGCCCGCCGGGGCTCAGCCTCTGGTCGTCGAGCCTGTTTCTGATCTGCTCCAGAAGTTCGCGTTTATTGTGGTACTCGTTATATTTGATGCCCATGATCAGGGCCCGCACCTCGACGTCGTCGGTGGCATCCCACAGTTCCTCCAGGGCCTGCATGATCCTGCGGCAGATGAGCTCGACCTTCTCCTCCCGAGGTGGTTCGTTCATGCTCCAGGAATCGGGATAGGTATCCAGGATCGCATCCACCGTAGCAGGATCGCGGATCTTCTCGATGACAAAAGCGAAATATCCGACCATCTTCAGCTGATAGGTCCGCCCCCCCTCGTTGAGAGGCCGGATCAGGTCCTCCAGAAAGTACGTATTGAGCCCCGCCGAACCGCTGCACAGATAGCGGTGCACGCTTTCGGCCTTCTCCACCTGGCGTTCGATATACTTCTGGTGCAGGATCTCGCCCAGCTGGGTCGAAGCCACCTTCTTGAAGAACACACTCAGCAGGTTGCAGGCGTGGTGCTTGACGGAATGTTCAACTTCGTCGGAAAGCACGATATCCAGACAGCCGTCGAAGATCTTGACCTGTTCCGCCTCGTCACCGGACGAATCAATGTACTCCTCCAGGATGGCGATGATCTCCACCATGTGTTCCCGGTTGCGGCTGTTGAGCAGCGTCAGCAGGGTGTCCCGCAGGCTATTGGCATCGATAATGCCGAAGAGGAACCTGACCGCGGCATTGCGCTTGGTCGGCCCTTTCCCGCCGGCTGACTTGAGCAGCGCCAGAATGCTCTCCCCCGGGTCAGCCACCCACCCCGGCACCAACGCTTCCAGCATTGTCTCGGCCTTGCGGCGCACGCGCATGTCCAGGTCGTAGACGAAATACTTGGCCACCTCGATCTTGAAATCCCGGTGAGCCGTGGAAAGATCAATGATACCGAAGGCGGTCAGTTTGTCCTTGGAAGAGAGGCGGGCAAGGGCACGCTTGGCCTTGGAGGCGTTGTTGATTCTGATGTGAAAGTTGACGATGTCCTTGACCGATACTTCATCATCGTAATCCATGGCAACACCCTTCCCGGAACAGTGGTAAATGTGCGCGATTATAGCCCGAATCCCTGACCGGCGCAACCACGGGCACAACAAAAGCACCGACCGTAGCGGATACGGTCGGAAAGGAGCGCGGCATGAAACAGCTGCTTCTCGTTCTGATTCCGTTGCTGCTCACCAGCGGCAGAGTCCTGGCCGACGCCAGGAGCATCACCAGTTTTTCCAACGGGGCCATCGTGGAGATCGAGATGACCGCCACGGGAGGCAGAGCCGTCATCCCACTCCAGAGCGGCATGATCGACAACAGCCTGCGCATCACGCCGCTGGGTAACGCCCGAATCCGCCAGGTCCAGATCGTCACCCTGCGGCGGGATGCATCCAGGGAGCGGGAGCTGGCAACGCTTCTGGAACAAAGGACACGTCTGGAGGAGCGAATCCAGACCCTGGCCACCCGCGAGCAGATCTTCACCGCAGCCGCCAAATCCCAGAGCAGCAAGGCACCGCGCACAACCAAGACCAATCCCGACCCCCTCTCCTCCATCCGCCAGGGAACGGACTTCGCCATGGCGCGGCTGGAAGCGGTCGCAACGGCGCAGCACAGGGCCATGGAGCGGATGCGCCGCATCGACGCCCGCATCGCTGAACTTCGCCAGGACAAGAGTACCGGGAGGTCACTGGCCCGGCTGAAGGTGACACCGCTCAACGGACGGATCAGGGCTCACTACGCCTTGGCCGGATACTACTGGAGCCCCCGCTATGACCTGCACGTCCAGAACAACGGCACGGCGGCCCTGACCCTCTATGGCCAGTTGCCCATGTCGCCGCCCGGATATCGGCTGCGCGTCGCGCCGGACGCACTGGAAAATGCTTCCCGGACAGCAACGCTTCCGGCCGCGGCCGGTTCCCTCTCCCGCCTGATGGACCTTACCCTGCCCGTGGAGGACCCGCATTTCGACGACGGCCCGCGCGCCTCGTTCACGATGCAGCTGACCAACAGCTCGTCGATCCGTCTCCCGGCGGGAGAGGCTGCCCTCTACCGCAACGGAGCATACCTGGGCAGACTGGCATTCCAGGGGCTTTCCTCGGGACGCGCCGGGAAGATTTCCAGCAGCCAATAAGAGGGAACCGCGGGGACGGAGAAAAATTCTGGAGCCTGTGGCGGATACTGTGCTAAATTTCCCGTTTGATCGTTCCGGGGTGACCCTCCCCGGGAAGATAGAGGACGCGCCGGGGCGAAAGGGAAATGCGGAACGAACGGGGGACGGCGCCCGCTGCCGACCCCCTTTTTTTCACAGTGAGGTAGCCATGAACAGGGACGCGAGAATCTACGTGGCCGGACACCGCGGCATGGTCGGTTCCGCCATCGTCCGCCGGCTTAAAGCCGACGGGTATACAAACCTCATCCTCCGCACCAGCAGGGAGCTTGACCTGCGCGACCAGCAGGCAACAGCCCGTTTCTTTGCCGAGGAAAAGCCGGAGTTCGTCTTCCTGGCCGCCGCAAAGGTGGGAGGAATCATGGCCAACAGCAGCTATCCGGCGGATTTCATCCATACCAACCTGCTGATCCAGGAGAACGTCATCCACAACTCCTGGCTGAACTCGGTGAAGCGGCTCCTCTTCCTGGGAAGCACCTGCATCTACCCCAAAATAGCCCCCCAGCCGCTGAAGGAAGAGTACCTGATGAGCGGCCCCCTGGAGCCGACCAACGACGCCTATGCCGTGGCCAAGATCGCCGGCATCTTTCAGTGCCGCGCCTACAACCGCCAGTACGGCACCAGCTACCTGGCCATCATGCCCAACAACCTCTACGGCCCGGGGGACAACTTCGACCTGGAGAAATCCCACGTCCTGCCGGCCCTGATCCGCAAGTTCCACGAGGCTAAAATGAAGACCGTGACTCGTGATCCGTTACCCATAACCGGCACCTCTTCCCAGTCACCGGTCACCAGTCACCAGTCACCCGACACCAGGGTCACCATCTGGGGCACCGGCACCCCCTACCGCGAATTTCTCCATGTGGACGACCTGGCCGAGGCCTGCCTGTTCCTGATGAATCTGGACGATACCCGCTACAACGGGCTGCTGAACGATCCGGACGCCCCGGCACTGATCAACGTCGGTTCCGGCGAGGAGCTCTCCATCCACGACCTGGCACTGCTGGTGAGGGATGTGGTCGGTTTCCACGGTGAACTGCTCTTCGACGGCACCAGGCCGGACGGCACCCCGCGCAAGCTGGCCGACCTCTCCCGGATCCACGCCCTGGGGTGGCGCCACCGGACCGGGCTTAAGGAAGGGATAGCGGCAGCCTACCGCTGGTTCCGGGAGAACAGGACCGATCAGTGACGGGGCTCTATGCATAAAACCTGGATGCGATTCCTGCCGTCATTCATCGGCAGACGGCTTGAAAATCGCCATGAACTGCAGCGCGCCATCGACAACACCGGCTGGCTCTTTGCCGACAAGCTGCTCAGAATGGGAGCGGGGCTCCTGGTCGGCGTCTGGCTGGCCAGATATCTAGGCCCGGTCCAGTTCGGCCTGCTGAGCTTTGCCGGCTCCTTTGCCACCCTGTTCTCCGCACCGGCGCTCCTGGGGCTGGAAGCCATCATCGTCCGAGAGCTGGTGCGAACCCCCACGGGTCGGGAAGACCTGCTCGGCACCACGTTTTTCCTCCGCCTCCTCTCCGGTGGTATCTCCTTTGCGCTGGCAATGCTCACCATCGTCATCATCAGACCCGGGGAACCACTGACCCTGCTGCTGGTGGCGCTGGCTTGTTCCATGCTGATCTTCCAGGCCTTTGACGTGATTGACCTCTGGTTCCAGTCCAAGGTCAAATCCCGCTCCGTGGTCATCGCCAAGAACGGCGCGTTCCTCTGCAGCACGGCAGTGAAGGTGGCGCTCATACTGGGCAGGGCTCCGCTTCTCGCCTTCGCCCTGGCAAATGCACTGGAGATAGTCCTGGGCGCCTTGGGGCTGATGGTTGTCTACCGCCGCGATGGGCAGTTCATGTCACGCTGGCGCGTAAGGACGGCCAGGGTCAGGCAACTCCTGGCGGAGAGCCTCCCCCTGGTCCTCTCCGGGATCGTCTTCATGGTCTACCTGCGGGTGGACCAGGTGCTGCTGGGACAGCTGGCCGGCGATGGCGAAGTGGGAATCTATGCGGCTGCCGTGCGTGTGGCCGAGATCTGGTACTTCATTCCCACAGCCGTGGTCTCATCGGTTTTTCCCACCATCATCAAGGCGCGTGAGTGCGACGAGGATGAATTTTACCGGCGGCTGCAGAGGCTTTACAACCTGATGGCCTTTATGGGATACATGGTCGCGATTCCGCTCACCTTCTGCAGCGGATTCATCATCGACCTGTTGTTCGGCCCGAATTATGCCGCAGCCGGACCCATGCTGACCCTTCTGGTCTGGGCCGGGCTGTTCGCGAACCTCACGGTGGCCAGGAACGCCTTTCTGTTCGCCATGAACTGGTCGCGGGTGCTGCTGGTGGCGGTGACCCTGGGCGCGATCATAAACGTGCTGTTCAACCTGCTCCTGATCCCCCGTTATGGCGGCATGGGGGCGGTTGTCGCATCGCTGATTTCCTACTGGGCCGCCGCCCACGGGATATCCTTTCTCCATCCACCGCTGTTCAGAACGGGCCGGATGCTGACCCGCGCACTCCTGATGCCGAAATTCTGGTGACCTGCCATGAAACAGACTGATCTGGCCCAAAAACAGTACTGGGACGACGTGTACGAGGCCCTGCCCGACAGGGAGGGAGCCGACTGGCGTCCGCGCGGCTACGAGGTGCGGGTGCTCGGACATGAGCTTGACCTGGTGCTGCGCCGCTTCCCCAGTTCCTCGGCCCTCGAGGTCGGCTGCGGCGACTCTCCCTGGCTCCCCTATCTGGCCAGAAAGTACCGGCTCGAGGTGGCCGGAATCGATTATTCCGAACGGGGATGTGAACTTGCCCGCTGCCGTCTGCGGCAGGCATCCACGCGGGGCATGGTGTATTGCCGCGATCTGTTCACCCTCTCCCCCGAGGAGACAGGAACGTTCGACCTGGTCTACTCCCTGGGGGTGGTGGAGCATTTCGCCGACCTGAACGACATACTCTCCCGACTCGTGCGCTTCGTGCGCCCCGGTGGAGTGCTGTTCACCACCGTGCCGAACCTCAGTTCCCTGCACGGCCTGGGGATGTGGCTCTACCAGCCGGAGGTCCTGACAAAACACCGCGTCATCACCAGCAGGGAGCTTGCCCAGGCCTACCGGAGACTCGGTCTGCATGACATACGCACGCATCATGCCGGACTCGCATCGGTGGGCATCGTGTCACGGGGTGTCCAGCCCCGCTTCAGGCGCATCGACGGCCTGGTGTCTCCCCTGGCCCGGGGAGCGGACCAACTCTTCCAGATGATCATGAAGCGCCTCCCGGTTACCGGAGGACTGCCCTGGCTTGCTCCCTTCATCGTTGCCAGCGGTGTCAGGAGTGGAGCGGTTCATGACTGAAATAGCTCTCAAGGGGCGCAGAATCGTCTTTCTGTTCGGCAGTTTCGACCTTGGCGGTGCCGAGCAGCAGGGACTGCTGCTGGCGGATCACCTCCACGCCACCTGTGGCGCCGACGTCAGGATCATGGCTCTGGATCCGCGGCCCGGCAGGCTGTCGCAGCTGTGCGATCAGCGGGGAATTCCCTGGAAAGGCATCTCCTTCCACTGGGGGCTCAGCCGCCGCTGGTACTATCTTCCCCGGGCCATCGCCGCCCTGCGGGCCGAGAAGGCCGAGGTGCTCATCTCCTCCACCTGCGTGCCCAACCTGGTCGCCGCCATCGGCCGACGGCTGGTAAACGCGAACCTGAGCATCTGGCGCCAGGAGGACGAGGGGTTGCTGATGAACCGCCTGCCGCTGCATCGCTGGGCCGTGCGCCAGCCCGACTGCTTCATATCCAACTCCTCCGGTGGCAGGCGGTTTCTCATGGAGACCTACGGCATCCCGGAGCAGAAGGTACGGCTGATCCACAACGGCATTGCCCTCAACGCGCCCCTGCGGCAACGCGGCCAGTGGCGTTCGGAACTTAGCCTGGCCGACGATGTGCCCGTTGCCTGCATGGTGGCCAACTTAAGCCGCTACAAGGATCACGAGACACTGCTGCGTGCCTGGCAACTGGTCACCGAGGCCCGATGCGGCGCCTCCCCCGTGCTGCTGCTGGCGGGCAGGCACGATGACGCTACGCAGATGTTACGTACCCTGGCCGCTGAACTGAATCTCGCCGACTCCGTCAGGTTGCTTGGCCCTGTGGCGGACGTGTCAGGCTTGCTGCACGCGTCAGACCTGTTCGTCTACAGTTCACGCAGCGAAGGAATCCCCAACGCGGTCCTGGAGGCCATGGCCGCCGGTCTGCCGGTTGTGGGCACCGACATACCGGGCATAGGGGAAGCGGTGGGAACCGATGGGGCGGCATTCCTGACCCCGGTGGGCAACCATGACGCCATGGCGGAAAGAATCCGCCTGCTGCTGGGAAACGCCCCCCTGCGAAACGAATACGGTTCAACCCTGCGCCACCGGGCCGCCAGCCTGTTCAGTCTGGAACGGATGTTCACCGTTTCCCACCACCTCATCGCCACCTCTTTGGCGGTACGGGAAACGCAACGCTAAAGCGGAGGCCGGACAGATCATGCCACTTCTCGACGACATGCGCATCACCAGGCTCAGCCGGACCCTCCCGGTCCGACTGCTGATCGCCCTGTCACAGGCCGTGGGCTACTGCCTGCCGTTCTACAACCGTTCATCCCTGTTCTTCTTCTTCCCCTTCCTGCACGTAGGGGGAGCCGAGCGGGTGCACGGGGCACTGACCGGCTGCGTAGCCGACCGGCACCCCTGGGTCTTCTTCACCAAGCGCTCGGAGAACCGGGCCTTCCGCCCGCTGTTCCCGGAGCGTGCCAGGCTGTGCAACATCTGGTACCTGCTCAAGTACGGTTACCCCTTCAGCGTCGGCATCATGGCCGGCCTGATCAACCGCCATCGCGCCCCGGTGGTGTTCGGCAGCAACAGCCTCTTCTACTACCTGCTGCTCCCCCACCTGCGGCAAGGGGTGAAGCGGATCGACCTGCTGCACGCCTTCGGCGGCGGACCGGAGAACTTCAGTCTGGGGACGGCCCATCTGCTGGACCGGCGGGTGGTGATCACTCCCCGGACCCGGGACGACCTGGCGGACCAGTACCGGACCGGCGGCCTGGATGAGACGCTGCTGCAGCGGGTACTCCTGATCGAGAACCGGGTGCAGGTGCCACCGGAATTACCCCGACGCCGGGATGACACATCCCTGACGGTGTTGTTCGTGGGGCGCGGTTCCCCGGAGAAACGGGTCCACCTGGTGGGCAAGGCGGCACGCCGCTGCCGCGATCTGGGGCTGCCGGCGCGTTTCACCCTGGTGGGAGACGTTGAGCAGGTGCTGGAAGCCGACGAGAGGGAAGCCTGCCTGCTCCTGGGCGAGGTCACCGACCCGCGCCGCATGGCCGGGATCTACGACGAGGCCCGCGTCCTGCTGCTCACCTCCAGCCGCGAGGGATTTCCCCTGGTGGTCATGGAGGCCATGGCCCGGGGGGTGGTGCCGCTCTGCACCGCCGTGGGGGGAATTCCGGAGCATGTCCGTCACGACGACAACGGCCTGCTCCTCCATGAGAAAGAGGAGGAACGACTGGTGGAGGAAATCGTCCAGGCCATCGGGTGCCTGATCGCCGCACCACCCCTCCTGGAACGACTCTCCCGGTCCGCCTACGACTATGCCCGGACCAGATTCGACTCCGGCAGTTTTTGCCGTGCCTACCGAGAACTTCTGTTGGGGGAGGGAGAGTGACCGTGGCTCCACGGGTAAGCGTGATCATACCCTGCTACAATCAGGGGGCCTGGCTGGATGAGGCGGTGGAATCGGTCCTGGCCCAGACCTATCGAAACTTCGAGATCATCGTGGTCAATGACGGCTCCACGGCCCCTGCTACCGTCCGGCTTCTGGAGCGGTACGAACGTCCCCACCTGCGGGTGATCCACACCCACAACCAGGGGCTGGCCATGGCGCGCAACAACGGCATCGCGGCTGCTTCGGGGGAGTTCATCCTCCCCCTGGACGCCGACGACGCCATCGCACCCTCCTACCTGGAAGAGGCGGTTCCCCTGCTGGAGCAATATCCCCGGACCGGCATCGTCTACTGCCTGGGGGAAACCTTCGGCGCCGTCAACGGTCCCTGGTTCGCCCCCCCTTACTCACTGAGGCGCATGCTGCTGGGGAACCTGATCTTCTGCTCGGCCCTGTTCCGGCGGGAAGACTGGCAGGCCGTGGGCGGGTACAAGAGCAGCATGGCAGCCGGGTACGAGGACTGGGACTTCTGGCTGTCGCTGATCGGACGGGGACGGGAGGTGCAGCGCATCCCGAAGACGCTCTTCCGCTACCGGGTCAAGGAGTGTTCCATGGCGGCTTCCATGGACTGGCGCGTCAAGGCGGAGATGCACCACCGCATCATGCTCAACCACCGGGACCTCTACCTGGAAAACATGAAGCCGCTCCTGGAGCTGTACTACCGGATGACCGGATCGCGCCCCTACCGCCTGCTAAAGCGGCTGGGCATGATCAGGCGCCTGAACCGGCTGTGGGGAGGCTGAGGTGAGAATCGTCCTTCTGGCTCCCTTCGGCATCCGCCCCAAGGGAACCCTGCTGGCCCGCATGCTCCCCCTGGCGACGTCCCTCAGGAAGTGCGGCCATGATCCGGTCATCATCGCCCCCCCCTACACCAACCCGGAAGATTCGGGCAGGGAAGAGACGGTACAGGGGGTCAGGCTGAGGAACATCCGGTTGGATGCACCACCGGCCATGACCACTCTGACGCTCAGTCTGCGCATGTACCGGGCCGCCATGGCCGAGCGTCCCGACCTGCTCTACCTCTTCAAACCCAAGGGGTACGGCGGAATGGCGGCCATGTACCTGGCCCTGGAGCGCCGGCTGCGCCCTGCTTTCCCCCCCCTGGTGGTGGACAGCGACGACTGGGAGGGAACGGGGGGGATGAACGATCTGCTCCCCTACTCCCGTGCCCAGCGCCGGGTGTTCGCCTTCCAGGAACAGTGGCTGCTGCAACGGGCCGACGCCGTCACCGTCGCCAGCCGGGAACTGGAGCGCCGGGTCAGGGAGATGAACCGGGGGAGACGGCCGCTGCTCTACCTTCCCAACGGCGTCATGCCGGCCAGACGCGGCAACGGGGATCTGGTGCGGCAGCGGTTCGCCATCCCGGCCGACGCGCCGCTGGTCCTGCTCTACAGCCGCTTCTTCGAGTTCGGACAGACACGGCTGCACGACCTGTTCACGGAGATCTACGCCAGGGTGCCGACGGCGCGCTTCCTGGTGGTGGGGGCCGGACGAGCGGGAGAGGAGCAGGATCTGCTCCGGGCCGCCCACCAGCGGGGATTCGGCCAGGCGCTGACCCTGGCCGGCTGGGTCGAGCCATGCGATCTGCCAGACCTTCTGGCCGCCGGAGACCTGGCCCCCTACCTGTTCGACGACACCCTGATCAACCGCACCAAGTGCCCGGCCAAGCTGACGGAACTGGTCAATGCCGGGGTGGCGGTGGTGGCGGACCGAGTCGGCCAGCTATGCGAGTACCTGCCGGAAAGCGACCGTATCCTCTCCGGGCCGGGGGATCACCGGCGCATGGCGGAACAGGCTGTGAGGTTGTTGGATGACCGGCGCCTGAGGCGGGAGACCGCCGCGCAGCAGTTCTCCCATCTGCAGCGCCTGTTTCCCTGGGACAGGCTGGTCGAGCCACTGGACCGGCTGCTGCGTTCCCTGACCCAACGGCAGTGACAAGAGCCTCCGCATTCCACCCCACATCCCCTGGAGACACCATGAGCGACCGCAGGAAAAACCTGCTCTGCCTGACCGCCCTTTTGGGACTGATGATCCTGCTTTTTGCACGTATTCTCTTCACCGACCAGATCGTCCGGGCACCGGACATCCTGAATGAATCCTACTGGTGGCTGAAAAGCTACGCCGACATGGGGCTGGCGGAGCTGTTCCGCTTCAACCTCACCGCGGACTGGAACCCGCTGATCAACAGCGGCCACACCACCAACGGCGGCATGGTCTCCCAGCAGTTTCTGCTCTACCAGCGGCTGCTCCTGCACCTCATTCCCCCTCCCGCCAGTGTCGCCTGGTTCATGGTGCTGCACCTGTTCCTGGGGGGGGCGGGAGTGTTCGCCTGCTGCCGCCTGGTGGGATGCTCAGCCGGAGCCTCTCTGCTGGGGGGGCTGATCTTCGCCCTGGCGCCGGAAAACGTCTCCCTGATCAACGCCGGTCACGTGATGAAGCTCGCCACCATCAGTTTCGCCCCTTGGGCCTTCTTCTGCCTGGAGAAGGGGTACCGCGGCGGCAGACTGATCTGGTTCATGACAACGGCCATGGTGCTGGCGTTCCAGTTCTTCAACACCCACTGGCAGATCGCCTACTATACCTGCCTCTGCCTGGGGCTCTACGCACTGGTGCGATCTCTGGCGATCCTGCGCAACGACGCAGGGCAAAGGACACTCCCCCCCCTGCGCCTCCTGGGGTGCAACCTGGTGGTGCTGCTCTTCTTCCTGACCAGCGTCTCCATCTCCCTGCTCCCCCTGGCGGACTGGTCCAAAGACACCAACCGCGGCGTCCAGAGCGGCGCCAACCAGGGCAAGGGAGGACTGGACCGGGACGAGGCCATGTCCTGGTCTCTGCCGCCGGAGGAGTTGACCGCTTTCGTCATCCCCGGGTTCTTCGGCATCTCCCGCCAGGAGGCAGGGCCGAACCCCTCATCCATCCGCAGCTACTACTGGGGCCGCATGGTCTTCACCCAGACTCTCAGCTACATGGGGCTCATCCCCTGGCTGCTGCTGCCGCTGCCGCTCATCTTCCGCCGCGACCGCTACACCTGGCTGGCGCTGCTGGCCATCGGGGGCGGCGTGCTTTTTGCCATGGGCAAGTACACCCCCTTCTACAACCTGCTCTTCGACTACCTTCCCGGCATCAACCGCTTCCGGGTTCCCAAGATGATCATGTTCATCCCGGTGATGGGGCTGGCCCTGCTGGCGGCCCGCGGCATGGACGTGCTGGGTGAAGAGCGCCTGCGCTCCACCCCTTCATTCCGGCGCTACCTCATGGGGGTTGCCCTGGCGGCGGCTTCACTCTTCGTTCTGCTGGCCGCGGAACTAGGAGCCAGGAACGTCTGGAATTCGCTCCTGTACGACCTGCTGGCCAGGCCAACCCGCTATGAGCAGGGTACCCACCTCATGACGCAACGCTGGGACAATCTGGTGCTCGAGACCGCCATCGCGGCAACCCTGGCCTGCGCCTGCGCGACCGCCCTGCACGCCTTCGGCCGGGGCTGGCTCACCGTCCGGCTGCTCCCCCCGGTGCTGTGCCTGCTCCTCGTGGTGGATGTCACCAGAATCAACAACAAATTTCTGTTCCTGGTGGAGGTGCCGCCAAAGAGCAGGGTAACCGGAACGGAAGCGATGGACTTTGTCAGACGGGATGCCCCTCCCTACCGCCTGCTCCCCATAAACGACGACGACCCGATGCAGTACGCCACCGCCGGAATCCCGGTCCTGTACACCCCCAACCCAGTGCAGCAGAAACGCTGGCAGGAGTTTCTGGATGCCTTCGCCCTGGACTCGTCCATGCCGGACATGCTCAACGTCAAGTATCTGGTGCTGGGGAGCGGACAGTACCGGCAGACCGAATCCCGGATACCCGCCAAATACCGGCCTGTGTTCCGCTCTTCGGACAACCGGGAGGTGATTCTGGAAAACCGGAACGTGCTTCCCAAGGCATGGCTGGTATCCTCCGTGCTGCGGGTCCCGGACGGCCAGCAGCTCCTGCGGCTCCTCCAGACCCCCTCCTTCGACCCGACCAGGACCGCCCTGGTGGAGAGCCCCCCGCCCCTTTCCCTGGCACCCGGCGGTACGCCCCCCACTCCGGTGGGAGCGGTTTCCGTTGCCAGCTACAGTGGGGAGAGAATCCTGCTTTCCGCGACCCCCCGCAGGAACAGCCTCCTGGTGCTGGGGGAGAAATATCAGCAAGGATGGCGGGCATGGGTCAACGGTCGCCCCGCACCGATCCATCCGGTCAACCACGTGCTGCGGGGCGTCTACCTGACGCCGGGCAGACACCGGGTGGAATTCCGCTTCGACCCGCTCCCCTTCAGGATTGGCAAATACCTGACCCTGGCCTCCTTCGCGCTCTTCGCCGGCATGCTGGGGCGGGAGTGGCTGACGCGGCGACGAACGGTGAACGGTGAACGGTGAACGGGGAACGGGGAACGGGGAACAGAGGATGGTGAGGAGCGAGGAATGATAGTGTCCCACGGATCACGAGTCACCAGTCACGAGTCACCAGTCACGAGTCACCAGTCATCCACGGGAAGTGACGAGCTGACGCAGGATTCGCTGCGGCGCTTCGAGCTGTGCCTGGCCCAGCCGCGCCGGGGCTACCGTTTTTCCCTGGACGCGCTGATCCTGGCGGATTTCGTTGCCTGTGGAGACGACGCCCGCCTGGCCGACCTGGGGACCGGCTGTGGCGTGATCCCGCTGATCCTTTGCCGCCGTTTCCCCTCTGCCACGGTCGTGGGTTTCGACAGCAATCACGCCATGGCGGAACTGGCCACGAACAACGCCCGACGTAACTGCCTGGAGCAGCGGGCCCGGTTCTTCCATCGTGACATCCTGGAACTGCGTCGCCTTTATCCGGTATCCAGCTTCGACGGCGTCATTGCCAATCCCCCCTTCCGCACCCCCGCAAGCGGCAGGGTCAGCCCCCATGACGGTCGCGACCGGGCGCGCCACGAATCCACCGCCGGTCTGGCCGATTTCCTGGCAACGGCCAAATACCTGGTCAGGCCGGGAGGGAACATCTGGTTCGTCCACCTCCCCGAGCGGCTGGCCGAATTCACCCATAGAGCGGTGGAACTCAGACTGGCGCTGCGGCGTCTGCGCATGGTCCACCCCGACCCGGCGGCACCAGCCAGGATCTTTCTGGCCGAACTGGCCAAGGGAAGCCGGGGAACAACCGTCGTCATGCCGCCGTTGTTCGTCCGCGACCGGGACGGCGCCTACGGCCCCGAGGCGGCACGCATCCTGGGAGAGCGTTCAGGGTAAGGGACCGCCTTTCACTTTGCATGCCCGCGAAAGTGTGCTATAGCTCCCCTATTCTTTAGCTTCAAAGGAGATGATTATGAACGCACGGACAATCGCCCCGCGGCTGGCCCTGGCTGCCGCGCTCCTGGCTTGCGGCACTCCCGTATCGGCGGCCGACGGAAAACCGGCACCGGCACCGGCACCGGCACCGGCACCGGCGCCGGCGCCTGCTGCCGGCGCCCAGGCCCAGAACGAGGTAGTGGCGCGGGTGAACGGCAAGCCGGTGTATGCCCGGGAGCTGGAACGGATCAAGAAGGCGCTCCAGGCAGGCAGGCCGAACCAGCAGCTCACCGCTGAACAGCAGAAAGAGTTCAACAAAAAAGCGCTGAACCAGCTCACGGCGGCCGAGCTGCTCTATCAGGCGGGACTCAAGCTGGAAATCAAGGATCTGGACAAGCAGGTTGATGCCAAGATGGCCCAGGGCAAGTCCCGCTTCGCCACGCCCGAGGAGTTCCAGAAGGCAATCACCGCCCTGGGGATGAGCGAAAGCGAACTGCGTGACTACACGCGTCGTGACGCCGTCATCGCCAACTTCGTGCAGCAGACTTTCGCCGCCAAGGCAACGGTCAGCGACGGAGAGAGCAGGAAGTTCTACGACGAGAACCAGGACAAGTTCAAGCAGAGCGAATCGGTCAGGGCCAGTCACATCCTGATCGGCGTCGACGCCAAGGCCGATCCCGAGATCAGGAAGAAGGCCCGGGCAAAGGCGGAAAAGCTGCGCAAGGAACTGGCGGGAGGGGCGGACTTCGCCACCCTGGCACGGGAAAATTCCACCTGCCCCAGCAGCCAGCAGGGTGGGGACCTGGGCTTTTTCAGCAGAGGCCAGATGGTACCCCCCTTCGAGCAGGCTGCCTTCAGTCTCAAACAGGGCGAGGTGAGCGACGTGGTGGAAACCCAGTTCGGCTACCACATCATCAAGCAGATGGGGCATAAAAACGCCGAAACCATCTCCTACGCCGATGCCAAGTCCCGCATCGACGAGTTTCTGAAAATCCAGAAGATCAACACGGCAGTCAGCGCCTATCTGGACAATGCGCGCACGAACGCCACAATCGAGACGATGCTGAAGTAGTATATTTCAGCGGGTTGAAACGGCGAACGGCCGGTCCGGATGTGTTCCGGATCGGCCGTTCGCGTATCAAGAAAATCTTGAATGCCGCTCCCGCCTTCACGGGAAGAGGGTCACTGTTTCTTCACGTAGACGAATTTCCAGTCGCTGTAACGCTGCTTCCCGGCACAATCCTTGAGATCGTCGGGGAAATTGTCAACCTTGAGCGGTGCGAGGGGACTGGTGCTGGCAACGCCGATGATGCCCTGGTTGGGGTCGCTGATGACCGTCCACTCTTTGCCGGTGACGGGGTCCGGGTAGAGGCGGCGCAGGTAGCGGACCGGGGTCGCCGAACGCGGGTCGCTGAGCAGGTCCCGCAGATCCCGGAGCGGCGTGGCGGCCTGCTCGGTGCCCCGGGGAGCGTACCAGCGGGCAATGGCGTTTCTGATTTGGGTGCCGCGAAAGAGCAGCTCCTCCTCCCGCTCCCGTTGCATGACGGTCTTCCAGGACTGCCCCGCCGCCCCCAGCATGATCCCCATGACCATGACCATCATCAGGGCCAGCAGGTAAGTGAAACCGCGGTTGTTCAGTTTAGGGTTGGTGAATGCCGAAGAAGCGCAGAATCTCATCGTTCAGGCTCCTCCCCGCGACCTGCGGGTCACTCCCCTCCGCGGCCGTGACAATGGGAGCCGCGGGTGTCTCAGGGGATGATGGAAGGGACTCGGGCGGAGAAAGGACGGGCTCGGGCGGCCCGGCCTCGGCGGCTCCCCCGCCGGCATCCGGTGCAGCGGGAAAGGCGCGTTCATCGAACTCCCCCGACTTGAGCCGCCGCATCATCGTCTTGTGCTGCTCCTTCATCAGCTCTTCCACCACCTCTTCCAGGTTCTCCATCTTGATGATGTCGGCGTAGCTGGTCTTCATGGAGCAGAGAATCACCCCTCCCCGATAGAGCAGGGTGACGATGTTGGGGATCTCCACGCCGCTATCCTCAGTCTGAACGTGAAAGACCTCTCCCCGGTACATGATGTTGTGATTGAATCCAAGAACCATGTCGTTGTCCGTTGCAACCGTCACTGGTGACCAGGCACGAGTCACCGTATGTTTATCTGTTGATTAATGCTGCAGGAACCTGATAACCGGAAAAGCCTATCTTCCGACAGGCGATGGCACGCTAATCGGCCAGCTGCAGCAGGTTCCTGACCTTGGCCACCGCCTCCATGGCATCCTTGGCGTACAGATCGGCGCCGATACGGTCGGCGTACTCCTGGGTCACCACCGCACCGCCGATCATGGTGAAAGCCTTGATCCCCACTCCCTTGAGTTTTTTGATGACGTTATCCATCTCGGCCATGGTGGTGGTCATCAGCGCCGACAGTCCCACCGCGTCTACACCGTATTCACGGGCCTTGGCAACGATGGTGGCGGCGGAGACGTTCTTGCCGATGTCGAACACCTGGAAACCGTGGTTCTCCAGCAGGGTGCAGACGATGTTCTTGCCGATGTCGTGAATGTCCCCCTCCACGGTGGCCATCAGGATCTTGCCGCGGCTCTCCAGGTTCTGTCCCTTCATCTCTTCCTTGAGGCGGGCAAAACCTGTGTGCATGGTATCGGCCGACTGCATCACCTGGGGGAGGAAGAAGATGTTCTTCTCGAAGCGCCGCCCCACCTCCTCCAGCCCGGGAAGAAAGCCCTCGTTGCTGATCTGCAGCGGTTCCAGCCCCTGGGCGAGGGCCTCTTCCACCAGCCCGACGATGCCGTCCCTGTCGCCGTTGATCACTGCCTGGGCCAGTTTTTCCCGGATCTCCAGCGGCTTGTCCGCGGGAGGAGCAGCGGTTACCGCCCCGGTCTGCTCGCCCCGGTAGGCCTCGATGTAGGCCGCGGCCTGGGGATCGCGATTCAGGAGCACCATGGCCGAACGCCAGGCATCCATCATGGCCTTGTCTTTGGGATTGATGATGGCCGCATCCAGACCGGCGGCCATGGCCATGGAGAAGAACGAGGCGGAGATCAACGGCCGCTGGGGCAGGCCGAAGGAGATGTTGCTGACCCCCAGCACCGTGGAGAGTCCCAGTTTTTCCTTGACCAGCCGGATGGTGCGCAGGGTCTCGGCGGCCCGTTCCTGTTCGGCGCTGACCGTGAGGGTCAAGCAGTCGATGATCAGGTCATGGTCCGGAATGCCCTGCCGCCAGGCAGCGTTGCGGATCCTGCGGGCAATGGCCAGCCGTCCCTCGGCGCTGTCCGGAATTCCCTTGGCGTCCAGGGTCAGGCCGATCAGGGCTGCGCCGTACTTCTTGGCCAGCGGCAGGATTCGGGAGAGGCTCTTGGCCTCGCCGGAGACTGAATTGATCAGCACCTTGCCGTCGGCCGCCTTGAGTCCCGCCTCCAAAGCAGCCGGGCTGGAGGAATCCAGCACCAGCGGCACGCCGACGGCGGCGCTGGCGCAGAACACCGCCCGCTCCATGGCGGCTGGTTCGTCGATCCCGGGCGCGCCTACGTTCAGATCCAGCAGACTGGCGCCCCGCTCCACCTGCTCCATGGCCTCGCGCCGGATGTAGGAGACCTTCCCCTCGTGCAGTTCCTGGGAATAGAGCTTTTTGCCGGTGGGGTTGATGCGCTCGCCGATGATGGCGGTCTTCCGGCCGGGACCCACGGCGGTCCAGCCGCCACGGCTGGAAAGCAGGGTCGTTCCCTTCAGGTGCGTCGGCTCGCGCCAGGGCTGCTGGCGACCGGCAAGGGCCTCCTTCATGGCCCTGATGTGGGCCGGCGTGGTGCCGCAGCAGCCGCCAATCACCCGTACTCCCAGGTTGATCAGCCGGTCATGGTATTCGGTCATCTCCCGCGGCGTTCCGGGGAACACGGTCACCCCGTCCACAAGTTGCGGCAGACCGGCGTTGGCCTGGGAGATCAGCGGCAGGTGGGTCACCCGGCGCATGCGCACCAGGATATCGTGGATCCCTTCCACCCCCAGGCCACAGTTGGAGCCGACGATATCAACGCCAGCGGCGGCGAGGGTGATTGCAGCAGCCTCAGGCGGTGTCCCCAGCACGGAACGGCCGTTGTCGTCGAAGGTCATCATGGCGATGACCGGGATGGTGGCGGAGACCTCGCGCACGGCGAGCACCGCGGCGCGGCACTCCTTGATATCGAGGAAGGTCTCCAGGCTGATCAGGTCGGCGCCGGCCGCGATCAGGGCTTCGGCCTGCTCGCGGAAGGCATCCTTCATGCGGTCGAAGGAGACCTCCCCCAGGGGTTCCACGAACTGGCCGGTAGGTCCCAGGGATGCGCCCACAAAGGCCCTGCCCCGCGCCTCGGCCCGGGCGATCTCAACGGAACGGGCGTTGATCTCTGCCAGGCGTTCCTCCAGGCCGAAGTGGGCCAGTTTGAAACGAGATCCGCCGAAGCTGTTGGTAATGATGATGTCGGCTCCAGCCTCGATGTAGTCGCGGTGAACCGAGGCCACCACCTCGGGCATGGTCAGGTTGAGCTCCTCGGGGGATTGCCCCGGCTTAAGGCCCCGCTCCTGGAGCATGGTCCCCATGGCACCGTCCAGAATCAGCACCCGTTCCTGGAGCGCCTCGCGAAAAGTTGTCATGGTGTCCCCCCTGTGGTCTCTGTGTGTGATGGCTGCTGCTCACCTGCCTGGGTCCGCGGCACTGCCTCCAGCGAATAATCGGCGGTCAGGGGAGCGGACAGGTCCAGGTGCCCCAGAAGCACCCTCTCCTCCCCTCCGACGGTCAGTTTCACCCGCGTGATCTGCGGAAAATTGACGCAGACCGTATTCACGATGGAGTAGACCGCCATCATCTCGGCCGAACTGCCCGACGGCATGGACTCCACGAAGGAGCGGTTCAGATCCACGATCGCCAGGTCTCCTTCAATCCGCACGTCGTTCAGGTGGGCCCCCTCCGGCAAGGCCAGGTTCAGTTCACCCAGAGGGCCGTTGAAGAGTTCCGCCAGGGTTCCCCTGACGCAGGCGGCGGTGTCCGCGCATGACTCCAGTTGGCGGGCCTCCCGGGCCAGACGGGTGCCGTCGGCCACGAAGAACAGCACCGCCGTCCGGGCCCCCGTAGGGTGCTGGACCAGGGGACGGGGATTGGGCGTGCGGCTGGCGCGGTACTTGTTCCAGATCAGGACCCCGAAGACCAGGGCGATAATCAGGAAGGGAACCAGCAGGCTTATCGTACTCCGTTTGCGTCGCAGCGGCGCCATGGCTAGCCGTCCTCCCGTTCGTCATCCAGGTTCACCTGGTACACATCGCCCAGGCGCCCCCCCAGAAAGCGGTTCCCTACCCGGATGAAGGCGGCCGGGATGTCGCTGACAAAGTAATGATGATTACCCTTTTCCGTGGAAGGGCGCACAAGCTTTTTCCGGGAAAGGATCTCGCTCACGCAGCGGGCGGTCTCTTCCGCGGAATCCACCAGGCTCACCTCCGGTCCCATGATCTCGGAGATGAGCGGTTTGAGCAGCGGATAGTGGGTGCAGCCCAGCACCAGGGTATCCACGCCGGCATCCCGCAGGTCGGTCAGGTAGGTCTGGGCCGTCAGGCGCGCCACCTGGTTATCGGTCCACCCTTCCTCGGCCAGGGGCACAAACAGGGGGCAGGCGCGGGTCAGCACCTCGGCACGGGCATTGAGCCGCTTGATGGCACGGCTGTAGGCACTGCTCTTGATGGTGCCGGCCGTACCGATCACGCCGATGGGCCCCCTGCGGCTCACCGCGACCGCCCGCTTGGCCCCGGGCTCGATCACCCCCACTACCGGTATGGGAAACTGTTTCTTCAGGCTGTTCAGGGCCACCGCGGACACGGTATTGCAGGCAACCACCAGGAGCTTGATGTCGCGCCTGACCAGAAATGATGTGATTTCATGGGCATAACGGCTGACGGTCTCGGGTGACTTGGTGCCGTAGGGCACCCGGGCGGTGTCACCGAAATAGATGGTGTCCTCCTGGGGCATGGCCCTGATGATCTCCCGCAGGACCGTCAGGCCGCCGACCCCTGAATCGAATATGCCAATGGAACGCCAGGACACGGGTATGGGGATTCCTTTTTCACTGTGGTGGGATCCAACGTAATTGCGGAGTATAAACCTATTCTTACGGCCGAGGCAAGCCATTTGCCGCCGGTTTGCGGCAGCGGTCCGGACCGCGGACTCAGAAGCGGTAGGCCAGACTGAGGGCAACCAGGTGCAGGTCGGACTCGTATCCGCCGTTGGCGTAGGAATCGTACTGATTGGTTGCCTTGCTGCGCCCCTTCTGAAGCTGATAACCGTATCCCAGGCCAAGGGTCATGTTCCCCCGGCGCAGCTCCCCTCCCAGACAGAAGAGATGGGTATCGGAATCGGGGATAGCCGGTTCAAAGGTGCTGTCCGGCACCGGGTTCCAGCCGTACAGGTAACCGGCCATGACCGAGAAACTTTCGTTCAGCCGGTATTTTCCGCCGGCGTTCACGGCAAAGGTGGAATGCCAGTTACGGGGATAGGTTGCGACGGTGGAGCTCCCACCCGGCTGATCCAGCGTGATGCGCAGTTGTTTGAAGGAGCTCCAGTCCTCCCAGCGCATGCCGGCCTCAACCACCAGCCGGTCGCTGGCCTGCCAGGCCACACCGGCGAAAACCTGCTGGGGCAGTTTCAGAGAGGTTTTGCCATCCATATCAGGATAGACCGCTGGGCTGAACTCGTCTTTTCCGTCGATGTCGATCTTCACCTCGCTGCGGTAGGAGGCGCCTATGGTGACCCCCTTTCCGGTGTCGATGAACAGCCCCAGGTTGTAGCCCAGGCCTGTGCCGTCGCCGGTGAATTTCTGTTTCACATCGCCGGAGGGAGTGTAGATTTTGTTCTTCAGCGTCGCATCCAGCAGCACGACATCCAGACCGACAGCGATGGAGAGAAAGGGTGCCACGCGCCAGGAGACCACCGGGTTGATGGTGTAGGTGGTTATCTTGGACCTGGTGGCAATATAGCGCCCCGGCCAGTCCCCACCCCAGTCGGTTCCCAGCCCGAAGGGATTGAAGACCCCCAGGCCGAAGCTGATGCTGTCGTTCAGTGCGTGGGTCAGGTAGAAACTGCTGGGGTAGAAGACTGAATCCTTGGTATGACTGACATCACCGCTGGAGTCTGTGTACTCCCGGTGGGGGAAGATCAGGGTGGTCCCGAACTCCAGTTGAGTCCCGGGCAGGCTGTTGATCCGGGCCGGATTGAAGAAGACCGCCGAAGGGCCGTCCCCATGGGCGATTACCGCGTCCGCCTGCCCCAGGGCCGCGGCCCCCTGGGTAAATATTCCGTATCCCGACCCATGGACCGGGAGCACTGTTCCCACGACATTTCCCGCGCAGAGCAGGGTCGTTACCGCAACACGCCTCCAGGTGCCGTCCATTACCCCCCCTCGCGTCGGCTTCCGTAAGAGCCGCGCCTCAACCCGTATTTTTATTGAGTATTATTCATTTTAATGCTTTTGCAACAGCAGCAGGTCTGCTATACAAACAGCCGTGGCTGTCGTTCACTGGCCAGGGACAACCAGGTCGCGGCCGGTTTTCCCGCCCCCCGACAATGGAAGGCACGGGACTCCGCCACACCCGTCGCGCATCCTGCTCGTTTAGTGGTGGGGCGATACGTGCACGTTTTCCAGTCCCGCGGTTCAATCAGTGCCACGGAACACATTCAGGCCCGAATCCGTGACGCCGGAGGTCTGCGTGCCTGAAAGAGCCGACTTCCCCCGCCACCGGCGTTGCAACCGTCACTCCGGGTGAGCCCGTGCACCCGTCGCATGCCACGAAACAGGGCCACGGCAGGGCCTTTCGGGTAAGCGGAGGCAGAAAGGCGTCACTGATTCAGGTTCAGATTCCCCCAGGAGGATAGTAATGGGTACGACGGGCTACATCATGGAGCACCAGGACGAGGCGCTCCGCCTCGATATGAAGACAGGCGGCGAGGCGCTTGCACGGCAGGCAGCCTGGGCCGGCATCCGCCCCGGCATGCGGGTGGCCGACGTGGGGTGCGGTTCGGGCAAGACCACCTCTTTTCTGCACGCCCTGGTCCAGCCCGGGGGCGAAGCGGTCGGCATCGACGCATCCGAAACCAGGATTCGACATGCCCGTGAACAGTACGGCGGCAGGGGAATCAGCTTCATCCAGCGGGATTTTTACCACCCACTGGAGGGGCTGGGCAGCTTTGATTTCATCTGGGTGAGGTTCGTGCTGGAGTATCATCGCGCCAAAAGTGCCGATATCGTGGCCAACCTGACCAGCATCCTCAACCCGGGGGGCATACTCTGCCTGATCGACCTGGATTACAACTGCCTGAATCACTTCGGACTCTCGCCACGCCTGGAAGGCGCCATCCGGGGAGTCATGGGGGAGCTGGAGCAGAGACACGACTTCGATCCCCACATCGGCCGCAAGCTGTACGCGTTCCTCTTCGATCTGGGCTTTTCCGATATCGCCGTCCACCTGGAGCCTCACCACCTGATCTACGGCCCCCTGACCGACACGGACGACTACAACTGGACGAAGAAGGTAGAGGTGGCGGCCCGCAATTCTGGTTACCCCTTCGCCGAGTACGGGGGGGGATTCGAGGAGTTTCTGGAGGAGTTCAGGGTATTTTTCGCCGACCCGCGGCGATTCACCTACACGCCGTTGATCGCCTGCCGGGGGTGCAGGCCGCTCTCCTGAGGGAGAGGCGACGAATCGGGTTCCCGGGAAAGGTTCTTTTCATAGACCGAGATGAAGGCAGCCACGAGGCGCTTGTCCAGGTGGCTGACGCTTTCCCGGCGCAGGATCTGGAAAGCCTCGTCCACCGGCATGGGATCGCGGTAGTGGCGCTTCGAGGTGATGGCCTCGAAGTAGTCCGCCACCGAAATGATCCGGGCGCCCAAAGGTATCTCCTCCCCCATAAGCCCCCGGGGATAACCGCTGCCGTCCATTTTTTCATGGTGCGCCGCAACGATCTGCGGCACCTCGCGGTAGATCCCTTCGAAACTTATCCGGGAGAGGATTTCGGTGGTCTTGTTCACATGGGTCTTGACGATCTCGTACTCCTCGTCGGTCAGGCGGTCCGGCTTCTTCAGGATCGTGTCCGGAACCCCGATTTTGCCGTAATCGTGCAGCAACGCGGCCACCCGGATCACCTCGCAGACATCGGCCGGCAGCTCCAGCTCCTGACAGATGGCCAGGGCATATTCGGTGACCTTTTCCGAATGACCGGCGGTAAGGGAATCACGGGCATCGATGCTGGCCGCCAGTACGTGCAGGACCGAATGGAACTGGCGCAAACGGGCCTCGATCAGCTCGCTGTTCCGGATGCTGATGGCGATCACCGACGCAATCCCCATGAGCAGGCTGATGTCGCTCTGGACCAGCGGCTTCTTGCTCTTCACGTTGTCCACGGCCAGCACACCGATAGTATCCTCTTCGCAGACGATGGGACAGCAGATCAGTGCCCGGCTGCCGATCTCCCGGGCGACGGCCAGGCTACGGGGAGAGATCTTCCCCTCAAGCTCCTTGAAATCATTGACCAGAAACGGGCGCCGTTCCAGGAAGCAGTTGACGAAGAGCCCGGTGGGCTCCTGATTGTCCAGCCTGAAGGACATGTCGTCGAACAGGGCAAGCTGCTCCGGAGAAAAACCGTATCCTGACTGGATTTCCAGTCTGGTCTGCTCCGGGTTTGTCAGAAGGATCAGGCCCCGGTCATAGCCGAGCCGCTTCTCCATGATCTGGGCCACACTGTCGAGCACTTCGCCGGTGCTCAGGTGCATGCCCAAGGCCTGGCCCACCTCGTTGGTCATCAGGGCGTTACTGTAATTGATATTGATCTGCTCCAGCAGGTTTTCGCTGGAGTCCCGGGTGTTGTGGAGGCTCATCACCAGCTCACGCTTCTCACTCTCCGCGGCGGCAATGACCACGACCAGCAGCAGTAACAGCGAAAACGGCAGGCTCTCCTTCAGAAACGCCACCCGCCCCATCAGCAGCAGCCCCAGGTTGCAGACCATCAGGGACATGACCACGATGTTTCTGATCTGCTTCAGGGTATCCGAGAGGGTCCGCTCCCAGGAAACGATATAGCGGCAGACCCGTCCACCCCTGAAGATGCACTCCGGGTGTTGGACAAGGGGATTCTTGTGGTTGAACATGGCGATGATGGTTTCGAAGTACCCGATCCTGTTCTGGCACTGGAACTCCTTTTCCAGTCCCTCCATGATGGGACTCACCACAACCTCGACCCTGTTCGAGGCCAGCCTGCGGGTTTTGTAATGGGATGATTTGGCGAAGTTGGAGGCGGTCTTGTCGATGAGCTCGAAAGTGTTGGCCGCGCCCACCAGACCGAGGATGTATTTGCGCATGGCGCCCATGGCATCGGGGGAGGCCGCGTGGCGGCCTGCCTCGCGGGCGATGCCCGGATTCCCGGTCATCTGGACCAGTTTCTCGTAGAAACGGTCCACCTGCAACTGGTTGAACCAGTGCCCCTGGTCGGCGACCTCGTACTCCTTTATGCCGGCGTAGTCCAGGAGCTCACCCACGTTGACATAGCCGTACTTGAAGCGGATCAGACGCAGGTAGGCATCGATTATCCGGCTGTTGTAGAGCGGGCTTTGGAACAGGTCGGAGTGTTCCCTGTCGTCAGCGCGTGTCGCCAGTGTGGGCACCTTTCACGTCCTTACCGAAGAGGTCATCGTAGTATTTGAACAAGTCATCCAGGTGACGCAGATTCAGAATCCAGAGCATATACACCTTTTCATAGGAAATGGAGTGCTGTTCGGCGTAAGAGCGGGGATAGATCAGCACCGGCATTTCCTGTCCCTCGTACAGCTGGGCCAGCTGCGCCAGGGAGGCGTCCAGCACCTGGCGAGGCATGGTTTCATCCAACACCATCAGCGTAGCGCAGTTGGTCAGATTGGCCATATTAAAACCGGCATCGGTGACATTGGATATGGCCAGGGCCTTGAGGCTTCCGTCATGGAACAGGGGATGGAGGCTCCGTTTCTTGACAAAGCCCAGGCGCCGGTATTCCTCTTCCAACTCACGCTGGCAGGCTTTGTCGGGACTCAGGTCAAAGGCGTCAATCATCAGGCCGCCGGACGCAAAGCCGTAGAAGCTTCCCAGCTCCGCCAGATCTGAGGTGCTGGCGTTCCCGGCCAGTTCCCAGCCATCGGGCATCGGTGAGCAGTGATCTTCGTCGGCTTTCTGGTAGTGCAGGTAGGCGAATTCGTCCAGGGAACAGCCTGTGGGATTATCCAGCTGCCGGGCAAAACCGCCGAACACCCGGTTGGGAAACTTGTTGGCCGGCCTGAAATAACAGTAGACGTAGTTCAGGTGGGCAAAGTAGAGATTATGCAGTTCATTGAGAGACTGGGTGATCTGGGTGAGTACCGTCAGCCCGGCCTTGAGGGAAACGGTCTTGCGCGCGGCATGGTGGTGGATCAGCCAGGAATTCTCAAAGAAGCGTACCATGGCCATATGCCCCAGGATCGCTCCCCGGTCCTGGTAGATGAAGTGCCGCGCAATATGGGGCGTTTCTTCGTACAGGCGGGCATAGGTTTTCTTGATCTCATCCTTCCGGGACTGGAAATAGGCGTACTTTTCCGGATAGATGAATCCGGTTTCGAAGAAGAAGTCCCACAGGGAGTCCATATCGACGTTGTTGCAGACGTAGGAGTGGCTGTTACCGACCTGGTGCAGCAGGGACAAGAGCCGCACATGCTCATGGATATTCATGTCCAGGATCGTCAGCCCGCACCTGACGTCTCCCGACCCATCCTCCCTCTGGATGACGTTGCGGGAGAGCACCTGGGCCGTGCAGGTGATGCTGAAGCCGTGGGCCAAGGCCAGTTCCAGCTCCGGTATGATCATGCCCGGCATGAGCACCGAGTCTTCTTCATTTTCCTCCACCGCCACGCCGGCGCCGGACAGGTCGATCGCCTTGAGGTTGATCGTGGAGGCGGTCAGGGGATGCCGGAACACGACGCTGGGCGCGGGCACCAGCTGGTATCGCCTGGTGCGGTACTTCTTGGGCCGGTACCTGCGGATGGAGCTGTTGACCGGGCTGAGCACAAAGGTTCGGGTGGTCGTTCTGATAGTGGAACGGATAATGGAGCATTCGCCGGAATAGATCAGTCGATCCCCGTCATAGAGATGCAGGTCAACGGAGATATCAGGGTTGATCCAGCTGAATGTCTGGGGAGCGTCCTCGTTCCCCTCAACCCGCAGGGCAACCGGCGTAAAGTCCATGAGGAGTCCGTGAAACACGGCGCTGTTCTGGGTAAACTGAGCCCTGATCCCGGTTACGGGATGTCGCTTGATCTTGCGTAGCCGAAACTCCCGGCAGGTCAGCGGAAGCTTGAAACTGACCTCCTCCCCGCTGTTTTTGAGCAGTTTGGGACGTGCCAGGAGTGGCTTTTTCCCGTCGGGAATCAACAGATGATCAAAGGCATAATTATTGAGCAATGGAGCAAGGGGAGGAGCATCGACCCAGCGGCAGTCGAGCTGTTCTCCGGCGCAGGGAAGCGGCTTGAGCTTCAGACTGAGGCTGTTGTCGTACTTCGTGTGTCTGAAGTGGGCTATGATGGACTCGTCCTGAAAGTTGATGAAATTCAGTTTGTTGACCAACTGTCGCCTGGTGACGCTTTTGCCGTTATCGCCACCCCGTTCCTGGGGGACAGCCTGGGTACACTCGGGGGTAACAGACATTGCCGTTTCTCCTCTGTAGCCGGCGGTACAACTGCACGGGGTTTCGCTGTATTCCGCCACTCCGTTGCGTCTCCTTCCATCCGGACGGATTTCAGAAAACGCCCATGCCGCCGCACGGTGTCATACAGTAGCATAAAATCAAAACATTACAATCCCTTGGAAAGCATGCCACAAAAAAAGAGCCCCTGATATGTGACCGGCGTCACACATGCGCGAAACGGCAGTTCAGTGGGGCTGTCGCCCGGCCGCCCTCCGGCCGAACCGGACTGGAACCGGCCTCCGTTCATGGAGTCGTCCCGGCAAATCCCCTTGACAAATCCGGGGTCACTGATTAAATTCAGATGAAAATTAGCACTCTCTTGGCACGAGTGCTATTTTTTTGAGGTCACGCCATGGAGATGGAGCTTTCACCCAGGAGCAGACAGATACTGGAGGCCATTGTCGAGGATTACATCGCAACAGCCGAACCGGTGGGCAGTAGCGCCGTAGCCCGCAGGCACGCCCTGACGCTCTCACCGGCAACGGTGCGCAACGTCATGGCCAACCTGGAGGAGATGGGGCTGCTGACGTCGCCCCACACATCCGCGGGCAGAATACCGACCGAGAAGGCCTACCGTTTCTATGTCGACTCGCTGGTGGCGTTGCGCAGGGTAACCCGTGAAGAGAAGAAGCAGATCATCCGCTGCTGCCGCAAGTCGGGCGCGGGCCTGAGCGATATGCTCAAGGAGACCAGCCGTGCCCTGTCGTCCCTGTCGAACTACATGGGTATCGTAGTGGCGCCCAGTATCACATCCGACGTGTTCCGCTACATCGAGTTCATTCACCTGGGTCCCCGCCGGGTGCTGGCCATCCTCGTCTCCCGTAGCGGCTCGGTCCAGAACCGCCTGGTTGAGACGGATGAGGACTTCTCTCCGGACGATCTGGTGAAGATGGGCAACTACCTGAACGAACTGATGCGGGGATTGACCATTTCCCAGGCACGGGAACGGATCCTGACGGAGATGAACAAGGAGAAGATCCAGTACGATCACCTGCTCTCCCAGGCGCTGCGTATCAGCAAGCAGACGGTAACGGTGGAAAGCGACGAGATTTTCGTGGAGGGGCAGTCCCGTATCCTTGATCAGCCGGAATTCAGCGACGTAAACCGAATGCGGGATATCTTCCGCGCCTTCGAGGAAAAGGGACGTCTCCTGCAACTCCTCAGCCGCTGCATGTCCGCCGAAGGGGTGCGCATCTTCATCGGATCCGAGGCGCCGCTCAGCCAGACCGCCGGCGTCAGTCTGATCACCTCGCGCTTCGTCACCGCCAACAACGCCATCGGAATGTTGGGGATCATCGGCCCGACCCGCATGGGCTACTCCAGCGTCATTCCCATCGTCGACTATACGGCCCGCCTGCTGAGCCGTCTTCTGACCAGCGACTGACCGGCCGGCGATGGAACAGAAAACCACAAAGGATGTGCTGAGCAATGAAAAAAAACGCCACAGAAGAACAGAAGTCTTCCGCAGCCGGCGCAACGGAGCAGGAACCGATCGTCGCTACCGAAACCGTGCCCGCTGAACCGTCCACTCCCGAGGAGCGTATCGCTCTGCTGGAACAACAACTGGCCGCCAAAGAGGCCGAGTGCCGCGAAAACTGGGATCGTTTCGTTCGGGAGCGCGCCGACCTGGAGAACTACCGCAAGCGCGTCAACCGGGAGAAGGAAGAACTGCTCAACTACGGCACCAAATCGCTGATCGAAGAGATTCTGCCGGTGGTGGACAACCTGGAACGGGCACTCTCCCATGCCTGTGACAACGGGACTACGGGACTAACGGAAGGCGTTCAGATGATCCACGGCATGCTTCTCAATGCCCTGAAGAAGTTCGGGGTAACGCCCCTGGAAACAGCCGGCGCGACGTTCGACCCCTCCTTCCACCAAGCCATGACCCAGATCCCCACCGACGAGCATCCCCCCAACACCGTGGTGGAAGAATTCCAGAAAGGCTACCTGCTTAAGGAACGCCTGCTGCGTCCCGCCATGGTTTCGGTGGCCACAACTTCCAAATAATCCCGCAACCGGCGCCCGGACCGAGCGTCTCCCCGTTCCGGGGTCACGTCCGGACCGCAAATGGCGCGGGGGAACTAATTTTCCCCCCCCACCCTTGTTTTTTGCCGGAACGATGACTACCTTAGGACAGCAGACAGAATTGATAAGGAGGATAGAGTATTATGAGCAAAGTGATCGGAATCGACCTTGGAACCACCAACTCCTGCGTCGCAATCATGGAGGGTGGTGAGCCAATTGTTATCGCCAACTCCGAAGGAAGCCGCACCACGCCGTCCATGGTCGCGTTTGCCGACAACGGCGAACGTCTGGTGGGCCAGCAGGCCAAACGCCAGGCAGTGACCAACCCGGAAAACACCCTCTACGCCATCAAGCGTCTGATCGGGCGCAAGTTCGACACCGACGCGGTCCAGCGGGATATCGCCATCTCCCCCTTCAAGATCGTCAAGGCCGACAACAACGACGCCTGGGTTGAGGCCCGCGGCAAGCGCTACTCCCCCCCCGAGATCTCGGCCATCGTGCTGCAGAAGATGAAGCAGACCGCAGAAGACTATCTGGGTCAGACCGTCACCGACGCAGTTATCACCGTACCGGCCTACTTTGACGACTCTCAGCGCCAGGCCACCAAGGACGCCGGCAAAATCGCCGGTCTGAACGTGTTGCGCATCATCAACGAACCGACCGCGGCCGCCCTGGCCTACGGCCTGGACAAGAAGAAGGAAGAAAAGGTGGCCGTGTTCGACCTGGGGGGCGGGACCTTCGACATCTCGATCCTGGAACTGGGGGACGGCGTCTTCGAAGTCAAGTCCACCAACGGTGACACCTTCCTGGGAGGCGAGGACTTCGACCAGCTGGTGATCGACTGGATCGCCGACGAGTTCCACAAGGACCAGGGGATCAACCTGCGCGGCGACAAGATGGCCCTGCAGCGCCTGAAAGAGGCCGCCGAGAAGGCCAAGTGCGAACTCTCCAGCTCCATGGAGACCGACATCAACCTCCCCTTCATTACCGCCGACGCCTCCGGTCCCAAACATCTGACCATGAAGCTGTCACGCGCCAAGCTGGAGACCATCTGCGCCGAACTGCTGGCCAAGTTGGAGGGTCCCTGTCGCACCGCCATGCGGGACGCCGGTCTCTCCGCCTCCGACATCGATGAAGTCATCCTGGTGGGCGGCATGACCCGCATGCCGGCCGTACAGAAGAAGGTCGAGGCCATCTTCGGCAAGACCCCCAACCGCGGCGTGAACCCGGACGAGGTGGTGGCCATCGGCGCAGGCATTCAGGGGGGTGTTCTGAAGGGTGATGTCAAGGACGTGCTGCTTCTGGACGTGACCCCGCTCTCCCTGGGTATCGAAACTCTGGGCGGCGTCATGACCAAACTGATCGAAAAAAACACCACCATCCCTTGCCGCAAGAGCCAGGTGTTCTCCACTGCCGCCGACAACCAGCCGGCGGTCTCGATCCACGTGCTCCAGGGCGAGCGCGAGATGTCCCGCGACAACAAGACCCTGGGCAACTTCGAGCTGACCGGCATTCCGCCGGCACCGCGCGGCATCCCCCAGATCGAGGTTACCTTCGACATCGACGCCAACGGCATCGTGCACGTCTCCGCCAAGGACCTGGGTACCGGTAAGGAGCAGTCCATCCGCATCACCGCCTCCAGCGGCCTCTCCAAGGAAGAGATCGACAAGATGGTGCGTGACGCCGAAGCCCATGCCGACGAGGACAAGAAGAAGCGCGACGCCATCGAGGCCCGCAACCACGCCGACAGCATGGTTTACAATACCGAGAAGTCGCTGAAGGAGTTCGGCGACAAGATCGACGCCGTAGAGAAGGGAAATATCGAGAACAAGATCGCCGACCTGAAGAAGATCATGGAAGGCGAAGATGCCGAAGCCATCAAGAAAGCCACCGATGAGCTGGCCCAGGCCGCCCACAAACTGGCGGAAGCCATGTATGCGGCCAAGGAGCAGTCCGGCGAGCAGGGCGAAGCGGGCACGGGTGAACAACCCCGCAAGGACTCACCCAAGGACGACAACGTTGTTGACGCCGACTTCGAAGAAGTCAAGAAGTAATCAGGCATGGCGCGGCTCCGCACGGCACGGAGAGAGCGAGCGCCACGAAGTGTATCCCAACTAATACCCAGCAGAGAGCAGCGCCTCACCAAGAGGCGCTGCTTCTTTGCGTTGCAAGGAACCCACTTTGGCAAACGGTGACAAACGAGACTATTACGAGGTGCTGGGCGTCCACAGAAACGCCTCGGATACGGAGATAAAGAAGGCATTCCGCAAGCAGGCCTTGCAGTACCATCCGGACAAGAATCCCGGTGACAAGGCGGCCGAGGAGAAGTTCAAGGAGGCTTCCGAAGCCTACGAAGTGCTCTCCGACGCCCAGAAGCGCGCCCAATACGACCAGTTCGGCCATGCCGGAGTATCCGGTGCGGGCGGCTTCTCCGGCGGCGGTTTCGGCGGTTTCGGCGCTGGTACCCCCTTTGGCGACATCTTCAGCGACATCTTCGGTGACATCTTCGGTGGTGGCGGCGCCGGACGCGGTCGCAGCCAGGGGAGACGGGGAGACGACCTGCTCTACAACCTGGAGATCAGTTTCGAGGAGGCCGCCTTCGGAGTTGAAAAGAAAATCGAGGTCCCCTTCGCGAAACGCTGCCCCACCTGCAACGGCTCCGGCTCACGCCCCGGTTCCGAACCAAAGGTCTGCCCCAGTTGCCGAGGCGCGGGCCAGGTACGGTACCAACAGGGGATTTTCAGCGTCAGCAAGACCTGCGGACAGTGCAACGGAGAGGGAAAGATCGTCACCGATCCCTGCACCGACTGCAACGGCAGGGGAAGCGTCAAGGACAGCAAGACCCTCTCCATCAAGGTTCCGGCGGGCGTGGAAACCGGCCTGCGCCTCAAATCCGCCGGTGACGGCGGCCAGGGGCTCAAGAACGGTCCCAACGGTGACCTGTACGTCGCCATAACCGTCAAGGAACATCCGCTCTTCCAGCGCGAGGATAACAACGTCATCTGCGAATTTCCCATCAGCTTCATCCAGGCCTCCCTGGGGTGCGAAATCGAAGTACCAACCCTGGACGGCAAGGTCTCCATGAAGATCGCCGAGGGAACGCAGTCGGGCAAGGTCTACCGTCTGCGGGGCAAAGGGTTTCCCTCCCTGCAGGGCTATGGCCGCGGTGACCAGCTGGTGATCATCCGTGTCGAGACTCCCACCAACCTGACCCGCAAGCAGCGGGAACTGCTGGAGGAGTTCTCCCGGCACAGCACGGACGAGAGCCATCCCCTGAAGAAGGGCTTTCTGGACAAAGTAATGGATTTCCTCAGTTAACCCCAGGTACGAACCCCGGCGGTTGCTCCGTTTCCGTTGCAGGAACCGCCGGTTTGTCATACTATCCGTTGTCGTCAGCAAACCACAGGGGAGATCCCATGGATAAACAGCAGCTCCTGGAAAAGACCACCGAGGCCCTGCGTCCCTTCGAAACCGCCAACCTGATGCACACCATGCAGACCCTGACGCTGAAGCAAATCTTCACCAACCCGGCGGTGCTGGCGGTAATCGCCCTCGTCTTCTTTTTCGGGGTCATCAAACGTTCCAAGACCGTACTCCTGTCCCTGTTCGGCCTGATCGGCCTGATCGTTCTGATGCGTTTCGCCATACCCGCCTCGTCGCCTGCGGGCGAGGAGCTGTCCCTGGGTTCGGTCGTCCCCTTCGTGGTTATCGGCATCGTCATTGGCGGTGTCATCATCTACTTCTCGCTGGTCAAATCAGACTAACAGCGCCCCAACAGGTACACATGCGGCTGGATAAACGGGACATGGTTTTTGCGGCGCTGGTCATCGCGGTACTCGTTGTCATTGTCTCCCTCTCCGGAAAGGAGACAACCAAAGCGGTTCCGAACGACGCGCATCACCGCCCCGTCTACCAGACAGCCTATGCCGCTGCTCCCGATCCGGGCGCACCGTTGCTCAGGCGCGTTTTCTTCAAGGCGGACAGAAAAGGGGCGGAACGTTCCTGCGAGCCATGCCACAGGGCACGCAACGTTCCCTTCCCCCCCAATCATCCTCCCAAACACCGCTGTCTCCTCTGCCATAAGCTTCTGCCGAAACAACCGCCAGTTGAGTCTCTTCATCTCCCGGCGGGCACCGCCCCGTAATACTCTCCGACCTCAGCTCACTGCGTGCCTACGCGCATCAGTCGGGTCATTGCCTTTGAGATCACGCACGCTTTCACCGCAACGATGGGAACAATGAAAAAGCCCCTGATTTTCTCAGGGGCTTTTTCATTGCGGTGTATCTTGACTGATTGGTTATTCTTGGTGCCCGGAGCCGGGATCGAACCGGCACGGCCTTGCGGCCGAGGGATTTTAAGTCCCTTGCGTCTACCAGTTCCGCCATCCGGGCCAACTACGTACGTCGTTTTCCCGTGACATGGTATGTCACAAGGATTGGGAACCGTGCGCTGCCATGCAGCTTTCGCTCAGCAGTTGACCCGTTCTTTAAGATCCTTGCCGGTCTTGAAAAAGGGGGTCTTCTTGGCGGGGATACTAACAACCTCCCCGCTCTTGGGATTGCGCGCCTCGCGCCCCGTGCGTTCCCTGATGGTAAAGCTACCAAAACCGCGTATCTCGACCTTGTCACCAGCCTTGAGCGCGTCTTCGATGGAATCGAAGACCGTATTGACAAGCATTTCGGAGACTTTCATATTCAGGACGCCGTGGGCCTGTACGACTTTCTCAATCAGCTCACTCTTGGTCATTGTGTATATCTCCTGCCATACGGTGCCTAATTGTTGTTTCTGTTCTTCATTTCCTGCTGCAACAGTTCACCCAGGTTGGAAGTGGCCTTACCCTGGGAACCGAGGTACTGCTCAAACTCCTCTTTTTCGACCGCGGCCTGCATGGCCTTGATGGAGAGCGAAATGCGGCGCTCTTTGGGGTCGCAGCTGAGAACGATGGCATCCAGGGTATCACCCACTTCGGCAAAGGTCTTGGCCGTAGGGACTTTCTCGCGGGAAAGCTCGGAGACATGGATCAGACCTTCGACACCCTCTTCCAGTTCGACAAACACACCGAAATCGGTCAGGGAGGTGACCTTGCCGGTCACCTTGACACCCGGGCTGTAGGTCGTGGGAGCCAGGCTCCAGGGATCCGGCTCCAGTTGCTTGATGCCCAGGGAGAGGCGTTCGTTTTCAACATCCACCTTGAGCACGACCGCCTGCACGATATCACCCTTGGAGTAGACATCGCCGGGATGCTTGATCCGTTTGGTCCAGGAGATGTCCGAGACGTGCACCAGACCGTCGATACCATCTTCGATGCCGATGAACATACCGAAATCGGTCATATTCTTGATCTGGCCTTCGATCTTGGTTCCCACCGAATACTTCTCGGCAATATGCATCCAGGGATTGTCGCCGGCCTGTTTCAGCCCCAGGGAGATCTTGCGGTTGTTCATGTCGATGCCCAGCACCACCGCTTCCACCTCGTCACCCACCGACAGGATGTCGGCGGCCCTGCGGATGCGCCTGGTCCATGACATCTCGGAGACATGAATCAAACCTTCCACGCCCGGCTCCAGTTCAACGAAGGCGCCGTATTCCATCAGACTGACAACGCGTCCACTGATACGGGATTCCTGCGGATACTTGTTGGGAACGTCCAGCCAGGGATCGGGCAGGGTCTGTTTGACGCCCAGAGATATTTTGCCCTTGGTACGGTCGAATTTCAGCACCTTCGCGGTAACCGTCTGCCCCGGCTTGAGCACGTCGGCAGGCTTGCCCACCCTCCCCCAGGAGAGATCGGAGACATGCAGCAGGCCATCAACGCCGCCCAGATCGACAAAAGCGCCGTATTCGGTGACGTTTTTGACCACACCCTCCACGATCTGACCTTCTTCCAGCTTGGCCAGAGTCACTTCACGGGCAGCGGCGCGTTCCTCGTCCAGAATAGCCCGACGGGAGAGCACGATATTGTCGCGCCGCTGGTTGAGCTTGATCACCTTGAACTTGCCGGTCAGGCCGATATAGCTCTCAGAGTCGGACGATGGACGGATATCCACCTGGGAAGCGGGGAGAAAAGCCTGAACACCGAAGATATCCACGCTGTAGCCGCCGTTGACGCGGGCGGTGATGGTTCCCTCCACGATGCCCCCTTCCTGGCCGGCATCGCCGATCCTCTCCCAGGCAGCCTGGTAATCGGCCTTTTTCTTGGAGAGAATGTAGCCGCGTTTGCCGTCTTCACGGGTCATCAGCACGCGGATAACGTCACCGACCTTGACGGAGATTTCTCCGTTTGCTTCGCGGAATTCCGATGCCGGCACAAAGCCCTCGGACTTGAGACCGATATCGACGAGTACGGTTTCCTGGTCAACGCGAACGACCGTTCCTTCTATGATCTTGTCCCTCTCGGGCTTATCTTTGAGGCTTTCTTTGTAAAGCTCTGCAAATTCGTTACTCTGCTGTTCTGAATCCGGATCGTCGAAATCACCGTTATCAGCAGCGTCGAGCCGTTTGAAGTCAACCATTAAACCATACCCCCTGAACGTTTTCTATTTTCGTGCCGTGCTTGTTCGTCACAAAACAAGCAGACAATGTAGCACAGATATATAAATTATCAATTCTTTTTATTGATTTCGCCGATTCTGCCCATCACCTCGTCGATAATCCACTTGGGGGTCGAAGCGCCGGCGGTAACCCCGACCGTGGCGACCCCCTCGAACCAGCCTGGATCGATCTCCGTCGCGGTCTCGATGTGGTGGGTCCGGGGCTGAAGCTCGGCGCAGACTTCCGCAAGGCGGCGGGTGTTGGCGCTATTGTACCCCCCCACCACCAGCATGCAGTCCACCTGGCGCGCAAGCTCCTTGGCCTCTTCCTGGCGCACCGCCGTTGCGTCGCAGATCGTATTGAAGACGCGGATCTCCCCACCCCGCTGGAGGCACTCCGAAACCACGTTCTTCAGATTTTCAAAGGACTGAGTCGTCTGGGCAACCACGCCGATCTTGTTCATGATCGGCAGTTTCCTGACCTCATCCCCCGAACCAACCACGAAGACCTTGTCACCGCCGTAGGACACGATACCCTGCACCTCGGGATGGTCGGCATCCCCCACCACCACCACGCCGTAGCCGGTCTCCGACAGGCTCTTGACATGTTCCTGGGCCTTTTTCACGAAGGGGCAGGTGGCATCCACGATTTCCAGGTTCTTGTGCACTGCCTCGGCGATTTCATGGGAGGCAACGCCATGGGAACGGATGATTATGGTGCCGCTGTTCATGCTGTCCAGGTTCTTCAGCGCCCTGACCCCCATTTCTTCAAGCTTCTTGACCACCTGGGGAGAGTGGATGATCGGCCCCAGGGTGTAGGTCTTCTTGTCCATTGCGGCCGCCTCGAAGGCCATCTGGGTGGCGCGCTTCACACCAAAGCAAAAACCGGCACGCTTGGCAAGGATCACTTTCATGGCATCGCCCCCTTCAGGCTCGCTTTTGCCCGCACATACGACTCCATACAGGCTACAACCTGTTCGATGCCCAGGTGCGAGGAATCCACCTCAACGGCATCATCGGCCTTCCGCAGGGGAGCGATCTCGCGCATGCTGTCCTGCTGGTCGCGCTGCACCACCGCCGCGATGGTCTCCGCGAGGGTGGTCTGTTCGCCCCTGGCGATCAGCTCGTCGTAGCGCCGCCGTCCCCGGACCTCAGGGGAAGCGGACAGGAAGAACTTCAGGTCGGCATCGGGAAACACCACCGTACCGATATCGCGTCCTTCAAGCACGACCCCCCCCTGGCGTCCCATCTCCCGCTGGGCCAGGAGCAGCGCGTCGCGCACCGGCTTCAGGGCCGAAACGCGCGATGTCAGCAGGGAGACCTCGGGGGTTCGGATCTGGGCGGACACGTCCTCACCGTTTGCGAACACCCGCTGCACGCCATCCTCCGTCTCCAGGCGCACACGCAGTGCGTCACAGAAGCGTGCCACCCCATCTCCGTCAGCCAGATCGAGACCGGAGCGGCTGAGCAGCAGTGCTGCAGCACGGTACATGGCGCCGGTATCGATCTGCAGATAACCGAGACGCGCCGCCAGCAGGCGCGCAATGGTGCTCTTGCCCGCCCCCGAGGGGCCGTCGATGGCAATCACCAGACCACGCGGTGTTACGTTCATGGCGCCCCCGTACGAAAACGGTCCAGGAGCGGAAAGAAACCGGGGAACGAGGTGGAAACACAGTCGATGTCGTTGATGCTGACGCCGTCGGCAGCTACCAGACCGGCCACGGACAGGGACATGGCGATGCGGTGGTCGCCGAAGCTCTCCACCCTCCCCCCCATCAGGCGTTCCACGCCGGTGATGTCCATCCCCTCCTCACACTCCTCAACAGCCACCCCCAGGGTGCGCAGGTTGACCGCCATGGCATTGATGCGGTCCGTCTCCTTGACCCGCAGTTCGCGGGCATCGCGGATGGAGGTGGTTCCCTCGGCACAGGCGGCCGCCACGCAGATGGCGGGAAACTCGTCGATGGCGCGCGGCACGGTCGTCCCCTCGATGCGCACTCCCGTGAGGCGGGATGAGCGCACCAGGATGTCGGCCACCGGCTCCGCGGAAACCTCGCGCTGATTGAGCAGCTCGATGTTCCCCCCCATGGAGCGGAGCACGTCGATGATACCGGTGCGGGTGGGATTAACACCCACGTCGCGGATCAAAAGCTCGGAGTCGGGGGTAATCAGGGCAGCCACCATGAAGAAGGCTGCCGAAGAGATGTCGCCGGGAACGCTGATTTCCTGTGCCCGCAGTTCGACACCGCCCCTGACCGTCACGCCGTTGTGAAAAGTCTCCAGGGAAGCTCCGAACAGGGAAAACATACGTTCGGAGTGATCCCGTGAAAGGCTCGGTTCGCGCACCGATGTCTCGCCGTCGGCGTACAGGCCGGCCAGCATGATGGCCGACTTGATCTGGGCGCTGGACACCGGTGAATCATAACCGATGGCGTTCAGGGTGCCGCCGTTGATGGCCAGCGGCGCCAGACTCCCCTGGGAGCGCCCCAGTATGCGGGCGCCCATGCGGGAGAGCGGTTCCACGATCCGCTTCATGGGGCGTTTGCGCAGGTACTGATCGCCGCTCAGGACGGAGAAGAAGCTCTGGCCCGCCAAAAGGCCGGTCAACAGCCGCATGGAGGTGCCGGAGTTGCCGCAGTCCAGCACATCACCCGGTTCTTCCAGCCCGCGCAGTCCCCGGCCGTGGATGGACAACAGCTGGCCGTCGTCATCGATGCGCACACCCATGGCGCGGAACGCCGCCATGGTGGCCAAGTTGTCTTCGCCGCGCAGAAAGCCGCGCACGGTGGTAACACCGTTGGCGATTGCCCCCAGCATGATCGAACGGTGGGAAATGGACTTGTCACCGGGAACCAGCATCTCGCCCTTCAGCGATGATAACGGAGCTACAATAATGGAAGTCACGAATACTCCACTCTCGTTTGGCGTGCAATTACGAAGAAAGATCAGTCAGAGGATGCCATCGCGGAACTGCTTGGCGATGGTAAAGAACTCGGCCAGCCCCGGCGAGTCGCTCCTGTCGATCCTCCGGCGCAGTTCCGCCAGACTGGCGGAAAAACCGTCAATACTGGCCAGGAGCGACTGGCGGTTCATCAAGGCGATGTCGCGCCACATGGCCGGATCAGACGAGGCGATGCGGGTAAAATCGCGGAATCCGCCGGCGCTGTAGGAGAGCACGTTCTCTCCCTCCACATCGGCCGTACCCACGGCATGCACCAGGGCATAGGCCACGGCATGGGGCAGGTGCGATATCTCGGCCAGGATGCGATCGTGGCGTTCGGGATCCATGGAGCAGACATTGGCTCCGGTCGCCCGCCACAAACGCTCCACGGTTTCGTAGGCTTGGCGGTCCGTACGCTCCGTGGGGGTCAGGATACAGCGCTTGCCGCGGTAGAGGGTGGCAAAGGAGGCGGCAGCGCCCGAATTCTCGGTTCCGGCGATGGGATGCCCACCCACGAAGTGGCATCCTTCAGGTATCAGGCGCTCGCACTCACTGACGATCTCGGCCTTGACGCTGCCGCCGTCGGTCACGATGCAGCCGGGCGCGAGCCGTGGCGCGATGGTGGCAACCATGGCGGCTATGGAGCAGACAGGAATGGAGATGAACACCACCTGGGCACCGCTGACCCCCTCGGCAGGGTCGAAGCAGATTTCGTCCACGATCCCCTGGGACAGCGCCGTTTCCAGATTGGCCCGCGACCTGCCGATACCGACCACATGCCTGACCGCGCCGGCATCGCGCAGGGCCCGGGCAAAGGAACCGCCGATCAGCCCCACGCCGACTATGGCCAGTCGCTCGATGATGCAGGACATGCCGCCGCGCCCCCTACCTGGACCTCGGGTATGAGCCGAGGATTTTCAGGAACTGGCAGCAGGAACGCAATTCTTCCAGGGCGTCCGCCACCTGGCTATCCGAGCAGTGGCCGAACAGGTCGAGGAAGAAGATGTATTCCCAGGCCTTCTTCTTGAAGGGACGCGATTCGATCTTGGAGAGATTGATGCCGCGCTTGGCAAAGGGCTCCAGCATGCGGCAGAGGATGCCTGGCTCGTCTTTCACGGAGAAGAGGACCGATGTCTTGTCGTTCCCCGACCGCTCGCACCCCTTGCGGCTGATCACCAGAAAGCGGGTGAAGTTGTTGACCTGATCCTCGATGCGACTTCTCACCACCTTCAGATCGTAGAGCGTTGCCGCGAGCTCGCTGGCTATGGCGGCGGCCGAGTAGTCGTCGCTGACGATCTGGGCTGCCACGGCGGTGGAGGCCACATCCACCACCGGTATGCCGGGCAGGTTCTCCTCCAGCCACTGGCGACACTGGGCAATAGGCTGGACATGGGAATAGACCTTCTTCACATCCTCCATGCGGCCGGTGCGCGACAGCAGGTCGTGGTGCACCTCCAGCAGGATTTCGGCGGTGATCTTGAGCCCGCTGTCAACGAACATGTCCAGGGTGTGGGAGATGACCCCCTCGGTGGAATTCTCCACTGGCACCACGCCGTAAAGCGCCTTGCCTTTCTCCACCTCCTCGAACACGGTCGGGATGGACTTGAGCGGCACCAGTTCCGCGGAAAGCCCGAATTGCTGCATGGTCGCCAGGTGGCTGAACGTCGCCTTGGGGCCCAGGAAGGCCACCTTCATGGGTGATTCGAGGGAGAGACTGGCGGAGATGATCTCGCGGTAGACGTTGCGCAGGGCATCGTTGGGAAACGGACCGGGGTTCCCGTTCAGCAGGCGCTCGTAAATCTGGCGCTCGCGGCCCGGCACGTGAAAATCCAGATTACTGCCGGACTTGAGCCGGCCGACTTCCAGAACCACCTTGGCGCGTTCATTGAGGAGTGCCACGATCCGGTCGTCGATGGCATCGATCCCGGCACGAAGCTGTTCGATTGTGGGGGTGTTTTGCTGCACTGGGAGCCGCCTGACGCAGGGTGGAATCCAATCGGGTGGATAAATGTAGTGCATTGCCTCCTGAAATGCAAGCCATTTTAAGCCATTCCGTCGGTGAAGCGGACAAACCGGGGGGTGCGCGGTTCTGGACCGCGGCCAGGTCTTCGTGCTATACAGTCGCAGGGGGTGAACCGGGGCTCCCCCGGCCGGAACAGCCCGCAATCACGGAGGAGAACAACCATGAAGTCATACCGAAAGGAACTCTGGTTCGAGACCGGAAACCGTCGGGAGCTGATCAACATCACCCCCAGCGTTGCCCGTTGCCTGAAGGAGAGCGGCATCGCCGAGGGGCTCGTGCTCTGCAACGCCATGCACATCACTGCCAGCGTCTTCATCAACGACGATGAAGCGGGCCTGCACCGGGATTTCGAGACCTGGCTGGAGGGGCTGGCACCGGAGAAACCCTATTCCCGCTATCACCACAACGGTTACGAGGACAATGCCGACGCCCATCTCAAGCGGACCATCATGGGGCGCGAAGTGGTGGTGGCGGTCACGGAGGGAAAGCTCGACCTGGGGCCCTGGGAGCAGATCTTCTACGGGGAGTTCGACGGCAAGCGGCGCAAGCGGGTACTGGTCAAGATCATCGGGCAGTAACATGGGCGGAACCGACCCGGCACGCAACGGCTCCTCTTTCAGGATACACCAGCCATATCTTTAGAAACAGTCTGGTTTTCCTCTCTGCGTTCACCCATACTACAGTCAAGGGATGAGACAACCGAATGGGTCTGACAAAGGAGGCGATGAAACCATCGACGATACTCCGTCGGGCATAGCTCTTGAAAAAGAGGCCGCAGTGGTTCCGGAAACAGCAGGAGCCGGATCGATTCCGTGACGAGGAACAGAGTGACGCATGAACGAACAGAAAGCCCGCCGACATAACGTGGCGGGCTTTTCACTGTCCGTTTCCCGCGGCCGCGTCACACCCAGCCGTCGATGGCGTCTCTCAACCTGTCCCTGATGTCTTCCAGCTTTGCCTCGTCCACGATCTTCTGTCCGAAAATATCGCGCACGTAAAATACGTCGGCAACCTGATCCACCTTGGTGGAGACCTTGGAGACGCCGATGTAGAGTCCCAGCTGGGTCAGGGTGCTGGTGATCAGGTAGAGCAGCCCGACCTTGTCGTGGGTGTAGATATCGATGACCGTGTACCCTTCCGACACCTGATTGTCGAATTCGATGCGCGTGGGGAAACGGGGCCTGGGGCGGGCAATGAGCTGGGAGGGGCGCTGACGCTTCTCCACCAGGGCCGCCACATCCACCTCGCCCCGGAGAACCCGCTCCGTATCCTCCCGCACCTTCTTCCAGCGCCGCTCGTCGGCAATGATCCTCCCCTGGGGCGAATTCACCTGAAGTATGTCCAGCACTTTGCCGTTGCCGCTGGTATTGATCCGGGCACCCAGGATGTTGATCCCGTTGGCCGCCATGACGCCGGTGAGGCGCGAAAAGAGCCCCGGCATGTCGTGGGTGCAGATAGTGAACTCCGAATAGCCGCTCTCCCGGTCGTGAACCAGGCGGGTCATCAGCGGCGCCTCCCCCAGTCCCAGCAGCAGGCGGACATGATCGGCCATCTGCCCCGGGTCACTGGAGAGCACGAGCCGCACCGGCATAACCTTGAGTTCGGCCTGCACCGCCGCGGCGGGAAATTCGTTTTCCAGCAGTCCCGCCACCCGGCGCATGACCGACTTGACCCGCTCGCTGCTGGCTTCGAGGCGGAAATCGCCCCGTTCCAGCACATCGAAGGCGCGTTCGTACAACTCCTGGAAGAGCAGCCCCTTCCAGGTGGACCAGACCTCGGGCCCCACCGCCCTGATGTCGGCCACGGTCAGCAGGTAGAGCATCTTCAGGTTTTCGCTGGTCTCCATGTGGCGGGCGAACTGAATGATCATCTTCTCGTCGCTCAGGTCGCGCCGCTGAGCGATATGGGCGAAATAGAGGTGCCGCCGCACCAGGAACTCCAGCCGCTCGCTGCATTCCCGGGACAATCCCAGGCGCCGGGCGATGGTCGGTATCATGGCGCCGCCCCGCTCGGCGTGGCTGCCGCCGCTCCCCTTGCCGATATCGTGCAGAAGTACCGCCAGGTAGAGCAGCTCCGGCTTATTGATCTGGGTCGCCACCTGGCAGGGGAGGCTCAGCTCTCCCTTCGACTCACCCGTCAGCATCCGTTCCGCTTGCTCGACGGCGAACAGGGTATGAATATCAACGGTGTAGATGTGATAGATATCGTGCTGCACCTTGCAGTAGATCAACTCCATCTCCGGGATGAAGTGATTCAGCAGCTCCAGGTGGTGCATCAGGCGCAGGGTCTTGGCCACGTTCCGGGGCGCCCGCAGGATGTTCATAAACGAGCGGTTCACCTCGCGACTGCGCCGGAACTTGTCGTTGACTAGGCGCAGGCTCCTGCGCACCAGCCCCATGACCGGGATACTCAGCTCGACGCCGTGCTTCTGGGCCAACTCGAAGATGCGCATCAGCACCACCGGCTGCCGCTCCAGCGTTCCCTCGTCAGGAACGATCAACTCCCCCTTGAGGATGAAACAGCCGTCTCCAATGGGACGTCGAACGAAATACCCCAGGATCTTCAGCGCCCCCTCGTCGCGCCAGACGCAGCGCGACACCAGGGTCGAGACCAGGTATTCCACCCGGTTGGCATGACGGTAGTAGTCGCGCATAAAATCTTCCACCGCCAGCACCCGGTCATGCTGCCGGTAGCCGAAAAACTGCGCCAGATGCACCTGGGCATCGAAGGTCAGCTGCTCGTTCTTGCGTCCGCTGAAGTAGTGCAGTTCGTTACGGATGCGCCAGAGGAAATCCAGGGCGCCGAAGTAGCCGTCCAGCTCCTCTTCGCTGACGACCCCCTTGACGACCAGTTCCCGCGGATCGCTGAACTTGTACTTGACCCGCGCCACCCAGAGGGCGGTCTGCAGGTCGCGCAGCCCCCCCTCCCCCTCCTTCAGGTTGGGCTCCAACAGATAGACGGTGGAACCATACTTCTGGCGGCGGGCCTTCATCTCCTCCACCTTGGACTTGATGAACTTGTCGCTGGAACGGGGCAGGATCTGGGTGAAAATGGTCCGGTGCAGTTCACTGAAGAGCTGTTCGCTCCCCTTCAGATAGCGGACATCGATCAGGGCGGTCTTGATTGTCCCGTCGCCGGCCGACATCTCGATGCAATCACCGATGGTCCGCACCGAGTACCCCACGTCCAGACGCATGTCCCACAGAAAATAGAGCAGCTTCTGGGCGATATCCTCCACCGTTTCCACCGCTATCTCCCCATTGTGAAGAAACATGATGTCGATGTCGGAATAGGGGTTCAACTCGCCCCGGCCGTACCCACCCACCGCCACCAGGGTAATGTGTTCCAGGTAGCCGCCGCTGGTGTCCAGGTCATCCACGATGGAATGGAACAGCCGCTTGATCAGTTCGTCCATCATGCGGCAGATCAGATGGGTCACCTCGGTTCCCGACGCGCCGGCGTTGTGCAGCGCCCTGATCTCCTCCCGGTAATGGAAGAGAAAATTCTTGCTGCCCGAAATATACAGCGGCCGTTTCTCTTCGAAGCCGGCCATGCCGGTATCGCCCACCTCGTGGATATCATCGGGAAAATAGGAATCTATCGAAAAATGCATCTCTTCACCTCTGCCTGCCTGTGTTCCGCTATGTATGCTATGATTCGTCCCGCCATGGCAACCGTTTTTTCCGGCACGCTCCCCGCGGGCCGGGCCGAAGAACGGCGTAGCCGTCCCCTGCCGCGGATTCCGGAATTCCCTTCATTATTCCGTGCACCACAGAGAGAGCTTCTCCCCTGACAGCTCTATGCTATAGTTTCTACAGCCCGACCAGCACGTTACCGACAATATCAGGGATACCTCCATGAAACCAGGCAGCTCCTCCCCACCACGCGCATACCCTCTCACCCGTCCCCTTCCCGTCCTTGCCCTGGCGTTGACGGCAGCGGTGACGCTCAGCGCCTGTTCCCCGGGACACGGGCCATCGCGGGATGTCTGGCTGCTGGCGGGATCGCTGCTGACAACGGTGGTACTCCTGGCCCTGTCCCTGCGCCGTTCGGCGCGTCTCCGGCAGTGTGAGACCGTATTGCGGCTCCAGCAGGAGGAAAACGAGCTGCGCCTGAACCTGGCACGGGAGGCCCTGCAGATCGGATTCTGGGAGTATGAACCGGGCCACGGTGGTGAAGGCGCGCACGGGGCCGTGCTCCGCATGCTGGGGAAAAGGCCCGATGACGACGTCTCGCGGTACGACCGGTGGCGCGCCCGGGTGCTGCCCGAGGACCTGGAAGAGGTGGAGGCGGGATTGCGGGCCGCCCTGCGGGGAGAGGGGCACTTCAATGCCAGCTACCGCATCCGCAGGAGTGACGGCCAGCTGCGCGTGATCAAGGCCCACGGCCGCCTGCGGCACCGGCGGGAGGAGGGTTTGCCCTATCTGGTCGGCGTCAGCAAGGACATCACCGAACTGGCCCAGAGCGAGCACGCCCTGCGTGACAACGAGCGTTTCCTCAAGATCCTGGCCAACGTCATCCCCGGCATGGTGGGGTACTGGACCTACGAGCTGTACTGCGCCTTTGCCAACAACGAATACCGGCTCTGGTTCGGCAGGAGCCCCGAAGAGATGCTGGGGATGCACATGCGGGAGCTGCTGGGAGAGGAGCTGTACCAGAACGTCGAACCGTTCATCCACGGCGTGCTCGCAGGCGCCCCCCAGCAGTTCCAGCATTCGCTGACCCGCTCCGACGGCCGGCACTGCCACACCATGATCCATTACATACCGGACATGGAGGGGGACCAGGTGCGGGGATTCTACGAACTGGTTTCAGACGTCACCGATCTCAAACAGGCCCAGTTCCGTCTGGAGGAGCTGAACACGGTCCTGCAACAACGCACCCGGGAGGCCGAGGCGGCCAACGCGGCCAAGAGCCGCTTCCTGGCCAACATGAGCCACGAGATCCGTACCCCCATGAATGCGGTCCTGGGCCTGCTGCACCTCCTGCAGCGCACCGAGCTCTCCCCCCGGCAACGCGACTACATCGAGAAGGTGCAGATGGCCTCCCGTTCCCTCCTGGGCATCCTGAACGACATCCTGGATTTTTCCAAGATCGAGGCCGACAAGATGGAGCTGGAGACGGTGCCTTTCTTTCCCCAGGAACTGCTCAACAACCTGGCGGTGTTCCTCTCCACCTCCCTGCACGGCAAGGAGGTGGAGCTGCTCTTCGACGCCGATCCCGACCTGCCCCGCACCCTTCTGGGCGATGCCCTGCGGTTGCAGCAGGTGCTGCTCAACCTGGCGGGAAACGCCGTCAAGTTCACCGAACAGGGCAAAATCGTCATCGCCATCCAGGTGGTGTCACTCACCCCCGGCCAGGCCCGGGTCAGGTTCTCGGTGGAGGATACCGGCATCGGCATCCCCCCGGACAAGTTGGAGAGTATTTTCACCGGATTCGTGCAGGCAGAGTCGTCCACCACCCGCCGCTTCGGCGGCAGCGGCCTGGGACTGACCATCAGCCGTCGCCTGGTTCGCCTCATGGGGGGGGAACTGGAGGTGGAGAGCGAGTTGGGCAGGGGCAGCACCTTCCATTTCACCATCACTCTCGGCAGGGATGGCGAGATGGAAACCGCCGGCCACTGCCGGCAGACAGCCCGCGGCGGCCCGCGGCAACGGGAGCGGCTCAGGGGACTGCACCTTCTGGTGGTGGAAGACAACCCCATCAACCGGCAAATCGCCCAGGAACTGCTCGCCCAGGAGGGGGCCGGCGTAGAGGTCGCCTCCAGCGGACGCCAGGGCCTGGACCTGCTCGTCCGGGCACAGGCCCCCTTCGACGCGGTGCTGATGGACATCCAGATGCCGGATATGGACGGCTATTCGGTCGCGCGCCGCATCCGGGAGGAGTTGGGGATGCTCGACCTGCCCATCATCGCCATGACCGCCAACGCCCTTTCCGACGACCGCAGGCGCTGCCAGGCCGCGGGCATGGACGGGCACATCGCCAAACCGATCGATCCGGAGACATTGATCTCCGTGCTGCAACGCCACTGTTGCGACCCGAGCCAACAGACGGAGAGCGCGCCCCTGCCCCTGCCACCGGACGGGGAGCACCAGCCCGGGTTCACGCCCAGGGAGGCCCTGGTGCGCCTGAACAACAACCGGGAACTGTACGCCCGACTGGCCCGCACTTTTGAACGGGATCAGGCCGGGGTCGTGGAGCGCGTGCACGGCTTGCTGCGCCAGGGACGGCTTGACAGCGCCGCGGGGGACCTGCATACCCTCAAGGGGGTATCGGCGACCCTGGGCGCCATGGACCTGTCCCGCTGCGCGGGCCAGGCCGAGTCGCTGCTGCGTCACGGCCAGATCCCGGAAGACTCCCACCTGAACGAACTGGAGCGTCACTTCGCCCAGGCGTGCGGTTCATTGCGGCGCCTGGCTGACGAACTGGACGCATCCTGCCGGGAGCACGCCGAGGAGGTCTCGGACGGCACCCTTGACCCGGAAGCGGTGGCATCACGACTGGCTGTCATGGAAGAGTTGCTGCGCGTCGGCAACATGCGCGCGCTGAACGAATATGAGGCCATCAGGCGGATGTGCGGCAGGGACCTGCTGCAACGGATCTCCCTGCTGGACGACGCCGTCAAGCACCTTAATTTCCCCGCCGCCGCCAGACAGTGCAGAATCATACGAGAGGAGTTATCATGACGTCCGATTTTTCCCCCGCCGGTGAGATGACCACGACCGATGTCCCTGAGCCGCGCCACCGTCTGCTGATCGTCGATGACGAACCGACCAACATCCAGAGCCTGTACGAGATATTCCGCAATGACCACGAGGTCTTCATCGCGACCAGCGCCCCCCAGGGACTGGAGATATGCGACACCAACCCGCCCGACCTGATCCTGCTGGACATCGTCATGCCGAGCATGAACGGGCTGGAGATGTGCCGTCAACTGAAGAGCGACCAGCGAACGCGGGACATCCCGGTCATCTTCGTCACCGCCTTTGGAAACCCCGAGGAAGAGACCCGCGGCCTGGAGGCAGGTGCGGTGGACTTCATCCTGAAACCGTTCAACAGCGCGGTCGTTCGCGCCAGGGTCCAGACCCACCTGACCATGAAGGCCCAGGCCGACCTGCTCCGTTCCATGGCCTTCATCGACGGCCTGACCGGCGTCGCCAACCGCCGTCGCTTCGACGAGAGCCTGGCGGCGGAGTGGCGCCAGTGCCGCCGCCACCGGGCTCCCCTGGCGCTCCTGATGATCGACATCGACCACTTCAAAAAGTATAACGACCACTACGGCCACTTGGAGGGAGATGTGTGCCTGCGCAGGATAGCCTCACTTCTGCGCGAGCAGTTGGGACGCCCCCACGACCTGGTGGCGCGTTACGGCGGCGAGGAATTCGCGTGTCTCCTGCCCGGGGTGGATATGGACGGCGCCAGGCACAAGGCCCAGTCCATCCTGGAGGCGCTCCACGAACTGGCCATCCCCCACGTTGCATCCGAGACGGCGCCCGTCGTCACCATCAGCATCGGGATATCGGTGGCCTCTCCCGGTCCGGAGCCGAACTTCGCGCAGCTGGTAGCCATAGCCGACGCCCAGCTCTACCAGGCCAAGCAGCAGGGACGCAACCGTATCTGCGGCCAGGTACTGGAGCAGTGAACCCCATCGGGTGAGGGGGAGCGGGCATAAGGGCGCAGACGAAAACAGGGCATCGTTCCGATGCCCTGTTTTCGTCCTCCACCCTACGCTCGCCACGGTCACCCGTGCCGTGACACGACCGCGTCTCCCGTTGTCAACTCCTGACGCCTCCCTTGCCGACCAGGAGGGAAAGGCCGGCCGTTGACGGCCCGCTGCACGGGGCAGGAGAAAAGGTGCGGAAAAAAGCCGAATCCCTGACGTTCAAGCCGTCGGGAATCTGGACGTAGAGCATGTTTTCCCCCGTATCGCAGCCGGGCTTGATCCACAGCGCCATGCCCTGCGGCAATCCGTGGGTCAGGTACATGGTGGTAAACAGGTCCTGAGACGCGTCGTAGCGGGCCAGATCATCTTTGCTGAGCGAAAATGTGTACCATGACATGGCAACCTCCCCTTTTCCTTTTTTCGAATCCCCTTTCCGGATGCGCGGCATCGGCTGGCGTGTCCAACTATACCGCTGAAACGCTCCAATTCAATTGCGACCGGAATTCGGCGGAGGAGAGTTCCTGGAAGCCACTCCTGCCCCGGATCAGTCAGGAAACGCACGGTGATCGGACTCCGGGACGCTTGTAATCATCCCTGACCATGGTATGAACAAGGGGTACCACTCTTCTCACCCCACACCCCGTACAAGGAATGCCCGTGTCCCCCCATGCCGCAGATACCATTGACATCCTCGTCGCCGACGACGAACCGCACATCGCCCGGGCGCTCAGTTTCATCTTCACACGGGAGGGATACCGGGTCGGAACCGCGGCGGACGGTGAAACCGCCTTGGAGATGCTCTCCTCCTGCACCCCCCGGATCATCTTTCTGGACCTGGTCATGCCCGGAAAAAACGGGTACGAGGTCTGCCGTGCGGTCAAGGCTGACCAGCGCCTTCATGACGCCCACGTCATCATCCTCACCTGCAAGGGGCAGGAGCTGGACAGGCAGCAGGGACTGGCCGCCGGTGCCGACGATTTCATGACAAAGCCGTTCAGCCCCCGGGAAGTGGTGGCCAGGGTCAGGACGCTGCTGGAAAGATGAGCGATGAACAGCGGGATCAAAAACGCGCTCAGCTCCTTTTCCCTGGCATCGATACCCCTGCTCTGCCTCGGGACAGGCGGTTTCGCCAGTCCGTTCAGGCTGCTCTACTTCCCGCTGATCACGCTGCTCTCCCGCCGGGTGGGAGCAGGCGCGCTGATGGTGGCCGGAAGCGTCTATTCCCTGGGATTTCTCCTTCTCCTGCTGCGAAGCGACGTACCGCTGGAAACCGGACGTCTGGCCGAGGTGCCGTTCTACCTGCTGGCCGCCGCCGCGGCGGCGCTCTGTTCCCGACAACAGCAGGAGATGCGGGAGCAGCATGCCGGCGCCATCTCCACCTTCCACGGCCTGAGCGACGACCTTACCTACAAGAACATGAATCTGCAGACCACCCTGGACGCGCTCTCCGCGGCGCACGAACGGCTGCAAGAGTACGACCGCAAGAAGACCCGGCTCCTCTCCGACGTCTCCCACGAGCTGCGCACGCCGCTCTCGTCGATCCGGTCCTATTCCGAGATCCTCCTGACCTACGACGATATCGACCGGGAGACCGGCAGGGAATTCATCCAGATCATCAACACCGAGAGTGAGCGGCTCTCGAACCTGGTCAATGAAATCCTGGACCTGATGAAAGCTTCATCGGGAAAACGGGAAATGGCCAGCAGTTCCTTACGACCGGACGTCCTGCTGGAGGAGAGCGCAAAGATCATCTCCCCCATGGCCCGGGAGCGGGGACTGTCGCTGCTGGTCCAGCCCGCGTCCCACCTGCCCGAGGTCAGTGGAGACCGGAACCAGATCATTCAGGTGCTCGTCAACCTGCTCAACAACGCCGTCAAGTTCACCCGCCAGGGGAGCATCACCCTCTCCGCCCGGGTACGGGAAACATTCGTGGAGTTTTCCGTGGCCGACACCGGAGAGGGGATCTTTCCGGAAGAGCGGGAGGTCATTTTCGACGAGTTCTACCGCATAGGTGAGGCAGCCGGCAACCGGCCGCGGGGAACCGGCCTGGGGCTGAGCATCTCCAAACGAATCGTCGAGTTCCATGGCGGCCGGATCGGGGTAGAAAGCGAGCCCGGAAAAGGCAGCGTCTTCTCCTTCACCATTCCCCTGGCCCAGGCTTTCCCCCTCCAGGAGGACAGTACACCCACCCCGCCAACGGAGGCGGCGATCAGCGCGCACCGTCCCGTCCTGGTGCTGTCCCGGGACCCGAGCGTACGCCGCTCCCTCCGCATGCGGCTGGAACAGGTGGGGTACCGTACGGTGGGCGGCGACACGCCCCGCCACGGGACGCGGATCATGGAAGAGACCCGTCCGGGAGTAGTCATCCTGAACATCGCCCCGGGAGAGGAAGATTACGAAGAGTTGCTGCGACAAGCGCGGAACAGCGCGATCAGGGTACTGCTGGTATCCCTGTACGTCTGGGAATACGGCACCCCCCCCTGCCTCAGTCTGCACGGCTACATCCCCAGGCCGTTCGACAGGTACCGGATCGTCTCCCGGCTGGAGGCCCTGGGCATCCGCGGGGGGAAGGTGGCCGTCATCTCCCCCTGCCAGGAAGAGGCCCGCGAGCTGCAACTGATCCTGGAGGGAGAGGGGTTTTCCACAACCATTTTCAGCGACCCTTCCCGTGCCGTCAGAGCCTGCGCCAGCGAGCCGCCCGATGCGATCATCATCGGCACCTTTGACGCGGCCCGGACCGAACGCACTATCGCGGAACTGAAGTCACATCCCCGGACAGGGGACAGGTTCCTGTTCCTCGTCCTGAAAGGCTCACTGCCCGTCCATGCCCGGGAGGTCACCCTGGACGCGGCGAATGGGAAGGGGGCAAGGGACGGCATGTCAAGGCTTTTGGCCGAAATTGAGGCGGCCTATACCGGCAAAGACGAGACGGAACGGAGAAACGGCCATGTTTGATCCTCTCAGGGTACTCGACGCACCGCGTCTGGACGACATCCTGCGGGAGATTGCCGAACGTTTCCAGGTCGGCCTGGAACTGCGGGACAATCAGGGGAGAGTCCTGTGCAATGCTCTCTCCGCTTCGGACCGGTCCCGTCCGGAGCCGGACGGTCCGAGCGTCGCCGTATTTCCCCTGCGATTCATGAGCAGCGTCATGGCCCAGCTGGTGGTTGAGGCTCCCCGGGAGAGCACAATGGCGGCAGCAGCAGCCTACTGCCTGGAAACCACCCTCAGGCTCGAAGCGGAGATCGCCGACCTGTCCGGCGAGCTCGTCCGGGTCTATGAAGAACTCTCCCAGATGTACTCCCTGACCAGCAAGCTGGGCAGTGAAATGGATGTGGATACAATCTGCCGACAGGTACTGGAGGAAACGGAGAAGCTGCTGGGGGTGACCAACCTGTCCATCATGCTGCTGGATGCCGACTCGGGAACACTCCGCGCCCGGCACAGCCGTGGACGGGACGCGTCCGCCGCGGACGGCTTCACCGTGGAGACGAAGTCCAGCCTCCTCGGACAGGTCATGGCCCGGGGAACCCCGGAGACCATCCGCGACATCAGGCCAGAGAACCGGGTCAGCCTGCCCTATCCGGCCAGGTCGATCCTCTGCGTGCCGCTGATCACCGACGACAGGGCCATCGGCCTGCTCCTGGCCGCCGACAAGCTGTCAGGGGAGGAATTCTGGTCGCGGGAGCTGAAGCTCATGGGGATGTTCGCCCTGGAGATCGCCGCCTCCATCAGAAAGGCCCAGCTGTATCAGGAGTTCAACGGCATGTTCATCAGCACGGTAGGAGCCTTCGCCTCGGCCATCGATGCCAAGGACCCCTACACCTACGGTCATTCCCGGCGGGTCGCCCAAGTCTCCATGGCCATCTGCCAGGAGTTGGGGTTGTCCCGGCAACAGACCGGCATGGTGGAGCTTGCCGCCCTGCTGCACGACATCGGCAAAATCGGCACGCCGGAAAGCATCCTCAACAAGCCGGGCCTGCTGCAACGGGAAGAGCTCCAGAAGATGAAGGAGCATCCGGCCAAGGGGGCGGAGATCCTCTCCGGAATCAAGGAATTCCGCGAAATCATCACCTGGATCAGGCACCACCACGAATGGTACGACGGCGAGGGATACCCCGACGGGATTGCCGCGGAAGAGATCCCCATCCAGGCCAGGATCATCACCATCGCCGACGCCTTCGACGCCATGACCTCCGATCGTCCCTACCGGAAAGGCATGCCCCTGCCCCAGGTTGTGGCGTTGATGGAAGCGTCCTCCCCCAGCCAGTTCGACCCGCGCATCCTGGCCGCCTTCCGGCGGGCCATGGCAACGGGCAGGATCGGACACGGGAACGGGGAGCTGGACGGACTCCCCGTCCGTCAGCACCGTCCCGACACGTACGCGGAATAGGCCGGCAACGGAGCCGATGAAACGCAGGCACCTGCCATGACGGCCCCCTGGATTCCCCTCTCCCTGCTCTGCGCCGTTTCCCTGGCCACCAGCGACGCCCTGGCGAAACGGGCGCTCAGGCGCCACAACGACTACCTGATCCTCTGGCTCAGACTCCTGCTCGCTTCACCGTTTCTGCTTGCCGTTCTTCCGTTCATACCGATCCCCCGCCCCGCACCCGGATTCTACCGGGCAACGTTCATGGCGCTCCCCCTGGAGGTTCTGGCAGGCATCCTCTACATCCGGGCCCTCAAGCTTTCCCCCCTGAGCCTGACCCTGCCACTCCTGGCCCTGACGCCCCTGTTCCTGCTGGTCGTACCGTTTCTGCTGCTGGGAGAGCGCCTCTCCCCCAGCGGCACGGCGGGGGTCCTGCTGATCGCCGGCGGCGCCTACCTGCTCAACATCGGCGGGATCAGAGAGGGGCTGCTGGAGCCGCTGCGGGCAACCCTGCGCGACCGGGGCGCCCGCTGCATGCTGGGGGTGGCCCTGATCTACGGCATCACCTCAACCCTGGGGAAACAGGCCATCGCCGCCTCGTCTCCCCTCTTCTTCGCCGCAGTCTACGTTACGCTGCTGGCGCTCCTGTTGACCCCCCTGGCGCTGCGCAACCTGCCCGGCGGCATCCGGGGGGCGATTTCCAGCGGTGCGGTCCGGGAGGCCATCCTTCCCGCCCTGTTCTACGCGCTGATGGTCCTGACCCACATGAGCGCCATCGCCATGACCAAGGTCGCCTACATGATCTCCCTGAAACGGCTGAGTCTGCTCATGGGAGTACTCTACGGCCACCTCCTCTTCAGAGAGCAGGGAATCGGCGGACGACTGGCAGGCACGCTGCTGATGCTCTGCGGCGTGGCGCTGATCTCCCTCTACCCCTGAGGAAGGGATCCTTCCAGCTCCAGCAGCCGCTGTTTCACCTCCAGGCCGCCACCGTACCCCACCAACGCTCCGTTGCTGCCGATGATCCGGTGGCAGGGAATGAAGATCGGGATCGGATTCCGGGCGTTGGCCATCCCCACCGCGCGTACGGCACGGGGATTTCCCACTGCCGCGGCGATGTCCCGGTAGCTCGCCGTCCGGCCGTAGGGGACCCGCCGGAGTGCCCCCCAGACCCGCTGCATGAAGGGGGTGCCCGCCGGCCTGAGCGCAAGGGAGAACTCCGTCAGCTCTCCCGCCAGATAGCGTTCCAGCTGGCGGAACGCCTCGTTCGTCAGCGGGGTCTCCCCCTGTTCCAGCTCCTCCGGGATCGGGTCGTTCCCCAGGAAGAGCGCGGTGATGCACCCCTCCGTTTCCTCGATGCCGATCCGTCCCAGGGCCGTCTCCTGAATGTGCACCATACCCGGCCTCCTTTTCCGTTGCGATCATACGGCGCCTTTGACACGAACGACCAGCCCGGTTTACACTGCGCCTCCCGAAGGAGGTCCCCGTGACCGGAGAATCATCACGCTTCATGATACCGTTTCTGCTCACTCTTGCCGCCATGGTGGCGCTGGCCCTGGCCAGCGCGCGCACGGTCCGTTCGGCGGGAGACTTTTCCCTTGCCGGCCGCAAGGCCGGCAGCCTGAACGTAGCCGGCGGCATCCTGGGAACCCTGGTAGGGGGGGCCGCCACCATCGGCACGACCCAGCTGGCGTACCTGCACGGCCTCTCGGCCTGGTGGTTCACCCTGGGGGCCGGCATCGCCTGCCTGATCCTCGGCCTGGGCTTGGCGCCCGCCCTGCGGGGCGGCATGGTGGCCACCATTCCCCAGTTCATCTCCCGCTATCACGGCCAGCGGGCGCGGGTCTGCGCCAGCCTGTTCTCGGCCCTGGGGATGTTCATCCACATCGTTGCCCAGCTCCTGGCCGCCGGCGCCCTGCTGTCAACCATCTTCAGCATCTCCCTCTCCGCCGGCTCCCTGGTCGCCCTGGTGCTCACCGCCCTGTTCACCGTGGGGGGAGGCATGCGCAGCGCCGGTCCCCTGGGAGTGGTCAAGACCACGCTGATCTACCTTATCATGCTGGCCGGCGGGTGTCTGGTCCTCTCCAGCGAAGGGGGGCTGGGGGAACTGAAGCGTACCCTGCCCCCCTTTCCCTGGTTCTCCCTGTTCGGCTGCGGCGTATCAAGCGGCCTCTCCGACCTCTGTTCCCTGCTGGTGGGGGTGATTTCCACCCAGACCTACCTGCAGTCCATCTTTTCAGCCCGCGACACGGCGGCGGCAAGGAACGGCGCCCTGATCAGCGCCCTGCTCATGCCCCCCCTGGGGCTCCTGGGCATCGCCATCGGCATGTACATGCGCGTGCATGCTCCGGGCATCGACAGCGCCAAGGCTCTGCCGCTCTTTCTGGCCGGGCACTTCACCCCCGCCCTGGCCGGGGTTGCCTTCGCGGCGCTGTTGATCGCCGCCGTGGGCACCGCCGCCGGCCTGGCCATGGGGGTGGGCACAACCTTGTACATGGACGTGGCAGCGAAGCTTACACGGGGCACGGACCACGAACTGGCGCTGATGCGGCTGTTCACCCTGGGAGCGCTCCTGGCCTCCTTCGGCGTGTTGCTCTCCGACCCGGATTCCGCCATCATGAAATGGAGCTTCCTCTCCATGGGACTGAGGGGCGCCACCCTGTTTCTGCCGCTGCTTCTGGCCATCTTCCTGGGGGAGCGCACCAGCGCCCGGGGAGGGGCACTCTCCATCTACGCCGCCCCCGGCGCAGTGATCATCGCCGGAGCGTTCTCCTCCCCCCTACCGCCGCTGTACGTCGGACTGGCCGTCTCCCTGGGAGCCATGCTGCTGGGGTTCGCCTGGCAACACCTGGTGCCCGGAGCACGAAACTGAGACGCATCCCCGCTGTACCCTGATACGAAAAGCCCCCCGGCGCACGGAGCCCCGGGGGTTTCTTCTTTTACCGACGTCGGGAGAGGGTCATCCCATTACGATTACCAGGTCGTCCTTCTCCACCTTGTCCCCTTCCTTGAACTTGATCTCCAGCACCCGGCCGTCGGCCTTGGCCTTGATGTTGGTCTCCATCTTCATGGCCTCGGTCACCATGAGCACATCGCCGGCCTTGACTTCGAAGCCCGGTTTGACGTTGACCTTGAATACCTTGCCCGGCATGGGGGCGCCGATATGGTCCGGATTGTCCTTGTCGGCTTTTTCCCGCACGAGCACGCCGCTGGTGACCGAGCGGTCCCGGATGATCACCGAGCGGTTGTTACCGTTCAGGGCAAAGGAGACCACGCGGGTACCGTCATCATGCAGACGGCCGATGGCGTTCAGGGCGATGATCAGGGTCTTGCCCGGCTCGATGTCCAGGGAGGTCTCCTGACCCGGCTCCAGGCCGTAGAAGAAGATCGGCGTCGGGATCACCGAAGTATCGGAGTACTGCTGCAGATGTTTGTCGAAGTCCGGATAGACGTTGGGATAGAGAATGGCCGAGATCAGCGCCTTATCGTCCACCGGATGCCCCAGTTTTTCCTCCAGCTTCGCCCGTTCCTCCTCGAAGTTGATAGGCTGGAGCAGTTCACCGGGGCGGCAGGTGATCGGCTGTTCTCCCTTGAGGATGATCCGCTGCAGGTCGGCGGGCCACCCTTGGTACGGCTGCCCCAGCATCCCCTTGAACATGCCCACCACCGACTCGGGGAACGCCAGATCTTCCTTGGCGGTGTAGATGTCCTCGGGCTGCATGTTGTTCTTCACCAGGAACATGGCCATGTCGCCCACCACCTTGGAGGTGGGAGTCACCTTGACGATATCGCCGAAGAGCAGATTCACCTTGCGGTACATCTCCTTGCATTCTTCCCAGCGGTCGATCAGCCCCATGCCGGCCACCTGGGGTTTGAAGTTGGAGTACTGTCCCCCCGGGATCTCATGCTCGTACACCTCGGCCGTGCCCCCCTTGAGGCCGGACTCGAAGGGAGCGTAGTACTCCCGCACCGTTTCCCAGTAGTTGGACAGCTGCTGCAGGCCGCGGCCGTTAACCAGCGGGTCGCGTTCGCTCCCCTCAAGGGCCGAGGCGATGGCGTTCAGGCTCGGTTGGGCCGTCAGGCCGGACAAGGCCGAGAGAGCCGCATCCACGATATCCACCCCGGCCTCGCTGGCCTTGAGCAGGGTGGCGCCGCCGTTGGAGGAGGTGTCGTGGGTGTGCAGGTGCACCGGGATGCCGATATTCTCCTTGAGCGCCTTGATCAGCCGGTAGGCGGCAAAGGGTTTCAGCAGACCGGCCATGTCCTTGATGGCCAGGATATGGGCGCCCATCTTCTCCAGTTCCCTGGCCAGGTTGACATAGTACTCCAGCGGATACTTGTCCCGCGTGGGATCGGTGATATCGCCGGTATAGCAGATGGCCGCCTCGCAGATCTTGCCGGTCTTGCGTACCGCCTCCATGGCCACCTGCATGCCGGTGGTCCAGTTGAGGGAGTCAAAGACGCGGAACACGTCGATGCCGGAGCTGGCCGCCTCATTCACGAAGCGCTCCACCACGTTGTCCGGATAGTTGGTGTAGCCGACCGCGTTGGAGCCGCGCAGCAGCATCTGCAAGAGGACGTTGGGAACCTTCTCCGACAGTGCGTGCAGCCGCTGCCAGGGGTCTTCCTTGAGGAAACGCATGGAGACGTCGAAGGTTGCCCCCCCCCAACACTCCAGGGAGAAAAGCTCCGCCCCCAGGTAGGAGGTGGGCTCGGCGATCTTAAGCAGATCATAGCTGCGCACCCGGGTGGCCAGGTTGGACTGGTGGGCGTCACGCATGGAGGTATCGGTCAGGAAGAGCCGTTCCTGCTCCAGCACCCATGAACAGAACGCCTCGGCGCCCATCTTCCGGAACAGGTCACGGGTCCCCTGGGGACGCGGCGACAGCACATCCACCTCGGGCACCCGGGCCTCGGACAGCTGGGATGACTTCTGGCGCTCGCTGATGCCGGGGATGCCGTTGACGACCACCTCCCCCAGGTAGTTAAGCAGCTTGGAGGCCCGGTCCTTGCGTTCCTTGAAGATCAACAGCTCGGGGTGCTTGTCGATGAAGGAGGTGTCGCATTTACCCTCCAGGAACACCGGGTGGGTGACCACGTTCTCCAGGAAGGCGATATTAGTCTTGACGCCGCGGATCCGGAATTCGCGCAGGGCCCGGTCCATGATATGCGCCGAATCCTGAAACGTCAGCCCCCAGGTGCTGACCTTGACCAGCAGCGAGTCGTAATGGGGGGTAATCCTGGCGCCGGTGGTGGCGTTGCCGGCATCCAGCCGGACTCCGCAGCCGGCCGCCGAACGGTAGGTGGTCAGCATGCCGAAATCAGGGGCAAAGTTGTTGGCCGGGTCCTCGGTGGTTACGCGACACTGGATGGCATAGCCGCGCATATTGATGGCGCTCTGGGAGGGGATGTTGATCTCCGGATCGGCAAGGGCGTAACCGCCGGCCACCAGGATCTGCTTCTGCACCAGGTTGCGGCCGGTGATCATCTCGGTCACCGTGTGCTCCACCTGGATGCGGGGATTCATCTCCATGAAGTAGTAGCGCCCTTCCTGGTCCACCAGAAACTCCACCGTTCCGGCATTACGGTAGTTGACCTGGCGGGCGATCTTGAGCGCCGCCTCGCACAGTTCCTCGCGCAGTTCAGGGGTGATGCAGAGGGAAGGGGCGAACTCCACCACCTTCTGGTGACGGCGCTGCACCGAACAGTCGCGCTCGAAAAAGTGCACCAGGTTGCCGTAGTTGTCACCCAGCACCTGCACCTCGATATGCTTGGGGTTTTCCAGGTAACGCTCAAGGAACACGGCAGCATTGCCGAAAGCGGCCTTGGCCTCGCTCCCGGCGGCCACCAATCCCTCCAGGAGTTCCTTCTGGTTACGGGCCACGCGCATGCCGCGGCCGCCGCCGCCGGCGGCCGCCTTGACGATGATCGGATAGCCGTACTGTTTGGCGAATCTCAGGGCATCCTCTTCCCGCTCGATGGGATCTTCGGTGCCGGGCACCACATTCACGCCGGCGGCCGTGGCCATCTTGCGGCCGGCGACCTTGTCCCCCAGGGCGCGTTGCATCGCGCCCGTGGGACCGATGAAGACGATGCCGTTGGCTTCGCATTTCTCGGCGAATTCGGCGTTTTCCGACAGAAAGCCGTAACCGGGATGGATCGCCTCCACTCCGACCCTGAGCGCCAGGGCGATGATTTCGTCAATGCCCAGGTAGGCCTCAACGGGGGACTTGCCCTTGCCCACCAGATAAGCCTCGTCCGCCTTGTAACGATGCAGCGACAGTTTGTCTTCTTCGGAATAAATGGCCACCATCCTGATGCCCAGTTCGGCGCAGGCGCGAAAAATGCGGACGGAAATCTCGCCGCGGTTGGCTGCCATGATTTTATTGAACTTCCTCTTCTGCATTGAGCAACCTCCTGATACTGGAAAATATCTCCCTGGCCCCCACGCAAGGAACCGCAAAACAGCGCTACAAGAAGATTCAAGCTATATTATATAGTTACACCTATTCAAACTAGGCACTAAACCATGTTTGCGCGGAGTTTGTCAACAGGGTTTTTAGCCTTGCCGTAACGTAGCGGATATGATACTAAAATCTTCATTTAATGTTATTCCGGAGGCGTTGCCATGGATATCCAGGTTCTTCCGCTCCCTGCGGAAAAGATGAAAGAGAAAGTTAAAGACGAGACCACGCTCAGTTTTGGCCGGCAGTTCACCGACCGCATGCTGCTGGTGGAGTGGAAGGCCGACCAGGGGTGGTGCGACGGACGTATCCAGCCCTACGCCCCCTTCGTGCTTGACCCTTCCTGTCTGGTGTTCCACTACGCCCAGGAGATCTTCGAGGGGCTCAAGGCCTACCGCTGGGCCGACGGCAGGATCGCCCTGTTCCGTCCCGAAATGAACGCCCGTCGCTTCAACCAGTCGGCCGACCGCCTCTGCATGCCGGCAGTGCCCGAGGAGTTGTTCCTGAGCGGAATCGAAAAACTGATTTCTCTGGAGAAAGAGTGGATTCCCGGCGCGCCGGGAACATCGCTCTACATCCGGCCGGCCATGATCGCCGTGGAGCCGGTCCTGGGGGTCAAGCCGTCCAACCACTACTACTTCTTCGTCATCCTCTCCCCGGTGGGCGCCTACTACGCCGCCGGCTTCAACCCGGTCAGCATCATGGTCGAGGACCACTACGTGCGCGCCGTGCCCGGGGGCACCGGCGAAGCCAAAACCGGCGGCAACTACGCCAGTTCGCTTAAAGGGGCCTTGGAGGCCAAGAAACGGGGCTACGACCAGGTGCTCTGGCTGGACGGCCGCGAACAGCGCTACGTGGAGGAAGTCGGTTCCATGAACATGTTCTTCGCCTACGGTGACACCATCGTCACCGCGGCCCTGAACGGCTCGATCCTCTCGGGCATCACCCGCGACTCGATCCTCAAACTGGCGGCCTCCCTGGACTACCGGGTGGAAGAGCGCGTCATCGAGATCAACGACCTGATGAACGACATCAGGAGCGGCAAGGTAACCGAAGCTTTCGGCAGCGGCACCGCCGCCGTGGTCTCACCGGTGGGCACACTCTGCTTCAGGGACGAGGTGGTTACCTTAAGCGGCAACAGCGTCGGCCCCGTAACACAGAGACTGTACGACACTCTTACCGGCATCCAGACCGGCAAGATCAAAGACGAATTCGGCTGGGTCAGGTTCGTCGCCTGACGGAACGCACTTACGCATAATCCGCGCAGCTTCCCCCGGACACGAGCCGTTTCCCGGGGAAGCTGCGCAGGCAAATCCACAACAAATGAGTCCAGCGCACAGTAACAGGATGAGCCAACCAGCGAACAAGCTCTGCATATCGTGTCGTCGTACCTGCAAACAGGCGGCCCATGCCGTCGTGGCCCAGTGCCCGCGCTACTACCCCTACAACCGCGGACGAATGAAACAGGAATGCACCTGGAAGCAACTAGAACTCGGCCTCTGAAGAGGCGCACGTCCGTTATTGCTCCTCCCCTTCCCCGCCCGTCCAAGGACCCTACCTAACATGCAGACCTACGGCAGCTTCTTTTTCAGCATCTGGATCAAGTTCTTCTTCCTGCTGACACCCTTCTTCGTGCTCTCCACCTTTCTCTCCATGACCCAGCGCTACAATGCCGGGGAGCGCAGGCGGCTGGCCCTGCGGGTGACCGTGGCCGTACTGGTGGCTTGCTTCACGCTCTACTTCTTCGGCAACACCCTCTTCTCCCTGTTCGGCATCACCCTGGACTCCTTCCGCATCGGCGCCGGGGCGCTGCTGTTCCTCTCGGCGGTGCAGTTGGTGTACGGCGATGACAAGGCCCCGCCCGGAGGAGAGCGTGAAGTCATCTCGGTGGTGCCCCTGGCCATTCCCATCACCGTGGGACCGGGCACAACCGGCGCGCTTCTGGTCATGGGAGCCGAGATCCAGAGGAGCTGGGAGATCCTGGTGGGGTGCGCGGCCCTGGCAGCGGCGGTGCTCTGCATCGGCCTGCTCCTCTTCTGCGCCAGCTTCATCGAACACCTGATCGGCAAGCGGGGGATCATCATCCTGAGCAAGATCACCGGCCTGTTCGTCGCCGCCCTGGCGGCACAGATCATCTTCACCGGCATCAGAAACTTCATGACAACGGGATGAGGCGGGAGACGATGCCATGGTTGACAGATCGAAAAAAATCGGCTATTGATAGCCTTCTTCGTGACCGGGCGAAGTCGGTTCTCCGAACATGAAGAGTCAGTTAGCATGAATCAGCGCCGTTGTGGCTCAGAGGTAGAGCAGCTCACTCGTAATGAGCAGGTCGTCGGTTCGATTCCGACCAACGGCTCCACATCCAGGGAGCTACGGATTTTTCCGTAGCTCCTTTTCCATGTCCCGCGCCCAGTTCCCCGGACGCAGCGCCCCCGGATCAAGGGGCGGCGCGTCGTCGCATCCCCATCAGCGCCACGGACAGGGCTTTCTGGCGGAATGTTCCCCTGCCCGCCCATGAGACGCGCGTCAAAGTTCTCCCAATGCCCCTACCATCCCTTTGACTTGAACAGTACCCCGGTATATAGTGCCCGCGGATGTGCCACCCCATGGGCAACGTCCATCACAGCCGCGGCATCAGCCACGCAACAACAGCGGCATTTTTTCATACCCACACGAAACACCATCCGCGTACCCGGAGAAGGAGCCATGAACTACAACGACTATCCAACGGAACCGATCGGAGACGGCAGCCTCGATCGGCAGTGCAAGAGCTGCAAGGTGCCGGTGCTCGAAATCAACGGCGACCTGGACAAACATCGCCCCTGGTGCGAGTACCGACAGGAGATGAAGACGCGGGAACAGCAGGAAAAACTCACGGAGGAGAATCTGTGGTTACGGTTCCTCCTGGGGCAGGTCCTGCACTCGCTCCCGGAACAGAGGGGCTGGCTCGATCCGGACATAGAGCGGGACATCAGGGCTGCCTTGGAGAGCAAGCCCCGTCCCGGCAGTTAGCGGGGAACGACACCCGAACCACCGGAACGCCTCGGCACAAGGAGCGCGCATGAATACGGAAGTCCGCATCCTGGCTGTTGACGACATGGAACTGAATCTCGAACTGATCGAGGCGATCCTGCATGCTCCCTCGGGGCTGGCCGACGTCCGCGTCCTGCGCGCAGCCAACGGTCGCGAGGCGCTGGACCTGCTGGAAGGGCGCGCCGACGTGGACCTGGTGCTCCTGGATCTGCTCATGCCGGTCCTGGACGGATTCGAAACCCTCCGCTTGATCAAACGGGACGAGCGGTTGCGGGAGATACCGGTCATCGTCATCACCGGGAACAGAGACGACATCCACCGCACCCTTGGCCTGGGGGCCAACGACTTCCTGACCAAGCCTTTCGACCCCCAGGAGCTTGTCCTGCGGGTCATGAACCATGTCCGCGCCAAGAAACTCAATGATATCCAGAAGGACATGAGCAGCGTACTGGAGAGCCAGGTAGTCAAGAAGACGGCCGCCCTGCAGAAGGCCTTGCTGCTTTCCAAACAGGCGGAATACGAAATCTCCATCCGCCTCGGCAGGGCGGCCGAGTTTCGCGACACGGATACCGGCCAGCACACCCTGCGCATCAGCTGCCTGGCCCGGGAACTGGCGCTGCTGGCCGGACTGGATGGCGAACAGTGCGAGCTGCTGCTCTACGCTGCCCCCCTGCACGACGTGGGCAAGATCGGGATTCCCGATCAGATCCTGCTCAAGCCGGGCCCCCTGACCCCGGAAGAGTTGTTCATCATGCGCACTCACACGACCATCGGCGGCAAGATCCTGGGCGAAGGGGAGCAGTATCCGCTGCTCGACGCAGGGAGGATCGTCGCGGAGCAACACCACGAACGCTGGGACGGCACCGGGTATCCCCTGGGACTGAAAGGGGAAGAAATCCACATCTTCGGCAGGATCGTCATGATCGTGGACGTCTTCGATGCCCTCACCTCCGCCCGTCCCTACAAGCCCGCCTTTTCCCTGGAACGGTCGCTCGAGCTGATGCGGGCCGACAGGGGAACATTCTTCGACCCGCGGCTGCTGGATATCTTCGTCGCCAACCTGGACCGCTTCGTCACCATTGCCGGGGACTTGAAAGACAATGGCCAGCCCCCCCTGCCGGTTGATTCTCTCCCGACCTGCTAGGGGTAACCGGCAGAAAACGGGTCAGGGGCACACCTTGCTTCCCAAATCCCCGCATTCGCCCAGCCCTGCCTTTTCCCGAAAAAAGTCCGTAACCTTCCGCCACCCCGCGGCGTCTGAAAAAGAGACCTGCGGCTGAAGAAGCGCGCCACGACCGCGGCCAACGAAACGGACCCCGGGGCAATGGTGTAGTATACTCGTAGACAATGATCCGGGGGACGTTCATCCCGAAACATGCCTCACTCCACCGGCAGGCACGGGAGAAAGGAGACGGGAATCATGAAACGACGCGACATGTCTACGGGTATGGGGGTGGTTCTCTGCCTGCTCCTGCTGGCGATTCCCCTGGCGGTCCGTGCCGAACCGGAAACCGGGGACGTTCAGCCCCCGCCCATCTCACAGCACCTGGTGCGGGAGGGGGCCTTTGCCGTCACACTGGCCGAGGAACTGGAGATCGCTTCCACCAACGACGAGGCGGAGGCGGAGAGCAGGCTGGCTGATGCCGGTATCGCGCCGCGCAACGGCTGGATCGCAGATTATCCCATGACCCCCGATATCATCGCCGAGCTCAGGAGGGCGGTGCGGAGTGCCGCCGAGGCCGACAAGCTGCACTTCGAACCGGACGAGGCCTTGAGACGCTTCGACCGCGCGAACCAGCGACTGAACCTGACCGTCACCCCGTACGGGGAAGGGGATAAGATACCGGACCGCCAGCCCGGTTCCCGCGACTACCCCAATCCGGCGGTGATCAACAACTACTATTACCAACAGGGTCCCCCGGTGGTCACCTACTATACTCCGCCCCCCAGCTACTACTACCTGTACAGCTGGATCCCCTCCCCCTTCTGGAGTTTCGGCTTCTGGTTTCCCGGCTACTACATCCTGAACGACTTTCATCTGGTGGTGCGTGGCGGCTATTGCGTCTCCAACCACTATAACGATTACAGGAGACACCGGGTGTACCGCGTCGATCCGCGGGCGCGCTACCACGGCCGCACCTTCGGCGGTATCGGCGTTTCCCGGCCGCAGCGGTTTCTACCCACCGGAGTACCCAACAGCGACAGGATGATCTTCAACCACATGCGCAACCGGGCGCCCCGGACCGGCATGCCCGCCCCGGCCGGCAGGTCATTCTCCGCACCGCGAAGCGATGCCCCCTCGTTCCACCGATATCCCGGCGGCCACCAGAGAGGAACGATGGCGCCGCAGCGGGGAGGCGCTCCCTCCGGCGGCCGGAGACGTTGAGGCAACGAGCCCTCCGGTAACCGCAGGCCGAATGTTCCCGGAAGCAGCCTCCTTCCGCCGACTACTTTTGAATACCCCGTCACACCGGCGGCGCGGGAAGCCGCCCGCTCCCGTCGCCGCCCCTCTGTATTCAACGCCACCATGCCCGCCCATCGCAGGGCCGCGACAACCATCAGACCGAAAGGCCGTGCACCATTGTCATGAACAACGACACCCCCCACTCAGTCCCCCGTCCTCCTTCACGCAGGCGCTGGCTGCCGGCGCTGATCCTTGGTATTTGCATCGGAGCATCGGCCTGGCTGTCCGCCGGCACGAGGCCGCACCACAACGCGCCCGCCAGGAGCCCCGCGCCGCCGCTGCCGGTGGTGACCCGGGTCGCCCGTGAGGAAGAGCTGGCCGTCAGTATCACCGGCATCGGCACCGTGACACCACTCACCACCGTCACCGTCACTTCCCGCGTGGACGGCCAACTGATGGAAGTGCTCTACCGCGAGGGGCAGACCGTGACCCGCGGCCAGCACCTGGCCAGCATCGACCCGCGCCCCTTCCAGGTGCAGCTGACCCAGACCCAGGGACAACTGGCCCGGGACCAGGCCCTGCTGGACAACGCCCACCTCGACCTGCACCGTTACCAGACCCTCTGGGCCCAGAACGCCATCTCCCGCCAGCAGCTGGACACCCAGGAGGCACTGGTGCGCCAGTACCGGGCCGCCGTGCAGAGCGACCGGGCCCAGGTGGACAGCGCCCGCCTGCAGCTCGGCTACAGCCGCATCACCGCCCCCTGCGACGGACGGGTTGGCTTGAGGCTGGTGGATGCCGGCAACATGGTGCATGCCGGTGACGGCACCGGGCTGGTGGTGATCACCCGCATGCAGCCCATAACGGTGGTCTTCACCATCCCCGAGGACAGCCTGCCCCAGGTCATGGCCCGCCTGAGGGGGGGGCACAAACTGACGGTGGAGGCCCTGGACCGGGAGCAGCTGCACAAACTGGCCAGCGGCACCCTGCTGACCCTGGACAACCGGATCGATCCCACCAGCGGCACGGTCAAGCTCAAGGCCATCTTCCCCAACCGGAACAACGAGCTGTTCCCCAACCAGTTCGTCAACGCCCGCCTGCTGGTCGACGTCCTGCGCGATGCGATCACGGTCCCCTCCGCGGCGATCCAGAACGGACCCAAGGGCCCCTTCGTTTACCTGGTGCGACCGGACCGGACAGTGGAACTGCGGCCCGTGGCAAGGGGAGAATCCGAGAGGGGAACAACAGTCGTAACCCGGGGGCTGGCTCCGGGGGATGAGGTGGTGGTCGAGGGGGGCGAGCGTCTGCGGGAGGGGAGCCGGGTCGCGGTACGCCGGGCAACGGCGACCGCTCAGACCACGGACCAGGGGACGACGCCGCGCCAGGCACAACCGGGCCGCGCCCCCGCGGCGCCATGAACATCTCCCGCCCCTTCATCCTTCGTCCGGTGGCCACCACTCTGCTGATGCTGGCGATCCTGCTGGCCGGGGCAACGGCCTACCGACAGCTGCCGGTTTCGGCCCTGCCCCAGGTGGACTACCCCAGCATCCAGGTGCGCACCTTCTACCCCGGCGCCAGCCCGGACGTCATGGCCACCTCGGTGACCGCCCCCCTGGAGCGTCAGTTCGGCCAGATGCCGGGACTCACCCAGATGTCGTCCACCAGTTCCGGCGGCAATTCGGTCATCACCCTGCAGTTCTCCCTGGAGCTCTCCCTGGACGTGGCCGAACAGGAGGTACAGGCGGCCATCAATGCCTCCTCCAGCTACCTTCCCCAGGACCTGCCCACTCCCCCGGTCTACAGCAAGGTCAACCCGGCCGACGCGCCGATCCTCACCCTGGCCCTGACGTCCCCCAGCCTGCCCCTGTCGCGGGTGCAGGACCTGGCCGACACCCGCCTGGTCCAGAAGATCTCCCAGCTCCCTGGCGTGGGACTGGTCAGCATCAGCGGCGGTCAGAAACCGGCGGTACGCATCCACGCCAACCCCACCGCCCTGGCTGCCTATGACCTGACCCTGGAGGACCTGCGCACGGCCCTGGCCGCCGCCAACGTCAACCAGGCAAAGGGGGGGCTGGACGGCCCGGACCAGGCCTTCATCATCGGCGCCAACGATCAGCTCTTCAGCAGCGACCAGTACCGGGACTTGGTCATCGCCTACCGGAACGGGAGCCCCCTGCGGCTCAGCGACCTGGCCGAGGTGAGCGACGACGTGGAGGACACGAACCTGGCGGCCTGGATGAACGCCGAGCCGGCAGTGATCGTCAATATCCAGCGCCAGCCGGGTGCCAACGTGATCGCGGTGGTGGACCGCATCAAGGAGCTGTTGCCCCAGCTCAAAAGCACGCTCCCCGCCTCGGTCAGGATGGAGGTGCTGACCGACCGCACCGGCACCATCCGCGCCTCGGTGCGCGACGTGCAGCACGAGCTGCTGCTGGCCGTGGCCCTGGTGGTGCTGGTTATCTTCCTCTTTCTGCGCAACCTGCCGGCCACCGTCATCCCGGGTGTGGCGGTGCCGCTCTCTCTGGTGGGGAGCTTCGGGGCGATGTACCTGCTGGGCTTCAGCCTGAACAACCTGTCGCTCATGGCCCTGACCATCTCCACCGGCTTCGTGGTGGACGACGCCATCGTCATGATCGAGAACATCTCCCGCTACGTGGAGGAGGGGGAGGAACCGCTCCAGGCGGCCCTCAAGGGCGCCCGCCAGATCGGCTTCACCATTCTCTCCCTGACTCTGTCGCTCATCGCCGTGCTGATTCCCCTGCTGTTCATGGGGGACGTGGTGGGACGCCTGTTCCGGGAATTCGCCGTGACCCTGGGGGTGACGATCCTGATCTCGGCCCTGGTCTCCCTGACCCTGACCCCCATGATGTGCAGCCGGATGCTCACGCATGTTCCCGAGGAACGACAGGGGCGCTTCCAACGCGCCGCCGGGGCACTGCTGGAGCGGATCATCCGGCGCTACGACGTCAGCCTGAACTGGGTGCTGGAGCGACAGACCGCCACCCTGTGGGTGGCAGGGGGAACCCTGGCCCTGACCCTGATCCTCTACGTCCTGGCCCCCAAGGGGTTCTTCCCCACCCAGGATACCGGCGCCATCCAGGGAATATCCCAGGCCGACCAGAGCGTCTCCTTCTCGGCCATGGCCCGGCGTCAGCAGCAGCTGACGCGGATCATCCTGCGCGACCCGGCCGTGGAGAGTCTCTCCTCCTTCATCGGCGTGGACGGCGTCAACAGCTCCCTGAACAGCGGGCGCATCCTGATCAACCTCAAGCCGCTGGCGGAACGGGACGCCTCGGCCACGGAGGTCATCGCCCGCCTGCGGCCGGAGCTGGCCGGGGTCGGCGGCATCACCCTCTTCATGCAGCCGGTACAGGACCTGGCCGTGGATGCCCGGGTCAGCCGTACCCAGTTCCAGTACACCCTGGAAGCCACCGACCCGACCCAGTTGTCCGCCTGGGCGCCCCGCGTCGTGGAGCGTTTGGGGAGCCTGGCCCAGCTGCGGGACCTGGGCAGCGACCAGTTGGATCGGGGACTCAGGCTCTCCCTGGACATCGACCGGACCACGGCCGCCCGCCTGGGCATCACCCCCCGGCAGATCGACGACACCCTCTACAACGCCTTTGGCCAGCGCCAGATCTCCACCATCTTCACCGAGCTGAACCAGTACCGGGTCATCCTGGCGGTCAAGCCGCACTTCAGCAGCGGCCCCGAGCAGCTGGACTCGCTCTACCTGCGCGGCACGGACGGGGCCCGGGTCCCCCTCTCGGCCGTCTGCCGGGCCGGCGAGACCACCGGACCGCTGGTGATCAACCGTTTGGGGCAGTTCCCGGCCGTGACCACCTCCTTCAACCTGGCGCCGGGAACCTCTCTGAGCCAGGCGGTAACGGCCATCCAGGAGGCTCTGGACGGCATGGGGCTGCCCGCCGGCATCCGGGGGAGCTTCCAGGGCACGGCCCAGGCCTTCCAGGCCTCCATGGTCAATCTGCCGCTCCTGATCCTGGCCGCGCTGGTGACGGTGTACATCGTGCTGGGGGTGCTCTACGAGAGCTTCATCCACCCGGTGACGATCCTCTCCACCCTCCCCTCCGCCGGCGTGGGCGCGCTCCTGTCGCTCATGGCCTTCCGCAACGACCTGAACGTGATCGCCGTGATCGGCATCATCCTGCTGATCGGCATCGTCAAGAAGAACGGCATCATGATGGTGGACTTCGCCCTGGAGGCCGAGAGGAGCGAGGGGAAAAGCCCACGGGAGGCCATCTTCCAGGCCTGCCTGCTGCGCTTCCGGCCGATCATGATGACCACCATGGCGGCCCTGCTGGGAGCCCTCCCCCTGGCCATGGGGAGCGGCGTCGGTTCGGAGCTGCGCCGCCCCCTGGGCATCGCCATCGCCGGTGGGCTGCTCTTCAGCCAGATCCTGACTCTCTACACCACGCCGGTGATCTACCTGGCCTTCGACCGGATGGCGCGCAGGTGGGGCAAGAGAACATCCGAGGAAAGCCCTCCTCCCCCTTCCAGCTTCTCCCATGAAGGGGAGGGAGAAAATGGGGACGTTCCTACCCCGTGAACATCTCCGCCCTCTTCATACAGCGGCCGGTGGCCACCACGCTGCTGACCCTGGGACTGCTCCTGGCCGGGGTGATCGCCTTCCGGCTGCTGCCGGTCTCGCCGCTCCCCCAGGTGGACTTCCCCACCATCTCCGTGTCCGCCAGCCTGCCGGGAGCAGACCCGGAGACCATGTCCACCTCGGTGGCCGCCCCCCTGGAACGCCAGTTCGGCCGCATCGCCGGGGTGACCGAGATGACCTCCAGCAGCAACCGGGGCAGGACCAGCATCACCCTGCAGTTCGACCTGGACCGTGACATCGACGGCGCGGCCCGGGACGTGCAGGCCGCCATCAACGCCGCCCGCGGCTTCCTGCCCGCCAACCTCCCCAGCAACCCCACCTACCGGAAGGTCAACCCCTCCGACGCGCCGATCATGATCCTGGCGCTCACCTCCACCACGGTGGACCGCCCCCGCATGTACGACCTGGCCTCCACGGTACTGCAGCAGAAGCTCTCCCAGGTGCGGGGGGTGGGACAGGTCAGCGTAGGGGGAAGTTCCCTGCCGGCCGTGCGCGTGGAGCTGAACCCACTGGCGCTCAGCAGTTACGGCATCAGCCTGGGGTCGGTGCGCGAGACCCTGGCCGCCCACAGCGTCAACCGCCCCACCGGCCAACTGGCCGACAACGAGCGCAGCTGGCAGATCCAGACCAACGACCAGCTCTCCCGGGCCGCGCAGTATCTCCCCCTGATCATCTCCCACCGTTCGGGCGCCAGCCTGCGCCTCAGGGATGTGGCGCAGGTGGAGGACTCGGTGGAGGATCTGCGCTCCACCGGACTGGCCAACGGCAAGCCGGCGGTCCTCCTGATTATCAGCCGCCAGCCCGGCGCCAACATCATCGAGACCGTCAATCGGGTGCGCGGGATGCTGCCGCAGCTTGAGGCGGCCCTGCCCGGGGGGGTCAACCTGGCGGTAGCCATGGACCGCACCCCCTCCATCCACGGTTCCCTGGCCGAGGTGCAGCAGAGCCTGATCATCTCCGGCCTGCTGGTGATCCTGGTGGTATTCGCCTTCCTGCGCACGCTGCGGGCGACCCTGATCCCGGCCGTGGCGGTGCTGGTGTCCATCGTAGCCACCTTTGCCGTCATGTATCTGTGCGGCTACTCCCTGGACAACCTGTCCCTGATGGCCCTGACCATCGCCACCGGCTTCGTGGTGGACGACGCCATCGTGGTGCTGGAGAACGTTACCCGCCACCGGGAGCTGGGGCGTTCCCCCCGGGAGGCGGCCCTGGCCGGGTCACGGGAGATCCTGTTCACCGTACTCTCCATGAGCGTCTCCCTGGTGGCGGTATTCATCCCGATCCTGCTCATGGGCGGCATGGTGGGGCGCCTGTTCCGCCAGTTCGCCGTAACTCTCTCGGCGGCGATCCTGATCTCGCTTCTGGTCTCCCTGACCCTGACCCCCATGATGTGCGCCCGACTGCCGGAATCCCTCCCCGGAGGAGGGCGCAACCGCCTGGCGCGGGCCGGCGAGCGCCTGTTCCGTGCCCTGCTGAAGGGATACCGGACCAGCCTTACCTGGGCCCTGGCCCACTCCCGGCTGATGCTGGGGCTGGTCATCGCGACGCTGGCAATCAACGTGCAGCTGTTCCGCCTGATCCCCAAGGGGTTCTTCCCGGAGCAGGACACCGGCCGCATCTCCGGCACCATCCAGGGCAGTCAGGACATATCCTTCCAGGCCATGAGCGCCAAGCTGGCCCAGGTGGTGGACATCGTCGCCCGCGATCCGGACGTGGCGTACGTCACCGGCTACACCGGCGGCACCGGCGCCACCAGCAACAGCGGCCGCATGTTCATCTCCCTGAAGCCGTTCGAGGAGCGCGTCGCCACCGCCCAGCAGGTGATCGGCCGCCTGCGCGGCAACCTGTCCGGAGTGGCGGGAGCGCCGACCTTCCTGCAGCCGGTTCAGGATCTGCGGGTGGGGGGACGGGGGAGCAGCGCCCTGTACCAATACACCCTGAGCAGCGAAGACCTGGCGCAGCTCAATGCCTGGGCACCGGCCGTGCTGGCCAGGATGCGCACCCTGCCCGGACTGACCGACGTGGACAGCGACCAGCAGGACCGGGGCCGGGAGCTGGAGCTGACCATCGACCGCCCCACCGCCGCGCGCCTGGGCATCTCGCCGAAGATGATCGACGACACCCTCTACGACGCCTTCGGCCAGCGCCAGGTTGCGGTGAACTATACCCTCCTGAACCAGTACCACCTGGTCGTGGAGGTGGCGCCTCGCTACTGGCAGCACCCCGACATCCTGCGCGACATCCGGGTGACCTCGTCCGGCGGCGCCCAGGTGCCGCTCTCCGCCTTTGCCCGTTTCGAGGCCCGCCCCACCTCCCTGGCGGTGAACCACCAGGGGCAGTTCCCCTCGGTGACCATCTCCTTCAACCTGCTGCCCGGCTACTCCCTGGGCGACGCCGTGGAGGCGGTGGAAAGCGCCAAGGCCGAGATGGGCGTTCCGTCCGACATCCGGGGCAGCTTCCAGGGCACGGCCCAGGCCTTCAAGGCGTCCCTGTCCAGCCAGCCGTTCCTGATCCTGGCGGCCCTGGTGACGGTCTACATCGTGCTGGGAATGCTCTACGAGAGCTATATCCACCCGATCACGATCCTCTCCACCCTCCCCTCCGCCGGCCTGGGCGCAGTTCTGGCACTGATGCTCTTCAGGACCGACATGAGCCTGATCGCCATGATCGGCGTGATCCTTCTGATCGGCATCGTCAAGAAGAACGGCATCATGATGGTGGACTTCGCCCTGGCGGCCGAACGAAACGAAGGCTCATCCCCACGGGAGGCCATCTTCCAGGCCTGCCTGCTGCGCTTCCGGCCGATCATGATGACCACCATGGCAGCGCTCCTGGGAGCCCTCCCCCTGGCCCTGGGGACGGGGGTCGGTTCCGAATTGCGCCGCCCCCTGGGCATCTCCATCGTGGGGGGGCTGATCTTCAGCCAGATGATGACGCTCTACACCACGCCGGTGGTCTACCTGTACCTGGACCGCTTCGGGATCTGGCTGCGCGGCCGACGCCGGCACGGCAGGGGCGAAGGGACCTGAACGGGGAGCAACCATGGGAAGGGGAACGGAACAGGAGGGGAACAAAACGGGCGAGGGGAGCGGCTCCCTGGACCCGCGCTTCCTGCTGCGCGCCCTACGCTCGCGCAACTACCGGCTCTTCTGCCTCGGTCAGGGGGTGTCACTGGTGGGAACCTGGATGCAGCAGGTAGCGGTGAGCTGGCTGGTCTACCGCCTGACAGGCTCGTCGGCCATTCTGGGACTGACCGGGTTTGCCGGTCAGTTCCCCACCTTCCTCATGGCGCCCCTGGCCGGGGTGATGGTGGACCGCCTGCACAAGCAGCGCCTGCTCCTGACGACCCAGCTCTGCGCCCTGCTCCAGGCAGCGCTCCTGGCCGGCTTCGTGCTGAGCGGGACCATCCAGGTCTGGCAGATCATCGCCTTCAGCGCATTCCTCGGCCTGGTCAACGCCTTCGACATCCCGGCGCGCCAGTCGCTGGTGATCGACCTGGTGGATGACAAGCAGGATCTGGGCAACGCCCTCGCCCTCAACTCCTCCCTGTTCAACGCCGCCCGACTGGTGGGCCCCTCCATCGCGGGACTGCTGGTGGCCTCCCTGGGAGAGGGGGTCTGCTTCGTCATCAACGCCATAAGCTACCTGGCCGTGATCGCCGCCATAGCGGCCATGCGCCTCGACCTCGGACCAGGAGCAAAGAGCAGGAAGCATATCCTCCACGACCTGAGGGAAGGCTTCGGCTATACCTACTCCTTCCCCCCCATCAGGAACATCCTGACGCTCCTGGCGCTCAGCTGCCTCATGGGCATGCCCTACCTGGTGCTGCTGCCCATCTTCGCCCGGGAGATACTCCACGGCGGCGCCCACACCTTCGGTTTCCTGATGGGCGCCGTGGGCATCGGCGCCATGGCCAGCACCCTCTATCTCGCTTCGCGGCGGAGCGTCCTGGGGCTGGAGCGGCTGATCGCCGTCTGCTCGTCCCTGTTCGGCGTGGCGGTGGCCTGCTTCGCCCTGTCGGACAACATCTCCCTGTCGCTGTTCTTTCTCTGTCTGTCCGGGTTCATGGCCATGGCACAGGTAGCCTCCAGCAACACCATCCTCCAGACCATCGTGGATAACGACAAGCGGGGTCGGGTGATGAGCTTCTTCACCATGTCCTTCATGGGAGCGTCTCCCCTGGGGGGACTTGCCGCCGGCTTCATCGCCACCCGGATCGGGGTGCGAGCGACCCTGGTCATGGGCGGCATGACCTGTCTGGCGGGCGGGATCGTCTTTGCCAGGCGCCTGCCTGACTTCCGCCGCATGGTGTGGCCGATCTACGGGAGGCTGGGATTACTGCCGGACAGGGCGGCAACGGGGGGGACGGACCAGGGGGCCAACACAGCCGGGGAGCAAAGGGAACGGGAATGACGCACCGGACGCGAGGGGGGAAGCAGCCGGGGAACCGCGCGGCGCCACCAGCGGCCACGGGGTCTGCCGCGATATCCCGTGTCCATCCGCATCCGGACTGCGCTATCATACCAGACAGGGGTGAAAAGCGTACCGAACCTGGAGGTGAACCATGAAGATGACGCTCGTATCGATCCTGGCCGTCGTTCTCCTTTCCGGCTGCGCCCACGTCTTCAGTGAGCAGGCCAGCCGCCTGGTGGACCCTTCCCTAACCTTTGAGCAGATCAGGAAAGATCCCAAAGCCCGGGGGGGAAAATTCGCCAAGCTGGGGGGAATCATCGTAGCCACAAGGAACACCGCCGAAGGGTCTCAGGTGGAGGTGGTCCAGTTCAGGCTGGGGAGTGACGACATGCCCGACGAGTCCTCTCCGTCGGGAGGGCGGTTTCTCGCCGTCACCCCGGACTACCTGGACAACATGGTCTATAAGGCGGGGCGCGCGGTGGCCGTCATCGGCGAAGTGAAAGGCGAAAAGACCCTGCCCCTGGACGAGATCAGCTACCGCTACCCGGTTCTGGCCATTGCGGAGATCCATGTCTGGAGGACCGAGGACCTCTATCCCCGCGGGTACCCGTACCCCTCGTACTACGACCCGTTCTTCACTCCCTACTGGTGGTACGAACCGCCCTACTGGAGGTATCCCGCCCCCCGCCCGCGGCACCGCTGAACCGCGCGGGGGGCGCCGCCGATCAGTGGTCGCGACGGAGTTGCCCGGCCAGACAGGGTCGCGGATAGAGGGACAGGCAAGACCGGCGCGCGTCTCTCAGCACGATTCCATCTCGATACGACGCAGCAATTGCAACGCCTCCTGGTCGTCGTACTGCTCGAACAGTTCATAAAAGTTGTTGATGTAGGAGTGGACCAGAAACAGGGCATCTGACCCGGGTCCGCCGCCGGCATCGACCGTACCGAGCTTCTGCCTGAACTTTTCCCAGAAAGGATTCGTTTTGGACGGATCATCGATGTGGCGGATCAGCATCGCCAGAAGCCGCCGCGAGTTTCCTTCCCCATCGATCCCCATAAATGTCACGTAGCGATCGATCGCACCCTGCTCTCCCGTTTTCACCGTCGTTCTCCCTTCCTGGATAGTTCGGGCGTTGCCCTTTGTCCGGGCAGTGCTGTTGAGCAAAGCGGCACCCGTATCCAACGGAAACGGGGAAAACAGGCTGCGACGGCCCGTTACACCGCAGCTGTCCTTTCAGTCGTCTACCGGCTTGACCTACCTTGCAGAAAACGGGCCAGCGTCACCGTGACCTCCCAAAACGCAAAAAACCACTGAGAAAGGCACGGCTGTTTTTGGGCACAACGGGCTATCCGGCGTCCCCCTGCCGCTTCCTACAGGGAGCGGTCGATCAGGTCCAGCAGATAGTCCTCCGACGGGAGGGTAAGGTACTCATGGTAGAAGGCGGAAACGATGCCGGCTATGAGCGCCCTGGTTTCGGTTCCGGTCACCGCGTCCCTGTCCCTGTCCCGGGACCCTGGCTGATCATGTTCCACAAGTGTCCGCAACACCTTGACAAATGCCCGCAGATAGGGCCGGTCGTCATCGTCCGCCGCCCTCACGAACGGCCTCTCGCCCATGACCCGGAGCACGTCGGTAATCGCCTCGGGATCATCCAGACAGAGCATCTGGAGCGCGGTCAGTTGAGAGCTCTTCAGAGGGAACGGTTCCCCGGTCAGATACGCCAGGTTGTCCCTGGCAGCCAGCACGGATCGGGGGTTAACCGATACCGGCGCGTTACTCACCAGTTCATAGGCGGCCATGCTCTCATCGATCCTGCCGCCGATCTGATCCGCCGACACCAGCCTGTCGTGTATCTGGCTGTTGGAAAAGAAACCGTCTTCATAGAGGATCTGCGCCGAAAAATGAAAGTAGGCCTCCCCTATCCCTTCCAGCAGCCGGGGATTCTCCCGGACAGCGTCGACCCCGGACAGCTGCTCCCTGATTTCCTCCCGGTCGCCGGGGGACAAACCGGCAGACCGGCGATGGTCCAGAAACGACGCGGCCAGCTCGGCGGCGGTAGCGGTTGTGCAGAGGATACGCTGTATCCGGTCCATGATGTCGTTCTCCAACTCCTTCGTCATGCAGTTACTCCTCGTTGCCCCCTGGAGCGTGCCGTCTGCCTCCGCCAACAACGCGGTCCTTCACCGCCCCGGAATCTTCTCCCCCGGATGCCCGTGATCAGGCCAGTTCTTTCCCCGCTGAGAAGGCTTTGCCCAGCAGGGGGCCGACACCGCGGTACTCCCTGCGGGACACGTCGTAGATCAGCGGCCTGATCTTCATGATATCCGGTAGCCCGTCGTTGCCGAACACGGCCGCATCCACCTTCACGTCCAGGATCTCTCCGATGAACTGGGTGTGCACGCCGATTTCCAGGGTATGCAGCAGGCGGCACTCCAGAACCACCGGAAATTCCTCGGCATAGGGGGCATCCACCAGCTCGCTCCTGACCGGAGTCAGGCCGGTGACGGCAAACTTGTCCACATCTTTACCCGAGGCGATGCCGACGTAATCGGCCTGCCTCACCCAGGGTTCCGAAGCGATGCCGACCGTGAAGGCCCTGCGCTCCATAATGGCATCGAAGCTGTGGCGGGACTTGCGCACGGAAACGGTCACGCAGGGGGGCTCGGAGCAGCAGATGCCGCCCCAGACGGCGTTCATCAGGTTCGGCTTGCCGGCCGCGTCATAACTGCCGATCATCAGGACCGGCGTGGGAAACATCAGTGTCTTGGCTCCCAGGGATTGTTTCATGTCTGATCGTTCCTCCTTGATGTAATGGCCATGCAGCAGGCTCTTCCCGGCTGCATGGCGGGGTGGGCCAGGGTCGGGCCGGAGCGCGGACCTGTTCCGGGGGATTGTCATCCGGGCGTTCCTGTGGTTAATTAAAGCCAGGAGGACTACCGTGGAAGGGAACGGAGGCTACAGCAGGACCGCCCTGGCAACGGCACACATGCGCGCCGCCCATCAGCTGCTGGACGCGCGGCCGCTGATACTGGACGACCCGCTGGCCCTGAGGATTCTGGGCAGAACCACGGCGGAGGAGATCAGCGGCAACCGCGATCGGCACCAGACTCCCCGCGGCATGGCCCTGCGCGCCCACGTGGTGCTGCGCTCCCGCTTCTGCGAGGATCAGCTGGCAGAGGCGGTCAGGCGCGGCGTGCGGCGTTACCTGATCCTGGGAGCCGGCTTCGACACCTTTGGTCTGCGTCAGCCCGGATGGGCCCGCGGACTGGACATCGTCGAGGTCGATCACCCCGCGACCCAGGCAGAGAAACGCGCCCGCATGGCGCTGGCCGGACTGGAGTGTCCGCGCAACCTGCGCTTCATTCCGGTGGATTTTCAGCGCGACAGCCTGGCGGAACAACTGGAGCGGCACCGCATTCCCGGCGACCAGCCGGCCTACTTCTCCCTGCTGGGAGTGACCATGTATCTGGACGGAGAGGCCGTCGATTCCCTGCTCCGCTCCATGGCCGGCTTTCCGGAGGGCAGCGGGGTGACCCTCAGCTTCATGCACCCGCTGGACGAGCACGGCGACGGTGAACGGCACGCCCTGGCCCGCCGGGTGGCCGAGAACCGCGAGCCGTTCGTGAGTTTTTTTACCCCCGCGGAGATGGAGCAGCGGGTGCGCCGGGCCGGATTCGATATTATCCGTTTCCTGACGCCCGGCGAGATCGGCAGACGCTACTTCAACGGCCGGCCGGCCGACCTGCCCCTGCCGCGCAGGCTGGGCATCCTGTCGGCGGAACGGTGTCCCGGCTGAGCTGGATGCATGCCCGGGGGGCTCACCGCGAGAAGCCCGGTTCCCCGTCCCTCCCCTCACGGGAAGAGACCGGGGAACCGGGCGTACGGACAGCGGGGCAGAAACGGGGAAGGTGGTTTCCGGAGAGAGCGGCAGGGGGCCATGGACATGGCGCCCGCCTGCGAACCGGCTCCGGATGGGGGGCTATTCCAGAAGTTCCCTGGCGACATCCTCGGCCTGCATGAGGATCTTCTCGGGAATGGCATCCACGGTCAGGGGGCCGTAACCGCAGGCGCGGATCAGGCGCCGCTCGGCAAAGCCCATCCATTTCAGGAAGCCTTCGTAGTTGGTGTAGATGTCGGCGAACAGCGCCTCGTCGGGGTGCCCCTGGCAGAGGACGAAGACCAGCTTCTTCGGGCTCAGCCGGGTCATATTGCTGCCGGTCATGTATTCGGGGGTCAGGTAGGAGTAGGTCCGGTCGATGAACGCCTTCATCTGTGCGGTAACGTCACCGAAGTACACCGGCGAGGCCAAAAGCACCAGGTCGGCTTCCTGAACGGCGTCCAGGACCGGGGTCAGATCGTCCTTCAGAACGCAGCGGTCATGATCCCGCTTGCAGGCGTAGCACCCCTGGCAGCCCCGGAACGTGAGCCGGTTCAGTTCGAAGGTGCGGATGTTAGCGCCCAGGCCAGCGGCGGTCTCGGTGAAACGGTTGGCGATGGAGGCGCTGTTCTTGCCTCTGCGCGGGCTTCCCAGAATCGATACGACGTTCATGCCATCCTCCTTACACAGAGCTGTTCTCGAATCAATGAAAAAAACGGCAAATCGGCGGCGGGCGCCTTGATGCATAGCATACCAGAATTCCGGACACGGGAATCTTCCGACCGTTTCGATCATGGGGCGCCGGGGTATCCAGAGAGAAAAGCCCTCAGCTTTCCAGCAGGTTGACCAGTACGCGCCCGGTCTGCCCCCCCTTGAGGATCGTGTCGATCTCCTGATCCAGCCCCGACAGGGGACATTCGCGAACCATCCGCTCCAGGCAGGCCGGCTTCCACTCCAACGCCATGCGCTGCCAGATCTTCACGCGCAGGGGATGGGGGCACTGCACCGAATCCACCCCCAGCAGGCTCACCCCCCGCAGGATGAAAGGATACACGTTCATGTTCAGTTCAGTCGATCCCACCAGGCCGCAACAGGTGACCGTACCGCCGTAGCGGGTGGACTTCAGCACCGCAGCCAGGGTGGTTCCTCCCACCACGTCCACGGCACCCGCCCACTTCTCGGCCATCAGCGGCTTCTCCGACGAGGCGGTCACCTCGTCGCGGCTGATGACCCGGGCAGCGCCGAGAGAGAGCAGAAAGGGTTCGTTCCCGCTCTTGCCGGTGGAGGCAACCACCCGGTATCCGGCCCGACTCAGCATGGCAACCGCCATGCAGCCGACACCGCCGGTGGCGCCAGTCACCAGGATCTCTCCCTCTTCGGGGCGCACGTCAGCCCGCTCCAGGCCGTACAGCGACAGGGCCGCCGTCAGGCCGGCGGTGCCCAGCGCCATGCTCTCGCGCAGGGTCAGGTTTTCGGGCAGGCGCACTGCCCAGGAAGAGGGAACACGGATATACTGACCGAATCCGCCGTCGGTCTCCATCCCCAGGTCATAGCTGGTGACGATCACCTTTTCTCCGGCTGAAAAGGCGTTGTCGGCGCAGGAGACGACCTCTCCGGCGGCATCGATACCGGGAGTATGGGGGAACTGGCGGGTCACGCCGGGGTGGCCCGTGGCCGAAAGAGCGTCCTTGTAGTTGAGCGACGAGTAGTGCACCCGCACCAGCAACTCCCCCCCGGCCAGGTCAGCCAGGGAGCGCTCCCGGATGGAGCGTTGAAAGCGTTTGTCAGCCGTCTTTTCCACCACCAGAGCCGTGAAAGTCGTGTTTTCCGTCATGTCCGCCTCCGTGTCCATGAGTGAGACCAGTCGTCTCGAACCGGTCGATGCAACCGGGGTGAGGGGTCGTTGCGCCCCGGGAGAGCGTCGTCACTGCCCGGACGATGCCGGGGGGCGAAGTGCCGTGGCGAAGAGCGTCTGGATGAAGTCCCGGATCGGCTGCGGCGACTTCATTACCTTGGCCCGCAGGATGGCCCCCTCCCAGCCGGAGAGGATGAAGCAGGCCAGGACCGGAGGATCGACCTCGTCGGACAGCTCTCCGGCAGCCCGGGCTTCCCGCAGGCATTCGGCAAAGCGTTCCTTCCACGAGCCGAAGATCTGGTCCAGCCGGAAGCGGAAACGCTCGTTGCTGTCCGCCAGTTCCTGTCCAAGGTTGCCCACCAGGCACCCCCGGGTGCAGAGGTTCTGCTCCAGGCGTACCAGGCCGCTCTCCAGGTAGTTGCGGATGCGGTTGAGGGGGGTCACCTCTTCATCGGCCAGGAACGTCTCCAGCCGCTGGGCGTAACGCTCGGCAAAGTGGTCGATCACCGCCAGGCCGAACTCTTCCTTGCTCTTGAAATAGTGGTAGAACGACCCCTTGGGTATGCCGGCCTCCCTGAGCACCGCGTCGATGCCGGTGGCGTTGTAGCCGTTGCGGCTGATCAGATCGGTACCGACCCGGACGATTTCGCTTCGAGTATCTCGTTTCGCCATGGTCACAAAATAGACTGAGCAGTCTAATCTGTCAAGTCAATCTCCGGCCACGACGCGCATCCTTTATCGGCGCGCACCGGAGCCAACCGTGGTATACACTACCCCAGGCAATCATCGCTCCACATCTCTCCAGCGAGGTACGACATGACCATACCGCCCGCGCCCGATTCCGCCCGTCCGGCGGCCGGCAGCCCGCACCGACGGATCACCCCCGACGATCTCCCCATGGTGAACGGCAGGGTCTATCACCTGGACCTTGGCCCCCGGGAACTGGCCCGCAACGTGCTCCTGGTCGGCGACCCGGACCGGGTGCCGCTTCTGGCCGACGCATTCCTGCTGTCACGGCAGGTGGACCGCAGCCACCGCGGGTTCCGCAGCATCACCGGTGTCTGCCGGGAAAACGGACTGCCGGTCTCCATCATCAGCACCGGCATTGGCGCCCCCTCCACGGAAATCGTGCTCAACGAGCTGGCCGCACTGAACGAGATCGACTTCGACACCATGACCAGGAAAGCGTCCTTCCAGCCGCTCAGCCTGATCCGCGTCGGCACATCCGGCGGGCTTAACCCCCTGACAACGGCGGGGAGCCTGGCGCTGAGCGACTACGTCATCGGGTTGGACAACACCGGTCTGTTCTACGACGTTCCCCCCGCCGACAACATCTGCACGGCCCTGGAGCGCCTGGCCGGCAATGCCCTCCACCGGGCGTCGGACGGCGGGGCACGCTTCCGGGGAGCCGTGGTACCCTATGCGGCACGGGCCGACCGGGAGCTGCTGGCGGCCTTGCAGCAGGAGGCCGCCCTGCGGGGAGTACCCCACGCGCGCGGCATCACCTTCTCCAGCGCCGGTTTCTTCGCCGAACAGGGGCGCGGGGTGGCGCGGATCCGTCCCAGCTACCCCCGCCTGCTGGATGAACTGGAGGCCATCGACGGTTCCCCCTGGGGTCTTGCGGTGGAGAACATGGAGATGGAAGCGGGCATCGTGCTGCACTTCCTGGCCGGGATGGGGTACCGGGCAGCGGCAGTCTGCGTTGTGGTTAACTCGCGGCGCCGGGGGACCTTCCTGACGGATTTTCGCCCCCACATCCTGAACGCGGCGGCTATTGCCCTGGGTGCGCTCGGACGGTGCGATGACAGCCGCGGTTAAGCGGCTTGCCCCGGGGTGGCGGAGACGAACATGCGCAGGTGATTCATCCAGAAACGTCGGTAAACCACGGATGAATGGTTCTTCCCGAGACCAAATATTCTCACACAAAACTGATGACAAACCAAATAAGTGCCAATGAAAATATCAAATCCCTGAAAGCACCAACAACACATCTGAAAGCTGACCGCAAAAGACTGGTGGCAGGTCAGTTCTGCGCCATTGTGGAGGAAGTTATGAGATTACGATGCCCTGTCGCCATGAATTCGACCCTTTTATGTGCAGGTCTTCTGTTTTTTGCCACCGCAGCCGGTGCCGCGCCCAAAGTCGGCGCAGCTGCCCCCAAACCGGTGAAAAACATCATCTTAATGTTGAGCGACGGCACGGGTCCCGAGGCCTGGCCGCTCATCAGGTGGATCAAGGGTGCTCCGCTCAACGTAGACACCATACTCTCAGGCGCAATCCGTACCTATGGTGCCGATTCCATCATCACTGACTCGGCCCCTGGAGCGACCGCCTACGCCACGGGGTTCAAGGGCACCGACAAGGGCATCTCCGTCGGTGCCTGGAATGTCACGATAGACGCGGCAAAAGAGATGGTTGCTCCGAAGTACGTACCGCTCGCGACCCTCCTTGAAGGCGCCCGTCTATTCGGCCGCGCAACCGGCATCGTCGCCACGAGCAATATCCAACACGCCACCCCCGCGGCTTTCTCCTCTCACTGGCACGATCGCGGCAATTACTCAGAACTCGGCGAGCAGCAGGTATACCAGGGGATGGATGTCGTGCTCTCCGGAGGCTCCCAGTATTTACTTCCCAAATCCATCCAGGGCGGAAAAAGGGAGGACGGAGAAAACCTGGTGGCGGTCATAAAATCCAAGGGTTACACCTACGTGACCACGAAAGACGAACTCGCCGTCGTCAAGGGCACAAAGGTTTGGGGGGCATTCGCACCTGACGCCATGGCCTATGATATCGATCGAGAAGAATTCGCCCCGACCGAACCGGCTTTGGCCGAGATGACCAGGAAGGCCATTGATCTTCTCTCCGCAAATCCCAAGGCTAAGGAGGATGGCTTCTTCCTTTTCGTGGAAGGATCAAAGGTGGATTGGGCTGCGCACGCCAATGATCCGGCAGGTATTGTCTCCGAGCTCCTCGCCTTCGATGAGGCTGTGGGCGCTGCCGTTGACTTCGCGAAGAAGGACGGCGACACCCTCGTGCTGGTCGTTGCCGACCATGGCACGGGCGGAATTACCATCGGCACAAAGGAATATTCCAAGTATTCCACCACCGATGACGATTACGTGGTCGGCCCACTGCGGAAAATCCATATAACGGCCGAGGGTATCGAAAAGCTGCTCGTCGGAGCAGACAACCAGAAGATTAAAGAGGTGATGGCCGCCACGTGGGGCATTACCGACTTGAGAGACGCCGAGTTCAAGGCTATCTCGACCACCATAGCGGAAAAAAAGCCGCTAAGCCCGATTGTCGCCCCCATGCTTTCTTCCCGTGCAGGGCTCGGGTGGACGACAAACGGGCACACAGGGGCCGATGTCTTCCTCTTCTCGTATGGTCCCGATCGCCCGATTGGTCTCTGGCAGAACACGGACATCGGTCGCAATCTTGCCGCCAGAATGGGTTTCGACTTCAAGAGCCTGAATGAACGGCTTTTTGTGGAAGCCAGCGCCGCTTTCACATCGGCGGGCTTCGAGTTTAAAGTGGATAAGAGTGACGATAAAAATCGCGTTCTCGTCGTATCCAAGGGAGCTTCCGTAGCTCGTCTCCCCTTCTCCAAGAACGTCATGCTCGTGAACGGAAAAACGATAGAACTGGAAGGTCTCGTCGTATCGGCGGATAAGCTTGATAAAGTCTACGTACCAGCCCAGGCCATCAAGCTCCTCAAGGTCGAGCTCAAATAAACCCCAATGCGCAAAATTGTGGTTTGAATTTGCCTAACGCTTTAAAATCCTTTGCATATTAACAGCGAAGGAGTTACCTCTGTGCCAATATACGTGAGACAGTAAGCATCCCCCGGCAAAGCCGGGGGCTTTCAAAACCGTGAACCGCTCACAGCGGCCCTGCTGGTGGGTTTTGGTGTTTGGGTTGTTTGGGCGGTTGAGATTTGATGCGTTTGTACGCGAAGGAGATGTCATGAACGGCGAGAACGGAAAACAGGAACCACTGGTTAAGGGAGGTTCTTTGAATGAGAAAAAGAGTCGAATAGTTTCATATACTGTCCCCGGAATAGCCTTTGCAATATGTTGTTGTACGCTTTAGTGAGGGTGTTCATGATTTTAGCCGAGCTAAAGGATCTGGCAACTGTGAGGGAAGAGCCTTGTCAATTATTGCCTGCCAGAGCAGGTAGACCCGGCTAGTGTTGGTATCAGGAATGTCACCTCTCTCAACCGTTGAGTCTAATCTAGCAGCACGGCTGATCGCATCAGGTAACCTCTCTATCGGATAATGCTCTGCTTTTAGACGTTTTTTGTTATATTCTCCAAGCGTAGTGCGGAGCTTTACCTCAACCTCAGATGCATCAGCTAGTTTAATTACTTCAGATTCATCAAGATGATGGAGCAAAAGCCATAATTCGAAACAAGGTTTACTGAGAGCTATTTTGACTCCTCTTTGCTTAGCCTCTCTGATTGCAGTAATGAATCCCTGAAGATGGCTTCCACTAGTACAATGATCGGTATCGAGAAGCAACCAAAGTTCATCATCATCTTCATGATCATATTGTAGTAGACGGTTCAATACATAGCTGGCAACAGATGTTCCATCTTCAGTTGGCACTACATGTATTTTTACACGCTGAAATTCAAAAAAATCGAAATACTGTTTCGGAGCATAAGTGTCATCGCACGCTACAATGAAAAGCCGGTCATCACGAAAAGTAGACTCTATACGTTTTATTGGGCGTGGTTTTCGCTGGAGAAGGCTCATAATGATGTCTCCTCCTTCAGTAAACGATCCAGGTTACCAAGGAAAGGTACAGCACCGAAGCGACCCTGTAGATAATGTTTGCGTATTTCTAGATCTTTTCTCACTTTAAATTCTGATAAAGAATAGAGTTTTGTTGCACCCTCCTTGTTTTTTTCAACAAACCAGATTTCGTCGCGGCGTAAAAGGTCAAGGTCAAGTAAATTTGATTCATGAGTAGTAACAATAATTTGCCTATGTTCTCCTTCACAGCACTTCAGAAAAAATTCCAAGAATTTTATTGTTAACATTGGATGCATACTGCGATCTATTTCGTCTATGACAAATACCCCACCATTCGTTTTTAAATGGTGAAGAGCGGGGATCAATTGTAAGAGTCGTTGTGTACCATCAGATTCATCAGTAAGTTTTAGAGAAATAACTCGTCCCGCTTTATGTTCATGCGTAGCCTGGATAGTAATATGAAAATAATGGTTTTCACCAGTGCGTTCGACAAGTAACTCAGAGCCTTCACCGATACCGACTACAGCTTTTTCGCCGTCTTCATTTATATCGTTGAGTATCTCAGTAACAAGTGACTCAGGTAACATTCTACGGAGTTGATCTTCAGTTAGCTCTTCTTTCGATATATCAAGATGATCAACTCCGGTAGAAGATGCCTTTAGAAAGTCGCTTGCAAACTGTAAAAAGTTAACATCATGAGCCAATAATTGTCCAAGTGGTATAAATGGAGAATCTGGACGTATTAATGTAAGAGAGTGATCAAACCAACTTATAACATTAGTTAGCTCTATTCCGAAATCTGAGCTAGACAGCATAGCACGCACTGTAGCGAGGAAACTTTGATTAGGTGGCCCACCGACTGTGGCGAGAGCAGATAATTTTCCACTAGCCTTTTTCAGGCCTTTTGCCTCTATTGTCACCTTGTCATCAGTACTAGTGACTCGCTCATACAATACTTTTTCTCGCTTGCCATCAACTTGAACAAGCCATTCTTCCACAATTCTGTGGTCATCAATTTTGATACCAAACCGGTATAGCTTTTCATTTATCAAAAAGCACAAGTCAAAGCTTGATGGCTTATTTGTTTCGTCCCAAAAGCGGAAGGGTTCTCTCCCCGTACCACTATTTTTGCTTCTAGTGTTGAGTGCTAAATTCCGAATGTAGTTTAGAGCTTTAAATAAATTAGATTTACCCGATCCGTTGGCGCCGTAAAGAACTGCTGTTCGAAGAACACGCTCCTCGCCGCCGGGAATAGGAACAGCGTGGCCTTCATGATGCCCGGATAGGCGGTTACTTGCAACGAGGCTAAAGGTTTCCTCGTCCGCGAAAGAGCGAAAATTTTCGACTGAAAACGAAACAATCACGGTGTCACCTCTTGTGGAATTTTCGCAATTATACTCAATTTTTATGTTTTGTCATTTACATTTCGATTGCAAGTGTGATTTTGTCACGTATTGTTTATACGTCTTTTCCGATTAGCGCCAATCTTCCGCCATGGTCAATGATACGTATTCTGTCATGGCCATGGTGTAAAGTGTCATGGAAAGATTCCAGAAGCAGGAGGGCTATCCATGACAACAAATCGTCTTCAGTTTCAATCAGGGCTCAGTTTAAAAGAATTTCTCGATCAATACGGCACCGAGGCCCAATGTGAAGCGGCTTTACAGAAGGCCCGCTGGCCATCCGGCTTCATTTGCCCCGAATGTCAGGGCAGTAGCTACTGTATTGTGTGGCATGGCAAGGTAAAAACCTTCCAGTGCAATTGTTGTCATACACAGACCACACTGACTGCGGGAACGATCTTTCATGCCACTAAGCTGCCCCTGGTCACGTGGTTTCAGGCTATGTGCGAACGGGAAGAGTCAACGATCCTGGCTAGCCGGGTCGAGGTTGACGATGCATACCTGGGTGGCCAGCGTTCAGGTGGCAAAGTTGGCCGTGGTTCAGAGAACAAAGTGCCGTTTGTCGCAGCAGTTGAAACCAATGAAGATGGGCATCCGATGTATGCTGTCTTTGCCCCGGTGAAATCCTTCTGTAAAGCCGAGATATCCGCATGGGCACACAGTTGGCTGGCCTCCACGGCAGTAGTTGTTTCAGACGGTCTGGCATGTTTCCGGGCTGTGACCGATGCGGGTTGTACTCATACCCCCCAGGTCGTAGGAAAGGGGCGTAAAAGTACCGACATGGCATGCTTCGCCTGGGTCAACACATTCTTGAGCAATATCAAGACAGCAATCACCGGCACGTATCACAGCTTCAAATTCGAAAAATACGTGTATCGCTATTTGGCGGAAGCGCAGTACCGCTTCAATCGACGCTTCGATCTCAAGAAAATGCTGCCACGCCTTCTCTACGCTGAGGCGGCGACGGGAAAGCGAACCGAGAAATGGTTACGACTGACTGAAGAACAACGCTAATCGGATTCAAGAAAGAGACCACGGCACCCATTCCGTTTGTTGAAAAATCAATTCAGTTGAAGAGAGGGGTATTTGTCATGTCGAGGAGAAGATTTGCGATAGCCACTATCAGCCTGGTTGTTCTGTCGTGTTTTGCGTTTTCGGGCTGCCGCAAGAGAGAAAAAATCACGCAGTTGTCGCAACTGGACGGCAAGGAGTTTGCCGTTCCCACCGGGACCGTTGCCGACAAGCTGGTCCTGTCGCGGTTTCCCAACGCCAAATTCAAATATTTCAACAACGTGCTGGATGCCGCCCTGGCGGTTCAGACAGGCAAGGCCGATGCCACTGCGTATGACGAGCCGATTCTGAAAAACATCGCCGCCAAAAACCGGGGAATCGTTGTCCTGCCGGAAATGTTAACCAGGGACAACTATGGCTTTGCCGTGCAACCGGGCAAGCTGGAGTTGAAGAGAGCCGTTGACAGTGTCATCGCTGAGCTCAAAAAGAACGGCGCCTATGACGCCATGATGCAACGCTGGTTTCCCAAAACGGGCAGTCCGGCAACCATGCCGGACATGAAACTGGATGGCGGCAAGGGAGTTCTACGCTTCGGCACCGCCGCGGTTACGGAACCGTTTTCCTTTATGGACGGTTCACAGAAGATCGTTGGTTTTGATATCGAGTTGGCCAGTTACGTTGCCCAAAAACTCGATATGAAGCTTGAAGTGGTCAACATGGATTTCGGGGCCATGATTCCGGCGCTGGTGGCCGGCAAGGTGGACATGATCGGCGCCTGCATCACGATTACCGACGAACGGGCGAAAAAAGTCCTGTTTTCGGAGCCGTACTACAATGGCGGCATCGCGGCGCTGGTCAAGGAGTAAACTGATTGATTAGTAACAAGCTTCCGTCATATCGGTGCAACTGAACGACCCCAAAAACACCAAAACCCACCAGCAGGAGTCGGTGGGTTTTACATATCGGACAGATCATCATCCGTCACTTCGACAGCCCCGCTATCCAGACCATCCTGGATGGTAGCTTTGTGCCACACGGTTACCCGTGCTTTACCCTTTCGGCGACATGAAACTGTATTCGGTTGTCTTAACGAGCATCCCTATAAAGCGCTTAATTCACCACAGTTAATGTTTTTAATAATTTACTTAGTTGCGCAAACAATAAAGACGGCCAATCGGCCGCTTTTTTCCATCCGCGCATTGTCAGAACCACAACCCCTCGTCATCTGCGCGGACCCGCCCCCTGAGCATTCCCCCGGAACGAGAGTTCGGCCGCGGAAAGCGTGCCGTCGTGGTTGCTATCCAGCCCTCCAAGAGACTGGGCCGCAACGGAAATCTCAGCGGCTTCGACAACTCCGTTTCCATTCAGGTCAAAGGTCTGCAGCAACTGACCCGGAGGGCCCCGCCGAGCCTGCCGCCCCTCCCCACCCGCGGTACTCAGAACCGCCAGAGAGAGGATAACGCCGGCGAACAATGCCAGCAGGGCGGCACGGTTGCGGAAATGGGTGGTGAAGGTTTTCCAGTTGGCCAGCAGGTGCATAACCCCCGCCAGGGTAAAGGCATAGCCGATCCATTCATGGAGCGCCTTGATGCCGGAGCTCTTGATGTGAAACGCCAGCAGAAGCCCGGTAACGCCCACCACCGTAAAGGTTACGCACGTGAACGGGCTGATCCATGTCCGCTGCAACACGTTCTTTTCCATGACTGATTTTCCCCTTTTCCGGCATGATTGGGCCAAACAGACTCGGCCTGACAAACCATAAGACGCACGGACAGGTCGAACGGTTACATCACACGGCGGCAGTACGTCCCATTTCCGTCAGCTGATGCCGGCCGCCAGGAGCAGTCTGATCTGATTGGACACCTCCATCATGAACTCCGAGTTTTTCCGCTTCAGCTCGTCACTCAGCTGGGAGTCGTCATACCGGGCCAGCACGGTGATCTCGTCGATGGTGAAATTCCGCTTCAGCCCGGAGGAGATCATGCGCTTCATGATGTCCGGGGTCAGGCTGGCCTTGATACGTCTGAGCGCCGTTTCCCGGTCGCGTCCGTCAAGAGATGCCGGCAGCTGCTTTTCTATGGCCAAACAGAGTGATGCCGACATCTGCTCGGGCGGATTGCGGTCGAGGTAGCTGCCGATCGCCTCGTTCAGAGCCCGTCGGTTGTCGTCCCGGGTGAGCAGGGAACCACCGCTCTGGGTTACCAGAACAACCCGCGGCTGACTGGCCTGGGCAGTGCCGCCCAGGGTGACGAAAAGGGAAAGACCACTTGCCAGAAGACACACGCACGTTTTCATAATCATCTCCATGTACGGCCTGTTGTCAGCCACGGTTTCCACGCCAACGGGCGCGGGCGCGACAAGTTCACACGGATGTCCGTCACTCGTTTTCCCCTGCAGGCGCCGTCATGGCGCCCCCCAGGGCCTGGTAGAGCGTCATCATACTGCTGAGCCGATTGAAGCGGTTTTCGGCCAGGGAATTTTCGGCGTCGCGTCGGCTTTCCTGGGCATCCAGCCAGGTCTGCAACGCTGTCGAGCCCTCGCGATACTGCACCTCGGCCAGCCTCTCGGCTGTTACTGCCAGGTTCAACGACTCTTCCAGGAGTCTGTTTTCCTCTTCGTACTGGATGCGGCCGGACAGCGCATTTTCCACGTCTGACAAGGCAGAATAAAACGTCTGCCGGAAATTGACAACCGCTTCCTCGTAGTCAGTTCTTGACAGTTCCACATTCAGCTTCATGGTATTCCACTGGATAAACGGCACGGTCAAGCTTGCTCCCAGGGCGGCATACGGATTCTGCAGGAAGCTCAGTAGGCTTACGCTGCTCGTACCAAGGTTGCCGGTAAGAGTAAAGGACGGATAGTAGCTCGCTTTGGTGTTATCCACGTTTGCCAGGTATTTTCTGAGCCTCTGTTCCGCTGCCCGCAGGTCGGGACGCTGCGCCAGCAGGTGTGCGGGAAGACCGGTGCGAAGTGCCGGAAGCGGTCCGACCGGTAACTGCCGACGTTCTGCCACTCCATTCTCCGGGGCCTGGTCGAACAGTATCGCCAGGGCGTTACGCGCCTCTGTCCGCTGCTGTATGAGCTGTGTCAGGTCGGCCCGCTGGCTGGCGACCGTTTGCCGGGCCTTGACCACATCCAGGGATGAAACGGCGCCCGCGGCATAGTTCGCCTCCGTCAGCTCAAGGGTTTTCTCTCCATAGGCGATACGTGCCTCAGCCGTTGCAATCCGCTCGTTCAGATAGGCGATCTTCCAGTAATCCTTCGCCGTTGTCCCGATCAGCGACAGTGCGGTGCTCTGCCGGTCCGATTCCGTGGCTTCCGCTTCCCACTGATCGGCGTCGCGCGCACTGGCAAGTTTTCCCCACAGATCCACCTCATAACTCACCGCACCGGTAATACCGCTCGACTTGGTATTGGTGCGGCTCTTCAGGTCGCGCCTGATGTTGCTGCCGGCCTCAACACTCACCGATGGCGTGATGTTGGTATCGGTCAGTTTCGCATTGAGCTGGGCGCGGCGTACCTTGATGGCTGCCGCGGCCAGATCGTTGTTGGACTTGAGCGCCCGTTCGATGAGATCGTTAAGGACCGGATCGTTGAAATCCCGCCACCACTGTTTTCCCCTGGCTATTGTCGCGCCGCTCGTACGCTCCCCCTGCCAGCTTTGCGGCAGGATTACGTCCGGCCGGACATAGCGGCTGCGGGGGAGTAAACCGCCGCAACCGCCAAGCAGCAGGCTTGCCAGAACGAGGAATGCTGTTTGCCTCCACGGTTTGTATGTGTAGAAGAAACTCGTGCGCATGATGCCGTCACTCCCTGGCAAGCGCTTCGATCGGATCGAGCCGCGCCGCATTGCGCGCCGGCAGGAAACCGAACAGGACGCCGATAATGGTTGAACAGAGAAAAGCCGATACGATCGACACAACGGAAAACTGCATGGCAAAGCTGGAAACGAACAGGGAAAAGATCAGCCCCACGCCATAGGAGAGCAGAACGCCGATCATGCCGCCGATCAGACAGACCAGCACCGACTCGATGAGAAACTGTTGCAGGATATCGTCCTGCCGGGCGCCCACGGCCAGGCGGATGCCGATCTCGTGGGTCCGCTCGGTAACCGAGACCAGCATGATGTTCATGACGCCGATCCCCCCCACCACCAGGGAGATGACGGCAATGGCCGAAATCATCAGGGCCAGGGTGGTGGTGGTCTTGTTCACGGTTTTCATGATGCTGTCGCTACTGTTGGTGAAGAAATCCTTGCGGCCGTGCCGTTGCGTCATGAGCTTGATGATGTTCTGCTCGGCAATCTGGTTGGAAAAGCCGTCCTTGACCCTGACCGTGATGGAACTGAAATACTGCTGGCCGAGAAGACGGTTCATGGCCGCGCTGAAGGGAATCCACACCTCCAGGTTCTGGCTGTCGCCGAATGGCCCCTCCTTCTCCTTGGTCACCCCCGTGACCCGGCAGGGAAGCTCGCCCACGAAAAGCACCTGGCCTATGGGGTCGGTGTCGGCGAAGAATTTCTTGCTCGTGTTCTTGTCGATGACCACCACCTGGGCCTGATTCTTGATGTCTTCAGCACTGAAGGCCGCTCCCTTCGCAATCTTGTACCCCTTGACGCGGAAGTACTGCTCTCCAACACCACTCACCGAAGCGTTGGCCGTGATATTGCGGTACCGCAGAAGCTGGGTGCCGCCGGTTGAAGGGGTGGCGCTGTCGACATAGACCTGTGACTTCAGCGCGTCCAGATCCGAATAAACCAGGGTATGGATACTGGACGCATCTTCATCCCCCCAGTCCTTGCCCGGATTCACATCGATGACGTTCGTCCCCATAGCGCTGATGTCGTTGATGACCTTCTGACGGGCGCCCTGCCCCAACGCCACGACGGATACCACTGAAGTAATGCCGATGATGATCCCCAGCATGGTCAGAAGCGTCCGCATCCGATGGGAAGCCATGGCTATCAACGCCATCTTGAACGCCTCGCTGAAGCGCCCCCAAACTGCGGTGCACATGCTTTTCCACCCCGACCGCGAAACAGACAGAAACGATTTCGTTCCTCCCCCCTGGGGTTCGGCTCCGCTCACCCACCGGTCCCTGGGCAGAGTCATCTGGTCCCTGAGCGGAGTAGAAGGGCCACCCCCACCCTCCCCTTGAAGGGGGGGAAACTGTTCCGGAGCGGCCAATTTATCCGCATTCGGCTCGTCCCGTATAATCTCGCCATCCTTGATTTCAATGATCCGTTCGGCGTGGTTGGCCACCTGCATATCATGGGTAACCAGGATAATGGTATGCCCCCGGTCATGAAGTTCATGCAGTATACTCATCATCTCCTGACCGCTTGTGCTGTCCAGAGCGCCGGTCGGCTCGTCCGCCAGGATCAGGTCGCCACCGTTCATCAGCGCCCTGGCGATGCTGACCCGCTGCTGCTGACCGCCTGAAAGCTGGTTGGGGCGATGGCCGCTACGGTCCTCCAGACCGAGACGGGCAAGGAGTTCAAGGGCCCGCTTCCTCCTTTGGGCCTTGTTCACCCCGGCATAGACCGCCGGGATTTCGGCGTTCTGGGTGGCGGTCAAATGCGGCATCAGATGATACCGCTGGAAGATGAACCCGAAGTGCTCGCGCCTCAGACTGGCCAGTTCATTTCCCGAAAGCTGGCTCACCTTCCGGCCGTTGATCAGGTACCTTCCCTCGCTTGGCCGGTCCAGGCAGCCGAGGATGTTCATCAGGGTGGATTTCCCCGATCCCGACGCCCCCACGATCGCCACCATCTCGCCACGGTAAATAGTCAGGTCAATCCCCTTCAGTACCGGAACCTCCTGGCCGCCGGTAACGAAGCGCCGTCCCACCCCGTTAAGTTCGAGCAAGGGCCGCTTCATGCTCAACGCCTCCCCCCCGGCGGAGGCCCCATACGACCCGACGTCTCCGCCGGCACTGCCGTGCTGTCGCCCACGACCACTTTTTCCCCTTCGCGCAGCCCCTCCAGCACCTGCACCTGGACATTATTGGTGATGCCGGTGCGGACAGTCCGGTCCAGAGCTTCACCGTTCCTGAACACCCTGACCCGATAGCGGTGATCGCCACGTTTCTCTCCCAGGGATGAAACCGGAATGCAGAGCGCCTGTTTTGCCTGATTCAGTACGATGGTCACCTGGGCGGTCATGGAGACCTTCAGCCTCCCCTCGTTATTGGGAATCTCGAACAGGCCATAGTAATAGACCGCCGAGCTGGAAGATGAACTGGAACTCGAACTGCTGCTGGAAGATGAGCTGCCGGAGCTGCTGGAAACCGGCCCCGGTTCGATGGCCCGCAGTGTGCCGTAATACCGGGTGTCGGAATCCCCCAGCAGGGTGAAGTAGGTGGTCAGCCCGGGTCGTACCCGGGTCACGTCAGCCTCCGATATCTTGGCCTTGACGGTCATGGTATCCAGCGTGGCCAGGGTGATGATGGTTGTGGACGACTGCGTGGAAACAACCGTCTGCCCCTCTTCGGTATCGATGGAAATCACGGTCCCGTCAATGGGGGCGTAGATCCGGAAATACTTGAGGTTGGCGTTTTCCTTGTCCACCGCGATGACCGCTTTTTTGATCTGGGCATCCAGGGCGGCGATGTCATAGCGCGTGCTCTCAAGCTGCGCCTGGGCACTCTCCAGATCGGCCTTGGAAGCGGCATCCTGGGCATTCATCCGGCTCTGGCGCTTGAAGGCGAGTTCGTACTGCTTCAACAACGCCTGCTTGGAACGTTTCTGGGCACGCAGGTTCAGCACTTCAGCTTCGGCGTTCATGAGGGTCTTTTTCTGCAATACCGGATCGATCTCCGCCAGAAGCTGTCCCTTTTTCACCCGGTCACCGAGGGCGACGTGCAGCGTCTGCAACTGCCCGGTCACCTGCGATCCCACGGCAACCGTCTTGAACGCCTTGACAACACCGGTGGCAAGGACACTCTCCTCCAGATCCATCCTCACGGCATCGGCGGTGACGAACGTGACCTCAGGCGTGCCGAAGAACACCTTCTTGACGGCCAGACCGATTCCCAAGAGGACCAGCAGAGCAACGATTCCCATAATGGTCTGTTTACGCGTAACCTTCATAATGCGTTCCGTTCCTGAATTCGTCCGCGGATCTCGGCTATACCCGCAAGGGCAAACCTGACCGCATGATCTGCAAATACCCCAAGATCGAACAGAGGGCGCGGAATGTCGCCCTTCTCTCCCCTGTGATGGACTCTTCGCATGGACATGGGGTTAATACACATGCTGATAATGCACGTTTCGCAGAACATGATCTGCTGTTCCGTGGCATCGGGGCCGAGAAGTTCTCGAACGAGCGCCAAAGTCTTTTCGCGTTGGGGATTCAACTCCACTTTTACCACCTCCTCCAGCAGACCGGTGGGATTGGCGATTTCCATCTGGCAGATGTAAAAGTCCCTGTTGTTCTCGTCGGAAATCCGCCTGATCAGCGCCGTCATATGGCCGCGCAGCCGTTCCTCGGCAGGCGCATCGGCGCTTACTCCGCCATCCTGCGGATGGGCTTTGACCGATTCGGCGAACGAGTGACGCCAGGCCTGCTGATACAAGGCTTCCTTGCTCCCGAAATGGTAATTTACGGCGGAGACGTTCGCGCCGGCCAGCGAACAGATCTCCGATACCGTTGCAGCGCGAAACCCCTTCTCCATGAAAACGTCGGCTGCCGCGGATAGCAGTTTTTCCCTGGTGATGCTCGACCTGTTTCGTGCCATAGTCTCCCCACAAAAAATCAAACGGATATTTTAAATGAATATTTAAAATATCCGTTTGCCAATGTCAAGCAGTAACATCGTGGAGTGCATGTCCACCCCTGAACCGTCACGGCCAGGCCGCAGACCAACCAGTGGCGTGCCGTAGCAGAAAGACGGGCGTCACACCGGCCACTGTTCCTCCAGATAGGGAATCGTCACGAAACGCCAGGCACGGTCCCGCCGGAACAGGATCCTCACCGAATCCCGCGACTCACGCCGGACCAGAACCCCCTCCAGGTCGTCGAAGGACCGGGCCGGCATCCCGTCAACCTCGGCGATGATATCGCCGCACGCAACGCCGGTCAGATCGGCGATACTGGCCTGTCTGACGGCGGTCACCACCAGACCGCTCCACGGCTCCACGCCCCATTCAGGCTCCAGGGAGCATTCCGCCTGACGAATGACCATGCCCAGAACATCCAGCGCCTTCATCCCCTCCTCCTTCGTACCGCCCCACGGCTCTCCCGTTCCCGGCACAAGAGCGTCCGAGGGGATCACCTGCCTGGCGCGGGACCATCTGTCATTCGTCGCTACCGACTGCCCGCGTCTCCATCATCCGGCTGATGCCGCCCCTGGCCATGCCAGGGGGGAAGCGGCATGGGGCAGGGAGCCCATCCCGGTGCATGGCCGGCAGCCGGGGGCCGATGCCGTTGCGCACGTGCCCGCTGTTCGGTAGTGAGCAGGGCGTTGATCCGGCTGCGCGTCCGGGCACGGGAGACGAGCAGTTCCGTCTCGGCCTGGGCCAGCTTTCCCGCAACGGCGCGGAACGCGGCCTCGTCAAACGTCGCGCTTTCCCCGGTATCACGCACCTGCCGGCGGTAATGAGAACGTTTTTCCGCCAGCGCCGTCTCCTCGTCGCGCTCCTTCACCAGCAGCGCCCTGATGGCGGTCCGTTGTTCGTCAGTCAGCGACAACTCCCAGGCCATGCGATCCAGCACCATGTCGGGTGAGGGCAACGCCGCTCCCGGACAGGGGGGAGGAGGAAATCCGGCTCCCCCGCATTCATCGCCGGGAGAAGCAGCGTGCGCTCCGACAGCGCCGGCCAGCAGGACCATCACAAGAACAGATGCCGGCAGTTTCCGTTTCATGACAGGTTTTCCCTGTGCTCTCATTTCCCCCCCCTTCCCGACACCAGGTCGCCTGCGCCGGGTGCCCTACCTTCTCCCGGCTGCCCCGGGGGAGGCCCGTCCGGGTGTGCCGCAAGCCGTCCCTCGAATCCGCGGCAGGTCGCCGTGATGGTTTCACCCCGGGGTGTGCCGACCGTTACCCTGTCCCCCTCGTTCCTGTTCTCGCAGGCCGCGAATGCCTCCTGGGGTGGGCGTCCGGGTCTGCCCCCTTCCTGCCGCGCCCCGCCGTTTCCCCATGCGGCGGCGGGAATCAGAATTGCAAGCAGCACCAGCGCCGTATCCCTGTTCAGTTGGTAGCGTTGCATAGTACTTCCTCCTTTCCGTTGTGGCCCTGTCCCGTCCGCGCGACGAAACCGCCGTTCGGCCGTATCAGGATCTTGAATCAATTTCTTATGATCCTACGGAGACATTGTGGTGGAACTATGCAGCAACCAAGGAGAAATCACAAAACATCCGGCAGTCGGGATCTACCGGCTCCACGATCGCGGGATGCACCCGGTTTTCCGCCAAAAAAACTGAAAAGGCTGCCCCCCGGAGAAGGCAGCCGCGCAATCCGTAACATCTGTACAAACGGATCAGCCGCTGACACTGAGCAGAGACTCGGTGCCTGACCCGGTTTGTGAACCATAGGACCTGGAGAGCTTATCCAGCAGCGTCTGAAGCTGGGCAATCAGTTCGGCGCCGGAGGTGCCGGACGAATCCGTTGCATCGCTTTTCAGCGTTTCCCCTTCTCTCTCCGGAGGAGGGGGCGCCATGGCCATTCCTCCCGGAGGAGGCGGCGCTGCCAGACCGTTCTGCTCCATGAACGTCTTCAGCTCGTCGCTTCCCAGCACGCCGTCGCCGTCGCTGTCATAGGACGCGAAGCTCTCCTCGTCCACGGTGATGCTCTGGCCGGTGACGCTGCCCAGATTCTGAGCCAGGGTCGTCAGCTCATCCAGGGAAATCCCGCCACTGGCATCGCCGTCAACCGTGCTGAAAAAGCCGTCCTGCCCGTCCTGGGACGATGACGGGTCGGAACTGCCCGATTGCAGCTGCGCCATAAGGCTCTGCAGGCCGGCAATGATGGATGCGAGCGTATCGTCCTCATCGCCGGTGTTATCGGCATAGGCGGAGACTGCCTCTCCGTTGGACGGAGGTGGTGGAGCCATGCCTTCCATGCCCATGGGGGGCTTGCCGCTGTCCAGTACGGCGTTCAGCTCATCCTCGGAAAGCGTTCCGTCGCCGTCGCTGTCGTACCCGGCAAAGGCTTCATCGCTCAGGTCGAGACTGGAGCTGGCCACCTTTTCCGACAGGGATTGCAACTCGGACTGGGACACGCTGCCGCTGCCGTCGCTGTCGGTCTTCCTGAACAGGTCAAATATCGTGCTGCTTGAACTGAGTGCACTGATTGTACTCATGGTTGAGACTCCTTGCTGGTTCGGGTGCACGCCACGTACCCGGTTGTCTCGATGCGCGCGCGACACGTCGGTCGGTCGGTGTCGGCGATGGCTTCCCGGAGAAAGGTCCGGCCCTGGCAACGCGCATCGGTTCCGGGTTCCACTGCCGCTCGCTCCGGCCCCTGCCGCGGATCTCGCGACACTGCCGGCAACCACGGCCCCTGTCCGGTATCGTATCCGTATTCCCCCTTTCCCACGAGACACGACGGAGCATGTGAACGGCAGGGGGCCATCCCCCTGCCAAAAACGAAACCGCGCTGCAAACGGCGACGGACAACCGCGGACCGGCCCGCGACCAGCCGGCGATGCCGCACGCCGCAGGGCAGCCGCTGTTTTCGGTACAGAAGTATAGAGGGGGAATGTGAAGGAACCACGGAAAGAATAGGGAAAGAACGCGGCATAGATAATGGCATTGATCCTGCTTTTCTGGTACCTGCTCAACCCCGGCAGCCGCGACATGCGCATCAGAAAACCGCGCAGCGACAGTTCCGCATCCACCAGCATAGCACCGTCTCCCGTTGCCCCGGATTCCGGCCCACAATGATGGCAGCCATCAGGGGAGCCGCCCTCCACGCGCGGCGTCTGTTTGCCATGCCGTACTCCGCTTGCCGTCGCAACGCCAGGACACCGTCCCGCCCCTGCTCTTTAGCGGATAACGCCGGAGTGTGGATCAATTATGGAGGAACTGTGAAAAGAACGCTTCCCGGGCACGGGAGAGCTGCCCCTGGCTGACCGTCTGTGGTACAAAAGGTGGCAGCAACGATCACGGACAAGGTACGACATCGCCATGAAGCCAGGCGTCACCCACAAACTGTTTCTCCTGACCCTGACCGCCGCGGGCCTGGCGGTGATCTGCGCGGCCCTGATCATGCAGTGGAGCGTCAGGCACGGCTTTCTCAGGTACGTGAACTCCGTGGAAAAGGCCGGGCTGTCGCGTCTGGCGGTCAAGCTGGAAGAGATCTACGCCAGGGAGCATGGCTGGAGAGCCCTGACCAGGGATGAGCGACGATGGCGCCGGCTGGTGTTCGAATCGCTCCCCCTAGACGAGGGCCACTTCGGCCAGGGGGTGCCGCCAGTCGGGGAAATGCCGCACCCCGCGCCGCAAAAGCGGCCTGATGACGGCAGGGGGCGCCCCCTTGAACCGCCGCCGCCAATGATCGCTCAGCAGTTCGACCAGCGGCTGTTCCTGCTGGATGTTGACGGTACGCTCCTCTTGAGTCACCTCAGGGTCACGGACACCACATCGGCAACCCCGCTGCGCCACCGGGGAACGGTCGTGGGATACTTGGGGATCGTGCCGCGCACACGCATCTTCGCGGACGAACCGCAGCGCCGGTTCCTCAAGGAGCAGGAGCAGGCCCTGGCCCTGACAGCCGGGGTGGTCGTTCTGCTGGCGGCCATCCTGTCCCTGGCCATGGCCAGACGGCTGGTGCGGCCCCTGCGGGAGCTGGCCGCGGCGACCCACCGTCTGGCTGCCGGAGAGTTTTCCGCGCGGGTACCCATCACTTCGGGTGACGAGCTGGGACGTCTGGCAACGGACTTCAATTCACTGGCGCTCACTCTGCAGAGAAACGAGCAGAGCCGGCGTCAATGGGTCGCGGACATCTCCCACGAACTGCGCACCCCTTTGGCAATCCTGCAGGGCGAAATCGAGGCGCTCCAGGACGGCATCCGCCAGCCGACTCCGGAGACGTTGCAGTCCCTCCACGCCGAGGCGCTGCACCTGGGACGGCTGGTGGACGACCTGTACCAGCTGTCCCTGTCCGATATGGGTGCCCTGACGTATCGCAAGAGCGAACTGGACTTAAGGGAGCTGCTCTCCGAAACCGTGGCAACGTTCCGGCCGGAGTTCCAGGCCAAGGGGATCGACCTGGAGCTGGTATCGGACGGGGAAACGACCCTCTTCGCCGATCCGGAGCGCCTGCGCCAGCTGTTTGTCAACCTGCTGAAGAACTCCCTGAGGTACACCGATGCGGGAGGAACACTCGGCATCACGCTGCACGGCCAGGGAGAGACGACAACCGTTGATTTTCAGGACTCCGCCCCCGGCGTCCCGGAGGAGGAAATGGAGCGACTGTTCGAGCGTCTCTACCGGGCCGATTCCTCCCGCAACCGCTCCACGGGAGGGGCGGGCCTCGGCCTGGCCATCTGCCGCAACATCGTCGAAGCCCATGCCGGAACGATCACAGCCCACCCCTCATCCCGGGGAGGGGTATGGATACACATCGAAATTCCACGAACAAGGAGGAGCTGATGGCAGGAACTATTCTGATCGTCGAGGATGAGGAGAAGCTGTCGTCATTGCTGGGCGATTATCTGCGGCAGGCCGGTTTCACACCTCACCGGTTGAACGACGGCCTGGAGGTGATCCCCTGGATGCGGGAACGGAACCCCGAGTTAATCCTGCTGGACCTGATGCTGCCGGGGCGGGACGGGCTGGAAATCTGCAAGGAGATCCGCTCCTTTTCCACGGTGCCGATCATCATGACCACCGCCCGGGTGGAGGAGATCGACCGCCTGCTGGGGCTGGAGCTGGGAGCCGACGACTACATCTGCAAGCCGTTCAGCCCCCGCGAAGTGGTGGCGCGGGTCAAGGCGGTGCTGCGCAGGAGCGACGGGAAAGGGGTCACCGGGACGACCGGCCTGAGTATGGACGAGCCGCGCCTGCGGGCCGTGCTGAACGGCCGCGACCTGGAACTGACCGCGGTGGAGTTCAACCTGCTGCAGTTTCTGGCCGCCAGCCCGGGGCGCATCTACAGCCGTCAGCAGCTGATGGACCGCATCTATCCCGACGAACGCATCGTCTCCGACCGGACCATCGACAGCCACATCAAGAAGCTGCGCAAGAAGATCGCCGCAGTGCGCCCGGAGGAGGAGTTGATCCACTCGGTTTACGGTGTGGGCTACAAGTTCGAACGCTGAGAGGACTCCGTTCAACCGTCCTCGGCTCCGCAATCAACCGGATTTCCGCTCCGTGGGGAGACTCGCCCCGTTGGCGGAAATCCTGTTTTAGGGCCGGAACGAACGACAGTTCGGCATATAACGCATGACGTACAGGGAGGAAAACAGAAAAAGCCCGTGTTGCCACGGGCTTTTCAGGTGTGTGGTGCGGTGACCTGCCTAGCCGGGCTGAATAGCATTTACGGGACAGGTATCCACGCAAGCGCCACAGTCGATGCAGGTGTCAGCGTCAATTGCACGCTTGCTGTCCTGCTCACTGATGGCGTTCACCGGGCAGGAATCATCACATGCTCCACAGTTGATGCAATCGTCATTAATGGAATGAGCCACGGTTTCACCTCCTTGTAGGATATGTCTTCCTGAATCGAAAACAGTGGTTTGTTTACCATGCCCCCCCACTAATGTCCAGCAAAAAAACACCGTCGAAATGCACGCATAACTGTATACAATTGGAGTTGTAAACCTGTTGAATAATACTTTGCTTTGTTGTATAACTCGGGAAGTTTATTTCAGGAGGGTACAACGTGATAATAATGGCTTTAAACTGCGGCAGTTCGTCGGTCAAGTACCAGCTTTTCGATTGGGACAGGAAAGCGGTCGTGGCCAAGGGTATGGTCGAGCGGGTCACCATCGATGACTCTTACATCGTGCATGAAGTCCCGGGGCGCGAGTCGTTCAAGGACAAGCACGATTGTCCCACCCACCAGGCCGCCATCGATCTGATCATCAGGACCGTTACCGATCCCGAAGAGGGTGTCATCAAGAATGTGTCTGAAATCGCGGCAGTCGGGCACCGTCTGGTGCACGGCGGCGAGAAGTTCACCTGCTCGGTCGTGATCGACGAGCACGTGCTGGAAACGGTCAAGGAGTGCCAGCACCTGGCGCCGCTGCACAACCCCCCCAACATCGAGGGGGTCCTGGCTGCACGCGCGCTGCTTCCTTCCGTTCCCCAGGTGGCGGTGTTCGACACCGCCTTCCACCAGACCATGCCGGACCATGCCTACATCTACCCGGTTCCCTACGAGTGGTACCAGAAGCACCAGGTGCGGCGCTACGGTTTCCACGGCACGTCACACCTGTACGTCTCCAAGCGCGCCGCGGCGCTCCTGGGCAAGAAACCGGCCGACACCAACCTGGTCACCCTGCACATCGGCAACGGTGTCTCCCACTGCGCCATCAAGAACGGCGTCTCCATCGACACCTCCATGGGACTCACCCCGCTGGAAGGGGCCATCATGGGTACCCGCTGCGGCGACATCGACCCGGCCATCCCGCTGTTCATCATGCAGAAGGAAGGGCTCTCCGCCAAGGATATCGACACTATCCTGAATAAGAAGAGCGGCATCATGGGCATCACCGGCCGCTTTTCCGACCGCCGCGACGTATCCCAACACGCGGACTCGGACAAACTCTGTAAACTGGCCATGGACATCGAAGCCTACCGCATCAAGAAGTACATCGGTTCCTACATGGCGGTGGTGGGCAAGCTTGACGCCGTGGTATTCACCGCCGGCGTGGGCGAGATGAGCGTTGAGACCCGCGCCATGGTTCTGGAAGGGATGGAGCACCTGGGACTGTTCCTGGACAAGGAACGCAACAACGTGCGCACCCGCAAGAAGGAAACCCTGATCACCACCGACGACTCCCCGGTCAAGGCCTTCGTGATCCCCACCGACGAGGAACTGGTGCTGACGGAAGACGTGGCCGCCATCCTGAACGGCACCTATGCCAATCACATGAATTTTGAATACTCCTTCTCCAGGCCCGATTTCGTACGCAAGTAACCGGAACATCCGGACGGCAACACGAGAAAAGCCGGCGCAAAGCGCCGGCTTTTCCTGTTTCAGGCCGATTCGTGAGGCCGGAGACGAAAACGGGAAGCCCTACCCCTTCAGCTCCTCCTTGAGCCCCTCGATCACCGCCTTGACCTCGGCGACCATCTCCGCCGCCCGAGGCGACTTCTCATGCTCCAGGTACTGCTGGAAATAGCGCAGCGCGTCCTTCAGCCGCTCCTGGTCCATGCAGATGCTCCCCAAGGTCAGGTAGGCCATGCCGAAACGGGGGTCCAGGCGGATCGCATGGAGACACTCCTCTTCAGCCTCTTCCTGCTCGTCCATGTCATAGTAGAGTTCTCCCAGGTTGAAATGGGCCGCCGGATCGTCGGGGTCGATCTCGATCCCCTTGCGGTAGGCGTCCACAGCCCCCTTCACGTCATCCCTACCGTAGAGGGCATCCCCCAGGGCATTCCAGGCGAACACGCTGCGGGGCTCCCGTTCCAGAGCCTGGCGGAAGCAGGCGATGGCATCGTCGCCCCGATCCTGGCTCGAATAGACCAGCCCGATGCTCACCAGGACGTCCATATCATCGGGCTCAAGCTCCCGCACCCGGCCGTAGCTGGCAAGGGCCGCCTCGTACTGCCCGGCCTCGAACAGCAGATCCCCCAGGGTCGTCAGGGCGTCGCTATCGTCAGGGACGATGGCCAGTCCTTCGCGGTAGGCCGTGATGGCCTCGTCGATGTGACCCTCCTCGGCCAGGGCATCCCCCAGATAGAAGAACCCGTCGGGATTGTCGCGATGGGTCCGGGTATACGCTTCCAGCACGCCGCGGGCTCCGCGGGCGTCCCCCTTTTCCAGCAGGTTGATCCCCTCGATAATGGCGTCGGCCGGTTTCACGTCACACATAGCCTCTCTCCTCCCTGGAACAGCGAATGAATTGGTGGGAAGATACCAGACGCTCCGGCGCTTTTCCACTCCTATCGCCACGCAAATCTTTTACTTTCAAAAAAATGTCCTCTATACTCCGCCGTAAACGCCAGAACAGCGAGTTCATTCATGAAAAACAATCAACAATCCATCGGATTGCGTACCCTGGAAGACATCAGCGCCATCATCCTTCATTCCCACAGTCTCCAGGAGACCCTGGACAACATCGTCACCATCGTCGCCAAACGCATGCGGACGGATGTCTGTTCCATCTACCTGCTGGAGGCGGACGGCAGCACCCTGGTGCTGAAAGCAACCAAGGGGCTTTCGAAGTCGTCGGTCAACCGCATCTCCATGAAGACCAGCGAAGGTCTTACCGGCCTGGTGGTGGAAACCCGCGACATGGTCATGACCGATAACGCCCCCTCCCACCCGCGCTACAAGTACTTCAGGGAGACCCGCGAGGAGCGTTTCCTCTCGTTCCTGGGACTGCCGCTGTTCGAACGCAGCATTCCCATCGGCGTCATCACCATCCAGACCTGCGAACCGCGTCGCTTCAGCGACGACGAAATCAGCACCCTGCGCACCATCACCTTCCAGATCGGCAGCATCATCCACAATGCCCGCCTGCTGGACTCGATCCAACGCAAAGAGCAGGAGCGGGCCTGGTTCGAACAGGAACTAACCAGGGCCAAGAACGACACGTCGGGCCGTACCGAAGGAGACGCCCCCCCACTCCAGAACGGCGGAGGCGGCAGGATGCTGCGGGGCACGGCGGTATCGACCGGCTTCAGGCGCGGCAAGGTCTATATCCTGGACCCCTTCAGCGACAAGGTGGTGAAACTCGCCAACGTCGGCAGCCGAGAGGAGGAGCAGAACAGGTTCATATCGGCGCTGGAAAAGGTCAAGATCCAGACCATCTACATGGAAAAACGGGTCAGCGAACGACTCTCCCAGGACGACGCCGCCATCTTCCACACCCACCTGATGATCCTGGAAGACCGCAGCTTCTCCAGCAAAGTCAGCGACCTGATCGGCCAGGGGCTGGGGGCCACCCGGGCGGTGTACGACGTGGTTCAGCACTACATCCAGGCCTTCGACGCCATGGAGGACCCCTACCTGCGGGAGCGCTCTGCCGACATGGAGGACATCGGCCGCCGGATCATCGACGCCCTGGAGGGGAACGACAGCTCATCGCTCAAGCTCAAGGAGAACCGGATCATCGTGGCTCAGGAGATCTTCCCCTCGGACCTGGCCATGCTGGACCACGACCGGATTATCGGCATCGTGACCGAAAAGGGAAATATCTACTCCCATGCCGCCATCATGTCGAAATCACTGGGGGTCCCGGCCATCGTGGGGGTGGCGGGGCTCATGGACGCCGTCAACGTCAAAGACCAGATCATCGTGGACGGAACCTCCGGCTTCGTCTTCCTTAATCCGGACAAGGCCATCATCCAGGAGTACGAGCGCCTGGAGCTGAGCCATGCCAGCCGCCAGAAGGAGCTGGAGGGACTGCGCGACCTGCCGGCGGTCACCACCGACGGCACCACCGTCACCCTCAACGCCAACATCGGCCTGCTCTCCGACGTGCGGGTAGCCACCCTGCACGGCGCCGAGGGGGTGGGGCTGTACCGCACCGAGTTTCCCTACATGGCCCGTTCATCGTTCCCCACCCGCATCGAACAGGCGACCCTGTACCGCAAGATCCTCTCCTCCTTCCCCGGCCAGACCGTCAACATCCGCACCCTGGACATCGGCGGCGACAAGGGACTCCCCTACTTCCCCTGCCCCCACGAGGACAACCCCTTCATGGGAGTGCGCTCCATCAGGCTCTCCCTGGAGCACCGGGAGATCCTGCACGAACAGCTGGCGGCAATCATGATGGCCGCCGATGCGGGCACCCCCACGGTCATGTTTCCGCTCATCTCCGGCATCGACGAGATCCGCGAGCTCCGCGGGATGCTGGAGAAGGTGGCCGATGAACTGGAGCAGCAGGGGTACAGCCCGCGCCGGGACATCCCCCTGGGCATCATGATCGAGATCCCGGCGGCGGTCCAGACCATCGATTTCCTGCTGGAAGAGGTGGACTACGTCAGCGTCGGCAGCAACGACCTGATCCAGTACATCCTGGCGGCAGACCGGAACAATGCGCGCATGAAGCCTTACTACGATCCCCACCATCCGGCGGTGCTGCACTCCATGAGCCGAATCGCCGCCGCGTCCCGGAGAGCCGAAAAAAAGGCCTCGGTGTGCGGCGAGATGGCTTCGGACCCGCTCAACGCCCTCCTGCTCCTGGGCATGGGCTTCCGCGAATTCAGTCTCTCCGCCCCCAGCATACCGGTGGTGAAGCAGGCCATCCGCACGCACTCCCTGGAAGAGTGCCGCGCCGCCGCCGAGGAGATCCTGGCCTGCCGCGGCAGCATGGAGGTGGCAACACACCTGACCAGACTCCGGGAGACCCTGGGGCTGTAGCGCGCCCCGGTTTGACAGGGGCCGCAACAAGAGTATGCTTAGAGTTCAATCAGACTCCGGCTGACGCGGCGCACCGTCCCGAGGACGGCTGGCGAAAACCGGCGATTCGGCCGGAGCCACACGACCCGAGGAGGAAGAGCATGATGAAGAATCGTATCGTAGCACTACTGACACTGATGACGTTTGCGCTGGGAGCGGGCGGGTGCGTCACGGTTTCTCCGGAGCATCAGGGAGCGGCCAAGGGGGCCGGCATCGGAGCGGCAACCGGCGCCATCGCCGGAGCTGTTCTGGCTGGCGAGGGATCGCGCACCAAGGGGGCAATCATCGGCGGGCTGGCCGGAGCGCTTTTGGGGGGCGTGATCGGAAATTATACCGTGGACAAGAAGAAGAGCGCCCAGGAGACCTCGGACCAGTACAACTACCAGCCAAGCGACGGAACGGTGGTCAGGATCGAGACCACCCAGATGACCCCCACCACTCTGAAACGAGGCGAGACCGTCAAGCTTGAAACCACCTACGCCGTCATGGCACCCTCCGCTGAAAGCCAGGTCGCCGTCACCGAATCGCGGGAAGTGACCATGAACGGCGAGCTGGTGGCCAACCCGGAAATCACCGTCCAGCGCAGCGCCGGCACCTACACCTCCAGCATTCCGCTCATGCTCCCCGCGGATGCCAAACCGGGCGCCTACAAGGTAATCACCACCATCAAAACAGCCTCGGGCAAGGATTCGCGGCAGAGCAGCTTCACCGTCAACTGATTTGGTCCCTGCTCGTCACGTGCCACAAACGAAAGCCCGCTACGGCGGGCTTTCGTGCGCGGAGTCCGTGGCCGGGACCGCTCTCTAGGAGGTCGGGGATCGCAGCGCGTGTTCCCTGACAAAGGCCGCCTCGATGTCGCCGGCCTTCACATCCAGACTGGTCATTTCCACGAACCGCACCCCTCCCTCGATACTGTTCTCGATGGCGCTGAAGGGACCCTGGCGCTCGTCGATCCGTTCCCGGACCTGCAATCCCAGGCAGAGCACGGTGTTGTCGTAGAGTACGTCCGTGACGTTTATCTTCGCATTGGCCCGTTCAGGGGACCCGGTCCTCAGCGTCCTGACTTTTTCCATCAGCTGCATCCTCTGGCGGCGCAACTCCTCGATCTCGGCGGTCTGGCGCGCCTGGGCCGCGCGCGTGCCGTTCTGCTCCAGCTCCGTCAGCAGACGTTCGTACTCGGCACAGTCGCGATAGTCGGCGCCGGCGCAGAGCACGGTCTTCACCGATGCCGCTGAACCGGCCTTCCTGGTCTGGATCCCCTCCAGGGCGGTGCAGCTCCCGCCGGCGATGGCGCCCCGTTTGACCACGACCCGGCCCAGGGACCTGACCTGACTGTTATGCAGCTCAACTTCAATATCCATGGTCCCGCCACACTCCACGTCGGTTTCATGAATGAAGTTGGCGGTTATGGAACCGCCGCAGACGATGGTCCCCTTCTTCTGACCGTCCATGCCACAGAAGACGATATCGCCGTCGCTCCTAATGGCGCAGGCGCCGATATTGCCGTTGACCCGCAAGCCTTTCACGGCACTGACGCTGAAACCGTCCAGCACATCGCCGCGCACCTCCACGTAGCCGTTGAACACGATGGAGCCGATGCCGAAATCCACGTCCCCCTTGACGATATACTCCTCGGCAACAGAGATTTCTCCCCCCGCGCAGCAGACCCTGCCGGCGGCTTCGGCCACCAAGGTTGCGCCATCCTCCAGCAGGCGGATGTTGTTGCCGATCGTGAGTTTGAGTGGCTTGCCCGGCTGCTGGGGAATGGGCTGACCGGTGACGCTTGTGCCGGGACGGCCATCGCTGGGGGGTACCAGGCGTCCGATCTCCTCTCCGGGCATGACGTTGACAAAACTGGTCACCCTGTGCATATCCACCTGTTCAGCCTCGTCACGGGCGGTGCGCGTCACCACCGATTCCTGGGCAGTATAGCTGATATGACCGTCCTGGCCCGGCTCAGCGGAAACCCCTGTGGCCACGGGCAGCATGTGCAGGGTCTGGCCCGCGGCCGCCCTGACGGCGACATCGTCCAGCGCCTCGGGGATGATCCCCTCCCTGACCCCTGACTGGGCCAGATAGTCCTTCAGCTCGTCGAGCGTCATCATGGCGCCCTGTTGCTGGTTGGGAGCGTAGCTCAGGCAGCACTCCAGGCCGTCCCCCGCAATCCAGACCTTAAGGCAGTAGCCGAGCTTCCTGAACTCCTTCACCGTCCCCCCCCGCGCCGTCTCCGGCCGCTTCAGCGCACCACACTCCATGTCACACCCCCTCCGAATTCAGTTTCGTCACAGCCGACCGCTTCACCCGATCCGCCCAAACAACGACACCATGATTATCTCAAACGGACGGGATTGCCTGGGGACGCGCCAACGGGCCCGCTCCGACGCTCCCATCCACCGTCTTCCGGATGTTCCCTAGTATGCAACATTTTCATGAAAAGAACAGGGAGGGGCGGGAAGCTGCCCGGATCAACGCCTGCCGAGCTGCGCCACAGCCATTTCCAGCCCGGTAAGGGTCAGGGGGAACATGGGAAAGATCTGGCCGACCATAGCGATGGTATCACTGTAATCCCACAGGGAGCCGCACTTGGGGTTGAGCCAGACGCTGTGGCGGAAGCCGGCGGCCAGCTGGTTCAGCCAGGCAAGGCTGGTCTGGGTCTGACGGGTCTCGATGCTGACGCTCCCCTTGATCTGGGTCAGCTCCTCCAGGGCCATGCTGGCGTCCCCGACGAAGATCAGACGGGTCTCCGGATCGCGGCCCAGCAGGTTCTCCACCCGCTCCGGCTGCCTGCGGCGCTGGGGATCTCGCCAGACCCGGTCCACGATGGTGTTATGGAAGTAGAAGATGCTCAGATCCCGGAACTGGGTCTGGGCGTAGTGGAACAGCGTCTGGACGGTCTCCACGTAGGGATCCATGGACCAGCCACCGTTGTCGATCAAAAGCAGCACATTCAATTTATCCTTCAGACGGCGGTCGAAGATAATCTCGATTTCTCCGGCATTGCGCATGGTCTGGCAGATGCTCTTGTCCACGTTGACTTGGTCCCGGGGGCCCGAAGGGGTCAGGTGGCGCAGCCGTTTCAGCGCCTCTCCCATCTGGGAACGGGTCAGGGGGGCGTCCTGGGAGTAGTCCCGATAGCGGCGCTCCATGGCGGTCTTGAGGGCCGAGCTCTTGCGCGAGATCCCGCCGATGCGCATGCCGCCGGGGCGGGTGCCGCCGTGCCCCACCGGCGAGACGCCGCCAGTGCCGATCCAGCGCGAGCCGCCATGGTGTACCCCCTTCTGGTCCTTGAGCCGGTCCAGGAAGTACTGCTTCAGCTCCTCGCCGCTTAAGGATGCCAGCTCCTGCTCGGTCAACCCAAGGGCCTTGGCCAGCTCGGCCGGCTCCTTCAGCCATTCCTCCAGCAGTTGACGCACCGCCTGATCCAGCATGACCTGGGCCTCATCCGCGCTCTCGGCCCCCTGGAACAGCTCGGCGAACACCCGGTCGTAGGTGTCGAAATCGCGCTCACTCTTGACCAGCAGCGCGCGGGCCACGGAGTAGAAGTCGTCCAGGGAGGTGATCAGCCCCAGCCCCAGGGCTTTCTGCAGGCGCAGAAAGGCGGTGGGGGTCACCGGGATGCCCCGCTCCCGCAGGGTAAAGAAGAAGGAGACGAACATGGATGGCTCCCCCGCCCTACGCCGTCATGAAGGAAGACGCCCGTTCGAGATCGCTGCTCTTCTTGAACAGCACCCCCAGGTAGGGAAGCGCCTCGTCCGCCAGAGCCTGGATTCTGAAGTCGGGGTCGGCCTTGAGGGCGCGCAGCCAGTTGAGCAGCTCCCGGGTGGCCGGTTTCTTCTCGATCCCCTCCACGTCCCGCAGACGATAGAAGGCGCTGATGCTGGCCCGGGCCAGATCATCGCTCAGATCGGGAAAATGGATGCTGACGATCCTGCGCATCATCTCCGGGTCGGGGAAGGCGATATGATGGAAGTTGCAGCGCCCCAGGAAGGGGTCGGACAGGTCCTTCTTGGCGTTGGAGGTGATGATCACTACCGGGCGGTGGCGGGCCTTGACGGTGCGGTCGATCTCCATGATGTCGAACTGCATCTGGTCCAGCACATCCAGCATGTCGTCCTGGAAATCGGTGTCGGCCTTGTCTATCTCGTCGATCAGCAGCACCACCCGCTGGTCGGCCACGAAGGCCTGGCCGATCTTGCCCATGCGGATGTACTCGGAGATGTTGGCCACGTCGCGGGACGAGTCGCCGAAGCGGCTGTCGTTCAGGCGGGTGAGGGTGTCGTACTGATAGAGCGCCTCCACCAGCTTCATGCTGGATTTGACGTTGAGGATCAGAAGCGGCATACTCAGGCTCTCGGCAATGGCGTGGGCCAGCATGGTCTTGCCAGTGCCCGGCTCCCCCTTGAGCAGGAGCGGCATCTCCAGCGCCATGGATACGTTGACGATTTTGGCGAGTTCCTCGTCCAGAACATAGCGGCTGGCGCCGCTGAAACGCCGGGTGGTCTGGTCCGTCATGGAATGACTCCTTGTTCTCGAAGTGATCGTCCCTCTCCGCCGCATCCCCGGCAGATTCCAGCGGTGCGACCGGCTTCCGGCGCCAACGGGATGATTCCCGGGCGTGGATAAATAGACCGGTCGTTCCGGCAATTCCACCTCTGCTTCTCCGGACGACGCCCCGTACCGCGGTAAATACCGGGGGTACCACGCGAAAAGGGGGTACGGAGAGGTAATTTCCAGGCGGAACATACTGGACGCGCCATGGTGTGACACGGATCAGGCTCTCTGTTGCCCGCCAAAGTAGACTGATCGGTCTACCAAGTCAAGTTTTTTGCCGTACCTTCTACACCAACCCTTCCAGCGGACCTCCCCTGACCGCCAGGCTATCGATGCGGCGCTCCACCACGGGGTCATCCTCCAGGGGTGGGGCGTGGAACGGCTTGATGCGCGCGTCGATCACCAGCGCTCCCTGGCAGCCCCAGTGACGTCCGCGGGTCAGGCTGCGGATGCCGTACAGGTCCGTTTCCGGGTTGGATCGGGTGAAGGTCACCCAGAGGAAATTGTTCAGCGTTTCAGCCGTAAAATCACAGTCGTCGCAGATCACGATCAGCGGAAAGCCGTCGAAGCGGTCCCGCTCTCCGTAGAAGTTGCAGAACGTCTCGATCGCCCCATCGCACTCCCCCCTCCTCTGCCGGGAGGCCGGCCCCCGGATAGCCAGTATGCCGGGGAGGCAGACCCGGGCTCCCTCGAAACCGGGAGGGAACTCCAGACCCGCGGGAACCTGGCTCGAAAGAGTCCGTAGTTGCGGCCCGGCAACGGCGATCACCAGCTTGGAGCCCTGGTTGAGGCCGGATCCGCTGTAGTCCAGGGTATCCATGGTCGTGGCGGTCTGGAAGTGCAGATGGCAGCGCCAGTCCGCCCGTTCCAGCATATGGCCGAGAAAGGAAGCCACATCATGGGTGTGCAGATCAGGTGCATCCTCCTGTGCAGCCACGAAGAGATACTTGGCCAGGGAGAGTTGCCCCTGCCCCAGGATGGCGTTGGCGATGGTCAGAAGCTCCTGGGGCTGGCGTCGGGACGCATAGGGGACGTAGCGTTCGCTGGCAATGGCCAGGAGCAGCGGATGCACGCCGGCCGCATCCACGGCATGCACCTCTTTCACCCCCGCCACCACTGTGGGAATCAGTGGACCGGTCAGTTCGTGGATAAATGCGCCGAAGCTGGTATCCTCCTGGGGGGGACGCCCCACGGTGGTAAAGGGCCAGATGGCGTCGCGGCGGTGATACACCGCCTCCACCTGCACATAGGGGAACTCATGGGTCAAGCTGTAGTAACCGAGATGGTCACCGAAGGGCCCTTCGGGCAGGGTCCTGTCCGGATACACCAGACCGCTGATGCAGAAGTCGGCCTCGGCCAGCACCGGCAGCTGCCCCCCCCTGCGGGCCATAGGGATGCGCTGCCCCCCCAGCAGGCCGGCAAAGGAGAGTTCCGGCATCCCCTCGGGGAGCGGCATCACCGCAGCCAGGGTCATTGCCGGCGGCCCGCCCACGAAGATGTTGACACGAAGCGGCTCGCCACGGGCAATGGCCTCGGCGTGGTGGCCGCCGATGCCCCGGTGGATCTGGTAGTGCAGGCCGACCTGCCTGTCAGGCTCGTAGCGGTTGCCGGAGATCTGCACCCGGTACATGCCCAGGTTGGATGCCCTGAAGCCGGGTCTGGAGGGATGTTCCGTGTAAACCTGCGGCAGGGTGATGAAAGCGCCGCCATCCCTGGGCCAGGATACCAATTGGGGGAGGCGGGAGAGGGTGGTGCGGCACTCCATCACCGGCGCCCGGGAGGAGAACGTCGGGAGCAGGTGCCAGGCCGCACAGGGGGCCTTGAGCAGATCAAGGGGATGTTTGAGGAGGGAAAAGGGATCGACCTTCAGCTCCACCAGGCGGCGAATATCGTCCAGGGTGTCGCGGAAGATGAAGCGGGTCCGTTCCAGGGTGCCGAACAGGTTGCCCAGGAGTGGAAAAGAGCAGCCGACCGGGTTGGTGAAGAGCAGGGCCGGACCGCCCCGCTGGTAACAGCGCCGCTGCACGGCGCCGATTTCCAGGTTGGGGTCCAGTGGCGCCTCGATGCGCGCCAGCATCCCCCGTTGTTCCAGATCAGCCACACACTGCTGAAGATTGCGATACCCCACCGTTCCTCCCGAACAACTGCATTCTCGTGAATCTTCCCCATCAGGCACTGCCGGGGGGGCGGACAGGGTCCGCCGAACCGCCGCATACCGCGCCGGATCGGCGCCCAGTATCCGATGTTATCCGGAAATTGTACACAGTAAAAACTGTGCTCCCCCTGACCGGACGATGCTCCGTCGCCAGTCAGGGAGGTAGAAGAGGAAATAGAGGCATGGAACAGCCTTGTCATGAACAAACCGGGGCGGAAGAGGCGAACGGGCCGGGACATTCATCTCGCGTCTGGCGGCTGGTGCGATGTGCCCCGTTGCCGGCGGCCGACAACATGGCCATTGACGAGGCCCTGGTGCACTGTTTCGACCCGCACCGTTCGCATCCGACCCTGCGGCTGTACGGCTGGGAACCGCCGGCCCTCTCCCTGGGGCGTTTCCAGAAGGCGGCGCAGGTCCTGGACCTGGAATGCTGCCGCCGTCGCGGCCTGGCGGTGGTCAGGCGCATCACCGGCGGCGGAGCCATCTACCACGCCAGTGAGCTGACCTACTCCCTGGTCTGCGCGCCGTTCCAGATCCCGCCGGCAGCTTCCGTGGGTGAGTCCTTCCGGATCTTGACCGGCTTTCTGCTCGCCTTCTACGTCCGCCTGGGACTGCCGGCCGGCTACGCCCGGGACCTGGTTAAGGAGCGGACGCTCCTGGGACGACGCACCGACTTCTGCTTCGCCGGTCGGGAGAGTTTCGACATCCTGATCCAGGGGCGCAAGATCGGCGGCAATGCCCAACGCAGGCTGCGCAACATCATCTTCCAGCACGGCTCCATCCCCCTGTCGCGGCACGTGGAGGAGGGGCTCGCCTGCATGGCGGACAAATCTCCCCGGCACGCCCAAGGCCTGACCAGCCTGGCCGAATGCGGCATTCAGAGCGCGCCGGAGTTGCTGCAGGAAGAGCTGCTCGCCACGTTCAGTCGGTATTTCGGTGTAGAGCTCCGCGAAAAAGCTCTCCGACCAGAGGAGGAATCATGGGCCAGCACATTAAAAACAATGAAATATTCCACGGACAGCTGGAACATGGAGGGGCACGAGGAGCACATCGTGAACGTAAACCGGAGTGGCTGAGGAAGCGAGTCAATCCTGGTGACCAGACCCCCATGCTGCGCCTTCTGGATGAGCTGCATCTGAACACGGTCTGCCGCCAGGCGCTCTGCCCCAACATCTCCGAATGTTTCTCCCAGGGCCAGGCAACCTTCATGATCCTGGGAACACGCTGTACCCGCGGCTGCTCCTTCTGCAACCTGGACGGGGGTACCCCCCTGGGACCGGACCCGAGGGAACCGCGGCGGGTGGCCCGGGCCGTTGCCAGGCTGGGACTCACCCATGTGGTCGTCACCAGCCCGACCCGCGACGACCTGGCCGACGGAGGCGCCGGCCTGTTCGCCGACACCGTCAGGGCGATCCGCGCCGCCGCGCCCAGTACCCGCATCGAACTGTTGATACCCGATTTCCAGGGGAATCCCCGCAGCCTGGAAACGGTCCTTGCCGCAAAACCGCGCATCCTGGCCCACAACCTGGAGACGGTGCCCCGTCTCTACGCCATCCGTGACGGCGCCGATTACGGCCGTTCTCTGGAGCTGCTGCGCCGGGCCGGCCGGGCAGCCCCGGAGATCCGGCTCAAGTCGGGTATCATGCTCGGCCTGGGAGAGGAGGAACCTGAGGTACTGGAACTGTTTCATGACCTGCTCCGGGCCGGCTGTGCCCGTCTCAGCATCGGCCAGTATCTGGCCCCCAGCAGACGGCACTACCCGGTTCGGGAGTACGTCCCTCCCCAGCGGTTCGACGACCTGCGCGACCGGGCACTGGCAATGGGTTTCAGCCACGTGGAGAGCGGCCCCTACGTACGGAGTTCCTACCACGCCGGCAGCTACGGCTGACCAGAAACGCAAAAAGCCGGCCACAAGGGGCCGGCTTTTTGCAAGAAGGGAACGAGAACTGATTCAGGCGTAGGTGGAGAATCCGTACGAACTGTCGGGAACCGGCTGCGCGGCCGTGCCGACGAGCTGGGCCAGCATGCTGGCCATTTGGGTCTGCTGTTCGGCCGCCTGCTTCATCAACGCGGCGGACATGACCTCCTGGGTCTGGGATGCCTTCATCAGTAACGCGGCACCCGCGATGGTGGTGATATCCATGGCATACCTCCTTGACTGTGAGAGCAATTATTTCAGGACGGTCGCACTTTTGCAAGCGGAATGATCTGCCCGGAGAACAGGGCAGGCTGATGGTGTGGTGATTTTGATACGAAACTTCTCATCTACCACCATTACAGCCACAATACCAGGGATGGCAAGGATACGGGAAAAGGAAAATTATCTACGGGCCATGGGTGGAGAATGTGAATTGATGTCCCAATGTCAGACTTGACCCCAGTACCCAGTAGCTTGTTGGAAGCGATGGAAAACCCATGGAATTCCTGAGACGAGGGAAGCGGCTCTCACAGTTTCTCCTGAACACTTCTGACCTTATCCTCCATCCCCTGATCCCGGTCGACACGGGTGCCGAGCTTGATGGTGGTGGTAATCCGGGGAGCGCCCATCCCGTGCACAACCTCGTGGCACTTCCTGATGGCCGCGAACACCTCGTCCCACTCCCCCTCCACGTTGGTGCCGTAGGAATGGAGCGCTGTCTTCAGCCCCGCTTCGTTCAGCACCTTCTCACAGGCAGCAATATAGGTGGAAAGCGACACCCCCACGCCAATCGGCACGACACACAGATCTACCAGTACCTTCATCTCCCCTCTCCTTCCTTCATCAGCTAAACGCACAGACGACGCTGCACCGTCTCCGTTTCCGGATTTGGAGGCGCCCCGGCTGATCGCGTGTCACGTCAGCAATCCCTTGCGACGGGCGTTCTCCTCACACAGGCGCCGTCATTCAACTCCTGGCCACTATTCGGCAGCACCGTACTCCTTCATCAGATCATCCATGGCATCACCGACACACCAGCCCCAGTTGTGACCTTCTCGCTGAACGACTCGTAGGCGTTCAATAAAGATCATCTGCTGCCCGGCTTCAAGGTTTCGGATCGCCTTCAATGCCTCTGCAAACACCTTCACCAGGGAATCGCAATAGCCCTCGTCATTCATACCGCAATACTTGACTAGCTTGATGCAGGATTCACAATAAAAAACCAACAACTCGGTCACACCCTCGGGACGGCCAATAGCCTTCTTGTAGTCAGAAATCGCTTTCTTGGCTTTGGTGATGGACATCTCCTGACCGCACAGCAGATCCGGACAAACCCAGCGGTCGATGGTGGCCTTGTACGGTTCGAGCACGTCCTCCCCCAGGGCGAAGCGGGCATGGAGAAAGGCCTGATTGTTTTTGCTGGCGGCGTAGAGTTCCTGAATCAGGCCAAGGAGCGCCACACGGTCGAGGTCCGTAAGCTGGCGTTTGAGATCGGTCCAGGTTGGTTTTTTCTTGTTCGATTTTTCCATCGATCACGCGCTTTGCTCTTGATGGCCCGAAAGGCGGAATCGTCGGCCAAATGCAGTCACGAACCTCGCTTTGTTTCACGTCAACTTGCGCAGAATATCAAGCACTATATCGAACCTCACCCTCTCTTGCTCCAGACGAACTCGCTCCCCCCAATGGTTCTGGCGCAATTGGTCGTAAAGTGCGCCCTCCTCAGAGTTCAACCGCGCAAGAGTCCCTGCTTCAGGCTGCGTTTCAACTCCCCAGAGTGATCTGTGGGCAAGAAGTGTCTGCTGATCCATCAAAAATGACACGGCATGGGGCAAGAACCCGCGTAATTGATTGAGAATGGCAAAACCGTGGGTATCGATATCCCCCCAATAGTAAATTTCTTTGCCGTGCAGCCAAGGGGCGGCAGCGAGATTGTCAAATCCGTATCCCGCCCCAAAGATCACCATCCCATCGGAAACATCCGGAAACGCCAGGAAGTTGATCTCGTTTTCGGTGATGAACACTTTCGATATCGGTACAACGAGTGAGGCGAAGGCAGCCTGTGTCAGGGTGATATCCTGATCGGCTTCCACCGGCAGCAGCCGGACATTCGGACTCAGCAGCCGGAAACGCACCCGTGAAGGCTTATCCAGAAAACCGTAACGGCGGCAGAACCCGCCGATGCCCATGTGATTCCTGTCGATAGAATCCTCCGGCAGCACGAGATCAAGCAGTTCAGCCAGCACGCCACGATGTCCCTCAATCAACTTGGTATGGACGCCCGGCAATGCGATCTGACGCAGATACATCGCGGGGCGAGGATGCTCAAGCAGCCAGGCGACAACCTCCAGCAGGCGCGGCCAATCTTCGGCCAATTCCAAGGCACGCAGCGGCCGCTTTGTCAGCCAGGGGAGCAATTCAGGCTGTCTGTCTTTAGTCAGCTCAACCAGTGCAGCGAACTGATCCGCGGCCCGACGTTTACCAATCAGTCCGAGAGCATCCGAAAGCCGGTCGACCCAGATTGCCGCCGGGATTTCATTGGTCCCGAGAACACGGTGGTTGACGCTGCGCCATTCGATACGACAGGAACCGGCAGCAGCGGACAATTGGGCGATCCAGTCCCGCACCTCGGGAAACCGTTCGCTCAGTTCCCGTGAACCGGGGCACTTGAGGGTCAGACGCCGAGGAAAGAGCGACTCACCGCCAGCCACGGAGGCGAGCAGTAAACCGCGATCCCAGAGCTTTTGCACCTGAGTCTTGAGATCAGCCGGGGTCGTCCACCTCATCCCTGCATCCTTTGTTTCTCGGCCCGATACTCGTCAATGTTCAGGTTGCGCAGGACGGATCTGCGGCCATCCTCATTGTGAACAAACCCGACACCGGCGACAAAAGGCTCGATGATATGGATTTTCTGCAACGGCGTGACGATCAGCAGCTGCAGATTGAGTTGAGCGAACAACTGCAAACCGTATTGGGCCGATTCATCGGAACCGCGACCGAACGCTTCGTCGATCACCACAAAACGGAAGGAACGGGAGCGCACCGCTCCCCACTCCAGACCAAACTGATAGGCCAGACTGGCGGCAAGAACGGTATAGGCGAGCTTCTCCTTCTGGCCGCCCGATTTCCCGCCGGAGTCCGCATAATGTTCATGCTCGGTGTTATCTTCACGCCAGCGCTCGCTGGCAGCAAACAGGAACCAGTTGCGCACATCGGTCACCTTGACCGTCCAACGCCGATCCAGATCAGAATATTCATCCCTCCCCCGGAACCGCTCGATGATGCGCTTCACCTGGAGGAATTTTGACTCCGAATACTGCGCATCCTCCGAGCCGGTGAGTGTTCCTTCGGTACAGGTACGCAACTCGGTCTGGAAATCACGGATGTCGGCGTCAAGGTTCATCTGTGCTTCGAGACTAATGTAACGCCCCGGGTTGTAGTCAATCTGGGTGAGCGATCCGTTGATCTGAGCGATGCGCTCCTTGATGGTTTCCCGTTCGCGTGCCAACTGAGATTGAAAATTCGCCACCTCACGGATGGTGTTTTCGTTCAGGAGTTCCTTGAAACGTCCTTCAAAACGGGGTAGGTCATCGGCCTGCAGTTGATCCAGCATTGCCCTGTACTCGGGGGCCGCAGCCAGGTTGGCATCGACCTCTCCTGTCTCCAGCTTCCACATCCCTTTGTATTCGGTCATGGCCTTGACGATCTTTTCGGACAGACGCTTGATCTTCGAATCTTCGCCGTCGATCCTGGCCTGTAGCCAGTCGCGCATGTCGCGTTCACGATTGTCGCAGGATTCGACCGTCAGCACCTGACCGCCAAGCGCTTCCTCACGCATCGCTTCCAGCAGATCAAATCTCTGGACACTATCTTCTGTTGTTTCCGCTAAAAGAGCCTGCGCTTGTTGCTGCAGCTCTTGAGCGGCGCTGATTTTTTGCTCGGCTTTCGAGCGTTTATCCTTCCGCTCATCAAGCTGACCTTCCGTTATTTTCAACTCCTCTTCCAGCGCGACCAATTGCGCCGTAAGGGTCTTGAGCAGATCGGAGGCTGCTTCAAGCTCACGCTTCTCGGCTTCCAACCTGGCGATGACAACCGCCATGGGTTTCCAGTCGAGATCACGAAAATCGGGATATTCACCCAGCTTCGAGAGAATCGAGAGACGCTCCTTGAGGGCGGACTGTTCCTTTTGCAGCGTGCTGATGCGACCGGCGATTTCTGCAAGACGCGTCTCCTGCCGCTTGGCATCCTTTTCCAAGACCGCAATCTTTTCGGCATTGCTCCAGCCGAGGACATAACGCCGACGATCATCAAGCCGATGACGATCATCCTTTTCATGCCGCTCCCCTGGAGCCTTGATCTGTCCGGCCTTGGTAATGGCCCGTGTCTCACGGCGAAACTGTTCCTGGTTTTCGCAGCAGGCCAGATCAAAGCGGTGAGCCACCTCCCGCTCGATCCAGTCATAAAAGGGCGAATCGGGCTTGACGTGAAGCTTGCGCGCCAGTGAGTCGGGATGAAGCGACGGCAACTCGCCGCGCACCCCTTCCCGCACCCGGAAGTACACCAGCCGTCCCCGCAGGTGGGTTTGGTCAACCCACTGCACCACCATGGCGTAATACCGATCCGGAACCAGCAGCGACAAGCCGAAACCATGAAGCAGCCTTTCGATGGCACCTTCCCAGTCACGCTCGTCCTCACGCACCTGCAGCAATTCGCCGGCAAACGGCATCTCTTCTTCGGCCAGATTCAGCGCCTGACAGAGGATGCGCCGCATGACGATCTGTTGTTCGTCGATATTGCTGACCCGGGCTTTCAGTCCCGTGATTTCGGTTTTCAACTGATCGTATTCAGCCCGCCCCTGGGCAAAGAAGACACCCGCCTCGTTGAGATCGTTCTGGGTACGAACTTCGGCTTCTTCTGTCGTTTCGCGCCACGTGGCGGTTTCGGACCGCTGCCGCAGAAAATCTTCCTCGGTCGCAGCGGGATGTTGCCCCAAGGTGCGTACCAGCTCCCCATAGCGGGAAGCTTTCTGCTTGCGACGCTCCAGTTCATCCTGTTTTTGGAGGATTTCCTGTCCGATGCTTTCGATTCGTTCACCACCATTTTCCGCGATGGTGCGGCGAAGCTCACGCTCCTGTCCTTGTTGGGCGCGACGCTGCTCTTCCAGCCGCAGGGTGGCGACTCGGTGCCGGGTCAACTCTTCATTCAGCGAAGTGAGACGTTTCTCCAGGAGATCGAGTTTAAGGGTGGCAAACCAAGGGCGCAGGGCATCACGGCAAGCTCGCAGGTTAGCCGCCGTTTGCGCCACTTCCCGGTGTCGTTCGCAATCGGCCACCAGAGGCGTAAGCATCTCCACCTGACGTTTGGCTTTGAGAACCGCCTCGTGAGCCCGGTTGAGATCCTCGAAGTGGCCAATCAGGGCGGAGATACGTGGCGCGACATCAAAGGGCTCAAGCATGTGGCTGCGCACGAAGTCAGTCAGATTCCCCACCGACTTGAGCGACACGGTCTGATGAAACAGATCCAATGCCTGTTCGCTATCGATACCAAAACGACGGCGGAACCACGAACCATAGGGAGGAAAGCTGTCGAACAACTCGACACCGCGTGTCCGCAACTGCTTGCGAAGGCCGAGCATCTCGCTGCCGAATCCGGAAAAATCAGCCGTAATGGACAGGTCGCGTTCACAGGCCGTGTACAGACGAACCGGTTGCGCACCTGCATCCTTCATCCAGAAAGCCTGCGCCAGGGTGACGGTCTTGCTGTAGCCGGCGTTGTGGAAAACACCGAGGATCACCGAATAACTGTTGAAGCCGCGCAGCGCGACCGGCTTGGCGCTGCCCAGGGTTTCCTGCCGCTCCGATTTGTAAAACCCCAGCACATAGGACTTGAGCGATCGCTCGCGGCTGTCGGCCCCGGCCGCCTTGTTATACGCAACGCGATGACTCGGCACCAGCAAGGTGGTGACTGCGTCCACCAGGGTCGATTTTCCGGAACCGATATCACCGGTGAGAAGACCGTTTTCCCCCCTCAGGCGCAGTGTCCAGACCCGGCCGTCAAAGGTCCCCCAGTTAAAGACCTCGAGCCGTTGCAGGCGAAATCCGGCCAGCCGGTCATCGCCGATAAAATCCAGCTCCAATGTTTCAGCCATCCGCCCCCTCCGGTGGTTCGGTCGCTTGCCGTCGGTATTCCGCCAGCCGTTCGTCAAAGTCGGCAAGCCACTGTGCATCAACAAACGCCTTGATAATGCGCCGCACCTCAATCATCTGCCCCTGCCCCCGCAAGCGGCGGATAAACCCCAGCTCGGCAATCTTGTTCAGGGTGGCATCGACCTGATCGATGAGTTTCACCTCGTTGCTGCCCGCCGGAAGAAAAATCCGGATCAGCTCCACCACCTCATCCCGGGATAGAATCAGACGCGTGTCGCCGCCACCGGCGTCGAACTCCGCCAGCTTCTTCCGCAACAGCGCAAGCAGCAGACTCACCGGATAGGAGAGCTGCCTTCGGGCAACCAGGCGCGGCATAATCTCCTGACCGTCCTCATCGTCATCATGCCGGGAACGCAAAAAAGCGTAGCCTTCCGCCTCGTCCAGCATCAGCTCCAGACCGAGAACAGCGACGTAATCCCGAACGCTCGCTTGCAGATTCAGCAGCGAGCCCCACAATCCCGGGTTATCCTCCTGATAGAGCACGCCCTTGAGCAGAGGCACCACCACTGACGAGAGTTCATGGGTCGGCTTGTCCGAATAGCTGGGGTTGGTATGGGCGACATTCATCATCAGTTCCTCAACAAAATAATGCGCGGCAAGGTCGCCTGGCGCATGACGCCGGTCTCTACCTGCCAGCTCACCTGTTCCTGCACTTCATCGTCCACGGCCGTCTTTGGCCATTCACCGGCCAGCTGCAGATAGGCCACCAGTTCGGCCAGGCCAAAGCGCAGCGGATGGCGCGCCACCACCTCGGCCAGGCTAATCTGGCTGCGACTCTGAAGTTCCATCCGGATATACCGGGTCAACTCGGCCCGGTCAACCACCACCTGCGCGTAGAGAACCGCCGTATCCACATCCGCATCCCCTCCGTCCAGCGCCATCTCGGCAATGAGGGGCTTGAGCGGCGGCCGGTAGAGAGGTCGCTCCAGGGGAAGTTCGACCTGAGCCGTGGTCTCGGCCAGGGGCATGAAATCCCCCTTTGGTGCCTCCTCGCGCAACGCCAGCGCGTGATTTTCGATACTGTGCAGGATGTCCATGATGCGGCGGTTTTCCAGCCATGCCTGATCGTCGAGAAACCTCCGCAGCTGCTCGGAAAGCTTCGCCACCGTGCGCTGGGTGTGTTCTCCCGCTTCCAGCCAGTCGTAATGCACGCGTTGCAGACGGGGTTCTGGGCGCAGGGTGAGGATCGGCGGAAGGGACAAAACCTGTTCCAGCAAGCGGCTCAACTCTTCCTGCCGGGACTGGGACATCAGAAAATCCCAGAAAGCGCGAAAGCTCTTCCCCTGATCGGAATCGGCGATGGCGTCGCGCTCGCCCATGATCTCTTCAAGAAGCGCCCCCTTGGCTCCTTCCCACAGGGCGATGCGTTCGCGCACCCGCCGGTCGAGGGTACGGAAATTGTGCTCCACCTCGCGAAAGTCGGTCAACAACTCCCGCGCCAATTGGAGAAACTGCTGAAACCGGTCCTTCAGGCCGGTGTCGTCCAAAAGCGGGATATTTCCCGCCAGAATGCGGGCGATCTCCTCGTCGATATCGTTGCGGCGCTTCTGCAGTTCGGCGATTCGCACCTGGGGATCTGTCTGGCTTCCCTCGCTCATCTGCCGCAGCAGCTCGAACAGGGTCAGCAGGCGGGATTCCGTGCCGACAAAGGCACGTTCGGTCAGGCTCTCCAGCCAGGCCATGGCCTTTTCCGTCGCGGGAGTCAGATCAAAATGCGGTTCGTCCGTCCCTGGCGGATAGAATTTCCGCAGCCATCCCTTGTCGTTTTCAGCCCAATCATTGAGGTAGCTTTGGGCGGTTCCGGGAAAGGCTTCGACCCCCAGCTGCTCACGGAGAACGAAGAGTTCATCTTCCAGCGCCTCGACCAGATCTGCCTGAGACAGATTACGGACATTGGGCGCGATGAACAGCCGATGCAGAAAACCGGCCACCAGCGGCGCATGATGGGCGCACAGCAGCCGCCACGCAGGGTGGTTCTGGCGGAGCAGTTCTAATGTGGCGTAGTCCAGTGCCATATCTTCTCCCCGGGGTTATCCATCCCTGTGCTGCGCCAGCCACTGGCGCCCCTTGTCGGTCAGGCAATAGTTCTGCAAGGTGGCTGTTGGGCTTATGGGGGATGGTCATCTCGATCAGGCTATGGGCCAGGGCCGGATTGAGGTAGCGCTCGCGGAAGGATTTGCGATCCGAAAGCCTCAGGGTGGTCTGCAGCGCCTCGCGGCCCATCTCTCCCTGGATTACCACAAGCAACCCGCCGACTTGGGGGGTGACGTGAGGGCTGACTTGGGGGGCGGAGGTGGTCACGGTATCCAGAATCATCCGCAGCATGAAGGCGATGAACGGGGCTGAATCGGCCTTGGTGGTGCTCTCCTACAAGGCCTGGTAATACTCAGCCAGGTGCTCGAAAATCAGGCTTTCCACCGGGATGTCGGCGAACCGGTTCAGAACCTCCGGAGTGACGGTGTGGGAGGAACGTTCAGAAAGTGTTCTCCCTTGTTTTCGGCGCATCCTCACCCGTTACGACCGGCTTGCCGTCTTTCCAGGTTACGGCGTAGTGGCCGAGACGCCGTTTCTTCTCCAGCGTTTTGCCAACCGCCTTCCGGAGCAGTTCCAACTGCTGCTGTACCTCCGGGGATGGCACGTGTTTCTGGGTGGCGTTCATCGTTTAGCCTCCTCCATCAAAAGCTGATAGTAAGCGTCATGCATGATATCGCGGTTAATGCCGCTCTGCTCAAAGACCAGCACCGGACTCTCCCCGTCATTCATGAAACAGGTGCAGCTATCGACCCGATGGCTGTAATCATCCAGCAAGTGGCGCAGGCTGCGGGGAAAGCGGCGCTCGATATCCCGCTGCGGGATGTTGTGGCCACCGTGGGCGACCCGTTCCGCAACGCGTAGTTGCGACATCTCGGCGCTCGGCAGAGCCAGATAGATCAGCTCCACCCGCCAGCCGTCGCGGCGCAGCCGCTCGACCAGGCGAAGATAGGTCCGTCCCGCCAGCGTTGTTTCAAAGGCGAAGTCTTCACGGGCCGCGATGCGCTCCTCGATTTCCCGCAGAAAGATGCGGCTGGCGTCCATAAGCTCCCGCTCCGGGGCGAGGGGCGATAACCCAGCGGCGATCAGATCGGCGTTGATGAAGTGGGTGCAGTCGACCGCCTGGGGCAGGTATTCCAGCGCGAAGGTGGTTTTGCCCGCGCCATTGGGGCCGGCGATGATCCAGCAGGTGGGAAATGCTTTCCTGTCATTGCGTGGTTCACTCATGTCGCCCTCACAGGTACTTTTTCATCACCGCCTCTTTTCTGGCGGGAGCGGCGTCGATGATGGCTTGGGCCTCGGCGATCTGTTTTTCCAGGCCCTCGACCTTGGCGACGAATTTATTCTGTTCGGCCAGGGAGGGAACCGGCACCTTGATATTTTTCATTACGGTGGCGTTGATGTTGGACTGGTTGATGGACTTGGAAGCCTTGCCTTTGGCTTCGGCTTGGAAGGCCGTGGAGTTCATCATTTTGACGAGGAAAAGCGGTAAGACTTTGCTGGTATCGGGAGCCACTCGCACCAGATAGGAAGCGAAACAGTACTCGCCATCCAGGTCAAACAGGCCGGTTTTTCCGACATGCTCGATGCTGTTGGTGCGATTGAAAAGCAGATCACCCTTGTTGAGCCGGTACTTGGCGAACTCCTCGGCGCTGATGTCGGCGCATTTCATAGCGCCATTGTCCACCATGCGCCCCTGTACGATCTCGTTCATGCGGAAGATCTTGTAGCCGATACCGGCTTCGTTCATTTTTTCGTTCAGGCCGTATTGGATGTTGGTGCTGAGCGTGGCGATTTCGATGCGGGGGGCGGTGGATGAGTAGATGGACTCGATGTTGGAACCGATAGTTTCAGTGGATTTCGCAATGACGCCACTCGCAGCATCAACCTCTGCGTCTATCTTTTTGCATTCAGCGATAACCTCTTCTTGCTTATCAATTGGTGGCAGAGCTATTCTTACTTCTTCGCGCAAAATCTTAATGTTTAGGCTTTTGCCGAATGCGTTAAGGCCCTTGAGGTCAAGGTTAATGTGTTGTGCGCTGAAAATTTGAAATATATACTCATCAAGAATGACATTTTTATCTTTTGGTATAAGTCCAGCAATTGCTTCGTTTGTATATAGATCGCATCCGGCAATTGCGGTCTTTCCTATTGATAACTTAAAACTTAGAAGAGTTGTGCCTTTTGGAATCAATTTCACATTTGAGTCTTTAATGGCTTTTTCAGTAATCTTTTCCTTAGTGTCTGTTATTACCCTCCCAGCCATCTCGCCGATCGAAACCCATGGGTTTTTTCCAGTGAAATATGCCGGATTTTTCCTTGCTGGCGTACCGCCAATCAGGACATTTACAATGTCTCCAAGCTTAACTACTGGCCATTTTGGCGACAACGTGACGGCCTGATTCGGGCTGATACTAAGTGGTTTCTCAAATACCGCTCTCGAAAAATCCAGCATATCCACCAGCCGCGCCGGATTGGCCACCTCGCTCAATTCCGTCGGAATCGTCCCAAGCGTGCCCTCGAAATTGGCGGCTATGTGGTGGTTTAACTTGGCCGGGTTGGCACGGGTGAAGCGCATCGGGTTGGCGCGATCCGGGCCGTCGTACAGGGTAGTTATGTGCTTTCCGCTGGCGTCCTCCATGAACTTGATCCCCTCGTCACCTTTGGCGGCACTCCACTCATAGCCGAGGAACTGCTTGATCTCCTTGGTGCCGGAGGGGCTGCGGATGATCAGCACCGGATTGGTCTGGTCCGAGGCCATGACGAAGTGATAGAGCTTGTCGCGCTCGATACTCTGCACATAGGTCAGGTAACGTTTGGCGATCTCAGTCTTCTGCTCCGTCTTGTCCAGCGCCTTGAACTTTTTCTGCTTGCGCAGGTTGACCAGTTCGGTGCTCTTGTCGAATTTGTCGTGGTAGGGCTGGAAATGCTCCTGCGGCTTCCAACTGCCGTCAGTCTCGCCGCGCAGCAGGCTCTGATAGTCGGCTAGCGGCACGTTGATATGGGCGCAGTACTGCTCGATCAAATGCTCATCCTTGTAGATTACCTGCTTACGCTTGCTGGCGGAACATCCCGTGAACCACTCATCCACCCGCTCGCGATAGTGTTCGGCGGTGTCAGGCTGGATCGGCTTGCGGCGCAGGAACAGGGTGACGGTGTTGGTGCCGGTCTTGCCGAAGGTGCCACTGCCGAATTCGGCGATGGCGACGACATCGAAATACTGCAGCAGGATTTCGCGGGCGCGGATGTAGGTGGAACCGCCGTTGGAGAGGATCGACGAGGGCAGGATGATGGCGGCCACGCCACCGCTTTTCAGTAACTGTTTGGCCCGCTCGACAAAGAAGGTCTCGATACTGTTGGCCGTTTCGGCGTCGTTGATGGTGTCAGTGAGCGAATAGGCCTTGCGCTCTTCCTCGGGCAGGGTTTCGAGGAAGCCGCGCACGCTGTAGGGCGGATTGGCGACGAGCAGGTCGAAGTGGCCGTCACGGATATCGGGAAAGGCCTCGTGGCTGTTCACCAGCCCGTCGCCGTAACAGATCTGGGTGCCCTGCTGGCCGTACATGAAGGCGGAAACCTTGGCGACCTTGGAGAGCCGATATTCCTTTTCGATGCCGATCATCGATTTGTGGTATTCTGCCGGGCTGGCGTGGGGCTTGTATTCCAGCAGAGGCTGAATTTGCAAGGCCAGTTCGGTGAGGAAGTGCCCCACGCCGCAGGCATAGTCGATGACCAGGGGGGGAGCGGCATTGTCGCGGATCAGGCTTTCCAGCGGGAGGCTCATTATGATGAAGCGGCAGATGGGCATTGGGGTAAAGAACTGTCCCTCGCTCTGTTTTACCCCCTGATCGAGGAAACCCTCGAACATGTCTCCCAAAAACTGGTTATGACCGGTGGGGTTGGTGAGGCGGATATCCTGCCACATCTGCAGGATTTTCAACAGTACGTCAGCGTTCTGGTAAAAGAGCCGCTCGTTGTGGACGTCGATAAAGGAAAAGTCGTTGTTGGTGAAAAACTTCTGCTGGATGAACAGATTCCATACCGCCCGCTGGGTGGCATCCGGATTCTGCTTTATGAAGCGCAGGGCGTTATTGACGTCGTTCTGGTTGATGTAGGTGATGTCCTCGCCGAGGAATTTGCCCATGCCTGCCTGATAGAGCTGTTGAAGCCGGTCCATCAGGTCGAAATGGCTGTCGTAGGCAACCCCTTTCCAGTAAAACTTGAGGTCGTCGGGGTTCTCGATCTCATCCACCAGCTTGCAAAGAAACAGGTTCACCAGCTTGTCGAAGGCGTTTTCCCGTCCGGAAACATTGTGCTGGCGTAGGATGGTGGCGAACTCGTGGTATTTCTTCTGCTGGTCCGAGGCGGAAATGGCGTGCAGATCGTCGAGGGAATACTTGTCCTTGCCGATGTGGTAGGGCTGAATATTGTCCTCGAAGATCCCCTGGGTGGTGTAGTCGAGTTTGTAGGTATCGCACCAGACAGCGAAACGCTCCTTGACATCGGTTACGTCGCGGAATGTTTTGAAATGGGGATTGGCGACCAGGTACTGGTCGTTATCCCGATGGGCAACAATGTGACTCAGGTAGGTCAGTTCGGCGTTTTCGAAATCCGAGGTATAGAGACAGAGAAACTGGGTTTCGCTGATCTGCTGGGCATAACTGAAAAGCTGGTCGCCATCCTGCTGGGTTTTGTTCCAGGCTTTCTTGAATTCAGTTCCGGCAGTCTTGCACTCGATGATGAGCAGCGGCTTACCGAAATTGTCCCTGATCAGAATATCGGCCCGGCCGCCGCTGGCCCCGCGACCTAGTTTCCACTTTGGTTCCAACTCGATGTGTTCCGGCTTGTAGCCCTTTTGCAACAGGCGGTGGACGCACTCAAACACGACAAAGTTTTCATTCGCCGAGAAATTGCAGGTCTGACGCTCGTTGACGACCAAACCGTCGGACTCGGGATAAGAAATCTCCTGCTTGGTGATATCGACGCTTAAAGCGGTTGCGCCAATGGTCTTGCTGTAGACGGATTTGTTCCTGGCAAAGTCGAGGGACTCAAGCAGTGCGATGAAATTGTCCTGACTGATCATGCCTTTGATTCCCCTTTGCCTGTCGCGTGCGTCTTCATCCACCGGTCGATCTCCTCCCGGTCGAATCGCCACTGGTTGCCGATCTTGGATGCTGGGATTTCCCCGCGCTGGGTCATGCCATAGAGCTTGGTCCGGCTCATCTTTATGTAGTTGGCCAACTCATCAATGGTCAGCCATTTATCGAATATATCCATGACCTCACCGTTCGGAAGATAATTATAGTTAAAATTTGACAAAGAAAGATAGCCTTAGGTATCTATAAAAGCAAGAAAGAAACACAAAAACCGACTCATTGCGGGATTTTTCTGACCCATCCTGCCCCGCCGGTTAAGTGTGCCCCATAATGACAGCACGAAAAAAACCTGCGGTGCTGGGAATCGAACCCACGTCCGAAAAAACCTAGCATCTGAGATGCTACACCGTTAGTCCATTGTTCAATATGACCGTTAGTCTGGAATCACCCGTGGGTAGAGTAGAGAGCAGGTATCACCCTGCCCTCCATCATCAAACTACCCACTGGTTTTCCCTGGTCGAGGCCAGCTAATATTTCCTGATGGGTTGTTTCATGTTTGTATAGGGGGAGAGATAACCGGCGCGCAGCTTTTTCGCGCGACCGGTTGAGCGCTCGGTTGGACGTGATACGGCCTCGACGAGTCGGCCGCTGGCATGTTTGTGAACGATACTGACAATCAGTGCCTGGTAGGGCATACCTTCCTCAGCAGCCCTCATTTGGATATCTTCGAGGCCCCGAGAAGAAAGCCGGATGTTTATACAGTTTATCTTTGGAGCGGTTCCTGGAGCAGTATAGTAAATGACCGATAGTTTTGTATACTGTCCCCGAAATACCACTCAACCTTGCATTAGCGGGTAACAGCCGATATACTCCCCCTGTTTCCATCCCAGCTCCCGGACGTGCCCCATGAACGCTTCCGACAACGACACACGGGCCGACGCAGCGCCCACCCCCAGCGATCTGCAGCACGCCTTCCTGCGTCACCTCAGGTTCACCATCGTCAAAGATAAATATTCCGCCACGCCGGCCGACCTGTACCGGGCGCTGGCCCATGCCGTGCGCGACATGCTGGCGGAGCGCTGGCTGGAGACCCAGCAGACCTACTACCGCGCCGGCGCCAAACGGGTCTACTACCTCTCCATGGAGTTTCTGATGGGCAGGACCCTGGGCAACAGCCTGATCAACCTGGGTCTCATGGAAGAATGGGAGACCGCCCTCAAGGAACTGGGGATCGATGTCCGTGAACTGCAGGAGAGCGAATGGGACGCGGGCCTGGGCAACGGCGGCCTGGGACGCCTGGCGGCCTGTTTCCTGGACTCCATGGCCACCATGTCCCTTCCCGCCTACGGTTACGGCATACGCTTCGAGTACGGCATGTTCTTCCAGAAGATCGTGGACGGCGGTCAGCACGAGACCCCCGACAACTGGCTCCGCTACGGCAACCCCTGGGAGTTCGGCCGCCAGGAGCACCTGCACCGCATCCGCTACCACGGCCGGGTGACGGAGTACCAAGACGACGAGGGGAGGCTGCGTCACGACTGGGTCGATACCCAGGATGTCATGGCCATGGCCTACGACGTGCCGGTTCCCGGCTACGGCAACCGGACCGTCAACACCCTGCGGCTCTGGAGCGCCAAGTCTACCCGCGACTTCGAGCTCTCCTTCTTCAACCAGGGGAACTACATCGGCGCGGTGGAATCCAAGATGCGTACCGAGAACATCTCCAAGGTGCTCTACCCGGCCGACCACATGGCCGAGGGGAAGGAGCTGCGCCTGCGCCAGGAGTACTTCCTCTGCGCGGCCACGATCCAGGACATCCTCTACCGGTTTTCGAAGAAACACCAGGAACTCTCCGTTCTGCCGGAGAAAGCCGCCATCCAGCTCAACGACACCCACCCCGCCCTGGCCATCCCGGAGCTCCTGCGCATCCTCATGGACGAACGGCTGATGGAGTGGGACGAGGCCTGGAAGATCTCCGTCGCCACCTTCGCCTATACCAACCACACGGTATTGCCCGAGGCGCTGGAGACCTGGCCGGTGAGCCTCCTGGAGAGCATTCTCCCCCGCCACCTGCAGATCATCTACCGGATCAACGACCAGGTCCTCCGGGAAATCGCCGACCGTTTTCCCGGCGATGTGGAACGGTTACGGCGCATGTCCATCGTGGGCGAGGAGGGACAGAAACATATCCGCATGGCCCACCTGGCCATCGCGGGCAGCCATTCCATAAACGGCGTCTCGGCCCTGCACAGCCGGATCCTCACGGACGACCTGTTCCGCGACTTTTTCGAGATGTGGCCGGAGCGTTTCAGCAACAAGACCAACGGCATCACCCAGCGCCGCTGGCTGAAACACGCCAACCACTGGCTGGCCGACCTGATCTCCTCCCGCATCGGCCACGGCTGGATCACCGACCTGGGCGAGCTGGCCCGGCTGCGGGACCTAGCCGATGACCGGGAGTTCCAGGAGCAGTGGATCGAGGTCAAACAGGCCAACAAACGCCATCTGGCGGAGCTGATTCTCCGGGATACCGGCGTGCGGGTGCCGGCCGACACCCTCTTCGACTGCCAGACCAAGCGCATCCACGAGTACAAGCGCCAGCTCCTGAACGTCCTGCACGTGATCACCCGCTACAACCGCATCCGGGCCCATCCCGGCTGCGCCGTCGCGCCCCGCACGGTCATCTTCAGCGGCAAGGCAGCCCCCTCCTATGTCATGGCCAAGCTGATCATCCAGCTGATCAACGCCGTGGGAGCCGTGATCAACAACGATCCGGCCGTACGCGGGCTGCTCAGCGTGGTCTTCATGCCCAACTACAACGTCTCCCTGGCGGAACGTATCTTCCCGGCCGCGGACCTGTCGGAGCAGATCTCCACCGCCGGCACGGAGGCCTCCGGCACCGGCAACATGAAGTATGCCCTGAACGGGGCACTCACCATCGGCACCCTGGACGGCGCCAACATCGAGATCATGGAGGAGGTGGGGAGGGACAATATCTTCATCTTCGGCCTGACCTCCGACCAGGTGACCCACCTGAAGCGGGCCGGCTACCATCCCCGGGACCACTACCTGGCAAACCCGGAGCTCAGGCAGGCCCTGGACATGATCGCCGACGGCACCTTCTCCCCCGACGACCCGGACCGTTTCCGCCCCATCAGCGATACGTTGCTGGCTGACGACCCCTACCTGCTGCTGGCCGACTATGCCTCCTACATCGACTGCCAGGACCAGGTGGACCGGCTCTACCTTCAGCCCCGCGACTGGATCCGTGCCTCCATTTTCAACACCGCCGGCATGGGCAGGTTCTCCAGCGACCGCACCATCGCGGAATACGCTCGGGAGATCTGGAGCGTCCGGCCGGAACTAATCCGCCCCACCAGGCGTTACACCATCTAGGCAGACACATGAAACAGAACAGCACACCCGGTCTCTGGGACAGGGACCAGGAGCGGGCCACCCCTCCCCTTGCCAGTTCCACCGCCCCCCTGGCCGAACGCATGCGACCGCGCACCCTCTCCGAGTTCACCGGCCAGGAGCATCTGGTGGGTGAGGGCCGCATCCTGCGGCGCATGATCGAAAGCGACTCCCTCTCCTCGCTGATCTTCTGGGGGCCTCCCGGCTGCGGCAAGACCACCCTGGCCCATGTCATCGCCCGGGAAACGCGGGCCCACTTCATCTTCTTCTCGGCCATCCTGTCCGGCATCAAGGAGATCAGGGAGATCTTCCGCGAGGCTGAGGGGGTAGCCGGCCGGGGCCGGCGCACGATCCTGTTCGTGGACGAAATCCACCGCTTCAACAAGTCCCAGCAGGACGCCTTCCTCCCGTACGTGGAGAAGGGGGTGGTCACCATCATCGGCGCCACCACCGAGAACCCCTCCTTCGAGGTGATCGCCCCGCTCCTCTCCCGCTGCCGCGTGCTGACCCTGAAACAACTGGAGCCCGACACCATCGCGGTGCTGATCCGCCAGGCCCTGGCCGACCGGGAGCGGGGACTGGGAGAGCTGAACCTGGAGATGGAAGACCGGGCACTGGAGTTCCTCTCCCGCCAGGCAGGGGGGGACGCGCGGGTGGCCCTGAACACCCTGGAGGTGGCGGCGGGGCTGGTCCGGGAGGGAGGAATCACCCTGGAGGTGGTCCAGGAGGCGCTGCAGAAGAAGGCGCTCCTCTACGACAAGGGGGGTGAGGAGCACTACAACGTGATCTCCGCCTTTATCAAGTCCCTGCGCGCCAGCGACCCGGACGCGGCCCTGTACTGGCTGGCCCGCATGCTGGAGGCGGGCGAGGACCCGATCTTCATCCTGCGGCGCATGATCATCCTGGCGTCGGAGGACATCGGCAACGCCGACCCCCGGGCACTCCAGGTGGCGGTCTCGGCCCTGCACGCCTTCCAGATGATCGGCATGCCCGAGGGGCGCATCGTCATGGCACAGGCGGTCACCTATCTGGCCACCGCCCCCAAGTCCAACGCCTCCTACCTGGGCATCGACGCGGCCCTGGCCGAGGTCAGGAAGAGCGGCGGCCTGGAGGTGCCGCTGCACATCCGCAACGCCCCCACCGGCCTGATGAAGGAGCTTGGCTACGGCAAGGGGTACCAGTACGCCCACGACTATGCCGAGGGGTACGCCGGCCAGCCCTGCCTTCCGGAGAAACTGGCCGGGCGGAGGTTCTACCAGCCCAAGGGGTACGGCTACGAGAAGAACATCGTGGAACGGATGGAGTGGCTGAAGAGGATCAGGGAGGAGAGATCGAGATGAAACCGTTTATCCTGGAACGGAGCCAGACACTCCCGGTGAGCCTGGATGACGCCTGGAGCTTTTTCTCCGATCCGGCCAACCTGGGACGCATCACCCCCCCTTCCATGGAATTCCGCCTGACCTGCCAGCCGCCACGGGAAACCCATGCCGGCATGATCCTGACCTATTCCCTGCGGCCGCTGCTGGGCATCAGGGTGGCCTGGACAACGGAGATCACCCACCTGCACAGGCCGCTGTTCTTCGTTGACGAGCAGCGCTTCGGCCCCTATCGCTTCTGGCACCATCAGCACCACTTCCGGGAGGTGGAGGGAGGGGTTGAGATGCGCGACCTGGTGCACTACCTGCTGCCGGCCATGCAGTTTACCTGGCTGGTGAACCGCTGCATCGTGGCGCCCCGCCTGCGGAAGATCTTCGACTACCGGCGGGACGCCCTGCTGCGGATCTTCTCGGGAGGCTGAGGTGCGGCGTCGCAGCTATTACCGCGGCCAGTCGCGCAAGGCCGGACTTCCTCCGGGCACCCTGGTGCACACCGGCGCCCTGGCCGCCGGAGAGAGCAACGTCAGCGTCATCAGCTATTCTTCCGGAGACATGCGCGAATACCGGCCGCCCGGCCTGGACCAGTGCATCCCGGTCAAGGGGACCGGCAAAGTCACCTGGATCAACCTGGAGGGGCTTCACGACCTGAAGCTGATCAGGCACTTCGGCGACTGCTACGGGTTGCACCCCCTGATCCTGGAGGATATCGCCAACACCAGCCAACGGCCCAAGCTGGAGGATTACGGCGACCACCTCTTCATCGTGGCCCGCATGATCCGCTTTCAGCACGAGCGCGGCTTTGAAACCGAGCAGGTGGCCATGGTCCTGGGCTCCGGCTACCTCTTTTCCTTCCAGGAGGGGCTGGCCGGGGATGTGTTCGAAACGGTGCGGGAGCGGGTCAGGTCCGGACGGGGACGCATCCGGTCGCAGGGGGCGGACTATCTGGCCTACGCCCTGCTGGATGCCATCGTGGACAGCTATTTCACCGTGCTGGAGCAGGTGGGGGAGGAACTGGAGGATCTGGAGGAGGAGCTTGCCCGGGAGCCGACCCCGGCGATTCTGAAGCGGATCATCTGGCTCAAGCGGGAGGTCATCCTCATGCGCAAGAGCGTCTGGCCGTTACGCGAGCTGACCGCCGCCCTGGAGCGGGGCGAGTCGGAGCTGCTCAGCGACACGGCACGCGTCTACTTCCGCGACATCTACGACCACAGCATCCAGGTGCTGGACGGAGTGGAGACCTTCCGCGACCTGCTCTCCGGCATGCTGGACCTGTACCTCTCCAGCATCGGCAACCGGACCAACGAGGTGATGAAATTTCTGACCGTGATCGGCACGATCTTCCTGCCGCTGACCTTCCTGGTGGGGGTGTACGGCATGAACTTCAGGAACATGCCCGAGTTGAGGTGGCCTTACGGCTACTTCGATCTGTGGGGGGTGATGCTGGCCATCGCCCTGGGCATGGTGCTCTACTTCAAGAAAAAACGGTGGCTCTAGCCACGGGAGTGAACGACATGACGCAACTGATGCTCAGATGGGTGTTGAACGCCTTCGCGCTGTTCTTCGTGATGAAACTGCTGCCCGGTATCCGGATCGACCGTTTCGGCGACCTGATGCTGGCAACACTGGTGATCGGGCTGTTGAACGCCTTCCTGCGGCCGTTGCTGGTGCTGTTCACCCTGCCGGTGACCATCGCCACCCTGGGGCTGTTCACCCTGGTGATCAACGGCCTGATCTTCGCCCTGGCAGCCGCCCTGCTTCAGGGCTTCCACGTTACCGGTTTCGGAACCGCCTTCATAGCGGCCCTGCTTTTCAGCATCTTCAGCTTCATCCTGAACATGGTGTTCCGTACCAGATAGGAGGCTCATCCGTAGAGGGACAGCCGCTGGCGGGGCGACCCGTCATCCAGGAGGGCCTTCTTCTCGGCCAGGGTCACTCCCCGCGACGGCCGCAACCCGTGACCGGTGCCGGCAGAAGCGATGCTCGCGGCGGAAAGCCGCACCCGGTCGCCGTCATCGCTCCCCGCACCCTGCCGGGAGCCGGCCGTATCCTGACCCGCAGGGCCGGGAGCCGGCGGCGAAGGCAATGCCCCGGCACCAACGACTCTGTTTTCCAGACCTGCGATGGACAACGTCACGACATTCACCCCCGCTCCTTTCTTCATTAATTAATATTCATAACCCCCTCGGGGCCGGGCCACAAGCCGTTTCACCGGATTGCATCCAGCGCCGATTTTGATATAGTACATCGAGTTTTCTCCCATTTCCCAACCCGAAAGGTACGAAGCATGAAGTGGAAAATCCCGATTGTCAGATCACTTTTCCGCGCCCTCCTGCTCCTGGCAGGGCTGTGCGGGTGCGCCGCGACGGACCAGACCATTGCCTTGAACTACGCTCCCTACGAACGTCCCTTCGGCCGCCAGAGCGGCGAGATCGTCGTCAGCCGGATCGATTCCCGGCCGTTTTCCAGGAATGCCAGGGGCGAATGGATCATCGGCGCCATCAACAACGTGCACGGCGTCCGCCAGGCCGACCTGCTGGCCGACCGGAACCTGGGACAGTGGCTTTCCGAGGCGCTGCTGCTGGAATTGAAACACTCGGGCTACACGGTCAGCCAGCAGAGCCCGCTCCCTCCGGGCACGGCCCGGGGCATCGAGATCGCCTCCCTTGCCGCCTCCCTGAACGTCAACCAGGACCTGTTCACCAGCACGGCCGTCCAGGAGCTGAAATTCAACGTGAATCTCTACCTGAACGGCGCAAAGGCCAAGACGTTCACCGTTGTGTCGCGCGCCAGTCAGACCCTGCCCCTGAAGGCATCGCCCGAAAAGAACGCCGGAATCATGCTCGACTCCATGCAGGACGCCATGCAGCAGGTCATGGCCGAAGCGAGCGCCCTGTTCGACAGGAAGTGACCGCCACGAACCTTCCCGCACGCGTCAGCCGCACCATCTCCGAACGGAAGCTCCTTGCCCCCGGCGACACCGTCATTCTGGCCCTTTCGGGAGGCGCGGATTCCTGCGCCCTGCTGGATATCCTGGCCGGGCTGAACGAGTTCTCCCTCAGCCTGGTGGTGGCACACCTCAACCATCGTCTGCGGGGAGCCGAATCCGACGGCGACGAGGCATTCTGCCGCGACCTGGCGAAACGCTACCGCCTCCCCTTTTGTTCCCGCGGCCTTGACGTGGCTGAACTGGCCCGGCGGGAACGGCTGAACCTGGAAGATGCCGGCCGCCGGGCGCGCATGGAATTCCTGGAGCAGATCCGCGCCCGCTACGGAGCAACGGCCATCGCCCTGGCCCACCATGCCGACGACCAGGCCGAAACCGTACTGATGCGCCTCGTGCGCGGTTCCGGCATGACCGGCCTGCGCGGCATGTCCTTCCGCGGCCCGGGCAGTCGCATCCGCCCCCTGCTGGACATCGGTCGCAACGAGATCGAGGCCCACCTGAAGGCACGGGGGATGGACTACCGCGAGGATGCCAGCAACCGCGACACCCTGTTCCTGCGCAACCGCATCCGCCACGAACTGCTGCCGCTCCTGGAACAGTATAACCCGGCCATCCGGGAGCGTCTGGTGACCACGGCAGCGCTTCTGGACGACGAAAACGGACTGCTGGAACGAATGGCGGAAGAGCTGGCCGGACGGGCCTGCCGCGTCTCCCCGGACGGCATCTCCTGCTCGCTGAAGCTCCTGGGGGATGCACCGCGGGCGCTCAGGCGCCGGCTCTTGCGGCGGCTCCTGGCCCATCTGTCGGCAGGTTCCCGGACCACCCGCCGCCACATCCAGGCCCTGGAGGAGCTGATGGACTCGCCCCATCCCAACGCCTCCCTGGACCTGCCCGGTGGAATCAGGGCGGTGCGGTGCTACGCGACCCTGAGCCTGACCGGGAAGGCTGCGCCCCCCTGCCCCGACCTTGAGGAACAGGCGCTGCCCGGACCGGGACAATACGTTCTCTCCGACGGTTCCCTGCTGACCCTGGCGCTGACAACCGTTCCGCCCGACCCGTCGCTCTATCCGGGGACAACGGCTCTGTTCGACCTGGACAAGGCCCCCTTCCCCTGGAGCGTGCGCGGCTTCCTCCCCGGAGACCGGATCACCCCCCTGGGCATGACCGGCAGCAAGAAGGTCAAGGAACTGCTCATGGAGCGCAGGATTCCCCGCGACCAACGGGGCCGGGTTCCGCTTCTGTTCTGCGCTGGCAAGCTGATCTGGGTCTGCGGCCTGCGCAGTTCCCGGCTGGCGGAACTGGACGATGGCTCCCGGGAGGTCATTATGGCGGTATACTCTCCGGTGCGAAGAGACACTCCTCTCTCCGCTCCAACGGAAACAAACAGGGAGGTATGCGCATGCGCATGGGAATGATCGGCGTGGGGCGTATGGGGGGCGACATGGTGCGGAGGCTCCTAAAGAGCGGCCATGAGTGTGTGGTCCATGCCCGCCGGCAATCGTCCATGGAGCCGCTGGTGCGGGAAGGGGCCCTGGCGGCGTCGACTCCGGCGGAGATGGTGGCGTTGCTCTCCCGTCCCCGGGTTGTCTGGCTGATGCTCCCGGCAGCCTCGGTGGAATCGATGATCGACCGTATCGCGCCGCTGCTGGAACCGGGCGACATCCTGGTGGACGGCGGCAATTCCCACTACCAGGACGATATCCGGCGCGGCCGGCAACTGGCCGCCAGGTCGATCCACTACCTGGACGTGGGTACCAGCGGCGGCATCTGGGGACTGGAGCGGGGCTACTGCCTGATGATCGGAGGCGAACCCGGAGCGGTGGAGCATCTGGAGCCGCTGTTCGCCGCCCTGGCGCCCGGCAGCGACGACATTCAGGAGACTCCCGGACGGAGCACATCATCCACCGCCGGCAGGGGATACCTGCACTGCGGTCCCAGCGGGGCCGGCCACTTCGTCAAGATGGTCCATAACGGCATCGAATACGGCATGATGGCGGCCTATGCCGAGGGGTTCAACATCCTGGCCCACGCCGCCGTCGGCGACCAGGAGCGGGAGGCGGACGCCGAGACCACCCCCCTGCGCGATCCGGACCACTTCCGTTTCCACCTGAACCTGGCCGACATCGCCGAGCTGTGGCGACGGGGAAGCGTGGTCTCCTCCTGGCTCCTGGACCTGACCGCCCGGGCCCTGGCCGACGACCAGGGGATGGAGCGCTTCACCGGACGGGTCTCCGACTCGGGCGAGGGGCGCTGGACCCTGGCCGCCGCCATCGAGGCGGGCGTACCGGCGCCGGTACTGGCCACGGCCCTCTTCCAGCGCTTCAGCTCCCGGGGGGAGGGGGATTTTGCCGACCGGCTGCTGTCGGCCCTGCGCTACCAGTTCGGCGGCCACCGGGAAAAGACCAGGGAGGGATAACCATGCCGTCATCCAAAGCACTGAACCCGACCATCATCGTCATCTTCGGCGGCGGCGGCGACCTGACCCGGCGCAAGCTGGTGCCGGCCCTGCACAACCTGATGGTGGACAATCTCCTCCCCCGGCACCTGGCCATCATCGGCATCGGCCGCAGGAGCATGGAGGACGACGCCTTCCGCGATCAGCTCAAAAGCGGCCTGGAACTGTTCTCCCGGCGCGGAGCGGTGGACGACCACCAGTGGGACGAGTTCGCGGCCCGCATCAGCTACGTCTCCGAAGACGTCAGTTCCCCGGAGTCCGGCGCGGCCCTGGCCCGGCGCCTGAACGAGATCGACGGGGCCTGGGGAGTGCGGGCCAACCGCGTCTTCTACCTGGCCATCCCCCCGGCCATGATGGAGCCGGCCGCCAGCATGCTCAAGCGCATGGGGGTCTGCCGCGACTGCAAACGGGACCGGCTGGTGGTGGAGAAGCCGTTCGGCCGGGACATCGCCTCGGCCCGGGATCTGAACCGGCTCCTCTCGGGCATGTTCGTGGAATCCCAGATCTACCGCATCGATCACTTCCTGGGGAAGGAGACGGTGCAGAACATCCTCGCCTTCCGCTTCGCCAACTCCCTGTTCGAACCGGTCTGGAACCGGCGCTACATAGACCACGTGCAGATCACCGTGGCCGAGACCGTGGGGGTGGAGAACCGCGCAGTCTTCTTCGAGCAGTCCGGGACCCTGCGGGACATGATTCAGAACCACCTGCTGCAGATCCTCTGTCTGGTGGCCATGGAGCCCCCCATCTCCTTCGACGCCGACGAGGTGCGCAACAAGAAGGTGGACGTGCTGCGGGCCATCCGGCCGCTCCAGGCGGACGACGTGCACCGGAGCGCCGTGCGGGGTCAGTATGCCCGGGGCTTCGTGGAGGGGGAGGCCGTACCCGGCTACCGGGAGGAACAGGGAATTTCTCCGGTCTCCTGCACCGAGACCTACGTGGCGCTCAAGCTGCTCATCGACAACTGGCGCTGGCAGGGGATCCCCTTCTACCTGCGCACCGGCAAGCGCCTGCCGACCAAAGTCTCCGAGGTTTCCATCATCTTCCGTTCCCCCCCCCACCAGCTGTTTCCCTCCGCGGCAGTGGACAACTGGCAGCCCAACCGCATCGTGATCCGGATCCAGCCCGAGGAGGGGATCAACACCCGCATCCAGGTCAAGCAGCCGGGCACCCGGCTGCTCCTGGGAGAAGCGGACATGCGTTTCCGCTACCACGAGGCCTTCCGGGCCGCCTCTCCCGAAGCCTACGAGACCCTGCTCCTGGACGCCATCCGCGGCGACGCCACCCTGTTCATGCGCGCCGACCAGGTGGAATGCGCCTGGCAGGTGGTCTCGCCGATCCTGGCCGCCTGGGAGGCGGTGCCTCCGGCGGACTTCCCCGATTACCCCGCCGGCAGCTGGGGTCCCGAGGCGGCAGACCGCATGATCGCCCGGGGTGGACACAACTGGCTCCAGCCGGGCATGAAACGATGAACGTCCAGGTCCGGCGCTTCGGCGACAAGGAAGAACTGAGCCGGGCCGCGGCCGAGCTCTTTGCAAAGAGCGCCCATCGTGCCGTTGCCGAACAGGGGCGCTTCTCGGCCCTGCTGAGCGGCGGTGAAACCCCACGCCGCGCTTACGAGCTGCTGGCCCGGGAGCCGTTGTGCAGCCGGATCCCCTGGCAGGGGGTCCACCTCTTCTGGGGAGACGAGCGCTGCGTTCCGGCCACGGACCGGGCCAGCAACTTCCGCATGGCGCGAAACGCCTTCCTGGACAGGGTCCCGCTGCCCGGGGCGCAGATCCATCCCATCGTCTGCGACGGGGAAGCGGAGGAAGCGGCAAGCAGGTACGAGACGCTCCTGCGCAACCACTTCCGTTCCGGGGACGCCCGTTTCGACCTGGTGCTGCTGGGGCTGGGAGAGGACGGCCACACCGCCTCCCTGTTTCCCGGTTCCCCCCTCCTGGACGAACGAGAGCGCTGGGTAATGCCCTCCCCGGGAGGGCACGAGGGGATCATGCGCCTCACCCTGACCCTGCCCGCCCTGAACCGGGCCCGGCTGGTGCTCGTCCTGGTCGCCGGAGCCGGCAAGGCGGACGTTCTGCGCCGGGTTCTGGAAGAGCCGCCTCCCCCCCGGCCGCTGCCGGCCCAGCTGATCGCACCCCCCCGGGGAGAAGTCGTCTGGCTGGCGGACCGGCAGGCGGCAGCCCTTCTGAAGCCGGACGTCTGAACCGTCCGAGACCGCCTGAAACGCCCTTCCACGGGCCGCGACAAACCCAAAAGGTAAACATATTGTAAAGCGATACCCGCTATGGTAGAGTTTCACGCTTTACAGGGTCCGCACTACCGCATTCGTCTGGGGGTAATCCGTGAATCAGTTTTACAAGAATATCTCTCTCTGGCTGGTCATCTTCCTGATGATGATCCTGCTCTACAGCATGATCAACAAGCCCCGGGCCACGGCGGAAAAGATCAATTTCAGCGATTTCATCGCCCAGGTGGATGCGGGAAGGGTTACCTCGGTCACCATCCAGGGGAACGACATCTTCGGCAAGTTCGACGGCAAGGACGGCAAGGAGTTCCAGACCTACAAGCCGGTCTCCGACGCGGACCTGACCAAGAAACTGCTGGAGAAGAAGATCACCGTTATCGCCAAGCCGGATGAGGAGAAGTTCTCCTGGCTCTCCATCTTCATCTCCTGGTTCCCCCTTATTTTACTGGTGGGTGTCTGGATCTTCTTCATGCGCCAGATGCAGATCGGCGGCGGCAAGGCCATGTCCTTCGGCAAGAGCCGCGCCAAGCTGCTCACCGAATCCCAGGTCAAGATCACCTTCGAGGACGTAGCCGGCATCGAGGAGGCCAAGGAGGAGCTGAACGAGATCATCTTCTTCCTCAAGGACCCCAAAAAGTTCACCAAGCTGGGGGGCAAGATCCCCAAAGGGGTGCTGCTCATGGGCCCCCCGGGCACCGGCAAGACCCTGCTGGCTAAGGCCATCGCCGGCGAGGCCGGGGTACCCTTCTTCTCCATCTCCGGCTCCGACTTCGTGGAGATGTTCGTCGGCGTGGGCGCCAGCCGCGTGCGCGACCTGTTCATGCAGGGAAAGAAGAACGCACCCTGCATCATCTTCATCGACGAGATCGACGCCGTGGGGCGCCACCGCGGCGCCGGCCTGGGGGGCGGCCATGACGAACGGGAGCAGACCCTGAACCAACTCCTGGTGGAGATGGACGGGTTCGAGTCCAACGAGGGGGTGATCCTGATCGCCGCCACCAACCGCCCCGACGTGCTGGACCCGGCCCTGCTGCGGCCCGGCCGCTTCGACCGCCAGGTGGTGGTCCCCCGGCCGGACGTGAAAGGGCGCGAGATGATCCTCAAGGTGCATGCCAAGAAGGTGCCCCTGGCCTCCGACGTGGATCTGGAGGTGATCGCCCGCGGCACCCCCGGCTTCTCCGGCGCCGACCTGGCCAACGTGGTCAACGAGGCCGCGCTGCTGGCGGCCCGGGCCGACAAGAGCGCGGTGGAATCCGCCGATTTCGACAACGCCAAGGACAAGGTGCTCATGGGAGTGGAGCGGCGCAGCATGGTCATCTCCGACGAGGAGAAGAAGAGCACCGCCTACCATGAGGCCGGCCACACCCTGGTGGCCCGCATGATCCCCGGCACCGACCCGGTGCACAAGGTCTCCATCATCCCCCGCGGCCGCGCCCTGGGCGTGACCATGCAGCTCCCCATCGAGGACAAGCACAGCTACTCCCGCGAAACCCTGCTGGCGCGCATCACCGTGCTCATGGGAGGCCGGGCCGCCGAGGACCTGATCTTCAACACCTTCACCACCGGCGCCGGCAACGACATCGAGCAGGCCACGGAGCTGGCCCGCAAGATGGTCTGCGAGTGGGGCATGAGCGAGAAAATGGGACCGCTCTCCTTCGGCAAGAAGGACGAGCAGATCTTCCTGGGACGGGAGATGTCCACCCACAAGAACTACAGCGAAGCCACGGCCGTGGAGATCGACAACGAGATCAGACTCATCGTGGACGGCAGCTACCAGCGCGCCCTGACCCTGCTGAAGGACAACATCCAGAACCTGCACAACCTCTCCGAATGCCTGATAGAGAAGGAAAATCTCAGCGGCGCCGACGTGGACCGGATCATCGCCGCCGGCGTACCCACCTGCGGCCAGGGTGCACCGGATTCGGCGCAGCAGCAGGAACGGCATACCGACATCCAGGTCTGACGTGGAACAGTTCCAGGCCAGAGTGCTCTCCCTCTCCGGTCCGGCCGCGGCCGAACGTGAACTGGGACGCATGGGGGTCGATCCGGGAGGGATCCGGAGGCTGGCCCCCAAGATGACCAGCCACTGCATCCACATCCCCCGGTTGCAGTGCTGCCAGGCCAACATCCTCAAGCAGGAGATGCTGGCCCTGGGAGGGGACGCGGCAGTGGCCCGCGGCAGCGTGGCATGCAGCATCGAGTTCAGCGACGCGATCCTCATGGGAACGGAGAAACAGCTTCGGCGGCTGTGCGCCAGGCTGGCCGCCCAACCCTTCCGCCTCCCCCTGCTGGGACAGGAACTGGCAACGCTCCTCGACCGGATCGTTGCCCCGCCCAAACTGTGGCGCACGGCACGGCGGGAGCTGTCCCTCAGCCGCCCGCTGATCATGGGCATCCTCAACGTGACTCCCGACTCCTTCTCCGACGGCAACCGCTATCGGGACCCGGCCCGGGCAGTGGCGCGGGCGGAAGAAATGCAGGCCGAAGGAGCCGACATCATCGACATCGGCGGCGAGAGCACCCGCCCCGGTTCCCAAGCTGTAACGCCCGAAGAGGAGGCGGACCGGGTCGTGCCGGTCATCGCCGAGCTGGCCCGACGCACCTCTCTTCCCCTGTCCCTGGACAGCTGGAAGGGGTCAGTGGCCCGCCGGGCCATGGATGCCGGCGCCGAAATCATCAACGACATCAGCGGGCTCACCTTCGACCCCGGTCTGGCCGGGGTAGCGGCCGAAAGCGGGGCGGGAGTTGTGCTGATGCACACCCGCGGCACCCCGGACGACATGCAGCGGAACACCGGGTACGACGACCTGCTGGCCGAGGTCACCGGAGGACTGCGTTGTTCAGTGGCAACCGCCCGGGCAGCCGGGATCGGGCACGACCGGATCGCCGTCGATCCGGGCATCGGTTTCGCCAAGGACTTCCACGGCAACCTGGAACTCCTGCGACGTCTGGGGGAGTTGCGGAGCCTGGGGCTGCCGCTGCTGGTGGGCACGTCGCGCAAATCCTTCATCGGCGCCGCCATCGGCCGGGAGGTTGCGGACCGCCTGTTCGGCACCGCCGCAACCGTTGCCCTGGCGGTGAGCAACGGCGCCTCAATCCTGCGGGTCCACGACGTGGCCGCCATGCGGGATGTGGCCGACATGGCCCGGGCAATCGTGGAGGACTAGCCCCCGACGAGGAACATGCATGCCGGACCTGCCAGTCAGTTTCACCCTGCTCGATCTCTGCGACATCCTGATCCTGGCTGTCCTCCTGTACCGCTTCGCCCTCATCCTCAGGGAGGACGTGGCCATCCGCCTGATCCTGTTCCTGCTGGCCTTCTTCTCCCTGCTGATCCTGTCATGCTTCTCCGGCTTCATCGCCACCGGCTGGCTGCTGCGTTCCCTGTTCGGTTCCAGCCTGATCATCCTGGCAATCGTCTTCCAGGGGGATATCCGGCGCGCCTTCCTGCTCATGGGCCGCCGCCGGGTGGAACCCCAGGTGCGCGACGACGAACTGGTCATGATAGAAGAGCTGATCAGGGCCAGCGCCGAAATGGCCGAGAAGCACATCGGCGCGCTGATCGTTATCGTGCGCCAGCAGCCCATCGACCACCTGCTGGAGATCGGCACCCAGATCGAGGCCATGGTCACCAGCGAACTGCTCAACTCCATCTTCCTCCCCTACTCGCCGATCCACGACGGAGCAGTAATCATCCAGAGGGGGAAGATCACCATGGCCGGCTGCCTGCTGCCGCTCTCCCGCAACCCGGACATCGCCAAGAGTTTCGGCACGCGCCACCGGGCTGCCCTGGGACTTTCGGAGCTGACTGACGCGCTGGTCCTGGTGGTCTCCGAGGAGACCGGCAAGATTTCCGTGGTCCACGACGGCAAGATCAGTTACGACATGGATGCCGGCGAAATCCGGCGCATGCTGCGCAAGGGGCTGGATCTCAAGCGCGGCGCCAAGCAACCGGCACCGGGAGAGGTCTGACATGGAACCCACAACCTCCGGCGCTGCCGAGCGTTTCCGTCCCCGCGGTCTTGTCCTCAAGCTGCTCTGTCTGGCCCTGGCGCTCTGCATCTGGGTTCTGGCCAACGGAGCAAGGCCGGTCCAGGTCAACCTGACCCTGCCGCTCCGGCTGGTCAACCTTCCTCCCGGCTTCGCCCTGACCGGGCCGCCTCCCCGGCAGGTCTGCGTCACCATCTCAGCCCCCCGGTTTCTGGTCCCTGGTCTGAAACGCGCCAACCGTGCGCTGGTGCTGGATCTGGCGGACAGCGCCCCTGCGGGGCCGGTCCTGTTCACCCACCTGGAGACCCGCCTCAGGCTCCCCCAGGAGGCCAGGGTGTCCCGTATCTCGCCGGGCCGGCTGGAGCTGGGGCTGAAAGCGGTACCATCACCACAAGGAGACTGACACCCGTGAAAAAACTATTCGGAACCGACGGCGTCCGCGGCGTCGCCAACGTCTATCCCATGACCACCGAGATGGCCATGCAGCTGGGCCGGGCAGCCGCCTACATCTTCAAGAGTTCCAGCAAGCGCCGCCACCGTATCGTCATCGGCAAGGATACGCGGCTCTCCGGCTACATGCTGGAAAACGCCATGGTGGCCGGCATCTGCTCCATGGGAGTGGACGTGCTGCTGGTGGGACCGCTCCCCACGCCGGGCATCGCCAACATCACCTCATCCATGCGGGCCGACGCCGGGGTGGTCATCTCCGCCTCCCACAACCCGTTCCAGGACAACGGCATCAAGTTCTTCTCCGCCGACGGCTTCAAGCTGCCGGACCAGATCGAGCTGAAGATCGAGAAGCTGATCGAGTCCAACAAGATCGATTCCCTGCGCCCCACGGCCAACGAGGTGGGCAAGGCCTTCCGTATCGACGATGCGGCCGGCCGCTACATCGTCTTTCTCAAGAACACCTTCCCCCCGGACATGGATCTGTCGGGGCTCAAGATCGTGCTGGACTGCGCCAACGGCGCCGCCTACCGGGTCGCGCCGGCGGTGTTCGAGGAACTGGGGGCCGAGGTGATCTGCCTGGGGGTCAGCCCCAACGGCACGAACATCAACGCCGACTGCGGCTCGCTCTATCCCCAGGTGATCAGCGAGGCGGTCAAGAAGCACCGGGCCGACATCGGCATCGCCCTGGACGGCGACGCCGACCGGGTGATCGTCTGCGATGAGTTCGGCCACGAGGTGGACGGCGACCATATCATGGCCATCTGCGCCCAGGACCTGCTCAGGCGCAGACTCCTGAAAAAGAAGACCCTGGTGACCACCGTCATGAGCAACATGGGGCTGGATATCGCCATGCGTGCCGCAGGCGGAAAGATCGTCAAGACCGCCGTGGGGGACCGCTACGTGGTTGAGGAGATGCGCAAGGGGGGCTATAATCTGGGCGGCGAACAGTCCGGTCACATGATCTTCCTGGATCACAATACCACCGGCGATGGCATCCTCTCGGCCCTGCAACTGCTGGCAGTCATGCGCAGGACCGAGAAGCCGCTGTCGGAACTGGCCGAGGTGATGATCGCGCTGCCCCAGGTGCTGGTGAACACCCGGGTGCGGGAGAAGCAGGACATCATGACCATCCCGGAGGTCGCCGCCCGAATCAGGGACGTGGAGGAAAAACTGGGGAACGAGGGGCGGGTGTTGATCCGCTACTCGGGAACCGAACCGCTCCTGCGGGTCATGCTGGAGGGGAAGGATACCTACGAGATCACTGCCTGGGCCAACGAGATCATCGACCTGGTCAAAAAGCACCTGGGGGAGAAATAGATGGCGAAACTGGGACTTAACGTCGATCATGTGGCCACCGTGCGCCAGGCGCGCGGCGGCATGGAGCCGGACCCGGTCACGGCGGCCGCCTTGGGCGAGCTGGCCGGCGCCGAAGGGATCACCATCCACCTGCGGGAGGACCGCCGCCACATCCAGGACCGGGACCTGGAGATCCTGCGCCGCACCGTCAAGACTAAGCTGAACCTTGAGATGGCCGCCACCCAGGAGATGGTGCGCATCGCCCTGCGCACCAGGCCGGAGCAGGTCACCCTGGTGCCGGAGAAACGTCAGGAGCTCACCACCGAGGGGGGGCTGGACGTAATACTCAACCTGAAAGCAATCACCGATGCGGTCAAGCGGCTGCGGGACGGGGGCATCGTGGTCAGCCTGTTCGTGGACCCGGACCAGGAACAGATCAAGGCAGCCAACAAGAGCGGCGCCGACTACATCGAAATTCACACCGGCGCCTACGCCGACGCTCCTGACTGGCCCTCCCAGAAGCGCCGCCTGGAGGAGATCGACGCTGCCATCAAGTTGGCCAGCAAGGTCGGCATGGGGGTCAACGCCGGCCATGGCATCAACTACGTCAATATCAAGCCGCTGGCTGCCCTGGGGGGGATCGAGGAGTACAACATCGGCCACTCCATCATGGCGCGGGCCATACTGGTGGGCATGGACCGCGCCGTGCGGGACATGGTCGAGCTGATCAAATACGCATGATCATCGGCATCGGCACCGACATCGTTGAAATCGGCCGTTTCCAGCGCCACGTGGACCAGCCCGACAGTTCCCTGCTGCGGCGCCTGTTCACGGACCAGGAGCGTGACTACTGCCGCGGCCGCGGGGTGGGCGCGGCCGCCTGCTTCGCGGCCCGCTTCGCCGCCAGGGAGGCTTTTCTCAAGGCCTTGGGCACCGGGCTCAGGGACGGCATCTCCTGGCATGACATGGAGGTAGTCAACGACCGGCAGGGCAAACCGGACCTCGCCCTCTCCGGCAAGGCCGGAGAGCTGTTCCGGGAAATGGGGGGGCGACGCCTGTTCCTGTCACTCTCCCATGACGGCGGCAGTGCCGTTGCCATGGTCGTTCTGGAGTCTCTATGAAAATCGTCACGTCGGAAACCATGCGGGAGATGGACAGACGGGCCATGGATGAATGGGGTATCCCCGGTCTGACCCTGATGGAGAACGCCGGCCGCTGCTGCACCGAGGAGATCATCCGCCACTTCGGCCAGGCTCCCGGGAGGCGGGTGCTGATCCTGGCCGGCAAGGGGAACAACGGCGGCGACGGTCACGTCATCGCCCGCCTCCTGCTGGCCCAGGGATGGCAGGTCAGCCTGCTGGTGCTGGCGGAGCGCCGGGAGATCACCGGCGACGCGGCGGCGAATCTGGAACGGCTCCCACCCGACCTGCCCCGCTTCCTCACCCGGCAGGAAGATCTGGCCTCCCTGGCGGCCCGCCTGTGCCAGACGGACCTGATCGTGGACGCCATGCTGGGAACCGGCCTTACCAGCGAACTGTCCGGCATCCACCGGGAGGCGGTCCGGCTGGTCAACGGCTCCGGCCGTCCGGTGATGGCGGTGGACATCCCCTCCGGGGTCCACGGCAGCAGCGGCAGAATCCTGGGGCACGCGGTGCGGGCCGACCTGACCGTCAGCTTTGCCTGCCCCAAGCTGGGGCACGTGCTCTATCCCGGCGCCGAACTGATGGGAAACCTGGTGATCAGGGACATCGGCATCCCCCCTCCCCTGCTGGAACAGGCGCCGGGTTTCGACTACCTTGACCAGGAGAGCGTGGCCCCCCTGCTCCGGCGGCGCGACCGCCAGGGGCACAAGGGAACCTACGGCCATTGCCTGTTCATCGCCGGTTCCACCGGCAAGAGCGGCGCCGCCGCGCTCTGCGCCAACAGCGCCGTGCGGACCGGCTCCGGCCTGGTCACCCTGGGGGTGCCGGAACGGCTCAACCAGATCCTGGAAATGAAAACCACCGAGGCCATGACCGTCCCCCTCCCCGACGCGGGCCAGGGACATCTGACGGAGAGTGCCTTCGGCGACATCGTCGCCCTGCTGGAGGAGAGAGACGTGCTGGCCATCGGGCCGGGCATCGGCCGTCAGCCGGAAACCATCGCCCTGGTGCGCAGCCTGGCGGAAATGGTGGAGTTGCCCCTGGTGATCGACGCCGACGGCCTGAATGCCCTGGCAACGGACATGACCGTACTGACATGGAAGCGTTCACCGGCCGTGGTGCTGACTCCCCATCCCGGGGAGATGGCCCGACTGCTGGCTGCCCCGCTCCCCTCCGACCAGGCCGAGCGCCTCCAGCTGTGCCGGGAATTCGCCCGAACCCATGACGTGCATCTGGTGCTCAAGGGGGCCCGCACCATCATCGCCTCCCCCGACGGCTCCATCGCCATCAACTCCAGCGGCAATCCGGGCATGGCCAGCGGCGGCATGGGGGACGTGCTCACCGGCGTCATCGCGTCGCTGGTGGGACAGGGATACGACGTGCGGGAGGCCTGTTGCCTGGGGGTCTTCATTCACGGGTTTGCCGCCGACATGGTGGCCCGGGACAGGGGAGAGGTGGGCATCACTGCCACGGATGTGGTCGAGATGCTCCCCTTTGCCCGGAAAAAGCTGATGGAGCGACACACCACCTCCGCCACCCGCCACATCTGACCCTCAAACCAGCATCCGGCAGTCGGGGGTGTCCGCAGAGAGCGACTTATCACTGCTCCGTCGTGGTTCCCGGCGAAATGGAGCATGGGGCAGCCGGACTGTCTGAACCCGCCAGGGTGAGTTTCCGGCTGGCGCGAAATGAGCCGCGGAACCACAGGAGCAGGGATCCGGAGCGGAAAGCGGATACCCCCGACTGCCGCACAGAGAATCAATTCCAAGGAGAATGCCCATGCAGACTGTCGCAGATATCATGACCCGGGAGGTCATTACCGTAACCCCGGAGACCAGCCTGAGGGAGCTGGCGGAACTGTTCAAAGAGCATCACATCGGCAGCCTGCCGGTGGTGGACGACCACGGCGTCCCCCTCGGCATCGTCACCGAATCGGACTTGATCGAGCAGGGGCGCAGCCTGCACATCCCCACGGTCATCTCCCTGTTCGACTGGGTCATCCCCCTGGGAGGGGAGAAGAGCCTGCAGCGGGACGTGCAGCGGATCACCGCCCAGAAGGTGGGCGAGATCTACTCCCGCGACCTGATCAGCATCGCCCCGGACGCGCCGGTCAGCACGGCGGCCGATATCATGAGCAACCGCAGGCTAAACGCCCTGCCGGTGCTGGATGGCGGCAAGCTGGTCGGGATCCTCTCCCGCATCGACATCATCCGCAACCTGAGCAGCCGATGAAGTGCCTCTCCCTGACCACCGCGTCCCCCGGAGAAACCGAAGCGGTGGGGCGATGCCTGGGGGAGCTGCTCATTCCCGGAATCTTCGTTGCCCTGTGCGGAGAACTGGGGGGGGGCAAGACCTGCTTCACCAGAGGGGTGGTGGCGGGCGCCGCTCCGGAAAGCTCTCACCTGGTGGCCAGCCCTACCTTCGCTATCATGAACGAGTATCCGGGTACCCCGCCCCTGTACCATTTCGATTTCTACCGTTTCTCCTCCAGCCGTGAAATCGACGAACTGGGCTTCGAGGAGTACTTCCAGGGGCCGGGGATCTGCCTGGCGGAGTGGGCCGAGCGGCTGGAGGAGCTGCTGCCGCCAGAACGGCTGTCCATAACCTTCCTGCACGATGGCGACGACCGGCGCCGCATCGTCTTCGAGGCGCGGGGTACCGCCCCGGAGGAGCTGCTGGAGCGGCTGGCAGCCCGACAAACAGCCAGAAAGGCTTTGACCTGATCCGGTTTTGTCTGGTATACCATGGAGTCCGCCACACGCGATGACGGGCACCACTTCCCGGAAAGAGAGCACCTGAAGTATGGCACTTGTCGTTCAGAAATACGGCGGCACGTCGGTCGGCACCACCGAGCGGATCAGGAACGTGGCCAAGCGCGTCGCCAAAACCTATGATGCGGGCAACGAACTGATCGTTGTCCTTTCGGCCATGTCCGGAGAGACCAACAAGCTGGTCGCCCTGGCCAACGAGATGTGTGAGCTTCCCGCGGGGCGCGAATACGACACCCTGGTGTCCACCGGCGAACAGGTCACCATTGCCCTTCTGGCCATGCACCTCAAATCCCTGGGGTACAAGGCCAAGTCGTACCTGGGATGGCAGGTTCCGATCATCACCGATGACACGCCATCCAAGGCGCGCATCGAGAAGATCCAGGACGCCCGCATCCGCGCCGACCTGGACGAGGGGACCATCGTGGTGGTGGCCGGTTTCCAGGGTATCGACGCCAACGGCAATATCACCACCCTGGGGCGCGGCGGTTCCGACACATCGGCAGTTGCCCTGGCCGCGGCCCTCAAGGCCGATGTGTGCGAGATCTACACCGACGTGGACGGCGTTTACACTACCGATCCCAACATCTGCAAGGAAGCCCGCAAGATGGAGAGCATCTCCTACGACGAGATGTTGGAACTGGCCAGCCTGGGCGCCAAGGTGCTGCAGATCCGCTCGGTGGAATTTGCCAAGAAGTACAACGTGAACGTCCACGTGCGCTCCAGTTTGAATGACAATACCGGTACCATGGTTACGAGGGAGAACAAGGAAATGGAAGGAATTCTCGTTTCAGGCGTTGCCTATGATAAGAATGAAGCAAAGATCGTCGTCATGGGGGTAGCCGACAAGCCGGGTACCGCCGCCAAGATCCTGTCAGCACTCTCCGATGCCTCGATCCCCGTGGACATGATCGTACAGAACGTGAGCCAGGCCGGTCTGGCGGACTTCACCTTCACCGTCAACAAGACCGACCTGAAACAGGCCATGCAGATCACCGGCGAGGTAGCACAGGAGCTGGACGCCCGGCAGGTCATCTCCGACGAGAAGATCAGCAAGATTTCCATCGTCGGCCTGGGTATGCGCAGCCATGCCGGCGTGGCCACGACCATGTTTTCGGCCCTGGCTGCCGCCAATATCAACATCCAGACCATCTCAACTTCGGAGATCAAGATTTCGGTGATCATCGACGACAAATACACCGAACTGGCCGTACGGGTGCTGCACGAGGCTTTCGGCCTTCAGGGATAATTTTCTCTCAGGCACCAAACTCGACAAGAGCCCCACCGGGGAAACCGGTGGGGCTCTTGTCGTATCACCAAGCACAGGACGTTTTACCGGCGTCTGCCCCGCTCCTGCTCGTGCCGCTGAACTTCGCGCAACTGGCGCTGTTCCTGCTTGTGGTCGGCCTTGAGGTCACGCATGTCATGCTTGTATGCCTCCTGCCGCTCCCGTTTTTCGCGCTTGTAAGCGTCTTTCAGTTCCCGCCGTTCATCTTTCTGCTCCGCTCTCAGGTCGCGTCGATCGTAAGCGTGATCCCTCCTCTGATCACCCTCGTGCGGCCCACGCTCAATCCCAGCCCAGGGGCCACGCCCCTGCTTGCGCGTATCCACGAACACCGGCCGGCCGCCATAGTCCGGCCTGAAATACCTGCCACGATAGTGATCATGACCACGGTTGTAGTCGCGGTACTCGCGATCGCGGTGGCTGCGGATGTATTCCACCCCCTGGCGGCGCACCACCAGCGGCAGCCGTTCCTGACGAACACCGGCCCAGGGGCCGTTGTAATGATGGGAACGGTACCAGGTGTTACGGTAGTTGAGGTAATAGAAGTTGTCGGCAAAGACGATGTCGTAGGGAACCCCTACCCCCACATAGATCCCCAGCCGCGGCGGCGCCAGGAAAAGGGGCGGACTGGAAAACACCACGGCCGGCGGAGCGGCGACCACCACGGGGGGGGGCGAGGCAACCACTACGGGCGCGGGAACACCCAGGTTGACGTTGACGTTCACTCCGGCCAACGCGGGCACGGGCAGCGAGAGAGCCGCTGCGCCGAAGAGCAAGAATCCCTTTTTCATACGCGTAATTCCTCCTGATTGATCAGTTTTTTAAAACCTACAGCAACTTGCATGCCTGAGTCCAGAACTTTGCGCGCCCGCTTCCCGGCCGAAGGAGCAATTCGACCCGATTTGTGATTCAAGTAGGGGATGGCCGCGCCTGAGGGCTACACGGCTGAAACGTTTGATGACGCACATGGGGTAAAGAAGGCCGCATTCGGGGCAATGCGGTCGGAACCGTTGTCGGCGGCCGGGGAAATGTACTATAAGTCACATCAGCCGAAAGGCGTCACCGAACGACTCCCCTGACACGCCCCTCGACGGGCCTGAGAGTGTGGGGTGCTGATGGACCGGTGTAGGCCAGGGGAACACCCGGAACGCAGGGAGGAGGCGATGGTCTCATTCGAGCAGGAACCGGCGGAATGCACAGATGACAGGTCCGGGATCGGCGGGGTGACCGGCGTGATTCTCGCCGGCGGAGTCTCCAGCCGCATGGGCTGCAACAAGGCGCTGCTGAGACTTGGCGGCATTCCGCTGATCGAGCAGGTTTACCGGACCATGCGCAGGCTTTTCGACGAGATCCTGATCGTCACCAACACGCCGGCGGACTACGCCTTTCTTCCCTGCCGCACAGTGGCCGACCACTACCCGGGGGCCGGCTCCATCGCCGGTCTGCACGCAGCCATGGGCGCCAGCTCCACGGAGCGCATATTCGTGGCTGCGTGCGACATGCCGTTCCTGAATCCGACTCTGATCAGGATGCTCTGCGATTACGACCGGGAGGCAGAGGCTGTGGTGCCGCTGAACGGGGAGGGTTTTTTCGAGCCGCTGCACGCGGTCTATGCCGTCTCTGCGCATGACAGGGCACGGCAGGTCATCGAACATGGCGACCGCAGCATCCTGATCCTGCTGAACAACCTGCGTACCGTCCTGGTTCCCCGTAAGCTGCTCGACGCAATCCCCGGCGCCGGTGAATCCTTCCGCAACCTCAACACACCGGAGGAATTTCGTCAGGCCCAGTCACGCCGGTGAGCCGCTCGGCGCGCCGGCGGCGGCGCAGTGCGGCGAAAAAACCGCTCAGGAGGGACGAGCAGTCCGCTTCCAGAACTCCAGACAGCAGCTCCACACGGTGATTCAGGCGGGGGTCGTTGGAGAGATCGAAGAGGGAACCGGCTGCCCCCCCCTTGGGGTCAAGGCAGCCGAATACGACACGGGGGATGCGCGCCAAGATGACGGCGCCCATACACATGGTGCAGGGTTCCAGAGTGACGTAAAGGGTTGTGTCCAGCAGCCGCCAGGAAGAAAGTTTCCGGGCTGCCTTGCGGATGGCTATCATCTCAGCATGGGCGGAAGGGTCACGGGAGCTCTCCCGCAGGTTATGGCCCCGGGCGATGATCCGGTTCTCCCGGACGATCACGCAGCCGATGGGTACTTCGTTCTTCTCCCTGGCCTTGTCCGCCTCGGCGATGGCCCGCCGCATCCAGTACTCATGGCCGCGGACGGCGCTCTTTTGTTCCATACGCATAACCGGCATCTATACCACAGCCACAGGAAAGGGGAAAAGGGAATCCACCGCAACGAGGCTCTTCCGGTGGTGTCAGCGGGCCACGAGATGGCTGACCAGAAGAAAGCCCAGGGCACGCAGCACGAGGAGCCCCCAGGCAAGAAGACTGGCATGCCGGTCCTGGTTACCTGCTCCGGGAGATCGTCTCTTCAGGGCACCGGAGCAGAGCTGGAAAATCAGTATCCCAATCCCACCCAGCACCAGCCATGCCAGGTTTTCCGCCAGCGACGCATCACCGCGCCTGGTCAGGTTCAACAGCACCATGGTACAGCCGGTCACCGTTGCCATACCCGCCAGTACTTTTCCCAGCATCAGCGGCAGAAGCCTTGCCTGGGACCAGAACCTGCCGCCGTTCATTCACCTGGCTCCGCCCGTTTCACCCTCAACACACAGGACGCGCTCCAGACTAATGTCACAAGGGGCGAAAAATCATGGGGGTTCACCCGTACTGCGCGCAACAAGACAGGATTAACACATTCTTGGCGCAGGTAACGAAACAAGGGGTTAGCTCATGAAAGCTAACCCCTTGTTTTTATGGTCGGTGCGACTGGATTCGAACCAGCGACCACTAGACCCCCAGTCTAGTGCGCTACCAGGCTGCGCTACGCACCGAAACTTTCCCGCAACTGGCTCCGAAGCGCCAGAAGCTCTGATTTGATATCCTTCAGAAGGCCGTAGTACACTGCTTCCGAATCCTGGTTGGATACCATATCTCCACCACGAATCCGTCCATGGCGGCTGATCTTTTTTTTAACACCTTCAATGGTGAATTTTTCGGAATAAAGAAGGCGCTTGACCTCGTGCAGGAGGGTAACTTCTTTTGCCGTATAGAGCCTCTGGCCGGTACTGCTTTTTTCGGGTCGGAGAAATTCAAATTCACTTTCCCAGAATCTAAGCACCGAAGCCTTGACTCCCACCACCTGCGCCACTTCACCGATCTTGTAATACAACTTGTCGGAGCAGGCGTTACTCATGCCCCTGACCCGCTAGGCGCTCTCGTTATTTTCAAAGTTGATGGCATTCTTGAGCACCTGACTTGGCTTGAACGTCAGAATGCGACGAGCTGCGATCGTAATGGTTTCACCAGTCTGTGGGTTGCGCCCCCTGCGGTCAGCCTTCTGCTTGACTACAAAATTCCCGAAACCGGCAATTTTGATTTTTTCGCCCGTTTCCAGCGTATTCTTGATGATGCTGAAAACCGTTTCCACCATCTCGGCGGACTCTTTTTTCGAGAAGCCTATTTTCTGGTGAATTCTTTCGACGATGTCGGCCTTGGTCATGACAACCTCAATCTGGTTCTTTCGTAAGCGCTAAAAAGGAAAACCTATATAGCATGGGCAAATGTATTTCGCAACAGGTTTTTATCTTATTGATACGTTTACCTTATTAACAAGGCTGTCGCGAACCCTTGCATGGATGGCGGCGATCTCCTCGTCCAGCAGGGTGCGGTCAAAGGACCGGTACCGGATACGGATGGCAATGCTCTTGAACCCCTCCGGAATGCCGCTGCCCCGGTAGACGTCAAAAATCTCCACCTGCTCGATCTCACGGGCCTTGACCCCCTTAATGCAGTCGAGGATCCGTTCCGCGGGGGTTTCTTCGGGAACCAGCAGGGCCATGTCGCGGGTACTGTCGGGAAAGCGTGACGGCACGGTGATGCCGGCCTTGCCGCGGCAGCAGCCGATCAGTATGTCGAAATCCAGCTCGAAGCAGAACACCGCCCTGTCCAGGTCAAAAGCCTCCTGCACCGCGGGGTGAATCTCTCCCATGGTTCCAATGCGTTCCCTGCCGGCCATGATGCTGCACGACTTGCCCGGGTGGTAGTACGGCTCGGGAGTGTCGGCGACCCATTTAACCCCCTCGATATGGAGCAGGTCGAGGAGATTCTCCACGATCCCCTTTGCATCGTAAAAATCCATGGCGTCCGTGCCATGGCACCACCCTTCCCGTTCGCGGGAACCGGTCAGGGCCGCGGCGATGCGCAGCGGTTCCCGGGGCATCTCCTCTCCCGGCTGGGGCAGGTATACCCGGCGCATTTCAAAGAACCGCAGGTCCAGCGAACGGAACTTGCCGTTGCGGCTGACCGTCTCCAGAAGACCAGGAAGGAGCGAGGTGCGCATAACCGACTGCTCCTCCACCAGGGGGTTGGCCAGACGGATGACCGAGCGACGCGGGTCGTCGGCAGGCAGGAGCAATTTGTCGGCGACCCCGGGGTCGGTGAAGCTGTAGGTGATGATCTCGTGCATCCCCTGGGAAACCAGGGCATCACGCAGGGTACGCTGCTGAACCTGGTGAAGCGTGGGTCGGTCTGAAGCGACCCGAGCCAGAGGCATGCTGACCGGGATCCGGTCGAAGCCGTTCAGACGGGCGATCTCCTCCACCAGATCGATCTCACGTTCAATGTCCACCCGGTAACTGGGTGCCACGACTTCCAGGTTACCGTCGCCGAGCTCACGCACCGTGAAGTTCAGGTTGGTAAGGATGCGGATGATCTCGGCCGTTTCCAGGGAGATGCCGATCAGGGCGTTGGCCCGCTGGGGGCGAAGGGTGATGGATAACGGCTCCCGCCTGCCGGGGTAGATGTCCAGAGCCCCCCGGGAAACCGTGCCGCCGGCCAGCTGGGCAATGAGTGACGCGGCACGGTCGAGGGCAAAGGTCACGCCTTCGATATCGATGCCCCGCTCGAACCGGTGAGACGATTCGGTATGCAGGCCGAGGCGCTTGGCAGTGGCGCGGATTGCGGCCGGCCTGAAGCAGGCGCTCTCCAGCAGTACCGTGGTGGTTTCAGGCTCGATTTCCGAGTTAAGCCCCCCCATGACCCCGGCCAGGGCAACGGGGCGCTCGGCATCGCAAATGACCAGGTCCTGATTGGTAAGCGTACGTTCCTGGCCATCCAGGGTGACGAACGTTTCTCCCTGGGCGGCGCGGCGTACGACGATGCGGCTGCCGGAGAGCCGGTCACAATCGAAGGCGTGCAGCGGCTGCCCCAGCTCCATCATTACCAGGTTGGTGACATCAACCACATTGTTGATGGAACGGATGCCGAGGGCACTCAGCCGCTTGACCAGCCAGTCCGGAGAGGGGGCGATGCTGCAGCCGGAGATATGGCGGGCCGCATAGCGGGGGCAGAGTTTTCCATCCTCCACGGTCACGCCGATGCTCTCCTCCACCGGCTGGGCTCCTTCCGACACCAGCGCCTGGGGGAGGGTGAGGCCGGCGCCGAGCTTGGCGGCGATTTCCCGGGCAATGCCGATGGCGCTCAGACAGTCGGCCCGGTTGGGGGTCAGTCCGATTTCGTAGAGTGTGTCCTTCAGTCCCAGGGCCTGGAAGAGCGGCTGCCCCAGCTCCAGCCCCGGCGGGAGGATCATGATGCCGCTGCTCTCCTCGGCAAGCCCCAGTTCCTTTTCCGAACAGAGCATGCCGAAGGACTCCTGGCCGCGAATCTTGGATTTCTTGATCTTGAAGTCGCCCGGCAGTACGGCGCCGATACGCGCCAGGGCCACCGTATCCCCGGCGGCAAAGTTCTGGGCACCACAGACGATGTCCAGCAGTTCCGATCCGGTGGAGACCTTACAGAGGGAGAGCTTGTCAGCATTGGGATGCTGCTGGCGCGACTCCACGCGGGCGACAACCACGTCGTCCATGCCTGAGCCGAGCACGTTCATACCCTCCACCTCCAGGCCGAGCATGGTCAGCAGGTCGGCCAGCGGTTCGGGGGCCAGATCAAAATCAACGAATTCCTTGAGCCAGTTATAGGTAACGTTCATAGAAGTTGCACCGAGTTGTAGTGGTTTGTATCCGGAAGTGACGGATCACGAACAAGAGTGGGAGGCCCGTCAGAACTGTCGCAGGAAGCGGACGTCGTTCTCGAACAGCAGCCGCATGTCGCTGATGCCGTACTTCAGCATGGCGATGCGCTCGATGCCCATGCCAAAGGCAAAGCCCGATACATCCTCGGCATCGTAGCCCACGTGGCGATAGACCTCCGGATCGACCATGCCGGCGCCCAGGATCTCCAGCCAGCCGCTGTTCTTGCAGACACGGCATCCCTTGCCGCCGCAGATGACGCAGGCGATATCCACCTCCGCCGAAGGCTCGGTGAACGGAAAGAAGCTGGGACGCAGCCGCACTCCGGTCTTCTGACCGAAAAGCTGGTTGGTGAAGACGGTCAGGATCCCCTTCAGGTCGGCAAAACTGATGCCCCGGTCAACCATCAATCCCTCGATCTGGTGAAACATGGGGGAGTGGGTGGCATCGGAATCGCAGCGGTACACCGTACCCGGGGCGATGATCCGCAGGGGGGGCGTACGCTTGAGCATGGTTCGCACCTGCACCGGCGACGTATGGGTTCGCAACAGCAGATTGTCGTCCACGAAGAAGGTATCCTGCATGTCCCGGGCAGGGTGTTCGGGGGGGAAGTTGAGCGACTCGAAGTTGTACCAGTCATGCTCGATCTCCGGTCCCTCGGCAACGGAGAAGCCCAGACCGGCAAAGATGTCGCACACCTCTTCGATCACCAGGGTAATGGGATGTTTGCTCCCCCTGACGGAGCGTCGGCCCGGAAGGGTGACATCGATACGCTCCGAGCGCAGCTTTTCCAATCGGGCGCGCTCCCGAGCCGCAGCCAGCCCCGCCTCGATACCCGACTCGATCTCGTCCCTGACGGCATTGACCATCTGCCCCACAACAGGACGTTCATCGGTGGGCAGAGCCCCCAGTCCCTTCATCAGCGCGGTCATGGCACCTTTGCGCCCCAGAAACCTGACACGGATATTCTGGAGCACCTCACTGTCCGTTGCCTCGGCGACGGCCTGAAGCGCCTCGCGTCTCAAATATTCAAGCTGTTCCCGCATGGTGGTTACCCTTAAAAAAAGGGAATGGGAGTGTTTCGTCCCATTCCCCGATGAATTGATAAAGACAGCCGGTCCACAAATCTAGATGCTGGCCTTGGCAACTCCGGCGATTTCCGCGAACCCCTTGGGATCGGAGACAGCGATATCGGCGAGCACCTTACGGTCGATCTCGACGTTGGCCTTTTTCAGGCCGAAGATGAACTTGCTGTAGGAGAGCCCGTTCAAGCGCGAAGCAGCATTGATGCGGGTGATCCACAGAGCGCGGAAATCACGCTTCTTGACGCGGCGATCGCGGAACGCATAGTTGAGCGCGCGGTCAACGGCCTCGGTCGCGCTGCGGAAAAGTTTGCTCCTGGCGCCACGGTACCCTTTGGCAAGCTTGAGCACCTTGTTGCGTCTGCGTCTCGCTTTGAAACCTCTTTTAACACGTGCCATGTTTAAACTCCTTGATCATGTAGTTTGCCCGATCCACAAGGGGAGACCGTCCTCGTGGTTCTTGGCTGGTCCCGTCTACTTGTACGGGATAAGACGGGAAATGTTCTTCTGGTCCACATCTGAAACCATGGAGGTACCGCGCAGGTGACGCTTGTTCTTGCGGGTCTTGGGGGTCAGGATGTGGCTGGTAAAGGCGTTGCCGCGCTTGATGCGGCCGGTTGCTGATTTCTTAAACCGCTTGGCGGCGCCGCGGTTCGTCTTGATTTTCGGCATGACTTCTCCCTCTCTGGATATATGCAAGCGTAACAACCCGTAACCGGGTTATTTCTTGACCTTGGGTGCCACGATCATATACATGTTGCGTCCATCGACCCGGGGCTGTGTCTCGATGACGGCGATATCTTCCAGTTCGGCGGCAAAACGCTGAATAACGGCCCGACCGATATCCATGTGGGTAATCTCCCTGCCGCGAAACACCAGCGTAACCTTGGCCTTGTTCCCCTCTTCCAGAAAGCGGCGCACGTGCTTGACCTTGAACATCAGGTCGTGATCGTCGGTCTTGGGGCGCAGTTTGATCTCCTTGACCTCCACGTGGGACTGTTTCTTGCGGGACTCCTGCTGTTTCTTGCTCTGCTGGTACTTGAACTTGCCGTAGTCCATGATGCGGCAGACCGGCGGAGTGGCGGTGGGCGAAACCTCCACCAGGTCCAGCTGCTGCTGTTCGGCCAGTTCAAGCGCCCTGGAAAGAGGTATGACACCGAGTTGCTCATTATCGGCGCCGATCACCCTTACCTCAGCGGCGCGGATGGAATAATTGATGTTAACGGTCGGTTTTGCTATGACTGCACCTCCTGGGTGGAACAGTTCCGGCGGCCGCGCGTGGGCGCGGAGCACGTTATCTTATCTGAAGTTTCTGGTTTCCCCTTCGACGAAGGAGACGAACTCCGCAGCCTTCATGGCGGCCAGGTTCTTGCCGTCGCGGAAACGGGGAGTCACCGTTGCCGTTTCAACTTCCTTGTCGCCGATAACCAGCATGTAGGGGATTTTCTGCAACTGGGCCTCACGGATCTTGAAGCTTAGCTTTTCGTTGCGGAAATCGCCCTGAACCCTGACGCCGGCTTCCCTGAGCTGTGCCAGGACATCTTGAGCGTAGGGAATATGGTTGTCGGTAACGGTGACCAGTATGGCCTGTACCGGAGCGAGCCAGAGCGGGAAGTTCCCGGCATAGTGCTCGATCAGCACGCCGATGAAGCGTTCGATGGCGCCAAGCACAACCCGGTGAACCATGACCGGCCGCTTTCTCTCGCCATCGGCCGCAACGTACTGGAGATCAAAGCGTTCCGGCAGGGTAAAATCGCACTGGATAGTAGCACACTGCCAGCGCCTGTCAAGGGCGTCTTTGAGCTTGATATCGATCTTGGGCCCGTAAAAGGCGCCGTCCCCCTCGTTAACATCAAAGGGTTTCCCACTGTCCTTGAGAGCCGAGAGCAGGGCGTCGGTGGCCAATTCCCAGGCAGCATCGTCGCCGATGGACTTCTCAGGCCTGGTGGAGAGTTCCATCTCGTACTCAAAGCCGAAGATGGTCATGACGTCGCTGACGAACTTCAGCACTCCCTTGATTTCGCCGTCCAGCTGCTCCGGCGTACAGAGGATATGGGCGTCGTCCTGGGTGAAGCCGCGCACGCGCAGCAGGCCGTGCAGCACACCGGCACGCTCGTGCCGGTGCACCGTACCCAACTCGAAGTAGCGCAGCGGCAGGTCGCGGTAGCTTCGCAGTTGCGACTTGTAGATCATCATGTGGGAAAGGCAGTTCATCGGCTTGATGCCGTAGCTCTGGCCATCCACCTCGGTGAAATACATGTTTTCGCGATAGTTGTCGTAATGGCCGGAGCGCTCCCACAGTTCCCGCTTCAGGATCTGCGGACCAAGCACGATGTCGTAGCCCCGCTTGAGGTGTTCGCGGCGCTCGAAATCCTCCAGGATGGTGCGCAGCATGGCGCCCTTGGGGTGCCAGATCACCAGGCCGGCACCCACGTCATCGGAGAAGGAGAACAGGTCCAGTTCCCTCCCCAGCCTGCGGTGGTCCCGACGCCTGGCTTCCTCCAGGCGGTGCAGGTACGCATCCAGCTCCTTCTTGTCCCCGAAGGCGGTACCATAGATACGCTGCAGCATGCGGTTCTTCTCGTCGCCGCGCCAGTAGGCGCCGGCGATGGAGAGCAGCTTGAAGGCCTTGATGCGCGAGGTGGAGGGAAGGTGCGGACCGCGACACAGGTCGGCGAAATCGCCCTGGCGGTAGACCGAGACCGTCTCGGCGCCCAGGTCGTTGATCAGTTCGACCTTGTAGGGCTCTCCCATCTCCGCAAACAGGGCCAAAGCCTCGTCGCGGGTAAGCACCCTGCGTTCGATCTTCTGGTTGGCGCCGGCCAGTTCGTGCATCCTGGCCTCGATGCGCTCCAGGTCTTCGGGCGTGAAGGGAACATCCATATCAAAATCGTAGTAGAAGCCGCTCTCGATAGACGGACCGATGGTCACCTTGGCCCGGGGAAACAACTCCTTCACCGCCTGGGCCATCAGGTGGGCGGCGGAATGGCGGATGATGTCCAGTGCTTCGGGGTTCTTGTCGGTGATGATCTCCACCCGGGAGCCGTCCGTAAGTTCCGTGAAAAGATCTACCAGTTCTCCGTTCACCCTTCCCGCGATGGCGGCCTTGGCAAGGCCGGCACCGATGGAAGCGGCCACAGCGGCAATGGTTGCTCCCTGAGGGTACTCCCGCTTCGAACCGTCCGGCAGCGTAATCGAGATAGATGACATGACAGGCACCAAGTTAACCTTCCGCCGTAAGCCGGCAGTTGCGACACGACCGCGTCAGTATGACAGAGAAAAAGGAACACTTCTCACCGGAAAGAAGCGGATCGATGTGTCCCTGAAACAGAAAAGGCATCGAATCGATCGATGCCCCGACACTTCCTGCTGCTGTGATGGTAGGCGCGGGCGGTCTCGAACCGCCGACCTCTACCGTGTCAAGGTAGCGCTCTCCCCCTGAGCTACGCGCCTGTAACCGAAAGCGAATGAGTTAATAACAGTAATCATTCCGTATTGTCAAGCGCTTTTATCACTTTTTCCAGCCGGGCCACGTTCTCCACGTGCATGGTCTGGGGAAACATGTCCACCGGCTGCACCTCAGCGCAGACATACCCCAGCTCTTTCAAGAGGTTGAGATCCCGGGCCAGGCTGCGGGGAGAGCAGGAAACGTAGATCATCGTGCGCGGACCAAGAGCAGCCACCCGACGCAGCACCTGCTCGTCACACCCCCTGCGGGGCGGGTTAAGCACAACCACATCCACCCTGTCCCCCTCCTCGGCCAGTTCCTCCAGCTGATCGGCCACGTCTCCCGCCTGAAAGGTGCAATTGGTGATGCAGTTCAGGCGGGCATTCCTGCGGGCATCCTCAACGGCGGCCTCCACCACCTCCACGCCGATCACCCGGGCCGCGCGGCGTGCCAGGGTCAGGGCGATACCGCCGATGCCGCAATACAGATCCAGGACCGTCTCCCGCCCGCTCAACCGGGCCCACTCGGCCACCCTGTCGTAGATCAGCCGGGCTCCGTCCCGGTTGACCTGGAAAAAGGACCGGGGAGAGATCATCAGGCGCACCTCGCCGATACGCTCGGTAAGGTGGTGCGCCGGAGTCAGGAAGTGGTCTGCGGCACCCATGATCACGTTCCCCTCGGAGCTGTTCACGTTCTGGGCGAGCACCTCAACCTCGGGCATCTGCTCGCGCACGTACCTGGCCAGGTGGTGAATCTCGTTGAATGACCGCCGGGCGGTGACGAACACCACCATCGCCTTCTGCTCGTCCTCGGAGACCCGGACCACCAGATAGCGCAGCAGTCCGTTCCTGCCACGGGGACTGTACACCGGTACCTTGAGACGGGTGATCCCGCGCCTGACTACTTCCACGGCCCGGTTCACCAGGGGGTGGTGGATGGGGCAGTCGCACAGGTCCACCACGTCATGGGAGGAACGACGAAAGATGCCGATGTAGGGATCGCCGTACTTCCCCGCAATGGCCAGACGGACAGTGGTACGGTAATTGATCAGGCGCTGGGGCGAAAGCAGGGGGTGCAGCTCTACTCCGTCCAGCCCGCGATACGCCTCCAGCTGTCTGAGCACGAACCCCCTTTTCCACTCGGCCTGGTCAGGATAGTTCATGGCGATCAGGGGGCACCCCAGGCAGTGGGCGCTCTCCCGACAGGAGGGGCGACGGCTGCGCAGGGGGGACGCCACCAGGATCTTCTTTACGTGACCGAAGGCAATGCGCTGGGCCACATGATCGAGACGGGCCAGCACCGTGTCACCGGGAAGCGCGCCGGCGATCCTGAGACCATGGTGTCCGGCCTGGGCAATGCCGCACCCCTCCTCATCCAGTCCCGAGATACGTGCTTCAACGGTCGAACGGGGTGACAACCGGGCAGATTCCGCCCCCTGCCCCGCTTCACCCTTGACCGGGGTACGCGGGGCCGCGCCGGTTCGACGGCCTGAGCCCGCATCCTGTTTTCCTCGTTTCATACGTTCCTACCCCTGTCCTCCACGGCGCCGCGGGAACGCAGATACTCTCCCAGGCGCCGCAGTGCCCGGCCCCGGTGGCTGACGGCATTTTTCTCGTGCAGGTCCAGCTCAGCCATGGTGCGCTGGAATCCGTCCACCAGAAAAAAGGGGTCGTAGCCGAATCCCCCCTTCCCCCGTCCCTGCTCCAGTATCCGCCCACCGACCCGGCCATGGAAGAGCCGTTCCTCGCCATCAGGGGTCACGAGGGCCAGGACACAGACAAAAGCAGCGGTCCTCTCCGCCGGGTGAACCCCCGCCAGCTCCCGGAGCAGCCGGGCATTATTGGCCTGGTCATCAGCATCTTCGCCGGCAAAGCGGGCGGACAGCACGCCGGGGCGGCCGCCGAGAACATCCACCACCAGGCCGGAGTCATCGGCAAGGGTCGGCCGGCCGGTGAACCCCATCGCCTCGCGCGCCTTCTTGAGGGCGTTCTCCTCGAAGGTCGCTCCGTCCTCCACGGTCTCGGGACATCCCGGGACATCGGCGACGCAGCTGACCCGCTCCACGATTCCCGCCAGAAGTTCCCGGATCTCGTCCATCTTTCCCCGGTTGCGGGTGGCCAGCAGCAGCTCTTTCATGACGTGAGCGCCTCCTCCTGGGTCTGGAACAAACTCTGGATACCGTCCACGGCAAGACCGCGCATGGCATCCATCTGTTCCAGGGTAAACGGTTCGGCCTCGGCAGTCCCCTGCACTTCCACGAAGCGTCGACTGGAGGTCATCACAAAATTCATGTCCACGTCGGCGGAGGAATCCTCATCGTAGTCCAGGTCAAGCAGCACCTCACCTCCGACAATGCCGACGCTCACCGCCGCCACGGCCTCACGCAAGGGTATCCGCTGCACGAGACCGCGAGTCTTCAGGGTTGCCAGGGCATCGGCCAGAGCCACGTAGGCGCCGGTTATGGAGGCCGTTCTGGTGCCGCCATCGGCCTGGAGCACGTCGCAATCGATATGGATGCACCGTTCACCAAGGGTTTCCAGGTCGGTAACCGCCCGCAATGAGCGGCCGATCAGGCGCTGGATCTCCAGGGTGCGGCCGCTCTGTTTTCCCCGGGAGGCCTCACGGGACGAACGGGTATGGGTGGCCCGCGGCAGCATGGAGTACTCGGCGGTCACCCACCCGGTCCCCTTGCCGCGCAGGAACGGCGGCACCGACTCCTCAATCGAAGCGGTACAGATCACCCTGGTATCACCGAATTCCACCAATACCGATCCTTCGGCGTACTTGGTAAAGTGCCTGGTTATGGCAACCGGCCGCAAGGCCCGACAGTCCCTTCCGTTATTCCTTTTCATCCGCTCCAACTTTCCCCACACAGGCTTAATTTCCGGTGTATCCCCACAATTCCCCCCCCAACTGACGGTTGCGCCGTGACAGCGGGTGGAATCGCGACGTGTTCCATACCTCTTCAGCCGGAGCATGTCAAACAAAAAGGGGAACCTCCCGCGGGAGTCCCCCTTTCACACCAGCCGTTTCGGCGGTCGACCGTTAACCCAGATGCGTCTTGTTGTTGCGCGCCCGGTTCACCAGGATGGTGGAATCAAGCATTTCTCCGCAACTGGTGCATCTCCAGGCATCAAAGGAACGGACGAAGTCATAGAATGTCTCGGAAAACATGCGACCTTTGCAACGTGGACAATTCATAGTGTGGCCCTCCCTTTGAGTTAGTATGTGTGGAATAAAATCAGAAAGTTATCCACCTACTATCAAGGAGCGTGCCACGTGGCGCCACCTGGACCGAAATCATCCCCGCCGAACGCCGTTTTCCACTGTATTACGGTCAGTTAAAATATTTTTCCAAAACCGCATATTTCTTCAAACCGATTCCCTTGACGAAACGCAGCTGGTCGGGACGCAAATTTCCGCCATTTATTTGACGGAAAGCAACGATCCGCGCCGCCAGGACCGGCCCGATGCCGGGAAGCCGATCAAAATCAGCCGCGGTCATGGTCGTGATATCCAGCGGCAGGCCCAGAATGATGCGCTCCGACGTCGGCATCGATCCAACTGAAATATCGACGGAATCACCCTTGGCTCCCGAGACGCGCAGTATGCTGCCGCTGACCAGGGGGGACAAATCGCTGGTATTTAAAACATGGTTTACTTTACACCCGACAGGTTCCGCCAAGAGAATGGCGCCAGTCGTCATAATATTGGCGGACACCTGATAAACCCCCGGATACCTGACATTTCCCGCGACACGAACGGTGATTTTCCCAGGCTCAACAGCGTAAAAAGCCGTCCGGGACGCACCACGCGACCCCAAACGGCTTTTTATCAGTGCCGGCACCATGGCCGCAAGCGCAAGCACGACCACCATCCAACGCTTCACAAGCATGCACTCCCCCCTGTTCCGGGGCGAACGGGCCCGATGCACTCATCCCGGCAACACCGTATGCCGCGGGAAACTACTCCTCCAGCTTGTGCAGTTTGTAGTCCAGGCTGTCGATCAGGGCGATGTAGGAGGCATCGATGATATTGTCCGACACTCCCACCGTCCCCCAACGGTTATGGCGGTCCCCCGACTCGATCAGCACGCGGGTGGACGAAGCGGTCCCCTGGCCGGCGGGCAGGACGCGCACCTTGTAGTCCAGCAGCTTGACCTCTTTCAGCTTGGGGTAGAACTTTTCCAGGGCCTTGCGGATTGCGTTGTCCAGCGCATTAACCGGACCACTCCCCTCGGCGGCGGTATGCTCCACCTTCCCCCCCACCTTGACCTTGATGGTAGCCTCCGAGGTGGGGCACTGGTCCTCGCCACGTTTCTCGTCCAGTACGCGGAAGCCGATGATCTGGAAGAATTTCCGGTGACTTCCCAGGGCTTTCTTCATCAGGAGTTCGAAAGAGGCGTCGGCTCCCTCGAACTGGTAGCCGCGGTTTTCCATTTCCTTGATGTTCTCCAGGATTTCCAGGGTCACCGGATCCCTGCTATCCAGGTCCAGGCTGAACTCCTTGGCCTTGACCATGACGTTGGAGCGTCCGGACAGATCGGAGATAAGGACCCGGGTACGGTTGCCCACCAGTTCGGGCCGAACGTGCTCGTAGGTCTCGGGGTTGCGCTCTATGGCGCTGACATGCACTCCCCCCTTGTGGGCAAAGGCGGAACTGCCCACAAAGGCCTGGCGCTTGTCAGGGGGGATGTTGGCCAGTTCGTAGACGTAGCGGGACACGTCCTGAAGGTGGCGGAGCTGCTCATCGCTGACGCATTCGCGCCCCATCTTCAGCCTGAGCGAGGGGATAATGGAACAGAGATTGGCGTTGCCGCAGCGTTCGCCGAAGCCGTTGATGGTCCCCTGCACCTGGGACACGCCCTGATCCACCGCCTGCAGAGCATTGGCCACGGCGCACTCCGAATCGTTGTGGGAGTGGATTCCCAGGGGGGTTGAGATGCGGGCGCGCACCTCGGCGACAATACGTCCCACCTCGAAAGGCAGACTCCCGCCGTTGGTATCGCACAGGACGATACAGTCCACTCCGGCCTGTTCAGCCGCCTGGAGGGTCCTGATGGCATACCCGGGGTTGGCCTTGTAGCCGTCGAAGAAGTGTTCGGCATCGTAGAACACTTCCCCGCAACGCTGCTTCAGGTACTCCAGGGAGTCGTGGATCAGCTCCAGATTCTCTTCCAGGGTGATGCGCAGCGCCTCGCGGACGTGGAAATCCCAGGTCTTGCCGAAAATGGTGATCACATCAGGCTCCGCGGCCAGGAGGGTCTTGATGTTGTTGTCCTTCTCCACCGCCATCCGGGCACGGCGCGTGGAGCCGAAGGCCGCCACCCGGGCCTGGTGCAGGTGTTCCTTCCTGATATCCCGGAAAAAGGCCACGTCCTTGGGATTGCTCCCCGGCCACCCCCCTTCGATGTAGGAGATGCCCAGCTCATCCAGCCGATGGGCGATCCTGATCTTATCCTCCAGCAGAAGCGAGATATCCTCCGCCTGGGTGCCGTCGCGCAGCGTCGTATCGTACAGTTTTACCCGCCCCACGGTTCCTCCATGCCCCGGGTCACGCTGCCCGGGAAAGCTGTCCATAGTGTGTGCTATATGTAGCCGCTCCGGGGTTTTTTTTCAACCAAAACAGCGACCAGCGTCGGGAAGCTGCTCCCGCCGGCCCATGCCCCGGGGCGGTTTTCGGAAAAAAACATGCGCCCGGCGCCCTGGTTGTTGTATATAAATACATTTATATCCCTCCGCGAGGTCCTCACATGTCGCATCGAAAAAAAATTCTCCTCGCCTGCGCTGCCGCCTGTGCGGCACTGCTCCTCTTCTGCGTCACCCTCCTGCCGGGAATCGTAAAATCCCGCCTGGTGGAGGCGATCCAGAAGGCCACCGGCCGGACCGCCCGCCTTGAATCCGTCTCCATCAACCCCCTGACCCTGTCGGTCAGCATGGAGGGGTTCGTCATGGAGGAGCGGGGAGGGGGACACTTTATCAGCATCGGCGCCCTGCGTGCTTCACTGAGCCCGGCCTCCCTGTACCGGCGCGCCCTGGTTCTGTCACGAATCCGGATCGAACGACCCCGCCTGCATATCGTCCGTACCGGACCGAACAGCTACAACTTCTCGGACATCCAGCAGCGTCTCCAGACGGAGAAGAAACCGGAGGAAAAAGGCGATACCCGTTTTTCCCTCAACAACATAACCGTCACGGGTGGTTCCATCGACTTCAATGACAGAGCTGTACCGGGGGGGAGGCTGCACACCGTCCGCAACCTGGAGATCGGTATCCCCTTCATCAGCAACATCCCCTATCTGGTGGAAGAGTACACCGCACCCCGTATCTCGGCCCAGGTCAACGGCGCCCCCTTCGGCTTCGCCGGCAGGATGAAGCCGCTCAGCGCATCCATGGAGACGTCGGTGCGCATCGACCTGAAGGGGCTCGACCTGCCCCGGCTCGTGGCCTACGCCCCCCAGAAACCGCCCGCCAGCCTGAAATCAGGCAAACTGACCATTGACACGGAACTGAGCTACCGTGTGTACGCCAACAGAAAACCGGAATTGATCGTAAGTGGTTTGACCAGACTGGACAACGCCGTTATCGACACGAACAACGGGGCTCCCCTGCTCAGGCTGCCGTCCATGGAAGCCCGGGCCGGCCGGCTGGAATTTTTCGCCGGCCTGTTCCGGTTCTCCAGCATCAGGGTGCAGGGGCTGGAACTGTTCCTCAGCCGCGACCGGCAGGGAACCTGGGTGTACGAGCAGCTGTTTTCCCGCAACGGATCGGGCGAGAAACCGGCGACGCGGGAAGCACGGACGGAGAAACAGGCGCGCAAACCGGGCTCTTCGTTCCTGGTCTCCTCCTTTTCCCTGGCAAACGGCGCCATCCACGTCAACGACGCCCTCCCCCCCGGGGGGTTCCGGGGGGCACTGTCCCACATCAACCTCGACCTGAAAAACGTCGGCACCATTCCCGGGCAAAAGGGGGAGTACCGGCTCTCCCTGCTGGCGGACCAGGGGGCAACGGGAAACTCAACCGGGAATTTCTCCCTCGCGCCCCTGACCCTGAAGAGTTCCACGGCCCTGAAGGGATTCACCCTGAACAGCGGCTGGCCCTACCTGGCCAGCTACCTGAACGCGCCGCTGAGGGGGGTCGTTGACCTGTCCGCAGACCTGACCTACGACGCCGTCCAGGGGCTGAAGGTCGAAAAGGGGAGTGCCGCCCTGAAGGATCTCTCCACCCGCTACGGCAGGGGTGACGGCCTGAAGCTGGCGCTCCTGTCCGTCGAGGGGCTGTCCTACGACCAGAAGGGCAACAGCCTGGAGGTGGACAACCTCAGTCTCTCCCGGGGGTCATGTTCCCTGACCCGGGAAAGCGACGGCACCCTCTCCCCCCAGAAGCTCCTGAAACAGCCGGGCGCTCCCCCCCGGTCCGGCAAACCGGTACGGACAGCAGCTCCGTCCGCCTCCCGGACCCGGCCGTTGTCGTACCGCCTGAAGCGCTTCCAGACCGACGGAATCAACCTGGCCTTCACCGACAAGGGTCGCGAGGGCTCACCCCGCTTCACCCTGCGCAACACCTCTCTTTCCCTGTCCGACCTGACCGGGCCGAAATTCGGTCCGGCGCAGCTGCGCTGTTCAACCACCTACGGCAGGAGGAGTCCCCTTAAGGTTCGGGGCAGCCTGACGCCGCTCCCCTTCCGTTTCCGGGGCACCGTGCGGATCGGCCGCCTGCCGATCACGGACTTCGCCCCCTATTTCCCGGACAGCCTGAACTTTTCCATCCTGAGCGGCTACCTGGACGGTTCCCTGGGGCTGGATATCTCCCTGAAAAACGGAACGCCATCCGGCAGCTTCCGGGGAAACGCCGGCATACGCTCGTTCCACAGCGTTGACGCGGAAGCCGAGCAGGACCTGCTCAGGTGGGAAAGCCTGCAACTGGATCAGTTTCAGGGCAGGCTGGAGCCGTTCAGCCTCTCCATCCGCCAGATCGCCCTCAACGGCGTCTACTCGCGCGTCATCGTGCGCAAGGACGGCACCCTCAACCTGCAAAACCTGGTGGACGGTCCCGCTTCCAACGCCACGGCCGGAAAAACGCCGCCGGCGGCCGCTGCTCCGGCAACAACGCCCAGGACCAAACGGCAGATCAGCATCGGCGCGATCACCATCCAGGAGGGAACCATCGCCTTCAGCGACCACCACCTCCCCCAGGATTTCTCCAGCACTTTCCACAACCTGGGGGGACGCATCAGCGGCATGAGCTCGGAAGAGTCCAGGTTCGCCGACGTGGACCTGCGCGGCAACCTGGAGAACCGGTCGCCGCTGCTGATCACCGGCACCATCAACCCCCTGCGGGACGACCTGTTCGTGGACCTGAAGATTGCCTTCAAGGACATCGAGCTCTCGCCGGCAACCCCCTACTCGGGCACCTACCTGGGGTACAGCGTGGAGCGGGGCAAACTGTCCCTGGACCTGAAGTACCACATCGAACAGAAGCAGCTCAGCTCGGAGAACCGCATCTTCATCGACCAGTTCACCTTCGGCAACCGGGTGGAGAGCCAGAAGGCCACCAAGCTGCCGGTGCGGCTGGGACTGGCCCTGCTCAAGGACCGCAAGGGGGAGATCCACCTGGACGTTCCGGTCACCGGCCGCACGGACGATCCCCAGTTCAGCATCTGGCGCCTGGTCTTCCAGGTGCTGAAAAACCTGATGGTCAAGGCCGCCACCTCTCCCGTTGCCCTGCTGTCATCCATGTTCGGCGACGGAACAGACCTGAGCACGATCCAGTTCGCGCCGGGAAGCAGCGCCCTGGCACCGGCCGAACAGCAGAAGCTGGCCACGCTGGCCAAGGCCCTGGCCGACCGGCCGGCACTGAAGATGGAACTTAAGGGCTACGTGGACCGGGAAAAGGACGCCGAAGGGTACCGCAGGGAACTCCTGGAGCGCAAGATCGCCAACGAACAGGCGCTCTCCCTCGCCAGACGGCAGCGCGCGGGCGAACAGGGCGCAGCCTCCCCTGCGACAGCCATGGGTCCGGAGGAGTATTCCCGCCTCCTGAAGCAGGTCTACCGCCGGGAGAAGTTCCCCAAACCGCGCACCATGTTCGGCCTGATCAAGGAGTTGCCCGACGAGGAGATGAAGAAGCTGATCGTCGCCAACACCACCGTCGGCGAGCAGGAGCTTCAGACCCTGGCCGGCGAGCGGTCATCCCGGGTGATGTCCTACCTGGTCGGTCAGGGGGTGGCGACCGAGCGGATCTTCCTCAAGAAGGATAACATCCACCGGAACGTGGAGAAGAACGGCCAGACCAGAAGCAGGGTGGAGCTGAATGCCATCGCTCCCTAACCCGGATTCCAGCACTCCGCCCCACGGGCGCGCCACGGCCGGACAACCATGACCAACGACCTCACCGCGGCACCCATCCCGCTCCTGGTCAGGCGCCTGGCAATCCCCGCAGGGACCGGCATGTTCTTCACCACCATGTTCAACGTGGTTGACACCTGGTACGGCGGCCGGCTCTCCACCGCCGCCCTGGCAGCCATGTCCCTCTCCTTCCCGGTGTTCTTCATCGTCCTTGCCATGGGCAGCGGCCTCTCCGCCGGCACCACGACCATGATCGGCACCGCCCTGGGGCGCGGTAACCGGACCGAAGCGCGCCGCTACGTCTCCCAGGCCCTCTCCTTCGGACTGTTCAATGCCGCTCTGCTCTCCCTGGCGGGACTGGCCGGCGCCGAACCGATCTTCAGGCTGATGGGCGCCCGAAGCACCTATCTGGACCTGGCAATCAGCTACATCAACGTCATTTTCTGCGGTTCGGTCGTCTTCATGCTCAACTTCGTCATGAGCGCCATCCTCAACGCCCACGGCAACACCTGGACCTACCGCAACTTCCTCATGGCCGGTTTTTTCCTCAACCTGATCCTGGATCCCTGGTTCATGTACGGCGGCCTGGGTCTCCCCCCCCTGGGGCTGCCCGGCATCGCCCTCGCCACCGTGGTCATCCACGGCATGGGAACCATCTTCCTCTTCACCCGCCTGTTCCGCTCCGGGGTGATGAAAACCTTCCGCCCCCGGGAACTGTGGCCCCTCTGGCGCTGCTACCGCGAACTGGCCCGCTACGGCTTCCCCTCGGCCCTGAACATGATGACCATCAGCCTGGGGATCTTCATCGTGACCTGGTTCGTGGGAGGGTACGGCAAGGAAGCGGTCGCCGCCTACGGCATCGCCACCCGAATCGAGCAGATCGCCCTGCTGCCGATCATGGGGCTGAACACCTCCACCCTGGCGCTCACGGCCCAGAACTTCGGGGCTCTGCGCACGGATCGCATCCGCGAGGTCCTGCGGGTTTCCCTGCGCTACGGCTTCATTCTGGCCAGCCTGGGGACCATGGCGGCCCTGCTGTTCACCGGTCAGCTGATGCGGCTGTTCAGCGACGATCCCCTGGTGATCTCCATCGGTATCCGTTTCCTGCGCATCGAGGCCTTCGTCCTGCCGGCCTACGTGCTGCTCTACATCTGCGTTTCCGCCATGCAGGGAATCAAACAGCCGCTGTTCGCCCTCTGGATCGGCCTGTACCGTCAGATAGCCGGCCCCTCCCTCGTCTTCCCGATCCTGGCCACGGCCTGCGGCTGGGGCATCCTCGGCATCTGGTGGGGCATCTTCGGCATCACCTGGTCCGCGGCCCTGATCGTGGTGGCCTACGTCACCTGGATACTGAAAAAGCTCGAAAAGGAACTCCCCTCCGTATGAAAACCGTCGCCATGGCAACCCTGGGATGCAAGACCAACCAGTTCGAATCAGCGGCAATGCTCGAAGAACTCGGCCGGTGCGGCTACCGCATCGTCCCCTTCACCGAACCGGCCGATATCTATGTAATCAACTCCTGCACCGTCACCGCCCGGAGCGACGCCGAGACCCGGCGCCTGATCCGCCGTGCCCGGCGTCTGAACCCGTCCGCCCGCATCGTGGCCACCGGCTGCTATGCCCAGGTCTCGCCCGGTGAACTGTCCCGCATGCCCGAGGTTGACGTGGTGCTGGGCAACCGGGAAAAGCTGGATACCGGCCTGCTGACCGATGCGGGCCAGGACCTGGTGGGGGACGCCGCCGGCAGCGGAGAAGAGGGCTTCCTGCGGCTCAGCAGCTTTGCCGAGCACACCCGGGCCTTCCTGCAGGTACAGAACGGCTGCGACAGCTTCTGCAGCTATTGCATCGTCCCCCTTGCCCGGGGCAGGAGCAGGAGCGTCCCAGAGGAAGAGGTGGTGGAGGGAGTCTCACGGCTGGTGGCACACGGCTTTCGCGAGGTAGTCCTGACCGGCATCCACCTGGGGGTCTACGGCCTGGACCGTACCCCGGCCGGATCACTGGCGGACCTGGTGGAGCGCATCCTGGGGGAGACCACCCTTGAGCGGCTGCGCATCGGCTCCCTGGAACCCAACGAATTCAGCGACCGGCTGATCGCGCTCTTCGCCGGCTCCCCGCGGGTCTGCCATCACTTCCACGTTCCGCTGCAGAGCGGCAGCGACGAGGTGCTGGCGCGCATGGGACGCCCCTACCACGGCGCGCAGGTCCGCTCCCTTCTGGAACGGATCGTCGCCGCCATGCCGGACAGCTTCATCGGCAGCGACATCATCGCCGGCTTCCCGGGGGAGACGGAGCAGGAGTTCGAAACAAGCCTCGCCCTGGTGGAAGAACTCCCCCTGGCCGACCTGCACGTGTTTCCCTACTCCCTGCGCCCCGGCACACGGGCCGCCGCCATGCCGGGGCATATTCCCCCCCCTCTCATCCGCCAGCGGGCCGCGCGCCTGAGGGAAATCGCCGACCGCAAGAAGGAGCTGTTTCTGGAACGTTTCACGGGAAAGGAACTCCTGGTGCTGGGGCAGCGGTTCGACCAGGCCACGGGCATGGTCAGGGGGCTGGCGCGGAACTATATCCAGGCGGACTACCCGGGAACTCCGCGGGACGTCAACAGGGAACAGAGCCTGACCGTCAGGGAAATCCGGGAAGGACGCGCCCTCTGTCACGGGCGGTGAAGGTGACCCGCCCCTTCGCCGGGGTTGCCATCGGGCGGGAAATCTGCTAGAACCGAAAGCGGTTGTTTATTAAAAACAAATTATCATGACAAACGACAGTAATGAACAGGAACGCATCCGCCGGCCAGCCGGCAACGTCGGGATGCGTTACCACGGGAAAACCATGAAAATAGCAATTCATCTTGGAAGCACCCTGCTGGGCACCGCCCTCAGGGATCAATTACTCGAGGAGCACGACGTGGCAACGGTCGCCGTACTGGCGACCGACGGCACGGAAGAGACAGTGACAGCGGATTTCATCATCAGCGACGTGCACACCATACGGCAGCCGCGACCGGCCTACCTGGAGAGCGCGAAAACGATTCTCCTGGATTACGGCCTCAGCGAGGACACCATCTCGTCCCTGCTCGTCACCTGCAAGATTGACGGCATCATGACCCCCGACGCCGACGTTCCCCTGCTGATGAAGGCGTTCCACGCCATTGCCCAGGGGCAGATCTGGATCGACAACTGCAAAATCAAGGCCCTGCTCACCTTCGCCGAAAGCGGCAGGGAATCCCCGGCCCAGTGGAACCTGAGCAACAAGGAGCGCGAGGTTGTCATCAACGTCTCCCAGGGGCTCACCAACCGGGAGATCGCCTCGCGGTTGTTCATCAGCGAGCAGACCGTCAAGACCCACATCAACAACATCTTCAAGAAGACCAGCATGACCCGCCGCACCCAGCTGG
>CAZIUE010000001.1:0-321625 GCA_964542535.1 uncultured Pelobacter sp. | reverse complement strand
TCAAAAGGGACTCAGTTTCTAACACAAACTAAAACAAACTGTCAATCAGGAAAATCAAAATTCTTTTCCACACTGCAAAACGGGACAGAAGGGTCCACCATACACATGTGGTTGTCGCGGGTTTCAGGACAAGCAATACCAAAGCATAACCAGCTGATATTATGGATATATGCACAGGAGACAGGCCACAACTGAACGCATCACAACAACCCCGTTGCTATTTCGCCGCAATACGTTTAATAGCGCTGTTCATCTTTGGGAACGAACCACCTGATTTGATTGTGCCCGATTCCAGAGGGTGCTGGCTCAATGCCGTGAATGCGAGAACTGACCACCGGAAGCGCGTCCGGAACATATAAGAACGTGTAGGGCTGGTCTTCTGCCAAAATCTCCTGAATACGGAAATATGCCCGCTTGCGTTTTTGAATATCGAACGTCCTGCGTCCCTCGTCAAGCAGACGATCGACCTCCGCATTGTGGTAGCCTACAAAATTCAATTCACCTGGTTTGGTTTTGCTCGAGTGCCAGACTTCGTACATATCAGGGTCTGGAGTTGTAGACCAACCCAGCATAACAACCTCGAAATTCCCCTTATCCACGAACTCTTTCAGAAACGTGGCCCATTCGACAATCCTGATTTTTGCGTCTATACCCACAAACCTGAGCCGTTGCTGGATGAGTTGTGCCGTCAACAAACGCTGCTGATTTCCCTGGTTGGTAAGTATGGTGAATGTAAACGGCTTACCGTTCTTCACCAAAAAACCAGTTGCAGGATTCACCTTCCATCCCGCCTGGCCCAACAACTGCACAGCATGCTTTGGGTTGTAGGCAATATCTTTGATATGGGGATTATATGCCCAACGACCTGGAACTATCGGTCCGCGGGCCTTGCACCCCATACCAAACAACACTCCCTGAATAAGCTCATCCTTGTCAATTGCTGCCGCCAAAGCCTGGCGAATGCGTTTGTCACCAAACAGAGGGTGACGCAGGTTGTAACCCAAGTAGACATAGGTGGAAGAGGGGTAGCGATATTTGTTGAATTGAGATGTAAAAGCAGCAGACAGTGTCTGTCGAGCATACTGCACCGGAGTCAGGCTCATCAGATCAATGGAACCGGCCTTGAGTTCCATGTACATGGTGGATGTATCGGGAATAATTCTATATATATACCTGCTTATATACGGTCGACCTTCAAAGTAGTCGGGATTTGCCTCCAAAACTACTTTCTGCCCGGCAACCCACTCACTGAATCGATAAGGGCCCGTTCCGATCGGTCTACGCGCCAAAGGACTCCTGGTAATATTTCGTCCCTCCAGCAAATGAGCCGGCAAGACACTCATCCCCCAGGATGCCAATGCCGGTGCGTAGGGCGAAGCGTACGTCACCGTAACGGTATACTCATCGGGCGCAGAGATACTCTTGACCTGCCGAAAATCCTCGGAGTAAGCGGTTGGCGTGTTCGGGTCAACGACAACTCGATACGTGTAGAGCACGTCCCGAGCGGTAAAAGGGTAACCATCATGCCACTTCACTCCACGGCGCAGAAAAAAAGTAAGCCGCAGACCATCGGCAGATACGGAGATCCGTTCCGCCAGATCACCAACTATATTCAGGTTTTTGTCATATTTGACTAGTCCGTTATAGATCTGTGCAGCAATTGCATGGGAGGATGAATCAGAGGCAAGAACAGGGATCAGCGTTGTGGCATCACCTATTACTCCCTCGATGACAGTATCACCGAAAGCAGGTTCTCCGCTCCGGGCAGCACGAGTCATGACATTTTGCTGCTCCTTGCCACAGGCGGCAAAGCACAACATCGCAGTCAGAACAAGGCCTGTGCAATGCACGAACCATGTCATCGTTCGCCAAGATCCCCTTTGAGCTTACGGATCTTTTCGTCCAATTCTTTGCGAGACGGATCAAGCTCCTGCGCCCGCTTATATGCTTTCATAGCTTTTTTAAAGTCCCTCTTTGCATGATATGCATCACCCAGATGCTCAATTATCGTCGAGTCATCATCCGCAAGATCGCTGGCTTTTTCAAGCCATCTGACAGCCTCATCATATTTTTTCAACTTGTAATATATCCAGCCAAGACTATCAAGAATGAAGCCATCGTTAGGCCGAATCTCTACCGCGAGTTTCAGGAACCCCAATGCCTCTTCAAGATTGATTCCCATCTCGGCATAGGTATAGCCAAGGTAATTCAGGGCCTGGGCATCTCTGGAATTAATGCTGAGAACCTTCTTCATGCGTTCTATTGATTCAGGTTTCTTACCCAACGTGTCGTACAGCACACCGATCCTAAAGTGAAGGCGTGTCTCAGTATCAAATCTCTTTTCACAATCAAGGAGCAGCTTCAAGGCGGTATCTGGTTTCCCAAGCTTTTCGTAGATAGTAGACAGATTGAGATACGGCTCGACCTGACCAGGATTTTGGGCAATGTATTTTTTCAGGGTTTCCACGGCAGCGTCGTTTTGACCCATTTCAGAAAGGATAAAGGCAATATGGCCAATGGCGTCAGTAAACACGTTTGAATCAGATGGTATTTTTGAAAACTCCGTCCGTGCGCGTTCCAGCTCGCCCTTTTCTTCATACGCTACCCCCAGATAAAGCCGTACATGGTGGGCCGCGGGATCCTTGTCCAGCAGATCGGTGAAAACAGCAATAGCCTCGTCATACTGTTCCAATTCGAGATGAAGCAAGCCGATTTTTCGCATGGTTTCAGAGCTGTTCAAACCTGACTCGGCAGACTGGTTCAGATACTCGAGAGCCTCCTGAAATCTGCGCTGTTGGATCAATAGCTGAATCAGGCGTTGCTGAACAGCACTGCGGCTATCATCTTCATCCAGAAGGTTGTGATAGATTTCAATCGCTTTGGAATAGTCACCAAGCGCCTCATACGAGGCAGCCATATCAATGGCAGCCTGGCTGAATTCGGGACGCAGCTCAAGGCTCTTCATAAAAAAGCCAACAGCATCACGGTAGAGCTTCATTTGGCTGTATGAGCGACCAAGATAGTAATACCCCAAGACCGACTCGGGGTTTTGCTTCACCAATGCTTTAAGTGTTGCCACGGCCTCTTCATACTCGAACATGCGTGTCAACGAGACCGCCAGATGCAGGTATGCATCCTCGCGAGACGGGTCCAGTTGAATGGCCGTGCGAAGGTAACCAACAGCCTCGGCATCCTTGCCCGCCGAGGCCATGAGGACACCAGCCATGACGTATGGTTCACGAAATGTGGGGTCCTGTTGTATGGCTCTCTGTATATTGTCCAGGGCATCCTGAACCTGACCAGTCTTGAGTTTGTTTTCGGCCATAGCTGAAGAGAGAAAAGCTGACGTAGGGTCACGTTCAATCGCCTCTCGAAGAAAATCAAGGGCAACGGTATAATCTCCTTCGAGGCTTGCCAGCCTGGAACGCGAATACAGATACAAGGCACGAGAATGGGCGTCATGAGCAGGTAAGGACGAGGAGGGATTTGAAAGTGTGTGCTCACCAAGGGTGGCGCATGAAGAAAGCAGTGAAGCGCAGAGAAGCATGCTCAGGACGTATTTCATTGTAAAGTCGATCCATTTCTCGAAAAATGATAACAAAAGCTAACATGAAACCATAGCCTCGTCAAATGAATATCATGGTGCAGGAGAGCTTGCGGTTATACGGGTTTGATGCTACTCTTTGACCTGAAACGGGGTACGCTCATGATGCGAAGCATATTGAAATCACTCCTGAAACCTGATGCATACCCGGAAACCACCACCTCTGTCGAACTGGTACAGACACATGTTTCGTGGATCTTCCTGACTGACTGTTACGCATACAAGATTAAAAAGCCGGTCGACCTGGGGTTTCTGAACTTTTCCACTATCGATCGCAGGCGTTTCTATTGCAACGAGGAAATCAAATACAATAAACGCCTTTGCCCCGACATCTATGTTGGGGTAGTTGAGCTCCGCCAAAACAACGGCAGTGTAGGTTTTCAAGAAGAGGGACGCATACTAGACTATGCTGTCAAAATGAAACGTCTGCCTGCGGAACGGATGATGGACCGGCTGGTAACAGACGACACCATCTCCATGGGCGAGATACGTGAGGTCGCCCGGGTAATTGCCGAATTCCACAAAACTCTTCCCAGTTCACCAGCCATCTCCGAGTATGGGCGGCCCGAACGGATTCGTTTTAACTGGATCGAGAACTTTGATCAGACCATCCCCTTCGAAAACACGACCCTGCCGGCGCCAGAGCGTCAGCAGATCAAATCATGGGTTTTATCATTCTTAGAACAGCATGAAGCCCTCTTATCCACCAGGATAGACAATGGTTTCATTCGGGAGTGCGATGGAGATATACACCTTGAGAACATATGCCTGAATGACGGAAAGGTCTACATCTTCGACTGTATTGAATTCAGTGAACGCTTCCGCTGTTGCGATACCGCAGCAGACACGGCTTTTCTTCTTATGGATCTGGATTTCAATGGTAGAAACGATCTCTCCGAGGAAGTGCTGGCTACCTATCGGGAAATAACGGGTGATACGGTACCCCGCGCTCTGCTTGATTTCTACAAGGTGTATCGGGCTTTTGTCCGGGGAAAGGTGGAGAGCATCCATTCTCTGGACCCCGATATGAGTAAACAGCAGCGGGACAACACCCTCATGAGGGCTTCCCGATATTTCAGGCTTGCACGAGGCTATATAGAACGCAGCAGACTGACACCGACCATCTTCATTACCTGCGGCTTAATGGGATGCGGCAAGAGTACGCTTGCGGCGCACCTATCGTTTGAATTGGGCATCTCCTGTTTCAACTCTGACATAATCCGCAAACAGATGGCTGGCCTCCTCCCCGAAACCAAAATCTCACACGCATTCGGCCAAGGTCTCTATTCAGACCACATCAGTCAATCAACGTATGACATGATGAGAAAACTGGCCGAGACCGAGTTAGCCAACGGAAAATCGGTCATTATTGACGCCTGCTTTATACACCGGGAGGCACGACTGCTCTTCGCCGATCTGGCAAGACAATATGCGGCTCGCTTCGTCATACTCTCGATATCGTGCAGCGAGGCAATCAATAAACGCAGACTTAGCACTCGTTCCGCAACGGGTCGGTCCGTATCGGATGGCAGGGCGGAACTTCTCCACCAACAGCGTAGGGACTTTGAGCCTCCAGACAGAGACGAGGGAGTCGTGATCCCCATCCGCTCCGTCTTACCGGCACCCGTACTGTGCAGTATGATCTACGAGAGGCTCTGATATGTTGAAGCGGCTACGCACCAAGGTGCTGCACCGTCTGCAATTGCGTGAGTCGTGGGTGATCTTTTTTGTACTCGGTTTAACGCTATTGAACTTTCCTTTTCTGCAAATATTCAACACTCCCGTAACGATCAGCAACATTCCACTTCTCTTCATCTATTTTTTCACAGGATGGGCAGTTTCCATCTTTGTTGTCTATCTCTTTACGCTCGCGTTCGGAAGTAATGATACAAGAACCGAGGAGACAGGCAAGCCGTGAACAGCGGCCTCTTCCAGACAGCTCTGATATCGATCCTCTATACCCTGCTTGTCTTCCTGATTGCTTGGTACGCTCACCTCCGAAAAGAACGCGGCCAAAGCCTGATAGACAGCCCCTACATCTATACACTTTCCATCGCCGTCTACTGCACCTCATGGACCTTCTACGGCAGCATTGGCAAAGCAGCGACAACGGGCATAGACTATATCATCATCTATCTTGGCCCCTCCCTGAGCGCCTTTTCCTGGATATTTCTGCTGCACCGCATTATTCGGATCAGCAAAGATAACAACGTAACCTCCATTGCCGACTTCATCAGCCTACGCTACGGAAGGTCGCCATTCCTGGGTGCCCTGATTACGTTGATCTCACTGTTTGCCATCACACCTTACATCGCCCTGCAGATGAGGGCAGTTTTCACCAGTTTCCAGATAATGAGTTTTGGCATCCCCGACCCACAGCCAGCAACATCATCAGAGTATGCGGGGGGGGGAATCCTGCTGCCTCTGATCCTCTCAGGCTTCAGTATCGCTTTTGGTGCGCGCAGACTGGTTTCCTCGGAACGTCACGAAGGATTGATTGCGGCCATTGCTTTTGAGTCACTGGTAAAAATAGCCTGCATGCTTGGCTTGGGGCTGTTCGCGACCTATCACCTGTACAACGGCTTCATGGATCTTTTTTCCCGCTTTCATGACGCCAAACCGGACACGTTTTTCCGGCTATTCACCATAAACAGGGCTGGTGGTTCCAGCAACAGCACACCGCCATTCACCATGCTGTTCATGTCCATGGGCGCCATCATGCTGCTGCCGCGACAGTTTCACGTCATGGTCATCGAAAACTGTAATGAACGCCATATCAAAACGGCCATGTGGCTTTTCCCCCTGTACCTGTTCCTGACCAACATATTCATCATGCCCATAGCCCTAAGCGGCATTATTAACATGAAAGCCACTGATAACTCAGACTTTTTTGCCTTAAGCATCCCCCTGCTGACCGACCATGGCTCTGTTGCGACATTGGCCTATCTGGGGGGGCTTGCAGCCGCTACCGGCATGATCCTGGTCGAATCCGTGACGATTTCAACCATGCTGCTCAACCATATGTTCATGCCGGTCATTGTTCGCTTCACTCCTCGGGTCTGGTTCCCCGATCTTTTGCTGCAATTGAAACGAGTGGGCATTATACTGGTTATTTTTCTCGGTTATGCCTACCACCTGATTGCCGGCAACGGGCTTATGCTGGCAAACTTGGGCCTGATCTCCTTTGCAGCCATCAGCCAGTTCGTACCGGTCATGCTGGGGGGACTCTACTGGCGGCGCGGCAACAAGGCGGGAGCAATTACCGGTACCCTGCTCGGCTTTCTGACCTGGGTGTACACCCTGTTTTTACCATCGTTCTCCTCATCGGAATGGCTCCACCACGCAATCCTGGACAATGGTCCACTCGGTATCTCCCTGCTGAAGCCAACGGCCCTGTTCGGCCTCTCCGGCATGGACATGTGGAGTCATTCCCTCTTCTGGAGTCTTTTTTTCAATGTATCCAGCTACGTTGCCTGTTCGCTCATTCTCCACCAGGGCGAACAGGAGCGAGATCAGGTCATCAGATTTATTGATATATTCAGGCCCGATCGCCACCGCAGCATCCATGCGGAGACAAAACGGTTCTCGAAACCTGTCACCATTGCCCAGTTTGGCACGCTCATGGCCAAATTCATCGGCGAAGCCGACGCACAACAGGCCATCGCAACCTATATCGGAGATAGCCAAATGGATCGGGACGGGCACATATCCGAATTCGAGCTGCCAAACCTGAAGCGATTTACCGAAAAGACTCTGGCAGGCTCAGTTGGCGTTGCAGCGGCAGGGGCCATTGTTGACAGTTTTCTCTCTGATATGGGTTCCCGCATGGAAATCGTCTACGATATTTTCAGCACCGTGAAAACGTCCCTCGACCAGAGTCGGGAAGCCTTGTCCGTGCGCATCAAGGCCTCCGAAATCATTAATCGAACTCTTGACATCTCCATCATAATGAACGACCTGCTTCAGCTATTGCTAAAGGAGTTCAGACTGGATATTGCAGCAATTTTGCTGAAAGACGAAAATGGGGATTTTTCTCTCAAATGCTGTCAGGTGATCAACCAAAATCCGGCTCCTGACCTGCCATGGTTAAAGGAAAGCGAGCCATTCCATTCTCTCGTTGCTCGCAATCGCAAGACGTTCGTTGTCAATGACACCTCCTTACCCCTCCCACCGTATTCATTGAAACACACGATTGCAGATGGCATCGTTTCCTGTGCCTACATCCCTATTCAGCGTACAGGAGACGCGCCACTTGGAATTCTTTCTATCTTTTCCAAGTCAATTCCAGGACTTTTCACCGATGAGTTTACGGACCTCCTGGACAGCCTCGCCGGCCAACTGGCTCAAACGGTTATCATAACGCGTGAGATAGCGGCGCGGGAGCAGGAGCGCAACCAAAAGGAGCAGGCTCTGCTGCAAAATGCCCGGATAAACCGTGACATGGAAATTGCCCAGCAGATACAGTTATCCCTGCTTCCAGAACACCCGCCGCAGCTTTTCGGAGTGGACATAGCCGGCCGCTGTGTCTCCGCAGCACATGTGGGAGGGGACTATTACGACTATTTTCTGCGAGATGAGCACACCACCGACGTTCTCATAGCAGACGTTTCAGGCCACAGCGTGGGTGCCGCATTAATCATGGCCGAAGTCAGGACACTTCTGAGGCCTCACGTCAACATACCCCAGAATGCCTCCTCCATACTGAGGCAACTCAACACCCAACTCTACGACGATCTAACCAGAGCCGAACTGTTCATCACCATGTTTTATGCAAAGTACAACTCAGCAACGGGACGATTGTCGTATGCAAATGCCGGCCACAACCGTCCTCTCATCTGCCGTGACAGCGAAGCCACCTGTATCGAATTGGATGCCGAAGGCCTGATAATCGGAGTCAAACCATCAGTCATCTTTGAGGAGCGGAGTATAGAGCTCTTGAAGGGGGACACCGTATTGTTCTACACTGACGGTCTGACCGAGGCAACCGACTCACAGGGAACGAGTTTTGGGGTTGAAAGGACATGCGATCACCTCAGGACTGTCCACACCCTTTCAGCCCAGGAGATCATTGACTCCTTTTACACCGTTGTGAGCGATTTCACCGGTCTGGATACATTTCAGGACGACATATCTATGGTTGTCGTAAAAATTTTGTAGCAGAGCCAAAAACATGTCATTTTTGCTTATTTTATACCGTCATCATTCAAGGAGAGGCCATGAACCTGAACACAGAGCAGCACGGAAAACGCGTGACCATCAGCGTACACGAGGAACGACTTGACGCACACAACTCCGATGAATTGAAGACCGAGATGAACAGACTGTTCGCTGAAGGCGTGAAAGATCTGATCGTGGATCTCAAGGAAGTGCGTTTCATAGACAGCTCCGGACTTGGTGTGCTCGTATCTGGTTTCAAGAATGCCTCAACGCGCCAGGGAACCCTAAAACTGAGCGGGCTCCAGACGCAGGTGAGATCTATGTTTGAACTTACTCGTCTGCATCGTGTTTTTGACATATTCCATACTGTTGACGATGCGCTTGAGAGCTTCTAGCATAAACGTTGCCGCGCAGGGGAAGCCATGAAGAACGAAATTGAAATCCAGATCAAGGTCCCTAATCAGACCCGTTATCTGCGTTTGATTGGAAACCTCGGAGAAAACATGGCCAGGGAAATCAACGGTCTGGCGGACGACGGTGGTGCATTTGCCTATAATCTCAACGTCGTACTGACCGAAGCAATGTCCAACGCCATCAAACATGCAAACGCGGCACACCCGGATAAAGCGGTTACAATACGCATCACGGTCAGCGAGACAGAGTTGGCTGTCCGGGTATATGATAATGGTCTAGGATTCGATTTGAACTCAGTGCCCGTCCCCGGCATCAATGCCGACTATCTCAGCGAAACCGGCAGGGGACTCTTTATCATCCGTTCACTTATGGACTCAGTGGTATATCGGAAGGCTGATAGAGGAAATGTGCTCGAGATGAAAAAAACGTTGCGGCTCAAGAAACAAACTACATAACGCGACGAGGAACCTATTAACACAACAACCTCCGGAAAGCATTTTCCGGAGGTTGTTGTGCATGGAGTGCAAGAATGTTTTCGATACTGCATCAGAAGGGTATGGGACTTCTACGTTACGCCGATAATACGTGGTGTAATGAAAATCAGCAGCTCAGTCTTGGTCTTTGTCTTGTTGTTCGTCTTGAAGAACTTGCCGATAACCGGGATGTCCATCAGGAAGGGTACCCCTGAATCTGATTCGTTGTCACTGTCCACGAAGATACCCCCGATCACCGTTGTCTCTCCGTCGCGCAGCAGCATCTCCGTCGACGCCTCCTTAGTGTTGATGGCAGGCTGTTCATCAGTACCGACAGCATCACCCATGGAATCGTTTTTGGCAACAACACTCAGACTGATGGTCCCGTTGGCATTGATATGGGGAGTAACCTCAAGGGACAGAGCAGCTTCTACGAATTTTGTCTGAACATTGTCGCCGTCCGACGCGGTATAGGGAATCTGCTGGCCTTGGGCAATCTTGGCCTTCTTATTGTTAAGCGTCGCAACCTTGGGACTGGAGATAATCTTGACGAGACCGGCCGTTGCAGCCGCACTGAGCCTCATATCCAGTTGCACGCCATTCCCCAAGGCACCGAAGGAAATCCCCAGGTTCCCCCCCGCAGAATCTCCAGTACCACTGGTCGGCGGCGCACTGGTGAGACCACCAAAACCGGTGTCCAACTGGGTAATCCCCAGGAGCGAGCCTGAAGCATCGTTATAGTGAACGCCCCAATTTACCCCCAGGCTGCGGGTAAAGGTAGATGTTGCCTCCACAATGCGCGCCTCGATCATGACCTGCTTTTCCGGGATATCCATCTTGGCAAGATAGGCCCTTATCCTGTCAATATCCGACTGCACGGAGGTGACCACCACCGTGTTGGTGCGATCATCAACTGTGACCTTAGCATATTTCTCTTTCAGCAGTGTTGGATCGACCAACGCCTCCAATTGCGGGCTCACAGATTTTGCAGAACTATAATTAACGGGGAAATATTCCGTAACTGTGGGCTGCCTAACCAGTTGTTCCCTGAATGCGCCCCGTTTCTTGATGGACAGCACGTTTCCTGTTTCACGCATTTCAAGGTCTTTCGCATCAAGAATGATGTCCAGTGCCTGATCCCAGGGGACGTTGACCAGCTTGATGCTGATGGTTCCGGTCACGTCGTCCCCCAGAACAAAGTTCTTGTTGCTGACCTCCGATATCAGCTGAAAGATTTTGCGCACGTCGGCGTCGGCAAACTCAAGGGTAACCCGCCGGCCCCGATACAGTTTTGCGGAACCAGTAGTCTTCGGGAAATCATCCGGAGAGGAGAGCAGTTCAGATCGAAGCGAAGCTGTGCTGCCGGGGGTATCCTCAACGTTTCCTGTGACCGGAGAAGGAGCCGCCAAGGTGTCGTGAGCTCCTTGCGGATTTTTGAAATCAACGAACACCATATCCCCTTCACGCCGGAATTCATAGGGCACCGTTTTCCGCAGGGCAATGCGGATTTTCGTGTCTGTTCCCTTGCGTGTCGTCACGAGAAGAGGGGTAACCCTCAGCACCGGAGACCAAAACCCCTTTGCCTCCAGAGAGCGTTGCAGGTTGCTGGGAATAATCGCGTTTTTAACCGTAACAGTAACAAAACCTGGTGATTTTTCAGGGGGTTCGACAACCGCTCCTCCGCTCACTTTCACGGCGACACGGGAAATACCGTTAACCACCTGAAAATCGACCATTTCGACCCGCGAAGGGGACACACTGGAAACAGCGGGGATCTTGCCATCCACAGGTGCCAGCGGCGTTGACGTAGAATCGCTTGCTGCTGCCAAAGGTTTTTTCTGGCTCTCAACTGACGCATAGGAGGGCTGAGCTTGATCAGATCGACCAGTAGACGTATCTCCACCCCCATTCAACGCGTCGCCCGTTTTCGCCATCGGCATCACGCGTATGCCTTCGGCTGTTTTCTCCGCAACGATCTTGGGTAAGGCGCCATCGATAGCATCAAACACAACCCGAATCTTATCCGGGTACAACCCAAGGCGCACAGTAGAAACACCAATCGTGTTAACAGAATACAAGCGTGAAGGCAGAACGCTTTTAACACCATGGAGATCTATGGCAAAACGGTCAGGTTTGTTCAAACGAAAGGCCGTAAATTCTCTGACCCCACCATCAATCGCGAGGAGAATTGCATTGTTCTTGCCGGACACGGCCGTCAGTGTACTTGGTTTCCTGTTCTGTGCCGTGGGAGTCGGTTCCGACGCGGTGTTCGGCGTTTCCTGGCCTTGTGACCTGACGGTTGCAGCAGAAATTTCCGCACCTGGCGCAGCGACAGAGACGGAAGGAGTGGTGGATGCGGTAGCCAGCACAGGGAAGGAAACCCTGATCTCAGCGGGCCTATCCTTGGAAACGCTCACGATAGCCTCGGCATCCTTTTCCAACTCAACATCCAGGCGCGTCAGCACTCCTGCATCGGTGTCGTAGCGATTAACCGTGACAACCTTAAAATTACCGCGATTCAGCACAACCGGCGCCATGACCGCCCCCTGGTCGGTTTGAGAAAGATCAACCACAAGCCGCAGAGGAGAGGTTGTTCTGTAACTGGTATAGGTAGTCGCAGAAGACAGCTTTATGACTAGTTCCGCCGCGGCTCCCTCACCCTGAACCGTTATCGAATCGATGGACGCAACTGTATTTTGAGCAACAGGGGATACAATTTGTGCGGATTCGGCGAAGCCTGGCGTGGGGGTTGACAAGCCGGAAACCACTGCCAATGAAAGCGCCAAAAGAATCGATTGTCTTTTCATCCACATCATGCGGAACTCCTTACTATTTCCTGGGCAGGTTGATTTTTATAAATTCCTTGCGTACTCTGCCATTGTTATCTATGAACTGTTCGAGAACAGTCACAGAATTCGAGGAGATAGAGGTAATGCGCCCCTCGTTTTTGCCAATGGTCATCCCGACCTTTATCACATACCCTTTTCCATTTGGATCAGTCACCATTGCCTGGTTTTCTCGTATTCCAGTTATAATTCCAATGACTTTATACCGATTGACATCAAAACTGTGAATCGGCAGGGTACTGCCGCTGATGCTTCTCCTTCTGGTGAAGACCGGCACAGGAGCCTTTTTTGCCATCAGAAGCGGTTTAAAGGGATCCTTTTTGGCACTGAAGTCAAACTTGTTATTAGCGACCGGATTCGATGCCACCACGGCACTGAGTTGTTGCTGGACTGGTCTGTTGACTTTTGATGCATTACCCAATTCTGGCTTCGCCACGGGCACAGGCTCGGTTTTGGATTCATCTTTTTTACACGCCTGCATACAAAAACCAGCCGCCGCGATCCAAACAAACAGCCACAACAGAGAGTTACTTTTTGGCAGGTTTTTTGTCATTAGGCATCTCTTTCTTATCAAGGAATCGAAATGTTGTTGCAAGGCAGTTCACTTTGGTCATGACCCTGTTATTCGAACTCTTTATATCGGTAAAAACAACATTGGTGATGTTGACAATTCTGGGTAGATTCGACACCGCGGCAAAGAAGTTTGCAACGCTGTAATATGAGCCGGCAACACTTATTTCAACAGGGACTTCGGCATAAAAGTCCTTTTGATTCTCGTTCTTAGGTCTGAAGACAAGAAAATCGAGTCCGGCGCTTTTTCCAAGAGCCGTTATGCTTGTCAACAGAGATGGTATCTCCTTGGAGTTGGGAAGTTCTGTCAACGCCTGAACCAACTCACGGTCTAGCCGATCATACTCCGTCTGCAAGCGTGGCAGATTTGCGGCGATACGGGTCTTATCTTCGATCTCATCCTGCAACTTAGTCAGTTCTGACTTAAGGTTTTTATGCTCCCGGAACTTTGGCATGCATACAAACCAGACAAGTCCAACTGATTCAATAAGAAGGACAAGAGCAAAAACAAGAAGTTTCTGTTTCGTTGGGAGTTTTAGTATTTTCTCTACTTGCGGATCCATGCGCAGTCCATTCTTAATTAGTTTTTCGGTTACTATTTTGGCTCTTTCGTTTTCTGATTCTGATCCGTATCTGACGCAGTATGAAGTTTACATGAAATATCAAATCTTTTAATTTTTGCACCTTCAATTTCTTTTTGCTCTGACACCAAAAGTTCCACGTTCATATAATCTGACGAAGCCTCAATGTTTCTCAGAAAAGCTGCAATCAAGTCCTCGTTGAGAGCAATCCCAGATATCTTTATATCTGAACCAGCTTCAGCATAGGAAGTCAGCCACAATTGGTCGGGGGTACTGTCGCTCAAGGTGGCAAGTCTGTGAGCAGGTCCAGTCTTGTTTTTACGCAACTGGTTCAGAACATCGAGCTTTTTCTTTACTTGGTCTTTAAGAGATTTCAACTCCTCCAGTTTGCCAATTCGTTTTTTCAATTCACTGATTTTGTCTTGCGCGGCGGAAATATCATTTTTCGTATCTGCTATCTGCATCTTTTTCACGAAGAACGTGGTCATAAAAACAACCAGCACCAGCACGACACCGATACAGAAGATAGCAATCTGTTGAACGGCGGTCTCCTTCTTTTTTGCAGCCCTGACCGGCAAGAGATTGATCTTTATCATCTGTCTCCAACCCTCCTTATGGCAAGCCCGACGGTGACCGCCATCAGCGGGCCAATCTCCTGCAGATAGTCAGGATCAAAATCCTTGTCCGCGCAGTGAAGCTTTACAAACGGATTGATAATTTCAACCGGCAACTGAAGCTTTTCACTAATTGTCGCAACCAGATTGTACATTTTTGTACATCCACCGCTGGCAAAGATCCTGGCAATACGATCTTCGTTCGCTGTAGAGTTATAGAAATCGAGAGAACGCCTGATCTCTTGAGTTAGCGATTCGTTGACCCTACAGATAACATCCGAGAGCGTTTCGCTGCAATTTTCATGCGCCAGGATCTTCAGCGACTCGGCCTCCACACTGCTTACTCCCATCTGTTTTTGAATCTCTTCGGTATAGAGGCTGCCCCCCATCTGCACGTCACGGGTAAACAGTGTACTACCCCCCTTGACTACATTGATATTCATCACTCCGGCACCGATGTTCACCAATGCTAAGACTTCATCCGGACTGACGTCGTAGTTGACCTCAAAGGCGTTCTGCACCGCAAATGAATCAACATCAACAACAGACAATTGAAGCCCTGCTTCGTTAAAAACCGCAACATAGTCATTGATAATGTCTTTTTTGCTGGCAACGAGCAGCACATTCATTTTTGAGGGGTCAATAACATCTTGGGATAGGATCTGAAAATCAATATTTACATCATTGATATCAAAGGGAATGTACTGTTCCGCCTCCCAACCTATCTGATCTTCAAGTTCTTCCGCCGGCATGGTGGGAAGTGATATTTTACGAATGATTACCGAATTTCCGGAAATGGAACAGACAACATCTTTAATCTTAACCCCTAAACTGGAGATGAGATTTTTAATGGCTTCAACGATAGCCGAACTGTCCATAAAAGTATTATCGACAATGGCTTCGGGAGGAAGCGGTATAATGCCGACATTTACGAGCTGATACCCCCCCCTATGTCCCTGAAGCTGTACAAGCTTTACGGAACTGGACCCGATATCTATGCCGACAACTTCTTTTTTCCTGTTAAAAAAAAGCATAATGTACATTCCTGTAACAGATTTTGATTGCTTAACTCTTCCGCAGGTTGTCCAAAATAAGACACCCCTCCTGTCACCGCGCAACACATCATTCTATTTGCAATCTGTTTAGAACAAACCGATCGCAACCCCCTAGACACAGCCACGCCCATATTAAAACGCTGGTTATCACTTACAATAATTCAAGCCCATGTCAAGAAAATTATGCAATTAGACACATCTTCTCGCGCGAAAGGTGCGTACCAAACAGTCTTGAACACAAACATGCGAGAACTGTACTCACTGATATCTTAATTCAATAAGCATACAGTACTGAGATGTTTGCTTGTTCATGGGCATTAGTTTCACGCTCAGCCTGAACCTCTACCCGGTACACATAGGGCAAATGCTGAGGCGTGATAACAGTTAGCGACTCTGCAACTCCTGCCCCCTCCAGTTGCAGTCCGCTCATATCGGTATTGCCCAGAACAGTATCAACAATTTTGGTGTATACGCTGTACGGTTGCCCGTGTGCCGCAGTAAGCTTCAGGGTAAAGTCAGGAGAGACCTTCGGATCCAGAGAGGCGTTCCACGTTTTCTTCCACTCGGTTCCATCTTTAACAATTTTGTCCTTGAGACATTCCTTGTCGGCAATCACCGAGAGTGTAACGCCACTGAAAGCAGATTGGAGTTTCGTAACAAGATCGCTATCCGTATAGTTCTTTAGAATTTCCGGTATGATTTCCTTGACAACAATTTCGGTTCCTCCCTGCCCTGCCTCCAGCGCGGTTTTATAACGTTTCGTCCCACCGGTCATCTCGACATTACGGGAAATCATATACATGATCGCCATTACCATGACCAGTGAAATGAACGTCATCATAAGAGACGTTACCAGTGCGAAACCATCCTGACCTGCCACAACGGGTTTCATGAAAAGACTCCTCAAAATCACTGATTGGACTGGAGATTCTTGGGGCGCACTACAATGCGGTAGACTTTCCAGTGGTACTGGCGCATCTCTGACGTCAGCGGATGCAGCTTGCTTATACCATCCGCTGACACGTTCCCCACACTGAAGCTATCGGCGCTCTGATACGCGGGGTCGCGGCGGCCCACCTGGGCAAGCAGATAGACTTTGACCAGCTTGAGGCTGGCACGCAGTTTCTCGGGGTCGGCCAGAGCATCGGTAACACGCGTCTTGTGGCCGGATGGTGAAACCGTGATATCGGTTTTGTTGAGCGCCAGGGGGGTGGAGTAGGTATCCACGGCGCCATCCTGCCCCTCGTTTCCCTGACCGTCATCCAGGTCCCACCCAAAGACGACCTGCATATCGGCAACACAATCAAGCAAGGGAATGTAATTCAATTTACCATCCCCGTGATTGATGGTTCCCTTGTAGAGAATACCGGTATTCTTGGCGCAAAAGGCCGGTCGACTCGAGGAGGATGATGGGGCGGCAACGAAGAAGTCGGCACGGTTGAAGGGCATGCGAACCGTGTCTCCTGATGTAATCCCGTAGAGATAATAGATCTCTTCCTTGAGCGTCGGCCTGAATGCCTTGTCAGTCTCATCAAAACCGCTACTGCGGTAGACCGCGGAGAACTTGGTGGAGCTGGCAACGACGAGCTGATTGGTATAGGTGCTTTCGGAAAAGGCTTTGCGCATCACGATCACCCGATCGTCGGCGCTGTTCATGTTGCCAGATGGCCAGATGCGTGGAGGGGGAATCGCAACGCTGTCGTCGATGCGCATGTAGGTCCATTTCTGGGAAGCGGCATTTGTACCAAGGGAGGTCCCCTTCAGAACCAGATAATCCGTGTCCCCAAGGATATTGTAGTTACCGGAATCTGTGACGGCGGCAAGATCATCTCCGGCCGCCACGGCCCGGGGAACGGCGCTTGATGTCGAACCTGTACCATCATTGAATGTACTGGCAGGGGTACCGCTGGCCTCATTATATTCGATCTGGGCGAGGAACGAATAGGGAAGCCCGAAACCAGCCTGTTCGATATCGTGGCGAAACATCTCAAGCCCCAGCATCCCCTCGATATTGCTTTCCTCCGACTTGGTAAGTTTGGTCACCTGGGTAAGGATGGTCTTGAAAGAATCGGCGGTGATCATGACAACGACGATAAAAACCGCCATGACGACCACCATCTCAACCAGAGTAAACCCCTTGCGGGAATTCAACATAACAGCCTCCGAGCCGCGCTACTCAAATTCGGAAATGAGGGATAGCACGGAATGGGTAAAGCGCTCTCCCTTGTAGCGCCATATGACCTCCATCTCAATCTGCTTGGTACGAGTAGTCGGCTGCGTCACCGTCTGCGAGACGGAGTAACTACGGAATGCCCCGTTCACCACCCTGCTGGTGGAATAACGACGCTGCAGCACATCGATATTGTCAAAAGACCTGGCCTTTTCCGAGTTCATCCTTTCATCAGCCAGCATGAGCGCCTCCTGACGCAATTGATTGCCCATATTGTGCACGATCGCATAGTTGACCACCTGCAGCAACCCCAGCAATCCGACCATCAGAATGACGATGGCGACCAGAAACTCTATCAGGGTAAAGCCCTTGCTATTGAAAGTCGCATGAATTGCCATGTATTTTCCCCACATTAGTCCGTGCCCAATGAATAACAAGACAGTCGTACGCAGGCTCGCCCAAACCAACGCCCACCGCAATCGTCATATTATGGTCTGCCCTTATTGTATAGCCTCGGGAGTTAATCCTGCTGATGGTATCACTAAAAGAGCTCAAGGTACCTTCCGAAAACTTTTGAATCGTGTAGTTCAGATTCCTGCTGAACACCACGGTACCGGTTGTATCGGACTCATCATTGTAGCGACGCACCGAAATCATCTTCGGGTTCAGGATAATCTCGTGCTCTTTCTTGGTCTGGATAGCCATCTGGCGCACGGCTGTCAGGTCGGAGAGCATTTCCTTCACTTGGGCTTCGATGTTGTACTTACGCTGCCAGTGATTGAAGTTCAGGGTAGCAATGGCAAGGACGGTCGAGATCAGAAAAATCACGATGATCAACTCGGTCAACGAAAACCCCTTCGATGAATTGTCTCTCCTCCTGCCAGCCATGCCTACCTCCATGCTTCTGAAGCATACCCCGTTTCCCACTACTTTTCCTGGTAGTGAATGATCTTCCTGATCGGCTTGGGATTGGACAGGAGCGAGAGCCCTTGGGCCTTGGGGGGGACCCCCTGGATCATGTCGGTCGTCCGCCTGTTATCCTTTGCCGTAAATCCTGACGACATGGAGATTTCCGCGAACGCGCCCGTGGAAACCTGTACCAGCAGCTTACCTTTCATGGCATTAGCCGGCGGCGACGTTCCCGTAGCATATCCCACCGCCCAGATATAGGAACCGCCTCCATAACCGCACACATCTGAGGTGGGACGGAATGTCGTAAAGAATACAACCCCGCTTGTGGATGCGACCGGGTCGGTTATGACCCTCTCGGATGAATAGCCATCATTGAGGGCGGAGGTATCAAGATTGATGTACCACCCTTTCGAACCCGAGGCGAGAGCGGCACTGGGCGACGTGGTCTGGTCATCGAGATCGGCAAACGCCACGGTATCGGTCTTGGTCGGATCAACCTTCTGCGTCGAAGCGTTATACCAGGGTTCCATGATACCGAACAGCCTGCGTTGGCTGTCGCCATCATCCACCTGCGTCGCATTTTTGAAAAAGTAGCGGCCGGTACCGAAATACAGCCACTGTTTCTTGTTAACCCTGTCCTGCAGTTTGGTTATGGCGGTGGTAACCGGTCCTATCCCTGAAATAACCGTGCTGGTAGCCCAGGTGCTTGGGTCGACATTCTCATTGGTAACCAGCCTGATGACGCCACCGTTGGTCCAGTTGGTAGCATCAACCTTCTGAACATAGCCTATATAGGCGGCATCGTCCTGATAGAATCCGGACTTTGTGTTGCTGTTGCGATCATTGTCGATGGCCGAGTTGGAGACGGAACCGGCAAATGCGTTAGCGATCCCCGTGTCGATCGTCCTGACGAGCGTTCCGGTCACGATATCCACGACAAACAGTTTCAGATTCTGGTCGGAACGTCCCAGAAACTGGTGGGTAGTTGTTTCAATCGGGCCGGTCGGTCCCGAGGCAAAGACCGCGAGCCATCGCCCATTTTTACTCTTGTCTCCGACACGGATGATAACCGGGCCGGTCGTGGCGAAACCGAGATTCCCACCCTGAGCGCTGGCTGTCGCACCGGCCGCAGGATCACCATAAAACTCCCAGAGGTATTTAGGGTCATTGGGATTAGTAATATCCAGCGCATAGTAACCGGAATATCCCAAGCCGGCCACCGGGGTTTTTACGCAGTCGCTGCCGCCACCGGTGCAGAGGCCAGAGCCGCCGCGGTTTCTGCTCGCGCCGCCCAGACCGGTGCCGCCAATCAGGATCGTCCGCCAGCTGGTATTGGCAGGGTCCAGGTTCTTGGTCGTCACTCCTGACACAGTCTTGTAGACCGTCTGTTTGGGGCATTCCCAATAGCTCGTACCACAGGAGGGGTAGTCAGTCGTATCATAGGTTGTGGGCCTGTTGACGGCCACATCGACGATGAGCTGTGCGCCATCCACGTAAAACAGGTGCGAATAGTCCGGATCAGCCAGGTACTTGAGGTAGGGGAGCATCTGGCGCGGGATGAAGGTCCACTCCTCCCGCCCCAGGTTGTCGGAGGCGTCGGCCTTGACGTTACTGTTTGCCCCATCGCTGTCAACGGTATAGTCGTTCAGCTGCGACTTGTCCGCAGCGCAATCGGCAGAAGGTGACGCCACGCGGCAGGGATCGGTCAACTCCTTGAGCACCCCCATGCGGAATGCGTGCAGCATGCCATCATTGGCGCCGACATAGGCCATGCCGCGGTTCCTGTAGTCGTTTGACTGGGCGAATTTTTTATAGGAAGCATCGTTATAGCCGGTGGGAAGGCTCTGATAATACGCATTCAGCGCCACATTCCCCTGGATCTTGGGGGTCGAGCTGACGATGTCTCCCAGGCGCCAGGTACCGCTGGCACCGGCGATGATGGCGGTACGTGAACGATAGCCGGACTGGTCAATACCGCGTACGTAGGAAATGATCTTGTCAGCCTCTGTGTCGTTGGCCGCCTGGAGGTATCCCTGGATCGTGGTGTCATCCTTGAGCACACTGCTCTCAAAGCTGGCCATATTCGTATTCTCGTTAGCCGAATTCTTCAGAATATCGAGCGTTGAGACGCCGGTATGGGTGAATATGGTACGGTCGTCGTTGGAAAGGTCACGGGACCAGAGCAGACGACCGGCCCGCCACAGACTTTTGACATTCGCGGTATCGTCAGGGTCATAGGATGCTCCCAGCTGGGTGAGCTGGGTTCCATCCCCTTTGACATCCTTCAGCAGCATGACCCGGGTCTTGTCCCCATCGAAATAGAACTGGGCGATATTATCATCCTTCAGATTCAGCTTGTAGTCGCTCGTCGTATCCACGCGAATCGTGCTGAGTTGCAGATAGGGATCGAGGTAGTACCACAGGTTCTGCATCTCGCCGATCCAGCTCACCTCGGTACCATTCCCGAAAGCTTTTTTGGGATAGAAAACCGCCTGCAGCAGGCTGGCGCCACTCCCCTCGCTGTTGTTGAGGATGGACGCCGCGGTTCCGGACGAAACCCGGGTCAGGATATCCAGCAGCGCAGCCAGCAGTTCTCCCTCAAGTTTGCTGCCATCCTGAGCCTCGTAGTAGGTGTCCGGCACTCCGTTCGCGTCACGGTCCCATTTGGATTGCTGGTCCGGCTTGCCGGTCCCATCCGAATCCTCGAACCCGCCGTACTTGCAGGTTTTCTGTAGCAAGTCACGTCCCAGGTTGGAATCGTCGAAGGCATACACGGCATAGGTGGTAATGTTCTGGTTCGAGCTTATGTTGCTCTTTCCCAGAGTATCGCTGCGCAGGTCGTTCATGTGTGCCCAGTAGGCAGCCCCTTCCAAGTAATACGAACCCTCATCGGTATTGGGCGATACGTTCCACTGGCTGGTATAACCCTCGTTTGCGGCAATCTTGTCCATCCAGGTCTTCACGTTGAAATTCGAATCGGTGATGGGGGTTCCCCAGTTGCCGCCCGGCAGGTTCCGGTCTTTGGTGGCTTCGCCATCGGTCAGAATCAGGACGAAGTTCTTCTGGCAGCTGTGGGCAATGGGATCTTTACCGCTGTAGGTACCGCCGTTGTAGGCGCTGTCGGTGGCCATGAAATAACGGGTCGCCTCATAGAAGGTTTCCCCCAGGGGAGTCCAGGTACTCGGGTCGGTATTTTCCACCTGGGTTACCAGGTTGGTACCGGTGGAGCCGAGATCCACCGCAGGGTAACCACCGTCGCGGACTTTGTTCTGGCTATCCTCGAACCTGTTGCCGGTATTATAGAACATGATCCCAAAGTTGATCTTGTCCCACATCTTGACGATCAGCCCCTCATCCGGAGGATTGTCGCCCACGTAAATCTTACCGTTGTAGGTGGTTGCACTACTTTTCGAACAGTTAGCGGTGGTTCCGCAGGAGTAGATCTTACCATCATCAACGATATAGTAGTTATTTCCGTAGCGCTTATAGTAATCACGGTCAGGTCCACTATGAATCAGGGCGTAGTTTGCGTTGGCAACGGACCGAGGAGTGATCTTGCCTCCCACCAGCACTTTACGAACCACATCTACCCGCCTCATGGTCAGCCAGTTCAGGAAGTTGCCGGACCAGAAGCTCTCCCTGTCCATGGTTTTTGATGTATCGATCTTGAAGTGACCACTGGCTGAGGTGGAGTACTGATACATATAGGCCGTGTCAAAGTAGCCGTAATAGCTCTTGGAGCTGTCGTAGCTGGTATCGTAGTTGCTGTCGCCGTACCCTTTATTTTTGTAGGCGAACTCGTTCATGCTGCCTGAATTATCAACCATGAGCAGCACGTTCGGTTTGACCGAGCCGCCGGAGATGAAGGGGGGGATCTGGCAGTATTCGTTCATGGCCGCCGGAGTCGTATACTGCACAGTAGTGAAGGAGAATGTCAGCGGGTTGAGCATGGTATTCAGCGACAAATCCCTGACGGAAGAAGTAACAGTCAGGGTATAGTCAGTGCTGTATCCGAGTGAAGAACTGGGCGTGAGTGTAGCCCTGTTGTTGATGCTGTCATAGGTAACCGTCCCGGTCACACCGGAGATGTAGATATTGGCGGCGGTGATGCTGGCCGGGTCCATGGCCTCACTGAACTGGATGATAAAATCCTGACTGACGGGAATGGATGTCGTGGCCGTGGGGGTAACCACGCTGGCAGTCGGCCTGGTGGTGTCGCTGGAGCGGGTGGTGAATGTCCAGGTGTAGGGCTGGCCGGCAACCGTCTGGCCGTTGGCGTCCTTGACGTTATTAACCGTCACCGTGTAGGTGGTGCTGGCGGCAAGCGCCGAAGAGAGCGTCAGTTTACCTTGGGCCGCGCCTGAATCGTAGGAATAGGTACCGCTCACCGGAGGGGAAACGGAGAAATTTGTCGAATTGACTATGGAAGTGCTCCCCCCCGTTGTCGAATCAACCTGCTGGTCGAATCGGACCGTGATCTCGGAAAGGTTCAGGGCAATGTTGGTGGCACCATTCGCGGGATCATTATCGAGAATAGTTGCCGCAGGGGGAGTAGCAGCGGCGGTTTTGAAACGAATAATGGTATCAGATGTTCCAAGCGTATCGTCATCGGCATCCATTATTTTCCATGAAAAGACCAGTTCGTATTCCGTATCAGGCAGCAGTTCAGCCGATGGGTATGCTCGGTACTTGACCCCGTTTTTAAACCCAAAATTGGGAGCAACCCAGCTGCTCAGGGCCGTAGACCAGCGTTCAAAATTCGAAGGGCTGAGCAGGTTCGCCGTCGTATTCTTCTGACGCAGAGTTATACGCAGTTTTTTATTGTTATAAATCTCGCTCCAGTAAACGTTATTGGAAAAAACAAACTCAATTACCGTATCCACCGCTACCGGTGTTAGATAGGAAGGGTCATCCGCAGGAGTAGTCGATGAGACGTAATAGGCTTCAGCCTCAGTGACGCGCAGTCCAACGCAAAGTAAAAATGAGAGAAGGGCGATCTGCAGAAATAGCCGCCTCATTTCGGCACCTCCTGGATGGAGACAACACGGGCCGTCCCGTTCTGGGCGGTGACGGAAAGCCTGGTGCCGGCGCTGAAGCGCTCGATGCGGGTGTTGCTGCCGTCACGGTTCGTTACCAGCGTATCATCGGCAATCCGGTAGCTCTCCGTATGTCCCTTCCTGTCCATGACCGTGAGCCGGTCACGCTTCACATCCACCAGAACCCCATAAAACACCGTCTGCTGCGCCATTGCCACGGATGAAGTCAGAAACAGGAAGAGGCTCACCAAAATCACCACCAGTAGTCTCAGTTTTTCCTTCATTGCGCATATCTCCTTTCGGAACCGGAAAACCGCGAAATCTGACGATCAATGTGCTGCGGTCAGCATCTTCTTCAGCGTGTCAGCATCCCGCATCCCCACCTCAATCCTGCCGTTGGGCATGACCAGGGTTGGGGTTGCTGAGATGCCGCTCGCGTTGGCAAACGCCAGATTTTCCTCGATCAGTTTTTTGCTCCCCGCTCCCTTCGGTTTGGGCACCGATCCGCCCGCGAACGCCTTGTCAAGTATAGCAACGCTCCCGGCTTCCACAATGGCGCGGCATTTGTCGAACGAGTCGGGGTGCATGGGCAGCGGATAGAGCACGACGAAGATAGCCAGGTCAGGCGTGATCCGGGCAAGTTTTTTCAGTTCCTCGTGCCCCTTTCGGCAGTAGGGACAGTCCGGATCGGTAAAAACGTACAGCCGCTTCGTTCCCTTCGGGTTGCCCATGTTGACGGCACCAGCGGTGGGAATGGTGCGCACATCCAGAGGAGCCTGCTGTTTGGGGGGAGGGACCTCTGCCCTATGCGCCGGCGCCGGTTCAAGGGTTGTACGATCGAACACCATTCCCTGGACAAGGTGTTTCTTGGCAAAGTCCATGAAAAGCAGCCCCTTCTGGCCGTCCCGCTCCACCATCATCTCGAAAAGTCCCGCGGCAGGGGACGGTTTGACCGAGGTAACCGTGCCGCCAACCCCCTTGATCAATTCTGTGGCTTCTTTTTCCGTAAGGGTATGGCAGGAGGCGCACTGGCCGCCGTGGCCGGTCGTGGCCAGGAGCTGCGCGGGCAGGAAGAGCGTCAGAGAGATCAGGAGGAGGGTGAATGCTGGCATGGACATGGCAAATCCTTTCCAAGGTGGCTGAGCCATGGAAGGCTAGCAAACTGTATGCCACGCTAAGTCACAACAGCATCATATCGTTTTTTCGCAACTATTCCGGGAGCGGCGCGCAAGACCACGCATATTTTGCATAGTTCCGGTTGAAATCAGCCCAGAAAGAGCGCAAATTTTGCCTAGTCGATACCATAGTCCTTGAGTTTGTAAAGCAGGGAGCGGTGGCTAATCTCCAGTATCCGGGCCGCCTGGGTGCGGTTCCCGCCGGTCCTGGCCAGGGCCTTTCCGATCAGCTCCCGCTCCATGGCAGCTTCGGCCTTCTTGATGGAAAGTTCCTCGGTTCCTTTCACCAATGGTTGCGGCGCTGCCTCGGATCTGAGCGTCCGGGGGAGACAGTCGTTGGTGATGCTGCCGTTTTCGCAGAGAATAGCGGCATGCTCGATGGCATTTTCCAGTTCACGGATGTTACCTGGCCAGGCATAGGACATGAGGCTGCGCATGGCATCCGGTTCTATGCGCATGCTCCCCGGTTCCCGGTCGCGCAGTGCATTCCCCAGAAAATGTTCCGCCAGCAGTGGAATGTCCTCCACCCGTTCTCTCAGGGGGGGGAGACGGAGACAGAAGACGTTCAGCCGAAAATAGAGATCTTCGCGGAAACGCCCTGCCTGGACATCCGCCTCCAGATCACGCGAGGTGGCCGACACGATGCGCACGTCGATCCGGCTGGATACGGAGGCCCCCACCCGGCGGATCTCCTCCTCCTGGAGTACCCGCAGCAGCTTCACTTGCAGCGCCAGCGGCATCTCACCAACCTCGTCCAGAAAGAGCGTTCCACCGTCAGCCTGCTCGAAGAGCCCAGCCTTGTCACCGGTGGCGCTGGTAAAGGCGCCCCGCACGTGACCGAACAACTCGCTCTCCAACAGGTTTTCGGGGATAGCCCCGCAGTTCACCGCCACGAAGGCTCTGGCGGCGCGCCGGCCGTTGTCATGCACGGCGCGGGCCACCAGTTCCTTGCCGGTACCCGACTCCCCCAGGATCAGGACGGTCGTTTTCAAACCGGCAACCCGGCGAATCTTACCGAATATTTCTTCCATCCTGGCGTTGCGGCTGATGATGCCGCCGTGGTTGAAGCGGCCCGTTGCCACAGACCGCAGGCGCCTGTTCTCGTCCTTCAGGCGTTCCCGCTCTTCGGCCTTTTTCAGCACCATGACGATCTCGTCCTTCTTGAACGGCTTGGAGATGTAGTCATAGGCGCCATGTTTCATGCACTCCACCGCCGTCGCAACCGTACCGTAGGCGGACATCATGATGATGGGCGACGTGACCTGCTGGCGCAGGGCCTCTTCCAGGAAAGCCCTGCCATCCATCTCCGGCATGCGGATATCACAGAGCACGAAATCGTAGACCGTGCCGCGCAGGGCGGCCAGTCCCTGGACGCCATCCGCCGCGCCGTCCACCCGGTACCCCTGACGGGAGAGCATCACCGACAGCATGTGGCGCAGGTTTTCCTCGTCATCGATGATCAGAATATGCTTCGCTTCATTCATGATTCGGTTCCCCGTTCCGCGACGGCCGGCAGCCAGAGCGAAAAGCAGCTCCCTCTGCCCAGGGTGCTGCGCACATGGATACTTCCGCCAAAGCCTTCGATGATGCGGGCAGCAATGGCCAAACCAAGTCCGGTCCCCTTACCGGGCGGTTTGGTGGTGAAGAAGGGCTCGAAGAGACTCTCCAGATGTTCGGGTGGGATGCCGTTACCGCTGTCGTGCACCTCCACCAGCACCCCCCGCCGTCGGGAGCCGCTCCGGTTCTCGATCGCGTTAGTGGCCCGTACACTGATCTTGCCCCCGTCGGGCATGGCATCGCGACTGTTAAGCATCAGGTTGATCAGAACCTGTAGCAGTTGATGGCTATCAGCAAGGGCCGGCGCAAGATCCTCCTGAAAGTAGGTGGTGACCCGAATTCGTTTGAAGGCCCCCTGCTGGGTCATGAGCTCGATGGAATCCCTGATCACGCCGGGGAGATCCACCGCCGCCACGATACTTCCCCTGGGGTGGGAATAATCCAGGAGACCGCGCACGATGCGGTCGATGCGGGCGCTCTCCTGGGAAATCCTGCGCCCGTAGTCTCGGCTGGCCTCGTCCGCCTGTTCATCTCCCTCCAGCAGCTCGGCATAGCCCATGATGGCTGCCAGAGGCGTACCGACCTCGTGAGCCATGCCGGCCGCCAGCAGACCGATGGAAGCCATCTTTTCCGAGCGGAATGCCCGCTCGCGCGCCTGACGCAGCTCGTCATTGGTCTGTTTCAGGGCGGTCACCTGCTGGGCGACCTGGCGCTCCTTGTGCAGCAGGGTGACGGACATCTGGTTAAAGGCACCGGCCAGGCGGGCGAATTCGGAGCTGCCCGCAACCGGCAGGTTCTGACCATACTGTCCGCCGGTGATCCTCTCGGTGGCGGCCAGCAGCCTGTTTATGGGGTTGACGACAATGCGGGAAAGGACGAATGCGCCCAGGCCGAGCAGCAGAACGAAATCAAGGACAAAGTAGGCCACCAGCAACTGCTTGGTGCGTGCGAGGCGGGCTCTGACCGGCTCCAGCGAGATCAGAACTCCGGCCCTGGCCAGTGGCGGACCGTTCCGCGGGACGTTCATGACGCAGGCAATGGCGTTCCCGCCATTGCGCAGAAAGCTCCCCTCCGCGTCGGCGGGGAGGCCGGCAAAGGGGAGCAGGAGGTCGCATCCCTCCCGGCCGACACTGAAGATCGGTCGACGGTTGCGGTCCAGCAGGGTCAGACGGATGAACGCCCGCTCTTCGGACAGTATCCGGGCGTAGATGGACGCGGATGAGTCGGGAGCAATGACACCGTCGGGGAAGGAGGGAATCGGGTCGGGAAGCTGGCTCACGAAGGTCGCCAGCAGCATGCGTGCGTGTTCGGCTTTCTGGTCGTACAGATCGTTTGCCGCGGTCTTGAAGGCCAGAAGGCTGAACAAGAGCCAGGTCAATACCAGCAGCCCCCCCAGAAAGGCCATGATTGATACGATCAGACTCGGGCGGCGGCACGGCATGCCTTACCCCCTACAGGCCACCCAGAGTGAGGTACCAGCGGATCAGGCGGGGACCGTAAAACACGTACAGCAGGGCTCCCAGAGCAAGATAGGGGCCGAAGGGAATGGCCAGCTTCGAATCCTTCTTCTGGATCAGCATCAGGGAAATACCGATCAGGGAGCCGGCCAGCGAACTGACGAAGATGATGAAGGGAATCGATCTCCAGCCCAAAAAGGCCCCCATCATGGCCAGCAGCTTGATATCGCCTCCCCCCATGCCCTCCTTGCCGGTCAGCAGTTGGTAGCCGTAGGCCACCAGGAGCAGGCTCCCCCCCCCCAGGAGTATGCCCAGAAGCGAGTTCAGCCAGCCGGGCTCCGCCAGAAAAAAGGAAACGACGAATCCGAGCACGATGCCGGACAGGGAGATCTCATCGGGAATGATCTGATGCTCCAGATCGATGAAGGTTATGGCAACCAGGGCGGAGCAGAAGACGAACAGGCCGCAAAACACCAGCGTCGGGCCAAAGCGGAGATACAGCGCCAGGCTCAGCAGGGCGTTGAGCAGTTCCACCAGGGGGTAGCGCGGAGAGATGCGTTCACCGCAGCCGCGGCACCTGCCGCGCAGCATGAGGTAGCTCAGCAGCGGAATATTGTCGTACCAGCGAATGAGGTAACCGCATCCCGGGCAGTGGGAGGGGGGCGACACGACCGACTCGTCCCGCGGCAGACGGCAGATGCAGACGTTGAGGAAGGAGCCGACGACCGCGCCAAGAATGAAGGAGAATATCGAGAACAAGAGTTGCTGTGTCATGGGATCAGTCCAGAGAATCGGAAAATGTCGTGGCGATGGCGTCCTTCAGGAACAGATCAACCTGCTCGGCAGTGGAAAATCCCAGGCAGGCGCCGGCGACTTCGGCGGCCCGCCCCATGTCGCAGCAGCGCAGCATCCGTTTCACCCGCGGGATGGAGGCGGACCCCATGGAAAGCTCGTCAAAACCGAGGCCGAGCAGCACCGGAAGGTAAAGCGGATCACCGGCCATTTCGCCGCAGATGCAGGCCGGGATGCCGGCGTCGCGGGCCGCCTCCACCACGGTGCGCAGGGATCGCAGCACCGCCGGATGGAGCGGCTGGTACAGGGAGACCAGGTGTTCATTGGAACGGTCGATGGCCAGGGTGTACTGAATCAGGTCGTTGGTACCAACGCTGAAGAAGTCCGATTCCCGGGCCAGCAGATCAGAGACCAGCACCGCCGAGGGGACCTCGATCATGATCCCCACCCTGATACCGGGATCAAAGGGGATTCCGGCCGCGCCGAGCTCCTCCTTGGCCTGATCGAGCACCTGACGGGCGCTGCGCAGCTCCTCCAGGCAGGAGATCATGGGGAACATGATGCGCACGTCCCCGTGGGCACTGACCCGGAGAATCGCCCGCAGCTGTTTCCTGAACTCGTCGGGCATGCGCAACGCCAGGCGGATCGCCCGCAGCCCCAAGGCGGGGTTCTGCTCCGCGGGGTGCAGCAGGCCGTCCAGCAGTTTATCGCCACCCGCGTCCAGGGTCCTGATGGTGAGGGGATGGGGAGCAACGGCACGCTGCATGGCGGCATAAACCTGGTACTGCTCCTCCTCCCCGGGCATCTCCCGCCGGTTCATGAACAGTATTTCGGTCCGGTAGAGACCGACCCCTTCGCCGCCGTGGCGCAGCACCGACGGTCCCTCCTCCGGCACCTCAACGTTCCCCTTCAGCAGAATTCGCCGGCCGTCCCGGGTCTCGGGCGGCAGTTCCGCAAGCCTGAGCAACCCTGACTCAACGTATTCGTAGTACCGTTTGCGCTGGAGGTGTTCCAGGAAGGTGGCGCTATCGGGATTGACGATCAGGATGCCGTCGAGGCCGTCAAGGATGGCCGGCATCCCGTCCAGCGGCCTGTCGGCGATCCCTTCAACGCCGACAACCGCCGGCAGGTCAAAGGCGCGCGCCAGGATCGAGGTATGGGAGGTTTTCCCCCCCACCTCGGTGACGAAGCCGATGATGCGCTCGCGGTCCATCTGCAGAATGTCCGCGGGAGAGATGTCATGGGCCACGACAATGGTGTGATCACCGTCGGGAACTATGGGGACATGGGGCTCCCCGACCATGTTGCGCATGATCTTATCGATGACCGTCTCAACGTCGCTGATCCGCTCACGCAGGTAGGGGTCGTCGATTCCGGCGAAGTACTCGCGGTATTTCTGGAGGGTCCTGCGCAGAGCCCCCTCGGCGTTGATCCGGTCCGTAGTGATATGGGCCGCGGCCTCGCCGTAGAGACGCTCGTCCGCCAGGATCATCAGGTGGGTGTCGATAAAGAAGAGGTGGTCGTCGCCGGCGGTTTCCTTGAGCCGTTCCTTGAGGGTGAGCAGCTCGGCCCTGGTGCGGGCAATCCCCGCCTGCAGACGTTCCTCCTCGGCCGCCAGCGCATCACCCCTGACAACATATTCCTCAACGGAGATATGGCGCCGATCGACGATGCGCAGTCTGCCCACCGAGATACCGGGCGAAGCGGCAATGCCGCTGAACCTGAGCATGCCGCTATTCTTCACCGAATCCATTGACGATCAACTCTCCCATGGCCTGCATGGCCTCAGCCTCGTCGGCGCCATCCACGGTCAGGCAGACGGTAACCCCCTTGGAGGCGGCCAGCATCATGATTCCCATGATACTCTTGCCGTTCACCTCCACCCCCTCCTTGGAAAGCTTGATGTCGGACGAAAACCGGCTGGCGGTCTTGACGAACAGCGCTGACGCCCGTGCGTGCAGACCGAGCTTATTTACGATTCTGAACTCATTCTGGAGCATGATACGGATAACCTTCCCTGTCAGGATAGCGGCGGTCGTCGCCTGTGCCCCGCAGCCAGCTTCTTAGCATGCCGGCCACAACACAGTCAAGCAGCGGCGCTCACGGGAAAACGCTCCTCCCGGATCACTCCAGGGGATAGTCCGACAGCTTCACGAAACGGAAGCCGCGTCGCAGCAACTCCGGAAGGGCATCCATGACTCCGGCCGCGGTTTCCCCTTCCGGGTGATTCATGTGCAGCAGCACAATATCGCCGGCCTGGGCCCGCAGCAGCGCCCCCCTGACCTGCGCCCTGCGGAAGGTGGCTCCGGCATCGCCCAGCACGGAGAACCCCGCCACTTCCTGACCCAGGCGGCGGGAGATCTCCACCGCGACCTCGTCGTAGTAGGCGGTGCCGGAACGGTACCAACGGGGGCGCACGCCGGTCAGCGCGGTTATCTTGCGGGCATTGCCCTCGATCTCCTCCACCAGTTCGCCAACGTTCCCGGTACCGGCTATGCCATACACGGAGCGCCCGGTTACCGAGGCGGGGCGGTGATGCAGCCCGTGGTTGGCGATCTCGAACAGCGGATTGACGGCCAGGCGCCGGAACAGCAGGGGGTTGGCATCGATCCAGCGGGCATTGATGAAGAGCGTGGCGGGAATCCGCTCCCGCTCCAGAAACGCCAGGAGTGCCTCATCTACCCCCTTGCCCCGGGGGCTGCCGCAGGCATCCAGGGTGAGCGCCACGACCCGGTCGCGGGTATTCAGCCGGGAATGGACCCCCCTGACCCGCTCCCCCCATTCGTGGGGAACCCGGCCGCCAAACTCCACCGCGAGCCGGTTCCGGATCACCTCCAGTGGCACTTCCGACCCGGCATGGGCGGGAACGCCCCACCAGGAGAGGAGGAACAGCAGGCAGAAGAGAAGAGCCGACGGCAGCCCGGACGCTTCGCTGCCTCGGCACCCCAAGACACGACGGCTGCACACGGGCGCCGCCACTATTTGAGAAAATCGCCGGGGATGAGGATCGCTTCCCGGCCGCACTTCTGCAGTTCCGCGGTCAACTCCCCCACCCCCAGCTGCTGGCGTTTGGAACAGAATTCGATCACCATGGGCAGATTGACCCCGGTGAGCACTTCCACCTGTCCGTCCTTCAGAAACGACATTGCCATGTTGGACGGAGTCCCGCCGAAGAGGTCGGTCATGATGATTGCGCCGTCGGCCGACGACTTTTCAACCGCCGCGACCACGCGGGACATGATCTGATCGGCATTCTCCCCCGGCGTAACTTCCACCTGTTCGCAGCATTCGATCGGGCCGACGATCATTTCCGCCGAACGGTACAGTGCGCTTGCCAACCCCGCATGGGTAACCAGTACTAATCCTGTCATTGCTGTCCCTTTTCAATATCCCGGTGAGTAATTCGCACCGTCGGCCAGTCCCTGGTGAGGTACATCGCCGTGGCCTCTGCAATGGCCACCGAACGGTGCCTCCCCCCGGTGCAGCCGATGGAGATGGTCAGATAGTATTTCCCCTCCTGGAGATGGGCCGGAACCAGCATGTCCAGCATGGGGAAGAAGCAGTCCAGAAACGTGGCCGTCTTGGGATTGTCCAGAACGTACTCGCGCACCTGATCGTCCAGCCCCGAGCCGGACTTGAGTCGCGGCACGAAGAAGGGATTGGGCAGGAAACGCACGTCCATGACGATCGACGACTCCAGCGGGATGCCGTAGCGGAATCCAAAGGACTTGACCTCGATCACCAGGGGAGTCGCGGCATCCTCGCCGCGCACGATGCGCAGAATCAGTTCTTTCAGCTGGTGTACATTGAAGTCCGAGCTGTCGATGATCCTGGTGGCCATCTGCCGAAGGGGGGAAAGGCGCTCCCGCTCGATCCTGATCCCCTCCGAGACGGTACACTGCTCCTCGGCCGGATGGCGGCGGCGTGTCTCCGAGAAACGGCGGATCAGCACGTCATCGGAAGCATCGATGAAAAAGATCTCCACGCCATGGCCCTGGTCGCGCAGCTTTCCGAAAGTGTGCTCGAATCCCTTCAGAAACTCCCGCCCCCGGATATCCGCCACCAGGACGACCCCCCGGTAGGATTCTCCGGACTTTTCGATCAGCTCCACAAAGGGGTGGAACAGGCGCATGGGGAGGTTGTCGATGCAATAGTACCCCTCGTCCTCCAGAGCCCTGACCGCCGTGGACTTGCCCGAACCGGACATGCCGGTGATGACGATAATCCTCATGGCCTATTCCACCTCGTTTCCCAGGGGGCGCACATCCAGGCGCGCCAGGAGCCGGTTCTGAAACTCCTGCGCGGAATGGCACCCCATCCCTTTAAGCAGGAAGTTGCGGGCCGCCACCTCGACGATGGAGCCCAGGTTACGGCCTGGGCGGACCGGGATGATGATGTGGGGGATATCCACGCCCAGAATCGTCGTGTGGTGATCGTCCAGCCCCAGGCGATCGTACTCCTGATCCGGGTCCCATTCCCGGAGTTCCAGGAGCACGTCGATGATCTTTTTCTCGCGAATGGAGGAGACGCCGTAGAGGTCCTTGACATTGATGATGCCCAGGCCGCGGATCTCCATCAAGTGCTGGATGGAGCGTTCCGACTGTCCCACCAGGGTGGCGGGCATTTTCTTCTTGATGTAGACCATATCGTCGGCAACGAGACGGTGACCGCGGATGATCAGGTCCAGCGCGCACTCGCTCTTACCGATGCCGCTCTTTCCGGTCAGCAGGATGCCGACTCCCAGCACCTCCACCAGCACGCCGTGCAGGTGGGTGGTGGGGAGCAGCCGCTCCTCAAGAAATTTGGTAATCAGGGAAATAAACGTGGACGACTTGAGGGACGTGTTCAGGGTCGGGATACCGGCCGACTCAACCGCATCAAGGAAACGGGGAGTCGGAACAAGTCCCGTGGTGACGACGAAACAGGATACGGGGAACGAGCAGACCTTGTCGATACACTCCGCTGCCGCGCCGTCGTCCAGGGACGCCAGATAGGAGATCTCCGTATTGCCGAGCACCTGTATCCGGTCGGGATGAAAATGGTTCGTATAGCCGGCCAGAGCCAGTCCCGGCTTCTGTATCCGGGAGCTGATCACCCGGTTGGCCATCCCGCGACCGCCGGCCAGAAGCGTCAGGCCGAGACCGTATTCCACATCATCCAGCAGTTCCTGTATGCTGAGGCTGATTCCTTCCACGGCCATTCTCCACGAAGCAGGGAGGCATCCGCGCGGACACCTCCCTGTTTCGCTTTCGCCGGAAGCGGCTCCCCGAAAGGGGAGCCACCCGTCAGGACTGCTGCGGCTCGATCAGACCGTAGTTGCCGTCCTTGCGACGATAGAGGACATTGATGTCGCTGCTGCCGGCATCGGTGAAGACGATGAAATCCTTGTGCAGCAGGTCCATCTGCATGACCGCTTCCTCGATGGTCATGGGTTTGGCGGTCTCGATCTTCTTGCTGATGATCACCGGCTCGGAACTGCTGTCAATGCTCTCTGCCTCGAAGATCTTCTTGGAGATCCGACGGCCGTTCCCCTCGCTGCTCGGTTTATGAGCCTTGATTTTTTCCTTGTATCGTTTGAGCTGGCGCTCGATCTTGTCGATCACGGCGTCAACGGCGGCGTACATGTCGCTGGTGGCCTCGGATGCCTTGGTGCTGATCCCCTTGGCGGTAATGACGATCTCGACGATGTGGCGAATCTTCTTCTCGACGCTGAAAAAGACCTGGGCGTTGATCGGCCCGTCGATATACTTCTTTACCCGGTCAAGCTTCTCCTCGGCATACGTCTTGAGGGGTTCACTCTGTTCCATCTGCCTGAATGTCGTGGTTACCTGCATACCTTCCTCCTTCATGTCGTGTCGTATTCAGTCGTATCTGGTTCATCAAAACCGGGTAGGGCCGCCATGGTTCGGCGAAAGCTCCGCCTGCTCCTGCCGGCCGTTGACCGCTACGGCACCCGGGACATCCCTGCGGTCAGAAGTGGCGCTTGCGCTCCGACGAAGAGCCCAGGCGGAGCAGCTCACGGTACTTGGTCACCGTCCGGCGGGCGATATTCACCTTCTCCGCCACCAGCAGCTCCGAAATTTTCTGGTCCGACAGCGGCTTGCGCGGATCCTCCTTCTCGATTATCTCACGGATGCGGTTCTTGACACTCTCCGAAGCAACAAAATCGCCACCGCTGGTGGCCAGACCGCTGTTGAAGAAATATTTGAGCTCGTACAACCCCTGGGGAGTCTGCATGTACTTGTTGGTTGTGACGCGGCTGATAGTGGACTCATGCATGCCGATGTCGTCGGCAACGTCGCGCAGCACCAGCGGACGCAGGCATTCGATGCCGTAATCGAGAAAATCGCGCTGGAAGCGCACGATACTCTTGGCAACCTTGTAGATGGTCCGCTGACGTTGCTGGATGCTCTTGATCAGCCAGAGAGCGGAGCGGATCTTCTCGCCGATGTACTCCTCGGCCCGGGAATCGACCGAACCGTTGCCGCGCGCTTCGGAATAGAAGCTGCTGACCCTGAGGTTCGGCAGTCCTTCCTCGTTCAGCATAACCACGTACTCGTCCCCCAGTTTGGAGACGAAGATGTCCGGCGAGATGTAGTGGGTATCGTCGGAACCGAACAGCCTGCCCGGCCGCGGGTCAAGTCCGGCGATGATCTTGGCGGCGATGTGCACCTGGTTCAGGTCAACTCCCAGGTCCCGGGCAATCAGTTTGTAGTTGCGGGTTTCAAGTGCCTTGAGGTGGCTGAGAAGGATCCGCTCCACGAGCCCCCCCTGCATCCCCAGGAAGCGGGCCTGGATCAGCAGACATTCACGCAGGTCCCGCGCGCCCACGCCGGTGGGGTCGAAATCCTGGATGCGTTCCAGCACCGCCAGAACCTCGGCCTCGCCCACCCGGCACTCCTGACCGATTTCCTCCAAGGTGGCACGCAGGTATCCCCCTTCATCGATGTTGCCGATGATCTCCTCGCCGATGCGCACCTCGGGGGGGAGGAAATGCCCCATGTGAAGCTGCCACAACAAGTGATCAATGAGGGTACCCTTACGGGTCAGGAGGCTTTCGAAGGAGGGGCGATCGTCGTCACCGCCGTACTGCTCACCCGAACTGTAGTTGTAGCCGTCCAGATAGCTGTCCCAGTCGCGCAGGATCTCGTCCCCCGACTCCACTTCGCGGAATTCGTCCCCGTCCCCGGCCGACTCGGCCTCCTTTTCCGGGGTGTCCGCCATCTCCTGGTCCAACCCGTCATCAGCCTCGGCGGCCTCTTCCAGCAGCGGATTCTCCTCCAGTTCCTGACGCACCACATCCTGCAACTCGATGCGGGTCATCTGGAGCAGCTTGATGGCCTGCTGCAACTGGGGCGTCATCACCAGTTGCTGGGTCATCTTTATTTGTTGGCGCATCTCCAAAGCCATAGCGTTCGTTACCTATCGAAAAAGCCGGACTACAGACGGAACCCGTCTCCCAGGTAGATCTCCCGCGCCTTGCGGCTGGAGGCGATTTCCTCGGGCGTTCCCTGTTCCAGAACCGTTCCCTCGCTCATGATGTAAGCCAGGTCGCACACGCCAAGCGTTTCGCGCACGTTGTGATCGGAGATCAGCACACCGATGTTGCGCTCCTTGAGCCCCACGATCAGCTTCTGGATCTCGGCCACCGCAATGGGATCGATGCCGGCAAAGGGCTCGTCCAGCAGGATGAAGGCAGGGTTGGTGATCAGTGCCCGGGCGATCTCCACCCGTCGGCGCTCGCCGCCGGAAAGGGCATACCCCTTGACATCGGCGATATGGCTGATGCCGAACTCATCCAGGAGTCGCTCCATGCGGCTGACGCGGGTGGCCCGGTCAGGCTCAACAACCTCCAGGATCGCCAGCAGGTTGTCGGATACGGACAGCTTGCGGAACACCGAGGCTTCCTGGGGCAGATAGCCGATGCCCTGCCGGGCGCGCTGGTACATGGGCAGCCCGGTAATATCGCTGTCGCCAAGATAAACCCGCCCCTCGCTGGGCTGGGTCAGGCCGACCACCATGTAGAAAGTGGTGGTTTTTCCGGCGCCGTTGGGACCCAGCAACCCCACGACCGTGCCAGCCTGGATGGAGAGGTCAACGCCGCTGACCACCTGACGGTCACCGTAGCGTTTGCGCAGCCCCTCGGCCCGGAGCCGTATCCCCTTGTCAGCGGGGAGCGTCATTGTTCTTTTTCCCCTTGGGATGGATAACGGTCACTACCGGCGCGCCGGGGTCGCCGGTGACGATGCTCCGCTCATCATCGATCATGTAGGTGATGATTTTGCCGCTGGTGGAATCGCCCCCCTGGGTAACCCGGGGATTGCCTCCGCTGAGGGTGATCTTGCCCGCCGCGCTGTCATAGACGGCATGCTCGGCGCTGCCGACCCGGTTCTGCTGGACGATGCGCACGTTACCATCCGCCTCGACCTTTTCCACCTCGTTCTTGGTGCTGCCGTAGTGAATGGTCAGCCTGTCGGAAAAGATGGTGATGTCACCCTGCCGGGCAACCACTTTTCCGGTAAAAACCGCTTTCCTCCCCTTGTTGTCAGCCGTGAGTTGGCTGGCTTTGATGGTGATGGGAAGATTCGAACGGTCGCTTCGCCCCCCCCTGCCGGCTGCGGGAGCCGCCAGCGCCTGGGAAGCCGCGGCAAGCAGCAGTATCAGGTGGAGGGATGTGATAATCAGTTTCATAGGTTCGCTCTCATGCCTTCTTGTACTATCGCCGCTTCACAATCGCATCGACCGCGCGATGGAAGCGCACGAGTTGCCCGTTCACATCAAAATCCATGCCCTGTGCGGCCAGGGTCATGCGCTGCTGGCGGAAGGCCACTCTGTCGTCGGTCACAAAACGCGAACTGGCGGCCAGGTAATCCAGGGTCTCGGTGTCGAATACGATCCCGGACTCCGTTGTCATGTGTACCTTGCCGCGCAAGGTGACGTTTCTGCTCTTGGTGGCGTAGGTCCCCTTCTCGGCCGTCACCCTGATGTCCCCCGCGCCGGGTCTCTTGACGAACAACATGCGGATGCCGGAGAGATTGGCCACTTCTCCCTCCTTGCTGTACTCGGCACGCTCGGCCACGATGGTCCAGACGGTACTACCGTTGCGTACCTCGGTGAAACGTGCGTCGCGAAGAGCCAAATCCACAGAGGGGGAAGTCTGCCGGGGGGCCTGTTCTGGCGGGGCCGTTGTCGAGCCATTCAGGAAGATGGCGGCCAGGATGGCGATCATCGCCGCTACGACGACAAAAGCCAGTGCATACCTGATGTTCCGGGACGAGATCATACCGGCGTACTATAGCATCGCGCCGGAACGCTGTCCAGCGAAACGTACGGGTTTCGCGGCAGTTGGCATGGAGCTTGAATAACCATCTTCACAGCTCATAACGCGCCGCAATTTCGGGCCACGCCCCCCGCCCCTTGAGGATCAGATCGCACACTTCCCGTACCGCCCCCTTCCCCCCCGGGCGGGAGGTTACATAGTCCGCCACGGCCAACGCCTCAGGCAGCGAATCGGGAGGAGCAGCAGCGAAACCAGCCCGGCGCATGACCGGGACATCAATGACATCGTCGCCCATGTAGGCGATCCGGCTGTCGTCAAGTCCTGTTCTGCGCTGAACATCGGCGTAGCTCTCCAGCTTCCTGAGTGATCCCTGGTACAGAAGCTCGATCCCCAGCTCCCGCGCGCGGATCTCCACCACGGCGGAGGTCCTGCCGGTGATCACCCCCACCTGGATGCCGTGACGCTGGAGCATCTTGATACCGTGGCCGTCCTTGACGTTGAACACCTTGGTTTCCAGTCCATTGGCGTCATAGATGATGCCGCCATCGGTCATGACGCCGTCCACATCGAGAAGCAGCAGTTCGATTTGTCTCAGTTTTTCCCGCATCAGGCTATCCCCGACCGCAGTATGTCGTGCAGGTGTACGACACCGCAGGGCACGCTGCCGTTCTCGTCTTCAAAAACAAACAGGGAGGTTATGGAATACTGCTCCATGAGCCGCAGCGCCGCCGCCGCCAGCTCGTGGCGACCGATCCGCTTGGGATTGAGCTTCATGATCGCCCCCGCTTCCCGTTCCAGGATATCGAACCCCTGCTCCAGGGCTCGGCGCAGATCACCGTCGGTGATCACCCCGCGCAGCTCTCCGCGCTCATTGGCGACCCCGGTCACCCCCAGGCGTTTCGCGCTGATGACATAGAGTACGTCCCGCATGGAGGTGTGTTCGGTTACCATGGGAATGTCGTCTCCGCCGTGCATCAGATCTTCCACGCGCAGGAACAGTTTCTTCCCCAGGGCGCCGCCGGGGTGAAAGAGGGCGAAGTCCTCGGCCCGGAAACCGCGTTGGATCAGCAGGGCCACGGCCAGTGCGTCACCCATGGCAAGGGTCGCCGTGGTGGAGGCCGTGGGAGCGAGCCCCAGAGGGCATGCTTCTTCCTTCACCGACACATCCAGAAACAGGTCGCTGACGCGGGCCAGAGTCGAGGCGCCATTGCCGCTCATGCCGATCAGCCGTGCCCCCAGCCGCTTGACGATCGGCAGGATACGCAGCAATTCCTCGGTTTCCCCGCTGTTGGAGATGGCGATGACCACATCCCCCTTCATGATCATACCCAGGTCGCCGTGGATTCCCTCGGCAGGATGCAGAAACAGCGCCGGTGTGCCGGTGGATGCCATGGTGGAGGCGATTTTCTGACCGACCAGCCCGGACTTGCCCATGCCGCTCACCACCACCCGCCCCGTGCACGCCAGGATCATGGTCACGGCCTGCTCAAAGGCGCCGTTGATCCGCTCGGCCATGGCCAGAAGCGCCTCGGCCTCGACCCGGATAACCCGACGAGCCTCTTCAAGAATCATAATCACCTCTCCAGCATACTCGTTGGCCGTTCCTCCCCCGGAACACGACAAAGCGCGTGGACCGTCAGCAAACGGGGAAAAGAGGGAACGCGACGATGCAGTAAATACCAAATCCCGGGAAATAGCAACCGGGAACAGCGGCCCGGGGTGCCATCCAAGGCTGAGAAAAAGGGCGAAGCAAACGCTTCGCCCTTGGTAGCAGTCCTGTGTTGCGACGGATTATTCGCCCGACGGCGTATCGGTTGCCGGAGTACCGTCCAGGTTCAGGCCGAGGGCCTCCTTGCGGGAGAGCTTGACTTTGCCGTTCTTGTCCACGCCGATGCACTTGACCAGCACCCGGTCCCCTTCGTTGAGCACTTCGGTGACCGTCTTGACCCGGCGGGTGTCCAGTTCGGAGATGTGCACCAGGCCATCGGTGCCGGGCAGGATCTCCACAAATGCGCCGAAGTCCATGATCTTCTTCACCAGGCCCATGTACAGCTTGCCTTCCTCGGCTTCGTCCGTCAGGGCGCGGATCATCTGGATGGCCAGATCGCAGGCTTCCTTGCTGGTGCTGGCGATGTTGATGCGGCCGCTGTCTTCGATATCCACCGTGACCCCGGTGGTTTCGGTGATATTGCGGATGTTCTTGCCACCCGTGCCGATGACGTCCCTGATCTTGTCGGTCTTGACCCAGATGGTGGTAATCCGCGGGGCAAAGGACGACATCTCCGGACGGGGCGTGGCCAGGGTTTCGGCCATCTTGCCCAGGATGTGCAGACGCCCCTGGCGGGCCTGGGCCAAGGCGGTCTGCATGATCTCCCGGGTGACGCCGCCGATCTTGATATCCATTTGCAGGGCGGTAATACCGTCGCTGCTGCCGGCAACCTTGAAATCCATGTCACCCAGATGGTCCTCGTCACCTAGGATATCGGACAGAATGGCGACCCGGTCGTCCTCCTTGATCAGCCCCATTGCAATGCCGGCCACCGGCGTGGAGATGGGCACGCCGGCATCCATCAGCGACATGCAGCCGCCGCACACCGCCGCCATGGAGGAGGAGCCATTGCTCTCCAACGTCTCGGAGACGATGCGGATGGTATAGGGGAAATCGTCATGACTGGGAAGGATCGCAGACAGGGCCCGCTCGGCCAGCATGCCGTGGCCGATCTCGCGGCGCCCCGGTCCGAGGCGGAAGCTGGTCTCACCCACGGAGAAGGGGGGAAAGTTGTAATGGAGCATGAAGCGCTTGCGGTATTCGCCATAGAGGGAATCCATGCGCTGCTCGTCGCTGGAGGTCCCCAGGGTGGTGACCACCAGGGCCTGGGTTTCGCCGCGGGTGAACAGGGCCGAGCCGTGGGTGCGGGGGAGCAGGCCCGCCTCGGTACTGATGGGGCGGATGGTTTGCGTGTCGCGACCATCGATGCGCACCCCGCTGCCGAGGATATCGGCGCGGACGCTTTCGTACTCCAGATCTCCCATAAAGGCACGGATCTGCTTTTCGCTCCCCTCGAATTCGGCGGCCAGGGTCGCGGTGGTCTCGGCCGTGATCAGATCGATCTGGTTGTGACGTTCCTGCTTGCTCTTGATCTTCACGGCAGCGGCGATCCGTTCGGCGGCACATTCACGCACCCTGGCCAGCAATGCCTGATCCACCACCGGCGGCGGAACCTCGCGTTTGGGCACTCCTGCCAGCTGCTTCAGCTTCTCCTGGGCATCCAGTACCGGCTGTACCGCGGCATGGCCGAAGAAGATCGCGTCCAGCATATCCTCCTCGGAGACGAACTTGGCCTCCCCCTCCACCATGATGATGGCGTCCCGGCTGGCTGCCACGACGATCTCCATGTCGCTCTGCTCCAGCTCCTCGGCGGTGGGGTTGCTGATCAGCCTGCCGTCCACCCGTCCCACCTTGACGCCGGCGATGGGCCCCTGGAAGGGGATGTCGGAAACCTCCAGGGCAGCCGAGGCGCCCAGCATGGAGAGGATGCGCGGGTCATGGTCTTTGTCCGCGGAGAGCACCGTGGCCATGACCTGGGTATCGTTGAGAAAATTTTCAGGGAACAGCGGACGGATCGGCCGGTCGATCAGGCGGCAGGTCAGCGTCTCGGGATCAGAGGGGCGTGCTTCGCGCCTGAAGAAACTGCCCGGGATCTTGCCGCCGGCATAGGCCTTCTCGGTGTAGTTGACGGTCAGGGGGAAGAAATCCTGCCCCTCCTTAGCCTCCTTCTGGGCCACGGCGGTCACCAGCACCATCGTATCGCCACTCTTTACCACCACCGCGCCGTTGGCCTGCTTGGCCATCTTGCCGGTGGCAATGGTCACCAGCTTGCCGCCAAACTCAACTTCCACAACATGTTCCATATGAATCACTCCTTCTGTTGTCCGTTGCGTTGGGGCCGTCGCTACAGTCTCTCCGCCCATGCCGGACCATCGTGCCGACCCGCGGAGAGACTCTACCCACGCCCCCAACCAAAATAAAAAAGAGCTAAAAAGCTCTTTTTTCCTCTCGAGCAGCTAAAAAAAGGCACTTTACCCGTTCGAGCCCGGGTAGAGTGCCTGTCACTACCTGCGTATGCCGAGGCGTTCGATAACCGCCTTGTACCTGGCCAGTTCCTTGCCCTTCAGGTAATCCAGAAGACGACGCCTCTGGCCGACGAGCTTCAGGAGCCCCCTGCGGCTATGGTGGTCTTTCTTGTGGACCTTGAAATGCTCGGTGAGATAGGTAATCCGCTCGGTGAGAATCGCGATCTGCACTTCGGGAGAACCCGTATCACTGTCATGTTTTTTGAATGCGTTGATGATTTCCTGCTTCTTTTCGGTTGCCAGCACTGCCAACACCCCCTTCTGTGTTCGTTTTTATTGTCCTGATGACATAATTATTGCAGCATGTGCGCAGTCTGAGACTAATAGCACAGCACCCTGTTCCATGTAAAGCACTAACTAGGCGCTGAACACGCGCCGGAGCACCAGCCGGAAAGCGCCGTCGTCCCCTGGTTCAATCCTGGCTACGGCGACCAGGCTCCCGTCGTGGGAAAGGCGCGCCAATCCCGGTTCCGCTCCGACGGCGGGAACCCCACCCAGCGGCTCGCGCCACGCGGGCGAGCGACCATGCCTGACCCGGCCCAGATCGTCATCGGTCAAGGGGATCTCAGGCAGGTGCGAGAGGGCCGCCAGGGGACTCAGGCAGAGTGCCTCCCCCCTGCCTCCGTTCCAGACCTCTTCCAGAGCTTCCAAGGTCACCGCGCCCGAGAGGCTGAAGGGACCGCTGGCGATGCGTCTCAGTTCCTGCAGGCTGGCTCCACACCCCAGCGCCGCACCAAGGTCGTCCGCCAGGCTGCGCACGTAGGTACCCCGGGAACAGGTCACCCGCAGACTCGCCAGGGGGGGCTCAAAGGACAGCAGCTCCAGGGAGAATATCTCCACGTTGCGGGGCTGACGTTCCACCTCGACCCCCTGTCTGGCCAGTTTGTACAGCGGTTGACCGTCACGCTTGATGGCCGAGAACATGGGCGGCACCTGGCTGATCACCCCGCTGAAGCGGGGCAGGAGCTCCACCAGTGCGTCCCGGCCGACGGACGACCAATCCCCCTCAGCCAGCACCCTGCCGGTCATGTCCAGAGTATCGGTGGTCACCCCCAGGCGCAGCAGGGCCTGATAGCACTTGACCCCTTCGTCCAAAAAAGGGATCACCTTTGTTCCGTCGTTAACCGCCACCGGCAGGACACCGGTGGCAAAAGGGTCCAGGGTTCCGGTATGGCCGACCCGACGGGTACCGAGGATCCTGCGCACACGGCTGACCACGTCGTGGGAGCTGATGCCCGCCGGCTTGTCAATGACGAAGAAACCGCTGATCACAGGGATTCGTTCACGATGGCGTAGACACGGGACTTGATCTCGGGAAGTGTGCCGGAGACCGTGCAACCGGCGGCGTTGTGGTGACCGCCGCCCCCCAAGGCCGCGGCGAAACCGGCAACGTTGACGGCCCCCTTGGACCGGAATCCGACCTTGTAGCTGGTGTCGCTCAGTTGTCGGAAGAAAATCGCCACCTCGACCCCTCTGATGGAGCGGGGATAGTTGACGAAACCATCGGTCAATTCCGCATCCGCTCCAGTGGCGGCATACATGTCGCGGGTAACGGTCAGCGACGCGGCCCGCCCATCGCAGATCAGCTCAAGGGTTGCCAGGGATCGGGCCAGGAGCTCCAGGCGTTTCCGGGGCTGGCTCTCGTAGAGCCGCTCGGCAACACTCCAGGCGTTAACCCCCTGTTCGATCATCTCTCCCGCCACCGTGAATGCCTCCCGGTTGGCGTTGGAGTAGCGGAACGAACCGGTGTCGCTGATGATGGCCACGTACAGGCACAGGGCGGTATCCCCGTCCAGCACGGCGCCAAAGGCGCTGATGATGCGGTAAACCAGGATTCCAGTGGCGGCGGCTGCCGGATCAATCAGGTTGTGACTGCCGAAATGCTCGCAGCCCAAGTGATGATCCAGATTGACCAGTATCCCGCCGCGCTGGAAGGCGCAGAACTCGTCACCGGCCCGCCGCAGCTCGCCCACGTCCAGCACGAAGGAGATGTCGAAATCCCGGTCCGGCACATGCCGTACCACACCGTCACTGCCGGGAAGAAACCCGAACAGCTCCGGCACGCCGTCGCGCAGGTGAACGCAGACATCCTTGCCGAGCCGGCGCAGGAACGACGCCAGGGCCAGGGTGGAGCCGATCGCATCTCCATCCGGACTCTCGTGACTGGTCAGCAGAAAGGAGCCGTTGGTCCGAATTGCCTCAACTATGTTCTGAATCGTCTCGGTCATGCTGGGTGGCAATCTCCCTGAGAATGGAATCGATGCGGCTTCCCTGCTCCTGGGATTCGTCGTACTTGAAAACGAGCTCGGGTATGTGCCGAATGGTCAACACCCGCCCCAGTTCCCGACGCAGAAACCCCTTGGCGCTGTTCAACCCGGCCTCGCTGTTCTTCCGGGCCTCCCGGTCGCCCATCACCGTGAAGTAGATGCGGGCAAGACTCAAATCCTCCACCACGTGCACAGCGGTCAGGGTAACGAATCCGATGCGGGGGTCATTGAGCCCCCGGGACAGGATCGAAGATATGGTTTCATGGATCGTTTCAGCCAGTTTTTCGGAACGTTTGCTCATAACCACCTGTTCAAGGTTCAAGGTTCAAGGTTTCAACCCCGAATTTCGAACCGATTTTAAAGCTTCGTTGCCACCTTCTCGATTTCAAAAGCCTCGATGATGTCGGCCACCTTGATATTGTTGTAGTTCTCCAGGCCGATACCGCATTCGTAGCCGGCAACGACCTCCTTGACGTCGTCCTTGATGCGACGCAGGGAGGACAGTTTTCCCTCGTAAATAACCACGTTGTCGCGCAGCAGCCGAACCTGGGCGTTGCGCAGCATCTTGCCGTCCTGAACGTAACAGCCGGCGATGTTGCCCACCTTGGGCACCGAGAAGATCTCGCGGATTTCAGCCCGGCCCAAGTACTTCTCCTTCAGGGTCGGCTCCAGGAGTCCTTCCATAGCCTTCTTCACATCTTCAACCGCATCGTAGATGATGCTGTACAGGCGGATATCCACCCCTTCCTTCTCCGCCATGGTCTGGGCCTTGACCTCCGGCCGCACGTTGAAACCGATGATGATGGTATTGGAAGCCGCGGCCAGGTTGACGTCGGTCTCGGTGATGGCGCCCACGCCGGAATGGATCACGTTCAGGCGCACCGCGTCGGTGGAGAGTTTGCGGAACGACTCGGACACCACCTCCACCGAGCCCTGCACGTCTCCCTTGACGATGACGTTCAGGTCCTTGACATCGCCGCTCTGGATCTGCTTGTACAGATCCTCCAGGGTGACCCGCGAATGTTTGGCCATCTCGATCTCGCGCTGCTTGATCTGACGCAGGGTGGCGATTTCCTTGGCTTGTTTCTCATCCTTCAAGGAAACGAACACGTCGCCCGCATCGGGCACGCCCGAGAGACCGATCACCTCCACCGGCATGGACGGGCCTGCCTCGCCGACCTTCTCGCCCCGGTCGTTGTGAAGAGCCCTGACCCTGCCGGAGTGGATGCCCACCACGCAGTAGTCGCCGGTCTTGAGGGTACCTTCCTGGACCAGCACCGTGGCCACCGGGCCGCGCCCCCGATCCAGCTTGGCTTCCACGATGGTGCCTCTGGCCTCCTTGTCCGGATTGGCCTTCAACTCCATCAGGTCCGCCTGCAGCAGAACCATCTCCAGGAGCCCTTCCAGGTTGACGCGCTTCTTGGCGGACACCTCCACCATGGTAGCGTCGCCGCCCCATTCCGAAGCAACCAGGCCGAATTCCATCAGTTCCTGCTTGACCCGCTCCGGTTTGGCATCGGGCTTGTCGATCTTGTTGATGGCAACGATGATCGGCACGCCGGCAGCCTTGGAATGGTTGATTGCCTCCCGGGTCTGGGGCATGACGCCGTCGTCGGCAGCCACCACCAGGATGACGATGTCGGTCACCTTGGCACCGCGGGCGCGCATGGCGGTAAAAGCCTCGTGACCCGGCGTATCCAGGAAGGTGATCTTGCGGCCGTTCAGTTCCACATCGTAGGCGCCGATGTGCTGGGTAATGCCCCCCGCCTCGCCGGCAATGACGTTGGTTTCGCGGATCGCATCCAGGAGCGAGGTCTTGCCATGGTCGACATGGCCCATGATCGTGACCACCGGCGAACGTTTGACCAGGGTCTCGGGGGCATCGGGCGTCGACTCCAGGATCTCGTCCAGATCCACCGCCACGTTTTCCACCTCGTAGCCGTACTCCGAGGTCAGGATAGCGGTGGTCTCGTAGTCCAGGGCATGGTTGATGGTGACCATCATGCCCATCTTCATCAGCGACTTGATCAGATCGTTGGCCTTGATGCCCATGCGCTTGGCCAGCTCACCCACGCTGATGGTCTCGGAAATCTTGATGATGCGCTTGATCGCCTTGGGTACGGTGATCTCCGTCCTGCGGGTCTCGGCGTTACGATCCTTCCCTTTCTTGCGTGACCCCTTGTAGACCGGATCAAAGACCCGCTCGCGTTTCTCAAGGATGTCATGTTTCCGGGGCTGTTCCTTCTTCTTGGCCGTGGCCGCGCCCCCTTTCTTGCCCCCCTTGCCGGCGCCATCTCCGTGGGGACCGGCGCTCTTGCCGCCGAACTTGCGGCGGTCGTCGGCGGCCGGCGGCGCGGACGGCGCCAGCTGGGCGGGCTTCATGCGGGCTCGGCCCGCGGCATCTCCTGCCGCAGGAGCAGGCCTGCGGTGGGACGGGTCAGGCTGACGGCTGTCCACGGGGGCGGCGCCCCCTTCACGCTTGACCACGCGGGTCGGCCGGGTCGTGACCCCGGGAATCTCCATGCGTCCCAGGATACGGGCCTGGTTGGCGCTGGGCTTGTCCGGCTGGGCCGGAACCTTGGGCTTCTCCGCGACGACCGGTTCCGGTTTGACCTCAACGACAGGGGCCTCGGCGACCGGCGCCGGCTTAGCAACAGCCGGAGGGGTCTCCGGGGTTTTCACAGCCGGGGCCGGAGAAGGCTCCGCTTCGGTCGGAGCAGCGGGCTGCACCGGTACGGGAGCGGGCTTCGGCTTCGGCTCCACCGGTTCGACAACGGGCGCTTCGGGGGGAGCGGCCGGAGCCTGGGCGGACGGCTCGGCCGGCTTTTCCTCCGGGGGCTCGGCAGCGGCGGGCGGCTGTTCCGTAACCGGAACGGCCTTGGCGCGGCGGCGAATGATGTTTTTGGTCACCCGAACCTCGTCGGCACCGTCAGGGGACGGGGATGGCATCAGCTTCTTGAGCACGTCCTCGTCCACAAGAGATGTGGCTGTCTTGGCGTCAACCCCTATCTCCTTGAGTCGGGCAAGTACCTCCTTATGCTCCAGTCCCAGCTTCTCGGCCAGGTTACTCACACGAATTTTAGACATATGCCCTACACCTCCCCCAGGAAGTTTCTTAATCGTTGTATTTCAGTGACAAGCCGTGCGATGAATCCGCCCTGCCTGATAGCGACCGCGCTGCGCGGTGCTTTGCCGAGTATGGCGCCAAACTCTTCCTTTGTCAGTGCCCGCTGACAGTCAATTCCGTGAAGGGCGGCCAGCGAGACAACCTTTTCGGCGATTGCCGCGGATGTGTCGGTGGCCACCAGCACCAGTCCCGGCTTGACCCTGGCACGCAGGGCCTCGCAGACCATGGAGCTGCCCGAAACGATCTTGCCGGCCCGGTTGGCCAGCCCCAGATACCCCAGGATACGCTCACGCATCAGCCGCGCCACCATCTCCGTCATGGCCTGAGGCTGCAAGGTAACAACCTCGCGTCTGAAAGCCCGGTTGAAGAGGCGCTGCCTGAGCGCGGTTTCCAGGCAGGCCGCGCTGATGCAGGTGTAGGCCCCCCTTCCGGGAAGGCGGGCATCCAGATCCGGCAGGACTTCCCCCTGCGGAGAGAGCACGAAGCGGATCAGCCGGTCCCGGTCATGGCTCCCGCGACAGCCGAGACAGCTGCGCTGCGGTTTTTCCTCTCTTCCCTGCCGGGCCATATCCGTTCTCCGTTACTCCGCCGTTTCTTCCACTTCGGGCTCAGCCTCGGCGGCCTCAACAGATTCGACTTCGACGGCACTTTGGTCGTCGATTTCCATCCCGCCCTCTTCAGGCTCTTCCACGTCCTGCGGCGTGCCGTCGTAGGAGGCGTAGGCCTGCAATTCCGCCTCGGCTGCCTTGGCTTCACTCTTGATATCGATGCGGCAGCCGGTCAGACGGGCAGCCAGACTCACGTTCTGGCCGCGCTTGCCGATGGCCAGGGAGAGCTGGTCGTCGGCAACGACGACCTCAAGGGCACGATTATCCTCGTCAACGAACACCTTGGACACCTGGGCCGGCGAGAGAGCGTTGCAGGCGAACCGGGCGATATCCTCGGACCAGGGAATGATGTCGATCTTCTCTCCGCGCAGCTCCGAGACCACATTCTGGACACGGGAGCCGCGCATGCCGACGCAGGCGCCCACCGGATCCACGTCCGGATCGTTGGAGGAGACGGCCAGTTTGGCGCGGCTACCCGGATCACGCACGATGGCGTTGATCTCCACGATCCCCTCGGCCACCTCGGGCACCTCGGCCTCGAACAACTTGGCCAGCATGCTGGGGTGGGTACGGGAGAGGATGATCTGCGGCCCCTTGGGGGTGACGCGGATATCGGTGATAATGGCTCTGATGCGATCGCCCGGACGGTACACCTCCCGCGGCATCTGCTCCTTGGAAGGGAGCACCGCGTCGGCCCGTCCCAGGTCGATCAGCAGATCTCCCTTCTCGAAACGACGCACCATGCCGGTGATGATTTCCCACTGGCGTTCGCTGTACTCGTTGAAAATCGTCTCCCGCTCAGCCTCGCGCACCTTCTGGATGATGACCTGCTTGGCGGTCTGGGCCGCGATGCGGGTAAACCCACTGGAATCGATCTTCTCGCCCAGGGAGTCGCCGATCTCGACCTCGGGGTCGACCTCGCGGGCCTCCTCCAGGCTGATCTCCTTGTAGGAATCCTCGACTTCTTCAACGACGATGACGAATTCGAACAGTTCAACCTCGCCGGTATCGGAGTTGTAACGCGCCTCAAGATCACGGGTGTTGCGGTATTTTTTATTGGCGGCCGTCAACACCGCCTGCTCCATGGCTTCGAGGACCACCTGGCGATCGATCCCCTTTTCCTTGACGATCTGCTCAATGGCGTGCTTGAGACTGATGTTCGTTTCCACGGTTGCTTCTCCTTGCTGACGTCTATGAAATCAGATCAAAATTCGAATTCGAGCCGCGCCTTGGCAATGCGCTCCAGCGGTATGGAGGCCGTCTGCCCCTCGGTGAGAGACAGGACGACACAGCCGTCCACGAGTCCATCCAGCCGCCCCAGAAAGGTCTTGCGCCGGTTTCCGGCATCATCCAGGAACGGTTCATAGGTGCGGACCTTGATCAGGCGGCCGCAAAAGCGCCGGTAGTCGTCCTCGCTCTTCAACGGACGGTCGAGCCCGGGCGAGGAGACCTCCAGATTGTATTCGCAGGGGATCAGATCTTCCACGTCCAGCAGGGTGGACAGCTCCCTGCTCAGATCGGCGCAGTCGTCCAGCGTCACGCCCCCCTCCCTGTCGATGAACAGACGCAGCACTGCTTCCCTGCCGCTGCGCTTGTACTCGACCTCCACCAACTCCAGTCCCAGGGAAGCGCTCACCGGCAGGGCCAGCGTGCGCACCCGCTCGCAAATATCATCCCGATGAAGTGCCATAACTCCCTCTCAACAAACAAAAAAAGTGAGCCTTGCGAGCTCACTCCGGGGTGAACAAAAATTTTACTTTTATTATCATGCGAATCCGGCAAAAGCAAGCATTATTTCCCAAAAAAGCGGTCTGCCCCCAAACGGAACCGCCGACATCCTCCGCCCCAACGCCCGGTATCCGGCGTAAAGGGCAGCGAAACGTTCCGTCGCAGCGCACTGCCGCTCCCTGCCTATCCCCTGCGTTCGACGACGTACCGTTCCAGGCGGTTCAGCCCTTCGGTGATATTTTCCAGGGAATTGGCGTAGGTGAAGCGCAAGTATCCCTCCCCCCCCTGGCCGAAATCGATGCCGGGGGTCACTCCAACCCGGGCCTTTTCCAGGATGTCGTAGGCCAGGGCGTAGGAATCGGTGGAGAGGTGGCGGGCATTGGCGAACACGTAAAAGGCGCCGGTGGGCTCCACCGGGATGCCGAAGCCGATCTGCCGCAGCCGTTGAATCATGAAGCGCCGGCGCCGATCGTAGGTATCTCTCATCCTGACAACATCGGCATCGGCCTCCCTGAGGGCGGCAATGCCGCCGATCTGGGCCACCGAATTGGGAGCCAGGAAAAAGTTCTGCTGGAGCTTCTGCAGGGGGCGGATAAAGCGGGGCGGGGCGATCAGGTACCCCAGGCGCAGGCCGGTCATGGCGAAGATCTTGGAGAAACCGTTCAGCACAAAGGCGTGATCAGTGAACTCCAGGATGGTGTGCTCGGCCCCCTGGTAGTTGAGACCATGGTAGATCTCGTCGGAAATGCAGTACGGCCCCAAACCGGCTATGGCCCGCATGCGCTCCGCGGACAGCACCGTGCCGGTGGGGTTGCTGGGGGAGTTGATCAGGATCGCCCTGGTCCGCTCCGTGATCCTGTCGCGGATGGCCTCGGGCCGGTACTGGAAGCCATCGTCCTCGTATACCGGCACCTTGACCACCCTCCCCTCCAGAAACTGGATGAAGTTGGGATAGCAGGCATAGTGGGGGTCCGAGATAATCACCTCGTCGCCAGCGGTGAGCAGCGTGGAGAACATGCTCAGCATGGCCGGCGAGGTGCCGGAACTCACCACCACCTGGTCGGGATGAACCGCCACGCCATAGCTTTTCAGGTAGTGCTCGCAGATCGCCTCCCGCAGCTCGACCATGCCGAGACTGTGGGTGTAGTGGGTGTGCCCGTCCCTGACCGCCCGGCAGATAGCTTCACTGACGCACTCCGGCACGCCGAAATCCGGCTCCCCCACCTCCAGGTGGATCACGTCGTTGCCCGCCCGCTCCATCTCCTGGGCTTTTTCAAGCACATCCATGACGATGAATGACGTCATCCGATCGACCCGTTCCGGGATCATGCATTTCTCCTCGCGCTGCTCAAAGTGTATTCACCCTGGAAACGGCAGTTGGGGGGTGTCGGAGAGAGCGCATCAGGGCTCTTTCGTCGTAATTCCCGGCAAAATGGAGCGTACAGAGCCGATACCGCCTGAAGCCCTTTGGGTGAGTGTATCGGCTGTAATGAAATGAAGCCTTGGAATTACAGAAAGAAGCCCGTCCGCGCGAACGGAGACAGCTCCCAACTGACGAATTCAGGTTCATCGCACATCGACGTTCCCTTGGTCAGCGCCGCAACTGCTCCGCCACCTTCCCGAAATAGGCGTCCAGATCCTCGTCCACGAAGAAGCGGTTGGGGGCGGGGGGGATCATGACGCTGCCACGGTTGACGATGACCGTGGGGGCTGACGTGCCGTAGGGAAGCAGCGAGGCCGGGGTGACGTTCAGGGACGACCCCAGCACCAGCAGCAGATCGCAGGCAGCCACCATGGCTTCGGCCTGGCCGAACCCGTTGACCGCCTCACCGAAAAAGACGATATCCGGCTTCAAAAGCCCGTCACATGACGGGCAGTGAACCACGGGCGGGTTGCTGCTGCCGGCCATGGCCTGAAGCCACCAGCCGTAATCCAGCTCTCTCTGCTGCGCCCGGCAGGACTGGCAGGTGGCCGAGCGGTAGGAGCCGTGCAGTTCCAGGACATTCCCGCTCCCCGCCGTCTGGTGGAGGATATCGATGTTCTGGGTGATGACCCCCTCAAGCTTCCCCGCCTGTTCCTGTTCGGCCAGGAAACGATGGGTGAAGGTGGGGGCAATGTCCCTGACCGCCGTGGCGAAGTCGCTGGTGAATTCGTAGAAATACCGGGGAACGCGCCGGAAGTTCTCGATCTCGAACACCAGCTCGGGATCGTAACGCCGGGTGACGTACAGCCCTTTGGGGCCCCTGAAGTCGGGGATCCCCGCCGCGGTGGATATGCCCGCCCCGGTCAGGGCGACCATGGTGTTCGAATTCCTGATCAGCTCGGCGCAGGCGGCCGGCTCCAGTGGGTGCATCACGCGCCTCCTCGTTCATTCATCAAAAAACGGCATCCATCTCACGCAACAACGCGAAGACGCACAGAGACCAGCCTGGTTTCACCATCCTCGTTTCGCCTGCCAGGCAATTCACGGTGTTCCGCGTATACATCCGGTTTTCCTCGCCATCGTCGCGACCGCGCGTGAACAACCGCGCGTCTCAGGGGTTCATTCTCCTGGAACCGCAACCGGCAGCGCCGAAAGCGGCAGGAGTTTCATTCCGTCGATACGGGGGGTGAAATCGGACTGATCCAGGGCCAGATTGACCTCCGGCTCCTGGAGTCCGAGCAGGATCCGATCGTTAGCGGTGGTCAGCATCTCCATCCGCGCGGCAAGGGGAACGCCGTTGACCATCTCGTAGTCGCCATAGCTGACCCGGTCCCCGGCCGGCGTGCTCTTGTGCGTCACCAGGCCGGCGGCAAAGGTCACGCTCTCCGAGCCGACCACGCTGCTCATACGTTGAACGGTTCCGCTCATGCCGGCCGTATCCGACGGCGCGGCATCCATAACCCAGCGCAGCAGGCGCCACCCCTGCATGCCGCTGGCATCGGGGAGCTCATCAAATCTCCCCGTGTAGGCCACGGACTGGGAGGGGTAGACCAGGGTCAGCCGCTCTCCCTGGGCAAAAGCCTCCAGCACCGTGGAACCGAAGGGGGAAAGCATCACGAAGTGGAACTGATCGGGGCGGCGGTAGGTCATGAGACCGTTGCCGGACACGCTGCCGCCGGCGGTGCGCAGCGAGAGCGACACCGAACTGGAGAGGGTCTCAAGGCTGCTGCCGGGAACCGGAACCGGAAGCGGCTTCTGGGCGGTGGCACAGGCACTGATGACGAGACACGCAAGACAGGTTACGATTCGAGATAGCTTCATCTGTTGTTTCAACTCCCTGGGACGGGTAATCGGGCCAGGCCCTGGCTCCGCCCTCCTGAAAAATCACAACGACCGATCGAAACCGGAACCAGCCGCACGCCCCCTCCTCCATGAAAACCGAAGCAAACAGGCACCGGACCGGTTCACTGCCGACCAGATCAGTCAAAGAACAATCGCCGGGCCCTAGTGCCCTTTCAGCCGGGTGGTGATACTGATCTGCACGCTGTCGCCAATCACGGCGCCGTAGCTGACGCCGAACTCCTGGCGGTTGATGGTGGCCGTGGCCGTTGCCGAACGGGTGAAATCCGCCCCCCCCTCCCCGGGCTGGGCCGTCACCGTCAGCGTCACCGGCCGGGTAACGCCCCGTATGGTCAGATTTCCGGTCAGCTTCAACCGGTCAGGGCCGAGCCGTTCCAGGGCCGTGGAGGTGAACCTCATGGTCGGATGGCGGGCGGTATCGAAGAAGTCGTCGCTGCGCAGATGGGTATCGCGCCTGTCGATGCCGGTGGAAATCGAAGCGGTCTCGATGCTCACGTCAACCATCGAGCGGGTGATATCAGCCTGGTCCAGCTTCAGGGTCCCCGTAAAGCGGTTGAACGAGCCGGTCACGTTCATGATCCCCAGGTTGCGTACCTTGAACTGTATGCTGGTGTTGGACGGGACAATGGCAAGGGACTGGGCACAGACAACACAGGGAGCCAGCAGCGTCAGGATCGACAGCACGAGTACGAACAGTCGTTTCATGATCTCCTCCTCGGATGAAACAGGCAGGGGCGAACGATTCCGGCCGCCTCGGCACTGGGTTGGTCCGGCGGGAAGCGCCCCTGCGGCGCCGGTCGGACTTTCTACCCTACCTCAAAACCGGCCCGCAGCGCAATCGTTCTTCCCACGGGCAGCGGCATCGCTCAGGCGCCCCGGAACTCCCTGCGGTAGCGCGAGGGGGTTGTGCTGAACGCGGCGCCGAAGTGCCGGCGCAGGGAAGCCGACGAGCCGAATCCGGCCTGCTGCGCGATCAGTTCCAGGGGAGCGGAACCAGTCTCCAGCAGTCGCTGGGCCAATCCCAGGCGCTGACCAAGCAGCCAGGCGCCCAGGGTGGTTCCGGTGACCCGCTGGAAACGCCGGGTGAACGTGCGGCGGCTCATCATGAGCCGCTCCGCCAGGGAATCGATGCTGTGCTGCCGGTCCAGGTTGGCCCGCAGCCAGTCCAGAAGAGTCGCGAACCGGTCGCAGGCCGCGTTGCGCGGCAGCGGCTGTTCGATGTACTGCGCCTGCCCCCCCTGGCGGTGGGGGGGCACCACCAGGCGCCGGGCAACACGGCTGGCCAGGTCGGCGCCATGGAAGCGGCGCAGGATGTGCAGGCAGCAGTCGATCCCCGCGGCAACCCCGGCCGAGGTGATCAGGTCGCCGTCATCCACGTAGAGCACATCCGGCCTGACCCGGATGGAAGGATAGCGCCGGGCCAGGTCCTCGGCCCAGTTCCAGTGGGTGGTGGCCGGACGGTTCTCCAGCAGTCCGGCAGCCGCCAGCACGTAGCTCCCCAAGCAGAGACCAACGACGAGCGCGCCCCTGCCATGGGCCGCGGCCAAGGCCTCCAGCAGCGGCCCGGGCGGGTGTTCATCCACATCACGCCAACTGGGAACCACCACCACATCGGCACGTCCCAGGGGTTCCAGGCCGTACTCCGCAAGCAGCCGGAAACCGGCGCTGCTGCGCAGCGGCGTCCCCTCAGCGGAGCAGGTCAGCAGTTGGAAGCGGGGCTGTTCCCCGGCAAAGCGCACCCCGGCCAACACCATGAACGGCACCGACAGCAGGAACGGATTGATATCGTTGTAGGCTACGACGGCAACGGTTCTGATGGACACGACACTGCTCCAGCGGGCGGCCAAAAACGGCCCGATCCGATCGAATATTGTCATTCAGGCCACTTTTTTTCAAGGGCAAAAAACGACATGATCCGGCATCACGCTCACCACAAGGAGAAACCGGATGAAGACGATCATCGCCCTGTGCACCCTGACCCTGACCCTGCTGGCCGCCACCGGCGCGTACGCCGAGCTGACCAGACTGAGCAACAACGTCTACGCCTATCTGGGGGGACGAGACGACTCCCCCCGACACAGCTTCGCTGCCAATGCCGGCGTCATCATCGGCGAGCGGGGAGTTCTGGTGGTGGATACCCTCATGTCGGCCCAGGAAGGACAACACCTGCTGGCCGCTATCCGCACAATAACGGACAAGCCGATCCGCTATGTGGTCAACACCCACACCCACCTGGATCACGTCCTGGGCAACGGCGTCTTCGCCGACCTGGGGGCCACGGTGATCGCCCACGAGGCCGACCGCTCCGCACTGGCCAGCCAGGGAGACGCCCTGCTGCGACGCGCCGCCGGCTACGGCCTGACACCGGAAGAGCTGGCAGGCACCCGGGTCGTGGTTCCGGACCTGGCTTTCGGCCAACGGCTGACTATCGACCTGGGGGGAGAAGAGGTGCAGCTGATCCACGGTTCCCCTTCCCACACGCCGGGAAGCCTGGTGGTCTACCTCCCCGGCCAGAAGCTGCTCTTCAGCGGCGACATCCTCTTCAGCGACTTCCATCCCAACCTGTCCGAGGGGGACCTGACCGGCTGGTGCCGCACCTTGGACACCTTGCTGGCCATGGAGATCCAGCGGATCGTCCCCGGACACGGGCCGCTCTCCACCAAGGACGACCTGCGGGAGATGAAACGGTACCTGGTCCTGTTCGACGCCGAGGCGCGCCGGTTGGCCGCCGGCTCCCGCGACATAGAGGCGCTGAGCGCCGCAATACTGAAGGTCCTCCCCCGGCGTTCCCTGGGGCAGTGGATGGTGGAGCTCAACCTGAAGAAGCGTTACCTGGGGAAGTAGGGCCGCCTGGCGGCGCGGGCGCGGAGGCCGGAGCCGCGGCGCTTTCGGGAAGCGCTGTGTCCGCCGCTCCGCTGCCGCGCCAGAAAAAGACCCTGCCGCGGGAATCGCGCGCGCAACCGTGCAGGAAACGCCTAAACTCCTGGAGAGTAACGAGGATATTGCCCAGTACCAGCCAGCACCAGACGACCAGGTAATAGTCGCGGGGAATGGGAAACGGGCTGAAGGCGAGTTCCAGCCGCCAGCAGACGAACAGCAGGCAGGAGACCAGGAGCAGCAGATGCAGGAACCGCAGCCGGTACGCGATGCGCAGCTGGCCGGACCGTTCGAAACAGCGCACCGTGCCGGAGGAGACCCCCAGCAGGAAGGTCCGGGAGAAATGCTGAACCATCCCCAATCGGAAGCAAAAACCGCCCTCGGGCAGGTAATCAACCGGGACGCCGCTGACCAGAAGCGTGGAAGCGACCTCGTCCTGCACCGTCTGGGGCAGGGGCGCCGCGTCCTTCCTCCTGATGCTGATGGTGCCGCCTAGGGAAAAGGGTAGCATCGCGTCACCGCTCCGGTTTCATTACTGGTACTGGATGTAGAGCGGTTGCGGGTTCAGCCGCAGCAGCTCTTTGGGGGACAGCAGCCTGTGCCCCTTCCGGGTGTCGTTATGGTAGAAGAGTTTGAACCCGGTATACTGGACCGGTTCGCTGACCACGTAGGACCTGTAGGTATCCCGCTTGAGCAGGGGAGCTCCCCAGCCGTCCATGTTGACGACGATCTGCACCTGGGGCCGCAGGACGATGCGCCGGAAGTTGGTCAGGCCGTTTTGGGTGAAGCGGTGCACCACCAGCACCTTGGGGGGGAGGTTATGCTTCCTGACCAGTTCCGCCAGATAACCGCTGACGTAATTGACGTCGGCAGCGTCGTAACTGCCGATGCGCGTGCCCGGCCTGGCCTTGGTGGCGGCCAGGTTGAATTCCGGGTCGATGCCCAGATGCACGTCCGGGTTCCTGAGGAGCCACTCGAAACGGGGCAGCAGCGTGCGAATACTATCATGACCGGTCTGAATGTCGATGAACAGCAGGGCATTGGCCTCCCTGGCCCAGCCATGGACCCGGCTCACCAGTTCGTCCGGCATGACCATGCGGTATGTGCCATCCCTACCCGGGCTCTGCTGGGCCACCACGGCGATCAGATGCAGGGCCGGCTGGACCGGATGGGAGCGGTCGGCCATCTCCCAGCGCTCCGTCTCACGCCTCAGCCTGGCCAGCATTTCATCCTTGCCGTACTCTCCCAGCACCCCCATGCGTTTGGAGAGCGGATTGCCGTAAAAGGCCAGGATGCGTTTCTCCGGCAGGAGCGATCCGGGCAGGGGATCGGGGGACCTCACCGGCCACCCCTTGCTCCGGGCGAAGTCGGGGCTTTCACCGGCCAGGTAGCGGACCGTGCGTCTGACCGGCGGTTCCGGAGCGGGAGGTTCGGGACGGTGCGGCGCCGAAGCGGTGCCGGCTGTCGTCATGGTCGAAAACGGCCGGGCAGCGGACGACATCGTCCCCTGGACGAGGGTATGCCGCGCCGGCTCCGGCGGGGCGGGAGGCGCCCCCCCCCCCTGGTCGGTACAGCCCGCGAGAGAGAGCATCAGGGCGAGCACGAGCAGCGAGGTGGCGCCACTCCGCGCACGGGAACCGGGGATAACGTTTTCAGCGGGTATCAATAATCGCATCTATGCCAGGGCCTTTGACGCGGGAGTCGTGATCGTGGGGCAGGAAAGGAGCTGGTCGTTGCCACGAGCATGATCCCGCATTGTTTTTAGTACGGGGAGACGATCGGCCGCAGTTGCCCGACAATCTCTCTCCACACCCCCCCTCACCAGACCAGAGGGAAGGCAACCTGTTCCTCCGCAACCACCACCTCAGCAGAGCAGCAGCTGGCCGTCGGCATCGGCTGCGTAAGAAGCTGGCTCCACGACCGGAGGCGAAGGAGGCCGGACAGGAACGACCGGCGGCGGGCTCGGTTCCTCGTCCCTCGCCAGCCGTTTCTCCCCTGCCGCCACCATCCCTTCTTCCAGGGCCCGTTTCGCCAACCGGTCGCAGCGCTCGTTGAAGGGATGCCCGTCGTGGCCGCGCACCCACTCCCACCTGACCTGGTGCCTGGCGGACAGGCTCGCCAGGCGCTGCCAGAGATCCTGGTTCTTGAGCGCATCCGGCGTCTCCAGGCGACCGCCGCGAATCCAGCGGTCAAGCCATTCCGTCATCCCCCGCACCAGGTACTGGGAGTCGCTGAAAACGCGCACCCGTCCGGGCTTGCGCAGCGCCTCCAGCCCCCTGATGGCCGCGGTCAGTTCCATGCGCTGGGACGTGGCGACCGGTTCGAAACCGCTGAGTTCCTTTTCGGACTCCCCATAGCGCAGGATCACCCCGTACCCCCCGGGCCCGGAGTCGCGGCCCGAGCCATCGCAGTAGATCTCCACCACGCCGGGGGGCGGCGGGGTGAAGGCAAGCTCCAGTGCCTTGAATTCCAGCTCGCGCAGCAGGGGAATCAGCAGGGGAAGGTTCGGCGGCTGACGCTTGAGAGCGGCAAGGGGCAATTCCAGGGGCACGTCAGCGCGGACCGTGGCCAGGGTTTTGGAGAGGCGGGCCTGGTCGCCATGGGCGCCCAGGTTCTCCCGGCGCTGCCTGCCGTTCACCAGGCTTCTCCAGCGCAGCACCCCCTCCAGGGAGCCAAAGCGCCGGACCAGTTCGGCGGCGGTCTTCTCGCCGATGCCGGGAACTCCCGGGATATTGTCGCTGCTGTCCCCGGCCAGCCCCAGCACGTCCGGCACCAGTTCCGGCGGCACCCCGAAGCGCTCCAGCACCTCCCCTGGTCCGGAACAGAGCCCCTTCATGGTGTCCAGCAGGCAAATCCGGTCGCCGACGATCTGCAGCAGGTCCTTGTCGCCGGTAACGACCGTGACCCGGGCCCCTTCTTCCGCAGAGCGGCGGGCCAGGGTGGCGATGACGTCGTCGGCCTCGAAGCCGGATACTTCCAGGGCAGGGATGGCGAGTGCCTGCACGACCCTCCTGATGTACGGCACCTGGGCCGCGAGATCCGTGGGCATGTCATCGCGATGCGCCTTGTAGGGGGGATAGATCCGGCGGCGAAAGGTCTCGTCCCGGGGAGGATCGAAGACCACGGCCAGGTAATCGGGACGGTTCTCGTGCAAGAGGCTGAGGAGCATCCTGGTGAAGCCCAAGACGGCATTGGTCGGCATGCCGCCGGAGGTGACGCACTCCCGGACGCCATAGTAGGCGCGGTAGATGTAGCTGGAGCCGTCCAGCAGATAGAGCCGAGGCGCTGATGTCACGTTCTCTCCCGACACGGATAGTCCCCGGCGAACGCCGCGCTCGACCGGGTGGTGCAGTATCTCACATCCGGGAGGTCGGGCACAAACGTTGTGCACGCTTCCCCCGGGCATTCCTGCCGAAGAGCCCGATGCCGGGCACGCCGAAGCGATAGACACGTTTATCCCTGGGCGACCACACAACCAGGATGATCACGGTACCGTTCCCGGAGCCAACGTTACAAGGCCTTGACCGGCACGACGCCGGCCTGTATCCTCCCTGTTCAGCCGATACCCCTCCCCTGCAAGGAGTCCCCACATGGCGATTTTCGAAGTCAAGCACCCCCTGATTCAGCACAAGCTCGGCCTGATGCGCACAGCGGGGTTGAGCACGAAACTCTTTCGGGAACTGGCCTCCGAGGTCGCCCGTCTTCTGACCTACGAAGCGACCAAGGACCTGGAGACCGAGACCGTCACCGTCACCGGCTGGGCCGGGCCGGTGGATGTCCGACGGATCAAGGGTAAGAAGATCACCGTGGTTCCGATCCTGCGCGCCGGCCTGGGGATGATGGACGGCGTCCTGGACATGATTCCCAGCGCCAGGGTCAGCGTTGTCGGCCTCTACCGCAACGAGGAGACCCTGGAGCCGGTGGCCTACTACCAGAAATTCGCCAGCGACATGGAGGAACGCAGCGCCCTGATCATCGATCCCATGCTGGCCACCGGCGGTTCGCTGCTGGCAACCATCGAGATGCTGAAGCGGAACGGCTGCCGACGCATCAAGGGGATCTTCCTGGTAGCGGCTCCCGAGGGTCTGGAACGGATCCGCCATGCCCACCCCGACGTGGAGATCTATGTCGCCGCCATCGACGAACGCCTCAACGACCAGGGGTACATCCTCCCCGGCCTGGGCGATGCCGGGGACAAGATCTTCGGAACGAAATAACCGCGCCGCCCGCCTGACGAACGCGGAGACCGACAGGGGAGAGTCCGCCTCCCCTGCCGGCAGGCCGACAGCGGATTACAACCGACGGAGGAGAACGATGCAGCAGGAAACAGCCACGGAACATGTCGCGGGTACGCGGACATCCAATTGCGCCACCACGAACACCGGCAGTCAGTGCGGCCACCAGAACATGCGACAGGTTGCCGATGAATTCTTCAAGCTGGCCCGCAACGAGTCGGACGGCCACTACCGCGGAATGCTGACCGGCCTGCGGGCCGCCGCATCCATCGCAGGGGATGACGGGTTGGTGACCCACATCAATCAACAGATGGAGCAGCTGAACGCGAGCGAACCGGCGTAGCACGGCGCATGCCGGAGGGGGCGGACCGATACGTTTGGCCTGCCGTGTGCCGTCAGGCGCCTCGGCCCTCCCCCACTGCCGCGACCCCGCCGTTGTCCGCCGTTTCCCGCAATCCACCGGTACGAGCCGTCCCGTCCCCCCCCCACTTGTCCACCACCGGCGCGCGGTAGGACGCCATCCGCTCCAACAGCTCCCGCGGTTCGTTCGCCACGAGCAGCATCTCCCGGTGCTGCCGTTTCATAAATCCATGGGACACGGCATTGTCCAGAAACTGGAGCAGGGGATCGAAATACCCGGCAACGTTAATCAGGCCGCACGGTTTGGCGTGCAGCCCGAGCTGGGTCCAGGTCAGCAGCTCCGCCACCTCTTCCAGGGTTCCGAAACCTCCCGGCAGGGCGATGAAGGCGTCGGACAGTTCGAACATCATCTGCTTGCGCTCATGCATGGACCCGACCACATGCAGTTCCGTCAGTCCCCGGTGCGACACCCTGTGGGCAAAAAACTCCGGTATTACCCCATGCACGACCCCTCCCGCCTCCAGGGCGGTATCGGCAACCGCTCCCATCAGCCCCACGTCGGCGCCGCCGTAGACGAGCTCGTACGTTCCTTCGGCCAGGGCCCGGCCGAGGCTCCCGGCCATGGCCATGTAGCAGGGATCAAGTCCCGGGCTTGATCCGCAATAGACGCAAATCCGCTTCATCTCCTCCCCTCCTTCAGGGTTCGTCCAGCTCGTCCAGTTCGCAGGGGTATTCCTGAAACAGGTGCGGCTCGTTCCGCTCAACCCCGGCGCAGAGCCGTTCCATCTGTCTGAGCAGGGCCCGGATATCCGGCGTCCCTGCGATCCGGCACTGCTCCTCCAGGATCTCCTCCAGAATCCCGTCGGTGGTCAGCGGGTTGGCCAGCACGGCCCGCAGAACGGTGAGTTCACCGTCATGTCCCGCCACGCGCAGCCGGGTGCGGGAAACAAAGGTCTTGCCCGCTTCGCGCTGGTACTTCTGCAGCAGCTGGTTGATCCGGTCCAGGAGCGCATTGATGTAGGGGCGCTGTTCCTCCGTGGCCCGGTCCAGGGCCTGCTGCACCCTGGCGGGGCAGTAGCGGTAGGTGAGGATGTTCAGCTCCGGTTCGCTGGTCAGCTGGAAATCGGGATGCCGCCGGATCATGTCGGCAAAGGTGCGCGCCCGGCCGATACCCTGGTCGATGAGCAGCTCGTACCCCTTGCGGCCGATGATGGAGAAGCCGGCGTGGACCAGCATGGCCATGCCGGGCCGTGACCCCTCCAGGGTATGGCTCCCCAGGTCCTTGGAGCCGCGGCGCAGGATGTAGTTGGCGTGATGTTCGATGGCCGACAGGGCCGTGGGATCGCGGAACACGACCATCCCCGCCCCCATGGGGACATAGAGCTGCTTGTGGCCGTCGATGGTGACCGAATCGGCCCGCTCGATGCCGGAGAGCAGCCGGCGGTGGCTATCGGAGAAGAGGGTCGGCCCCCCCCAGGCCGCATCCACGTGGAAGTGGCACCCCAGTTCCTGGGCCAGGTCGGCCAGCCCTTCCAGCGGGTCCACGTTACCGGTCTCGGTGGTGCCGGCGATGCCCACCAGGGCCAGGGGGCGGATGTTGCGCTCCCGCAGGCGGCGGCACTCCTGGCGCAGCAGGCCGAGGTCGATGCGGTTATGGCTGTCGGTCCCCACCCGGATCAGGTTATCCCGGCCGATGCCGAGCAGATCGACGGCCTTGCCGAAGGAGTAATGGGCCCGCTCGGAGGCCAGCACGGCCACCCCCTCGCATCCCAGGTGCTTCAGTGCCCGGAACAGCCCCTCCCGGGCGATGCCGCCGAAGGCCCCCCGGGGGGCGAAGAGGCGGTTGCGGGCCACCCACAGGGCCGTGACGTTGGCGATGGTGCCGCCGGAACAGAAGGCCCCCAGGGCATGCTGGCTGTTGTGGATCCAGGCCGGGTAGAACTCTTCCGGCCGGCGGTAGACCAGATGGTGGAGCATGGCCAGGACCTGGCGCTCCATGGGGGTAAACGCCTTGGAGGTCTCCACCTTGACCAGGTTCTGGTTCAGGGCGGTCATCAGCCGCGCCAAAGGGAGCATGAAGTAGGGGAGCGCCGAGGTCATGTGCCCCACGAAACCGGGAGCAGCGGTGTGCACCGACCGGGCCACCAGGTTCTGCTTGACGAATTCGGTATATTCGGAGACGTAGGTCGGTTCTTCCGGGATGGTGGGGGAGGAGAAGTGGGCCTCGATCTCCTCCAGGTCGTGCTCCACGGTCACGATATGGTTCTGCAGAAAACCGATAACGTCGGCGGCGATGGCCTGGTCGATGGCCCCCAGGGTCGAATCGGGAGCCTCGGGCAGGGTAAAAATCCGGTACAGGGTTTCCAGGTTGGCGCGGGCCGCGTCACGTTTTTTCGGCATTATCGCTTCACTTTCTTGCGCGGGTTCGGGAACGGGGCAACGCGCCCTAGCCCTGTTTCGCCGTCCCGTCCGGGTGCTGTTCCCGCGCCGGTTTGGCCAGGTAGAAGAACATCGTCCCCAGCATCAGGTCGGTTACGGCACTCACCACCAGGCCGACGACGACCAGAATGAGGGAGGCGATGCACGCGCCGGTGACCATATTCAGATAGCAGAACGGCCGCAGCATGCCGTCCAGATCGTCCGGCAGCCCCAGCAGACGGACGCCGAGGCGGGCCTGGGCCACCCCCTGGACGACCAGCAGCACCAGGGAGGCGTTCTCCAGCCCATCGCGCCCGCCCGGAAGCCACGGCAGCGCCACGACCAGGGCAACGGCAGCCAGGTTGGCGGCGATCATCAGGTCGATGCTCCGGTTCGCGGCGCAGAACCGGAAACGGACGCTGAGCAGCCTCCTGAGCAGCAGGCTGATGGCCACGAACAGAAGCGCGCCTGACACCTGGATGGCCGCCAGGATACCGGCCGCGGCGGGATCGCTCTCCAGGCGGTAGGCAAGCCAGGACAGCGGAATGGAGCCGAAGGCGCTGGCCATGGCCAGCCAGCCGGCCAGTATCAGGGTTCCGCGCCTCAACGGTCGCTCCCCTTCCGGGCCGCGCCGCTGAGGCTCTCCCGCCGTGCCGGCCATCTCATGACGCCACCCCCAGAAGGCGGCGGATGTCCGCCTCCAGCCGGTCCAGCTCCCCCTGTTCCAGCAGCCCTTCCAGACAGGCGATGGTCAGGGTCAGGCGCCCGTCGTACCGGCAGCCGAACACCCCCAGACCGGGGGGGGCGGGCACACGCGGCAGGTGCAGCACGTCCTCCACCCGGCAGCCCATGAACTCCTTCGAACTGAATGAGCTGTCGCCCAGGTGGGAGAAGACGAAGCTGGCCAGCCGGCCGCCAAAGGGGAGCCGCATCAGCCGCCCCATCAGGGGGAGCGGCGCGATGCGGCTCAGCAGGGTGGCCTCGGCCAGGTCGCGGGGGAAGCCGGACTTGATCTGGTCGTACATCTGCTCCTTGAACAGGGCCGTCAGCGCCTCCGGGTCCCCTCCCAGGCTGGCCGGAACCTGATAGAACAGGTAGGAGGAGTGGTTGAAGAACAGCTCCCGCTCCTTCCCCCGGCCCGGTCCCAGGTCGGTAGAGACCGGCACCAGGTAGCTCTCCCCCGAGACGGCGCGGGCACGGAACAGGTTGTGCAGGCCGGACGTGACGGCGGCCAGGAAGAAGGGGGTCTCCATCAGGTAGCCCGCCATGCGGTCGGAACGGGCGGCTATGGCCGCAGTCTGCGCCCTGTCGAAGCGGAGCAGGCGGTAGACGAACCCCCGGTCCGTTCCCCGGGGAAGGGGGAGCCCCAGCGGCGTGGAGCGGGAGAGGGCTATGGCGCGGCGGTTGACGGCGCGGCCGGCCCGGAACTTGTCGCCCCAGGCGCGCAGTTCCGACGAAGAGCGGAACCTGACCGGCTCTCCGGTGCCGCTATCCCGCCCCAGGCTTGCCTGGAACAGTTCCAGGAACGATTCAGCGCCGCGGGCATCGAACAGGAGATGGTTGAAACGCATAACCAGGGCGCTCCTGCGGCCGTCGCCGACGAGATGGAAGAGCAGCTGCTCACGCCGGCCCCGGAAGGAGTGATCGGCTGCTCTGCTGAGCAGCGCCGCCAGCTCCCCCTCACGGCAGAGGTCGTCCAGCCGGGAGAGCTGTACCTCGATCTTCCCTTCCAGGCGGGGGGGAATGCTCCAGTAGGGGGTCAGCCTGAGGTCACGGCGGATGCGCCCCTGCACGACCGGAAAGCGGGCCATGAAGCGCCCGAGTTCGCTCGTGAAGCGTTCCACGTCCAGCTGACCGTCCAGGAGCAACCCCACCTGGCAGACGTTGCCCGCGCGGGTGGTGGCGCCCAGCTGACGGTCAAGGGCGGCGATGACCCAATCCGAGCCGGACAGATAGCGCTTGCGCGAAGATTCCAGCATGGCTGCCTCTGGTCAGCGGGTCCGGGCGATCAGCCGCGCCAGCAGGCGGATGTTCTCGAAATCCTCCCTGGTCAGCTGGGTGGAGATCAGCTGCAGTTTGAAGGTCTCCTCGATGAAGACCAGGATCTCCACGAAGGCGAAGGAGTCAAGCCCCAGTTCGTGGAACGGGGTCTCGGGGGAGATCCCGGCCGCGTCGCGGCCGGCGATGGATGCGATCCCCTGGATCAGTGTGCGTTCAATCTCTTCAACGGTCATACGGAGACACCTCTGGCGCCCGCCACCGGACAGGCCGGCAGGGCGGAAACGGTTCTGCCTTCCGGAGAAGGCGCTGAATTGATGGGAAGCCGGGCCGGGACATGTGGCCGCGGCCCCGCCTATGCTCGCCGCGTCAGGCGGACCGAAGAGGTCTCGCCGCCGCACTCCAGGCCGATGCAGCGGATCGCGGCCAGGGAGGCGGCCCCGGTTCCGGCCACCAGCGTAAGGCCGTGGGGGTTGTCCGCCACCGGCGGCGCAAAGCATACCTGGCGCCTGAGCATCAGGGCACCGGCGGCCAGGTTGAAGGCGCACCCCACCTGCATGCTGCCGAACAGGGGGGCAAAGGCCGTGGTCGGGACAGCGGCATCCAGGAGCGGCAGGTAGCCCGACTCATCCCTCAGCATGCCGTCGGCCTCGACGATGTTCACGTCCGCCGCGCCGTCCCCCCGCGGGTCGCCGCCGATGCGCAGCGACTCGATGGCGCAGTAGGTGTTTTCCCCCTGTTCCCGGGAGAGCAGCAGGAACAGCGCCCCCTCCCCCGGCACCTGGAGGGCCGGGTTAAAGACAAAGGGCCTGATCCTGCCGTCCGCGGCCGTGTGCAGCATGCGCGCGGCCACGTATCCCAGCACGTCGCCGTACTGGTCCGCCCCCCCCACCAGCAGGTAGTCGCAGCGCCCCTGCTCCAGCCAGACCCGGGCCAGTTGCAGCGCCGAGGGGAACGAGAAGCGGAAGCGGGTCACCGTCAGGGTCGGTCCCCGGATCCCCAGGGACGACGAGACATAGGAGGCGGCCGCGTTGTGCACCGAGTTGGAAAAGGCGGTGGGCGATGCCTGGGCATCGCCGAAATCCAGGATGCCGTCCAGAAACTCGAAGGTGGTCACCTGGGCCCCGAAGGCGGTGGCCAGGATGATGCCGACGCGCTTCTCCGCCAGGTGGGAGATGCCGCCATCCTCAAGGGCTCCGGCTGCGGCCAGCACGCACATCTTGCTGAGCTTGTCGGCCCGGCGGAGCTTCTTCAGCAGGGCCCGGTCCGGGGCCGCTGTCAGATCAGCCAGATAGGCCGGACGAGCGTTCCCCTCCTCCCGGGGCGACTCCACCCGTGACGGTTCCCGCCACCCTCCCGCCAGAGCCGCTTCCAGGGCACTGACCCCCACCCCACGGCACGAAACAGCGCCGATACCCAGGATATTCATGGGTTCCCTCCCCGCCCCAGGACGATGGCGGCATTGTTCCCCCCGAAGGCCAGGGAGGTGGAGACCGCATAGTCGCCGCACAGGGTGCTCGTCTCCCGCAGCGGTTCCAGGGGGATGGCCTCGTCCCGGGTGACGAACCCGGCACTGGCCGGCAGCCACCCCTCCCGCAGCGCCAGGGCGGTGAAGACCGCTTCCAGGCCGCCGGCAGCGCCCAGGGTATGTCCGGTATACCCCTTGGTGGAGAGCATCTTCAGTTGCTTCCCGAACAGCGCGGCCAGGACCGTCCCCTCCACCAGGTCGTTGTCCCGGGTGCCGGTGCCGTGGGCATTGACGAAGGCCACCTGGCGCGGCTGGATGCCTGCTTCGGCCAGGGCCGCCTCCAGGGAGGCCCGGAGGCCGGCGCCGTCCGGCCGCGGAGCGGTGAGATGGTAGGCATCGGCCATGGAACCGTACCCGGCCAGGAACAGCTCCGACCACTTTCCCCGCCGCCGGGCGTGTGCCGGCTGTTCCAGGACCATGATGCCGGCCCCCTCGCCCAGGTTCAGCCCGGCCCGGGCCCGGTCGAAGGGGGCGCACAGGCCGGAGTTCAGGATGCCCAGGGAGTGGAAGCCGCAGTAGGGCACATGGTTGAGCTCGTCGGCGCCGCCGGCGATGACCAGGTCGCACAGGTCCGCCTTCAGCCAGGAGAGCCCCACGCCGATGGCGTCACTGCCCGAGGAGCAGGCGTTGACCACCGTCAGGGCCGGGCCCCGGGCCCCGACCGCACGGGCCGCGCATTCGGCCAGGTTCCCCTTGAGGAAGCGCTCCACCGCCGTCAGGGGCGCCGTGCCCTGCTGGCGGTAGCCGGCATAAAACTCCAGGTCGTTCAGCTGGCTGGCCACGGTGGTCCCCAGACAGACCCCCCCCCGGCTGGCGGTGAGGTCGTCCAGGCCCGCATCCTCCAGGGCCTGGTCCAGGGCCATGAGGGTCAGGCCGAGGGTGCGCATCCCCTCCCGCCGGTACCGGGGCGGGATCTCGGACACAGGGAAGACCGGATAGGACAGGTCGCTGGGAAAGAGCGTCACCGGACCGGCGTTGCGCTCCCCGCGCCGGAAACTGTCCAGGGTGCGGTCGCAGTCGATACCGGCGGATGACACCGCGGCCAGTCCGGTTATGAGCATGTCTGTTCCGTGCATGATGTATTCCCCGTCGGTTCGGGCCGCCGTTCCGGACTGAGCCTGGGCACCCCCAGCAGGTCCAGCCCCTGGTCGATGGTCACGATCTCCATGTCCGGATAGGTTGCGCGGATATAGCGCAGCATGTCCCCCAGTTGGGCGATCTCGTCGTAGATGGTGTAGTCGATGCGGGCGGTAGCGCCGCTGGTGACGCCGGTAATCAGGTCACCCGCCCGGTGCGTGCCGGAGAGCGGCACCAGATAGAGGTGGTAGCCGTAGAGCGGGAACCAGTGGGTGGTGGTATAGCGGGCAACGGCCCCCGAAGGGCTCAGGCGCACCGTCTCCCCCTGCTGGAAGCTGCCCCGCTTCTCCGAGATCTTGAGCTTGGTGTCGATTTCGTGGTGGTAGAAGATCAGCCAGGAGCGCTCGGCATGGGCACGGTCGATCAGGCGCTTCATCCCGGCGAGGTCGTGGCGGATGGAGAAGGACCTGAGCAGGAAGGGATCCGGGCGACCGTCGTTAAAGGCGCTTCCCCCTCCCCGAGCGGAGCGGTAGAAGCGGGCAGCCGCGACCCTGACCCTGGCGCTGTTGCTGTTGTAGGGATAGACCAGGTTGGAGATCCTCACTCCCAACCCTTCCAGTACCGCCTTGGAGCGTGACAGCTCAAGCTCCAGCTCGTCCGGGGAGAGGAACGGCAGCCGGGGGTGGGAGACGCTGTGACTCATGATCTCCCAGCCGGCCGCTTCCAGCCCCCTGATCTGCTCCGGCGTCAGGTGGTACGGGGTGCCGATCAGGTCGGTGGTCACGGCGCTGCACGCCACCGCCCCCTGGGCCGCGAAGATCTCCCGCCCCAGCAGGAAGTCGGTGTCATTGCCGTCGTCCAGCACGAAGCTCACCAGCGGCCGGCTTTCCGCCACCGGCACGGCGTGCGGGGCGTTGGCGCAGGCGGCCAGCAGCAGGGCGCACAGGGCCAGCAGCACCAGGGTCACATTCTGTGGACGGAAGCGGCGCAGGATCAGTTCCCCCGGTTTTCGTACACGTAGGTGGCGATGGTGTTGATGGAGTAGAAGATCTCCCGCCCCTGGTCCATGTTCTTGATCTCCACGCCGAAATTGCGTTGCAAGAGGACCACGATCTCCACCGCGTCCAGGGAATCCAGTCCCAGCCCGTCGCCGAACAGGATCTCGTCGTCGCCGATCTCCTCGGGGGTGATATCCTCCAGCGCCAACTCGCGGGCAATCATCTCCTTGAGCTGGGCGCGGATTTTCTGAAGTTCCAGTTCCTTGTCTTCCATAACACTCTCCTCGTCGAAAATTGCGATCATCCCCGTTCCGGGGATCAGTCGTTGGATGTCCAGATGTCGCGGAACACGAACCACTGGTAGGGGTGCTCACGCACGAACCGTTCCAGCACGTCGGCGAAGCGCTGCAACGCCTCTTCCAGGGCCGCGTCCCTGTTCCTCCGGCCACCGGCCGGGGGAGGGATGACGTTGGTCACGTCAACGACATACCTCTTTGTTCCCACCTTGGCGGCCAGAAGCACCACCACCGGCCGCTGCACGGCTGCGGCCAGGGTGAAGGCGCCATGGGGAAAACGGACCCGGTCACCCAGGAAGGTTGCCTCGGCCGCGCTGAAGCCGTAGACCCGGTCACCCATGATGGAGACCACCTCGCCCCGCTCGATGGCCTTGATGGCATCCAGCACCCCCCCCAGGTGGTCGCTGGTGGAGATGATTTTGACCTGCTCATCCCCTCCGTCGATGTTCAGGGCCTGCTTCACCGCCCGGTTGTCCTCGGGTCGCATCATCAGGTGCACGGTCCTGTCCATGCCGTGAAGCGCCGTCATGGCCACCTGCCAGGTGCCCACGTGGGCGGTGAGCAGGATCAGCCCCTTGTCGCTCTCCGCCAGGAGGCGCTTCAGCCGGTCGAACCCCCTGATGTCGATGTGGATATCCGAATAACCGGACGCCAGGGCGAACCGGTCGATCAGCCCCTTGCCCTGGTTGACGAAGAGCAGGTAGACGTCCAGCAGCTGCCGCGGGAAGCCGTGTCCGGGAAAGCGACGCCGCACGTAGGCCAGGGTCTCGGCCACCAGCCCGCGGTCCACGGCCAGGTAGTGCAGGGCCACGAAATAAAGGAAGCCGTAGGCCCCTCCCAGGCCGAACAGCCGCACCGCGGTGCGGAAGAACCAGAAGCCGAGCCGGTTGCCCCGCCTCCGCTCAACACCCTTGCCCGGCCCCATGGCCCCTCCTCGCCTTCAGGACCGTGGCAGCCACCAGGTACATGAATCCCCCGCACAAGAGGGCCGCCAGAGGCGCCACCACCAGGGAACCGATGAACCACTCCAGAAGCCGCGACGAGAACTGCCGGAACACCGTGGCAAAGGAGAGGTCGGTCAGCCAGCGGCCATGGCGCAGGTAGTAGCCGATCTCGATGCAGATCGCCGGCATCAGGGGGGGCATGGCCAGGTGCTGGACGTTGAGCGTCACGATCTTGTTCAGGTTCAGGCGCAGGGAGACGTAGAAGATGACGATCGAATGCATGAACAGGATCGGTAACACGGCGATGAACATCCCCACCGCCGCCGACAGGGCCAGCCCCTGGGGGGTGGCGCTCTCCTTGAGCAGCATCCCCAGCACCCTGGCCGGATGGCGCCAGAGGGAAGGGAGAGATGAGGGACGTTTCGGTACCAGCCGCCGGTGCGGCAGGGGCAGCATGCGCCGCCCCACCAGCAGGGAGTGTATCCCGGTCAGGCGCAGGTTGTCCAGAAACGGCCTGAAGCTGGAGACCCGCTCCTCCGGTCGGGGATAGATCACGTCGATATCCACGCAGACCAGCTCCAGCCCGGCCCAGGCAGCCCTGGCCAGCACCTCGGCCTCAAAGTCGTAATGCGCCCCCTTGAACTCCAGTTGGTTGAGATAGCGAACCGGATAGGCCCGGAAGCCGCTCTGGCAGTCTCCCACCACCAGACCGGTCTCCACCAGCAGCCAGAAGTTGGCGAAAGAGCGGCCGAAGCGGCTGGAGAAGGGGACATTGTCCGTGGAAAAGTCGCGGCAGCCGATCACCAGGGAGCTCCCCCCCTGCTCCAGGAGCGGCAGGAAGCGGCGGATGTCCCGGGGGAGGTGCTGGCCGTCGGCATCGATGGTGATCAGGTACTCGCCCCCCTGCTCCTCCACGAAGCGGGAGGCGGTCAGGATGGCCCGCCCCTTGCCCAGGTTGCGTTCGTGGCGCACGAGCCGCACGTCCAGGCCGGAGAGTAGTTGGGCCACGTCCGCGTCCGTGCTGCCGTCGTCCACCACCAGGACGTTGTCCAGGACGGCCCGGCAGGCCTCCACCACCCGCCGCAGGCTGTCGCGGTTGTTGTACACCGGCACCGCGCACCAGACCAGCTCGGCCGGAAGCGGGCTAGGCCGCGGCATGGGCGCCCCTTCTGCGCGGTTTTTCGCGGGTGAGCAGGTCCCACATGGGACCGCTGTAGCCCAGTTTGTGCAGCACGTTCAGGCAGCTGTCCATGCAGTCGGGGGGGAACAGGCAGTGGCGCACCCCGGCGAAGGCCTCGGTCAGGGTCCGTTCCAGCCACTCCCGGTCCAGGTTGGGGGCGATGTAGTACACAGGCTGGAGCATATCCTCCTCGGAAGCCATGATCCCGTCCCGGATGGCGAGCCTGGCCAGGGGGGTGTTGGGCAGCACCCGGATTCCCATGAAGATGAAGATCACGCTGTTCTTCAGGCTCAGGATGTTGGCGATTCCCTCCCGCACCGTTTCCTCCGTCTCCCCCGGGCCGCCGAACATGAAGAAGTGGCAGGTGGCGATACCGTGGCGGGTGAGCAGATCGTTACAGTGGCGCACGTCGTCAAAGGTAAAGTCCTTGCCCATGGCCCGCAGCGTGACATCGCAGGCCGCGTCGGAGCCCAGCTCGGCCGAGGCGAAGCCGGTGCGCTTCATGCGCTCCACGATCTCGTCGTTCAAGTTGCCCGGCTTGATGTAGCCGGTCCAGGGGATGTTGACCTTGCGGCGCAGCATCTCGTCCACCACCTCCAGGTAGGCGCCGGAATCGTCGTTGAAGACCGAGTCAACGAAGAAGATGTAGCCGGTGCCGTGATGGTCGCGCAGGTGTTCGATGTCGTCCACCACCCGGGCCGGTTCGCGGCTGCGCAGGTGGCGCCCTTCCAGCAGGGGATAGGTGCAGTAGACGCAGTGATGGGTGCAGCCCCGCTTGGTCTGGATCGAGGCGATGTTGCCGCTCTGAAGGTAGAAGCGGGTCAGCCCCTCGTCGTAGAGCGCCGAGCCGATGTCGTCTCCGGCCAGGGGCACCGACGGCCCCAGCAGCCGCTGGCGGGGCGCCTCCCCCCGCTGGACGCCGTCGGCCAGTTCCACCATCAGCAGCTCCCCCTCGCCGATCACGCCGTAGTCGGCGCCGGTCTCGTCCAGGATCTGTTGCGGAATCAGGGAAAATCCGGCTCCCCCCAGTACGATGCAGGCATCGCTGGCGGTCCTGATGGCAGCCACCATGTTCTTGACGTTATGGATGTAATACTGGGGGTTCAGCAGGTTGACGTTGTCGATGTTGCGCACCGAGATGCCGATCATGGCCGGCTCGAAACGGCGCACCTGGTCGAGAACCGACTCAAGGGAAAGCTCCTGCTCCAGGTAGTCCAGCTGCCGGACCTCGTGTCCCGCACCGGTCAGGGCAGCGGCCACCATGCTCATCCCCAGGGGATAGACCGGATAGGGGTAGAGCGTCACGTTTGCCGATATCATCAACACCTTCACCTAGTTCTTCTCCCCGGGGACGCCGTTGTCCCACTTCCTGCGTCGCGGGCTGGTATGGCGGTAGGTTCCATCCGCCTTCTCCTTTTCCATCACCTTGAGAAACAGCTTGGCCATCTTGAGATTCTGGCTGCTGTCGCTGTAGAAGCGCTCCCAGGCGTAGTAGTACAGATCCTGAAGCTTCGACGGCGTCATGCGCGCCGGCTGGAAGACCACCTCGCCGCCGGTGTAGCGCAGCCAGTCGTTGCTGAGGATGCGCCCCTCCCGCTCCAGGGTCTCGCGGATCGGCGTGTGCGGGAAAGGGGTCAGGATGGTGAACTCCGCCAGGTCCAGATTAATCTCCAGCAGAAAATCCACCAGCCGCTTGATATATTCCTCGTCCTGCTCGTCGGTGCCCAGGATGATGGTCCCCTCAACGCCGATGCCGCGTTCCTTCAGGCGCCTGACCCGGTTGCGGATATGGTCCGAGGTGTCGAAGATGGCCTGATACACGTACCAGCACCCTGCTTCGGCCGCCAGGTCCAGGATCTCGTCGTCGTCCTTGATGGGATGGCAGACCCACTTCTTCTTGAGCGGCTTCAAGGCCCGGAACAGGTCCTTCTCCCACTGGTCATCCTGGGAGAGGGAGTTGTCCACGAAGAACAGGCGGTTGTTGTCGATGGAGGCCACCTCGGCGACCACGTCGTCGATGGGGCGCGGCCGGAAGCTGGTCCCCCCCAGGAAGGAGGTGCAGCAGGGGAAACAGGTGAAGCGGCACCCCCGGGAGGCGTGCACCAGGTCAACCATCTGCATGCCGCGGTAGTTGTACAGCTCCCTCTTGAGGATCTCCCGCCGGGCCGGCCCCACCAGGCTGATGTCGGGGTGCGTGTTCTGGTAGTCGTAGAGCGGCTTCATCCCGCCGTTGTTCAGGTCGGTCAGAACCTGGGCGAAACGCCCCTCGGCCTCCCCCAGGAACACGGAGTCGGCGTGCAGCCTGGTCTCCTCGGCGTGCAGCATGGTGCCGATGCCGCCGAAGATGACCGGGATTCCCCGGGAGCGGAAGGCGTCGGCGATTTCCCAGCCGCGGGGCATCTGGCAGGTCAGCATGCAGGAGATGGCCACCAGGTCCGCCGGATCATCGAAATCGATGGGCTCCACATGTTCGTCGGTAAAGCTGAGCTCAACCTCCGCCGGAACCGTGGCCGCGAAGCAGACCGGTCCGTGGGGCGGCAGGTGAAATTCGGTCTGCCGGTCCAGCTTGGGCCATTTGGGGTAGATCAGTTTTATCTTCACGTTGCGCCCTTCGTACCTTTCAGGAGTGAAAACTCATGTGCCATGGCCGCCACATCCCGGCCCGATGCCACGACCGCCCGGGCCTGGTCCAGCGGACAGAGGGGCCGGCCGCCTTGCTCCCCTTCCAGGAGCAGGTAGAGCGCCTCGCCGGCACCGACCTGTCCCACCAGCATGCGCTCAGCCTCCCCCGCGGCCAGCATGGCGCCGGCCATGTCCAGGATGGCGGCAACGGAGCCTGCCCCCCCGGTGGCGAAGAACAGCGGCCCCACCAGCCCGAAATGGATGGCAGCCTCTCCCAGGGGGCTGGAAGGGAGGGTATAGATGAACAGGTTGGCCCGGGACAGGGTGCGGCCGTTGTGGACGTAGTCGCTGAAATAGGCCAGGTCCGAGGCCAGGGCACCCGGGACTCCGCTCCCCAGGATGCCCATGGGCTGTTTGTCCGCCGGGTCATAGGAGACGCCGGCGTCCTTCAGGGCCAGGGCCACGGCGCAGACGGTCAGCTTGGAGGCCAGGTCCAGGCGGGCGAAGTTTTTGAAGGGATGGGAGAACAGCCCCGCACGCCCCAGGGAGGCGACCCCCTGCCCCTGGTCAAACCGGTACCGTTCATCGCGGGCAACGGAGCCGTACTCCGTCTCCGTCAGCCAGCCGACGCCGGTCAGGTGGATGCCGCTCATGGCGCAACTCCCCTGCCCAGCACCAGGGCGGTGTTGATACCGCTGAAGCCGGCGTTGGTCACCAGGGCATGGCCGGAGGCCTCCAGGGGGCGGGGCTCGGCAGAAACCCAGCCCCGGGCATCGTCGCCGGGCTGTTCCAGGTTCAGGGTGGGAGGCACCACTCCCGCGGACAGGGCCCGCACCGCCACGATCAGCTCCACCAGGCCGGCGGCACCCATGGTATGGCCGATGCCCCCCTTGACGGAGTAGACCGGCGGCCGCCGCTCACCGAACAGGGAGCGGAAGGCGCGCATCTCCATGGCGTCGTTGTAGGGGGTGCCGGTGCCGTGGGCGGAGATCAGGTCGATGCGTTCCTCCCCCAGGGAGGCGCGGGCCAGCGCGGCCCGGATGGCGCGGATCATCCCCTCGCTCTCCCGGCTCGGCCCGGTCATGTGGTTGGCGTCGTCGCTCATCCCCCAGCCGGCCAGCTCTGCCAGGGGAGTGCGCCGCTCCCGCAGGGCCCGCTCCTCGCTCATGAGCAGCAGGTAGGCGGCCGCCTCCCCCACGCTCAGGCCGGCCCGGTTCCGGTCAAAGGGGCGGGAGGGCTGCCGGTCCAGGGCCATCAGCGATGAAAAACCGGAAAAGACGAATTCCGTGACCGCGTCGCAGGCCACCACCAGCACGCAGTCGGCGCCCCCCTCCCGAATCAGGGCCGCCCCCCGCGCCGCGGCGGCCGAGGCCGAGGTGCAGGCCGCCGACAGTACCAGACCGCCCCCACCGGCGCCGCTCAGGGCCGCGACCTTTTCCAGCAGACGTTCCAGGGAGCTCTCGTCGGCATCGCCGCTGCCGGAGAGCACGCTCATCTCCAGGAAGTCGATCTCCCCCTTGGTGGTTGCCAGGTACAGCGGCGCATCGGCCGGAACCAGCGGGGCCGAACAGGTGAACAGGCGCTCCAGCATCTGCATCACCAGGGATCTGCCGCCGTGGTAATCGAGCCCCGCCACCGTGGCGGCGTAGTCGGACATGAAGGCCCCGGTGGCGAAACGGGACAGACGGGAGATGGCCGTCTTCCCCGACAGGAGTCCCTGCCAGCAGGCCTCGACCCCCATGCCGTAGGGGGTCAGGCAGTCGGCTGCGACGATCACGACGTTCATGGACATGGATGGAACTCCCCCGCACTCCACCTGCTCCGGCAGCGCTCCAGCATGGCCGGCGTGACCATGCAGGGCTCCCCGCTCCGCTGCTCGGTGAACAGCTGGATGGTGTAGCCGCTGGTGGCCAGGCTGCCGTCCTGTTTCAGCACCTGGAACTCGGTGTTCAGCCGGGCCCCCTCGTGCCAGATCAGCGAGGCGGCCACCCGGAACTCCTCGGCCAGGCGCAGCGGCTGGAAATAGTCGATGTGCAGCGACAGGATCGGCGCGTAGAGGCCGGCCTGGCGGTACTCCTCGTAGGAGAGGCCGCAGCGTCTCCCCAGCTCTTCGGAGGCTTCCTCGAACAGGAGCGGATAGCGGCCGTGCCACATGATCCCCATGGGGTCGGCCTCGCTGAAGCGCACGCGGCGCACGATCTCCACCCTGATCGGCTCGGGCGCGCCCGGCTGGCGCTCGAAATAGCTCCGTTTCCTGCGCACGCTCATGGGACCGGCCGTCCTTCGGCAACGGGCTCCAGGCGGACCCGCAGCCTGAACTCGGCGACCCGTTCCCCCTCCCGGGTGATGCGCGCCCGGCAGAGCCGCTCCCCGTCCGCCTCGGTCAGGTCGCTCACCAGGCAGGCGATCTCCTGCTCCGGCAGCACCGGCGCCACGAACTTGGCCATCACGACCTCCCCCAGGGCGATCCGGGCATCCAGGAGCCCCTCCAGGGTGGTGAGGACGCACTGGATCTGGCAGGTTCCGGCCAGGACCGGTTTGCCGGGAAAGTGTCCCTGAAAGCCGATGAACTGCGCCGGGAAGCGGAAACGGGCGCCCCGGGCCGCGCCGTCGCGCACAAGGTCGCGGCGGCACTGTTCGATCTCCCTCCTGATCCTGCTCACCACTGGACCTCCTTCTGCCGCACCGTCAGGCGGTAGCCGCGTTCATGGTTGGTCAGCACGATCCCCCGCGGATGGCGCTTCCCCTTCAGATCGACGTAGTCGTAGTAGGAGACGCCCCACTGTATCCGGGCGTCCTCGTAGTAGTTCTTCTCCAGCAGGTCGTGCCGCGATCCGGCGAACAGGTACTGCATGCGCCCCGCTCCGGCCGGCTGCCAGAAGCTGAGGGTCCGCTTCGTCCGCCATACCTGGGCATCGGCGGCCGGCACCAGATCCAGGAAGATCCTGGCGATATCGCTCCCCACAACAGCAGGCAGGTCGCCGTAGCGCATCAGGGGCGGCAGCACCGAACCGGCCTCGATGGCGCCACCTCGGCCGGACAGCTCGAACAGCCGTACCCCCAGGGGATTCAGGCAGGTTACCCGGAAGCTGTCGTCACCCCGGTCGATTTCCAGGTAGCCGATGGCCGCGAACGACTGGCCGGCGAACTCGAACACCACCGAGTTGAGCAGCTGGAAACGCTCCGGCAGGAGGGCCCGGAAGTCGTCCCGCACCCGTGCCGGCTCCAGCTGCCCCAAGGGAACCGCCGGCGTCTCCCGGAAGGGGGGCGCTGCGGCGCAGCCGGCGACGAGCAGCGCCAGGAGCAGGGCGGCCAGCCTGGTCACGGCCGCGCTCCCCGCTCCCGCAGCATGGAGCAGAGCGAGGGCACCACCAGCACCGCCGTGAGATAACCGCTGGCCATACTGATGGACATGGCCACGCCGGTGGAAAACAGCGCCGGGTGCTTGGCAAACAGCAGCACCCCGCAGCCGATCAGGTTGGTGGCCGCCGACATGGTCACGGCCAGCGGTGCTCCGCTCTTCAGGGCGTGGCGGTGCTCATAGGCCATGCCGTTTCCGTAGTCCACCACCACACCGGTGGAGACGATGGCGGCCACGACGGTGATGACGTTCAGCGGGATGTGCAGAAGCGACATGACGCCGGTCAGCCAGATGACGCCGGTCGCCAGCGGCACCAGGGCGATCAGGGTGTAGCGCCACTCCCTGAAGAGCAGCCAGGTCAGGAGCACGTTGAGCAGGATCGCCAGCGGCGCCAGGATCCTGATCTCGCGGCCGGTAATGACGGATATGGAATCAGACAGCGCCCTGCCCGACACGACAAAGGTTCCCGGATAGCGCCGCGTGATCTCCTTCAGGCCGGCGATATACTCCGGCCGGTCGGGAAAGTAGGATACGATACGGTATTCTCCGTTTTTGCTCAACACAAATCGATCCTGGAGCTGGGCGATCACCCCGCCCGCGGCCGCGTCCCGCTCCCCGACGGAGGAGGCGCGCAAACCCTGGAAGAAAGGGTCGAAGGCGTTTCCGGAAAACCCCTGAGCGGCCGATGCGCGGCGGATCAGCTCCTTGAGCCGCTGTTCCCGCCCCTGGGACCAGAAGAGCTCCCAGCGTCGGACGTTCTCCCGGCGCGCCTGCGCCGAAGGCCAGAACTGGGCCAGGCTGGTGAACTCCCGCCCGAGGGGGGTCCCGGCCAGGTCCCCGTAGACCCGGTCGTTGACCTCCATGGCCTGCTCCAGGCCGCGCGCGGTAACCACGAACAGGGCCTGGCTGGCCGCGCCTCCCCACACCTCACGGAACCGCTGTTCAGCCTGCACGACCTCGGCTCCGGCGCCGTCCAGTTTCTTTACGTCATTGTCGAAGGTAACCGAAAGGGAGAGGAGCAGCGCCAGACCGGTCAGCCCGCCCCAGACAACGACATACGTCCGGGAGGGTTTGAAAAGCCGCTCCAGCCGCTCGCCGATGGCGTCGTCGCTGACCAGGGAACGCCCCTCCCAGGAGAGCAGCGGCGGCAGCAGGAACAGCGACAGGGCCAGGCAGATCACCACGCACAGACCGGAAAAGAGCGCCAGCTGGTGATAGCCGTGAATCACGGATACGTACAGGACCAGGAAACTGAACATGGTGGTGGCCGCGTCCACGCTGACCAGCCGGGCGATCTTGAGCATCTGGTCGACAGCCACGCCCCGCTTCATGGCGATGTACACCACCAGGCCGTAGTCGGAGATTCCGGCGATGGCCGTGCCGAAACCGATCACCATGAACGAGAGCCGCCCCTCCAGGGCCGTTGCCAGGGGGATGGCCCAGAGTACGGCGATGATCGGTATGATGAACACGAACAGCACCCGCCCGTCGCGGAACAGCAGCAGAAACAGCAGCAGGAAGGTCACCGAGGCGATCAGGGAGACGACCGTGATGTCGTGCTTGATCACCTGTTCGTTGCTGACCGTATGCAGGTGACCGCTGATGACATCGGCCCTGACATAGGGGGGAAGCTCCCTGATGCGCTCCTGGATGGCCGCCACCAGCCGCTTGCTCCCCGGGCTGTCCATCATGGGTACCGACGTCTGGATGATCAGCAGGGAGTGACGGCCGTCGCGGCTGATGAAATGCCCCTCCTCGACGGACACGTCGTACCCCATGGAGGCGGGCAGTGCGCGCATCTTTTCCAGCAGCAGCAGCTTGATGTCCAGCGGGTCGCCGCGGGAAAGGGAGGAGGTGAAGAGGCTCTCCGGCCTGAGGGCCTGCAGATAGATGCTCCGCAGCTTGCGGGATACCACATCCTCACTGATCTGGCCGTCGATGACGGCCAGATCCCGTTCTCCCAGCACCTGCGGCGCATAGCGCAACACGGACAGTTCGTCCATGGCGGTGGCCAGGGAGAAGCCGGAAACAACCTTCATGAACAGGGGCGGGGTCAGGGACCCGGCCAGCTGGTCCACGGCCCGGAAGAGGTCCCCGCGCGTCCGGGAGGGATCGGTCAGGGCAAGGGAGACGACCATCTTGTCCGAGAAGCTGGAGCCCCGCAGGAACTCCATGTCGCGGCTGATCTCCGGGTCCGGCGGCAGCATCAGGTCGATGTTCCCCTCGTAGCGGATCAGGGACAGGGCCGCGCCGGCGGCCAGGGTCAGCAGCAGCACCAGCCAGAGCACCGCCCGCCTGTGGCGCAGGGCGCGGCCGTACAGCCGCGAAAAGATGGCGTCAAACACGCCCCTTGACCTCGAAGCAGCGGCTGTCCAGGGGGACGTTCATGATGGTGTTGTGAAAACGCAGAGTGGTCAGGTCGCCGTTAAGTTCCTGAATACGGATCTGCTGCAGGTAGGTCTGGTCGTCCCGGAAGGTGATGGTAATGGACCTGATCGCCGCGCGGGAGATGCTGGAGGGGCGGGGGGTGAACTCAAGCGCCAGGGGCTGACGGCTGACCACGCGAACGTCGTTCGTCTCCAGCAGCGAACCGTACTCGCCCGAGAACCAGACCGTCAGCTGGCCGAGCACATTCTGCAGGATCGGATTCCTGGCCAGGGAGAGTTCCTGGACCCGGTTGGTCTCTTCATCCCACTGCCGCACCAGCCGGTCCGTGATCAGCACCGAATAGCGCAGGGGAGAATCCACGTGCCAGGCCACCCGGTTCGGTTTCCGCAGGTAGATGCGCCCCTTCAGCACCAGCTTCTCCCGGAACATGGCCATCTTCTTCTCCTGGACGAAGTCGGTCTTGAGAGTTTTGAAGCCGGCGGCCTTCCTGCCCAGGTCCCGCAGCAGAGCCGGCAGATCGGCCGGATGCATCCCCGGCCGCGCCTGCTCCGCGCTCCGGGCGGGAACCGCCAGCAGCACGCACAGCACAAGCAGTACCACACTCTTCATGGTGACTCCTCCTCACCGCTCCCGGCGCCGCTCTGCCAGACCTTGACCTCGCCCCGGGCGATCACCGCGTCGCCGTTCATCACCGTCCCCTCCAGGATGCCGAAGTCGCCGAAGCGGGAGGCCTTGTAGAGGGAAATATGCAGACGGTCTCCAACCCGCCCCTCGCCCGGGATCTCCAGCTTCTTGACCCCCAGCAGGAACCCCTCCACCAGCGGCCGGGAGCTGGCGATCCTGCGGAACCCCTCCTGGGCCGCCACGGCCTGGGAGATAATCTCCGGATAGGCGGCGCCGTCCAATTTCCCCTCCTGATCCACGAAGATCATGTCGTCCCGCACGGTCATCTCGCACAGGGAGGTCCGGTCCCCCACCTGCAGCAGGCGGTCCACCAGCAGCATGGGGGACTGGTGGGGCATGAAGCGGGACACCTCCAGGGGGAGGGACATGATCTCGTCGCGGCGCTGGCTGTTTCTCCAGCAGAGCGGGTCGGACGCCAGGTAGTCGCCGGTGAGCTGGTATGCCGCGCCGCGGCAGCCGTAGCAGTGCTCCAGCCGGTCGCAGTCGCGGCAGGGCCCCTTGATAAGCTCGTGGTAGTTCTTCAGGTCCTGCACCACCTCGCTGTCGCGCAGGATCTCCTTCAGGCTCTGGCGGCGCAGGTCACCGATGGGGATGGTGATGCCGACGCAGGACTGGACGAACCCCTGGGAGGAAACGGCGCAGGAGTACTGGTGCCGCAGGCAGGCCCCCCCCACCAGGGGGGGCTGGGGCTCCCACTGGTGGCCGTAGCTGGCTGCGTCGATTTCGGCGATGTCACGGAAGAACCGCTCCACCCGGTGGGAGTCCAGCGCCAGCATGTCGTGCTCGCGGGCGCCCCCCTGGGGGGTGATCATCTCGAAATAGGGGAGAATCCCCTGGTCGCGCAGCCAGCGCCACATGTCAGGCAGTTCATCCACGTTCTGCCGGCAGACGATGGAGCTGACCCCCAGGGGGCGGTCCGGCGCGGGATAGCCGGCCTGTTTGAGGTTCTCGAAGGCTTCACGGATCTGGGCATGGGCCCCGCCGCGGCCGCACAGGGTGTCTTGAAGGCTCTCGTCGCGGCTGTTCATCTTCAGCACCACCCTGACCCGCTGCCCGAACAGCTCCCGGGCCACATCGGCCGTGATAGCGGCGCCGTTGGTAAACAGCTCCACCTGCATGTCCAGGGAACGGATATAGCCGATCATCTCCATGATGTGGGGGTAGAGCATCGGCTCCCCCCCCAGGATGATGATCTTGCGCGCCCCCAGGTCCCGGGCCTGGGCGATGACGTCCCTGAACTCCTCCCGGCTCAGGTCGTCCCGCCGGACCTGGGGGCTGGAGGCGTAGCAGTAGACGCAGCTGAAGTTGCAGTTCCGGTTGAACTCGATCTCCATGGAGAGCAGGCGGCCGGCGGCCACGGCCTCGGCGATCTCCCCGGGAGTGAATTCAGAGCCGTAGATTCTGTCCGTGCAGTTCGTCATGGTCTCTCTCTCATATCCACGAAACGGATCAGCTTGCGGGCATTGCCGGGATAGACCCGGCTTCTGACCTCGTCCTCGCCGGCGATGACCACCTCGGGCCGCACCCGCAGGCGGGCCTGCAATCTGTCCATGATCCCCTCGGCCGAGCAGGAGGGATCGTCCAGGGACACCACGACCCTGACCCGGTCGGACAGGTCGCCGTCGCTGGACGCGGCCACGTAATACTCACTGATACCGGGATAGCCGTCCAGCACGGCGTTGATGGCGGTGGGGTAGACGGTCGTGCCGCGCAGCTTGAGCATCTGCTGCTTGCGTCCCAGGATCGGCCCCAGGCGCGGCGAGGTGCGGCCGCAGCGGCAGGGGCCATCCATGAGAAAGCTTAAGTCTCCGGTTCTGAACCGCACCAGCGGCATGCCCTGGATTGCAAGGGGAGTGACCACCACCTCGCCCACCTGACCAGGAGGCAACGGCGTCCCCGACTCATCGACGATCTCCACTACCGCCAGGTCCGGGTGCAGATGCCCTCCGGCCTGGGCGGTGCATTCGCAGAAACTGGTGACGATCTCCGACGAGGCGTAGGTGGAATAGACCCGGGCGTTCCAGAGTCGCTCCAGGTTCTCGCCCACCCTGAGCAGTTTCATGGAGCGGTCGCGCACCGGCTCGCCGATGCAGATCAGCCGGGCGACCCCGGCCGTTGCCGGCGCCATCCCCCGGCTCTCCAGGAAGCACCCCAGCTTGTGCAGGAAGCTGGGGACCCCCACCAGCACCGTTGGTTTGAGGCGGCGGATGATCTCCAGGTGGCTCTCGAAGCTGCTCAGGCCGTTCCTGACGGCCGCCGCCCCCAGGCTCCTGACGCCGCTGAAATAGGCCAGTCCGGCCACGAAGCAGCGGTCCATGGTGCAGGTCAGCAGCACCACGTCCGACGACGAGAGCCCGCAACCGGCAAAGGAGATGCGCTCGTTGTAGGCCAGGCGCTCCAGGTCGCTCTCCGTGTACATCACCGTGGTGGGCCGACCGGTGGTGCCGGAGGAGAGGACCACATCCACGATGCTCGTCATGGGCACGGCCAGAAAATCGTCGTTGCGCCCGGCCAGCTGGTCCTTGCTGGTGCAGGGAAGCTGGGTCAGGTTCTCCAGCCCGATCCGGGCCGGGTCGATGTCTCTCTCCCGGAACAGCTCCCGGTAGTAGGGTGATGCGGCGGCCGCATAGGTCAGGTGCCGGACCAGGAGCCGTTCCTGCACGCGGCGGACCCGCTCGGGCGGTAGGAACTCCATCTCCCCCATCCCCTGAAAGCTCTGCTGCGTCATGCCCTGTTCTCCATGAGCGCCAGTTCGCGCTCCATGATGTCCCTGACCCTGTTCTTCAGGGCGAAGGGGGTCATACCCCGGTACTGGTTCTGATCAATGGCGTCAAGCTGGCGCACCCTGACCGTTCCGGGATGCACAAGCGCCGACCCCCGGGGAGGCGTCCGTTCGCTGCCCGAGATGCAGAGCGGCACCAGCGGCGCACCCGAGGCCAGCGCCAGCCTGAAGGCCGAGCCGTGGAAGCTGCCCAGGGCCGGGCCGACGGAGCGGGTCCCTTCGGGAAAGAACACCAGCGACACCCCGTCCCCCAAAAGCGCCGTGGCCCGCTCCATGAACGCCTCCGGCGCCATCATGCGGATGTTCAGGTAGCCGGCCCAGCGGGCGTAGATGCCCAGCACCGGTATCCTGAAAGGCCAGACATTGACGATCTGCACCAGTTCGTGGGGCAGCAGGCACATCAGAAAGGCGTCCGAGGCCGAGCGGTGGTTACAGACGAAGATGCAGGCCTGCCGGGGTTCGCCGCCCCGGGGCCGCTGGTACTGGAGCCGAACCAGGGGATACGGCAGGCAGGTGACGACCCGGCCGTAGGCACGGATACCCGCCCGGAAGCGCCTCATGGTTGCGCGACGCGACGAAACAGGCGCCAGGCAGATCACCCGCAGGGTCAGCAGCGGGATCACGGTCGCCGAGAGCAGGAAGAAGAGGGTGTAGAAGTACAGGTTGAAGAGGTAGATACAGAATCGCCGGGGCATGGAGTTATGACGGTTCCGGGGCGCGGTTAGTGCTCGTGATGTGCATGTGATCCAACCTTTCCCACACGACGTGGCGCAACGGGCAACGGTTATGGCCTGGCGCCCTTTTCCGCGCGCACGCCGGCGATGAAGGCGTACAGGTCCTGAAGGGTGCGGATCTCCCTGATGCTCTCCTCGTTTCTGATCTTGACGCCGAAGCTCTTCTGGAGCGCCACCACCAGATCGACCACGTCCAGGCTGTCCAGCCCCAGGTCGGTGAAGATGTTGGCTTCCGGCACCAGGCGCTCCGGCTCTATTTCAAAGGACTCCTCGAATACCAGGTTGGTTTTGTCGATGATATCCTGTTCGATCATGCTTCCTCCGCGATTGTCGCGCCTCTCGGCTCAGATTTTCGTGCACACCAGCGCGGCGTTGATGCCGCCGAAGGCGAAACCGTTTTTCAGTATGCTGCGGATCGGCCGCCTGAGCGGCTGCGTCACGTGCCCGATCCCCTGGCACTCCTGGCTGACCGCCTCCAGGTTGAGGGTCGGGAAAATCACCCCCAACTCCATCATCTTCAGGGACGCGGCCAGCTCGATGGAGCCGGCGGCTCCCAGGGTGTGGCCGATGTACCCCTTGATGCAGCTGACCGGCACCGACGGGCCGAACAGTTCCCGGATCGCCTCGGCCTCCTCCTGGTCCCCCTGGAGGGTGGCCGTGGCATGGGCGTTGATGTAATCGACCTGTTCGGGCGCAAGCCCCGCCTCCCCGATGGCCCGGCGCATGCAGGTGACCATGGAGTCCCGGTTGGACTGGCTGACGTGCAGGCCATTGGCGGTGGTGCAGAAGCCGGTCAGTTCGGCATAGATACGGGCGTTGCGGGCAACGGCCCGCTCGTACTCCTCCAGCACGAGAATGCCGCTCCCCTCGCCGCACACCAGGCCGTCCCGGTCCCGATCAAAGGGGCGCGGCGTCCGGGCGGGAGCGTCATTGTACGCGGTGGAGGTTGCAAAGAGGATATCGAAGGAGCCGGTCACCGTGGGATGCAGCTCTTCCGCACCGCCGCAGAGCAGGACGTCCTGCCTCCCCAGCCGGATCAGGTCATAACCTGCCCCCAGGGCGTGCAGGGCCGAGGCGCAGGCGGCGGAGGTGGCCATGACCGTGCCGTTCAGCCCCAGGTACTGGGCCACGTTCACCGTTGCGGTGTGGGACATGCACTGGAAGAACATGGTGGAGTTGAGCCGGCTTAAGTCCAGGTCCGGCAGCATGGTCTCGAAGGTGTCGTTGATGCTCTTGGCGCTGCCCATGGTGGAGCCGATCACGCAGCCGACCCTCCAGAGGTCTTCCCCGGCCAGGTTGATGCCGGCATCGGCCAGGGCCTCATCGGCGGCCTGGGCCGCGAAGATGCTCATGCGCCCCATGGAGCGGCGCTTCTGTCGGGGGATCTCCTTCTCGCCCCGCATCTCCACCGGCGCGGCCACCAGGCTCCGCAGACCGTTGTAGCGGTCCCACCCTTCCATGAAGCGCACGGCGCTGCGCCCCTCTTCCATCCCCCTGACCAGTTCGGTCACGCCGTTCCCGAAGGGAGAGACGACGCCGATTCCCGTTATGACGACTCGTTTCAATGACATAGGTTCCTGTCCAGCAGTTTTCCGTACCATTCCTTGCCCAGGATGCCGCGGCCCACGATCAGGGAGGACATCATGGCGCCGATCACGCCGGGCAGGAGCGCGCTCTGGCCGGCGGCGAAGAGGTTGTGCAGGGGGAGCCTGCCCACCAGGTTGAACTGCCCCATCTTCTGCTTCACGCCGTAGGCGCTGCCGTCGGGGCTGCCCAGGTAGTCCCGGTAAGTCAGCATGGAGCCGGCGTCCAGAAATTCCAGGCACTCCCGGTACTCAGGCAAACAGGAAAAGATATGGTCCCTGATGGCCTCCACCCGCGCCCGCTTGTAGGTCAGGTATCCCTCGGGCCGCGCACCGCGCCGGCTCTCCTGCCAGGCCGCCACCTGGTTGCCGAAGGAGGGTTCCACGATACTGATACCCCTCCCCGGTGCGTGGGCCGGCGGCTTGACGATGACCAGGGCCGGTTGCCCCTGGTAGGCCGGGTCCAGCAGCCTGTTCATGTCAGGCTCGGGAAAGAGCGACACGATGGAGGCGTCCGGATAGGGGTCGTCCATCCCCGGCCTGATCACGGCGAACAGGGAGAAGAGTCCCAGGGATGGCTCGAAGGCGTTGATCCGGCTGGCAAAGGCTCTACTGTAGTGCCCTTCCGGCATCAGCTTGAGGATCTCCTTGGGGTGGATGGTCAGCACGCAGCTCTCCGCCCGGACCTCCTCGCCGCTGTTCAACACGAAGCGCCCCACCCTGCTGTCGCGTATGTCGGCCAGCTGCTCGATCCAGGTGGAGCAGCGGATCTCCACATCCCGGCGCCGCAACTCCTCCCGGAAGGCGTTGATGAAACCGTCGCCCCCATCGCGCACGAACGCCACCGATTCGTAGAAACTCTGGACCATTCGGGCGTGATTGGCAAAGGAGATCTCGGCCGGCCGCACCCCGTAGCACATGGCGTAACCCGACAACAGGCCCGCCAGCAGGGGGTCGCAGTCCAGGTCCTTGAGCACGTCGTCCAGGGAACGATAATCCTCGTCCAGATTCGGCGGAGCAATCAGGTTTTCACGGAGATTGAGGGAGGGGGTACGCTCGCACACCGAACGCACCAGCTGGAAATAGCGCTCGATCGCCCCTGTCTGGGAGGGGAAATATCCCTTGAAAGCCCGCTTGATGTTGTCCACGCCGCAGGGGTGCTCGAAGCGCCGGGCATGGGACTCGAAGACGAACTGGTTCTGGGCCGAACCGGGGAGGAAGATCGGTTCTATCCTGTCGCGGATACCCAGCAGGGTCAGCATATCGGACAGGATGCCCCCCTGGTGGAAACCTCCCGTAAAGTGGAACCCGGTGTCAAAGGAGACGCCCCCCCGGCTGAAGCAGGCCAGGGAACCGCCGATGGTGGGGCTCTTCTCGATCAAAAGGACGCGCCTTCCGCTCATGGAGAGCAAAAGCGACATCGTCAACCCGCTGATGCCGCTTCCCACGACGATATGATCATACTGTTTCATTATGGACAGCCAACTCCCCGAACTCTCAACCAACAACGTCTTCCCGGCTCTTACGGCCAAGGCCGTCGCCTTCGGGCGTCACCATGATCCAGACGCCGCACCCGCGGTCAAAGTTTCAAAAAAAGTGGGACCGGCTACATGGCCAGTCCGCCGTTCACGCCGATCACCTGGCCGTGGACGTACATGTGTTCTTCCGTGCAGAGAAAGTTGACCACCGAGGCCACATCCTCGGCCGTGCCGACCCGGTTGAACGGTATCAGGGGCATGACCTGATCGCGGGGGATTTCCGCGGTCATCTCGGTCTCGATAAAGCCGGGAGCAACCACGTTGACGGCGATTCTTTTCTTCCCCACCTCGCGCGCCAGGGCCTTGGCGGCGCCGATCAGGCCGGCCTTTGAGGCGGAATAGTTCACCTGGCCGGGCTGCCCCACCTGGCCGGAGGTGGACGAGATCACCACGATGCGCCCTTTTTTTGCCTTGAGCATGGCAAAGACCACCTGACGGGTTACGTTGAAGAATCCGTTCAGGTTGGTGGAAATCACCGAATTCCACTCGTCCTTGGTCATCCACATCAACAGGTTGTCCCGGGCGATGCCTGAGTTGTACACCAGCACATCGGGAGACACGCGCTCCAGGCGTTCGGACAGGGCTGCCTCGGTTTCCTCATAACTGGAAACATCGAAGGGGATCAGCTCGCAGCTGCCTCCCAGCGCCTCGATCTCCTCCTTGACCCCCCGGGCCGCATCGTGGTTGCTCAGGTAGGTCAGCCAGATGGCAAAACCGGATTGTGCCAGCCTGAGGGAGATTGCCCGCCCTATGCCGCGGCTTCCGCCGATCACCAACGCATGCTTCATCTGTCCACCCGCACCATAAGATATTAGTTATTAAAAGTTTTCTTCCTTTTCAGCAGGGACCGCACGATACACTAACGTTTTTTTGCTGTCAAGCGGGATGACGAGAAGGGGCAACGTGAGGCGGAGCGCTGGACGGAAAGGGCGGGGCGTGCGCGTTCTCTCTCCGCGCCCGCCCCTCGGCAGGAACACGCAGCTGCCTGCCCGGCCCGCGGACATTTTTTCTTCATTTTTTGGCCATCCGCCCATACGCATTGTATACTTTCTGGCGTTAACGGCACCGGCATCTCTCCGGCGGATCGAAACCAACCGATGTTCCGGGGCCTGCGCCGACAGCAGCGGAGGAGTACGCAATGAACACCCATCCCTCCCCCCTCTCCGGAGGTGAACACGGCACGACGACGGCAACGAAGCGCGACGACCGCGGCCTGCCGCGACAGCCGGGGCTCAAGGATATCCTGGCGCGCTACCTGGACCTGTTCGATCTCGCGCCACGGGGGTATCTGACCATAAACGGTTCCGGGACCCTGCTGGAGATCAACCTGACCTGTGCCGCCATGCTGGGAGCCGAACGGGACTCCCTGGCCGGCGAGCCTCTGGAACGTTTCATCGCGACCGAGGAGCGGGAGAATTTCCGGCAGCGGCGCGCGCAGCTTCACCAATCCTCCGAACAGCAGGAATGGGAGATGGGCATGCTGCGCAGCGACGGTTCTCCTTTCCGGGCCCGGGTACAGGCCGCCCCGCACCAGGGGGGAGAATCGTGGATCATGCTGGAAGAGCTCACCGGCCGCGAACAGGACCTGAACGAGTTGGCGCTGAAGAGTTTCACCCTGGACAACCTGGCCGAGGAGGTTATCTGGCTGACCGCCAACGGCTCGATCTGGAACATCAACCAGGTGGCCTGCGACAAACTGGGCTTCAGCCGAGAGGAGCTGCTGTACCTCCCGGTGGGGGCCGTGAATCCCCACCTGAACGAGGAGGGGTGGCGCTCCTTCTGGGAGGGGCTGAAACAGGCCGGCAGCATGAAGGTCGAGTCGTCCCACCGGACACGGGATGGCCGTTGCTACCCCACCGAGGTGGTGGCCAACTACTTCAACCACAACGGCTTCGAATACTGCTACGCCATCGTGCGCGACATCACCAGCCACAAGAACCTGGAGAATGCGCTCCAGGACAGCGAAGAGCAGTTCCGCACCCTCTGCAACTCGGCCCCCATCGGCATTTTCAGCGCCGACCGGGACGGCAACAGCATCCTCAGCAACCCGCGCTGGGAGGAGATCGCCGGACTCTCGGCAGCGGAATGCATCGGCAAGGGGTGGACCAGGGCGATCCACCCCGATGACCGGGAAGAACAGGCCAGGACCTGGCTGGAGGCCATGAGCACAGGGCGGGTCTACTCCCACGAGTACCGTCTCCTGACCCCCCAGGGGAAGACGGTCTGGGTACGGGCCCTGGCCAACCCCATCAAGGGTCCGGAGGGGACGGTGCTGGGATACGTCTGGACCGTGGAGGACATCACCGAGCTGCAGCAGTCCCACCAGGAGGTCCTGAAGGCCCAGAAGCTGGAATCCCTGGGGGTGCTGGCAGGGGGCATCGCCCATGACTTCAACAACATTCTGACCGCCATTCTCGGCAACATCTCCCTGGCCAGGTTGCAGCTCCACGACACCGCCAAGCTCGGCAAACGTCTGGAAGAGGCGGAAACAGCCACCACCCGCGCCAAGGAACTGACCCGCCAGCTGATCACCTTTGCCCGGGGGGGAGAGCCGCTGAAAAAGATCATCGCCCTCCCCGGCCTGCTCAGGGAAGCGGCCGGTTTTGCCCTGCACGGTTCCAACGTCAGATGCAGCTTCCAACTGCCGGACGACATCTGGTTCGTGGAGGCGGACGAGGCCCAGCTGAGCCAAGTGATCCACAACCTGGTGATCAACGCCGTCCAGGCCATGCCGGAAGGTGGAACCATCACCATCGGGGCCGCCAACGTCGTTTCGGAGCAGACCGGGAAACGGTTCGTCAAGATCTCCGTCACGGACACCGGCACCGGTATCCCCGCCCACCACATGCAGCAGATCTTCGACCCCTACTTCAGTACCCGGGAAACCGGTGTCGGGCTGGGGCTGGCCACCTGCCACTCGATCCTCAAGCGTCACGGCGGCAAGATACGGGCCACCTCCACCCTGGGGAGGGGCAGCACCTTCCTGGTTTCCCTCCCCGCCGTTGAGCAGGCCGGTCCGGAGACCGCCCCGAAAGCGCCGGTTCCGACCTGCGACCGGGGGCACCTGCTGGTCATGGATGATGAGGAGATGATCAGGGAACTGGCCGAAGCGATTCTGACCGAATTCGGCTACTCGGTGGAATGTGTCGAAAACGGCGCCCAGGCCGTTGAGCGCTACGCCGCCCGGAAAGAGGAAAACCGGGGCTTCTCGGCCGTGATCCTGGATCTGACCATCCCCGGCGGGATCGGCGGAAGGGAAACCATGGAACAGCTCCTGGCCATCGACCCCCAGGTCAGGGCGATCGTCTCCAGCGGCTATTCCGACGACCCGGTGGTGGCCAACTTCCGCCGGCACGGCTTCAGCGCGGTACTCAGCAAGCCCTACCGCCCCCAGGAAATGGGACGGGTACTGCAAGAGCTGCTGGCCTCCTAAATCGCGGCGCAGGCAGCCGCCCCCCACCGAACCGTACCATGCCGCGGAACACACCCTGGGCAGAGCCCTTTCAGGCACGCGGCAGCAGGGAGGCGTCACGTATTCGAGCGTCGCACACTTCTTCGTTGTTGCGCCCGATCAGTGAGTAACATGGTACGTTTGTGGAACGTATATTTGACATCTCCCAAAAAAACAAGTAATTATAACGTTTTTTCATTTCACGCAACAATCGTCCCACGGCACGCGACGGCACCCTGGGCTGACCCAGTGAAAGACACCGAGCCATGCGCACATATTTTCAGCGCCTTACCATAAAACAGAAGATCATGCTGCTGACCCTGGTTACCTGCGCCACGGTCGCCCTGGTGGTGTCCCTGACCCTGATCACCGGCCAGGTGATGCGTTCCCGTCAGGAGATCGTCAAAAACGCGTCCCTTGTCGCCGACATGGTGGCCTACTCCGCCACGGCCCCGCTCATGTTCAGCGACGGCAACGGCGCGCGCGACGCCCTCTCCCCCTTGAGCACGAACCCCGACGTGCTGGGCGCCATCATCGTCACCAGGGAAGGGGACATTTTCGCATCCTATCGCAACCCCAAGGCGCCCTCCAGCCTGCCCCAGCCGGGGGATTTGGGCCAGTCCGCCACCAGGGCCGCACGCATCGCCGCCTTGAACGGGACGGTCGCGACCGGCGGCTGGCGCATCCCGGACCACTTCGACGTCGTCCGTCCGATACTGTCCGACGGGCAGCTGCTCGGCTCCGTGATGGTGTGTGCCTCCAGCGCTCCGCTGTGGGAGATGATCACCTCGGTTGCCTCCTCGGCGGTACTGATCCTGCTGGTGGCGTTCCTGGCCGCCTACCTTATCGCCTCACGGCTGCAGAAGCGGATCACCGGTCCGATCACCACCCTGGCCCAAACCATGTCCCGGGTCTCCAGCGACCGTGATTACTCCATTCGCGCCACCAACGACAGCAATGACGAGATCGGCCAGATGATCTCCGGTTTCAATGACATGCTCAGCCAAATCGAGGCCCAGGACCGGGAACTGATCCGCAGCCGGGATACCCTTGAGGCGACCGTCGCCGACCGCACCGAGGAACTGCGGGGCATGGTCACCGATCTGGAGCTGGCGCGGGACGCGGCCAATGCCGCCAACCGGGCCAAATCCGAATTCCTGGCCAACATGAGCCACGAGATCCGCACCCCCATGAACGGCGTCCTGGGCATGACCGAGCTTCTGCTGGGCACCTTTCTGACCGAAAAACAGCGCCAGTTCGCCGAGACGATCCGCAACTCGGGTGAGGCGCTGCTGGCCATCATCAACGACATCCTGGACTTTTCCAAGATCGAGGCGGGCAAGATCGAACTGGAGAAAATCCCCTTCGACCTGCACGAACTGATCTGCGATGCCGCGGACCTGTTCGCCACCTCCGCCCACCAGAAGGGACTTGAGCTTCTGGTCTCCATCCACCCCGACGTCCCCCAGATGGTGGTGGGCGACCCTGCCCGCCTGCGTCAGGTGGTGCTGAACCTGACCAGCAATGCCGTCAAGTTCACGGATCAGGGGGAGATCGTGATCTCCGTCGACCTGGCGGAGCAGGACGACGACGGGGTTCTGCTCCGCTGCCGCGTGCGCGACACCGGTATCGGCATCAGACCCGAGGCGCTGGAGAAGATCTTCGAGGGATTCGCCCAGGCCGACGGCTCCATGACCCGCCGTTACGGCGGGACCGGCCTCGGCCTGACCATCGTGAAACAACTCGCCGGGTTGATGGGGGGCACGACCGACGTGGAAAGCACCCTCGACCAGGGCTCCTGCTTCAGCTTCACCGCGCGTTTCACCCTCCCCGCCATCCGGCACGGCCGCCCCCCCTCCCCCCACGAGACCCTGCGCGAGCTGAAGGTGCTGGTGGTGGACGACAACGCCACCAACCGGGCCATACTGGAACAGATCATCCGTTCCTGGGGCATGAAAATCAAGACCACCTCCTGCGCCCTGGAGGCACTGGCCAGCCTGCGCAACGCGGGCCAGAGCGACCCTTTCCAGCTGGTGATTCTGGACATGATGATGCCGGGCATGGACGGAGTCGAGCTGGCCCACGCCATCAGGAACGACCCCTCCATACCCCCGCCCCACATGGTCATGCTTACCTCGTCCGGCATCATCGGCGACATGGAGCGCTCCCAGGCGGCGGGCATTGAATACTGCCTGACGAAACCGGTGCGCAGCTCCTGGCTGTACGACTGCCTGGTTGGCCTGACCGGCGCGACGCTGGAGCCGCTCCTCACGCGGGCCGAACGGAACCGGAGCGCCGCCTCAGGTATCAGGGTCGCGCCGGGCTCTACTGCCCTGCTGGTAGAGGACAACCGGGTCAACCAGGATGTGGGGCGCGAAATGCTGCGTTTCCTGGGATACGAGGTAAGCGTCGCGGCAAATGGTGTCGAGGCCTTGGAACTCCTGACATCACGGCGCTTCTCCATCGTTCTGATGGACTGCCAGATGCCGGTCATGGACGGCTACCAGGCAACCCGGGAGCTGCGCCTGCGGGAACACGGTGCTCCCGGCGAAACCGCCGTCCCCTCTCGCCAGATCGTCATCGCCCTGACCGCCCATGCCGGAGAACAGGACCGCGAGCTCTGCATGGAGGCCGGCATGGACGACTACTTGGCAAAGCCGTACACCCTGGAACAGCTAACCGGTGTATTGACCCGCTGGACAACGCCCGCGGCCAACGCTGTCGACGGAAAACCCGACTCCGAAGAACCTCTCCCCCCCCCCAGAGAAGAGGCCTGTGCCGGCTCCGCACCGGTCGCGGCAGAACGGGCGGACGGCGTCCCCCCTCCCCTGGATATCCGTTACATCGACAATATCCGCAAGATCGACCCGGAAGGGAAGAAGCAGGTCCTCCAGACGGTGATCGGGTATTTTCTGGAGGATGCCCCCAAGGTTATCGCCGCCCTGCGGCAGGCGGCTGACAGCAACGACATGGAGCAACTGTACAAGAAGGCCCACTACTTCAAGTCCAGCAGCGCCAATCTGGGGGCCGCCCGGCTGGCCGAGCTCTGCAAGGCGGTGGAATTCATCGGCAGGCATGACAGCGTCTTCATCGATCGCGAGCTGATCTCGCGCATCGAATCGGAGTTCGTCACCGTTTCCCGCGCCCTGACCGAGGTTTTGGGGGGAGTGGAACCTTGATCACCTCCCCTGAACACTGCACCGTGCTGGTGATCGACGACGACCCGATCATCAGGCATCTGTCGCGCATAACCCTGGAAGACGCAGGACACACGGTCCACGACTGCCCGGACGGCACGACGGCCCTGGAAACGTTTCAGGAGGGGAGTCCGGACGTGGTCCTCCTGGACGTGATGTTGCCGGGCAGGGACGGTTTCAACGTCTGCGCCGACATCCGCGCCCTTCCCGAGGGGGGCGCCGTGCCCATTGTCATGATGACCGGACTGGACGACATCGAGTCGATCCACAAGGCCTATGGCGCGGGCGCAACCGACTTCATCACCAAGCCGCTCAACTGGCAGATCCTGGCGTACCGGGTGAACTACATCTTCAGGTCCAGCAGGGCTTTCAGGGATCTGCGCACCAGCGAGGCGCGCCTGAGCAAGGCCCAGCAGCTGGCGCGCATGGGCAGCTGGGAATGGAACCCGTTGCTGGATGTGATTCACCTGTCCGAGCCATGCCGCCGGATACTGGGAATCGACGCCGCCACGACCATCAGGGACGTTGCCTCACTGATCGCACTGGTGCATCCCCGGGGGAGGACCTATCTGCGCAAGGGAATGGATGCCCTCATGGAGCAGGGACGTTCCTTGAGCATCGACTGCCAGACCGCCACCGACGACGAGGACAACAAGCGTTTCATCCACCTGGAGGCCGAAGGGCACCGGGACGCCTCGGGCCGCATCACGCTCGTCGCGGGCACGATCCAGGACATTACCTCCCGCAAGCTGGCCGAAGAGAAGATCCGTTATCTGGCCTACTACGACAGCCTGACCGGCCTCCCCAACCGGGTGCTCTTCAAGGAGCACCTGCGGCGCGCCATGGCAGCCGCCAAGCAGCACCATCGCCAGTTGGCGATCCTGTATCTGGACCTGGACCGTTTCAAGGGGATCAACGACTCGCTGGGCCACGATGCCGGCGACCTGCTGTTGCAGCAGGTCGCCGACCGCCTGCGTCTGCGCGTGCGCCCCTACGACACGGTCAGCCGCGACAACGATGAGCAGAAGGACTCCCTGATCGCCCGTCTCGGTGGAGACGAATTCACCATCCTGCTGGAGGGGATCGCCAGCCCGGAATCCGCGGCCCGCGTGGCACGAAGGGGTCATCGAAGCCCTGGAAGCCCCTTTCGATCTGAACGGCAACGAGGTCTTCATCTCGTGCAGCATCGGCATCAGCATCTATCCCCACGACGGCTCGGACCAGGACATCCTGCTCAAGAACGCCGACGTGGCCATGTACTGCTCCAAGGATCTGGGATGCAGCACTTTCCAGTTCTACACCCAGGAGATGAACTCCGCCTCGCTGCAACGCCTGATCCTGGAGACACACCTGCGCAAGGCCTTTGAAAAAGACGAGTTTTTTCTCCACTACCAGCCCAAGATCGACTGCGTCACCAACCGGATCATCGGCCTGGAGGCCCTGGTTCGCTGGAACAATCCCGAACTGGGGCTGGTGTCGCCGGGTTCCTTCATCCCCCTGGCCGAAGACACCGGTCTGATCATCTCCCTTGACCGTTGGGTCCTTGCCACCGTTTGCCACCAGCTGGAGGAGTGGCGCGCCGCGGGAATTCCCCTGCCGCGGGTGGCGGTCAACCTGTCGGCCCGGCACTTCCTGCAACGAAACCTGAGCGAAACCATGCGACAGATCGCCTCGCGCGGCCCCGCGGCCCGCGATCACCTGGAGCTGGAAATCACCGAAGGCGTGCTGATGGACAGTGCCGAAGAAGTGGTGGAAACCCTTGAGCTGTTGCAGGAAAGCGGTGTCAGAATCGCCATCGACGACTTCGGCACCGGCTATTCATCCTTAAGCTATCTGACCCGCCTGCCGTTCCACACGCTGAAAATCGACAGGGCCTTTGTCTCCCAGATCGGCGAAACCCGGGAAAGCGCCTCCGTCGTCACCGCCATCATTGCCCTGGCCAAATCCCTGGGAAAAGAGGTCGTGGCCGAAGGGGTGGAGACCGTTGAGCAGCTGCGCTTCCTGCTGCTGAACGACTGCCGGTTGATCCAGGGGTATCTGTTCAGCCGTCCCCTGCCCGAAGACCAGATCCGGGATCTGCTGCGGCTCGGAGAAGCGGTTTCTGCTTTTTTGCCCGAAGACGGTATTCGTGACATCGAGTTTCAGGAAGGGCGTATTCCCGCCCCTCAGCCGGCCCGGGAACAGGGGCGGTGAGTCTCCGCCCTTCGCTGATAGGGCTGTGCCTGCTGCTGGCCCTGATCCAGCCTCCCCTGGATGCCGGTGCGCGACAGGACGAATATCAGGTCAAGGCGGTCTTTGTGCTGAACTTTGCCAGGCTCACCCAATGGCCCGGCACTCCCCAGGGTGACGGCACCCCTTTCACCATCGCCATTCTGGGAAGACTCCCTTCCGGGGCGTTCATGGCGACGCTCAGGTCGCAACCGCTGCACGGTTCCCGGATTCTGCTCCGTCATGTCCAGAGCGTCGCGGAGGCGCGGGATGCACGGCTCGTGTACATCTCCTCCTCGGAGCGCCACCGCCTTCCGGCGATCCTGAAGGAGCTGCGCCAGGAGGATATCCTGACCGTCAGCGATATCGAAGGGTTCTGCGAGGCGGGAGGCATGATTGCGCTGGTGCCGGTACAGAACCGGATCGGTTTCGAAGTCAATCTGGGGGCGGTGCGCAGGACGCGCCTGACGGTCAGCTCCCAGCTGCTCAAGCTTGCCAGGTCCATCCATGGCAACTGAGCAGACACGCGAGAGTGGATGGACTACCCCGGAGAAGCGAAGAGCGTAACAGGCCTCCGCCTCCCTGACACCCCACGCCATGACCAGCCGCCCGCCACGGACGCCGCTCCGCCTCATCATCCCGCTGACCGTCTATGCGGCGGCACTCATCTGCCTGAGCCTGCTCAACCGGCGCGGTCCGGAACTGTGGTGGCCCACGGCCTTCAATCTCTACCTGCCCCAGGCGTTCTGGCTGCTGCCCGCCATCGTCTTCTTCCTCCTCTGTCTCCTGTCGGCCCGGCGCTGGCTCTGGCTCCCCCTGCTCTGCATGCTCTGGGTAGCGGGTCCCCTGATGGACTTCCACTGGCCGGAAGTCCAGGCACCGCAACCGACCGCTGCCGCGCAGGTGCGGGTCATGACCTGGAACGTCAAGTACTGTTCCCGGGGCAGACAGGCCCAGCAGCAGCTGAAAGACGCCATCCTGGGCGCCCGTCCCGACGTCGTGCTGCTTCAGGACGCAGTGGATGCCCTGAAGGGAGAACTGGCAAGCGGGCTCGCCGGATGGCATACCCATTCCCAGGGGCAATTCCTGATCGCGAGCCGCTTCCCCATCTCCCGTGTGGAGATTCTGCCCCTGGCCCTTCCCGCCGGCAAACAGACCAGCCTCGCCCGCTACCGGCTGACCATCGCCTCGACACCGGTCTCGCTGTACAACATCCATTTCGAATCCCCCCGGGAAGGACTCTCCGCCGTTGGTTCCGCCAGAAAACGGCCCTGGTATCTGCCCCAGGGGATCCAGCGATTCGAGCGCAACGTATCAATCCGCCTACTCCAGGCCCGCGCCATGGAGCGGCTGATCACCCGGGAACAGGGGCCCGTCGTCCTGGCCGGAGACCTGAACGCCCCCGATGCATCGCTGGTATGCGCCGGACTCAGGAGAGTCGGACTCCGTGACGCCTTTGCCGAAGGGGGCCGCGGCTACGGCTACACCTACGGCCATCTCCTGCTCCAGCGCCGCCTCCCCTGGATGCGGCTCTCCTGGATGCGCATCGACCACATCATGATGAGCCGCCACTTCACGACGCGTGCCTGCCGGACCGGAACAAGCCTGATCTCCGACCACCGCCCGGTTATCGCCGACCTGCTGTTTCAACACAAATAGTTCTTTTCCACGGAGCATTGAACCCAAAACGGCAGATCACAACGGCTGGATACTGAAAAACACCGATACCTCGGTATGACACACCCCCAAAAGCAACCACCTGACCAACGTTCAGACACAAAAAACGCCCCCTGCCCCTCGACATAGGTGAGGGAACAAGGGGCGTTTTGCCTGAAAAGGCTACCGGCCTCCTGTTTTTCCTTGACCGTTGGTCGCGACATCTCCGCGGCCCGGTCATTGGTTTTCAACGCACCGGCTACAGTTCGTTCAGGATCGTCAGGCGCTTGCCCCGATACTCCTCCTCGGTGATGACCCCCTTGTCACGCAGCTCCTTGAGTACACTCAGCCGTTCGGCGGTCTTGCCGGCCTTGCCGCTGAACAGTCGGTCAATCGCCGAGGGACCCGCGGCAGGTGCGGCCTGTCCGCCACCAGTGGCATTATCCGGCTGCGCCACCGCACGCGTAATGGGCTTCCAGTCGTCGGCAAACGCAACCCAGTCCTTCCGCACGATGGTCATGGCCGGCTGATCCGCCTGGGGAAGCAGCATCCATTCCCCTTCAGCAACGTACTCCCGGCTGCCGGGAGCAAAGGGATACAGCCGCCGGTCATGACGCTCGTTAAACTCGTACTGTGCCTTACCCACGATCAGGTTGATCTTTCCCCCCTGGTAGAACAAACGCCCGGCCGTGGCCTTGGGGACCTTGGCCATTCCCATGGGAGAGAGATGCAACCCGATGATGGCAAAGGTGACGTCCTCGTTCTGATTGGCCTGTTTGAGAGCATCCTCCAGGTAGGGGCACAGGATCTCCAGAGAACGTTCAGTAAACAGCGGCAGCGGCGGATCCTTCTTCTTCTCAGGCCGCAACTGAATGGATGACAGGACATCGATCAGCCGTTCCCGGCTGATATCGGCGGGATGCTGGTTGGGTATCCGTGTCCCCCCCTTGACGGCGTCGGAGCTCTCGATGGCCACGAACTGGTCGCGGCTCTCCCAGAGCAGCCGTTTAGAGTCGGCCAGACAACTCGAGGCAACAACAAAAAGCACCAGCGACGCGAGCAGCACCTGTCGCAGCCCCCCAAGAAGAATCCTTTTACCCAGTTTCATACACCCTCCTCCATCGGGAAAATAGTCTCACAACAACGACCGATCCTGCTATCGGCACCGGAGAAAAACCCCCTGTACCTCAAAGGTTGTCGGGCCTGTGTTCAGCCGCCGGTCGATTCTGACCGAGGCCGCACTGTAGCACGTTCGCGCACTCCGTGCCAGAGAGGAAACCGTTGGCACGACAAAAAAGGGACGCCAAAGCGTCCCCAGGAGCAGCACTACACAGAGACAGTTTTTACGCAGGACGGAACTCCGCCTGCGGGGAGCACCCCATCGGCTAGAAGGGGAGTTTCCCGTAGGCCATCAGGCCGATGGCCGGGATAAGAAGCCCGGTAAAGGTCAGGATGATGAAAGTCAGTCCCAGAATCTTGCCGCTGAACTTGCCATAGGTCAGCCCGGTAACCATCAGGCAGATGGCGGTGAACGTGGCATACATGAACGCCAGATAAGGCACCTTAGCGACCAGCAGCGAACCATCCGGTTTGCCGGAAGGGGCACCGCCCGTGGCGAAAAGATAACAGTAAATCGCGCATACGATGGCAACTACCAGGGCGCCGTTGCCGACGGTGCGCAGGTCTTCCACGCCCGTCATCAGTGCATGGGCTGTCTGGATGTACAGAACGCCGAAGACCAGCAGCGCTCCAGCGGTGAAAGGGTCGGCAAAAACTGCTGCCTGAAGGGTTGCGCCGATAACCGTGAGAACGCCGACAACACCGCAGAGGAAACCGGTTGTCTTGGCCTCTCCGTATCCCAGAAAAAACAGGCCGGCCGGGAGCCACATGATACTGATCAATACAAGTAAAGCGAGCGTCATAAATCTTCCTCCTAACCGTGTATAACCCCTCCCGGCCCGACAGCATTGTCCGCGACCGGGAGTGGGGTGCAACAGATTGCATCATTCAGCGGTGGTAGGGTCGATCATCGTTCTCACTTCCGACACGCTATTGGCGGGAAAACCGCCCTGTTTGGCGTGTTCAAGCACCATCTCCTTGTTGGGAGCAATGTAGATGCAGTAAATCTTGTCGTCGGTAACATAGCTCTGCACCCACTGGACCTGGGGACCGAGCCCGGCAAGGACACTGCACGACTTCTGGGATATTGCCTTGAGATCCTCGGGGGGAATGCTGCCGGCCCCGGGAATTTCCCGTTCTATCACGTATTTCGGCATGGATTAACTCCTCTGTGTCAGGAAACGCGGCCTACCAGTAGAACATGGTGCCGAAGGCAACCTGGTTGGACGTTTGATGTGCGCCGTCATGCCAGGTCTGGCGAGCAAGGATATATTCAGCCACGAACTGTGTGAAGGAATTCAGGTTGTAGGTTACGCTAAAAACACCGGATTCCTGCTTCTTGGCCGCCGCATAGTCACCATTTCTTCTATCACGGGTATCCTGTCTGGTTTCCTCAAGACGGCTCTGACCGTAGTTGATGCCGACCTTCCACGTGGGGTTGATCTGATAGGTGGCCTGGGCCAGGAAGCCCCAGAACAGACGGGCCTGTCCCGCGCTGTCGGTTGACCCCAGCGTACCGTCCTGGGCACTGACCATACCGAGACCACGTCCACCATAGCCGGAGAAGAGCAGTTCAACACCCTTGTAGCCGCCGCCGATGCCATAGGCGCCACCTATGGATTCAAGATGGTCGCCACCACGCACCAATAAATCCTTGTCTCGTGTTGACCTTTGATAAATACCGGAAAGCCAGGCCTGGGCTTTGGCGCCGCTCTTGTAGGTCTGGGCGTAGGAGAGTTCGGCCTCCACGCGGGGCAGATTGGTCTTGTCTCCACCTTCGCTGCTGATGTTGTACGGCTCGCCTATCGCAATGGCAAACTTGGTGCCATGGAAATCGGGGGTGGTGTAGCGCATCTGCGGCCCGAAACCGGCGTACAGATAGCCAAAGCCAATGTGGCCCAAAGTAACCGTATTGTCGCGTGCTCCCACGGTACCGGCGGTTACCAGCGTCATGTCGGTGAGGATGTTCTTGCCCTGATACAGGTTGAGGGCACGACCGGCCAGGAACTCACCGTACCTGCCCTTTGCGGTGTAGAACATTTCACGGAAATCGATATTGCCGCCTACCGAAAAACGCCTGTTCGAAGGGCCCCCCTGATTGCCGTTCTGGATACTGGGGTAGATACCAACGCGTACGTTAGAGTCGATACCGTTAGTGGTGGGCGCCTTGATATTGAAGGCAACGACCGACGGCAACAGACCGACGCCGACTCCGAAGCGTTGGTTGGTTTCGTCGAATGTGTTGTTGTCCAACCACGCGATACCACGGGTTGTGGCATCGGCATCCTTAATCCTTGTAGTGGTGTGATACGTCGCGAATACGTCCACGATACCGTCGGTCGTCAACTGCCAGCCGTTCTCTCCGCCCACCGTGAAAGCAGCGCTTGCGGGGTTGGTTGCCGTCAGAGAAGCCGCCATGCATAAGCCGAGTGCAAGTGTCGTACGTTTTTTCATGCGTTTCCTCCCTCTCCTTCAATAGATTGGATTTTTGAAGCCGATATTCCCTGCTGGTGGTGAAACATCGTGAATCTACATCTACAACGGTTTCAGAAACTCCTGGTTCGTCACTCCTTTCCTCTTCCCGCCCGCGCACTGTGGCGCGAGCATTCAAGGGGATGCCGGTCCCGGGAAGATATAAAGAGAATGTCAGGTAAACGGCGGTCTGTTCCACGCTCTGTCTGCCGGTACGTCCGGCCGATCCGATCCGGTCACCCCTTTCGAAAGAGATGCACGGCTGTCGCCTTGAACGAGGCAAACACACGGCTGTCCGGCTCAAGGGCAAGGCTTTCCAGGGACTGGTTGGTTACGGAGGCAACCAGCCTGAATCCGCAGTCCAGGTAGATCTTGGCGAACAATCCCATGTGGACGATCTTGCTCACCCTGGCCGGCAGGATGTTGCGGGCGCTGGAAGTCTGCGCAGGGGCTTCCAGGGTAACGGTCACGCTTTCCGGATGAACGCAGATGACCGCGGACTCGCGGAGCCGTGCGTCCCCCGGAACCTGGATGGCGTGCTCTCCCACGGCCAGGGAAAACAGCCCCGCACCCGCCTCGCTGACCGTGCCGGAATAGATGTTTTCCATGCCGACGAAGGAAGCCACGAATTCGTTAGCGGGAGCACTCAGGACCTCGGTGGGGGTTCCCACCTGGATGATCTCGCCCTGCTGCATGACAACCATGCGATCCGCCAGACGCAGCGCCTCGGCCTGGTCATGGGTAGTCATGATGGCGGAGATGCGCGAATCGTGCAGTATCTGCTCCAGGTCATCGCTGAGCGCCTGACGGGCCGGGGCATCAAGGGCGGAAAATGGCTCGTCCAGGAGAATAGCCTCCGGCGCAATGGCAAACGCCCTGGCCAGACTGGTGCGCTGGGCCTCCCCCCCGGAGAGTTTGCTGGCCGAACGGTTGGCCAGGTGGGAGATGTGAAAGCGCTCCAGGCAGGCGGCAACCCGCTCGCGGATCTCCTGTTTTCCGATGCGGCGCAGTTTCAATCCCGCGGCAACGTTCTCGAAGACGGTGGAATCAAAGAGCAGCGGGTCCTGAAACACCATAGCCAGCCTCCTGCGGTAGGCAGTGGAGGCGTAACCGGGCACGACGGCCTGCTGTTTGAAAACGATCTCTCCGCTGGCCAGGGGGAGCAAACCGGCCAGGGTCAACAGAAAGGTTGATTTTCCGGTGCCGTTCGGACCGATCAGGGCTACGGTTTCATTGCATCCCAGGCTGAACTCGGGCAGCCGCAAAACCGTTGTCCCGCCACGAACAACCCGTATGTCGCGGGCCTCCAGCAAGGTGTCCTGACCGCTCATCGTGGACGCTGCCTCTGCTGAACGGCGGTCAGCACGTAATTGATGGCAAAACAGAGCCCCAGCAGAATGATACTGAGCGCAATGGCGACATCGAAGTTGCCGCGGCTGGTCTCCATGACCGTCGCCGTGGTCAGAACACGCGTATAACCTTTGATGTTGCCCCCCACCATGATCGAAGCTCCTACCTCGGAGATCACCCCGCCAAATCCGGCCATGACAGCGGCCAGAAGCGGCAGTTTTGCCTCCCTGACCAGAAGCCAGGTCATCTGAAGCCGCGAGGCTCCCAGAGCCAGGATTTGCAAACGCAGGTTGGCGGGCAGGTTTTGTATGGAAGCGATGGAAATTCCCATGACAATGGGAGTGGCGATGATGGTTTGGGCAATGATAATAGCGGAGGGAGTATACAACAGCTCCAGGTAGCCGAGGGGGCCGTTGCGCCAGATCAGTATCGTGACGAAAAGACCGACAACAACCGGTGGAAGCCCCATGCCGGTATTGACGACACTCACCAGCATGCGTTTGCCGGGAAACTCGGTCAAGGCCACGATGGTTCCGCCACCCAGTCCGATCAGAAGACTGAACAGCGTTGCCAGGCCCGAGACCTTCAGGGAGAGCAGGGTAACCGCAATAACCTCGGAGTCGAGGCTGGTGAGCAGTTGCCATGCCTTGATGATACCTTCTAAAAAAAGCTCCATTCCAGGTACGAATTCCTTCCCGTGTTCTTACATGCGGCCCAAGGTATGCGGACCGCCACACGCAACGTCGAACTGCACGACCAAACAGCTACAGAGTATAACGAAATTTCAGGAACTTGCTCGTCACGGTTCCGCAAGCCACCGAGTCCTAAAAACCCATTTTTTCAAAACAAAGGTTTAGAACCAACGTTGGAGCAAAAAAAAACCAGTTTCATTGCTTTTCATGACCGTACCAGCAACCACCGCGAAACACTCGGACCGGACGCTCGGAGGCCGCAACCGGCTAAGACTCGAACGCAACCTGCTCGAAAAGCATCTCCCGCAAATCAACGCAGAGCATTTTCTGATGCAGCACCGATCCTTCTCCCAGTAGGACCTTACAGGCCTCCGCCACCTGCAGGCTAGCCACCAGCGCGGGGGTGAAAGATGGATTGCCGATCTGAATCTCGACCCCTTGCTGCTCTCCCCGCTGACCACCCAGAAACGGGGTGATGTCATCTCCGGGAAGCTGCGTAGCCACATGACCGTACCATCCACCAATCGCACCATGCACCAGAGGAATCTGAAGCTCGCGACAGATTGCCGCCAGGGTCCGCCTGGTCGTGAAGGAGTCGAGTCCATCCAGCACGATGTCGGCGCCATTGAGCAGTTCACGGGCATTGTCAGGGGAAAATTCCAGTTGGAGAGCAGTTACCGTAACGGCGGGATTAATTTCGCGGACACGGGCAGCGGCAACAGCGGCCTTGGGATGCCCCAGCACGTTGGGAGAGGAATACAACTGACGATTAAGGTTGTGCTCTTCGAACGTATCCGGGTCCAGCATCATGATGTTACCGATGCCGAGACGAGCCATTTCCTCTATCAGGTAGCATCCCAACCCACCGCAACCGACCACCACCGCGGAGCTTCTGAACAAGCGCAGCTGTTTCGAGGTTGAAATCGTCTGGCGGTTGCGCTGATAGCGGGCCGGCATCAGACCATGTTCGAGAATCGCCTCTTCAACCTGGGAGATGCTTAATCGGAAGTCCTGGGCGGCGGCCAACTGGACGTACCAAGAAATCAGGTTCTCCCGCGCATGGGAGAGGAGATAGGAGGTCAGGTCCAACTTAGCCTCCTCCAACCTGGGGAAAAATTCCGAGTTTGTCCCCGTCTTTCAGTTGATGGTCAGGTTCGGCGTGCCTGCTGTTCAGCATGATGATACCAATCTCCGGTTCGGGGATCTGAAGCTCCCTGATGATATCAATGATGCGTATCCCCTGCGGGTATTCACGCGTTTCAGCCACAAATCGGCCAACGCGAAAGGTTGCGAACAGCTTGACGTCAACCTTCAGAGTGTCGTGTACCGGCATCAATTACCCCTTACATCTCGATGTGAACGGTTGAATCCGTAGAAGTGAGTCCCAGTAAACTCTCATTACTCCTGCATTGCCGGCACCATGGCGATGGTGAGTGGCCGAAAATCCGCGGGACTGTCATCGTCCCGCCCGCATTCAGACGTTCATTCCTCCTCGGGCTCCGGGGACAATGTTCCAGCACAACCATCACGGACGACATACAGCCCATGCCGTCTCCGAACGATGCCGCGTTCATATCCGGAATATCACCATCACAGGAGAGCGGCAGATGTGCCGCGAAAAAACGAGAGACGGGCGGGAAGCTGACACGGCTGGCGAGGGAGAGACAGGCGGGAAAAACAGCAACCCCGACACCGCTGGAGGTCCGGCCAGGTATGATTCGGTCCCCCCGCATGCGTGGTTCCGTTTCACTCCCGGTGGCTGGGCCTGTCGTGTCGGAGCGTAGTATCTTGTCCATGGCTATCGTCTCCCTATGCGAATGTCACCTCGCTAACGAGGACCGGCTCCTTTCCAGGGGGGAGGCTCCGCCGTTTCCAGCGAAACCCGCTGGCCCGGCGCCATGAGGTATTCTTTTAGGCGTCAGGGCTCGGAGACAACATGACATCACATCTGACAAGCACTCTCGTTACCGCTTTTTTACAATGATGGGCAGTGCATAGCGACACTGCCCATCATTTTCAGACATCCTCCCAATCGAGAGAGAAAGAACTACTTACAGAGCGTTCTTGAAGATCTGAATAACTTCGTCCAGCGTGGCCTTGCGCGGATTGGTCAGCTGGCAAGCGTCCTTCTTGGCATTTTCGGACATGATCTTCAGGTCGGCTTCTTTCACGCCCAGCTCGGTCAGGTTGGCGGGGATGCCGATGGAAGCGGACAGAGACTTGATCCTGTCGATGGCTTTCTGACCGGCTTCGACGGTGGACAGGCCACAGATGTTTTCGCCGAGAGCAACGGCGATGTCAGCAAAACGCTGCGGGCAGGCGATCAGGTTGAACTGGCTGACAACCGGCAGCAGGATGGCGTTGCAGACGCCGTGGGGCAGGTTGTAGAAGCCGCCCAGCTGGTGAGCCATGGAGTGGACATAACCGAGGCTGGCGTTGTTGAAAGCCATACCGGCCAGGTATTCGGCATAGGCCATGGCGTCGCGGGCTTCCAAGTCTTCGCCGTTGGCAACGGCCGGGCTCAGATACTTGGCGATCAGTTCGATGGCCTTGATGGCGCAGGCATCGGTGATCGGGGTGGCGATGGTGGAAACATAGGCCTCAACGGCGTGGGTCAGTGCGTCCATACCGGTGGCGGCGGTCAGTTTCGGGGGCATACCGACCATCAACAGGGGATCGTCGATGGCGATGTTCGGAGTTACGCGCCAGTCAACGATAGCCATCTTCACATGGGTATCGGTGTTGGTAATGATGCAGAAGCGGGTCATTTCGCTGGCGGTACCGGCGGTGGTGTTGATGGCCAGGAACGGGGGGAGACGTTTGGAGGACTTGTTGACGCCTTCGTAGTCACGGATGTTGCCGCCGCCGGATACGACAAGGCCAACGCCCTTGCCGCAGTCGTGAGAGCTGCCGCCACCAAGGGTAACCAAGCCGTCGCATTTGTTGTCCAGATATGCTTTTACGCCGTCATGGACGTTCTTGTCGGTCGGGTTGGGCTCGGCGCCGTCATAAATAACAGCCTGGAGGCCGGCTGCTTCGATGTAACCTTTAATCGTGTCGGCAACGCCCATTTTGTTCAGGCCGGCGTCGGTGACGATCAGCAGTTTCGATGCGCCGAGAGCTTTCGCCTGCTCGCCGGTTTCCTTGGAACAACCAACGCCCAGCAATGTTACGGTAGGGATGAAAAAGCCGAAAGTCTGATCTGCTAATGCCATGTGTACTTCCTCCTTGTGTGATGTACAGAGTGTCGCCACTCTGAATTTGTTGCCAGATATTCTGGCAATCTCATTTTCGCCAGTTCAATGAGACAGCCGTGGGCAAGCCCATTTCACCTCTGAATTAAAACCAAGTTCTGCAATTTGATTTAACACATTTCAAAAAATATGCAATACAATTTTACAGCTTTTTATCCTCCTCCTCCGGTTTTATCACCCCGACCAGCGCAGCCATTCCTACCGGAGGCACGGTACGAAGCATCCGTTACTCCGGGAATCAACAGAACCGTTTTCCCTGGATAAGGCATCGTACTAACTTGGTTTGCAAGAGCAGGGGCCATACAGGTCTACATGATCGCTCCCATCCGGTTACGGATAAGTGACAACCATGGACAGCAACGTAGCGGCATGGACGCCTTCCAAAGCCTAAGAGGACCACCATGCGTTTTTTCTTATACCACAATCCATGCGACCCACAAGAACAGTCGTTACCCCAGAATCGATAACACAAAAGAAAATAGCGTTTCCTTTTTGTCAATGCAAGGAGCTGACCGTTTTCGCATGTTTTTTTGCCACAATCCCCCAACCAGTAGTAAGTGAAAGGCTTTTAAGTCAGATACAGGGAAGTGTATTTTTCTGTCGCACCCCAAGCTGCGCCACAACGGAACAGCGACTGTTCCTTTTCGGAATTCTGTTCACTCTTGAAACAGTTATCCCTCACCCCGAAACAACCGCTGACATCTCGAAGCGGATGCATGGAAACACACCCTGAAAAAAGCGCGTTGCATCCGGGGTGTTCCCGTGTACGCTAGAGAACGCGAATCACACCAGCACGGGAGGAAATCATGGCGCAACCGATACATGTCGAGTTGTTTATCATTGGCAACGAAATTCTCATCGGCGATATCCAGGATACAAACACGAACTGGCTTTGCAGACAGATACACGAACTGGGGGGACAAGTAACCCGCGCCACCATTCTGCGCGACACTGAAGACGTGATCGCGGCGGAAATCCAAGCGGCCCTGACACGAGGACCACAGGTCATCATCACCACCGGAGGACTCGGCCCCACGACCGACGATCTGACCCTTGCCGCCGTTGCCCAGGGAGCAGGCGTCGGGACGGAGCTACACCAGGAGGCCCGCCGCATGATCAAGGAGCGGTACGATGAGCTTGCCGCCCAAGGCGTACTCAGCCAGGGCGGACTGAACCCTCCACGGGAAAAGATGGCCTGGCTCCCCAGGGGAGCGGAACCGCTGTACAACTCCAACGGAACCGCACCCGGCGTGCTGCTAAAAATCGGCGACACCAGCATCATAAGCCTGCCGGGGGTTCCTTCAGAGCTGAAGACGATCTTTTCCAGTTCGTTACAGCCATTTCTTCAGGCGACCTTCAGCGGTGGCATCTCGGCACTGCGCACCATCACCGTAGAATGCAACGACGAATCACTGATGGAGCCGGTGCTCAGTCGGGTTACGGTCACGCATCCCCATATCTACATAAAGTCACTTGCCACCACCATCGGCATATCCCGGGAAATCGATATCACGCTCACCGCGGTCGGAAACGGACACGCCCCCCTGGATGAGATGCTGGAGGCCGCGCTGGGAGACCTGCAACGCGGACTGACGGCGCTGGGATTTCGGCATCGGGAAACACAGCGCGTCGATTGAGCACGGGACAAACAAACGCATCCGCTATCCATACACGAACGAAGGGGAGCCGATTGGCTCCCCTTCGTTCGCTGGTGCGTCCTGAATCCGGTGTTTCCGGGTCAGCTGCCGGCATACGTGATGCCGTATTCCCTGATTTTGCGATACAGGGTGTTTCGTCCGATACCGAGCCTGGCGGCGGCTTTCTGGATATTGCCGTCAAAGCGGTTCAGTGCGGCTGTTATGGCCTGACGCTCCATCTCGGACAGGGAAACGATCTCCGTCCCTCCTGCCCGGGGCGCGTCAACCGCAACGTCATCAAATCCAAGGTGACGAGCCGAAAGCACGCCCCCCTCCCCCGCTTTGACGATCGCCTGTTCGATGGCGTTCTCCAGCTCACGCACATTACCCGGCCAGTAGTGGGAGTCAAGCCTGCCCCAGAAGGAATCGTCCACTTCCACCCGCGGACGCCCCATCCGCTCGCTGATCTTGTCCACCAGATGCCTGGCGATCAGCGGGATATCTCCCTCCCTGTCCCGCAACGGCGGAACCCGCACGACCAGAACGCTCAGCCGGTAGAAGAGATCTTCCCGAAATGAGCCGTTGCGCACCTCGGCCCGCAAATCCTTGTGGGTGGAGGCGATGATGCGGATCTCCACCTGCCGCTCTTCGCTGGAACCGACCCGCGAGATCTTCTTTTCTTGGATAACCCGAAGCACCTTGGCCTGCACGCTGAGCGGCATATCCCCGATCTCGTCCAGGAAGAGCGTACCCCGGTCGGCACTTTCAAACTTGCCGGGACTTCCCCCCTTTTTTGCCCCGGTAAAGGTCCCTTCCGCGTAGCCGAACAGCTCGCTCTCCACCAGGGTCTCCGGTATCGCGGCACAGTTGATGGCAATGAACGGCCCGTTCCTGAAGGAACTGGCCCCGTGAATCGACTGGGCAAACAGCTCCTTTCCGGTTCCGCTTTCACCGCTGAGCAGGATGGTCGAGCCGCTGTTCGCTGCCTGGCGCGCCCAATCCTTGGCCTCGTTGATGGAGCAGCTCTCGCCGACAATGTCGTCAAAGGAGTAACGGGGCAACGATGCAAGTGGTGCGCGCCGCGCTTTCAGCGCTTCCCGTCCCTGACGCAGCACCGCCACCGCTCCGATGGTGTTTCCCGAATCGTCCAGCAACAGGGTTGCCGAGCTGTACACCTTCGCTCCCTGCTTCTCCAGAACAATCTCCCGGTCCTGATACCCCTCTCCGGTGGCAAGCAGGGAGAGTATAGGCGCCTGCTGACGCATGACCGTATTGATGTGCTTACCCTTGGCCGCCTGGTGGTTGATGCCGAAAATCTTACCGCCGCTGGAGTTCATCTCGGCAATGATACCGCTATTATTGACGGAGACGATGCCGTCCGTAATGGACTCCAGCAGGGTCTGGGAGTACTTGTAGGAGATGTAGAGCTTGCTGGTAACCTTGTGGAGACAGAGCTGCTTCTCGATGGCATTCACCGCGGCCACGACCATACCCAGAGTATGGGCATTGGCATAGCGGTAATCGCCGGAGATGTTGAGGACCCCCACGATCTCCCCCTCGGGGTCGAAAATAGGGGCGGCGGAGCAGGTCAGAAAATGGTTCGGCCGGCAGAAGTGCTCCCAGGCCAGGATTTGGACCGGCTGCCGCTCCATGAGAGCGGTGCCGATGGCATTGGTCCCCCTGACGGATTCGTGCCAGTTGCCGCCGGGGCAGAGCTGAACCTTGCTCCCCTTGCTGATGATGTCCCGATCCCCCACCACCTCCAGCAGGTAGGCATGCTGGTCGGACAGGACGATTTCAAAACCCGATCCCCGAACGAAGGTGTACAGGTTTTCCATGGCGGTACGGGCAATCTTCACCAGGTGATGGTTGCGGTGAAGCCGCTCCCTGAGTTCCAGCTGGTTGACCGTCTGCTCGCCCAGTTCGTAGGGGTTGACCTTGTAGTTTCGGCAACGCTGCCAGGAATTGGCAACCTCAGGCCGGATTCTGTGGATCTCGATGACGTCGTTCTGGACATAGCGGGTCCAGGTCTGTTCAAGAACCGTCAGGTTCTGCGGGAGCGTCTGAGCATCTTGCATTCGTTCTCTCACCCTGGTGCACGACGGGCAACCAGCCATGCACGCGAAAATGGCCGCCATCCAACCACGGCCGTCGCCCACGGCGCAGCCGTTTTCCCCTCGCATTCCGGCGCAAGGAAGAGGGGCACCCACAGCCGCACCATACGTCAGCGTCACATATTCTTGCCTTCCCGGGCGCAAACGTGCTATAAGCAATAGCACGCAACCATAATTATTTCAACAAGCTAGTCACGACATTTCAGATGGTTAGCCAGCCGCACCCCATTCATTCCGGCAACGGTCGCTCCATACTCCGGGGACATAACGTCCCCCTTGTTTTTTCATGCTGACCTGACAGGAAAACGGTATGTTCGAGCGGATCCATCTGACTATCGTTACCTGGGCTTCACGGTACAGCAGGCGTACCGTCGCGGCCATCGGCAGCCTGCTCCTGCTTCTGATCGGTCTGTGCGATTACCTCACCGGCGATTACTCCCTGTTCATCTTCTATCTGATTCCGGTCTCCCTGATCACCTGGTTCGTGGGCAGGCGGGCCGGCATCACCTTTTGCGTTCTGTCCCTGGCTGCCCGACTTGCCGCCGACTCAGGTTCGCCCTCCGCGCTGCGGGACGCAAACCTGTACCACTGGAACATCCTGATCGAATGTTCGTTCCTGACGGTCATGAGCCTCCTCTCTTCGGCACTCAAGACCAGGCTGGATAACGAAAAAAGCCTGGCCCGGCTCGATCCCCTGACCGGCGCGATCAACCGCCGCTCGTTCTTCGACCTGGCGGAACAGGAGATCTACCGGGCGCAACGGTATGGCCGTTCACTGACCATCGCCTACATCGACCTGGACAATTTCAAGGAAGTGAACGATTTGCAGGGACACGCAACGGGAGACCGGCTGCTGGTTGCCGTTGTGGAAACCATCCGCGCCGCCATCAGGAACAGCGACACCCTGGCCCGTTTCGGCGGAGACGAGTTCGTGATTCTCCTGCCGGAAACAGCAGGAGAACCCGCCCAGGCAACGCTTCAGAAGGTTCAGGGAAGGTTGCGGCAGCGCATGCGCGACAGTTCCTGGCCGGTCACGTTCAGCATCGGTGCCGTGAGCTACCTGCGGCCGCCGACAAGCGTCGAGGACGCCGTACGCAGCGCCGACGCACTCATGTACGAAGTCAAGCGCAGCGGCAAAGACAGACTGCTGCACACCACCTCAGGGTGAGATCACCCGTTCACAAGGGAGAAACAGCGATGGCACGAGGCAGTTCCGACCTGAGCACCCTGCTTGCCCCCCTGATGATACGCCTGCCACTGGGAATGATCATGATGGCGCATGGTTCACAAAAGCTGCTGGGGCTGTTCGGCGGCCAGGGGCTGACCGGCACCTTACGGAGCTTCGAGGACAGGTTGCATATTCCTCCCATATTCACCCTGCTGGCCATCATCGCGGAGTTCGCCGGCGGTTTCGGCATCCTGACCGGTTTTCTGACGCGCCTTTCAGCCACGGCCATCGCCACGGTCATGCTGGTTGCCATTCACAAGGTCCACTGGGCACACGGTTTTTTTCTAAACATGCACTGCGTCCCGGGGATGGGGCATGGCATTGAATACAATATCGCCCTGCTGGGGATGGCGCTGTACCTCCTGGTTGCCGGTGGCGGCCAGTGGTGTCTGGATCGTCTGGTATTCCGCTAGCCGGCCACGGCAGGAACACGTTTTTCTCCCACGGCAGCACAAACCGAGGCGGGCATCCCCCGCCTTTCGATTACAAGAAGGAGTTGTACCGTGCCCAAGCATAACAGCGAGGAAGTCGACAGGCGTCGAACATTTGCCATCATCAGCCACCCTGATGCGGGCAAGACCACCATTACCGAGAAGCTGCTCCTCTTCGGCGGAGCCATCCAGCAGGCCGGAGAGGTGCGGGCCAGGAAATCGGCACGTCATGCCACCTCGGACTGGATGGAGTTGGAGAAGCAGCGCGGCATTTCAGTCACCTCTTCGGTGATGAAATTCACCTATAACGGCTGCGAGATTAACCTGCTGGACACCCCCGGCCACAACGATTTCTCCGAAGACACCTACCGCGTGCTGACCGCCGTGGATTCGGTGCTGATGGTTATCGACTCGGTCAAAGGGGTTGAGTCCCAGACCAGAAAACTGCTGGAGGTCTGCCGCCTGCGCCACACCCCGATCATCACCTTCATGAATAAATTGGACCGCGAGGGACAGGAGCCGCTTGATCTGCTGGACGACATCGAGCGGAACCTGAACATGCAGACCGCGCCCGTGACTTGGCCGGTGGGGATGGGAAAACGCTTTCGCGGGACCTACCACCTCTCCACCCGGGAACTGATCCTCTTCGATGCCGAGGCAGCCAACGGCACCGGCGGCATCATCACGATCACCGGCCTGGACGACCCGCGCCTGGACGAGCTTCTGGGAAGCCAGGTGGAAGAACTGCGCCGTGACGTGGAACTGCTGGAAGGCGCCGCCAACCCCTTCGACAGGGAAGCCTACCTGGCTGGCCGGCAGACACCGGTATTCTTCGGCAGCGCCATTAATACCTTCGGCGTGCAGCAACTGCTGGACGCCTTCATCGACTACGCGCCCGCTCCGCTCCCCCGGGAGACGACCACCCGCATCGTCTCCCCCTACGAGGAACCCTTCAGCGGCTTCACCTTCAAGATCCAGGCGAATATGGATCCGGCGCACCGGGACCGCATCGCTTTTTTCCGCATCTGTTCCGGCAAGTTCACCCGCGGCATGAAGGTGCGCCACGTGCGCCTGGGACGCGAGGTGCAGATCGCCAACGCCACCATCTTCATGGCCCAGGACCGCACCAACGTGGAGGAAGCCTGGCCAGGCGACATCATCGGCATCCATAACCACGGCACCATCAAGATAGGCGACACGTTCACCCAGGGTGAAGAGCTCAAGTTCACCGGCATCCCCAGCTTCGCGCCCGAACACTTCCGCAAAATCCGCCTGCTCAACCCGCTGAAATCAAAGGCTCTGGAGAAAGGGCTGGTACAGTTGGCCGAAGAAGGCGCCACCCAGGTGTTCAAGCCGCTGATGGGAGCCGACTGGGTAATCGGCGCCGTGGGGCTTTTGCAGTTCGAGGTGGTCATGCACCGTCTGGAGTTCGAGTACGGCGTCAAGGTGGCCTTTGAGCCGGTCAGCTACGTCACCGCGCGCTGGGTTACGGGAGAGCGGAAAAAAATCGAAGAGTTCGAGAAACGGGAGGCCATGCACGTCTACATCGACGGCGAGGGGAAACTGACCTACATGGCAGGCAGCCAGTGGCGCCTGGACAACACCATGGAAACATGGAAAGAGCTGTCATTCCATGAAACCAGTGAACACAGCTGAGGACGGCAACGGCCATGGCTGCGGGAAACGGGTAAACGCGGCCATAAGCTCGATCAGGGCCAGCTGGCGGGTCGCGCGCGGCATCGGCTTCGATCACTTTCCCCTGGCGCTGGCGAGCGTGCATCCTCTGCTGGCGCCGCTCATCATGTTCCGCCTGAAGCGGCGCGGCTTTTCCGACTGCCGCGTGCGGGTTTCCCGCCGGGGACTGGTCGTGCATGCCCAGCGCTGACAGCCGACGGGCGGCAGACTGACCCGCGCACAACGAAAGAGGGGGCAGCCTGCGCCGCCCCCCCTTTTTCATGGGTGTCCTGATTCGTCCCCGTGGCCGTCCCGCGTCACGGACAGGGAAGCAACTGCGCCTCCACCCCGAACCTTTTCAGCTCTTCTTGCTGGTCTTGGCAAAGAAGGTCGTGTAGCGCTGCGCAACCGAGGTCCCCTTGCACAGCGGGCAGGCCACTCCCCCCTGGTCATGCTCCGCGATGCTCATGGTAAGGGTAAAGGTCTTGGCGCAGGTATCACAGTAGTACTCATAGACTGGCATGCTGGCATTCCTCCCCGACACGAGAATTCTGGCAACAGACGCTCTGCTGCCCTACCAAAGTAGAACAGGTTCAACGCTTGTCAAGCGGAGCATCAACCACGGAGCCGCGGCCCACTCCATCTTCCCGAAGCAGCCGCATCGTGCCGCGCCCCAGCCCCGCATCCGGAGCGGCCATCTCCCGGAAACGCGCGAGGGGCAACCGCATCGGCCGCCCCTCGCCCCTCATTCACCCCACTCAGGAGCCTCTCACCCCGCAAACTTGGAGATCTCGAAACCGATCTGCCCCAGGGGCAGCACCTCATCGGCAACGCCACCGTCCACGCAGGCCTTGGGCATGCCGTAGATGGTCGAAGTGGCCTCATCCTGCACCATGGTCACGCCCCCCAACCCCTTCAGCTGCTTCATCCCCTTGAAGCCGTCATTGCCCATGCCGGTCAGAATAACCCCCAACATGGAACCGTTGGTCGCCTCTGCCATGCTTGAGAGCATCAGATCCACCGACGGGACATAGACGTACTGGGGACAGCTGCTGGTGGGAACGGTTTTGACCACGATGGAGCCGCCGCGCCGCACCAGTGTGGTATGCATGCCGCCGGGAGCAATCAGCGCCAGTCCCGGCTTGAGCACATCGCCGTCCACCGCCTCGCGGATGGACATGGAGCACTTGGCATTGAGGCGATCGGCATAGGGCCCGGTGAACGCCTTGGGCATATGGATGCCGACGATGATGCCATAGGGAAAGTTGACCGGGATGCGGGAGAGGACCTCCTGAAGCGCGACCGGACCACCGGTTGAGGCGCCAATGCCCACATAGTTGATCTTCTTGCCGCTCAGCCGGCTGCTGGACGGGCGGCGGGGCGGCGGCACGGCCCTGACCACAGGCGCGGAAGCGTTCCGGTTGAATCGGGAGCAGACCGCCTCCTTAACCTTGCGGATCAGTTCCTGGCGGAAGATGTTCTGGGCCTCGCTGGAATCGGTGACGTTTTTGGGGATATAGTCGATGGCTCCGGCTTCCAGGGCCTCGAAGGTCGAGCGGGCCCCCTCGTTGGTCAGGGTTGACACCATGATCACCTTGGTGGGGGCGGCGGCCATGATCTTGCGCAGTGCGGAGATGCCGTCCATGCGGGGCATCTCCACGTCCATGGTAATCAGGTCCGGCTTGAGGGCAACGGCCTTTTCCACCCCTTCCATGCCGTCGGCGGCAATACCAACGATCTCGAGGGTGGGGTCCTTGGAGAGGATGCTGCGAATGGCCATGCGCATGAACGAGGAGTCATCGACGATCAGTATGCGTGTTTTCTGGGTCCGGGAAAACGACATCGTGCGTGTACCTATTCCTTGGTTGTAAAAATAGAGCTCACCAATTCCTTGACGGCCGGTATGGCATCGTCCAGTTCATAACAGAAACGTTCCACATCCAGTTCCACGAGACAGGGAGACTCGGCCTTGAGGATCTTCCAGGAATCCTCCTCCGAGAGGTTGAAACTGACCCACTCCCTGCCGCCATAATCCAGGCCGCGCACACTGCAGAACAGGTCGGAAACGGAAACGATGGCGCAGAGCACCGGATCGATCACCGCTTCGGCCGGAGTGTGGTGGCAGGCGATCACCTCACAGTAGGCGTCGGGAAAGTTCCACTTGCGCGCCATGCAGAGGCCGATTTCACAGTGACTCGTGCCGAAGCGCTCCAGTTCGGCGGCGGCCAGGGTAACCGGTCTGTCCTTGATCGAGGCCAGCACTGCATGGTACTCCTCCGGCAGACAGACGTTCAGGACAACCATGCCGAGGTTGTGGATGATGCCGCCGATATAGGCTTTTTCCAGGTCGGCATACCCGATCTTTCCGGCAATGATCTTGGAAACCATGCCCACGCCGAAGGAGTGCTCCCAGAAAGAGCTCAGTTCAAACGCGCCGGTGTCCCGTTCAAAGGCGCTGATGAATGACGTGGTCAGCGCCATCTCACGGATATGCTTGAGCCCGAGGTAGACCAGGGCGCGCCGGAAGGAGCCGATCTCGTGCGTCGGCCGATAGACCGGAGAGTTGAGCATCTTCATGACCCGAGCCGTCATGACCTGGTCCGACAGCATCAGGTCCGCAACCTGCTCTATCTCCACGTTCGGCTGTTCAAGAAGCAGTAGCACCTGGCTTGCAACGGCCGGGATGGTTGGCAAATCCTCGATCCGCGCCACCATCTGTTCGGCCTTTTCGATCCGTGCGTTCTTGTCCATTCCATGCACCTTTCAGGCACTATTTTTTGTAGGCGAAACCACCGGGGAAATGCACCGTCTTGAACTTGTCGTTCACCCCGTGCAGGGATTCGGACTGTCCGACGAAGAAATAACCGTACGGCTGCAGATTATTGTAAAAGTGCTGCAAAACCTTGGACTTGGAAGCCGTGTCGAAATAGATCAGCACGTTAGCGCAAAAGATGACGTCGAAGCTTTTCATGAAGATCATCTTCGAATCGTCATAGAGGTTAAGCTTGTTGAAGGCAACGAACTTCTTCACCTCGGGGGCGAGGATAAATCTGCCGTTGTCCTCGCGGATATACTTGCGCTTGTACATTTCAGGGATATTACGCACGGAGTAGGCGCTGTACACCCCTTCCTTGGCCTGGGCGATAACGGTTTCGTTGATATCGGTACCGACGATCTCGATAATCCAGTCCTTGAGCAAGGTGGTCCGCTTTTCCAGCAAGATCATGGCCAGGGTGTAGGCTTCCTCCCCGGAAGAAGAAGCAGCGCTCCAGATGCGCAGCTTGCGGAATCCTATCTTGGACTTGGTGGCAACGATTTCCGGCAGGAGCTTGGTTTCCAGGGCATTGAGCTGCGGCACGTTGCGAAAGAAGTAGGTTTCGTTGGTGGTAATCTCGTCCATCAGATACTTCAACTCCTCGGTGCCCCGGGGAGACTTGAGCAGCAGGTAGTAATCGTTGTGCGTCCTGACGCCGGTCGCGTCCATGCGACGCGCCAGACGGCTTTCCAGAAAATATTTCTTGCTGGCATGAAAATACATGCCGCAGATATTGTAGATAAAATCACGGAGCTGTTCGAAATCTCTATCGGATATCGCCACTGTCTTTCCCTTCGCCTCTCTGGTTGCCTGTGTCTAGAAACAACGGGATCAACGTCCGGAGCCGCACTCCCCATTCTCTACCAGACCTACGGGATCGATGATCAGCGCCACACGGCCATCACCCAGGATGGTCGATCCGGCAATGCCGGGAATATTGGCAAGATAGTTTCCGAGGGACTTGATGGCAACCTCCTGCTGTCCCACCAGGCGCGTCACCACCAGCCCCATGCGTTTGTCGGCGCTTCCCACCACCACGATGTAGCAGAAATCGTCCGGTTCGCCGCACCGCTGTACCCCGAAGACCCGCTCCAGCCGCACGAGAGGCAGCACCATGTCCCGCAGCTTCAGAACCTCCTGGCCGCCGATGATGTGGAACTGGCGCTGATCCACCCGCAGAGTCTCCAGAACCGATGAAAGCGGAATGGAGTAGACCTCCCCTTCCACCTCCACCAACAAGGATTGGATGATGGCCAGGGTCAGGGGAAGACGCAGGATGAATTCGGATCCCTGTCCTTTTTCGCTCTTGATTTCGATGATGCCGTTCAGCTTCTTAATGTTGGTCTTGACCACGTCCATGCCCACGCCGCGGCCGGACAGGTCGTTGGCCTTGTCCTTGGTGGAGAAACCGGGCAGGAAGATCAAGTCGAACAGTTCCCGCTGGCTCATGGCCGCAAGTTGTTCTTCGCTCACCAGCCCCTTTTCCAGAGCCTTGCGGGCGACCCGGTCCGTATCGATGCCGTTGCCGTCATCCTTGATGCTGATGATGATCTGGTTTCCCTCGTGAACGGCCGACAGGACCAGGGTACCCACCCGCGGTTTGCCGGCGGCCAGGCGTTGCTCAGGCATCTCCAGTCCATGGTCCATAGCGTTGCGGATCAGGTGAATCAGCGGGTCGCCGATCTCGTCCACGACGGAACGGTCCAGCTCGGTCTCTTCGCCGAAAATTTGCAGGTCCACCTCTTTACCCAGATCGCGGGCCATGCTGCGCACGATGCGGGGAAACTTCTTAAAGACCTTCTCAACCGGCAGCATGCGCATCTTCAGCACCTGCATCTGCAGTTCCGACGTGACGAAATTCATCCGCTTGGTAAGCTTACCGAACTCCTCGTTGAAATCGACCCTGCTGAAATCCTCCTGCTGCAGGTTCTGGTTAATCTGGATCATGCGGTTGCGTTCCAGCACCAGCTCCCCCACCTGGTTCATCAGATCGTCCAGACGTTTGATATCGACACGCACCGTGGTGTTGTCCGAAAGATCATCCCCTCTCCCCTCTGCAGGCTTGGGGGGCGCCGGGCTCTTTTTCATCACCACGTCGCCGCCCGCCTGGAGTTGCGGCGCGGCAGAAACTTCCGGGGCGGAAGGCTGTTCAGGCGGGGCAAGGGCGTCGGGAGGGGACTGCAGCGCACCCTCGGCGAGTTGTTCGCCGGAATCGGCTTCGGCCGGGGATTGCTCCACGGGAGGCGCCTCACCCTGGGGCTGGGCACCCGCGACGGCTTCAACAAGCAGCGGCAGCAGCTTGGCGATGGTGCCGTCAATCTCCCGCTCCTGGATCTCGCCCGCCTTGATGTCGCTCACCAGGACCTTAACCAGGTCCGTCGCCTCGAGGATCACGTCCATGATCTCGGGAGTCACCAGCAGTTCTCCCTTGCGGAGCCGGTTCAGGACGTCTTCGGTCTTGTGGGTCACCTTGACCAGTAGATCAAAGCCGAGGAAACTCGACGCCCCCTTGACCGTGTGAATGGAGCGGAAGATGCGGTTCAGCAGATCGGCGTCATCCGACGTCTTCTCCAGCGCCACCAGATCATCATCGAGTTTTTCGAGCAATTCGGCCGTTTCGGAGAGAAACCCCTCCAGAAGTTCCTGGTCTTCACAATCAATCGGCGACATGTCACGCTCCTTGCAAATTCATGATACCCACCAGGCAGTGGCTACAACATATTGAAAACGTTCTTCTCCTCCGCGGAGAACATCTTTTCCAGATCAAGCAGCACCAGCAGCCGCTCCGCCTGATTGATCACCCCGGCGATACACTCCTGGTCAATACCGCTTGCCACCACCGCAGGGGATGGCTGTATCTCGCTGCCGGAAATGCGGATCACTTCCGACACGGCATCAACGGTAAAGCCCATCAACTCACCATCCACATCCATGACCATGATGCGGGTCTGTTTGTCGTTTTCTGTCTCCATCAGGCCGAACTTCTTACGCATGCTGATGATCGGGATCACCTTGCCGCGCAGGTTGATCACCCCGTCCACATAGTGGGGCGTATTGGGAACCCTGGTGAGAACCGGCACACGGATAATTTCACGTACCTTCAGTACGTCAACGCCATACTCTTCCTGATCGAGGTTGAAGCTGACAAGCTGGATAAGTTCTCCACGCGCCTCTTCGGAATTCACCGGCACCAGTGCTTTACTCATGAGTTTTCCTCCTCCTTGCATATATGTGGGTACGAAACGGGATCAAAGTCCATGGACCCCGGCAGGGGGCGCGAGCCGCAAGTCAGCAAACTTACCATGCAAAGCGCAATTTAATCAAGCCGGTTACGGAATTCCATTATAGCGGCATTATTCCGGCCGACAACCGTCGCCCGCAAGAAATATTCGCGGGTTGCAGGATAGAAACGTGTCAAAATCCAACCAAGAGTCATTTAATTGACTTTTCAGGATACGGAGGCTACATTAAGCAAACGCCGTTAGCTTCGCCACGACCCCTTCGCTCCACACTGGAAAGAAATGCACACTCACAAAACCATCCTCATTGCCGACAGGGACCGCAAAAGCCGCGATCTCGTATCAGCCTTCCTGACCTACCAGGGGTATGACGTGATCACGGAAGACGAGGCCGACTCCCTTTATTCCGCCATCAGGACCCAGGAAATCGGCATCGTTATTGCCGACATACGCCACCTGAACGCCATCGCTCCAGACTTCATGGACCGCGCCACGGAGATCAATCCCCTGCTGGTGCTCGTGGCCTGCGGAGCCAGCGAGGAACTGCCTCCGCGGCAGCCCGGCAACGGAAATATCTTCATTCTTTCCAAGCCGCTGAATCTCGATGAACTGGAGAGCATCGTCATGCGCGCAGGAGAATATCAGGCCATCAAACAGATAGGGAACGAGGAACACAGCAATAAGCAGGCCAACGTCCTCTGTTCCACGATCATCGGCAGAAGCAAGGCAATGCAGGATCTGTTCGAGATGATCGAAAAGGTCGCCGAATCCAACGCCACGGTCCTCATCCAGGGTGAATCGGGCACCGGCAAGGAGCTTGCGGCACGGGCCATCCACCAGCTCAGCAGCAGAAAAAACAACAATTTCGTTCCCATCAACTGCGCCGCGATTCCCGATGACCTGCTGGAGAGTGAGCTGTTCGGCCATGTGAAGGGCTCCTTCACCGGAGCGCACGCCAACCGCATCGGCCGCTTTGAAATGGCGGACAAGGGGACGCTCTTCCTGGACGAAATCGGCGACATGAAGTCGGCCTTGCAGGTCAAGTTGCTGCGGGTCCTGCAGACCAGGGAGTTCGAGCCGGTTGGTTCCACCAAATGCCAGAAGGTGGATGTGCGCATCATCGCCGCCACCAACAAGAACCTGGAGGAGATGGTCGTCAACAGGGACTTCCGGGAAGACCTCTACTACCGCCTGTCGGTCATACCGGTCTCCATACCGCCGCTGCGGGAGCGCAGGGAGGATATTCCGCTGCTGATCCACACCTTCCTGAACAGCTTCAACGACAACAACCGTTATTCGGTCAAAGGTTTCTCCCGGGAAACACTGGAAATTCTGTGCAACTATGACTGGCCGGGCAACGTCAGGGAACTGGAAAATCTGGTAGAACGCCTGGTGATCATCAAGAACAACGGCATCATCACTCCGGAGGACCTGCCGGAAAAATACATTTCCAGCAGCAGAGCAAGATTCCAGGCATCTTCCTTGCAAGAAGACAGTACCCTCCCGAAGGAGGGGATCTGTCTCAATACCGCGGTGGAACAGTTCGAAAACAGCCTGATCCTTCAGGCCCTGGCCCGCACGGGAGGCAACAAGAAAGAAGCCGCGGAACTGCTCAACCTGAAACGGACCACTCTGATCGAGAAACTGAAGAAGAAGAGTTTGGTCTTCGTCGAAGAGTAACCACATGTCCATCAACGTCAGCGAAACGCCATCTCTGCTCAAAACCCTCATCACCCAGGCAGCGCCCCGGCAAGCGGACGCCTCTCCTGGAGAGACAGTCTTTGCCGGCAAGCTGGACGCCGCGCTGGAGCACGCCGCCACCCCCGACGATGCCCGGGCACTGGCGGAGACGCTCAACCTGCGCATGCTCCATGCGACTCTGGCTCTGGCCGGTGACCAGCCGGCCGACACCATGACGCTGCCCCACATCAACCGTCAACCGTCCCTCGTGCAATCCCTGCTGGCCTCCTACCGTGCCACCCAGGCCGAGGCTGAAGTCTCGTCGACCGAATCTTCGCCCCAGCCCCTGCCGGAATACGATTCCCCATCAGCCGGCCTGCCCAGTGGCAGTCAGTGGCTGGAGCCGATCATTGCCAAGGCCTCCCGTCATTATGGTGTCGACACGGGACTGATCAAGGCGGTCATCAAGGCCGAAAGCGACTTCAACCCCAGGGCGGTCTCCAGCGCCGGCGCCCGGGGATTGATGCAGCTCATGCCCGCAACCGCCCGCGGCCTGGGGGTGAGCGACTCCTTCGACCCGGAGCAGAACGTCATGGCCGGCACCCGCTTCCTGCGCGACCTGCTCAAACGCTACAACGGCGACCTGGATTCCACCCTGGCGGCCTACAACTGGGGGCCGGGCAACGTGGACAGGCGTCCCGACCGCCTGCCCCAGGAGACCCGCAGCTACCTGCAGCGCGTCAAACAGCTCTACGCCTCCTATTCGGCCTGATCGTCCCAACCACTTCGGGCTTGCATCCCCACAAGCCGACGTGTCATAATTCCCCGGTTTTTCCCTCCAGCCGTTCGTCCGCACACAGACAGGACCCACTCTCGCATACAGAAGGAACAGCATGGCATCACTCTACATCATCGGCAGCGGTCCCGGGGCCGTCGAACAGTTGACCGAAGCCGCACGCCAGGCCATTGCCTCGTCAACGGTCATCATCGGCTATGACATGTACATCGAACAGCTCAGACCGCTCATCCAGGAGAAGCAATCCATCTCCACCGGCATGATGCGCGAGGTGGAGCGTTGCCGCGAAGCGATCCGCAGAGCCCGCTCCGGCGACACGGTCTGCCTGGTGTCGGGGGGCGACGCGGGCATCTACGGCATGGCAGGCCTGGTATTCGAACTCCTGGAAGGAGAAACGGCCGAAGAGGCCGGGCTTCCCCAGCCGGAAGTACAGGTCATTCCCGGCGTCTCGGCGGTCCAGGCAGCGGCATCGGTACTGGGCGCGCCGCTGATGCACGACTTCGCGGTCATCTCTCTCTCCGACCTGCTCACCCCCTGGGAGGTGATCCGCGGCAGGCTGGAGGCAGCCGCACGCGCCGACTTCGTCATCGCCCTCTACAACCCGCGCAGCAAGAGCCGGGTCACCCAGATCCAGGAGGCGGTCAGGATTACTCTGGCATCCCGCCCCCCCGAGACACCGGCCGGTATCGTCCGCAATGCCTGCCGCCCCGGTCAGACCGTCACGGTCACCCGCCTGGGCGAGCTGCTGGACCACGACATCGACATGTTCACCATCGTGATCATCGGCAACGCCAGCAGCTTCATCGACCGCCACGGCCGCATGGTAACGCCGCGCGGCTACTCAGGCAAGTACGCCGAGGCGGCAGCGCCCCCGGCTCCCCCCCCTGGCCAGGGGCCGCTCCCCGATGCCCGGGCACTGATGTTCTGCGGCACCGCCTCGGACGTGGGGAAATCGATCCTCACCGCCGGCTTCTGCCGCTCTCTGGTCAGGCGCGGCCTGACCGTAGCCCCTTTCAAGTCCCAGAACATGTCCAACAACTCCTTTGTCACCCCCGAGGGGGGCGAAGTGGGGCGCGCCCAGGCCATGCAGGCCCAGGCCTGCATGATCCCGCCCCATACGGATATGAATCCGGTGCTGCTCAAGCCAAACTCCGATACCGGCAGCCAGGTCGTGGTGCAGGGGAGGCCGGTGGCAAACATGAACGTACGGGAGTACGACAACTACAAACCCCAGGCCATGGAGAAAATACGGGAGAGCTTCCGGAACCTGCGCCAGGCCTTTGACTTCATCGTCCTGGAGGGGGCCGGCAGCATCTCCGAAATCAACCTGAAGGACAACGACATCGCCAACCTGAAGATCGCCCTGATGGCCCGCTGCCCGGTGATTCTGGTGGCGGATATCGACCGGGGAGGAGTATTCGCCCAGATCGCCGGAACCCTGGAGCTGCTGGACCCCCTGGAGAGGCCCTACATCAAGGGGGTGATCATCAACAAGTTCCGCGGCGACGCCTCCATCCTGACCCCGGGCATCGACTTCATCCAGGACCGCACCGGCGTGCCGGTTCTGGGAGTGCTCCCCTGGCTTCCTGAACTCTGCCTGCCGGCCGAAGACAGCGTCATCCTCGGCCAGGAACGCAAGAAAGCGGCACTGAAGGATGGGCGCCGGATCAGCATCGGCATCGTCCGGCTGCCGCGCATCTCCAACTTCACGGATTTCGACCGGTTGCAGGCCGAAAACGACGTACTCCTCAGCTACGTTCATAGGCCCGAACAGCTGGAAGGGTTGGACGTGCTGATCATACCGGGGAGCAAATCAACCATCGGCGACCTGCTCTTCCTGGGTGAGACAGGGCTCTTCGACGCCATCGCCTCCTTCAGGGGACGGGTCATCGGCATCTGCGGCGGCTACCAGATGCTGGGACAGCGGGTGCTCGATCCCCAGGGGGTGGAGTCGTCCCACCCCGAGGCCGGGGGGCTTTCGCTTTTGCCGGTGGAGACCACCATGCTGGAGAACAAGGAGACCCACCAGGCACGGGCGCACTTGGAGCCGGCGGGAAACGCCGTCGCACCTGACTGCGGCGACGAGCTGGGCGGATACGAGATCCACATGGGAAACACGGGCTACACCGCGACTCCCCGCCCTTTTGCGCGCATCTTCCGGCGCGGCGACAGCAACGTGGATGTGCTGGACGGCTGCGTCTCGGACGACGGCCGGGTCTTCGGCACCTACCTGCACGGCATCTTCGACAACGCCCGCTTCCGGGACACATACCTGAACAGCATCAGGAGCGAGAAAGGGCTCCCCCTGCAGTGGGAAGAGACGCGTCCCCCTGCCGCCGACCCCTTCGACCTGCTGGCCGGCCACATGGAGCAACACCTGGACATGGCCAGGCTGCTGGAAATCTGCGGTCTTCCCCGTGATCCGGCCTGATCCCGCCGTCTTCGCCCTGGCCCTGTTGCTTGACCTGTGCCTGGGAGACCCGCGCTGGCTGCCCCACCCGGTGGTGCTGATCGGCCGCCTGATCAGCTTCCTGGAGAGGCGCATCCGCGCGGGGCTGGGGAGCGGGCGACCGGCCGGCGTGCTGCTGCTGCTCGCGACCGTCGCCGCCGCTGCCGGCGCCACCTGGCTCCTGGTGGAGGGCGCTGCGCTGCTGCATCCCCTGGCCGGGTTCGCGGTCGCCGCCCTGCTCTCTGCCACCTGCCTCGCGGCCCGCTCCCTGCACCGCGAGTCGCGCCTGGTGGCCGACGCCCTCCAGGCCAACGACATCGCGGAGGCGCGGGTGAGACTTTCCTACATCGTCGGCCGCGACACCCACGACCTGGAAGAGGAGGAGATCTGGCGCGCCCTGATCGAGACCGTGGCCGAAAACACCACCGACGGCATCATTGCCCCCATGTTCTGGCTCTCCCTGGGCGGACCGGTGGCCGGCATGGCCTTCAAGGCGGTCAGCACCCTGGACTCCATGGTCGGGTACAAAAATGAGCGTTATCTGCACCTGGGATGGGCCTCGGCCCGCATGGACGATCTGGTGAACTTCGTCCCGGCGCGCCTCACCGCCCTGCTAATGATCCTGGTGGCGCCCCTGACCGGTCTTTCTCCGATCAACGCGGCACGAATCGCCCTCCGGGACCGGCTCAACCACCCTTCTCCCAACAGCGCCCACCCGGAGTCGGCGGCGGCCGGCGCCCTGGGTATCCGCCTGGGGGGGCCGTCCACCTACGGCGGCAGGGTGTCGGTCAAACAGTACATCGGCGATCCCGTACGCACCATCGACGGCCATGCCTATGGGGGCATGATCAGGCTGATGTACGCCGCGACCCTTGCCATGGCCGCCATCGCCCTGACAACGGCCGCATTCCTGAGAGGTATCCATGTCACACAGCTATGAGCATGGCGGCAACCTGTTCTCCCTGGCCCGCCAGCGCGGTTTCTCCCCGGCAGACTCCATCGACTTCTCGGCCAGCATCAACCCCCTGGGCATCTCCCCCCGGGTCAGGGAGGCCATCACCCAGGCCCTGGACAGCCTGGTGCACTACCCGGACAACGACTGCGGCGAACTGAAGCAGACCCTCTCCCGGATCCACGGCGTCCCGCCTGAGTACTTCGCCATTGCCAACGGCTCCACCGAGACCATCTACAACCTGCCCGCCCTGCTGCCAGGCAGAAGCGCCCTGATCGTCTCCCCCTCGTTCAGCGAATACGCCTATGCCCTGCGGCAGCACCACTGCGAGGTGCGCCACCTGCTCCTCTCTCCCGACGACAATTTCTCACTGGATCCGGTGATGCTGGCCGACGCCCTGGATGAGGAGTACGACGCCCTCTACCTGTGCAACCCGGGCAACCCCAGCGGCACCCTCTACCCCCGGGAGCTGGTGGAACAGGTCTACGACCTCTGCCGGGCGCGGGGAACCTTCCTGGTGCTGGACGAAGCATTCATGGACTTCTGCGAAGAGGCCTCGGCCAAGGACGTAATCATCGCCCGGGAAGGGGGGATCGTGCTGCGCTCCATGACCAAGTTCTACGGAATCCCCGGCCTGCGCCTGGGATACGCCATGGCAGCGCCGCCGCTGATCGACAGGCTGACCTCCAGGGGAGGTCCCTGGAGCGTCAACACCCTGGCCCAGGTGGCAGGGGTCGCCGCCTTAAACGACGGAGAGTACGCCCGCCGTTCCGTCGAGTACGTGCGCAGGTTGCGGGAAGACTTCAGTCGGGCACTGGCGGCCTTCCCCCAGCTCAGGGTCTATCCTTCCAGCGCCAACTTCCTGCTGGCGCAGCTGGCTCCCCCCCTGACCGCCACGGAGCTGAAGGAACTGCTGGTGCAGCGACAGATCCTGATCCGCGACTGCAGCAGCTTTGCGGGGCTCTCCAACCGCTTCTTCCGCATGGCCGTACGCACGGAGCCGGAAAACGCGCGCCTGCTGGAATGCCTGCACGAAATCCTCGTGTAACCGCGGCGGATGACTCACACACACAGGGGCGCCCCAACGGCGCCCCTGTGCTCTCCTTCTTTCCTTTGTAACGAAACACCTTACGCCAGTCCGGTCAGGTCCTTGCCGCCTCGGTTCCTCCCGCTTCACGGGGAAGGGAATTGCAGTCCACTGCAACGATCATCCGGACACCGCTGAAGTTACGGGGAAGCTCCCCGCAACGCTCCCCCCTTACAGCCTGAAATGTTCCACCAGCCGCCGCAGTTCCTCGGCATCGCCGTGCAGCTGGTTCGCCGCGTCGGCCGACTCCTGGGCCTCCCGCGACGTTCCCTGCACCACCTGGCTGATCTGATGCATGGTGCTGGAAATCTCGCTGGTAGTGGCTGTCTGTTCCTCGGCCGCGGTGGCGATCTGGCTGACCTGCATGGTCACCGCGCTGACCTGCTCCAGGATCTCGCGAAGCGCATCGCCCGATTTCGAGGCTTCCCGGGTTCCGGCCTGCACCTGGCTCACCCCCTGTTCCATGGTAGCAACCGCCTCCCTGGTCTCCCCCTGGACCGCCTTGATCATGGCGCCGATCTCCTGGGTGGCACGGGTGGTGCGCTCCGCCAGAGTACGCACCTCGTCGGCAACCACCGCGAACCCCCGCCCCTGCTCACCGGCACGGGCCGCCTCAATGGCCGCGTTCAGAGCCAACAGGTTGGTCTGGTCGGCGATCTCCTCGATGGTGCCGATGATGGCGCCGATCTGGTCGCTCCGTTCCCCCAGTTTTTCGATGGTGGCGGCCGACTCCCGCACCTTGTCGGCGATCTGGCACATCACCTTCAGGGTAGCTTCCACTACCTGGGCACCGTTCCGGGCCGCGGCCAGCGCCCTGTCGGCGCCATCGGCGGCCAGTTGGCAGTTGCGGGCGATATCCCCCGAGGTGGCGGACATTTCTTCGTCGGCGGTGGCTACCGCGGCAGCCTGGCCGGCAACCTCCTCGGCGCCGCTGGCGATGCGGGCAGCGCTGGCGCTGACCTGTCCCGCCGCAACCGATACGTCCTGGGAAGCATCCGCGATCTTCTCCAGGACCCCCTTGAGCTCGCATCCCATGCGTCTGACCCCCTGGGAGATGAGCACGATTTCATCCGCGGAATCGGCCCGTTCGCAGTTCTGCGCGGATATGTGGCTGAAATCGCCCCCCCCCAGACGGGTCATCGTTTCCAGGGTCTCTTGCAGCGGCCGGCTGATCCAGCGCTGCTGAAGATAGATCAGCACCAGCACCAGGACCACCGACACCACGACCATGGCTCCCAGCATGGAGTTACGCAGGACCCGCGCCTCGGCGCTCATCTCGCTCTCGGCCGCGGACATGACCAGGATCCAGTTCCACTCCTTCATGTGACGGAACACGGCGATTTTTTCCCGCGCCACCTTCTCTCCCGCCTCGCCGTTGGCCCAGTGATAGCGGATCACCCCTTCCTTCCTCTGAATCATCTCCCTGATGAACGGCCGCCCATCCAGATCCCTGGCACCGATGATGCCGGTTCCCTCCTTGAAGGGGTGCACCTGCAGCGTGCCCAGGTCCTTCCCCTCGTTGGCGTCAAGGGCAAAGAAGTAGCCACTCGTGCCCACCTTGACACCCCGTACCCGCTCCTTGAGCGCCTTCAGGCTGTCGGTAAAATCCAGTCCCACGAAGAGTGCCGCGATAACCCGTCCCTGGCCGTCCCTGACCGGCAGATAGGTGGTCATGAAGTCCTTGCCGAACAGCCCGGCCTTGCCCACGAACGGCTCTCCCCTGAGCAGTCCCGGATAGGCGGGATGGCGGCGGTCCAGGAGCGTACCCATGGCACGGCTGCCATCCTCCTTTTTCAGCGAGGTACTGATCCTGACGAAATCTTCGCCCGTACGGGCGAAGACCGTTCCCACCGCCCCGGTCACGGCGGTGAAGCGATCGACAATGGCCGTGTTCCGGTTGAGGGTGACCGATCCAGAGGCGAGTTGGGGGGTCTGGCGGCCTTCAACGGGGATGCTGCTAGCCTGGTTCAGGGAGAAGGGGCCGGGGAAATAGCTGCGAAACAGGGTGGTCAGTCTTCCGGTGCTCTCGGCAATGGAGCTGTGATAAGAGGAGAAGCCGGTGACCAGGATCGAAAGCTGTCGGGCCAGATCCTCCTCGGTGCGTTTCTGCAGCCGTCCCCCGATATAGCTCTCCAGGGAAAGGGTGAAGATGCTCAGTGCCACCACAATCACCGTCGCTTCTACCAGGGCCAGCCGTGTCCCAACCGAAAAACGAGCAACCTTTTTCATGGTATCCCCCCCGCATGGTGTACGTCCGACCAGACCCATATAGCGTAAAACAGTTCTTTGTAAAGCAGGAAAACTGCGATGGATCTATGGGTTACGCTACCAGCGGAACCATGGCGCAGAGGGAATTTTCCGAAAGAGAGAAGGGAGGAGAAGGCGAGGAACCATTGCAATCTGAGAATGTTACGGGAGAAGGAGTGGGGAATGGCACGACAAGGAAAGAAGGAGGAAAAGGGAGATTCGTAACGGTTCAGTTCCCCTTGCCGGGAAACAGCTGCTGCGTGTAGCGGAACAGGGCGCCGCCACCGTCCTCTCTGTTTACCAGCGTCGCCATCCCGCCCAGTTGCTCGGCAATGCCGCGGACAATGGCCAGCCCCAGACCGCTGCCGCTCCCCTCCCCCCCCGTGACGCGGTAAAACGGCTCGAAGAGCCGCTCCTCCTCGCCTGAGGGAATGCCGGGTCCACTGTCCTCCACCTGAAAGACCACCAACGCTCCTTCACGGAAGAGACTCACGTCCACCACACCACCGGGGGGGGTATGGCGCAGGGCGTTGTCCAGGACATTGCGCACCAGAACGGAGAACCCTGACTCGCTGGCGCTGATCCGCAGCTCCTCCAGCCGATCGCAGCCAAGATCGACCCCCTTGGCGGCGGCCATGGGCATGAGATCCTCGATGACCCGGCGGACGACCGGCCCCACCTCCAGTTCAACCATGCTTTCCCGGGAAGCCTGGAAACGCGCCAGGGTCAGCAACTGTTCGAGGAGCGTTCTGGTGCGCTCCAGTCCGTCTTCAAGCTGGTCGGCGCGCCTCTCACCCTCGGGTGAGAGGGCGGTCTGGCGGAGATTGGCGGCCTGGAGCGTCAGGGCGGTCAGGGGGGAGCGCAGTTCGTGGGCGGCATCGGCGATGAAACGCCGCTGCTGCTCCAGGCTCCGGCTCAGCCGGAGCATAAGGCTGTTGAGGGAGGTGACGAACGGCTGGATCTCCACGGGCACTCCGGAAACCGGCAGGGGAGCCAGGTTGCCTTCATCGCGCTGGTCCAGCTGCAGCGCAAGCTCCGTTACCGGTGCCAGGGTCCGTCGGATGATCCAGGTGGTCAACAGTAGCAGCGTGGGAACCAGCAGCAGGATCGGTATCAGGGTATATTCGCTGCTGTCCTGGGCCTGCTCGTCGCGAATGGCGGTCCGCTGCCCCACGGCGATACGCGTACCGCTGGAGAGCGTCCTGACGTACACCCGCCAGCCGACTCCGTCCAGCTCAACGGTCAGGAATCCCTCGGGCAGCTTCGGCGGAAGGTGCAGCAGCGGAGCAGCTCCCCCCTGTCCGCGAGACCGGTCGACCGTTCCCAGGGTGGTGACCACCACATGGGCGTCATGGTGACGGTTCTTCCCGATACTCCCCCACTGGGTGACAGAATTGCCGAAGCGGTCGATCAGCAGGGCCGTCTCCAGCAGCTGATGATCCTGCAGCTCCCTGGCTTCCCGGAAGGAGAGCAGAAACGCGCATGCTCCGGCCAGGATACCGGTAACGACCGTGACCAGGGCTATCCAGCAGGAGAGCCTCCCGCGCAGGCTCGCATTCATGGGTTTCGATCCACCATCCATCCCAGCCCCCGCACGTTCCTGACAGCCTGCGCCCCCAGTTTCCTGCGCACACCATGGATCAGAAACTCCACTGCGTTGCTCTCCACCTCTTCGTTCCAGCCGTAGATCCTGGTCTCCAGTTCCTGACGGGAGAGGATCGCGCCGGGACGGACCAGCAGCGCCTGCAGGAGCGAGAACTCCCTGGCGCTCAGGCGGCAGTGCCGTTCCCCGCAGCGCGCCTCGCGGGTAGCCGGGTCGAGGGTCAAAACTCCGTTGGTGAGCAGCGGCGCAGCCACCCCTCCCCTGCGGCGGATCAGGGCCCTCATACGGGCCAGCAGTTCGCCCACGTCGAACGGCTTGACCAGGTAGTCGTCGGCTCCCAGGTCCAGCCCCTGGATGCGATCCTCGAAGGCATCCCGCGCCGTCACGATCAGGACCGAGGTCTGGTCGGAGCGCTGCCGCATCCCCTTGAGCACCTCCAGGCCATCCCGTCCCGGCAGTCCCAGGTCCAGGATGACCAGGTCGTACTCCCCGGACTCCAGCGCCTCGCTGGCGCTGACACCATCTCCCACCCGGTCAACCGCATAGGAGGCGTCCTTCAGCGCCTGCTGCAGCGCCTCGGCGATCATCCGGTCGTCCTCAACCAGCAGTACCCGCATACTCGCATCCCCCCCGTCGCGTCCCCCAGGAACAGCTGGTCGCTGGGGAATGCAAAGCGTATCACAGGGGAAGCGCAGATGGCAAACAGGAGACAGGCTTGGTGAGCCGCAAGGCGCGAACAGGATCTTTGGGCTACCTTCCTTCAACATTGAGAACTGTCGTATGTTTCTTGAGCGTCCGCAGGGTCAGCCAGACGATGAAAGCTGCCGCCAGGAGCAGAACCCATCCCGTATCCGGTTCCACCCTCCCCTCGGCGAACAGGTCTCCGCAGGTTTCAAAGAGGAACAGGGTGAGGATCAGCGCGAAAAAACCGTTGTACTCGCGTCTCAGGGCGTTTTTGAACGACATGGGCAACTCGGCTCTCCGGTACCGCCTGAAGCTGGGGATAATGACCGGCGTAGCATCCGCCCACTCCAGATACCTGACTCCGTACTTCTCCCGCAGATAGGCCTCTTCGGCAAAGATGATCCTTTCGTAGTAGAGCCAGAACAGCAGTACAAATATGCTGACCATCCACCAGACATGGGTAAAGAGCGCCACCCCCAGCCACATGAAGAAGTTGCCGAGATAGAGGGGATTTCGCACCATGGAGTACATCCCCGTTGTGGTGAGACTCTCCGCCACCTGTCTGGTCGTGTTTCTTCCGGACGTACCCCGGGGCGCATGTCCAACGGTCACCATACGGATAACGAGTCCCAGAAGGCTTACCAGAAGACAGACCACTTCCCACACATGGTCCAGCTGCCGGCTCTGGCCAGGGTATTCGTAGCTGTTCAGTGCCAGCAGGAAGAGTGCGATGACCGGAAGCGGCAGATAGCTTCTCCACCTGAACAGCCAGTTGCCGGTACGCTCAAAATCCTCTCTCAATGCCATGATCAATCTCCTCGATGTTCTTCACAATTCCACGAAAAATGTTCTCAAAACGCCCTCTTTCTAGGAGAGGGGATGGTGAGCCGGCCGGAACAGGTCCAGCTCCGGCCGGTAGACGGCGCTCCTGACATGGAAGAGCCCCAGCAGGCTGTGGAAGATGTTGTCCTGGGAATAGGCGGCACGCTCCTGGCGTTCCAGCCGGGCGGCGTCAATCCCCTGTTCCCGCAGAAAGGAAGGGGATGCCCAGAACAGGAGCGGGACATGTGTCTGCTCCACGGGGGCGATGACATAGGGAAGGCCGTGCAGGTAGATACCGTTCTCTCCCAGCGACTCCCCGTGGTCGGAGACGTACAGCATGGCCGTGGCATAGGGGCGGGATTTGAGCAGATCGATCAGGCTGGCCAGCAGATAATCCGTATAGCGGATGCTGTTGTCGTAGGCATTGGTGATGCTCTGGCTGTCGCAGGACTGCACATCGTCCCGGGTGCACTCGGGGAAAAATGCCTTGAAGCGCTGGGGGCTGCGCCGGTAGTAGGCGGGACCGTGGCTTCCCATCTGATGGAGCACGATCAGCATGTCACTCTTTCCCCGATCCATTACCCTCTCCAGCCCTTCGAGCAGGATCTCGTCTCGGCACTCCCCGGCAGAGCAGAAGCGACTCTCCCCGGACCGGGGCAGGTCCTCAAAGGAGACCCGGTCGGCGACCCCTTTGCTGCCGGAATTGTTATCCCGCCATACAACTGTCACCCCGGTGCGCTTGAGCAGATCCAGGAGGTTCTCGTATCCGGCCGCCTTTCCCCGGCTGAACTGAGACCGGCCCAGGTGGGAGAAGATGCAGGGAAGCGATTCCGCGGTGTCGGTTCCGCAGGAGGAGACATCGTTGAAATTGAAGACCCCCCTGGTGCGGAGCAGCGGGTTGGTATCGCGCCGGTACCCGTTCAGGGAAAACTCCTGGGCTCGCGCGGTCTCACCCACCACCAGCACGACGACGTTTTTCGTCGGAGACGGTTTCCGCACGGCATCGGCTGCGATTACCGCCGGGGAGCTGTTCCGGTCCGGCTGAAAGTTCTTCCTGACCACCTTGATCAGGCTGTAGATCGGATAGGTGGGGTTGATGTACATACGTAGCTCCCGGTTGCTGCGATCGAACAGGACCAGCTCCTTGAAGTTGGCCACCAAAAGAGCCGCCAGCACGATGACACTGGCCAGGATGACCCCGCCCCTGACCAGTAGTTCCCTCCTCCAGGGCATGAATTTGACCCGAACCAGCAGCAGTACCACCGAGGGGAGCAGCCCCAGCAGGGAAACATGCACCAGAAGAGGGACGGTCAACAGCTCCCCCGCCTCGCGGGGGTTGGTTTCCAGGGCATTGACGATCATCTTCCTGTCGATGACGACACCGTAACTGTCCATGAAATAGCTGACCACCGCCGCCGTGAGAATGATCCCCACCAGCAGCGGTTTGTAGGCGGCCCGAATGGAGAGAAGCGAAATCAGGGCATTGAACAGCAGGAACAGCCCCACCCCGATCACCAGGGGAAACAGGGGGTGATCGCTGGCCATGCCGTTGGTTTTCAGGGCCAGCGCCCGCCAGAAGGGGCTGTTGGCGCAGAGCACCAGAAACGCGGCGACCAGCAGGTTGAGCAGGGTTACATCGATATACGGACGGGGCAGGTATCGTTCATGGAGGTTGCGCATTATGTTCACCTTTCCTGCACGCAGGGGATCGCCGGGGTCGGATAACCACCGCCGCTCCCGGGGCGGCGTATACCGGCGCCAGGGCCAACGGCAGGTAGGATGAAGGTAGCGCGGGTTACTTAGCTGAAGCTTAGGGTGTAGAAAAAAGGTGAGCTGAGGGAATGTCGGTTTAGGGTTTGCCTTCCGGGATGGACGGCATTATGATTGCGGGACCACGGGCTACGCCATCGGAGTCGGCGAGGCCGTCACACATCAGAGGAGAAGTCATGTCGGAGCTGGATCGGACCATATCGCAACGCCTGCTGTTCGCCATCGTACTGACCGCGGTCACCCTGGTGGCGGAGGTCATCGGCGGGATCTGGTCCAACTCCCTGGCACTGCTTTCCGATGCGGGACACGTGTTTCTGGACCTGTTCGCCTTGCTGCTCTCCCTGGGCGCCATACAGCTGGCCTCCCGCCCTCCCAACGGACGACACTCCTTCGGCCTGCACCGGGCCGAGGTGCTGGCCTCGCTGGTCAACGGTCTGACCGTGCTGCTCATGGCCCTGGTCATTCTCCACGAGGGGGGCAGGCGTCTGATCGCGCCGGAAGAGGTCAAGACCCTGCCCATGCTGGTCGTCGCCGTGGTGGGACTGCTCGCCAACCTGCTGGCGGCCCGGGGGCTGCACGGCCACGCCCACGACGACCTGAACGTGCGCAGCGCATTCCTGCACGTGCTGGGGGACGCGGCCGCATCGGTGGGAGTCATCGCCGGCGCGCTCGTGATGCACCTCACCGGCTGGTATGCGGCCGACCCGATCATCTCCATCGCCATCGGCCTGCTGATTCTCTGGGGCGCCGGCCGGGTTCTGCGGGACGCGCTGCATATCCTGATGGAGGGGGTACCGCGGGGACTGTCGGTGGAGCGGGTTGCCGACCGCATCCGCGCCATCGAGGGGGTCAGAGACATCCACCACCTGAACATCTGGACGGTCTGCTCTCACATCATCGCCCTGTCGGTTCACGTGGAGCTTACGGAGCGGTTAGAAGAAAACCGTGCCAGGCTGGTGCACGCCATCGAGCATGCGCTGCGGGAGGATTTCCACATAACCCACACCACCATCCAGCTGGAGTGTTCCACCTGCAACGGAGGACCGCTGATCAAGCACCTGCGCCACAGCGAACGCCACGACGACTGCCACGTACATAACCACAACGGCCATGACCACTGACGGTCCGTACGTCGAATAAACGCTTGATGCACCAAAGGACCCCGGAATCTACGGATATATCCCCCACGGCACCGGAGTGTCTCCGGGCCCGAAAGGAGTCTTCCATGGGACGAATCATCCTGTGCGGACTGCTGTTCATCTTGGCAACCGTCGTCGCGGCCCTGGCCGGAAACCGGGAGCTGTTCCAGGTGGATCGGGAACTGTTCCCCTACTATCCCTCGCTCATGCGCTGGGAGAAAAGCTCGGCCCCCTTCACCGAGCCGGAGACCTGCGGCGGCTGCCACGAACGGCAGTACCGGGAGTGGAACGGATCGGTGCACAGCCTGGCCCTGCGTGACCCGATCTACCAGGGGGAGTTGAACAAGGGAGTGAAGGCGGTGGGGAGTGACATCACCCGCCAGTGCGAGGGGTGCCACTCGGCGGCGGCCATGGTGACCGGCGAGCTGAAGAAACCGGGGCTGGCCGGCCTCTCACCCCTGGCCCGTGCCGGGGTCTCCTGCGACGTCTGCCACTCGGTGAGCGGCACCAGCCACACCCAGACCCCCACCCGGGAGGCGGGAAACGGCTCGTTGATCCTGAACCCGGGGCATGACGGCAGCGGGGAACCACGGCTGGTGAAGCGGGGCCCCAAGAGACCTGACGCTGAATGCGGCGGCGGATTCCACGACTGCCGCCACTCCCCGTTGCACGACCAAGCCGACCTGTGCGGCGGCTGCCATCAGGTCTTTCACCACCAGAAGCACTTCCCTATCGAGGCCACCTACAACGAGTGGAAGCAGAGCCCCTACGCCCAGCGCAACATCCAGTGTCAGGACTGCCACATGGTGGAGAGCGATACCTTCCTGAAGAGCGCCGACGCCTTCCGCAAGCCAGAGCGGAATGAGTACCGCCACTATTTCAACGGCACCAACTACCTGCTGGCCTGGCTCTCGGCCCAGGCAGCCACCAGGAGCAATGACAAGGAGCTGGCCCGGCGCCTGATGGCCCAGTACGCCATGGCGGTCAAGCGGCTGCAGAGCGCCGCAGGCCTGGAGCTGACCCCGGTCTACGATCAAGGGCGGCTGCGGGAGCTGAAAATCAGGGTCAGCAACCTGCGCGCCGGCCACAACCTCCCCACCTCCCTGAGCAACGTGCGCCAGATGTGGCTGGAGGTCGTTGCCAGGGACCGGAACAACCGGGTGGTCATGACCAGCGGCACCCTCCGGCCGAACGGTTCCCTCCCGCCGGAGACGCGCATCTTCAACTCCGACGGCATGGGGAGCGACTTTCACTTCTCCCATGATCCCTGGGTGATCACCGCCTTCTCCCGCCACGAGACCATCCCCCCCCGCGGCTACCGCGAGGTGCATTACGGGATTCCCCTCCTGAAAGGGGTCAGAAGCCTGACCGTAGAGGTACGGCTGCGCTACCGCACCGCGGACCAGCACGTTGCCGAGGCGCTGCTGGCCGCGGTGCCGGAGGACATCGACCTGGCCGGGGAGTACGGCCTCTCCTCCGTGCCGCCGCTGCCGGTGGTGGAGATGGCCGTTATCCGTTCCCGGATAGCCATGGTCAGGAGATGACCGGCACGGCCGCACGGCCGAGACGCGTTCCTCCTACCCCAGCAGTTCCCGCACCAAACGCTGATCGTCGGAGTCCAGCCCAGCTTCCCCGTTGAGCCGTTCCAGGGCCTTTCCGACCAGTGTGGAGTGGCTGGCGTAGAGGGCGGACACGGTTTCCGGCGTCAGGGCCAGCCAGCGCACGGCCCGGGCGTCGCTTCCGGCCCGTGGTTCCAGCCGACCGGCCGTCTCCGGGTCAAGGTGCAGGTGTCGGGCCGTGGTTTCCATCCAGGCGTGGTCGGTGTTCCTCGGGTCGTCCACGTACCCCTGATAGATGCAGGTCGCCTCCTCCATGTCCAGGATGACGCCGGTCTCCTCCAGCAGCTCCCGCGCCAGGGTGCGGGTGACCGCCTCCCCCTTGTCCACCATGCCACCGGGAATGGCCCACTGGCCGTTATCCCGGCGCTGGATGGCCAGAAGTTCCAGGCGCCCCTCCCGGCGATTGACGCGGGTGATGATCGGGTCGGCGGCGTAGTTGGGACCCCACTTCCCCAGGAGACCCCGTCCCGCCAGCCCGGTCCTACCGGCCGGGTTCAAGGCCCTCCCCCGAGCGTCGCGGCACAGCACTCCGCAGAAACTCTCCGTTGGCATCTCCGCAGGGGAAGGCTCCTCCGGATCGGCCCAGCCGTTCTGATTGCGTGAACAGTCGTTCTCCAGCACCACGGGAGAGACATGGTAAGGGGGATCGTATTCCGGATAAGCCGTCTCCCACTCCACCAGATGATCAGGCACGGGGAAGCGATCCGGGTATCCCGTCGCCTTTTCCCGCCGCGCCTTGACGTGCGGGGCGGGGGTCATACGCGTTCCATCAGCTGCCATGCGCTGCCTCCTGTCATAAAATCGTTCGAGCCACGGCCGCACTATATATCCAAAGCCGCCGCGCGCTCCAGCACAAATCCTCCTCATCACCACGGACGGCAGGCTCGTAATGGACGACACTATACGGCGTATGCCATTGACATCAGGAGTCGGGTATGTGCATGATACGCCCTCTGGAACCACGCCGTACCGAAACGGTTCCGCGCACATACCAACCAAACGAGGTTTATCCCCATGAAGAATCTCTACAGAGCCATGGCCGACCTGCTGCAAAACGGTGAGAGTTTCGCGGTTGCCACCATCTTCGACAAGAGCGGTTCCGCACCGCGCGGCGACGGAGCCAAGATGATCGTGAAGCGCGACGGCTCGATCATCGGTTCCATCGGCGGCGGCCGCCTGGAGGCCCGGGCCATCGAACTGGCCAGGGAATCGATCCCCCTGGGGAGAACGCTGATCCACTCCTTCGACCTGACCAGCAAGGACGCGGCGCTAACGGATATGATCTGCGGCGGAACGGGCGAGGTCCTGGTGGATGTCATCGACGCGAACAACCGGGAGAACCTGGAGATCTACTCCCAGGTGGCCGAGATCACCGAACGCAACGGCAGAGGATGGCTGATCACCCTGCTGGGAAAAGAGAACGGGGCAGGCGGAGTGGAGCGGCAGCAGTGCCTGGTGAAGCCGGACAAGAGCCTGGTCGGCACGGTGACCTGCAGCCCGTACCTGCTGGAAAAGCTGGTGGCTGGACCGGCCAAGATTTCTCTCCACGCCGAGGCCTTCGACGAACAGCGCTTCCTGGTGGAGCCGCTGCGCCAGGGGGGGACGCTGTTCCTCTTCGGAGCCGGTCACGTCTCGCAGACAGTGGCGGCCCTGGCCATGAACGTCGGTTTCAGGACCGTCGTCATGGACGACCGGATCGAGTTCGCCAACCAGGAGCGCTTCCCCCCCCCCATGGAGCCCCTGGTGATCGACTCCTTCACCAGGCTCCCCGACCTGGGGATCGACGGCGACAGCTACCTGGTGATCGTCACCCGCGGCCACCTCTTCGATAAGGACGTACTGGAGCAGGTTCTGCGGAGCGGAGCGGCCTACATCGGCATGATCGGCAGCCGCAGCAAGCGGGAGCTGGTCTACCAGGAGATCATCAGCCACGGCTACCCCCGGGAGGAGCTGGAGCGGGTCTACTCCCCCATCGGCACCGACATCGGAGCCGAAACTCCGGAGGAGCTGGCCGTCAGCATCGTGGGTGAGCTGATCAGGGTCAGGGCGGAGAAGAACGGCAGCCGCAAGCTCAAGAGCAAGAAAGGCGAGGCTTCCCCCTGCTGCCGCATCGGTACTGACTCAGAACAGAAGGGGGGAGCGGGGGCATGACGGAGCGCAGGGACTTCGATACGGCGGCGGCTACCTGGGACAAGCCGCAGCGGGTCCGGCTGGCCACTGAAGTCGCGGCCGCCATGACAGCGGCCCTGCCGCTCTCCCGGGAGTGGGACGCCATGGATTTCGGCTGCGGAACCGGCCTGGTGACGCTGCCCCTTGCCCCCCTGGTGGGGAGCATCCTGGGGGTGGACAGTTCGGCTAGCATGGTGGAGCAACTGAACGCCAAGGTGGCGGTGCAAGGCTGCGCCAACGCCCGGGCGGTGCGCCTGGACCTGGAACAGGGGGAGCTGCCCCAGGGGCGCTACCATCTGATCACCAGCTCCATGACCATGCACCACATCCCGGAGCCGTTGCCGCTGCTCAGGTCTCTGCGCGCCCTGCTGCATCCTGGCGGCTACATCGCCATCAGCGACCTGGAGGCGGAGGACGGCAGCTTCCACGGGGACTCCCTGGGGGTGTTCCACGACGGCTTCGACCACGACCGCTTCGCGGCGCTGCTGGAGCAGGCCGGCTTTACGAACATCAGGGTGGCCACCGCAACCGCAGTGGTCAAGGAGGGGCGTCGCTACCCGGTGTTCCTGGCAACCGCTCAGGCGCCCTGATCAAGGGGTGTCTTGACCAGGAGGCGGTTCCGTTCTATAAACAGTCTCACCATGCAATGGTTCGCCCAGACATTCAAATGCCTCTCTGACCCGATCCGCCTGCGCATCCTGCTGCTGCTCCAGGCCGAGGGTGAGCTCTGCGTCTGCGACCTGATGGCGGTGCTGAAGCTCCCCCAGTCCACGGTATCGCGCCACCTGGCCTATCTCAAGCGCAGCGGCTGGCTGGATGACCGGCGCGCCGGAGTCTGGATGCACTACACCGTCGCTCGCGGCATCGACCGGCTCTCCCGCGACCTGCTGGAGCTTGTGAAGCGCCACTCCCTGGAGTGCGACCAGGTCTCCCGCGACCAGGCCGGTCTGGCGGAATTCCAGTCCCAGAAGAGGGCCGTCACCAGCTGTTCGGGTTGCTGATCCCCCTTCGACCAGGACAACGGCAGACAAAACCATGCATCCCGTTTTTCCGGCCCGGTGTTCCCCTCCGGGCGACTCCAGGTGAGCCATGGCACGACTCTCCCGACAGCCGGCATCTCTTCCGCACCACGGGACATCTCCCGCGGCTTCGGTCCGGCTCGCGTCCCCTTTCCCCATCCCCATCCACGTTTCCGGCCACGGCGCCCCCGCCGTCGGCCATTCCCTGTCCCATTCCACGCCCCACAAAGAGGAGGCCGACATGAAAATCGAGGTACTGGCGGGCTGCGGCACGAGTAACCGGCTTATCGAGGCTGTTCAGGCGGCGGTGAAGGAAAAGGGAATCAGGGCGGAGCTGATCAGGGTGGAGGAGGACATGGCGTCGATCATGCAGTACGGCGTGACCAGCACCCCGGCCCTGGTCATCGACGGCAGGGTGGTGCTGTCCGGCAGAAACGCTTCGGCCAGCGAGATCAAGGGATTGCTCTGAAATCCGGTCAGTGCCAGCCAGGAGCGGTACCCGAAAGGGCTGCCCCCGAATGATCTGCCGCTTCCGCTCCACGGGCCGGGCCATGCCCGTACCATCACATCGTCTGACGCGTAAAACGCTGCTATAAATCGAACAAATTCTCTACTTGTTTTTCAAAATCAGTTACCTCAAAGGGCAACCAGGTACCACAGGGGATTTCAGCCCTCACTTAACCGAAAAAACGCGATGTTATCTCAACAAAGACACAATAAAACAGGAAACCAGGCCTTCTGTTTTCCAAAACAATGTTAAACAAAACATAAAAACAGACCATAGCAGAAACACAAAGCAACTTACTGTTGTTTTACGATAGCTTGTATAAGCAAACCAGCCACGGCAATTTAATTTGATCTGTTTTTTTACAGATTGCAGGTAAACAAATCGCATAAGCTGCCCTCCACAACAAGTCACTGTTTCCATGCTGCATTGGAATTGACACCCTTACTTTTGGATGATAGTAGGGATAGCGTTATACATTTCTTTACATAGGAGGGTTCAATCACATGAGCATTTTTGCAGCCAACGACATTCTACAGTTTGCCATAGGGATGGAAGAGAACGGTGCGACCTTTTATCGCAAGGCCTCGGAGCAGGCTGAGAAGAGTGATGTGAAAAAGCTGTTTCTGCATCTGGCAGCTGAAGAGGAAGAACATCAGAAGATGTTTGAGAAATTTCTTGCCCAGGCAGGTGAGTATGAACCGATCGAACAGTATCCGGGCGAGTACCTTGCCTATCTTCACGACTACATCAACGGCAAGGCGGCTTCAGTGTTCTTCACGGAAGACAGCACCTCACTGAAAGCACTCGATGTCGCCAGCGCCCTCGACTTCGCCATGAAGAGCGAGATGGCCTCCATTCTTTACTACACGGAGCTGAAGCAGTTCGTGAACGAGCACGACAAGAAGGCCATCGAAGCCATTATCGCGGAAGAGCGCAAGCATGTCTCGCAGCTGTCCGAGACGAAGAAATTCTTCTAACCGGCGCCAACCACCCAGCATGAACTACCTTGAAAAGGCCTCCCACGGAAAACGGGAGGCCTCTTTGCATCCGCCAGAAAGCCCTTCATTTCCCTCCGGATGACGGCAGGTGATGTTCCCCGGCAAGAGTCCCTCAACAGCGGAGACACAGAAACACCGGCAATTTTGCAGTGCAATCACGATGACACCACCGACAGGGGCGAGTCCCGTCGCTCACCCCTCCACCTCCCGGAGCACTCGTACGGCATCCCCCTCAGCCGACCAGGACTATCCCCGCCATCATCCCCATGGGAACCTGGTCGGACGTCGTGTCCCTGGTGATGATCTGGAAGTCCCAGCCGACGGCCTTGCACAACTCTTCGAAATTGACCCCGATGCCGGAAATGGACGCCCTGGCCTTGTCGGGGAAGCGGCACTCATCCCCCTTCTCCAACACAACGCACGACTCCCGGTCAGCACAGAAGATCATTTTGCAGGAGCCTGCGGCGAATCCCCGTGAATGGGCGTACCTCTTTTCCCGCGCCAACCGTTCGATTGCAGCCGATATCTCGTGGACCTGTCTTGCCACACCATGCCGCTCCTCCCCCAGGAGCAGCTCCGTGGGGGCGTCGATCCTGAACACGAGGACATGTTCGTAGCGGGAGAGAAGCTCCCTGAACGCGGCCGGTTTCATGACATGGGGCGGGCAGCCCGGCCCTTGGCCGTAGCCGGGGCATGGGGGCGACGCGCACATCTCGGCAAAGCGCTCCTCCACCACGATGGATCGTGCCGGGATGATCCGGGCATCGCTGACGCCCAGCTCGAATGCCTTTTGGACCAGTTCCCGTAATGAGTCACGATTCGTTTCCATTCACCTGTTTCCTTTCATCAGATTGTCAAGTATCCAATTCATCCGTTGCCGGGGATGACATGGAGAACTGAGGACGACCGGGGCAGCGCCGGTAACGAAACTTGGGCTTGTATCAAGGAGAACGTGCAGGCATAATGCGAAAAAAATCCTGGCTGTCCTGTCAGGCATCGCCGTCGCAACACAATGAGCTCATTCATATCAGACCATGAAAGTCCCCCTGTTCCGGGCGCCAGGTCCCACGTAAAGAGGAGAAACCATCATGACCGATGGAGAAAAGCTGCAACGGGAAGTAAACGCATTCCCTTTCTGGTATCACAGGATAGAGCTTCCGTTCGGCATTGTGACCCCCGGCTGGGCCCCTCTCAACGCTTCCGCCTACTGCATCCCTTCTTCACTCGTTGGCAAGCGCGTCCTTGACATCGGAGCCTGGGATGGCTACTGGACTTTCGAGGCTCTCAAAAGGGGTGCCGCACAGGTTGTTGCAATCGATGATTTTTCGGATTATCTGGGGACCCTGGATCAATCCCAGAGAGTTGCCTGGAAAACGTTCGATTTTTGCAGGGATGCCCTGGGGCATGATATGCAGCGCTGCCCACGCATCGACATGTCGGTTTACGATCTGGATGTCAACATCCACGGGATGTTCGATGTCGTTTTCTTTTTCGGCACCCTGTACCACCTGCGTCACCCTCTTCTTGCGCTGGACAAGATCGCATCGATATGCCGGGGGGAAATCTACGTCGAATCGGCAATCTCGAACGACTTCAGCCCCTATCGTGGCGGACTCGGACATGGTCACGACAAGAACGTTGTCATGGAGTTTTACCCGGAAAACCAGTATGCCAACAATGATTCAAACTGGTGGGTGCCGACCCTGGCCTGCCTTGGCCAGATGGTTCGCGCGGCAGGCTTCGACGATGTCACCGGATGGAAATTGACTGAAGCCCCCGATCACATCAGCACATGCAGGGGATTTGTCAAAGGCAGGAAACGCCCATAAAGATTTCCGAGTATGTTCTCGGGAACAATATACAAAACTACAAACTATTTAATATAATGTCCCCGAAACTCGCCCCCGACAACTTCCCAGGGGGGGGAACGACGCCAAGAGCAACGCTAAAGAGTGCTTCAGGGGGGAGTGACAACCTATTACCTCCAGCAGGGAGGGCAAATGGCTCTCTTTATACCATTACCCACGTGAAACAGCGAGGAGCCCCATTTCAGAGCCTCCCTTCTTTATCTAAGAATCCAAAAACAACCGAAAACCTTCCGATTGAATACGATCAATTAACAGTAATAGTACGAACGCCAATGAGGCTATCACGAACAAAAAAATTAGTGCCATGCAACAATATTTTAATATTTTTGAAATAACCATTTGGGGAAATCCAACTCGCTATTAGGCCTGCCTTCCCTCTGATTTAGTTGCTATCACTTCGTCAGATTACACCACTCAGATGATCTTTTTCCTCGGAGCCCTTTGCCTTTATCACTAAAGGCCCCCTTCAAGCCCATTTTCGGATACCATTTTCGTGGCACTCGATATATCTCTTTTAACCCAGTGTCAGTCCACAGGAAATAATTGACGCCCCGGCGACTCTCGCACTCTTCATTGGGGCATCCAGCCACGATCAGAAGGTTGCTGTTTCGTTTGAAATCAATGACTTTGTCATATTCATTGTCATGGACATTCACAATCGCAAGGCTTTCAAGAGCCTTATCGAAATAGACTTTGCCGTTATTGGCGTCGCTAAAGGCAATGGCAATGCAATTCGTTCCGCAGCCCCACATGGCAATGGTCATGTGATCCGCGAAATTCGGCCCCTCTTTTGCTCCTTCTTTCAGCCCTGTGCGCCACGTCTTTGCTTCAGGATGACTCTTCAGGTCAACAGGCGCCGGCTTTCCGTAGAATTTCACGGCTACAGGGTGCTGTTCAAATGTTGGCGCACTGGGGGCCTTGAAGTCCTCCGGCATTATGGCGTATGCATTCCACGTCTCATGATCGTCGGCTGGAAAAGATGGCAAGGGAGCTGTAAGCACACCGACAATAAAGATGAAAATAACAGCTATACGCACATTTTCCCTTTCAGCGGAGGGCCATGACCGGCTGCGTTAGCCGTCCGCGTCTATAGGTGCGGTTGTATCTCGTTATTGACCAGACCTTTGACAACACCCCAAACAGGACATGTAGTCCGTGAACATGAAAAACACCTATACCACATGGGTGGAGCGTTGTGGACGGTCATCCCCTGGCACCATGCCATGCCCGCATTACATTAGAGATCTGTCAAAGTACACAACCGGCTCGCATGGGTCAAATATTCTAATGATCACGCAGTCCCCCCATGGTTCACCCCAAAATCCACCTATCCACTGACGTTATCTCGCCCAATCTTCCCTTCGGCAGCCGCCGGGACGCGAGGCCTATCCCGGTGACAGTTTCTCCCTCCATGCCCGGCTCCTGGTGCGCTCCACCGTCCTGGCCGCAGGTCACGGCGGGGGGCTATGGCGGAGAGGCGGGAGCTCGAACAACGTCTGGCCGACATCGACGCCATCCTGGGGGTGATGAAATACCAGCCCCCAGGAGGAGATCATCGAGGCGATCCTGGCCGGGGCGGGGATGGGTGAAACGGAACAGGAGAGCGAAGTTCAGGGAACACGAATGGCGGCATGATCTTCCGCCGGGCCGCCCAACGCCACGGCCAGCCAGCCCACCACCCCGCAGAGGGCCATGGAGGCGGCCATGGGCAGCGCCGTGTCGTTGTGCAGCATCCCCACCAGGGCGCCGGCGCTGGCGCCGATGGTGTACTGGATCGTCCCCAAAAGCGCCGACGCGCTCCCGGCGCTCTTCTCGAAGGGGGCCAGTGCCAAGGCGGTCACGTTGGGATAGAGAAAACCGGTCATGCAGACGCAGAAAAAGATCAGTAGCCCCTGCATGAGAAAGCCGCCGGCTCCGACCGCGACACCGGCAACCAGCAGCAGGGAGGCGATGCCGTTCAGGGCAAAGCATGTCGTCATGATCCGCTGGGCGCTGAACCGGCGCAGCAGGCGGCGGTTGATCTGGGAGGCGCCGATCAGGCCGAAGGCATTGGCGCCGAACAGGACACCGAAGCGCTGGGGCGATAGGCCGTTAAGTTCGATGAAAAAGAACGAGGCCCCCGAAATGTAGGCGAACGTAACCCCGGCAACGCACCCCAGGGCAACGGCATAGCGGATATAGCCCCGGTTTTTGAACAGCCCCCCGTAACCGGTCACCATCTCGGTCAAGGAGAGGCGCACGCGCCGTTCCCGCGGCAGAGACTCGGGCAGCCATGCCAGGACAGCGCCCAGGGACGCCACCCCGAACAGGCAGAGCAGGCCGAAGATGCCGCGCCAGCCGGTGATCAGCAGCAGTTGTCCTCCCACGACGGGCGCCAGGATCGGCGCGGCCCCCATGACCAGCATGAGCAGCGAAAACATCCTGGCGGCATCGGCGGTACCGTACCGATCGCGCACCACCGCCCGCGCGATGACCATGCCGGCTCCCCCTCCCACGGCCATGAACAGGCGCCAGAACAGCAGCCCTCCGCCACTCCGCACGCAGGCACACCCCAGCGTGGCAATGACATAGAGCGACAGGCCGAAGAGAAGCGGCGGACGCCTGCCCACCCGGTCGGCCAGCGGTCCGTACAGGAGCTGCCCGGCGGCGGAACCGAACAGGAAGGCGGAGACCGAGAGCTGAACCGTACCGGCGGAGATTCCCAGGTCGCGGGATATCTGGGGGAAGGCGGGGAGGTACATGTCGATGGACATGGGACCAAAGGCGGTCAGGACCCCCAGGATCAGCACCAGACGCGTCGTCTGGGCACGGGTCATTTCAGCCGGTCGGACAACCGGGGTGACGTCTTTCAATGCCATGGATTTCATTCAACTCCGTTTTTGAACAAATGGTTGCATCCACCAACGAATCACGACGCAATTCAGGGAGAAATGTTGCGACAGGCCTGGCGCAGGACCTGGCGGCAGCTTTCCAGGTGGGCCTCGTCGATCCCCGCGTACGCTTCGTCAAGAAGTTCCCGCACCACGCCGGTTGCCTGATCCATGATCTCCTTGCCCCGGTCGGTGAGATACACCAGCCGTTCCCGCGCGTCGGCGGGGCTGGGGAGGCGGACGATAAGGCCGGCGGCTTCCAGCCCCGCGGCCAGGCGGGCCATGGTGGTCTTGTCCCTGACGGTCTTGGTTGCCAGAGCGCCCTGGGGGAGGCCGTTCTGGTCCCACAGCTGCACCAGCAGGGAATACTGGTCCGAGGAAAGGGGGAGCCCGTGGCGAGAGAGAGCGGCAGCGATGCGCCGCTGGATCAGCCGGGTAAATCGTGCCGCCAGGTATCCCAGGGATTTATCGAGGACGTAGTCGGAGCGCTTCATTGGTTGCACCATACAACTTGTTCGACGGAGCTTCAAGCGGAATCAACGCTTCACTGTGTTCGACAAGAGGCGCAACCGGAACAACCAGGGGGGTCCCGGAACCGGAAGGGTCGCGCCATTATTTACGCTTGATAATATCCGCTCAAGCGGATATATAAGATATGGATTCTACCGAGCGGTCTCTCGCTCGTCGGGGATTCATCCCGCACCGTTCCCAACGGAGAACAGAGAGCATGTCCGAACTGGTCATCGAATGGAGACATTACGAAACCGGAGGAGCCACCTGCCGGCGCTGCTCGGCAACCGGGGCAAACCTGCGCAGGGTCGTCCACCAGCTTGAGCGCGAGTTGGCACCGACAGGAGTCAGGGTCCTGTTCGTCGAAACGCCGTTGAGCGGTGATCGGATCGGTGAGTCGAACCTGATCCTGATCAACGACACTCCCATGGAGGAGCTGCTCGAGGGGGTGAACGCCTCGGAAAACCCATGCCCTTCCTGCGGGTGCCTTACCGGCAGGGAAGAGTTCTGCCGAACCCTGGAGCACGACGGCCGGGTGTATGAAGAGCTCCCGGAAGAGATGATCCTCATGGCTGCCAGGCAGGCACTGAAGCTGAGCGCAGCCGCACGCCCGACGGAGAATACCAAGGAGTTCACCCCATGCTGAAATCATTCGCCGATTACGTTGTTTTCGATCTTTTGAAGCTCGCGCCAGCCTCCCGGATCGGAGACGCCCTCAACTTTTTCATCTACGACACCCTGAAGATCTTCTTGCTGCTGACGACCATAATCTTCGTGGTGGCCATCGTCCGCGCCTCCTTTCCCCCGGAGCGGACTAAACGCATCCTCTCCCACAAACGGGAATACATCGGCAACATCCTGGCCTCCCTGCTGGGGATCGTGACCCCCTTCTGTTCCTGCTCGGCAGTGCCGCTCTTCATCGGCTTCGTGGAATCGGGAGTGCCGCTGGGGGTGACCTTTTCGTTCCTGATCTCGTCTCCCATGGTGAACGAGGTGGCCCTGATCATGCTCTGGGGGCTGTTCGGCTGGAAGATCGCCCTGATCTACATCGCCACCGGCCTGCTGGTGGCCATGGTCGCCGGTATCGTCATCGGCAAACTGAAGATGGAGAAACACGTCCAGGACTATGTCTGGCAGATGCAGGTGGGCAGCGCCGAGATACACTCGCTGTGCTTCCGGGAAAAGATCGACTATGCCCGCGACTACACCCTGGGTCTGTTGAAGAAGATCTGGCCCTACGTGGTGGTGGGTATCGGCATCGGCGGCTTCATCCACGGCTATGTGCCCCAGGATTTCCTGGCGGAATGGGCCGGCCGCGACAACCCCTTCGCCGTGCCGCTGGCCGTTGCCCTGGGGGTGCCGCTCTACAGCAACGCCGCCGGGGTGATCCCCATCGTCCAGGCCCTGACCGCCAAGGGGATGGCCATGGGCACGGTGCTGGCTTTCATGATGGCGGTCACGGCCCTGTCGCTGCCCGAGGCGATCATCCTGAGCAACGTCCTCAAGAAGCCGCTTTTGGCGACCTTCTTCGGGATCGTGGCCCTGGCCATCGTGTTCGTCGGTTATCTGTTCAACGCATTGCTCTGACCGGTGTCAGCGGATCAGGGCGAAAACCACCACAAAGGAGAAGAAGAGATGAAAATCGAAGTTCTGGGAAGCGGCTGCATGAAATGCAAGACTCTGTACGAGGCGGTCAAGACGGCAGTCAGCGAAAAGGGAGTGGAGGCCGAGGTGGTCAAGGTGGAGGACATGCCCACGATCATGAAATACGGCGTGATGAGCACACCGGCCCTGGTCATCGACGGCAGGGTCGTGTTTTCCGGCAAAACAGCTTCATCCACGGAAATCAAGGGGTACCTATGAAACGATTTAACACGGCACTCATCGTGACGCTTGCCTGCCTGGCACACCTTCCGGCACTGGCCGCTGAACTCCCCTCCGCCAACGAAGCGGCAGTCAAGACTGCCCTGTCGTCCGGCAGACCCAGCGTGGTTGATTTTGGCGCCCGCAGCTGCATCCCCTGCAAGCAGATGGCTCCCATACTGGAGGGGCTGAATCGCGACCTCAGGGGCAGGGCCAATGTACTGTTCAACGATGTCTGGAAAGATGAACAACTGGCAAGAGCGTACCGTATCCAGATGATTCCGACCCAGATCTTCTTCGATGCCAAAGGCAAAGAGGTCAAGCGCCATATGGGCTACATGGAAAAATCCGAAATTTTGAAAGAGCTGAAAACCCTGGGCATGAAATGACATTCCTGGACAACATCGAGCAGATCGTCACCCTCTACCCGCTGATCGCCTTCGGCGCGGTTTTCCTGGCTGGAGTGCTTTCCTCTGCCTCACCCTGCGTGCTGGCCACCATCCCGCTGGTGGTGGGGTTCGTTGGCGGCTACAGCGACGGTGACCGGAGCAAAGCCTTCCGTTACTCGCTGGCCTTCATCCTGGGGCTCTCCCTCACCTTCACCGCCTTCGGCGCTGCGGCGGGTCTTTTGGGCACCATGTTCGGCACTTTGGGCGGCCCCTGGTACCTGGTTGCCGGCGTTATCGCCCTGTTCATGGGGGGCCGGATGATGGGACTGTACGAGTTTCACCTGCCGGTCAGGCGTGACTACAAGCCAAAACAAGGGGGATTGGTTGGAGCGTTTCTGCTGGGGCTGTTCTTCGGGGTGGTCTCCTCACCCTGCGCCACACCGGTGCTGGTGGTTTTGCTGACCCTGGTGGCCGGCAAGGGGCAGGTACTCTACGGTATCGCGCTCTTGTTCTGCTACGCCATCGGCCATTGCCTGCTGATGCTGTTCGCTGGCACCTTCACCGGTTTCGTGGAGGGGTTTGCCAAGGCCCGCGGCGTGATGAATTTCTCCTTATGGTCCAAGCGGATCAGCGGCGGGGTGATTGCGCTGACCGGTATCTGGTTTGTGTGGCGAGGGGTATACTAGAGGCCTGACTCCGGCGGTTGGAAGCCACCGGCTTCGGTGACATAATTCGCTTGCCAATATCCGTTCATACGGATATATAGTGTCCACCAATTAAGCACAACTTTTTCTTCTCCGCAAGGAGCCTATCATGAAACAGCGCATCCTCTTCCTCTGCACCCACAACTCCTGCCGCTCCCAGATGGCCGAAGGCCTGGCCAACCACTTCCTTGACGACCGCTGCCGGGCCTTTTCCGCCGGCACCCAGGCCACCCGGGTCAACCCCCTGGCGGCCCGGGTGCTGGCCGAGCTGGGCATCGACATCTCCCACCACCGCTCCAAGACCCTGGACGAGTTCCAGGGGGAGAGCTTCGACCAGGTGGTCACCCTCTGCGGCGACGCCAACGAGACCTGCCCCCTGTTTATCGGCGGCACGGAGCGCATCCACCGCGGCTTCGACGACCCTTCACAGCTCAAGGGGAGCGAAGAGGAAGTCCTTCCGGAATTCCGGCGGGTGCGGGACGAGATAAAAGACTGGATCACCACTTACTTTGGAGGTGCGTCATGAGTGAACATGTTTCCCGAAAACTGTCGTTCCTGGACCGCTGGCTGACGCTCTGGATATTCGCCGCCATGGCCCTGGGCGTGGGCATGGGTTACTTCGTACCGGGCGTGGAGGGTTTCATCAACAGCTTCCAGGTGGGGACCACCAACATCCCCATCGCCATCGGCCTGATCGTCATGATGTATCCCCCCTTTGCCAAGGTGAAGTACGAGGAGATGCCGGAGGTATTCCAGAACAAGAAGATCCTGGGACTGTCATTGGTACAGAACTGGGTGATCGGACCGGTGCTGATGTTCGCGCTGGCAGCCCTGCTGTTGCCGGACAAACCGGAGTACATGGTCGGCCTGATCATGATCGGCCTGGCACGCTGCATCGCCATGGTCATCGTCTGGAACGAACTGGCCAAGGGGAGCACCGAATACGCCGCCGGACTGGTGGCCTTCAACAGTATCTTCCAGGTGCTCTTCTTCAGTGTCTACGCATGGTTCTTCATCACCGTCCTGCCGCCCATGATCGGCCTCAAAGGAGTGGTGGTTGACGTGAGCATCGGCCAGATCGCCGAGAGCGTCTTCATCTACCTGGGCATCCCCTGTATCGCCGGCGCCCTGACCCGCCTGGTGGGGGTCAAGGTCATGGGCAAGGAGCGCTACCACCGGGAGGTGGTGCCCAGAATCGGACCTTTGACCCTCATCGCCCTGCTCTTCACCATCGTGGTCATGTTCAGCCTGAAGGGCAACCTGATCGTGCAGCTCCCCCTGGATGTGGTGCGCATCGCCATTCCGCTGCTGGTCTACTTCGTGGTGATGTTCCTGGTTTCATTCTGGATGGGCAAGAGACTGGGCGCCGACTACTCCAGGACCACCACCCTGGCCTTTACCGCCGCCAGCAACAACTTCGAACTGGCCATCGCCGTGGCGGTTGCCGTGTTCGGGCTTAACTCCGGCGCAGCTTTCGCCGCCGTCATCGGCCCCCTGGTGGAGGTACCGGTGATGATCGGCCTGGTCAACGTGGCCTTCTGGTTCCAGCGCAGGTGGTTTGCCGGCAGGCTCGTGACTCGTGACTCGTGACTCGTGACTCGTGACCAGGGAACAGGGAACAGGGACGAGTCACGAGTACCTCCCTTTCGGCTTGAGTGTGTAAAAACGACCCCGTTTCTGGCAAGATTACAGGAGGAGCATTACATCTTCAGGGGAGGCCGTCATGCTGAGAAGAACCTGTCGCGAATGTGGAGCGGAAATGGTCAGGAAACAGACCCCGGAGGGCGTGACCATTTTTTGCGAAACCTGTGCTCGTGAAACCCCCTTCGACGAAGTCGTGGTGGAGCCCTACTGCCCCGACTGCGGGGAGAAGATCTCGGTCTGCTCAAAGTGCTGCAAAGGGTTTTTCTGCGGCAGATGCAATTCACTCAAATCCAGTTCAAGGATCATCTGGAAAGAAGCTGCCTGACCGGCAAAGGGATCGCCCCGGTTTTCCGTTGCATCCCGCCGCCGGCTCACGTATCACTTAAACGACGGCAATCACCACCCCTCCGGAGGACAGATCAATGTTGAGAAAACTCTGCCACCACTGCGACACGGAAGTCACCAGGACCTATACCACGGACGGTTTCAGCTACACCTGCGAGGCGTGCGGCGAAACTGCCTATGTGGATGTGGACATGGAGCCGTTCTGCCCCGACTGCGGGGAGCGGGTTGAGTTCTGCGTCAAATGCAGCGCGGGCTTCTTCTGCAACAGGTGCGGGACCATGGTTTCCAGCAAGAAGATCGTCTGGAAGAAGATGACACAGACAGCGTGAGTAACCTCTGTCCGATTCTCTCCCCCGGGGGTGGACTACCCTGTCTCTGCAAACCTCTCCGCGTCCCCGCCTCGTCTTTATGCCGCCATGGCGGCGCTGCCGTTCAGAAACCGCGCGGACTCAGCGGCGAACGCAATCGGACAACCGCACCAATCAGTTGACAATTCGGGAAAATTTGCCCAGAGTATCATCCCCGTCCCCACTGACCCGCAGCAACCGCAGAGCCGGCACACACGGCCCGGAACGAATATTCCGCATACCGTCACCCCGAAGGAGTTGCAAAGACCCGCATGAACACGCCGACATGGAGTACCGCCAGCCTCTCCCATGCCCCCTCGCCCCTCATCACCACAACCGCCACCCCCGCCCCCGCTCCATCGAACGCGGCCCTGCTCCCCTACCCCTCCAAGCTGTTCGTGGAAACCACCACCTACTGCAACCTGAAGTGCAGCATGTGCATGAAGCAGACCATGGGGAGCGGCCTGGAGGAGGGATTCCTCACCATGGAGATCTTCAAGGGGCTGGACCCGGCCTTTCCCACGGCCCGCTCGCTGGTCATGAGCGGCATCGGCGAACCGCTGCTCTGCAGGGAACTGGAGGATTTCATCCGCCACGCCCGCGCCCGCATGCCGCGGGACGCCTGGATCGGCTTCCAGTCCAACGGACTGCTGCTGGATGAAGCACGCGCCGTCTCCCTGATGGAGGCGGGGCTGGACCGGATCTGCCTCTCGGTGGACTCGGTCTCGCCCGACACCTTCCGCGACGTACGCGAGGGGGGAGAACTGGGGGACATCGACCGGGCCTTTGCCGCGCTCAACAGCGCCAAAAAGCATTGTGGACGCCCCGACTTCCGCATCGGGATCGAATTCGTGATCATGCGCGACAACCTGCACGAACTTCCCGCCACCCTGCGCTGGGCCTCCTCCCGGGGAGCGGACTTCGCCATTACCTCCCACCTGCTCCCCTACGACCCGGCCTTCGTCGAGAATGCAGCCTACGAACCCAACACCGAGGACGCCATCCGGCTGTTCGAGAGCTGGCGGGCGCGGGCGCAGGCCCAGGGGATCGACATGAGCGACTACTTCAAGACCGCCTTCCTGCGCTACAGCCGCACCCCGGAGCAGGAGCGCATGGTGGCCTTCGTGCAGCAGATGATGGACGAGGCGCGAAGCCGCGACATTTTCCTCAACGTGGAGACGCTGCTGAAGCGGGACCCGACCTGGTTCGACACCATGGAACGGGTATTCGACGAGGCCCGCGCCACCGCCGACGAACTGGGCATGGAATTACGCCTGCCGGCGGTGGCCCCGCGCGGCAACCGGGCCTGCGACTTCCTTGAGGCGGGGAGCGTCTTCGTCTCCTGGGACGGCAAGGTACACCCGTGCTACTTTCTCTGGCACAAGTACGTCTGCTACTTCACCGACCGCAAGAAGCACGTCACTACCCGCTCCTTCGGTTCCCTGGCGGACAGCGGCATCATGGAAATCTGGAACAGCGACGACTTCGTCAGCTTCCGCAAGGAGGTACTGAGTCACGACTACCCCTTCTGCGCCAATTGCAACCTGATCCCCTGCGAGTACCTCTACTGCGAGGAGTTCGAACAGGACTGCTACACCAACACCGTCCCCTGCGGTGACTGTTTCTGGTGCATGGGAATGTTCAACTGCATGAACTGAACCCGCCTCCCGAACGCCACGGCCTTCTCCTTCACGTTCCCCTGGAGGGGAAAGGCCATTACTCCTCACCCGCATCCCGCTTGACAACGACTCCCCCCGGGACTAGATTCGACTCTCACGTCAACCGCACAAGGGGGGAAAACCGATGCCGTTCCGCTGGAGTCCGCGTGAGCACCTCACCCTGGGGGCATACCTGGTCAAGTGGTTATGCGTCGTCACCCCGGTCTCCATCGCCATCGGCTCCGCCTGCGCCCTGTTTCTCTGGCTCCTGGACCTGGCCACCCGGCAGCGTTTCCAAACCCCCTGGCTGCTGTACCTGCTCCCCCTGGTCGGCGCGGTCATTACCCTGCTCTACGTCCGCATCGGCGGACGGGCCGAGGGGGGGAACAACCTGCTCATGGACGCCATCCACGGCAGCGAACACCACGACAGCGGCATCGTGGTGCCGCGCCGCATGGCCCCCCTGATCTTGGGGGCGACCATCATCTCCCACCTGTTCGGCGCCTCGGTGGGGCGCGAGGGAACGGCGGTGCAGATGGGGGGGAGCATCGCCTCGGCCATCGGGCGCTGGTTCCGCCTGAACCTGGTCGATTTCCGCATCCTGCTCATGGCAGGCATTGCCGCCGGTTTCGGCGCCGTATTCGGCACCCCGCTGACCGGTGCGGTCTTCGCCATGGAGGTGCTGGCCGTTGGACGCATGACCTACGACGCCCTGATCCCCTGCCTGATGGCCGCCATCATCGGCGACCAGGCCTGCCAGGCCTGGGGTATCCACCATTCCCGTTACTCCATAGCCTCCCTTACGCCGGAGATCAGCGGCCTGCTCACCACCAAAGTCATCCTGGCGGCCGTGGCCTTCGGTCTGGCCAGCGTGCTGTTCGCCGAACTGATCCACAGCACCGGCACTATCTTCAAACGCTTCATCTCCCGTCCTTGGCTGCGCCCCGTGCTGGGCGGCCTGCTGATCATCGCCCTGACCCATCTGCTGGGCACGCGGGACTACCTGGGGCTGGGGGTCAGCTCCCCGGACCCCGGGGGGGTCACGATCCTCTCCTGTTTTACGGCCAACGGAGCCACCCCCTGGAGCTGGTGGTGGAAGCTGCTCTTCACCGTGGTGGCCCTGGGGAGCGGCTTCAAGGGGGGCGAGGTGACGCCGCTCTTCTTCATCGGCGCCGCTCTGGGCAACACCTTGGCGCTGCTCATGAACGCGCCGGTTGACCTCTTCGCCGCTCTCGGCTTCATCGCCGTCTTCGCCGGAGCCAGCAACACCCCCCTGGCCTGCACCCTGATGGGGATCGAACTGTTCGGCTCCCAGCACACCCTCTACTTCGCCATGGCCTGTTTCCTCTCCTACCTCTGCAGCGGCCACTCCGGCATCTACCTCTCCCAGCGCATCGCCACTCCCAAGCCGGGGGCAGCCTGCCCTTCCGGGGGGGGATCGTTGCGCACGGCCCGGGAATTGCGTCCCGGCTGGGGGTCCCTGTTCAGCCGCCGCGTCGGCGGTTCGGAAAACGGACCAACACCCAACACGTAATTCCAGTTTCAAATCAAAGATGATATCAAGGCGGCGAGAAAGAGGGCGACGGAGGCGTACGAGAATAGTACGTTGAGGAGCCTTCGACGAGCCAACGAAGAGAGCGCTTTGAGTTGGAATTGGAATAATAACGGCAGCCAGCCACAGGGGGCACAGAGAACCCCGAGGAATACCTTCAAAATTCAGATATGCAGGGTCACGTGCCGGGTGTGGTCGGATAGTTCCCTCTCTTCTTTTCCCTGGCTCCGAAAACTCTGTGTGTTCTGTGGCCAAATGCTTTTTCAGGACTCTCGGGAGGTTCGCCCATGCCCCACCGTCATCAGGTAAGGTCACGTGAAATCGGCCAGGTGCGCATTTACATGAGCCAGGGAGAGCGCCGCAGGAACAGCGCAAACGGGCTTAAGAAATTCCTGTCCGGAAATCCGCCGCTGTACAAGGAGATCATCCGGGCAGCGCGGGCGGACGGCCTGCTGAATGCCGCCGCCCACCATACCCATTACGGTTTCAGCGGCAAGGGTCGGGTGCAGGGAGACGGCATGGAAATCGCCAACCCGGACCAGAACCTGTGCGTGGAGCTGATCGGATCGCGGGCCCAGCTGGAGCGGTTCTGCCGCGGGCACGGCGACCTGCTGCGGGACAAGGTGATCATCTACAAGCATATGGAGCACTGGGAACTGCGTCCCAGCGGCCTGCGCACCGACCAGGCGCCACCGGCCGACTACGCCGAGCCGGAAACCGTGATTGTCGACGCGGTGGAGTAGCCGGCCCGGCTCCGGAGAGTTCCCCGCGGAAACGCCGCCTCCCTGGCCGCGCGTCCCGTCCGCTCCCGCCCGGAACGTGACTTCGCCCCCAAGCCCGGTATAATCGGCTCAGGAGAACGCACCGTGAAGACAGCCGCCACAATAGCACTGTTCTGTGCCGGCGGAGGAGTTGCCCGCTACTACCTCTCCGGCTGGGTCTACGCCCTTGTGGGCCGCACCTTCCCTTACGGAACCTTTGTGGTCAACCTGATCGGCGCCTACTGCATCGGCCTGATCATGGAGCTGAGCCTGCGCAGCACCCTGATCACCCCTACCCTGCGCCTGGGGCTGACCGTCGGCTTCATGGGGGGACTGACCACGTTCTCAACCTTCAGCTATGAAACCTACCGGCTGCTGGAGGACGGCCAGTACCTGCCGGCCATCGGCAATGTCCTGGCCAGCGTGACCGCCTGCCTGCTGCTGACCTGGCTGGGTATCATCAGCGCGCGCATGCTCATTCAGGGAGGACCATGATGATCGACCTGACCGGCGACCAGATACTGATGCGCATCTTCATCGGCGAGAGCGACCATCACGAGCACCGCCCCCTGTACGAGGCCCTGGTGGAACTGCTGCGGCGGGAGGGGTTCGCCGGCGCCACCGTGCTGCGCGGGGTGAGCGGCTTCGGCGCCCATCGGGTCTTCCACTCCCAGAAGCTTCTGGACCTGTCCGCCGACCTGCCCATGGTGGTGGAGGCGGTGGATACCCTGGAGAAGATCGAAGCCATCATGCCCCGTATCAACGACATGATGGCCGGCGGCATGATCACCCTGGAGACGGTCAGGGTGATCCGCTACCGCCCCAAACAGTGAGAGCGTCTCAATATGGCACGCCCTGATGCTCCCAGACCGGTGCTGTCTGGTGAACCAGGGCGCCCCCTTACAACCGCAATTCAACCATCACCGACTCCCCCATGCCATCTCAGGTTGACCGAGGGTCACGGCCGTACCCATGACCCGGCCTCGAAAAATGCCCCAACAGTCGCAGACCGTTGCCCACCACCAGCAGACTTGCCCCCATATCCGCGAACACAGCCATCCAGAGTGTTGCCTGCCCTCCCAGGGCCAGCGCCAGGAACAGGGCCTTGATGCCCAGCGCCAGGGTAATATTCTGCTTCAGGATCGAGGCGCAGCGCCGGCTCAGCCGGACGAAGTCGGCCACCTTGCGCGGATCGTCGTCCATGATGGCCACATCGGCGGTTTCCAGGGCCGTGGCGCTCCCGACCGCGGCCATGGCAATACCGATGTCCGCCCGAGCCAGGGCAGGTGCGTCGTTCACCCCGTCACCCACCATGGCAACCATCCCAAAGCGTTCTTTGAGCTCGGCGACAATAGCCAGTTTCCCTTCCGGCAGCAGGTTGGCACGCACGTCCCGAATCCCCACCTGAGCCGCGATCACCCCGGCAGTGGCGGAGTTGTCGCCGGTCAGCATCACCGGCTCGATGGCCAGCGCCTTCAGGGCCGCCATCGCCCGTTTACTCTCCGGACGGACGGTATCTGCCAGACCGAACAGGGCTATCGCCCCGGAATCATCACAGAGAACGGCCGTGGTTTTCCCCTCATGTTCCAGGCGCACCAGTTCCGCTTCCAGTTCCGGGGAAGAGCATCCCAGCTCCGCGGCATGGCGCCGGTTACCAAGGTGATAGATTCTGCCCCCAATGGCGCCCCTGACCCCCTGGCCGTTGAGGACGCCGAACGATTCCACCGCCAGCAAACCGGCATCGGGCTGTTGTTTTCGCCATCCGGCAACCAGGGCCTTGGCGATGGGGTGGGTGCTCTGCTCGTCAAGGCTGGCGGCGATCAGCAGTGCCCGTTCGACCGGCATGTTGCCAAGGGACCGGGCATCGGTCAGTTCCGGTGCGCCGCGGGTCAGGGTGCCGGTCTTGTCCAGCGCCACCGCGCGCACCAGTCGTCCCCCTTCCAGATACGCCCCTCCCTTGATCAGGATGCCGTGCCGGGCAGCGGCGGTAAGGCCGCTGACCACGGTGACCGGAGTGGACAGCACCAGGGCACAGGGACAGGCGATGACCAACATGACAAGTGCCTGATAGAGCCAGCTGTCCCAGGTCCCGCCGAAAATCAGGGGGCCAGCCACAGCCACCATAAGGGCGAAGACGACAACCGCCGGCGTGTAGTACCGGGCAAAGCGGTCCACGAAACGCTGGGTCGGCGCACGCTGCGCGTGAGCCTCCTGAATGGCGGAGGCGATACGGGCCAGGGTGCTGTCGCCGGCCAGGGCCGTTACCCTGGCTTCCACCACGCCATCGGTGACGATGCTGCCGGCATACAGCGGGTCGCCAAGCTGCCTGTCCACCGGAAGGCTCTCGCCGGTGATGGGAGCCTGGTCGAGGCAGGCGCGGCCGGACTCGACCAGGCTGTCCAGCGGAACCCGCGAACCGGTGCGAACCCGGATGCGACTGCCCACCGCCACATGGGCTGCCGGCAGCTCCCGCCAATCGTTGTCAATTCTGACTTCCGCCGTTTCCGGAGCAAGGGTGGAGAGCGATGCGATGGCACGGCGCACCCGCTCCAGGGAGAGCGCTTCGATGGCCTCGGCCACTGCGAACAGGAACAGCACCATGGCAGCCTCCGGCCATGTGCCGGTGACCATGGCTCCCGCCACTGCCAGAGACATGAGGAAAGAGATGTTGAGGGTCAGGTTCCTGAGGGCGATCCACCCCTTCTTCAGGGTGGGTATTCCCGCGGTCAGGATCGCCAGGGTCGACAGCAGCACCACCGGCCACGACTGATCATCGCCCGTTGCCCAGGCGACCAGTTCGGCGGCAACGGCCGCACAACCGCCGAGAGCCAGCAGGACCTTCCCGCGAGCGGTCAATCCCGGAGGGGCGGCGGACAATGACGCGCCGTCATCCAGCGGTTCAGGGTCCATGGCCAGTTTTTCCAGCGCCGCGGTGATGGCCCGGGTATCGGCCAGAGCGTGGTACACCGTCAGCTCCCGCTCCAGGAGATTGAAATCCAGCCGGGCAATGCCCGGCATCGGCTCAAGCCGGTTGCGTATCAGACGTTCCTCCACCGGGCAGTCCATACCGCTGATGCGGTACCGCACCCGGCTGGCGCCTTCGGGCGGTCGGCCGCCCCCGGCAAACGGAACCCTGACCGTGGCCGCCGTCGCCGAAGTGCAGCACCCTCCGGAACGGCAGCCGTGCCCCACCCCCTGTCCCGTTTCTGCGTCAGAGTTCGCAACCTCCTCGTGACGATGTCGTGCATGGCCGTGGGCACAGTCGGCACCCGGGTGACGAAGAGAGTGGTCTGAGTTCCTTGTAGCACGCGTGTTCATGGTGGCTCTCCTGGGATGATATGCTATCATCTGACATCCCGTACCCACTTCAGGGTCAAGGCTTTTTCTGGAGGAAGGCATATGAAAATCGGAGAACTGGCACACCGCGGCGCGTGCAGCGTGGAAACGGTGCGCTTCTACGAGCGGGAGGGGCTGCTGGATGCACCGGAGCGCGAGGCCAACGGCTATCGCCGCTATACCCGCACCCATCTGGCCCAGCTCAACTTCATCCGCCACTGCCGCTCCCTGGGCATGGGGTTGTCGGATGTGCGCACCCTGCGCTCGCTGCAAGCCCACCCGGAACTGGCCTGCGACGACATCAGCCTTCTGATCGAACGGCAGATCGAACGCGTCCATCAGCAGATCCAGGCGCTCAACCTGCTGGAAGGGCAGTTGCACGCGCTCCGGGAAGCCTGTCATGCCGCGACGAACGTGGGCGAATGCGGGATTCTGCGCAACCTGGAGCAGGCGATTGAGGGAAAAGGCTGTACCTGCCATGCTCCCGGCAGGGAAAACGGAAGATAACAACCCGCTCGTTTCCAGAACAGAGGGGAGACAGACCCCGGAAAACACAAGACAACAGGGGAAGGGAGAGAAAAAGACATGACCAGTTACCTGCAACAGATAGATCCCGTTATCCAGGCCCTGCTGGCCACCCTCTTCACCTGGGCGCTGACCGCCGCCGGAGCCGGACTGGTCTTCCTGACCAGGAGGGTCAACGCCAAACTGATGGACTCCATGCTGGGATTCGCCGCCGGAGTGATGATCGCCGCCAGCTTCTGGTCGCTGCTGGCGCCCGGCATCGACATGGCCGAACAGATGGGGCAGATCCCCTGGCTGACCGCCGTGATCGGCTTCATGGCGGGCGGACTGTTCATGCGCCTGACCGACCGGCTGCTCCCCCACCTGCACCCCGGTTTCGCCACGGACCAGAGCGAAGGGATCAAGACATCCTGGCAGCGTTCCACCCTGCTGGTGCTGGCCATCACCCTGCACAACATCCCCGAAGGGCTGGCGGTAGGGGTCGCCTTCGGGGCCGTATCGGCCGGGCTCTCCTCGGCCACCATCGGCGGCGCCCTTGCCCTGGCCATCGGCATCGGCCTGCAGAACTTCCCCGAGGGGGCCGCGGTTTCACTGCCATTGAGGCGGGAGGGAATGGGGACCGGCAAGAGCTTCCTGCTGGGGCAGGCCTCGGGGATGGTGGAACCGGTGGCCGGGGTCCTGGGGGCTCTGTTCGTGACCCAGATGCGGGGTATCCTCCCCTATGCCCTCTGCTTCGCCGCCGGCGCCATGATCTTCGTGGTGGTGGAGGAGCTGATTCCCGAATCCCAGCGGGTCCCCGCCCACATCGACCTGGTCACCATCGCCACCATGGTTGGTTTTTCGGTGATGATGATCCTGGACGTGGCGCTGGGGTGAGTGGCGGGAGGCTCTCCATCTGACCTGCATGTTTGACGAGGGTCTCCTTGTCGGAGAAAGGTGAACCGTTCAGGCCGGGAGTGCGACCCCGGAGGGTGAAAAAGGCACGACGCCGTCGCAACGGAAGAAACCATCCCCCTCCGCCAGACTCCTGGCGACCCGCTCCCGGTTCTTTTCCAGCACCCTCACCACCACCGGGTCGAACTGGGTGCCGGAGCAGCGCCGGATTTCGGCGCAGGCCAGGTCGAAGGAACAGCCCGCGCGGTAGGAGCGGTTGCGCAGGAGCGCCGAGAGAGTGTCGGCCACCGCCACGATGCGGGCGCCGCGGGGAATCTGGCCGTCCCCCAGGCCATCGGGATAGCCTTTGCCGTCGAACCGCTCGTGGTGGCGCAGGATGATGTCCGCCACCCCTCCCGGACCGGTCAGGGCCGGCACCGGCCGCACGATCTCCGCCCCGATTCCGGGATGCCTCCTGATCCAGTTCCACTCCTCCCCGTCCAGAGGTCCCTGCTTTTTGAGCACCGCATCGGGAATGCCGATCTTGCCGATGTCGTGCAGGTGTCCGGCGATATGGATGACATCGATCTCCTCCCGGGAAAGCCCCATGGCATGGGCCAGCACGCAGGAGACCTCGGCCACGTCCCGGGAATGGCGGTACAGCTGTGAATCCCGGGCATCTACGGCGTTCCCCAGCGCCTCGGCCAGGTGGTGCAGTGAGGCGCAGGTCGATAGACACTCCCCTTCTTCCCGCGGTAGAAACCCGAAGCTTTTCCCGATACGGCGTGCCGCAACCGTCACCATGTTCAGCACAGGCACACCCTGTTCCTCCCCCCCTGCTTGGCGCGGTACAGGGCGCAATCGGCGTCAACGATCAGGCGTTCCAGCGGTCTGCCGGGAGGAAGGCAGGCACAGCCGATGCTGACCGTTACGGCTCCGCGCTCGCTGAACGGCGGAAACAGCGCCGAGGCGATTCGTTCCCGGAAACGTTCGGCGATCTTCAGGGCCTCTTCCTTCAGCGTTCCCCTGAGCAGGATCAGGAATTCCTCCCCCCCCCAGCGGCAGAACAGGTCCGAGCGCCGCAGCCCCTGCCGGATGAGCGAGGCAAAGGACTTGAGGACATCGTCGCCCGACGTGTGGCCGTAGGTGTCGTTGATGCGCTTGAAGTGGTCCAGGTCGGCCATGAGCAGCGCCAGGGGGAGGCCCATGCTGGAAAAACGCTCCACCTCCTTCTGCACCACGATCCCGGCTGCATGGCGGTTGAAGCAACCGGTCAGGTTATCGTAGTGTGCCATGTCCCGCAGGTGGAGATAGGCGCTCTTCAGCGGCCTGACCCTGATGTGGGCCGCGCAGGACGCCCCCAGGGCCAGGCGCATCCCCTCAACCCGCAGGACCAGTTTCCCGGTAATCAGCGGATCGAAGTGCAGGAGATCCACCAGCCTTCCCTCGCGAACCCCCATGGTGCGCAACTGACGGTATTCGGGGAAGGCGTCGCTGATGGACATGATTTCCGCCGCCTCCCCCACGAACATCTCATCAACATAAATCTCTGACATGGTATTCTCTCTTCCGTGTATCCCGCCGGCTCAGCGGTGCTTGCCGGAGCAGCCGTTCCCGGAGCAGCCGGGGCACGTGCCCCGGCTCTTCCACAGGGAACGGTAGAGCAGCCACAGGGCAGCCGCCAGGATTGCCAGCATCAGTATCAGGTCCGTCCCCCCCATACCGCTACCCTCCCAATCCCAGGAAGCGTCCTCCCTGGTAGATGATCACCGCCACCAGCCAGGCCAGCGCCGTCTGGTAGAGGAAGCCGACCCCGGCCCATTTCCAGGTCCCGAACTCCTGGCGCATGGCAACCCCCACGATGACGCAGGGCATGTACAGGAGCACGAAGGCCATGAAGGCATAGGACGAAAGAGGGGTGAAAGCGGCGGACAGAGCCTGTCTCAGGGGGGTCTGGTCCTCCTCCGGCTCTTCGTCACCCGGAATGAACAGGAGTGTCGTGACCGCCGTCCTGGCCGCGCCCGCAAAGGAGACGACGATCTCCTTCAGGTCCTCTCCCAGGGTGGGGGCCTCTTCTTTCTCTTCGTGCTTGGGCGTGTAGATCTCGCCCATGGTGCCCACCACGATCTCCTTGGCAATGACACCGGTAATCAGAGACGAGGCAGCCTCCCAGGTTCCGAAGCCGGCCGGCTCCAGGATCGGTGCGATGACGGCCCCTGCCTTGCCCAGGTAGGAATCGCGCTTCTGCTCCACACCCCAGGGAAGGTTCAGCAGGAACCAGACCAGGACGGAAACGGCCAGGATGTAGGTGCCTGCCTTGTAGAGGAAGTGCTTTCCTTTCTCCCAGGTATGGAGACAGAGACTGGAGAAGGAGGGCATGCGGTAGGGGGGGAGCTCCATGATGAACATGGGTGCCTCACCCCAGAAGAGGGTCTTCTTGAAGAGGAACCCCATCAGGACCGCCAGCAGGATACCCAGCACGTACAGGGACCAGATCACCGTGCCGGAGTTATCAGGGAAGAACACCCCGGCGAAGAGCACGTACACCGGCAGCCGCGCGCCGCAGGACATGAGCGGGATCAGCAGCGCGGTCAGCACCTTGTCCCGGGGATTCTCCAGGGTGCGGGTGGCATAGATCCCCGGTACGTTGCAGCCGAACCCCAGCAGCATGGGAATGAAGGATTTTCCGTGCAGGCCGATGGCGTGCATGGCCCGGTCCATGACAAAGGCGGCCCTGGCCATGTAGCCGCTCCCCTCCAGGAAGGTGATGAAAAACATCATGGCAAAAATCACCGGCACGAAGACCAGCACGAAACCGACCCCGGCGATGATACCGTCATTCACCAGGGAGACGGTCCAGTCCGGCGCCCCCACCATCCCCAGCAGGGCCGCGGTCCAGCGTTTGAAGGGGCCATTGGTCATGGCGTCGATCCAGTCGCCGAAGGGAGAGGAGAGGTCGAAGGTCAGCTTAAACAGCAGCCACATGGCCACCAGGAAGATCGGGATCCCCAGGAAACGATTCAGCACCAGCCGGTCGATCCGCTCGGTCAGCTCCAGGTTGCGCTGTTCGGTGCGCTGCACGACCTCCCGGGCCAGTCCGGCGGCCAGGGAGTAGCGCACGTCGGCCAGGAGCGCCTCCAGGTCCTCGCCATGGGCGCGCCGCAGATGCTCGAAGGCTTCCTGGGGCAGGGCGGAGGCAGGGAGATTGGCATCGGCGCGCACCCGCTCGTCCCCCTCCAGCAGCCTGAGCAGCAGCCAGCGTTCGGGGAAGCTCTCCATAAGGGCCGGATGGCGACTGGACAGACTCTCCCGCAGGCATGCCAACGCCCTCTCCATGTCGTCGCCGTAGTTGAGCCTGCGCGGCCGCCTGCCCTCCGGGTCTCCGGCATACTCTCCCAGGGTTTTCAGCAGAGTCTCCAGCCCTGTGCGCCGGGTGGCGGAGGTGGGGATAACCCGGATCCCCATCATCCGTTCGATCCCCTCACCGTCGATGCGGTACCCCTTGGCGTCAGCCTCATCTGACATGTTCAGCGCCATGACCACCGGAATGTCCAGCTCCAGGAGTTGCACCGTCAGGTACAGGTTGCGCTCCAGGTTGGTGGCATCCACCACATTGACGATCAGGTCCGGCTTCTCGTGCACCAGGAAGTCCCGGGCGATGATCTCTTCCTGGGTGTAGGGGGAGAGGGAGTAGGTCCCGGGAAGGTCCACCAGCCTGATCTTCAGGCCGTCAAGTTCGAACAGGGCCTCCTTCTTCTCCACGGTAACGCCGGGCCAGTTGCCCACCTGCAGGCGGGTGCCGGCAATGGCGTTGATCAGGGTTGACTTGCCCACGTTGGGGTTGCCGGCAACGGCAATGGTCAGGACATCCCCGCCCTCCCTCCGGCTCTGCATGGTGTCGGTCGTACTCATGGCGACACCTCCACATGAATCCCCTCGGCTTCCTTTTTGCGCAATGAAAGCTTGTACCCCTTGATGCATACCTCCAGGGGGTCACCCAGGGGCGCCACCTTCTCCACCCTGACCAGCTCGCCCGCCAGGATTCCCATATCCATCAGCCGCCGCTTGATCGGGCCGGCCGCGGTATCGATACGGGCAATCGTTCCCTCCTGCCCCGGTTTCATGGTTGCCAGCTGCATCAGTCATTCCTCCTGACCGTAATTTTCATCGCCATGCGACGGTCCAGCGCGATACGGGAGTTATCAACCAGCACCAGCAGCATATTCCCCTCGTTACGCAGCATTTCAATCCGCTTCCCCACCCGGAGCCCCATTTCTTCGGCCCGGGTCACCGTCCCCTCCCCATGGGAGTGGGTGCCGTCCCCGCAGGTACAGGTACCGCAGTGGCCGATCTTCACGATTTCACACTCTTCTCCCGCGCTCATCAAACCAAGCACCATGGCCCTCTCCTCCCTTTCGCTCAGAACTTCAGCACGATCCCGTACAGCGCAGCCACGTCGTCCTCGGGCCTGGTCAGACCGACCTTGACCCCCAGATCCAGATCAAGATATTCGTTCACTTCGTAACGAAAACCGGCCAGACCGTAGACGAGAGGTGTACTGGTGGAGGTATCGCTGTTACGGGAAACACCGAAGTCAAGCATTCCGGTGAGTTTGGGAATCAGCTCCGCCTCACCCGCCACGGAGGCGCTCCACAGGTCGCTCCGGTTCTCCGCCTTGTCCGACGTGCGATAGAAATGATGCTCATACCCGAGATTCCCGTGCAGCGCGTATGCGCCGTCGGCGAATTCCTTGGTGGCGATCAGGGTGACGCCGGGCTGCCAGTGTCCCTCGGACATGCTGCGCCTTCCGGTGGGAAGGTACAGGGTCGGTTTCAGGGTCAACGCCAGATCGTTCCGTTCAAAAAAGACGTATTTCAGTTCGAAGAGCGCATCCCCCACTCCCTCGGTGGAACTGGTCAACCCGCCATCTTCATAACTCCGGGCGCTGAAGGCATAGGGCAGAGCCAGGGAGACCCCCACGTTTTTCAGAAGGCCGGTTGTCAGCTTGATCTCACCGTCAAACAGATCGCTCTTAACCCTGACGCCATCCTCGCGCTCGCTGTCATGGGCGTAGGAGCCGTTCAGCTCCACCTCCAGGTGCCCCACATCCACGATGCCGGCATCGTCGGTCACCAGCGGCGGTCCGGCAAACGCGTTTCCCGCACCCACGACAAGACATCCGGCCACAACCATCTTCGCGCACAGCTTACCAGCTACCCGTTTTTCCATTTCATGTTCCCCTTTGTCTTTCAAATTATGAACCGCTCGGCCGACGCATCGGCCGTCCGCTCCTTTCCACGCATCACCCAATCAAACCGGCGGCCCACCACCCGAACCGCTCCACCCCCCAACCGGCGGGAACGGTACAATAACTCCATGGACACCCACCGCAAAACGAGTCCTCCACAACCTCCCTTCTAACGTGGAACGCGGTGCTTCACGAACAACGTTCGCCGGACGGGGCGTCACTCACGATTTTGATGCAATTCAAACATTCCCGCAGGGTACACAACCCACAGGTGTGATGCATGAACACCGGTATACCGTGGATTTTCGCGGCCTTTTTCGCCAGCCTCCTGCCGTTGTGGGACACCATGTTGGTAAAAATGATCATCGCGTCAGCGCGATAGAGCTTGTCGGCCATTTCCGCCCCAGGCTCGTTGAACAGCCGCAACTCAACCCCCATCCGTTCCGCTTCCCGCAGATAATGTGGGCCAAGCCGCCGCACGCCACCGATCACCGCAACACACATAAACCCCTCCTTGTCAAGATTTTGATATCCACTATCAAATTATACATAAAAAAACGACTCACCCGGACAGGAGGAAGCCACGACGCACTCCAGAGCCGACGACGCAGTTGCCAGACGGTCCGCCATCCCCCGGCGACAGGCCCGGAACCGCTCCGCCAACCCCAGGCTGGCCCGGGGATCGCCGTACATCTTCCATGGTCCCTGACAGGCGAAGGGTAGCCTGATCCACCCCATGAAGGCGGCCACATCCTTGAGCGGATAACCGAGAAATATGCCGATTTCATGAGGAAAGGCGGCACTGCCCATGCGCTGTTCCAACTGTTCCAGGGCGTGTTCCACGGAAAATGGTTCCCGATACCCGACCCTGCGCAGCATGGCCGAGACGTCCCGTCGCGCCAGATACCGGCTCAGGTTCTCCGGAACATAGAGAAACAGCTGCAAAAAACCACTGTCCCGGCGAATTTCCCGGGAAACGAGACAGCTTCTCTCCATCACCTCGTGGCCATGCTCCTGCCAGAGATGGTGCAGGTTGCGGCCGCAGGACCTGGGTCGGTCCGGGATGCCGATCAGTACCGAAGGCTTTTCCCCGGCCAGGACTTCCGCGGCCTCCAGAGCGATAAAAGCGGCCAGACAGTCAACCTCAGAACTGTAGCGATGAGCGATCCAGAGCCATGAGGGACGTTGTCCGTGGTATTGCTCGAAGGCCGGTTGTCTGTTCATGGCTTCTCCCGTTCACGCGCATCGCGATTTTGAATTTTGTTTTCAATAACAGAATTACTTGTACCCTGTCAAGCCGGTTTTTGATATGTACCCTGAATCCGTGACGCCGGAGACCGGCATACCTGAACGAGTCGAGGCAACGACACTGCCACGGTCGTTGCAACCGCCCCCCCCGGTGAACCTCCATTGAACCGTCCCATGCCACGGAACACGCCCAGGCCAGAGGCTTTCCGGCACGCGAAGACAGGAAACATCACGGATTCGGGGGTTCAGATCCCGCTCCATCCGGATCGCCGGGACCGGCCGGTGAAACAGAGCCCCGTGGGCATGGAAAAAAGCGTTGACATGAACTTCTTCTTGGGTTTATTGTGAACCCTCACTAAAGGGGAGTAGCTACCGACCAGAGACATGGTCGGCCCCAGGCCCGTCAATACGGCGACAAAGCCCGGGCAGGGGACGATAGAAATCGCAGGCAAGACCTTTATCCAGGAGCGCGGCTCTCCACGGGTAAAGGTTTTTTTATTTTCTTCCTGGTGATTCGGACCAGGACGCCGGAGCAGACGGAATGTACGTTTCAACGGCATCTCGTTCACAACCGGAAAAACCTGGACCATCGTCCCTTTTTCCCCGTTGACGCGTTATCCACCACCTCACCCACCACCACGGAACAGGTGTATACTTATACCAACGACACCTCTTCACCGCAGCCTGAACCGTGAGGCCCGCACAAATCATGGTACACTCCATGCATAGTGCGCTGAAGGGGCAATGCCCCGGACAACAACACCAATCAAGGAGACACGATATGGCACACGCAAGCGCCAAGAAGCAGGTAACCAAAGAGCCCAAGGCTTCCCGTTCGAAGAAGAACAAGAAAGAACATCTGCAGAACATCATTTCCCTGCGCATCAGCGACAACCAGAAAATGATGCTGGAAAACCTCTCCAAAGCCACCTCCAAGAGCATCTCCGACATCATGAGGGAGGCGGTCAACCTCTGGAGCGCCAAACGGCGCAAACTCTGCCTGGACTAGCTGGCTCCACCATGCCCCACCTTTCCCCGTTCCAGGGGAGGGGTGGGGCTTCCGTGCGTATGGACCCCGAACCCTCCGTTCGTTCGTACCCATTAGCATTACAACGGCAGGTAACCAGAGGTGGATACTACAACACAGATGTATCACCATGATACAGGCACACATGGCGTTGAACGAATAGTGTGTCCGGTTCTCCTGGCTCTGTCCGTGGTTATCCCTGTAGTCCGGTTACACATGATTTTTACACATTCAATGATGTGTCCGCTGTCATCGGCCAGGGAAGCCTTACTGAGCGACAGCCGGTCATGACGTCCGCTGAAGGAGGAAGTCCCCCCCATGGAATGGCTGACAGACCCCCAAGTGTGGCTGGCACTGGTCACGCTCACCGCACTGGAAATCGTTCTGGGTATCGACAACATCATCTTCATCTCCATCCAGGCAGGCAAACTCCCCCGCGACCAGCAGGAGAAGGCGCGACTGGTCGGTCTCGGCCTGGCCATGTTCATCCGCGTGGCCCTGCTCTTCTCCCTTTCCTGGCTCATGGGGCTGACCACGCCGCTCTTCTCGCTCATGGGCAACGACATCTCCGGCCGCGACCTGATCCTGCTGTCGGGCGGCCTGTTCCTGCTCTGGAAGAGCACCATGGAGATCCACGAAAAGCTGGAAGGCGAAGAGGTCATTTCGGCACGGAGCGTCGGCGCCACGTTCGGCGCGGTGATCGTCCAGATTCTGCTGCTGGACATCGTCTTCTCCCTGGACTCCATCATAACCGCCCTGGGCATGGCCAACCACCTGGCGGTTATGATCGCCGCCGTTGTCATCGCCGTGGGTTTCATGATGCTGTTTTCAGGAAAGATCAGCGCCTTCGTGGACCAGCATCCCACCATCAAGATGCTGGCGCTCAGCTTCCTGATCCTGATCGGTGTCGCCCTGATCGGTGACGGCTTCGACATGCACATTCCCAAGGGATACATCTACTTCGCCATGGCCTTCTCGGTCATGGTCGAGATGCTCAACCTGCGCATGCGGCGAGGAACACCGGTCACGCTCCACCAGCCTCACCTGGAGGGAACGGAACCGGGAAAGACCCCCTAGGCGCCGCCATCCGGGACCGCCGCGGCGCAACAGCGGGTCCTTCGGGCTTCAGATCACGGAGCATCACCTGCACGTTACAGCTTCAGCCGGCTGAAGTGCGTATCCACCCGTTTGATCGTGAACTTACAGGTTTCGCGTAAACGACCATCAATTCCGACAACAGGTTCGAGGAGATTCATTCATGAAACGATATGCGGTGAGGTTGTTTGTCGTTGTTGCAGCCGTCATGTTTCTCGGCATCACCTTCATGGAACAGACTGCCCATGCCAGGGCCGGAGGAGGACGTTCCTTCGGCAGTCGCGGCTCACGCGGTTTTTCCCGGCCGTCCCCTCCCCCCTTCCGGCCGAGCCAGCAGCGCCAGCAGTACAACACCCCCTCTCCCGCTCCCTATCAACAGCGTTCCTCGGGCGGTTTCCTGAGGAGCATGGCGGGCGGCATCGTGGGGGGCATGCTGGGGGGCATGCTCTTCAGGAGCCTCGGCCTTGCCGGAACAGGCGGAATGGGTGGCGGCATCGGCTTCTTCGACATCATTCTCCTGGCCGGCATCGGCTACCTGATCTACCGCTTTGTAAAAAAAAAGCGTGCTGACCTGAGCGCCGACAGTTACAATCAGCCTTCATACCAGGCCACTGGCGTCCCCCTTTCCTACACCGGAGATATTCCCGAAAGCCAGTCCATTCCGGTGGAACAGCCGCCTGACAACGGCCTGAACCATATCCGCCAGACAGACCCCGCCTTCGACGAGAACGGCTTCAATGACATGGCCATGGACGTCTTCTTCAGAATCCAGGGTGCCTGGATGAACCGAGACCTGTCGCCGGTGTCCGGTCTCCTCACGGACGAGGTGCGCGGGATTTTCCACCAGGACCTGGACAGGCTGCTGCGGGAGCGGAGAACCAACCGTCTGGAAAACGTGGCCGTCAGAAGAGTGGAAATCCGCGACGCCTGGCAGGAAGCGGGCCAGGAATACATCACCGTCCTGATCTACGCCAACCTGCTGGATTACACCACCGACGACGCCAGCGGCGAGGTGGTATCCGGCAGCCGGAGTGAACCGGTCAAATTTGAGGAGTACTGGACGTTCACCCGCCCCGTCGGCGGCACCCCCTGGCGCCTGTCGGCCATAGCCCAGAACTAGTCGTCATCCCGTCTGAAACACCGGGGCGCCCTCCAGGGACGCCCCGGCCACGTTTCCGGCGTCCATACCCACGGGCGGCCGGAAACAGCCGCCCCGTAAGCTTCCCTGCCCCGAGACAGGAGATCGTTCATCCGTGCCCTTCGAGACACTGAAAGACATAGAAATCCTCTTCGGCCTGGCCCTGATAACAGTGATCCTCTTCCGCCGGCTGATGTTCCCCTCCATCATCGGATTCATGGCCACCGGCATCCTGGCCGGTCCCCACGCCCTGGGATTCATCGGCAACAGCCATCAGGTGGAGCAGATGGCCGAGATCGGCGTGGTGCTGCTTCTGTTCACCATCGGCATCGAACTATCCCTGAAGGAACTGATGCGCATCAGGCACCTGGTGCTCCTGGGGGGAGGCCTCCAGGTCCTGGTCACCATCCTGGTGGCGGCTTCCCTGTCCATGCTGGCCGGTTTTCCGGCCAACCAGTCTCTCTTCTTCGGCTTTCTGATCGCCCTTTCCAGCACCGCCATCCTGATGAAGCTCTTGATCGACAGCGGCCAGGCAGATACGCCCCACGGCAAGATGGCCATGGGTATCCTGATCTTCCAGGATCTGTGCATCGTACCCCTGATGCTGCTGACCCCGCTTTTGGCCGGTGGAGGCAACGGCATGGGGGACGTCGCGCTGATCGGCGCCAAGGCGGCCGCCGTCGTGGTCATGGCCCACTATGGCGCCCGTTTCCTGGTGCCGTGGATATTCAAGCAGGTGGTCGGGACCAAGAGTCGGGAACTGTTCATCCTGACCATCATCTTCATCGGACTGGGCACGGCCTGGCTGACGGCCCTGGCCGGTCTCTCCCTGGCCCTGGGCGCTTTCATCGCCGGCCTGGCCATCTCGGAATCGGAATACAGTCACCAGGCACTGGGCGACATCATCCCCTTCCGGGAAGCTTTCATGAGCCTCTTCTTCATCTCGGTGGGCATGCTGCTGGACCCGGCCATCCTGGCCCGGCATCCGCTGCTGATCGCATCGCTGGTGGTGACCATCCTGGTGATCAAGACGCTGGTCACCGGCGGAGCCGCCATGGCTCTGGGGGTCTCGTCCCGTATCAGCATCATCGCGGCCCTCTCCCTGGCCCAGATCGGTGAATTTTCCTTCGTGCTCTCCCAGAGCGGCGTCAAGCTGGGAATACTGGACCCGGAGATGTACCAGATCTTTCTGGCTGCCTCCATCGCCACCATGGGGTTGACGCCGGCCTGTCTGAAATGGGCGCCGTTCCTGGCGGAACGCGCCGACGCCATCCTGCCCCGCCGCTGGAGCCGCGGCCGGGGCGCGCTGGCCAGCCATGAACGTCCGGTGACCATGCACGACCATGTGATCGTCGTCGGGTACGGGGTCAACGGCCGGAACCTCTCCCGGGTACTGAAGAACCTGAAGATCCGGCATCTGGTGATCGAGACCAACCCCTTTACGGTCCGGAACGAGGCCCGGAAGGGGCACCGCATCCACTTCGGCGACGCCTCCCGGCCGGAGGTGCTGGAACACGCCCAGGTAACCCGGGCCCGCGTCATGGTGGTTGCCATCTCGGATGCCGCGGCCAGCAGGAGGATAGCCGCCCAGGCCCGGCAACTGAACCCCTCCCTGCACATCATCGTCAGAACCCGTTACGTGCTGGAGGTGGAGCCGCTGCTCAAACTGGGAGTCAACGAGGTCGTGCCGGAAGAATTCGAGACATCGGTGGAGATCTTCTCCCGGGTGCTGCGCACCTACCTGGTGGCCCAGCACGACATCGACCGCTGCGTCGCCGAGGTGCGCAGCGACGGTTACGACATGCTGCGCTCCTTAAGCAAACGCCACAGCCACGCCGTGGGCATCAGCGGCTACCTCTCCGGCGCCGAGATCGGCACATTCCGGGTGCGGCAAGGCTCCTCCCTGGAATCCCGCGGCCTGCGGGAGGGGACCATCAGGAGCATGTCCGGGGCAACGGTGCTGGTCATCAAGCGGGGAGACGAGATCGTGCCCAATCCTGATCCGGTCTGGGAACTGCGCAGAGGCGACCTGGTGCTCCTCCTGGGCACGCCGGAGCAACTGGCCGCGGCGGGGAGACTGTTCGAACCTCATCCGCCGGGAAACGGGAAAAGCAGTCCGACACGCCCGAACCGGGCAACACCGGAATCACCCACAACCGGAACCTGACAAGGGCACCCCATGGACCGCACACTGCTGAATACGCTGCTGGGATATACCTTCACGCTGCTGATGTGTTACCTGCTGTTCACCGTCCTCTCCCCCTTCCTGTCCACCATGCTCTGGGCCGGGACGGTCGGTGCCATCACCTATCCGCTCTACCGCGGACTGCTGGTCCGTTGCCGCAACCACGACACCCTGGCGGCACTGGCCATGACCACCCTGGTGGTGCTGGCCCTGATCATCCCCCTGGTGGGACTGATTTTCACCCTGGCGCGGGAGACGGCCCTGGCCTACCAGTACCTGGAAAGCGTAACCAGCGGACAGTCGGGCAACTTCATGGAAAACATCCTGCGCCACCCCCAGGTGGCCCCCCTGCTGGAGAGGCTCAGGCCCCTGACCGGCTCCTTCAACCTGGATCTGGACAGCGTGCTCCTGCCGGCAGCCAAGCGCGGCCTGGCATCGCTCCTGAACTACTCCACCGGAATCGTGAAAAACTTTTTCAGTTTCCTGTTCAAGCTGATGCTGATGCTGATCACCCTCTTCTTCATCTACCGGGACGGACGGCACTTCCTGGAGCGCTTCTGGGCGGTGGTGGGAATCGGAGACAGGATGCGGGCCACCATCACGGCCACCATCGCGCGGGTGCTGGACGCGGTGATGTACGGTTTCCTGCTGACCTGCATGGTGCAGGGGACCCTGGGGGGGCTGGGGTTCTGGGTCGCCGGACTCCCCTCACCCTTCCTGTTCGGCATCCTGATGACCGTCTGCGCCCCGATCCCCCTGATCGGCACCGCCATGATCTGGATTCCGGGAGGGATTTACCTGCTGACCCAGGGAAGGCTGCTGGCCGGCGTACTGCTCATGGTCTGGAGCGCCCTGGCGGTGAGCGGCATCGACAACATCATCCGCCCCCTGTTCATCAGCGGCAAGGCCAAGCTCCCCATCCCGGTGGTTGTCTTCGGCGTACTGGGAGGGCTTTTGGCCTTCGGCCTGACCGGGGTCGTAGCCGGACCGGTGATCGTGGCACTGTTCCTGGTGTTCTTCGAATCATACGGCGAGGGGAAGCGGGCCGAGGGATAGAAACAGACAGGCAGTGACCGTGATCGCTCAGCCATCGCCCGGGGCATCAGACACCACCCAGCAAAGTTCCAAGGAAACACCACATGCAATCAGCCATATTTTTCAGCACCTTTGCCCTGATCTTCCTGGCCGAACTGGGGGACAAGACCCAGCTCACCGCCCTGGCCCTGGCGCTGCGCTACCCCTGGAGGCGGGTATTCATCGGCATTGCGGCGGCGTTCACCCTGCTCAACCTGGCCGCGGTCCTGGTGGGCAAGCTGCTGTTTCTGCTGCTGCCGCTCTCCTGGGTTACCCTGGTGTCAGGGGTTCTGTTCCTCTTCTTCGGCGTCGTCACCCTGCGCCAGGCCTGCGCCATCGCCGACGAGGTCAGTTCGCCGCCACCTGCCTCCGGCGCCGCGCGCACCGCCTTTATCATGATCTTCATGGCGGAACTGGGAGACAAGACCCAACTGGTCACCGCCAGCCAGGCTGCCCGCCATTCAGCCACCCCGGAGGGGCTGGGCATGGTCTTCGTCGCCTCAACCCTGGCGCTCCTGCTGGTGTCGCTCCTGGGAATCTTCGCCGGAAAACAACTGGTGCGCGTCATCCCGCTCTGCTGGATCCACCGGGCGGCCGGCGGCATGTTTCTGTTCTTCGGGATCGCCACGCTCTGGAAACTGGCCACACTATAGCAGCGCGTTCCCCCCGGGGAAGCGCACAGGGAACCACAGGGAGTACACATGTCTGCACAATCACTGTTGTGGATCGCCTTCGGCCTGCTGATGACGATCATGCTTGCCATCGACCTGGGGCTGAACCGCAGGGCACACGAGGTCTCCTTCCGTCAGGCTCTCGTTTGGAGTCTGATCTGGATCAGCTTGGCGTTGGTCTTCAATGCCGGCATCTATGCCGTGCTGGGCAAGACCAAGGCGCTGGAATTTTTTGCCGGTTACATCATCGAAAAAACACTCTCCGTGGACAACCTGTTCGTTTTCATCATGATCTTCGGCTACTTCAACATCCGCGGCAAACACCAGGCCCGTATCCTCAAGTGGGGCATCATCGGCGCGCTCGTGCTGCGCGGCCTGTTCATCTTCACCGGCATCGAGCTGCTGACGAATTTTCACTGGATGTTCTACCTGTTCGGCGGCCTGCTGCTGTTCACCGCCTGGAAGATGGCCTTCGGCGAGGATGAGGCGGTGGATCCGGAACACAACCTGCTGGTAAAGCTCGCCCGCAGATTTTTCCCCTTCACGAAACGGGTACGGGGTGACTGGTTCTTCACCCGCCGGAGGGGAATACTCATGGCCAGCCCGTTGTTCCTCTCCCTGGTGATGGTGGAAAGCAGCGACGTGGTCTTCGCCATCGACTCCATTCCGGCCATCTTCGCCGTTACTCTGGACCCCTTTATCGTCTTCAGCTCGAACATCTTCGCCATCATGGGACTCAGGGCGCTCTACTTCCTGCTGGCGGGCATGATCGGCATGTTCGTCTATCTCAAACCGGCCATATCCTTTATCCTGGCCTTTGTGGGGGGCAAGATGATCGCCACCGCCAGCGGCTTCCACATCCCCATCCAGGTTTCCCTGACCATCATCTTCACCATTCTCTCCCTGGCAGTGTTGGCCTCGCTGCTGGCCGACGCCCGCACCAACCACCACCTGGCCCAGGGCGAACACAAGTAGCACCGACATGCGAAGGCCCGCGGGACATTCCGTCCCACGGGCCTTCGCCGTTCATGCTTCAGCAGACACCCAAATCAGTCACCCAACGCCGGCGCCAGGAAACTGCCTCTCCAAGTAAAACCGCCGTCCCGGGCATCCTGGGCCTCGTAGCGGTATTGAAAACGGATCATATCGCCGGCCGTGGGACGGGCCCTGAGCACGATGTTGAACGAAGCATAGCCATCCATGGGCAGTCGGTCCGGAACGAACGAGAACGTCTCCCGGGCCTTCTCCGCTCCGGCGGCGTCCACGAGGGTCACGACCATGTCCATATCCGTGACGAGGTAATAGCGGGTGTTGCGCACGTAGCCGTCAATGCCCAGGGCATCGTCCGCAACGGACGTCTTCCAGCCGAAGGTCAGATCGAACATCCGGTGCAGCGCGGGATACTCCTCGGGCCTGATGGCCGGAGAGCCGTTCAGGGCGCAGCCCGAAAGGCACGCTGCCAGCAGCACGACCAGTACGATAACTCCTGTTTTCATCCGTTTCATCTCTCTCCTTTCGGGCGCAGCCGATAAGGCGCCGCCGGTGTCGCGTGCCAGTATGTGGCCTGGCACCGCTGCTGTCAAGGCCGGGAGCCCCGGATTTGCACGCCCCGGCGCCGACTGCTATACTTTTGCGCGAGCAGGCATAAGGAGGTACGTCATGAAGGAGGCCATGTTGTACGATCGTGAAAGCGGCGGCCGGGTACGCTGCGGCCTGTGCAGGTTCCGCTGCCTGATCGCCGATGGCGCCCGCGGCATCTGCGGTGTGCGCGAGAACCACAGAGGCACCCTGTTCAGCCTGGTCTATGGCAGGCTCTGCGCCGAAAACGTCGATCCCATCGAGAAGAAACCTCTCTTCCACGTCATGCCGGGGAGCAGCTCCTTTTCCATCGCCACGGTGGGATGCAACTTCCACTGCCGCCACTGCCAGAACCACTCCATATCCCAGGTGCACAGCGACGGCAGGATACCGGGGCACGACCGGACTCCGGAGATGGTCGTGGAACAGGCAGTCGCCAGCCACTGTCGTTCCATTTCCTACACCTACACCGAACCGACCGTGTTCTTCGAATTTGCCCTCGACACGGCCCGGCTGGCCCGGGAAGCGGGGCTCCTCAACCTGTTCGTCACCAACGGCTACATCAGCAGCCAGGCCCTGGCAACCATCGCCCCCTGTCTCGACGCGGCCAACATCGACCTGAAGGGATTCAGCGAGTCCTTCTACCGCGACATCGTCCATGCCCGCCTGTCCGAGGTGCTGGACTCCATCGTCGAATACCGCCGCAAGGGGATCTGGATCGAGCTGACCACCCTGCTCATCCCCGGCCTGAACGACGCGGACGACGAACTGGCGGGAATCGCCCGCTTCATCATGGAACATCTGGGGGCCGATACCCCCTGGCACCTGACCCGCTTCTATCCCACTTATAAGCTCACCGACCTCCCCCCCACGCCGCGGGAAACCCTCTGCCGGGCCGTGGAGATCGGCCGGGCCGCCGGGCTGCGCTACGTCTACGAAGGAAACGTACCCGGCAGCGGCAATGAAGAGACCCGCTGTCCCTCCTGCTCCACCCTGCTGGTGGAACGGAGCGGCTTCATTGTCCAGCGCAACTTCATCAAAAACGGCGCCTGTCCGCACTGCGACACGGTCATCGCAGGCATCGGCATGTGACCGGACCGCAAGAACCCGCCGCCCGGAACGACACTCGGCCGGTTTCATCGCGAAACCGGCCGAGCGCGTCTTCGTCACCAGCGAATTACAGGTCTCCCCGTTTCACCGGACAGCCGAGCCCCTCTCCCTTCATCAGCGGTTCGAAACAGGCGTTTTCCGACAGGCAGCCCGCCTTGCGCCGGTCGCCGGAGCGCCAGCGCCCGACCAGCCCCGGTTCGCGGATCAGGGGACGGCAGAGGGAGACATAGTCGGCCACCCCTTCGTCCACAAGGGCCTCGGCCACCTCCAGGGAGCGGATCCCCCCCACCAGCATGAGCGGAACAGAGAGAGACCGCTTGAAGCGCAACGCCGCATCCCGGTAGTAGACTTCCTCCTCCGGCCTGGCCAGCACGCCGGTGCGGATGGCCGAGAACTGGCCCGAAGCATAGATGGTGCCGCCGCTCATCTCGACGGCATCAACTCCCCCCCGCTCCAGCAGTCCGGCCACCACCAGCATGTCATCCACGGTAAGGCCGCCGGGAACGAAGTCCTGGGAGTTGATCTTGATCAGCACCGGGTACTCTTTGCCCACCGCGGCCCTGACGCTCTCCAGCACTTCCAGGACGATGCGGGCCCGGTTTTCCACCGGGCCGCCGTACTCGTCGGTGCGCCGGTTGAAGAAGGGGGAGAGGAACTCGCTCAGCAGGTAGCCGTGGGCCGCGTGGATCTGCACCGCATCGAAACCAGCCGCCTTGGCCCGGCCGGCCGCGGCCCCGAACGCCGCGACAATACCGGCTATTTCCTCCCGGCCGAGTTCCCGGCAGGCAGGGATCTTTTCCGGAATACCGGGGGAAGGTCCCACCGCCTCCAGGCCGGTACCGGAGGTAAAACCGTAACAGCCGGCATGGGCGATCTGCAGGGCGATCTTTCCGCAGCCGCGGTGTACGGCGGCGGCCATATCCGAGAGCCCCGTCAGCATTGCGTCACGATGCACCCCGATCTGCCAGGGTCCGGCCTGCCCCTCGGGAGCGATAAAGGCATGGCCGGTGATGATCAACCCCACTTCTCCCTCGGCCAGACGAGCCGTAAGGTTGATCAGGGCCGGCGTACAGGAACCGTCCACCCCGGCCATCCCCTCCCAGGTGGCTGAACGCACGAAACGGTTGGCAAGTTCCATGGACTTGATAACGCTCTTATCAAACAGTTTCGACATGTGACGATCCTCCTCTTGTGGTTTCGTAACCGTTTCCGCGGCCCCTAAGGACGGACGGCATCATTTCCAGACCACGCGGGCAGGCTGGCGCGGCGGAATCCTCTGGTAGTGGTAGAGCGGAAACCCGTACATGAGTGCCCCCTGCACGCTGTGGCCGTCCGGAATGCCCAGCCGCTCCCTGAGCGCTGGGTGGCTGCTCGCCGCCCGCATCAAATAACCGCCCCAGCAGGTGCCGATGCCGTTGCTGACCGCGGCCAGTTCGAACTGGGTCAGGGCGATGGCGCAGTCCACGGCGCTCCAGCTCCAGTCGTCCGGGGCATGAACGACGATCAGGTGGGGTGCGCCGCGCAATACCGGGTCTCGCCCCTCTTTCCACAACCTGACGACCGAGGCGTACCGCGGCTCGGTTTGGCTGTGTATACGCAGGAAGTCGATCACGAGAGCAGCCAGTTCCCTGACCTCGGCCGGGTCCTGGATCACCAGCCACTGCACCGGCTGACGGTTCACCGCCGACGGCGCCCAGCGGGCCAGCTCGATGGCCTCATGCACCAATTCCCGGGGCACCGGTTCCGGCCGGAACTCGCGCACGGAGCGCCTCCCCCTGAGGAGCAACCCCAGGGCCTCCCGCGAAATCTCCGGGGCCTGACCGAGGAGAGGCGCCTCCTCCAGAGGCAGAGCCCGGTGGTGGACGGCGGAGACGGGACAGACTGCGACGCAGTGACCACAGCCAATGCACTTCGTGTCGGCATCCTGACGGAAGCGGGGGAATCCCTCGCCATCGGCCTCGAAGAGGCGTACGGGGCAGACGTTGGCGCAGACACCGTCGCGCAGGCAGACGGTGTGGTCGATGGTTATCAGGCTCATGGATACCTCCCGTGGGGACTGATGCAACGGGCGGGAGCCGCATCAACAGCCAAACCCGCCGGACACAAACTAGACTGATCGAATAGACAAAACATTGTCAAAAACTACAGAACACAATCAGTATATGCTTAAAAATCGAACAGTTATACAGAAACATCCTGGCCTATACTAAACAGTGCTCTTGAGAACCGAACCCAAAATAGACTGATCGGTCTACGGTGTCAACCACAAAAAAGGCGTCCCCCTGACGGAGACGCCTCTCACTGTGCTTCGCATATCATACAATCGACTATCTTTTCAACAGCATCTCCATCAGGCGATGCCCTTCCACGGAGAGGCCGGTTGCCGTTGCCTGCTCCTCGTCGTAGGCAGTGGCGCCGTTCCCCTCTCCTTCGCCGCCGCGATAGATGATGAACGGCACCGGGTCGGCGGTGTGGGTCATGAGGTTGACCGGTGTGGGGTGATCAGGCGCGCAGAGAATGGCGAAGTCGCCGAACCGGGTGATCCCCTCCAGCACGGTCCCCACCACCTGGCGGTCAAAGTCCTCGATGGACTGGAGCTTGTAGTCCATCCTGCCGGCATGGGACGCCTCGTCCGGCGCCTCCACATGGACATAGACAAAGTCGTGATCCTCCAGGGCCGCCAGGGCGGCCAGGGCCTTGCCCCGGTAGTTGGTGTCGATGAAGCCGGTAGCCCCCTCCACGTTGATCACGTCCAGGCCGGCGCAAAGGCCGATCCCCTTGATCAGGTCCACGGCGGAGATAACCGCGCCGGTGAGGCCGAATTTCTCCCCATAGGGGACCATGCGGGGACTCTTGCCATGCCCCCAGAGCCAGATGGAGTTGGCCTGGGCCTTGCCATCCTGCTCACGCTGTTTGTTGACCGGGTGGCCGTGCAGCACCATCTGGGCGTGGTTCATGATCTCGTTCAGCCGTTCGGCGCCATCGCCCGTGGGGAGATACTCCAGGATCGGTCTGCCGCTGATGTCGTGGGGCGGGGTGACCCGCATGCCGTCCCTCCCGCCGCGCCAGACCATCAGGTGGCGGTAGCTGACTCCGGGATGGAACTCGAATTCGGCGCTCCCCAGCTTCTCCTGGAGACTCTGCACCAGCTGGCGCCCCTCGTCGGTGGAGATGTGGCCGGCGGAGAAATCTTCCATGAACACGCTGGTGCTGGCCTGCCTGAGGGTAACAAGGTTCATGCGGAACGCCACGTCGTCCGGCCCCAGTTCGACCCCCATGCTGACGGCCTCCAGGGGGGAGCGGCCGGTGTAGCAGTCGCGGGGGTCATAGCCGAACATGGACAGGTTGGCCACGTCGCTGCCCGGGGGGAGGCCGTCGGGCACGGTCCTGGCCAGCCCCACCTGGCCGTTGCGGGCCATGAAGTCCATGTTGGGGGTCGATGCCGCCTGGAGGGGGGAACGATTGTCCAGTTCGCTATAGGCAACATCGGACATGCCGTCGCCAAGAAGAATGATCACCTTCATATATTCACGCCTTTCCGGGAAAGAGAGATCTGAAGCAGGACCACCATACTAAGTTCCGAATCCGCGGATTGTCAACCACCAGGGGGGACTCGGCCGTCATTTCCTGACGAAAATCTCCCTGGCCAGGTTGACGTCGATGGCAAACTCGGAAAACCCCACCCGGAAGATGTAGGAGGGAAAGGCCTGGGTCAGAGTGATCCTGTTCCCCGGCAGAACCCCCATGGCCATCAGCTTCTGCATCTTCTTGTTGTCATCGGTCTGGATATAGGCGATCTCCCCCGCCTGCCCCGACCTGAGCTCGGTCAGGGGCACCACCCCCAGGTCTCCTTCGGCCTGGGCCCGGTGGCAACACTCCCCCGGCGGGATCTGCTTGCCGTGGGGACAGGTGGTGGGGTGGTTGAGCATGGTGCAGACCTTGACATCGACCCCTTCGCTCAGCAGGTGCTCGAACTGGCAGGCTTTGTCGTTGCCATCCTCGCCGCGGATGTTAAGCACGTCCATCATCAGCCGTTCCGCCAGACGATGACGGCGGATGGTCATGCGCCCCTCTTCCCTCCCCTCGGGACGAAAATAGACCACCCCCTGCCTGATCTCCACCAGAGCCCGTTCGCTCAGTTCCCTGAAAGCCGGGTCATCCAGGCCGATACCCAGCCTGGCAGGGTCAAGGCCGGGCATTTTCTCCTCCTCAACCGCGATCCACAACGCCTCCAGAATTTCTTCCGCCCTGTCGGACAGCTTCATGATGCTTCTCCTTCGTCTTTGTCGTTGCCCGTGAACAGCGAGCGAATCTTCGTAATCAGCTTCGGTTCCAGGGGATTGGCGTAGTTGCATTTCGGACAGTGCACGGCGTGGCACCCGCCGGGACAGGCGCCGCACCCCTGGCGGGCCTCACCCGGGTCGAACTCATGGCCGCAGAAGCCGCACGTCATGACAGGAATCCGGTCAACAGCAGCAGCTGGTTCAGCAGATAGCCGCTGCCGAAGGCCACCAGGCTCACGAACAGACCGATGGCGCCGGCCACCTTCCACCCCCGTTCCTTCTTCATGATCAGAAACTGGGCCACGCAGGGGATGAACAGGGTCAGGGTCACGGCCGCCACGGTCAGCTGGCGGGCATCCAGGAGGCCGCCGGTCTGCAAGTCGTAGAGACCGGCGGCACCGTAGTCGCGGCGGAAGAAGCCGAAGATGAACGCCACGGCGGTCTCCCGGGGGAGTCCGATGGCGGCCATGAGCGGCGTCATGGCATCAACCGCCTTCTCGAAAAAGCCGGTGATCTTACCCAGCCAGAGCAGCACCGAAGCCAGCACAAACAGCGGCAAAATCTCCAGAAAGTACCACTGCATGCGGGTATAGGTCTTGGTCAGCACGTTCCCCACCTGGGGGAGGCGCATGGGGGGGAGCTCCATGTAGAACATGGGCGCCTCCCCCGGCAGCAGACGGGCCGCCAGGATGCCGATGACAACAAACAGGAACATCAGGCAGCCCAGCCACATGCCCAGCGCCCCCGGCTCCTTGGAGAGCAGCCCCATGATCACTCCCAGCTGGGCGGAGCAGGGAATCGCCAGGGAAAGCAGAATCGTGGCGATGATCCTCTCGCGCACCGTCTCCAGGGTACGGGTGACCATGGTGGCCATGGTGTCGCAGCCAAACCCCAGCACCATGGGGATCACCGCCCTGCCGGTCATGCCGAACTTCTTGAACACGCGGTCCACCAACAGCGCCAGGCGCGGGAAGTAGCCGGTATCCTCCAGAAAAGAGAAGAACAGGAAAAAGGTGGCCACGATCGGTAGCACGATGCCCACGGCGTACCGTATTCCCAGGGTGATTATGCCGTACTCGCCCACGACCAGTTCCTGAATGATCTGCCAGGGGATGAGTTCCTTGACCCATCCCGTAACCCAGGGGTTGAAGCGCTCCATGAAGACGCCGTTTTCCACCAGATCCACCAGGGTTCCAGCGCCGAAATCCCCCACGAAACGGTACAGGCCGACATAGAGCACCAGCAGCAGCAGCGGCACGCCGGTCACGGGGTTCACGGTCCAGCGGGAAAGGCGATCGGCCCAGGTCACCACCTGCTTGTCCGGCGCCACGAAGACCCCCTGGAGCAGCTTCCTGACCATGGTATTACGTTCCAGGGAGAGGTCCAGATGGAAGGACTCCCGCCGCTCGAAGGCTATGGAACCGACCCGGGACGAAATGGCCCCATACCGCTCTCCCTCGCGCTCCCGCACCAGGGAGATGATCTCCTCGTCCCGCTGCATCAGCAGAAGCGCCAGGGAGCGGCGTGAGAGGGCATACTCACCCCTCATCAACCCGGCCACCTCGCGCACGCTGTTTTCCAGGGAACCGGCGTAGGTGAAACGTTCGGCTCCCCCTTCCGGGATTCCGGTGCCGGAGCCGACAATGGCGTCACGGATCTGCTCCAGACCGCGCCGGCGTGCCGTGGCGGCGCCGATCACCGGAATGCCCAGGCGCTCCCGCAACAGCTCAAGGTCGATCTTCAGCCCCATGCGCTCCGCTTCATCCATGATGTTGACCACCAGAATCACCGGCAGTCCGGCCTCTATCAGCTGGATGGTCATGGCCAGCATCCGCTCCAGATTGCGGGCATCCAGGACGTGCAGCACCACATCGGGACGTTCGTGGAGCAGGATCTCCCGCGCGACGCGCTCCTCCTCGGTGATGGTGTGGATCGAGTACATGCCGGGGGTATCAATGACCTGCCAGGCCTGGCCATTGATGGTCGCGCTGCCGCGGGACACCTCAACCGAGGTTCCCGGGTAGTTCGACACGGTTACGTAGGCGCCGGTAAGGGCATTGAACAGAACGCTCTTGCCCACGTTGGGATTGCCCACCAGGACCACCCGCTTCAGGGCACTCCCCCTGTCCGATACTTCCGTCTGGTTCGCGCAACATGTTGCCATACACTCACACCCTATTCCATATTCTTGACATTCATTTTCTCAAAACAGACAAGCGGCACCCCAGGTGGAATAACCGCAGGTTACCGGGACGCGTCCGCGGCGCGGCAGCATGCGCAGAGGCCGTAAATCTCCAGCTTGTGGCTCTTGATCAGAAAACCGTGCCGCGCGGCGATCTCGTCCTGCAGTTTCTCGATGGTCTCGTTCTCGAATTCGATCACCGTATTGCAGGCGGTGCAGACCAGGTGGTCGTGGTGCTCACCCGCCACCACATGCTCATAGCGGGTCTGGCCGTCATGAAGCAGCACTTCCCGGGCCAGGCCGGCATCGACAAACAGCTTGAGGGTGCGGTACACCGTGGCGCTGCCGATACCGGGATGCACGGCCTTGATCTTCAAGTACAGTTCCTCGACGCTGACATGCTGGTGGGTGGCCAGGAAGAAGTCGAGGATGATGTCCCGCTGCCTGGTGGAGCGCAGCCCCTTGCCGGCGGCAAATCTGGTGAAGGCATGCTTTTTTTCAAGAATCATCCGCCCCTCCTTTTGTTGAAGTTGAATTTCAAAGATAGGAAGAAGCGTGACAGCTGTCAAGGCTTTTATCGGAACACAAGCGGTGTGGTGATCAGGTAACGCGGAGTTAGTAACACAGTCCTGAAGCCATGACGCCGGAGACCTGCGTACCTGCGAGAACCGTGACCATAACGCCGCCACCAAGCGTGCAACCGTCATTCAGGCAAAGGCTTTTCAGGCACCCGGAGGCTGGAACGGGTCACCAATTCAATGGATTTCGAAGATGAACTACCGAGGAAAAAGGCGCGGGAAGAGCGGCTCAAAGCACGCACGCCCCCTGTCTGCTCCATGCTATACTGGGAGTAGCCAAAAAGGAGGTGGCGACCATGAGAGAGATGAAACGTCCAACCATGAAACCGCGCTGCACGATGCAGATTGCCATGATCGGCAAGCATGGGTTGATGATCCGCCGTGCCGGCAACCACAACGCCCACATCATCACCCCCCACGGCAAGGTCCAGTGCAGTCGCAAGGGGCGCAAGGGGTAGATCGGACTAGCCCGGAAAAGCGAAAGCCCGGAGAAATCCGGGCTTTTTTTGTGTATCTCCTGGGTGACCGCACCACAGTGGCGCGGGACGGACAACGGCTTTCCAGGGACTATGCCTGCGCCACGGCGTCTGACAGGGAAAAACCGGTTTCCCGGGTCAGGAGTTCCCGCACCGGCTGGGGAAGGGTAGGATAGAGATCCTCCAGCAGCTTCTGCTTGCGCTTCCCTTCCGGTATGTCCTTGAGCCACCCCATGAGCGAGCGTTCGAACACATCCTGGAATTCCTCCGGCCCCAGGGCCGTCATCAGGCGCTGAATCTCCAGACTCATCTGCCGCGCGGTCATTTCCTGTTCCTGCCGTTTTTCCTGCGCCACGTCCTATCCCCCTTGTTCGATCGTATTCCCCCGTGGGGCGAAGCGCCGGGCACGGCATCGGGAAAAAGCCGCCGCGGGCTGACCGGCACGGAAACCGGGTGTGCTCCACAAAGGAGGGAGATGATAGCCATTTTTTACACCGGGGTAAACCGCTTTATGGTAAAACCGTTTCCCCTCAGGCCTCCGCGACCTCCATGGCCGGTTCCCGTTCCTTTTCTCCGCCATGGTCACGGGCGATCAGCATGTAGATGGAGGGGACTACGAACAGGGTGAACAGGGTGCCGATGAACATCCCCCCCACCAGCACCAGGCCGATGGAGTTACGGGCAGCCGCACCAGCTCCGGTCACCAGGGTCAGGGGGAAGTGGCCGGCGATGGTGGCTGCGGTGGTCATCAGGATCGGCCGCAGACGGGTCATGGACGCCTCACGCACCGCTTCCAGCTTGGAACTCCCCTGTAATTGCAGCTGGTTGGCGAATTCCACGATCAGGATGCCGTTCTTGGCCACCAGCCCCACCAGGGTGACCAGGCCAACCTGGGAGTAGATGTTGAGAGTGGTAGTCCAGCCTCCGGTCCAGAAGCTGACATTGGGATCGGGCATCTTCAGGAAGGTGAAGATCAGCGCCCCGAACATGGCCAGGGGCACCGACCCGGCCAGGATCACGAAGGGGTCGCGGAAACTGTTGAACTGGGCCGCCAGCACCAGAAAGATCAGGATCACGGCCAGGCCGAAGGCGGGCAGGAACTTGTTCCCCTCCGTGCGCAGCTGGCGCGACTCACCGGTGTAGTCAAGCACATACCCCTTGGGCAGCATCCGGGCCGCCTCGCCTTCCAGGAAACGGAGCGCCTCGTCCAGGGGCCGGATGGCGACGCCGCTGATCTTGACCGCGTTCAGCTGCTGGAAGCGGTTCAGCGACCGGGGGACCACCGTGTCCCGCAGGGTGGCCACGGTGCTCAGGGGAATCAGCCTGCCGTCGGGCCCGGTGACGTAGATCTCCTTCAGCTGGTCCGGGTTGAGGCGCCCCACCCGTTGCACCTGGGGGATGACCTTGTAACTGCGGCCGGTGATGTCGAAGCGGTTCACATAGTCCCCCCCCACCATGGCGCCCAGGTCCCCGCCGACCTGCCCCAGGTTGAGTCCCAGGGCCGCCACCTTGTCCCGATCGATGACGAACTCGCTCTGGGGCTGGTCGATCTTCACGTCGATCAGGGGGGGAAAGGCGAACATCCCGCTCGCGGTCGCCTTCTTCTGCAATCGCTGGGCGAACTCCAGGATTTCGGGGGTATCGGCGGTGGAGGCCAGAATGAACTCCACCGGAAACTGGCCGCCGCCGGGGAGAGCCGAGGGGAGCACCGGGAACAGCTGAATGCCGGGGAGCGCTTGCAGTTTTCCCGAGACCTCGGGCAGGATCTGGAAGATGGTCCGCGAGCGCTGATCCCAGGGTTTGGCCACCATGCCGGACATGCCGGAACTGGGCTGGGTGATCTGGAAGGTGAAATCGGTCTCGGGGGTTTCCATGAAGATCCGGTTCACCGCGGCGGCAAAGCGGCTGTTTTGGTCCAGGGTGGAGTTGGCCGCCGCATCGATGATGCCGAAAATGACCCCCTGGTCTTCCGTGGGGGCCAGTTCCTTGGCCGACATGGTGAACAGGGGGATGGTCAGCAGGCTGACCACGATCCAGACGGTATAGATGGCGGGCCGCACCTTCAGGGTCGCGTCCAGACGCCGGCCATAGGCTTCCCTGAGGCGGTTGAAACCGCGCTGGATGCGTCCGGCCAGCCCGTGCTCCTCCATGTCCGGCTTGAGCAGCCGCGACGACATGAGCGGCGTCAGGGTCAGGGCCACCACGCCGGAGATAGTCACGGCACCGGCCAGGGTGAAGGCGAACTCACGGAACAGGGAGCCGGTGAGCCCCCCTTGCAGGCCGATGGGGAGGTAGACCGCGGCCAGGGTGATGGTCATGGCGATGATCGGCCCCACCAGCTCCCGCGCCCCCAGGAGGGCAGCCTGCACGGGGCTCTTCCCCTCTCCCATGTGGCGCTCCACGTTCTCCACCACCACGATGGCGTCGTCCACCACCAGGCCGACGGAAAGCACGATAGCCAGGAGCGTCAGCAGGTTGATGGTGAAGCCGAAGGCCTGAATCAGGAAGACAGCGCCGATCAGGGAGATGGGAATGGCCACCACCGGGATCAGCACCGAACGGAACGAGCCCAGGAAAAGGAAGATGACCACCACCACGATCAGCAGGGTATCCACCAGGGTGCTGAGCACCTCGTGGATGGCGTTGTTGATGTAGTCGGTGGCGTCATAGGCGATGCGGGCGTTCATGCCGCTGGGAAGTTCGCGCTGGATCGCCTCCATCTCGGTCCGCACCCGCTTGATCACATCCAGGGAGTTGGCGTTGGGCAGCGGCCAGATCCCCATGAACACGGCGGTCTGGCCCGAGAAGCGCACCTCGGTGTCGTAGTCTTCGGCCCCCAGCACGATGTCAGCCACATCCTCCAGGCGGATGATGGTACCGTTCTGGCCGCGGATGGCCAGGCGCTTGAATTCGTCCACCGTGTTCAGGTTGGTGTTGGCCACGAGATTGACCTGGATGTAGGCCCCCTTGCTCTGGCCAAGGGTGGAGAGGAAGTTGTTGGCCGCCAGGGCCTGACGCACCTGGGCCGGGCTGACGTTCAGGGCCGCCATGCGGTCCGGCTTGAGCCAGATGCGCATGGCAAAGGTTCGGGCTCCCAGAACCTCGGCCCGCTGCACGCCGCTGATGGCCGACAGCCGGGGCTGCACAACCCGCACCAGGTAATCGGTGATCTCGTTCTGTTGCAGCGCATCGCAGGTGAAACTTAAGTAGGCCGAAGCGAACTCGCTGTCCGCCGACTCGATGTTGATCACCGGCACCTCGGCCTCCACCGGCAGGTCGCGGCGCACCTGGTCCACCTTGGAGCTGATCTCCGCCAACGCCTTGGTGGAGTCGTAGTTGAGCTTGAGGCGCACCTTGATGGTGGAGATCCCCAGACTGCTCTGGGACTCCATGTACTCGATGCCGTCGGCTGCGGCGATGGCGCGCTCCAGGGGAGTGGTGACGAAGCCTCGCACCAGGTTGGCGCTGGCCCCCACGTACACGGTGGTCACGGTCACGGCCGCGTTCTCGCTGTGGGGATACTGGCGTACGTTGAGGGAGCGGATGGCCTGCAGGCCGGCGATGATGATGATCAGGTTGACCACCAGGGCCAGCACGGGACGGCGGATGAACAGATCGGTCAGTTTCATGGCGTCAGTTGTTCTCCGGCCGGGGCGAGCCGGAGAAGCGCGGAGCCAGCCGGTTGTCCACCACCACCGTCTGGCCGTTGCGCAGCTTGAACACCCCGGTGCTGACCAGGGTCTCGCCCCCCTTCAGTCCGGCGGTGACCGCCACCAGGTCGCCCCGTTTCTCTCCCAGCCGCACGAACTGCTGGCGCAGCTGTTTCCCCTTGCGATCCTTTGCCTGCTCCACCACGAAGACCGAGTCGCCGTAGGGGGCGTACAGCACCGCCGTGGCGGGGATGACCCGCACCGGCCGCTGCTCCGACAGCCCCAGCGCCACCGTGACGAACATGCCCGGCCGCAGCCGCTCGCTCGGGTTGGAAACGGTGGCCTGCACGCTCAGGTTTCTGGTCTCCGCGTCCACCAGCGGCGTGATGGCGCTGACACGCCCCGAGAAGGTCTCATCCGGCAGGGCGTCGCAGGTCAGGCGCACGGTTTGGCCGGTGCGCAGCCGGGCCAGATGCTGCTGGGGCAGTGAAAAATCCACGTGAATCGGGTCCAGGCTCTGCAGGGTGACGATGGCATCCCCCTCCCTGAGGATCTGTCCCAGGTTGACCTGACGGATGCCGATCCTGCCGCTGAACGGGGCGCGGATGGTCTTCTTGGCAATGGTCGCGCGCACGGTATCCAGCTGGGAGAGGGCCTGGTCATGGGCTGCCGCGGCGCGGTCATAGTCGGACTGGGAGATGATCTTCTCCCCCACCATCCGCCTGGCCCGCTCCAGTTCGGCCCGGGCCAGCCTGACCTGGGCCAGAAGCCCCGGAAGCTGGGCCTCCTCGAAGCTCACATCCTGCCGCACCAGCAGGTCCCCTTTCCTGACCGTACTCCCCGACCGGAAGGCGATCGCCACCACCTTGCCCGGCAGTTCCGCCGCAACGGACACCCCCTGCACCGCGCTCAGGCTTCCCACGGCGCTCAGGTCCGCGACCCAGCTGTCCGTGGCCACCAGCGCCGTGGTGACGGTCTCGGGGGGGGGCACAAAGGCCTTGCCCTGGTTGACCATGGCCCTGATCTGCAGGGCCTTGACGCCGGCCAGAATGGCGATGACGACGAGCAGGCCGAGTACGGCGAACAGTATTCGTTTCTTCATCTGGTGTGATCTCCGCTGGATAGGTGGAGTTGACTTACCAAAAAACGTACCAACGCGAAGGCGCGGCACAGTGGACGACAACCGGTGGTAATCATTCGCTCCGCCCCTGATAAGCTTCGTGCCTTCATGTGAGAGTAGTTTCGGGGGACGGCTAGAGGGAGGGGGTAATTCACTCCTTCACCTGTTCAGAGGGAGGCACCGTTTCGCCCTCCCGGTTCCACCAGCCGCCCCCCAGGGCCTGGAACAGGGCGGCGCTGTCCGCCAGGCGGGCGGCCCTGGCCTGGATCAGGCCGATACGTGCCTGCTGGTGCTGGCGCTGGGCATTGAGCAGCAGCAGGTAGGTGCTGGCGCCGATCTCGAACTGGCGGCGCGTCAGATCCAGGGTTTCGCGGGCCGTCCGCTCGTTCTCCTCCTGGGCCGTCAGAGCGTCTCCATCACACTCCAGGGCATGCAACACATCGGCAACGTTCTGGAACGACTGCAGCAGTACCTCCCGGTAACGGGCACCGGCCTGGTCGTAGGCGGCCAGGGCCGCCCGCCGCCGTGCGGTCAGCTCGCCGCCGCGGAACAGAGGTTGCAGCAGTCCGGTGCCCAGGCTCCAGACCGGGCTGGCGCTGCTGAGCAGTTTCCCCAGGGTGGCGGCCTGGGCACCTGCTCCGCCGCTGAGAGTGATCTGGGGGTAGAGGTCGGCGGTGGCTACCCCGACCCGGGCGCAGGCGGCATGGAGCAACTCCTCCGCCGCGCGGATATCGGGGCGCTGGCGAGCCAGGGATGAGGGGAGGGAAAGGGGGAGCTCGGACGGCAGCCGCAGCTGATCCAGGTGGAACTCAGGCAACCCGGACTGTCCGGGAAACCGGGCGCAGTACAGTGCCAGCTGGTTACGGGTCAGAGCCAGCTCCTTCTCCAGCAGGGGCAGGCTGGCCCGCAGCTGGGCCACCTGATTCTCCTGGCTGAGCAGTTCGACCCGGGTCGTCCCCCCCAGCCGGAGCTGGCGTTCCACCAGGTCGCGCAGCTGCTGCTGCACTCCCAGCATCTCCCGGGTGGTGGCCAACTGTTCCCGCAGCGAGGCTTCCCTGACCACGGTGGTGACGATATTGGCGGAGAGGGCCAGATGGGCCGCCTCCAGCTGGAAACGCTGGTAATCCACCTGGGAGCGCAGTTCCTCCAACTCCCGCCGGCCGCCGCCGAACAGATCCAGGTTGTAGGAGACCACCAGGGATGCGTTGTACAGGCCGTAGGTCAGGCCGCCACGGCCCGGCTGGCCGCTGGCGGCCCGGGACACCTTCTGGCGCGTTCCGGAGAGGGAGGCGTCAAGGGAGGGATAGTAGACCGAGCCGCTCCGGGCGGTCAGATTCTCCTCGGCCTGGCGCAGGGCCGCTTCCGCCGCCGCCAGGGTGGGGCTTTCTTTCAGGGCCTGGCGGATCAGGAGGTCCAGTTCCTGATTGCGGAACAGCCGCCACCACTGGGCGGGAAGTTCGCGACCCGGAAGCAGGATCTGTTTCTCGGGCCCATCATGTTTCCCTTGCCCGGCCAGGCCAGGCAAGGGCGCGGCGGTATAGCCGGAAGGAAGCGTTTCAACGGGGGGACGGAAATCGGGGCCGACCATACATCCCGCCCCAAGAGCGGCAACAGCTACGGGGAGTACGCCCCGTGTCACCTGACGCAGAATGCACCGCGGGAAAACGTTCATCGATCGTTGCCTTTCACCTTGAAAAAGCGGTTAATCACGGGAGCCTGCACCGGTTCCGTGGTTCCGCTCATGGGGCAGCCACTTCTCGCCAAACCGTTGCAACTCCTCGGGGGCGGGGCGCAGTTTAGCCCATGTCGCCCGCGAGTGCAATACACACGAGCGCGCCGTTCACCAGCCACATTCATCCGCCAGCCAGGAGTGCATGCCCCTGACACTGTGTTCCCGCACACGTTCCTGGGCAGTTGTTTCCCCCTTCCGGTGGCGTGCATACACCCCCAGTGCCCAAACGGGGAAGAACAGGCTGTAACCGTGGTAGCGCAGGTAGAATACCCGCGGAAACCCGGTGCCGGTGAAGTACCGCTCGTCCCAGCCGTCATTGAAGCGTTCCGTAAGATAGCTGACCCCCGCCTTTACCGCGGCATGATTCGCTTCGCCGGCCGCCAGCAGCCCCAGAAGCGCCCAGGCGGTCTGGGAAGCGGTGCTGGCACCACTGCCCGCCAGGGAGGGATCGTCATAGCTGGCGCAGGTTTCACCCCAGCCGCCGTCGTCGTTCTGGCACGAGATCAGCCACTCCACCCCTCTCCTGACATAGGGGGCTCCCATGTCCTCGCCGGCCTGATTCAACCCGGACAGGACCGACCAGGTGCCGTAGATGTAGTTCACCCCCCAGCGTCCGAACCAGCCGCCGAACGGTTCCTGCTCCCGCCGCAGAAAAGCGATTCCCCGGGCAATGGGGGGGAAGTCGGGGCCATGGCCGAGCATGCCCAGCATCTCGATGCACCGTCCGGTCAGGTCGGCGGTACTGGGATCCAGCAGCGCGCCATGATCGGCAAAGGGGATGTCGTTCAGGTAGAGGTGGTTGTTGTCCACATCAAAGGCGCCCCAGCCGCCGTCGGAACTCTGCATGCCCAGCACCCACCTGACGGCCCGCGCGATCTTCTCCCGGTACTCCGGCCTGTCCAGCGCTCCGGCGCGAAAGAGGCTCATCAGCACCTTGGAGGTATCGTCCACGTCCGGGTAAAGGGCATTCTCGTACTGGAAGGCCCAGCCGCCGCACTCCAGACCGGAGCACCGCTCCGACCAGTCACCCGGCGTGCTGATCTGCTGGCTGAAGAGCCATTCCATGGCCCTGTCCGGAGAGAAGCCCCCGGCCTGGGCCTCGCACAGAGCCGTGAGACTCAGGGCCGTGTCCCAGACAGGGGAGGTGCAGGGCTGGCAGAAGCTGAAAGAACGCTTTTCCGCCCCCTCGCCGAGGGGCGCGGGATACAGCTCGGCGGCGGCGCTGGAGCCTGTAGCGGCCAGCGTGACGTGCATAGCCGCACCGTCGTCCGGCAGGACAACCTGAGCCTGTTCGGTGTGGATCAGCAGCCGGTCGATGGCCCGCAGGCCGCGCTGGTAATCGGGGTCATTCTCGCCGCATCCCAGGGTCTTCAGGGCCATGACCGCATTCGCCATGGCGGGATAGATGGCGCCGATCCCCCCATCCCCCTGCATCCGTTCCCGGGTCCAGCGCTCCGCCTCATCCAGGGCGCGCCGCCTGACACGGCCGGGAATCAGCCCCATGCAGCGTTTGAGCAGGCGGTCCAGCAGGATGAAAACGTTCTTGCGCCAGGCCTGGCGACGGAATCCGTCCAGGTGGCCCAGCTTGTCCGGCGGAGTCCTGAACAGTTCTGCGATCCCTTCGCCGTAGCCCAGGCGGCAGACCGGCTGCGTGGCGTACAGGATCAGCAGCGGCACAATCACCGTCCGCGACCAGTAGGCAACCTTGCTCAGGTGAAAGAAGAACCATCCGGGCAGCAGCATGATCTCCACCGGCATGGCCGGCGGCGTGTGCCAGGGGACTTGGCCGAACAGCGCCAGGGTGATCCGGGTGAACACGTTGCACCGCTCCGCCCCTCCCAGCGCCAGTATCATCCGTCGCGCCCTGACCATGTGGGGTGCGCCCTTGTCGTGTCCCAGCAGCTTGAGGGCGAAATAGGCCTTGACGCTGGCGCTGATGTTGGCATCGCCGTCAACGGCGTACAGCGGCCAGCCGCCGTCAGGCAACTGCCGTTCCAACAGGTAGGTCGAAAGCCGCGAGACCGCGTCGGAATCCAGGGGAGTGCCGATGAAGCGCCGCAGCATCACGTATTCCGCCGGAATGGTGACATCCGCCTCCAGGTCGAAGACCCAGTGCCCGTCCTCCTGCTGCCGCGAAGCCAGCAGGGCCGACGCGCTCCCGACCAGGCCGTCCAGCCGGTCCGGGTCCCGACGACCGCTTCTTCCGGACTCTTCGGTGCCGCTCTTTTTGCCGCCGTTGATGACGCTCAACGAAGGGATGGCTGGCCGATTCATGGCCAAGCCTCAATAACAACAATCTTTATTATTAACAACACTAACCTCCTGCACAAAAAAAAACGTCTGACGCGGGCCTTCAGCCCGATGGCCCTGTCCCCCTCATCAAGAAGGTGACGGACCGGAGGTGGTCGGCGCCGTAACAACCATCAGCCACCGTAGCCCCGCAGCAGCCCCCCGATGAGCATGTCCGCCATCACATCCGCGTCGGGCATGGGAAAATCCTTGGTAAAGATCAGGCTCGAAACCAGGCCGTGCACGGCGCTCCAGAACACGATGGCCAGTGTGTCGCCGTCCACCTGCCGCAGGGTACCGTCGGCGATACATTCATTGATCACCTCGCAGGTTGCGGTCCAGCACCGCAGGGACATGGTATCCCGGGAGGCGTACTCCTCCGGCCTGCCGTACACCTGCGGATTGGAGAAGAACACCACCTTGTACAGCTCGGGATTGGCCAGTCCGGAGTGGATGTAGTTGAGCAGAATTGCCCGCAGGGTCTGCTCCGGTGTCGCTCCCTCACCCCTGATGCGCCCCAGGTCCCTGAGAAGCGCGACATAGTAGTTTTCGCAGATATGGAAAAGCAGATCGTCCTTGTCGCGAAAATAGAGATAGATGGTCGTAGGGGAATGTTCGATCCGGGCCGCCAGCTTGCGCATGGAGAAACCGGCATACCCTTCACGGGAAAACAGATCCAGTGCCGCCGCGAGGATCTCGGCCCTGAACTCCTCCCTCTGCCTGTGCCGCCGTTCCTTGAAGCCCATACTTAACACCGTTAAGATAAATTTTCACCTCTCATACCACATACCGGACCAGAGGCGCAAGCATAATCCGCCGACGCGGAGGCCCTCCCCCGGAGGGAGAGGGAAATCGAGAAAGGGAATGGTAAGGAGCCGTCGACGAGTCAGCGGAGAGTGTGTCTTGAGCAGGAAAAGGAATCACTGTCCCAGAAGCACTTCGCCCGTATCGGAGAAAAGCCGCACGGGAAGCTCGAAGACCCTCCGGAAGACGTTCCAGGCTCCCCGTGACAGGGACTTGGCAGAGACCGATTTCACCTGCGGGTCGGCCCAGGTTCCCCGGGCCTCGAAATAGGCGGTCACAACCGATCCCCCCTTGCCGGTCAAAAGCCATCCCACCACCGGAATGCGGTTGACCAGCTTGTCCACGGTCTGGAGCGGCTGGACGCCGATGGTGAAATCCAGCACCTCCCTGACGATGTCCGTGCTCCCGACCACCGAGATGTTGATGGCATCGCTCCTGATGAACAGATCCTGGGTTGCCAGGGTACCATCCTTCACCGAGAAGCTTCCCTTGATGACCTCGTAGGGCATGCCTCCCTGCACCATGTCGGGCAGCTGGAACTTGAGCAGCTGGGACAGGTTCAGCAGGGAGAAGAGCTTGGAGAGCACGTTGAACTTCCGCAGCTTGCCCTCTTCCAGGTGCAGGCGCAGGTTACCCAGGGCGCTGCGTTTGATGTCGGTCATGGTGGAACCGCGGGCGGTGAGGTTTCCCTGAAGACTGAGACTGCCGGTCACCTCGCGGGAGATGTCGAGGTCGCGCAGGAGGTGGGAGGCATCGACTTTGTCAAGCTTCAGGTTCAGGTCGTAGCGGTTGATGCGGTTGCCGTCGGAAGCGATCCTCCCCTTGGCGTCGAGCCTGCCGCCGTAGAGACCGGCCTGGAGGTCATGGACGTAGGTGACGCCGCTGTCGCGGGAGAGATTGATCCCCACACGGTTCAGGCGAACCTTGTTGTAGGAGCATTCATCCGCAATGACCCGCAGGCGCAGATCAGTCCCGGTTCCCCCATTTCCCCCCTCCAGCCCCGTCCCAGCGACCAGCAGGAGTTCATCCAAATCCAGGTGGCGCGCATTGAGAACCAGGTCGGCCATAGGGACGCCCCCCCCCGTGTAGCTGCCGCTGATGCCGAAGCTGGTGGAGCCGAGCTGTCCGGTCAGGGAACGGATCACGCAGTCGTTGCCCCGAAGGGTAAAGGATGCCGCCATTCCCCTGATAACCGCATCGGGACGGGCAACGGAGGACGAAAGGTCGCGCAGATGGAACAGCGGAGAGGAGAGACTGAGCTCCAGCCGGGGATCGGCCAGGCTGGCGATGCGCCCCTGCCCGGCGAGCGCGGAGGCGCCGTACTGCATGCGCAGGTCCGCTGTCTCCAGGCCGTTGCCCCTGAGGATCAGCGAACCGTTCAGGTTGCTGACCGGCCTGAGCCCCCCACCCGGCTGAAAGGAAAAGGAATGCAGCGCCACTGTCCCGCTGTAGGCCAGGGAGCCCGGGTCCTCCGGGTTGCCGCTGCCCCGGATGTGGGCCTGGACCTTGCCTCGGGGATGATAGGTTCGCCAGCGCGGGAGAACGGGAAGCGCCTCGCTGAGCAGGAACTGGTTGGTTTGCAGTTCAAAAGCGAGACGAGGGGTGGTTCCGTAGTCCAGCTGAACCGAGGCTGAAACCGCCAGGGGGGGCAGGACGTAGGTGAGGCTGTTCAGGCGCGTTGAAGTGGGCGTCAGGACCGAGCTGAAGGCAAGGCTGTTGCGGGTTCCCGCGGGCTTGCGCACGATTCCGGGAGCGGCGTAGGAAGCCTGTCGCAGGTCCCATTCGCCCGAGAGGGAATAGGCGGAGGTAGTGCCGCTCCCGGTCAACACCAGCCGGGACGGACCGACGTATTCCAGCCTGTCGTTACCGGCCAGGCGCGCCAGCCAGGCCACTTCAGCCGGCCGGGGAGTGATCTCCATGCGGAAGGGATAGCCGCAGGGGGTGTGCAGCGGATAGTCGGTGATTCGTCCCTCCAGCCGGAAGGGAGAGCCGCCGAAGCTGGCGCTGATCCCACTGAGAATGAAGTCCTTGCCGACCAGGTCCAGCCTGCCGCTGATGCCGGTGAAGGCAGGCACCCGCGGGCCGTAGCTGACGACACCCCGTTCCACCCTGCCCCTGATACGCAGGACGTTGTAGTTGGTCCCCCGTTCCATGTGGGCAATCTGGCTGATCCTGCCGTCCAGGACGCCGCTCTCCAGCCGGAACAGGCCGCCGGTGATGTGCTCTTCGATGTAACGGGAGGCATCATCGGCGATAATGCCGTAGGGGATCCAGGTCCGCACCCTCTCCAGTTGGAACGGCTCCGATGAGGCCCGGGCCAGGATGCGCGGATCCGGACCGTTCATCTCTTCAATCCGGCAACTCCCCCGGACCGTAAAGCCGTCGGCGGAAACGTGCAGCACCGGCATATCGATCAGGTCATCCTTCCGCTTCAGTTCATACCGGAGCCGTGCCAGGCGGGGATTGACCGGATGGTGGAAGACCGTGGGCCAGTTCAGGGAGGCATTGGCCAGGCGCAGGTCTCCCCTGGCGTCGAATCGGAGCGGCGTGCCCCTGAAGCTGGTGGCCAGGTCAATCCGCCCGCCGGTGGGACCGAAGGGAAGGTAGGAGCCGTAGTAGGGCCAGAAGCGCCCGGCATCGAACCCGTGCAGCGTGGCGGCCAGGTCAAGCTCCAACCCGGAGAGCGGTTTTCCGCTGTCCGGGAGTCTGACCTTCCCCTCCAAAGCCACCCGGGCCGGAGCGCCGGAACGCGCCGGCAGCGTGCACTCCAGCTTCAGGCTCCCCTTCCGCCCAGGGCGGACGCCGTTCAGCAGCAGGGTGGAGATGCGCGCCTCGGCCTGGAAGGGTTCCCTGCCCAGGGCAAGGTCACGCCAGTGCAGCACTCCCCCGTTGAACCGCAGCCTGCGCAGCCGCAACTGGTAGGCGCCGGGACGGGACACCAGCAGGTCATCGATGTTCAGCCTGCCCCGGCTATCCCGCTCCAGACGGATGCGGGCGCCCTCCACGACGATGCTGCGCAGCACCACGTGTTTCCTGAGAAGCGGCAGCAGCGCCAGGTGCACGCTGAGCCGTTTGGCCGCAAGGAACTCGCCGGTGCCACCCTTCTCCCGGATGGACAGGTTGTCGAAGGTGAAGGTGGGGCCGAACGTCATGGAAAACCTGCCCTGTCCGAAGCCAACCTCCCGACCCAGTTCCTGGCGCAGGGTGGTGATGATCTCGCCGCGGTAGGCATTGACATCCATGAGCCGCGGCAGGAACAACGCCAGCCCGATCAACCCCGAAACCAGGAAGAACAGCACCAGGGCGGGCAGGCGTATGTGCAGGCGCGCGAGCATGGGTCGCTCACTCCCCCGCCGCCACGACCCGCACCCGCAGAATGGCGGTTCTGGTGACATCTTCGCAGATGAAGCGGTAGCCCTGCCATTCCACCTCCTCGCCGCGTTGGGGGAAACGGCCCAGGGCGTCCAGGATCATCCCGGCCACCGTATCATAGGGAAGATCATCTTCCTGCCTGATTTCCAGGTAATCTCCCAGGTCAAAGATGGAGAGAAAGCCGTCCACCAGCAGGGAACCGTCAGGCTGGCGCTGGATACCGGCATTCTCAGCGGAATCATGCTCATCCCTGATGTCGCCCAGAAGCTCCTCGATCAGATCCTCGGAGGTGACCAGGCCGTTCAGGCCGCCGTACTCGTCCACCACCAGCGCCATCTGATTCTGGCTGCGCTGCATCTCCTTGAGCAGGTCGTTGACTTTCTTGCTCTCGGGCACGAACACCGGCGGCTTCATGGTGGCGGCGAGATCGAAGGGTGCGCCGGCCACCATGCGTCCCAGCAGGTCCTTGCCGTGCACCACCCCCACCACCTCCTCGATGGTGCCGCGATAGACCGGGTAGCGGGAATACATGTTCTCCAGAATCAGCGCCACAACCTCGTCACGGGAGGCGTTCAGCTCCAGACCGACCATGCGGGTGCGAGGCACCATGACCTCGCGCACGCAGGTATGGGTGAACTGGAACACGTTATGGATGTACTGCGTTTCGGTCTCACTGAAGACCCCGCTCTCGCGCCCCTCGGCAACAATATGCTGCAATTCTTCCCGGGTGACGAATCCCTGGCGATCGCCGCTGATACGCAGGAGCTTCATCACTGCCTTGCTGGAGACGGTCAGCACGTTCACCGCCGGGCCTCCCACCCGGGAGAGGAGATCGATGGGGCGAGCGACCCGCAGGGCGATGGCATCGGCATACTGCAAACCAATGGCCTTGGGCACCAGTTCACCCACGATCAGCGAAACGTAGGAGATCACGACCACCAGGGTGACGGCCGCCAGCGGCTCGGCAGAGTCTCGCACCAGAGGCCAGGGGAGCGTGGCGAAGAAGGGGCGCAGCTGCTCGATCGCGATGATGCCGCCGACGGTGGATGCGGCCGAGCCGGCCACGGTCACCCCGATCTGCACCAGCGCCAGCAGCCGGTGGGGGTCCTTCTGGAGCGTCTCGACGATGCACGCCCGTTCGTCCCCCTCGGTTACCAGGCGGGCAATACGACTCTTGCGCACTGAAACGATGGCGAATTCGGAACAGGCAAAAAAACCGTTCAACACGATCATCAGGCAGATGACCAGAACTTCCGTCACAATGGAATCCACGCACACCTCCCCACGAGTTGCGGCATTTTCTCCCCTGTATTGGAGAATGTCAACCGCGCGTTCCTGCTAAAAGCCGGAATTATCTCCCCCGACCACAACAGGGCAGCGACCGCTGCCCGGCCCCAAACGAGAACGAGCCTGCCGGATGGCTCCGGCAGGCTCGTCTTCATGGTGTGTCGAGTTCGTAAACGCAGGGAATGGCTACTCTGCAACGGCAGGCGCGCTGACGTTAACCTTGAGGTTGGCGGTCACTTCCGGGTGCAGCTTGACCGGCACGGTATACTCTCCCACCTGCTTGATCGGCTCCGCCAGGGCGATCTTCTTCCGATCGATGTCGACGCCCTTTTCCTTCAGAAAAGCGGCAATCTCCATGTTGGTCACGGAACCGAACAGCTTGCCCTCGGCGCCGGCCTGGTGGACCAGTTCAACGGTGATTTCATCCAGCCTGGCGAGCAGCAACCGGGCGGCCTGGGTCACCTTATCCTTCTTGTACGCCATCTGACGCTTGACGTGCTCCAGAGCCTTGGCGTTCTTTTCGGTTGCCTCGACCGCCAACCCCTTAGGGAGCAGGTAGTTGCGGGCATAACCGGGAGCCACCTTGACGATGTCGCCGATGTGGCCGAGAGTATCAATGTTTTCCTTGAGAATGACTTTCATGAATTCTCTCCTTTCGAGCCTGTTTTTACAGGTTTTCCTGTTTTCTGGGGGTGCGGAAATCACCCCACAGGTCAAATACTCCGATGGCGACCACCACGGCCGCCAGATAGGGCTGGGCGATCAGCAGCAGCCAGAAGGCCATCCGCAACAGGGAAGCGGAGGCACGCCGGTACAGCAGGCTGGATACGACCGCCACCCCCTGCAAAAAATACAGCACGCCCAGCAGTACGAGCAGATTCAGGGCCGGGATGGTGACAACGTCAACGTCCGTCAGCATGGCGAAGCCGGCCAGGATCAGCAGCCAGATCAGGGGCTCGGGTGTGCGGTACTCCCGGAACGTTCCGTTCCCGAGGTCGATGCCGAAGCGACTCCCGAATCGTTTCAGGAGGACCAGATTGCAGCCTGACAACAGCATCAGCATCAGCGTGGTCAGGGCTGGGAAGATCCGCAGCAACAGGGCCGCTGCAGAGGTCATGGCCTGCTGTGCCGCGCCGAGCTCCTCCCCGGTGATCCCGGCCTTTTCGTAGAGTGCCAGAACCTGGGCGACGTTTGCATCCACTTCCCTGGCCATCAGGCCGTACACCTGACCCAGGTCGCTGCCGTTGGCAACAATGAACAGCCCCGCTGCCACGACATAGACCAGGAGGTTGGCGGCGGTTGTCCAGGCAATGCTGCGGGCAAACCCCAAGCCGGACAGCAGCAGCTCCGGCAGGAGCAACGCCACAACCCCGCACTGGAGCAGATAGAGTGCTCCCACCTGAAAGCCGAAGCCCGCGGTCAACAGGGTCATGGAGGCCAGGATGGTGATCAGCACCGCCTGTCGGCCGTGGCGAAAACGACACAGCAACGCCGGAAACGGCGCCAGCAGGCCGAAAACCAGGCCTGCCGGCGGAATGACGATATGGAGCGAAAACAGCAGGGACGACAAGGCCGCCCCGACTCCGGCTGCCGCGAGGCGGCTGGCCACGCTGCCGGACTGCGCGTTCTCTCTCATGGGATCGTGCTTAAGGAAGTGTATGATTCGATGCGATGGGCAGAAGCGCCAGGTTGCGGGCGCGCTTGATCGCCTCGGTGATCTCCCGCTGATGGGCGGAGCAGTTGCCGGAGATGCGACGGGGAACGATCTTGCCGCGCTCGGTAATGAAATAACGCAGCGTACGCGGTTCCTTGTAGTCGATGGTCAGATTCTTCTCGGCGCAGAAGCGGCAAACTTTCCTGCGCTGGAACGGGCGTCTCTTGCGCGGTCCTCCCGCGGGTCTCTGCTGTGAAGTGGGTCGTTCGTTGGCCATGGTAATCTATCCTCCAGGAAAAATGGTTATTCGCTGACCGTCTCGACGGGGGCGGCAGCCGCCTCGGCGCTTTCCACCGCTTCGGCTTCGACAGGCGCCGGCTTTTTCTCGGCAACCGGCTTCTCGGGCTGATCGGTGATGTTGACGCTCTGAAAGCGCAGCACCTTTTCGTCAAGCCTGAGGCGACGCTCAAGTTCGGCGATCAGTTCACGCCCGCCGTCATAGCGCAGATAGAGGTAGCGCCCCCGGGTACACTTGTTGATGGAGTAGGCCAGCTTCCTGATGCCCCAGTCTTCCAGACGTTGAAAGTTCCCTTTGTAGGATGTGATCACGTCCTGGACCTTGTCGGCGACAACCTTGATGTCGTCTTCGCTCAGGTCCGGCTGGAGGATGTAAATCGTTTCATACTTCCTCATGATGGTGTTTCCTCCTCACGGTTTTTCCAGCCCCGGTCCCGCCCGGAGCAAGGAGATACGGCCGAAGCCGTTTTTATAAAGAACGTATGCATACCCTATTTATCACGCAGGTGCAACAAAAATAGCATGCAGACCACACGTCATCCCGACAGTCACCACCCCGGAGTGAATCGCCCGCACCCGCCAGGGGGGGCACCCTCCCCGGGTAACACGGGAACGATGGTCCCCCCTCCCGTTACCTTCATCCTGCCATGCGAAAGAAACGAGATCAGCCACTCAGACAAAAATAAAATGCTATTTTCAAAAACCCGGACTCTAATGAGTACACGAAAGATCAAGTCACCTGCAGAAACCTCAAAAACCACCCCATATACTCTTTCAGAGAGACCGGCTTTTGCCCAGAATAAGACAACGGTGTCGAAGCGCACCACAGGGAAGCCCTGCGTCGTAACAATTGATATATAGCCGCATTAACGTCTCTTTTCCACATAGCTTCCCAACTGAAACGCGGCTCACCCAACCCCTTCGACCAGTGCCTGAACCGCACCAAGAAAAGGTTTGACAAGCTGTTTTATTTTGTTATATTCGGCTCCGTAATTTCACACGGCAATCCGGTTGAGCGCCGCACAAGTCCTGTGTTTTAGGTGTATTTTTCAGACTAATACTGCGCCAAAAATTACGACGTTCTATCGTTACCACAAACATCTCGCACAGTTTCCGCTGTTGCATGCAGTACCACTATTCCATGGGAGGTATGTAAATGTCAGACGTTATCAAGAAGATCGATGAGCTGGTGGCAAAGGCACAGAAGGCCGCGGAAATTTTCAAGACGTACACCCAGGAGCAGGTTGACAAGATCTGTGCCGCAATGGACGCCGCCAGCGTTGCCAACGAAGTCATTCTCGGCGAGGAAGCGGTTGCCGAGACCGGCATCGGTCGCGCCGACCACAAGGCCATCAAGAACCACCTGGGCGCTCACGTTGTTTATGAGTACTTTAAGGACAAGAAGTCCGTCGGCGTCATCAAGGAAGAGGAAGGCGTCAAGTATATCGCCGAGCCGTTCGGTGTTCTGGCCGCCGCCACCCCGACCACCAACCCGACCTCCACGGTCATGTTCAAGTCACTGATCGCCCTGAAGGCCCGTAACGTCATTATCTTCGCCTTCCACCCCCGCGCCCAGAAGTGCAGCGCCCATGCCGCCCAACTCATGTACGACGCCGCCATCAGCGCCGGCGCACCCAAGGACGTCATCCAGTGGATCGATGAGCCCTCCATCGAAGGGACCAACGCTCTGTTCAAGCACCCGGGCGTGCGCCTGATCCTGGCCACCGGCGGCAACGCCATGGTCAAATCAGCCTACAGCTCCGGCCACCCGGCCATCGGCGTCGGCGCCGGCAACACCCCGGTCTTCATCTCCAAGTCCGCCAAGCTGAGCGTGGCCATCAACAACGTCATCGCTTCCAAGACCTTCGACAACGGCACCATCTGCTCCTCCGACCAGTCTGTCATCTTCGATGATCCGGCCATCTGCGAGCAGGGCGTGAAGATGCTGGTGGATCGCGGTGCCTACCTGGTCAACAACGAAGAGAAGGCCAAACTGGAAGCAATCATGTTCGACAAGGAAAAGGGCATAGCGTCTCCCGCCATCGTCGGCAAGTCGCCCCAGGCCATCGCTAAAATGGCCGGCTTCGAGATTCCCGAAGACGCCAAGCTGCTGCTGGTACCCCTGACCTCCATCGGCCCCGAAGACTGGTTCAGCCATGAGAAGCTCTCCCCGGTTCTGGGGTATATCGCCTTCAACAGCACCGATGAGGCCATCCAGGCAGCCAAGTCCCAGCTGCTCTTTGGTGGCGCCGGCCACACCTCCGTCGTTCACGCCCAGGACGAGGCGGTCCTGGATAAGTACGCCATGGAGATCCCCGCCAACCGCCTGCTGCTCAACCAGCCGGCAGTTCACGGCTCCGTGGGCTTGATCTACAACAAACTGCCCCCCTCACTGACCCTGGGATGCGGCACCGACGGCGGCAACTACCTGGGCAACAACATCAACTACAGCGACCTGCTCAGCATCAAGTCCGTTGCCAAGCGCATGGTAGATTACGAGCGCGACGAGTAAGCCCCGGCTTTTTGACGACAACCGTCGAAAACGCAAAAACCCCCTGTCCGGACAAACCGGGCAGGGGGTTTTTGCATCGATGTTCAGCGCCCTTGGGCGCTTCACGGAGGCGCGTTATCTACTTTCCACAGCACTTCTTGTACTTCTTGCCGCTGCCGCAGGGACAGGGATCGTTCCGGCCCGCGACGCGGCTGCTCCTGGCCGGCTCCTGGGACCGTTCCTCCTCTTCGGACAGATTGAAGATCATCTTCCTGCCGCGCTGTTCCTCCTCGATCTCCTCCACCTCTTCGGGCCGTTCCAGTTGCACCCAGAAGATGCGCTCCACCACCTCCTCACGAATGCGCATGATCAGTCCCATGAAGAGCTCGTACGCCTCCTTCTTGTACTCCTGCTTGGGATCTTTCTGGCCGTAACCGCGCAGGCCGATCCCCTCCTTCAGGTGATCGATGTTGAGCAGGTGGTCCTTCCAGTGGGTATCGATGGCTTGCAGCATCATCACCTTGATCAGGTGGTCGATCAGTTCATCCCCCATCTCCCGCACCCTGGAGTCGAAGATGGCGTGGGTCTGCTCAGTGAGCAGTTCCCGCAGACTGGTCGGCGTGAGCCGCACCAGGATGTCCGCCGACAGCTCCAGGTGCAGGTTGAAACACTTGAACGTCGCTTCATTGATGGCCTGCCAGTCCCACTCCTCGGCGGCGCTCTTCTCCACTGCGTAGCCGGCGACGATCTCCTCCACGGTCTCGTCCAGCATCTCCAGGAAGCTCTCCCGGATCTCCTGACCGGCCAGGATCTCGCGGCGTTGGGTATAGATCACCTCGCGCTGCTTGTTCATCACGTCGTCGTATTCGATCAGATGTTTGCGAATGTCGAAATTGTGCGCTTCCACCTTCTTCTGGGCATTCTCGATGGATTTGTTGATCATGCCGTGGGTGATGGCTTCCCCTTCCTCAATCTTGAGGAAATCCATGATCTTGGCCACCCGTTCCGAGCCGAAGATACGCAGCAGGTCATCCTGGAGCGACAGGTAGAAGCGTGATGAACCGGGATCTCCCTGACGGCCGGAGCGGCCGCGCAGCTGGTTGTCGATACGACGCGATTCGTGGCGCTCGGTGCCGATGATGTGCAAACCGCCCAGCTTGACCACCTCGTCATGCTCTGCCGCGCAGACGGTCTTGTAGTTACTCAGGACCGCCTGATACTCCTCGTCGCTTGCCTCGGGGTTGGCGCGCCGCCACTGGGCGGCCAGCGCATCGGCATTGCCCCCCAGCAGGATGTCGGTACCGCGGCCGGCCATGTTGGTGGCAATGGTGATGGCCTTCAAGCGCCCGGCCTGGGAGACGATTTCCGCCTCCCGCTCGTGCTGCTTGGCGTTGAGTACATTGTGGGGGATACCTTCCCGTTTCAAGAGCTCCGACAGAACCTCTGACTTCTCGATGGAGATGGTACCCACCAAGCAGGGCTGGCCGGTGGCGTAATGCTCCTTGATATCCTGGATGACGGCGTTGAATTTTTCCCGCTCGGTCTTGTAGATCACGTCCGGGAAGTCCGGGCGCAGAAGCGGCCGGTTGGTGGGGATAACCACCACGTCCAGCTTGTAGATCTTGTGGAACTCCTCTGCCTCGGTGTCTGCCGTGCCGGTCATGCCGCCAAGCTTTTTGTACATGCGGAAGTAGTTCTGGAAGGTGATGGTGGCCAGGGTCTGGTTTTCGTTCTCGATGGTCACCCCTTCCTTGGCTTCGATGGCCTGGTGCAGACCGTCGGACCAGCGCCGCCCCGGCATGAGCCGGCCGGTGAACTCGTCCACGATCATCACCTCGCCATCCTTGACCACGTAGTCCACGTCCCGCTTGTACATGGCGTGGGCCCGCAGGGCCTGCTGGGTATGGTGCAGGATCTCGATATTGCGCGGGTCGTACAGGTTGTCCACCTTGAGCAGCTGCTCCACCTTGAGCACCCCCTGTTCGGTGAGGGTGGCGCTCTTGGCCTTCTCGTCGATGGTGAAGTCGCCGGTGTACACCTTGCGCTTGCCGGAAAGGGTGTTGGCCTCCTCCTCCTTGACGTCCCCCTTCTGCAGCAGCGGGATGATGCGGTCGATGACGTAATACTTGTCGGTGGAATCTTCGGTGGGACCGGAGATGATCAGTGGGGTTCTGGCCTCGTCGATCAGGATCGAGTCCACCTCATCGACGATGGCGAAGTTGAAGCCGCGCTGAACGTAGTCGTCCAGGGAAAATTTCATATTATCCCGCAAGTAGTCGAAGCCGAACTCGTTGTTGGTGCCGTAGGTGATGTCGGCGGCGTAGTTGACGCGGCGCTGGTCGTCCTCGACGCCATGGACGATCACGCCGACGGTCAGCCCCAGGAAGGAATAGAGCCGTCCCATCCACTCCGAGTCGCGCCGGGCCAGGTAGTCGTTGACCGTCACCACGTGCACGCCCTTACCGGAGATGGCGTTCAGGTAGGCGGGCAGGGTGGCCACCAGGGTCTTGCCTTCGCCGGTCTTCATCTCGGCGATCTTGCCGGAGTGCAGGACCATGCCGCCGATCAGCTGCACATCGAAGTGGCGCATGCCCAGCACCCGTTTACTCGCCTCGCGGCAGACCGCGAACGCCTCAGGCAGCAGGGCGTCCAGCGACTCGCCCGTGGCGTGACGTTCCTTGAACTCCATGGTCTTGCCGCGCAGCTGCTCGTCACTCAAGGGGGAGATCGATGCTTCCAGCTCGTTGATGCGCGCCACGATCGGCCAGAGTTTCTTGATCTCACGCTCGTTTTTGCTGCCAAAGACTTTTTTTACCAGTGAACCGAACATTATCTCTGCTCCCGCTGATCTGGTTTTTTTGAAAAATAGCTTATAAAGCTAGCATAACTCGTGGGGGTACTCAACAGAAAAGGCCGGCATTCGCCCGCCGGCGCCGGTCCGCCTCATCGCTGATTCAGCAACTTGGAAGAATGGGAGAGCAGGTACGCCGGGGTTTTGCCGGGATGCAACCTCCTCTTCACCCGATCGTAACCAGACGGCATCCTCACGACCGATGACGCGGCTCATCATGCCCGGAAGGGCGGAACGGTTCGACCTTTTTCCCGCTGAACATATTTTTTGCATACAAACGTCGGAAAAGCTGCTATGTGTAGAAGCTAGCAGACAGACGGAAACGCGGCACCCCCGCGTCAGGGTAGCACTTGAAGTCAAGGACATCATCCACAAGCCCCAGCTCCGGTCGGGGCTTTTTGCGTACCACCACACAACCAAGGAGTAGTATGAGTTTTCAGAAGTTCGCTTTTCACCCCGCCGTCACGGCCGGCATCGCTGGTGCAGGCTACAGCAGCCCCACCCCCATCCAGAAGCAGTCAATCCCTCCGGTCATGGCAGGCAACGACGTCATGGGCCTGGCCCAGACCGGCACCGGCAAGACCGCGGCATTCGCGCTGCCGATCCTCCATCGCCTGATGGAGGGCACGCGAGGTCATGTACGGGCCCTGATCATCGCCCCCACCCGCGAGCTGGCCGAACAGATCAACGCATCCATCACCCAGCTGGGAGCCAAGACCGGCCTGGGCAGCATGACCGTCTACGGCGGGGTTTCCGTCAACCCGCAGGTGGCACGGCTGAAACAGGGCGTGGATCTGGTGGTGGCCTGCCCCGGCCGCCTGCTGGACCATATCAACCAGGGTACCATTGACCTGTCGCGCATCGAGGTGCTGGTGCTGGACGAGGCCGACCAGATGTTCGACATGGGCTTTCTGCCCGATATCCGCCGCATCCTGAAACAGCTCCCCCGTGAGCGGCAGACGCTGCTGTTCTCCGCCACCATGCCGGACGACATCCGCCGCCTGGCCAGCGACATCCTCCGCCAGCCCGTAACGGTTCAGGCCGGCAGCACGGCACCGCCGGTTACGGTCTCCCACGCCATCTATCCGGTCAGCCAGCACCTCAAGACGCCGCTGCTGCTGGAGCTGCTGCGCACCAAGAAGACCGGATCGGTGCTGATCTTCACCCGTACCAAGCATCGCGCCAAACGCCTGGGGGAACAGTTGGAGAAGGCCGGCTACCGGGCCACATCCCTCCAGGGGAACCTCTCCCAGAACCGGCGCCAGGCCGCCCTGGACGGGTTCCGCGACGGCACCTTCCAGATCATGGTCGCCACCGACATCGCCGCCCGGGGGATCGATGTGTCCCAGGTATCCCATGTGGTCAACTACGATATCCCCGACACGGCCGAGGCCTATATCCACCGCATCGGCCGCACCGGGCGCGCCGCCCGCAGCGGCGACGCCTTCACCCTGGTGACCCCCGAGGACCGGGCCATGGTCGTGACCATCGAGAGGAAACTCAATGCCCCGCTGGAGCGCAGAACCGTGGACCAGTTCGATTACAGCGTCCCGGCGCCCCGGAAAGATGACGAATTTGCCCGGCCGCCCCGACCGCCCCGGCGGACAACGGCCGCCACGTCCTCGACGCCGCGCGGCGCAACCACGCCCCACTCCCCGGCCGGTTCCCGGAACCGGGGAAGCCAACCTAACATGAGTACCGGAACCCAGCCGAGCCGCTATCCCCGGAGTTCGCGACAGGCACGCTGACGGAGCCGGCCAGCCCCGGCGGTATCAGTGCGCCTGCCGGGGCACCCCCCTCTCACCCAGAGCCGGGCAGCGTATCGCTGTTATACGGGAGGTTGAACTGCATGGCGACCCAGATCTACGTTATCGGACATACGAACCCCGACACCGACTCCATCGCGTCGGCCCTGGCCTACGCGGAACTGAAGCAACGCCTCGGTCAAGGCAACGTGAGCGCCGCAGCCGCGGGCGAACTCAATCCCCAGACCCGCTACATCCTGGATCGGCTCGGCCTTGAACCGCCGCCGTACCTGGCCGACGTTTACCCCCGGGTCAGGGACGTCATCTCACGCCAGCCGGTCACCGCCAGGGGGAATCTGCCACTCAGGGATGCGTTGCAGCTGTTCCACCAGCACTCCATCAGGGTCCTGCCGGTTGTTGACGACACCAACGTGCCGGTCGGCATGGTCTCGCTGCTGAAACTGTCGGAAAAATACCTGGTGGCCGGAACCGGGCGCAGACGGGGGGTGGACACCTCGCTTCGCTCCCTGTGCAGCTGTCTCGAAGGCCGCCTGCTCTCCGGCCAGGCCGTTGACGACGTGGAGCACCTGCACCTGTTCATCGGCGCCATGGTGGAGGAGTCCTTTTCCGGGCAACTGACCGGCTACGAGACCTCGTCGCTGATGGTCATGACCGGGGATCGCCCCTCCATACAGCAGGCCGCCATCGATCTGGGGGTGCGGCTGCTGGTGGTGACCGGCGGGTACGCAATATCACCGGAGCGGTTGAGCCGGGCACGGGAGCGGGGGGTCACCGTCATCTCCACCCCCCATGACACCGCAACCTCCGCCTGGCTGACGCGCCTCTCCACTCCCCTGTCCTGTTTTGTGGAACCGGGCTTCGAGCGGATCGGCCTGGACGCCCCCCTGGAGCAACTGCGCCTCAAGCTGCTCCATGGCGGCGAATCGGCGGTGATCGTCACTGACGGGGAGGGGAGCATCGCCGGAGTCGCCACCAGATCGTCACTGCTGGCCCCGCACCCCTACGCCCTGATCCTGGTGGACCACAACGAACTGGCCCAATCGGTGGTTGGAGCCGAGACGGTGGAGATCCTGGAGATCATCGACCACCACAAGCTGGGCAATCCGCCCACCAGCCAACCGATCTCCTTTATCACCGCACCGGTGGGGAGCACCTGCACCCTGGTGGCCGACCTGTACCGCCAGCAGCGGCTTGAGCCGCGTCCGGCCATGGCCTCCCTGCTCCTGGCGGGAATACTCTCCGACACGGTAATCCTCAAATCGCCCACTACGACATCCCGCGACCGCGAGCTGGTCTCCTGGCTGGAAGGACTGTCCGGCCTCGACCACCTGTGTTTCGGTGGCGAGATTTTCTCCGCCTGTGGGGGCTTTTCCGCCCACGAATCCCTGAACCGCGCCATACGCTCGGACTTCAAACAGTTTTCCCTGGACACGGACAGGTTCGGCATCGGACAGGTGGAGGTGGTGGGTTTCAACGAGTTCGACGGACTGAAGCAGCGCGTGCGCGAGGAACTGGAACGTATCCGCAGCCAGGACAACCTGTGCATGGCGGGCCTGATGGTCACGGACATTATCAGCGAAACAACCCTCTTCATGACCGCGGGAATGGACGAGCTGGCCCATGTCATGGGCTGCCCCGCGCCGGAGCCGGGGCTCTACGAGCTAAAGGGGGTCATGTCGCGCAAGAAACAGATGGTGCCCCACCTGCTGAAGGTGCTGGCCCGCCTGCGGGCTTAACGGCTTCACATTTTTTGTTCTTTTTTTCTCCCCGCTGTTGCATTGCCGTCGAGCTGAGGTAACCTAGGTAGCATCTTTCGTCGGGCATTTCGCCGTGAAACCCTGCCGGAGGAGCGGGACGGGCGGCGGAGTCGCCGCTCACGGGCACGACAGACATCAAAGGAGAGAAACGGAAATGGCAACAGGAACAGTCAAGTGGTTCAACGAGAGCAAAGGATTCGGTTTCATTGAGCAGGACGACGGCAGCGGTGACGTATTTGTCCACTTTTCCGCCATCGTCGGCAACGGCTTCAAGACGCTGGCAGAGGGGGAGAAGGTCACCTTCAACGTCGTGAAAGGCCCCAAGGGACTCCAGGCGGAAGAAGTCAAAAAACAGTAAACGCCGCCCCCCTACCTGAAACAACAAAAAGCCTGCATTTAAGCAGGCTTTTTTCGTGTCCAGGTCCAAGTGGCCGTTCCGGAGGCGTTCAGTTTCCCCTGAGGGAGAGCAGGTGATGACCGATCCAGTTGCGGGAGAACTGGTAAGCGGTACGGCCGCATCGTTTACTCTTCTCCTGGGCCCACTTGATGGCCTCGTGCTCCAGTTCGCCGGTCCAGGGGATCTCGATCTTGTTCTGGCGGGCCTCACGGGCGATACACAGCTTGACCGCCTCGATGTAGCGTTCCTGGGAGAAGGCGTAGAAGGCTACCCAAATGCCGAAGCGGTCGGAGAGCGATACCTTCTCTTCCATGGCTTCGCTCTGTTGCAGCTCTCCCCGCACGAATTTACCTCCCAGGTGATCGGTCTCGTATTCGGGGAGCAGGTGACGGCGATTGGAGGTAACGTAGATCAGCACGTTTTCCGGTGCCGAATAAACCGAACCGTCCAGGGCGCTCTTAAGCATCTTGTAGCTCAGCTCACCCACTTCGAACGTCAGGTCGTCGCACAGGAGAATGAAGCGGTACGGCTGGTGCTCAACGGCACTGAAGATCTCCGAGAGGTAGATCAGGTCTTCCTTCTCCACCTGGATGAACCGCAGCCCCTGGGGGGCGAACTCGTTCAAGAGTGCCTTGCAGAGGGATGATTTGCCCGAACCGCGCGACCCCCACAAGAGAGCGTTGTTGGCGGGAAGACCGGCCAGAAACTGGCGCGTATTGTTGACCATGATGGTTTTCTGTTCTTCGACGCCCAGCAGCTCGTCCAGCGTGGTGGTATCGGTGAACTTGACCGGCTCCAGATAGCCGGAGAAGGAGTGACGGCGCCAGTTGGCGGCATGGTACGTGGCCCAGTCGATGGCCGGTATAGCCCGCGGCAGCAGCATTTCAACCGAGCTGAGTACGCGTTCAAGCTGGGCGATGAGTTCAGGCTTCAGGTTCATGGCGGTCTTCTTTCTCTGATCATGGAATTGGCGGCATGGGAGGTAGAGCAAAGTGTATACAGTATCAGCGGGGCGGCTGTCAAAGCAAAATAGCGTTATTTCCCATGCTTCGACGAAAGTTCCCAGGATGGACCGACGGCCCCGGCCCCGCGTCAGCGTGCCCGCGGGGCCGGGACATTCCGGTCGTCACCGACGGTGATGTCGGCGCGCCCGCGGTTTCAGTTCTTCCGCCGTTTCTCGGACCTGGCCCGCAGGGCATCGCCCAGGGTACCCATGCTACCGGATGGAGAGGCACTGGTCCTGGAGCGGTACTCTTCCAGGGTGGCGGCCTCCTCGTCCGCCTTGCGGGCGGTACCGGCCAGTGACAGGGATATGCGTCGGTTGTCTCGATCAATACTTTCAACCTTGACCTCCACCTCCTGTCCCTCGCTCACCACTTCACGGGGGTGGCTGATGCGCTTGCCGCCACCGAGTTTCGAAATATGGATCAGACCATCGAGTCCACAGGGAAGGGAGACAAACGCGCCGAAATTGGCAAGGCGCCCCACGGTGCCGTTCTGGTAACTCCCCTCTGGGCAGCTCTGTCCCACGCACTCCCAGGGGTCGGCCAGGGTTTCCCTGATACTCAGGGAAATGCGGTTCTTCTCCCGGTCGATGCTCTTGATGACCACCTGGACCTCCTGCCCCACGGAAAGGAGCTCGGCGGCATCCCTGACCCGGCCCCACCCGATCTCCGAGAGCGGAACCAGCCCTTCCAGACCGCCGATATCCACGAAAGCGCCGAAATCCCGGAGAGAGGTCACACTGCCCCCCAGTCTCATTCCCTCCGCGATGGCTTCCCAGGCGGCTTCCCTGATGCGCTGCTGTTCCTCCTCCAGCAACACGCGGCGAGAGACGACGATGTTACGCCCCCCCTCACCGTACTCGGTGATGCGGAAGGTCTGCCGACTGCCCACCAGTGAGGCATGGTCGTCGCTGCGGCGCAGGGCGATCTGGGAAAAGGGGCAGAAGGCGCGGGTGGCCCCGCCCAGCCTGATCTGGTACCCACCCTTGATCTCCTGCTCCACCATCCCCTCCACCGGCACACCGCCCTGCCAGGCGGCCTCCAGTTGGGACGACCCCGCCGCCCCGGTGGCCAGCTTGGTGGTAAAACGCATTTCTCCCTGGCGGGAGGAGAGAAAATAGGCCGTGATGCTGTCACCCTCATTGACCGTACAGGCACCGTCCGGATCCAGTAATTCCGTGCGGTCGATGACCCCTTCCCCCTTCTGGCCGCAATCGACAAAGACCCATTCGGAGCTCACTTTAAGGACCCGCACCTCACGTTTCTGCCCCGGCTCGAGCCAGCCTCCTTTCCCGCCGCAGCTCTCCTCGAACAGCCGGGCAAAGTCTTCTTCCTCTTCCTGCTGGTCAACCAGCTCCCTGTCTTTGTCTTCTCTCATGACGAACTCCAGTATCTGTGGATTTAGGTTGTTTCACTCCGGCAGGTGGAGGCTGCCCTGTTCCCGCGAAGGACATGTCCAGAAATTCCGGGAGGACTCGCTCCGGCAGCCCCCCCCCAGCTTCTGACCGTACCGGAGGGTAGCGTCCCCTTCGGTGGGAACACACTTAATAACGCACCCTGACGTACTCGTTTTCCACAGCAGCCTCCACCTGCCACTGCCAGAACCGGCCGATCAGCGGACTCACGCCGGGCATACAAAAAAAGGAGAGCGACAGCGCTCTCCCGTTTTCTGCGTACTGGCGACGAGCCGTTACTTCTCGTACTTATACAGAATGATCGATTCGCCACCGGAATGCACTTCGAACTCGCATTCCACTCCGTCTCCGCACACCTCCGGTGAACAGGCGCGGATAACCTTCAGTTCAAGCTGACACTTGCCGTTGTTGCATACCAGAACATCTCCCTCTTTCACCTGCATGGTGCACCTCCATGATTTCGGTAGTTGAAACAAGCGGACCGGATTTTCCCGGAAAAACCGATCCCCGCTCTCCAGGGACCGACTGCCGCCCGGCCGGTTGCCCGGCCGGGCGGCCACTGCTTACAGGCCGAGCTGCTTGAAGAAGTCGTTTCCCTTGTCGTCAACCAGGATGAATGCGGGGAAGTTTTCCACCTCGATCTTCCAGACCGCTTCCATGCCCAGTTCGGGGAAGTCGATGCACTCCACCTTCTTGATATTTTCTTCGGCCAGAACGGCGGCGGGACCGCCGATGGAACCGAGGTAGAAGCCGCCATGCTTCTTGCATGCGTCGGTAACCTGCTGGCTGCGGTTCCCCTTGGCGATCATGATCATGGAGCCGCCGTTGGCCTGGAGCAGGTCAACGTAGGAGTCCATGCGGCCGGCGGTGGTGGGGCCGAAGGAGCCGGAGGGCTTGCCCTTGGGGGTCTTGGCCGGGCCGGCGTAGTAGATCGGATGCTTCTTCAGGTACTCGGGCAACGGCTTGCCGCTGTCCAGGATTTCCTTGAACTTGGCATGGGCGATGTCTCGGCCGACCACGATGGTACCGGACAAGAGCAGCGGGGTGGAAACCGGATGTTTGGTCAATTCGGCCAGAATCTCGTTCATCGGCTTGTTCAGGTCGATCTTGACACCATGTTCGTGCTTGCCGCGGAACCGCTCGGGGATCAGGCGGCCAGGATTGCGGTCCATCTCTTCCACAAACAGGCCGTCCTTGGTGATCTTGGCCTTGATGTTGCGGTCGGCGGAGCAGGAGACCGCCATGCCCACCGGGCAGGATGCGCCGTGGCGGGGAAGACGGATCACGCGCACGTCATGGGCGAAGTACTTGCCGCCGAACTGGGCGCCGATGCCGAGCTTCTGGGCCGCCTCCAGCAGTTTGGCTTCCAGGGCCAGATCGCGGAACGCCTGACCATGGGCGTTCCCCTCGGTGGGGAGTCCGTCCAGATCCTTGGCTGTGGCCAGCTTGACGGTCTTCATGCAGGCATCGGCGCTGGTACCGCCGATGACAAAGGCGATGTGGTAGGGAGGACAGGCGGCGGTTCCCAGATATTTCATCTTTTCGATCAGGAATTTTTCCAGCTTGTCCGGGGTCAGCAGGGCCTTGGTTTCCTGGTAGAGCATGGTTTTGTTGGCGGAGCCACCACCCTTGGCCATAAAGAGGAACTTGTAGTAGTCGCCGTCGGTGGCCATGATATCGATCTGGGCCGGCAGGTTGGTGCCGGTATTGAGTTCCTTGTACATATCCAGGGCAACGGTCTGGGAGTAGCGCAGGTTCTCCTCGGTGTAGGTCTTGTAGACTCCTTTGGAGATGTACTCCTCATCCTTGACGCCGGTCCAGACCTGCTGTCCCTTCTTGGCCACAACCGTAGCGGTACCGGTATCCTGGCAGATGGGAAGTTCCAGTTGGGAAGCGATTTCAGCGTTGCGCAGGAACGCCAGGGCAACCCCCTTGTCGTTCTGGGAAGCCTCGGGATCGCTCAGGATCTTGGCGACCTGCTCGTTATGGGCGGGACGCAGCAGGAAGGAGACATCCCGCATGGCCTCGTTGGCCAGCAGGGTGAGAGCCTCGGGGCAGATCCGGACCACATCCTTGCCGGCGAACTGCTCGACGGTTACGTATTTTTCCGAGCCCTCGATCTTGCGATAGGTTGTCTCGTCTTTGCCAATCGGAAACGGATCCTGGTACTGGAATTCGGGTGTTGCCATCAGTGAAACTCCTTTCATGGTAGTGATGGATGGGGCTCAAAACAGCGCTTCCGCATATTCGAAGCAGCATAGTAGTTAAATTTGGCTTCATTGTCGAGACTAAATTCATCCATCAGGCGCCGAATCAGGCCACAGGATCAACTTGACGTATTTTATGTGGTATGGTAGTTCTATAACCACATTTTGCCACACGGATGAGAGGTAGGATCACATGTTCAACAGCCTCCGCGAGGATATCGCCTCGGTCTTTGACCGCGATCCCGCAGCACGCAGCGTGCTGGAGATCCTGCTCTGCTACCCCGGTCTGCATGCCCTGTGGATCTACCGCATCGCCCACTGGTTCTGGACCAGGCACTGGTTCCTGGCGGGGCGGCTGATTTCCCACATCGGCCGATTCCTGACCGGCATAGAGATCCATCCCGGCGCCAGGATCGGCCGCCGGTTTTTCATCGACCACGGCATGGGGGTGGTGATCGGCGAAACCGCGGAAATCGGCGACAACGTGACCCTCTACCACGGCGTAACCCTGGGCGGCGTAACCTGGGACAAGGTCAAGCGCCATCCCACCCTGGGGGACAACGTGGTAATCGGCTCCGGCGCCAAGGTCCTGGGGCCCTTTACCGTGGGGAGCGGCTCCAAGATCGGTTCCAACTCGGTGGTGGTCAGGGAGGTGCCTGCCAACGCCACCGTGGTGGGCATCCCGGGCAGGACCGTTCTCTCCCAGAAACGGGAGGAGGGACGGGTTGACCTGGAGCACGGCAACCTGCCCGACCCGGAAGCCCGGGCCATATCCTGCCTGTTCGATCAGCTTAGGGAGCTGGAGCGCAAGTACGCGCTCCTGGCCGGGGAGCACGAGGAGCTGAAGCGCGCCCTGGCCGCCTTCCGCCGGGACGAGGCCTCTTGACGGCTCAGCCCAAACCTGCCATAGTCGCGCCATGATAAAACGTCAGACGACCATCAACCGTATCTTCAAGGTTTCCGGCATCGGTCTGCACACCGGCCGCGAGGTCACCCTGGAGTTCCTCCCCCGCCGGGAGTTCGGCATCGCTTTCGTCCACAACGGCACCCTGATTCCGGCCCGTTACGACATGGTGGCTGACACCCGCCTTTCCACCCAGATCGCTTCCGCCGCCTCTTCCGTCTCCACCATCGAGCACCTGATGGCAGCCTTCTATTTTTCCGGCATCACCAACTGCCTGGTCTACATCGACGGCCCCGAGGTACCGATCCTGGACGGATCCGCCTGGGAGTTCTATCAGGGAATGTGGAAGGCGGGGGTCTACGAGTTTCCCGAAAGCGGAGTCTACCTGCGGGTGCAACGGCCGGTGGAAGTGCGCCACAACGACTCCTGGGTGCGCATGAAACCGCTCAACACCCTGGACATCACCATGTCCATCGAGTTCCGCCAACCCATCGGCAAACAGAAGAAGCGGGTCACCGACGTGGAAAACGCCTTCTCCATCATCAACTCCCGTACCTTCACCCTGCTGGAGGAGATCGAGGCGATCAAGAAGGCCGGGCTGGCCAAGGGGGGCTCCCTGGACAACGCCGTGGTGATCGGCACGGACGAGGTGATCAATCCCCAGGGGCTTCGGTACAAGAAGGAACTGGTCAACCACAAGATCCTGGACCTGATCGGCGACCTGTACACCAGCGGCTACCGCATCCTGGGCAAGGTGGAGGCGAGCAAGACCGGCCACTACCTGAACAACCTGTTCCTGAAAGAACTTTTCTCCAACCCGGACAACTTCGCCATCTACTGAGCCGCCCGGTCATCCGCCAAACAAAAAGCCACCCCCGGCAATCGGAGGTGGCTTTTTCGTTGGACGCGTTATGGCAGCCGTCAGACGTTGAAACGGAAGTGCATCACGTCGCCGTCCCGGACAACGTACTCCTTCCCCTCCAGACGCATCAGCCCCTTCTCCTTGGCCCCTGCCTCACCCCGGCAGGCGATGAAATCGTCGAAGGCGATTACCTCGGCGCGAATGAACCCCTTCTCGAAATCTGAGTGAATCACGCCGGCCGCCTGGGGCGCCTTGGTCCCCCTGGTGATGGTCCAGGCGCGAACCTCCTTGACCCCGGCGGTAAAGTAGGTAATCAGTCCCAGCAGGTCGTATCCGCTGCGAATCAGCCGGTCGAGACCAGCCTCCTCCAGCCCCAGATCGGTGAGAAAAGCCTGTTTTTCCTCCCCTTCCAGTTCCGAGATCTCAGCCTCCAGTTTGCCGCAGATGGTGACAACACCGGCCCCCTCCTGGCTGGCGATCCGACGCACCTCTTCCACGAAGGGGTGTGCCCCATCCAGATCGTCCTCGGCCACGTTGGCGACGTACAGCACCGGCTTGTCGGTGAGCAGGTGCAGGTCCCGCAGCCAGAGGCGCTCATCCTCGGTTTCCGCCACGCCGCGCACGCTCGCGCCCTGGTCCAGCAGGTCCCTGACCCGCTGGTAGAAGGCAGCTTCGTCCTTCAGCTTGCGGTCGCCGCCCCGGCCCGCTTTTTCCACACGCTGAAACTTCTTCTCCACCGTATCCAGATCGGAGAGCCCCAGTTCGGTTTTAATCGTATCGATATCCGCAGCCGGCGACACCCGGCCGCTCACATGCACCACGTTGTCGTCGTCGAAGCAGCGCACCACGTGAATAATGGCATCCACGCTGCGGATGTGGCCGAGAAACTGGTTGCCCAGCCCCTCCCCCGCACTGGCCCCCTTGACCAGACCGGCAATATCCACGAACTCGATGGTGGTGGGCTGCACCCGCTGAGGGTTGACGATGGCCGACAGTTGGTCCATGCGCGGGTCCGGCACCTGCACGATTCCCACGTTGGGATCGATGGTGCAGAAGGGGTAGTTGGCCGACTCGGCGCCGGCCGAGGTCAGAGCATTGAAGATGGTGGATTTCCCCACATTGGGGAGACCGACGATACCGCAGTTGAAACCCATAGAAACACGCCTTTCGCGAGAAACGTTACTCTTCCAGGAAATTTCGGTTATTGAACAGACTCATGGCCTTGGGCAGCCCCTGATCCAGCAGCATCGCCAGCATCTCCAGGCCTCCGTCCAGGACGCGCGGCAGAGCCTCCATCTGGTCCGGCGGAAAGGCGCCGAGCACGTAATTCACCGTGTCACCCTGGGGCGGCCTGCCGATGCCGATGCGCAGGCGAATGAACTCGGCCTTGCCCAGTTGCTCCATAATGGAGCGAAGACCGTTATGGCCACCGTGCCCCCCCCCCTGCTTGAGGCGGACGACGCCGAAGGGGAGGTCCAGGTCGTCGTGGACCACGATCGCCCGGGACAGGGGCAGCTTGTAGAACTGGAGCGCCTGCATCAGCGACCTTCCGGAGAGGTTCATGAAGGTCTGGGGTTTCAGCAGCAGATGGCGGCAGCCTGAGCGGCTCCACTCTCCGGCCAGGCCGGAAAAGTTCTTGCGGCTGATGCCGATGTTTTCCCGGTTGGCCAGCCGATCCAAAAAAAGGAAACCCGCGTTGTGGCGGGTCCATTGATAGTGGGAGCCGGGATTACCCAGCCCCGCTATGATATGCATACTCATCGAACGTAACGCAGGCCGGACTAGGCTTCGACGGCTTCGGCAGCAGCTTCAGCCTCTTCCTTGACCCTGCCGAGAACGCTGACCACCGGAGTCTTGGGGTTGTCCAGAACCTTGACCCCCTCGGGAAGCGCAATCTCGCCCACATGGATGGAATGCGCGACCGCCAGGCTGGTCACGTCGATCTCGATGTGATCGGGGATGTTGCCCGGCAGGCACTCCACGTGCAGTTCGTGATGGGCAAAGTCCAGGAGCCCCCCTTCCTTGACGCCGATGGCGGTGCCGCTGAGCACCACCGGCACGGTCAGGCGCAGCTTCTCGTTCATGTTGATGCGGTGCAGGTCAACGTGCCGGTAGGTACCCTTGACGGCGTCGCGCTGCAGATCGGCGACGATCGCCATGGACTGGTCCAGGCTCCCCCCCCCGACCAGGGTGATCAGGTTGTTCTGTCCCCCCTCGCCGGCCATGGCCGCCTGGAGATCGCGGCAGTTGACGCTCACCGCCATGGGGTCCATCCCCTTGCCGTACACAACTCCCGGAACCATGCCGGCGTTACGCAGCTTGCGGCTGATGCCCTTGCCGGTCTTCGATCTCAGCTCGACGTTCATCTGTTTCTGTTGCATACCTTCCTCCGCTGTTCGTGATGGGCTGCCCCACCCTACTCGTTATAGTGTCAACTTCGTCACATCAATTACCAACCGGTCCGCACGCCGCGGACGGGACATGTTACACAAAGAGCGAACTGACCGATTCGTCCTGGTGAATACGCTTGATGGCTTCGGCCAGGAGACCGGCCACGGAGAGAATCTTGACTTTTCCGGTCTGTTCCTCTCTCTCGCCCAGGGGGATGGTATCGGTCAGAACGATCTCCTCGATTACCGAATTGTTGATCCGCTCGATGGCGGGCCCGGAGAGCACGCCATGGGTCGCGCAGGCATAGATGGCCTTGGCGCCGTTCTCCTTGAGCGCCCTGGCTCCCTGGGTCAGGGTGCCGGCCGTATCCACCATGTCGTCCAGGATAATGGCGATTTTGTCGCGCACGTCGCCGATCAGATGCATGATCTCGGCCACGTTGGGGCCGGTGCGGCGTTTGTCGATCACCGCCAGGGTGCAGCCCAGCCGCTTGGCGAACGCCCGGGCGCGCTCGGTGCCGCCGGCGTCGGGGGAAACCATGACGACCGGCTGCCCCTCGAAGCGGCTCTTGAGATAGGCGAGTATCACCGGAGCGGCATAGAGGTTATCCACCGGGATATTGAAAAAGCCCTGGATCTGGCCGGCATGCAGGTCAATGGTCACCACCCGGTCCACACCGGAGGTGGTGATCAGGTCTGCCACCAGTTTGGCGGTAATGGGGGTGCGCGGCGCGGCCTTGCGGTCCTGGCGGGCATAGCCGTAATAGGGGATCACCGCGGTGATGGTGGCCGCCGAAGCCCGTTTGAGGGCATCTGCCATGATCAGCAGTTCCATCAGATTGCTGTTGGTTGGCGCACAGGTGGACTGAATGATGTACACATCGCGGCCGCGAACGTTTTCTCCGATTTCGACCATGATCTCGCCGTCGGAAAAATTCCGCACCCGTGCCGCGCCGAGCTTGACGCCGAGGCTCTCGCAGATGCTGAGCGCCAGTTTCTGATTGGAGTTGCCGCTGAAAACCCGGATCTTATCCTGCATGATGCTGCCTACCTTTCGCCTGCCCTTAGTCGTATAAATAATGAAAAGCAAATGCGATGTATACTAAAACAGCCCTCAAAAAGCAACTTCTTTCGCAGAACGCCAGACCTGCGCGGGCAGCGCGTACATGGACGCGACCGCCCCAGCCGGAACTCCGCCGGGCTAGGCGATGATCTCCCTCGCCGCCGCATCGAGAGCATCCACCCGCTCCAGCAACTCGGTAATATTGATCTGCTTCAGGTCGAGACCGGTGAGCCCCATGCCGGGCATGCCGCTATCCAGGCCGCAACAGGTCATGATGTTGGAGAGACAGACCATCTCCACCAGCCCCCGGTGCACGCCGGCCCGTTCCGGCTCGTGGTGGAAGCGGATGCTCTCCTGAATGGCCTCGTCGAAATTCCACTTGCGGGCCAGCAGATAACCGATCTCCGCGTGGTAGTCATCCATCAGCTTCCGGCGCACATCGTCCGCCAGCAGGTAATCGGAGAACATGTCCAGCATCACGGTCTTGCCGATATCGTGCAGCAGGCCGCAGATGAAGGCCCGCTCGTAATCCCCGCGCATGTCCTGGGCGAGCTGGCGGGCGACCATGCCGCACACCAGGCAGTGGTGCAGCACCTTCCTGATTTCGGGGGCATTGCGGGGACTGAAACCGCTTAAGGCATGGACCGTGACGATGCTGATCAGCGACTTGAAGCCGATGAACAGCACGGCATCCTTGAGGGTCGTCACCTTGCCGCTCCTGCGGTAAAAAGGGGAATTGCAGATTTTGAGGATCTTGGATGCCAGGATTTGGTCGGTGATGCACGCAACGACATCGTCGATGGAGACGTTGGGGCTGTCCATCCTGGCCACGATGCGCTGCATGATATCGGGAATGGGGGGGAGATCCAGGTTGCCATGCTCGATATTGCGGATCATCTCCGCCACGACCCGTTCACCGTCCACGCGGTTTTTCTGACTGGTCTCGTCGAACTTCTGCAGCGACTCCAGCAGCAGCTGGGTCGAGCTGATTTTTACCGGACCGTTGAGCACGAAACCGGGCAGTTCGTCGATGAACTCGAACATGCCGGTTTCCCACCCAAGGGCATCGATCAGCGCTGCCTGGGCCACCAGCCAGAGAATCTCTTCCAGCCGCGCCAGGGAGACGATCCCCTCTGAATAGAGGTAGCCAATGAAGGGCAGCCCCAGCATCTCCGAGTCGGAGAGAACCTCGTTCAGCTTCTGCTGACTAACGAGCGTCTCGAATTGCAGAAAATCGGCGATGCGCTCGCCCTGGCAGTCGGACCAGACAAAGATGATCTGGCCGCCCTGAAAGTAGATCCTTTTCTGGCGCTCGTCCTGAAACAGGGTCAGGGTGCCGGTGCGCTTGCTGGCATCGGCCCATTGCATGACGTCCATGACCGACATGAGACTCAGATTTCCCTGGATTGTCCGCATCGATTATCCTGTTTCGCCCCCACGGGACTTAAGTATTATCTTCCGCTTTTGCGCGGCGTCAGCAAGTATAGACAGATTTCACGAAAAAGTAAGCCCAAAGCCCACCGCGTCACCCTGCTCAGGGGATGGTGACGATGCCCTCCGCAACGGCAAATCCGAGAAACGACAGGGTATCCTCCTCGGGCAGCCCCAGTTCCGCGGCGATCCTGCCGCTGGGAGTCCCGCCGTCCAAGCGCTGGAGCAGCAGAAAATAGGGCTCGATCAGAGATTCGGTGCGCACGCCGTCGGCATGGGGGTACAGGGCAGCCTGTGAACCGGTGGGGGAAACCCGGACAACGAACCGTGCGATCTGCGGCTCGCCGGCCTCCAGGATATCCAGGATCTCGTACCTGAAGCGTACCAGACGGGTGCCGGGGGCCAGCCGGAGCGGCAGCCGCAACAGCCGCAGCCGCTGGAGCGCGGCATCGTCGGGGGGTTCGACCGGCGATGACTGCAACGCCGCCCCGTAGTGGTAGTGGTAGTCAACCAGATCCAGTACCAGCGCCAGCTGACGTCTCAGCTTCGTGCCGTCGAACTGTTCCGTCAGCCAGTCGCGCTGCATCCTCCAGATCTCCCCGTCCTCCAGCGACTCTTCACCGATTTCCTCACCCCGCTGCCGCACCAGGCTCTCCCCAAAGCGGGACAGAAAGACGGAAGGTTTCACCCCCAGGGCGATCATGACACTGTTGAACCACGCCACCGCCCTGCCGCGGGTATAGAAGACGTCGCAGGCTAGCGCCAGATGGCGCGCCTCCCGCAGGTCGGTGGCGCTGAAGGTGGGGGAGGATTGGAGTGTATAGGGGGGCCCGGCGCAGTGGTGGAGCCCCTCGGCGGAGGCACGGGCCGCCAGCGCGGTTCCGGGCAAAACCGCCAGAGGAAAGATATCCAGGTGGTTGGGGTAGAGGGAGAGGGCAAAATCCAGGCTCTGACGGAACCCCTCCAGGCTGTCGCCGGGCAGGCCGTAGATCAGATCGAAGCCGAACACCGCGCCGGAGCGGTTCAGAAGCTCCACCCGGTCGGCAAACAGGTCGCGGTTGAAACGCCGGCCCACCCGGCCAAGCACCGCCGGGTCACAGCTTTGCAGGCCGATCTGCAGCGAGCAGGGGATTTCCGCGAAGAGTCGGGCCATCTCGCCATCGATGAATTCGCAGCGCACCTCGAAGTGGAAATGGATGTGGGGAGCGATGGCCCTGATCATGCGCAGGATCGCCTTGGCACGTTCGGCATCCTGGTTGAAGGTGGAATCGAGCACAAAGATCTGCTGGACGTCGGCTGCCGCGAAATGACGCAGCTCCGCCTCCACCCGTTCCAGGGAGAAACGCCGTACTCCACGCTCGCCGCGGGCATCGAAGCAGAAATCGCAGCCAAAGGCGCATCCCCGTGAGAGCTGCCAGAGCAGTCCCCCCAGCCGGGAGGCATCCAGGACGCCGCTCAGCCAGGGAGAGGGGATGGCATCGAGGTCGGGCAGCAGCGGGCGGTGAATCCACCCTTTCTCCCCTCCCCGGATAACGACTCCCGGGATTCCGGCCACCCCCTTCCCCTCGGCGCGGGCCTGGCAGACAGCCGCCAGGCTCGCCTCCCCTTCCCCTGCTATCAGGAAATCCAGAGCTCCCGCGGTCAGCAGGGAGCCGGGATCGGCGCTGGCCTCGGGGCCTCCGGCAAACAGCAGCACGCCCGGCAGGTCGCGGCGCAGAGCTTCCGCCAGCTCCAGACAGCGGATGCGGTTCCAGGCGTACAGGGAGAAACCCACCATCTCCGGCTTCAGGGAACACAGTTCGGCGCGGCACCCGGCGACATCCTGACGCAGATAGAAGTCGCGCAGCAGCACCTCCACCCGATTGGGGGAAGCCGCGTATTCCCGCTGATAGGCGGCCAGAAAGCCATTGGCCAGGGGAACCGCCTGGGGAGAGGGATAGGGGTGGACGGCGACAAGGATCAGGCGCATGAACAGACAACCTCGTACGGGATCAGAACGGCTGGGAAGAGACGGAGATGGAGGAGCACGCCTCCTCGTCCGCCACGGGAAGATAGATATTGAATGTAGCCCCCTCTCCCACCAGGGAGGTGGCGCTGATCATACCCTTGTGCTTGCGTATGATCGTATGACAGAGGGCCAGCCCGAGCCCCATGCCCTTACGGTTCCACATCTCCTTGGTGGTGAAGTAGGGATCGAAGATGCGGGGCAGATTGTCGGGCGGGATTCCGGCGCCCGTGTCGCTGAAGGCGATGTGGACGTACCGGCCGGTGGGAAGCGGCAGCCCGTGGCGTGCCGTGATGGTCAGGGTCGTGCCGGTGATGCGCAGCGTGCCCCCCTCGGGCATGGTCTCGACGGCATTGACCGTCAGATGGGAGAAGACCTGCCGCATCATCGATTCATCCATGGTGACGTGGGGCATGTCGTCCGGCAGGTCGAACTCGCCGGTGATGGCGGTCCCCGCAAGTTCGGAAGAGACCAGCGGCAGGATCAGCGGCGCCAAGGGGGCGGCACGCAGGACGGCGACTCCGCCGCGGGAGAGCATCAGCAGCCGCTGCCCCAGTTCGCTGGCCTGTCCGGATATTTTTTCGGCCTCGTCCAGATACTCCCGGGCCTCGCCGCACTCATCCACGCACATTTTGGCCAGAAAGAGGTACCCCATGATAGATTGAAGCAGATTATTGAAATCATGGGCCATTCCACCGGCCAGAATGCCCACGGCCTCCATCTTGTGGGCCTGGCGCAGCTGTTCTTCCAGGCGATGCCGGCGCTCTTCGCCTATTTTGCGGTCAGTGATGTCCAGACACATGGCCACCACCCCCTGATACCCATCCTCGTCGTCAACCAGCGCCGCGGCCGAGATGATGGTCCACACATCCCTGCCGTCCCGGTGCAGGAAGCGGCGTTCGTACCGTTCGGAGCCGCCTGTCTTGCGGAAACGCATCCTGGCCTCGTGGTCCGCCAGCTGATCCGGGCACATGAAGGCGCTGATCGGTTGCCCCAGCAGCTCTTCGGCGCCATAGCCGAACATGTCCCCGACGCGGGGATTCACGTACATGATGCGGTCTTCGGCGTCCAGCATCCAGATCCCCTCATTGGCGGTGGTGGCGATCAGGCTGTACTTGTCTTCGCTCTGTTTCAGTTCCCTGACCTGGCGGTAGACCAGCCGCCCCAGCGTCCCCACCAGCACCACCAGAAGCAACGCTCCTGCGGCGCTCTTGATGGAACGCTCCCTCCAGCGTGCCAGCACATCTCCCTCATGCAGCGACACCACCGAAACCAGCGGATAGCGGTCCGAGAAACGGTAGGAGACAACGCGGCGGGTATCATCAACGAGCCCCCGCTCCATGTGGATAGTGCCGGCATGGGGATGCCGGGACAGCGTCCTCCTGACGGCATCGGTCGGCGGTATGACTTTTTTCAGGAACGAGGGGTAGACCGGTTCCAGGGTCAGGACGGCGCCGTCCCGGCGGAACAGGAAGATCCGGTCATGTTTCCCCAACTCGATGGAGCGGTAGAAATCGCTGAAGTGGAGCGGATCAATGGCGATGCCCACGATCATGCCCAGGGAGCCGTCCGGATTGGAGAGACGCTTGGTCATGACGATCAGCAGCTTGCGGGCCAGCAGCGTGTTGAAGGGGCGGCTGATGAAGACGTCCTGGTCACGGCTGTTCAGGTGATGTTGAAAATACTCGCTCGCGGCCTGGTTGTGACCGCGGATGGGATACTCGGATGAGGTGGCACGCAGGACACCGTCTGAGCCGGTCACGAACAGGAAGGGACTGTACGGACTCTTCTGGCGGTAGGCGAGGAGCAGCCGATGCAGCCGGGATTCCTCGACAGCACCGCGGGAGGGGTCCCGGGAGAGTTTCTGAATGATTTCGTCAAGGGTGTTATCCGCGGTACCGAAGGTGTGGACGGCATGTTCGTTCAGGGCGGTGGCGAAACCGCGGGAAAGGCGCTCAGCCGAAACGATGACCTGCCTGCGGTCCGAGGTAATGTCAAAGCAGACCTTCCCCACAAAGACAACCGTCACCAGAACGACCAGGATCAGGATGCGCTTGCTCATGACAGAAGGAAACCTTGACATTAAAGCCCTCGTGACAATCACATTCCATTATCGAGTCGCTGTATGAAGGGGGGGGACGGGACCTACATGACGAATAATGGGGAAGAATCCGCCGCTTCACCGCTCTTGCGTAAAGTGGTCTGACCTAAATTGTGTACTATACAACAAAAAAACAGACATTCAAGGAAATTGGAACCGAATGCCCGTTTTTTTCGACGTATGCCGCGCCAGACATGGTCATCGGCGTAAACCGCAAACAAGCCGGACCCGCCATCAGTCCGGCTTGTTGCCATTTCATACACCATCAGCGGCCATGGGCGTGGTCGCCGCTTATGACTCGACCTCGATGCTCACGTAGGGATGGTTCTTTTTGGCCGCTCTCCGCGCATCACTCAGAGACTTGTAGCAAATTTTACCGCTGTGTGTCCCACCGGCCGACACTTCGTCGATATACCAGCAGTCAGGCTGGGAGACCCGTTGTCGCACAATTACCCGTATCATGGCATTCCTCCGCTTGCTGTGTAGTGTGCTGCTTCCTGCTTAGGATTGTACCCCTTGTGACCACGGAAACAAGTATCACACCGCAGTGCCAGCCCCATACGTGCGGGAGGGGCGTCCCCCCTGATCAACACAGGGTCATGTTCACCCCCGATGAGCATCCGTCCTCAATCTGTTCCTTTTCCCTCCCTCGCGGAGAGGAGGGACAGTGCACCAGCGCCGCAGAGCGACGCCGATCGGATTTTCCACTGCACCGGATGCGCGCAAAAAAGAAACAGGCACCTACCCATGTCAGGATAAGTGCCTGTTTTTATTGGCTGGGGCGCCAGGGATCGAACCTGGGAATGCCGGAATCAAAATCCGGTGCCTTACCGCTTGGCGACGCCCCAAAAAAACATGCTCGCCGACAACAAAAAACAAATGTATCAGAGCGTTTCCGCCACCGCTCCAAACCAGCCGGTTCCCGCAACCAGATCAGCGCGGGCCGCTTCAGCATTTTCCTGCTCCCGGAAAAGCCCGAAGACCGTGGGACCGCTGCCGGACATCATGGCCCCCAAAGCCCCCCTGTCCAGCATGGCCTCCTTGATTTCGGCGATGACCGGAAACGCCGGGATGGTCACCGACTCCAGATCATTGGAGAGCAGGGCGCACACATCCTCGGCAGTATTGAAAAGCGGGGGGAGTTTAGCCAGCTCCCTGTCGCTTGTCAATCGCAAATTTTTGTACACCCAGGCGGTGGAAACGGCCACCCCCGGATTCACCAGCAGCACCCACAGGCGCGGCATGGGAGGCATGGCCCGCAACTGTTCGCCGATCCCTTCGGCAAGGGCGGTTTTTTTGAAAATGAAGAACGGCACGTCAGCGCCCAGGGTAACGCCGATCTCCATCAGGCGCTGATCCGTGAGCCCCAGTTCCAGGAGCCGGTTCATGCCCATGAGTACCGTGGCGGCATCACTGCTGCCTCCACCAAGCCCGGCGGCCACCGGAATCTTTTTGGTAACGGAGATGGCTGCTCCCTGGCCGTTACCGGCCAGATCGAGCATACGGCGCGCCGCCTTCCAGGCGATATTTCCGGGGCCGTCGGGAACGCCTTCTCTTCCGCAGGCCACGGACAGTTCCGGCCCATCGGTCAGCCGTATGGAAATCTCATCGCACAGGTTGACCCGCTGCATGACCATGCGCAGGTCGTGGTACCCGTCGGGACGACGACGGATCACATCCAGCAGGTAGTTTATCTTGGCGGGGGCTTCGAGTGTCATGCTCTTCACGATAACTGGCCGCTCCTCTTGAACAGAGTAATTGCGGCTCAATCTACCGGCAAAGGGAGGGACAAATCAAGTCAAAAGAGGCATGATGCCGACAACGGCAACGGCATGCGGCCGCCCGTTCAACCCGCGCAGAGAGTGGTTGCAACCATGGCGCGGACGGTATACTCTGAGCCGCAATCGGCGGCCCCATGCACCGCCGTCTACCCCCCTGAAAGGAGCAGTGAGTGAAACCACGTTTACCAGCCGAATGGGAGGTCCAGGACGGCGTCCTGATGGCCTGGCCCCACGAGGGGACCGACTGGGCTCCCCTGCTCGACGAGGTCCGCCCGGTCTTCATCGAGATCATCCGCCAGATCGCCCGCTTCGAACGGGTGCTGTTGACGGCTCCCCGTGAGAGCGAGGCACGCCAGTCCCTGAGCGATTCCGGCGTGGACATGAGCCGGGTCAGCATCCACGAGCTGCCCAGCAACGACACCTGGGCGAGGGACTTCGGCCCCATCACGGTGATTTTCAACACCCATCCGGTTCTTCTGGACTTCGGCTTCAATGGCTGGGGACTCAAGTTCCCGGCCAATCTGGACAACCAGATCAGCAGACTTCTCAAGCAGCAGGGAGCCTTCATCCCCACGATGCAGACCATCGGCCTGATCCTGGAGGGAGGAGCTCTCGAAAGCGACGGCATCGGCACGATCCTAACCACCTCCGCCTGCCTGCTCTCCCCCAACCGCAACCCCCAGCTGGCGAAGGGGGAACTCGGGCAGGCCATGGCATCGCTCCTGGGAGCCCACCGCATCCTCTGGCTCAACCACGGCTACCTGGCGGGAGACGATACCGACAGCCACGTGGACACCCTGGCGCGCATCTGTCCCCGGGATGTGATCGTCTACACAGCCTGCGACGACGAACGCGACGAGCATTACGCCGAACTCAAGCTGATGGAAGAAGAGCTGAAGAGTTTCAGGGCTCCCGACGACTCCCCCTATCGCCTGATTCCCCTTCCCTGGCCCAAACCCTGCTTCGACGACAGGGCCCGGCGGCTGCCCGCCACCTACGCCAACTTCCTGATCATCAACGGCGCGGTGCTGGTCCCCACCTACCGTGACCGGGAACGGGACATCCTGGCCCTGGAGCGCATCGGCCAGGCCTTCCCCGGACGGGAGATCATCGCCATCGACTGTCTTCCGCTCCTGAAACAGCACGGTTCGCTGCACTGCGTCACCATGCATCTTCCCCAGGGGGTACTGTCATGAAATCGCTGCCGGTGGCCCTGATCCAGCAGACCTGCTCCGCCAACCGCGCCGAGACCCTGGAAAAGAGCTGCGACATGATCACCCGGGCAGCCGCAACGGGAGCCAGGCTGGTCGTGCTGCAAGAACTGCATACCGGCCCCTACTTCTGCCAGAGCGAGGAGCCGTCCCAGTTCGACCTGGCCGAACCGATTCCCGGCCCCAGCTGCCACACCCTGGGCAAACTGGCCGCCAGACTGGGGGTGGTGATCGTGGCATCCCTCTTCGAGCGCCGCGCTCCCGGCCTGTACCACAACAGCGCCGTCGTATTCGAGAGGGACGGCTCCATGGCGGGCATGTACCGCAAGATGCACATCCCCGACGACCCGGGCTTCTACGAGAAGTTCTACTTCACCCCGGGGGACCTGGGCTTTACCCCGATCACCACCTCGGCGGGCAGATTGGGAGTTCTGGTCTGCTGGGACCAGTGGTACCCGGAAGCAGCCCGCCTGATGGCCCTGGCCGGGGCAGACCTGCTGATCTACCCCACGGCCATCGGCTGGGACCCGACGGACAGCGCCGAGGAGCAGGCGCGCCAGCGGGATGCCTGGGTCACGGTCCAGCGCGGGCATGCGGTGGCCAACGGCCTGCCGCTTCTCGCCGTGAACCGGGTCGGCTTCGAGGCATCACCGGAGAAAGCAGACAGCGGCATCGTCTTCTGGGGGAGCAGTTTCGCCGCCGGCCCCCAGGGAGAGATCCTGGCCCAGGCAGGCCAGGAGAGCGAGGAGATCCTGTCGGTTGAGCTGGATCTGGGACGCAGTGAAACGGTGCGCCGTATCTGGCCGTTCCTGCGGGATCGGCGCATCGACGCCTACGGAGAAATTCTGAAAAGATTTCGGGACTGAACAGCCGCCGCGCGACCGCTCAGTCCCCGACACAGTTGACATAAAACGTTTCATTATGATAATTTTTCCAGTTCGTACATTCGTGACGGCATCGCCGGCCACGCCGTGGCGGCCATGCCGCACGGGAAGGCAGACCGCATAGAACCGCGGACGCCCTTTCAACCAACCCACAGAGGAAATAAAAATGAAGCGTTTTTACAACTTTTCCGCAGGTCCCTCCATGCTCCCCGAATCAGTGCTGGCCAAGGCGGCAGACGAAATGCTCTGCTACGAGACAAGCGGCCAGTCGGTCATGGAAATGTCCCACCGTTCCAAGCCCTTCGAGGCCATCATCGCCGGCGCCGAAGCCCTGGTGCGCCAGAACATGGCTATTCCGGACGACTACCACGTGCTCTTCCTGCAGGGAGGCGCCAGCCTGCAGTTCCACATGCTGCCGCTCAACTTCATGACCGTCAACAAGAAGGCCGACTTCACCCTCACCGGCACCTGGGCACAGAAAGCCGCGGAAGAGGCCAAGCGCCTGGGTACGGCCAACATCGTCGGTTCTTCCAAGGACAAGAAGTGGTCCTACCTGCCGGAAATTTCGGGCGCCGACCCGAACGCCGACTATTTCCACATCTGCTACAACAACACTATCGAGGGAACCCAGTACCACAGCATTCCCGAGGTGGGCAACGTGCCGATGATCGGCGACATCTCATCCGGCGTGCTCTCCGAGCCGCTGGATGTGACCCGCTTTGCCGTGCTGTACGCAGGGGCACAGAAGAACCTGGGCCCGGCCGGGGTCACCCTGGTGATCATCCGCAAGGACATGATGGAGCGCATCCCGGCCGGACTTCCGGCCATGCTGAGCTACAAGACCCACGTGGATGGGGGCTCCATGTACAATACCCCCCCCTGTTACGCCATCTACATCTTCAAACTGGTGCAGGAGTGGATCAGGGACATGGGCGGCCCGGAAGTCATCTATCGCCAGAACCGGGAGAAGGCCAGGGTGCTCTACGACTTCCTGGACAACTCCTCGCTCTTCTTCAGTCCGGTGGAAACGAGCGTGCGTTCGCTGATGAACGTTCCGTTCCTCACCACCGAGAAAGACGCGGACAAGGCCGAAGCCCTCAACAAGAAGTTCGTACGGGAGAGCGAGGCGGCCGGGTTGGTCAACCTTGCCGGTCACCGCTCCGTTGGCGGTATGCGCGCGTCGATCTACAACGCCATGCCGCTGGAGGGGGTACAGGCCCTGGTGGCATTCATGAAGGAATTCGAGGCGCGCAACGCGTAGACTCCATAATGGCCCGACAGACGCCCTTCTCCGGCGACAGCGGAGCGGGGCGTTTTTCGTCAGACCGGAAAGCACGGACACCCCATGTACAAGATACAGACACTGAACAAGATCGCGCGGTGCGGCCTGGACCAGTTGTCCCGGGACAGCTACGAAACCGCCACCGAGATCCTCAACCCCGATGCAATTCTGGTGCGCTCGGCCGACATGCACGCCATGGAGCTCCCCCCCAGCGTACTGGCCATCGCCCGGGCCGGTGCGGGAGTCAACAACATCCCCATCCCCGCCTGCACCCAGCGGGGCATCGTCGTGTTCAACACTCCGGGCGCCAACGCCAACGGCGTCAAGGAACTGGTCATCGCATCCCTGTTCCTCTCCAGTCGCAACCTGTACGAGGGGATCAGCTGGTCCAACAGCCTCGCGGGAACCGAGAACATCCCCGAGCAGATCGAGAAGGGTAAATCCCGCTTCGTGGGACCTGAAATCCAAGGCAAGACCCTGGGAGTGATCGGCCTGGGCGCCATCGGCGTAATGGTGGCCAACGCCGCCGCCAACCTGGGTATGCGGGTCCTGGGGCTGGACCCCTTCATCAGCGTGGAAGCTGCCTGGAAACTCTCCCACGAGGTTATCAAGGCCCCCAACCTGGACATGCTGCTGACCGAGGCCGACTACATCACCATCCATATACCGCTCAAGGATGATACCAGGGGGCTGTTCAACGCCGAACGCATCTCCCGCATGAAGAAAGGCGCACGCCTGTTCAACTTCAGCCGTTCCGGCCTGGTGGACAACGCTGCCGTCAAGGGGGCCATCGCCGAGGGGAGGCTGGGAGGTTACGTGATCGACTTCCCGGAAGCCGACCTGCTGGGGGTGGACCGGGTGCTCTGCATCCCCCACCTGGGCGCATCCACCCCCGAGAGCGAGGACAACTGCGCCATCATGGCGGCCGAACAGCTCAGGGAATACCTGGAGCACGGCAACATCAGGAACTCGGTCAACTACCCCAACTGCGAGATGCCCCCCACCGGCAAGACCCGCATCACCCTGCTGAACAGCAACGTCCCCAAGGTCATCAGCCGCGTCACCTCCCTCTTGGGCGAATACGGGCTGAACATCGACGAGATGCTCAACAAGAACAGGGGCGAGGTGGCCTACAATATCATCGACGTATCCGACAGCGTACCCAACGAACTGGTGGAGAAGCTCAAAACCCTGGATGGTGTCGTGGCCGTGCGGGTGATCCCCGACTGTCAGTAACGACGCCCCAGTTCCACTCCCCCGACGGCCCCGCCGGCACCCATGCCGACGGGGCCGTTTCGTTCATGCCCGGCTTCGCGCGGAGAGACGTTTCTACATTTGGCGGCTCACAACCACCGTTTTCAGATTCAACCACGAAGCACCCGGGAGCCACGGCAGCGAGCGCACACTCCGGCCAGAGGCGTCAGATCACAAAAACATGAGAAACGATTGAACCTGGCGCAGATTGCGGGTAGAATCGCCACACATGCTTCCGGTCCCGGACGGGCACCCAGCAAGCCTTTTCCGTCCCGGCATGGAACGAATCTTACCCGGAGGAGACCCCCATGAGCCCCAAACCCATCAACATGGCAGCAGCGTTCCTGGCGCTTCTTGTCTGCCTGATCACCCCCCTGGCCACGGCCGGCACGGACAGCGACAAGATCACGTCCAGCTACAATGTACTCAAGGAAATCACCAGTATTCCGGAAACCGGGATTCCTCCGGCCCTGCTGAGCAACGCATCGGGAATCGTCATCGTCCCCGATGCCATCAAGGTCGGCCTCTTTGTGGGCGGAAAGTACGGCACCGGCATCCTGATGGTGCACAAAAGCGACGGCACCTGGAGCAATCCCAGCTTTGTCAGCCTGGTGGGAGGCAGCTTCGGATGGCAGATCGGCGCCCAGGCCACCGACCTGATCCTGATCTTCAAAAGCACCAGGAGCATCGAGGGAATCAAGAAGGGCAAGTTCACCATCGGCGCCGATGCCAGCGTCGCGGCCGGTCCGGTGGGCAGGAGCGCGTCGGCCTCCACCGACGTGCTGTTCAAGGCCGAGATTCTCTCCTACTCCCGCAGCCGGGGAGTCTTTGCCGGGGTATCCCTGGAGGGGGCCGCATTACAGATTGACGACGAGAAGAACGGTTATTTCTACGGAAAGCCGGGCATCAGCGCCAACGACATCTTCACCGCCCCCCCCGCTTCCCCCTCGGCCACGATCTGGAAGATCAAGGCACTGCTGACCGAATACGGCACAAAAACCGGCCAGTAAACCGAAACTCCGGCGCGGCGAGAGCAGACCCTTCCCGCCGCGCCGGGACTGACTGTTCCACCTGGAGCCGTTCCGCCCGGACCAGCCATCGGGAGCCCGCCTGACCAGCTGTTCCGGCGAAGGGGACGGGACCCTGGGGGGGCGACCCGGAGCGGAACGACTACTCCCCCTTCCGGATTACCGACTCAGGCGGCGATACCTTTGTCCAACGATTGAAGCGGGAGGGGGCGAACCACCTCTACCTGTGCGGCCTCGCCACCGACTACTGCGCCAGGTGGACCGTCCTGGACGCTCTCGGGGCCGGTTTCAGGGTCACCGTCCTGACGGATGCCGTCCGGGGAATCGAGCTCTCCCCCGGCGACTCACTGCGAGTCATGGAGAAGATCATAGCCGCCGGCGTTAGGGAAGGGCTGACCATACGGATGGCGCACCCGAAGCAGAAATCCGGAGTTGAGAGTGGACGAGAGACGTTTCCGGAGAAGCGCAGGCCGGAGGGGGAACGCACTCTGCCCCGCGGCAACAAAGAGAGACGGCTGCACCGGTGCGGGATGAAAGACAAGGAGGGAACACCAGGATGAGCATCGGTCGGGACAACCCGCTGCTGTGGATCGGGCTGACCGCCACACTGTTCATCGGCCCGAGCTTCGCGGTGGACATGTCCCGGATACTGTGGGGCAACCACGATGTCTGGTGGACGAACAGTGACATGCGCCTCCCCCTCGCCCAGACCCGTGGTGAGGTGGAGATCTACCTGGCGGGAAAGGGGTTGGAGCGCCATCTCGCCGATGGCAGCCTGCGCAGCGTGGAGGCGAACGGCCGGCAGCGGCGGATCACGACCTCTGACGTCGGCGTCCGCCTGAACAACTGGAACAGGGTCAAGGCCTCCCTGCTGATGAGAACGACGCTGACCGGCATCGCCCTGGGCGCCGCGCTGGCCATGCTTGCCATGGGCCTGGTGCGCCGAGTTACGTGACGGCATTGGCGGCGGCCGTCAACAGGTGCACACGTCATGCAACCGGGTGACGTTGCTGCCGCGGCCTGCGTCAATTCCTTCCCTGCGCCGGCTACACCGCCCGCAGGAGATAGCATTTCAGATACTCGCTCTCCGGCACGGAGAGCAGCACCGGATGGTCGGGGCTCTGGGACAGGGTCGCCAGGAGACGCATCTCCCGCCCCGCCTGACGGGAGGCGGTGACAAGCATGTCGCGGAACATCTCCCGCTCCATATGGTGGGAGCAGGAGCAGGTGATCAAATAGCCCCCCTCCGCCAGAAGTTCGATCCCCCGACGGTTGATGGTCAGGTACCCTTTGAGCGCCTCCTTGAGCATCTTGCGGCTCTTGACAAAGGCGGGGGGGTCGAGCACCACCACGTCGAAACGCTTCCCCTCCCCTTTGAGGCTCCGTAAACGCTCGAAGGCGTCCCCCTCGTCGAAGCAGGCCCGCTCCGCCACGCCGTTCAATCCGGCATTCTCCCGGGCAATGGCCAGGGCATGGCCGGAGCAGTCCAGAAAATGTACCGACGCCGCGCCAAAGGCGGCCGCGTGCACCCCCCACCCTCCGGAATAGCAGAAGCAGTCCAGCACGCGGGCGCCGGACGCAATTTCCTTCAGCAGCAGGTGGTTCTCCTTCTGGTCCAGGAAATGACCGGTCTTCTGCCCCTTCATCAGATCCAGGGCAAAGTGCAGGCCATGCTCCTCCATCAGCACCCGCTCCGGGATCTCGCCGTGCAGGACCTGCACCTCCTGCGGCAGCCCCTCCAGGGCGCGCACGGCCACGTCGTTGCGGGCCACGATCCCTTTGGGTCGGAACAGCTCCATCAGTGCCGGCAGGATCAGTTCCCGCCGCAGATCCATACCGAGGGTCAGGAACTGGATCGAGAGGTAGTCGCCATAGCGGTCCACCACCAGGCCGGGCAGGAAGTCCCCCTCGCCGAACACGGCCCGGTAGCTGCTGAGGCCGGGATAGAGGGAGTGGCGGTATTCCAGCGCCCGCCGAATCCGGTCAAGGTAGAACTGGGGCGAATCCGGGTCTTCCCGGCGGCGGGAGAGGATGCGGACGGCGATCAGCGAGCGGGGGTTGTGGTAGCCGCTCCCCAGGTAGGAGCCGTCGGCTCCATACACCTGCGCGGCGCAGCCCGGCTGCCCCTCGCCGCTCAGCTCACCGATCTCGTTGCTGAAGACCCAGGGGTGTCCCCCCCTGATCCGCCTGTCAGCGCCTCGTTTCAGTTTCACGCTCAGCATTCGTTGCGTCTCCTCGTCCACTGTGCCACCTGGTTGTTGTTGCCGTTCCCTGCGTCGGGAATATCACCGCGCCGTCTCCATCCGCCGCGACGGCCCGCAGAACAGTTCAAGCGCCCTGATCTCGTTCATGCCCCGTCCGAGTCCCGCAAGATTTGCCTGTCGTGGGTTGTAGCACGGGCCATGTTCGGCAGTCAAACGGTGCGTGGAGATGAAAGCGCACCCTGGAGGTTCACCGTCCTTTCCGGAATATCAAACGAAACGCCCTGATTCTTTTTGACTTTCAATGAACAGGCGGCAATAATGTCCGGCGATCGGCCACGGCCTTCAACGAGACGGCACAGAGCCACGGGAAGCTTTGAAGAGCCTGGCGCTCCTGCCACACGCAGGGATTGCACACGGGAGGCATATGAACAGATGGCACATGATGGTTATGCTGGTGACGGTGGGGTGGTTCGTTGCGTCATCGTACCAGGCTGACGGCGGTATCTATCAGTACGAGGACGGCCAGGGAACGGTCCACTTTGTCGATGATCCCAGCAAGATCCCGCGGAAATACAGGAACAGGCAGACGGTCAGGGACAACGACACGGGCACCGAAGAGAGTCGGGTCACATCGATCATCATCAGGAACAACCGCGTTCTGGTGCCGGTGACACTCTGCTACCGGGGAAAAGAGGAACAGGCCCGCTTCATTCTCGACACCGGGGCCTCCAGCAGCACCATCAGCCCGGAGCTGGCCAGACGCCTCAACGTCGATCTGTCCAATGCCCAGCGGGGAGTCGCCCGTGGCGTCGGCGGCGGCGTCTATGCGGTCCAGGGGACACGGCTCGACTACCTGACGGTCGGGCCGAACCGCATCTACGACCTGGGGGTGGTGATCATCGAGAGCACCCAGGCTGACGGCCTGCTGGGCATGGATTTCCTCCGGGAACGTCGCTATCACATCGATTTTCATAATCACACCATCACCTGGGGACACTGATTCCCAGCGGCAACGACCTGACGCGCACACCCACCGCTACGATCCGCCGCACAGGAGAGAGCTATGTTCGCACGACACGAAAACCACGGTTACCGGCACCCGCTGGAGGGGATAGAGCAGAAGACGCTGGTGCACGGCACTCGCACCCTGATGGTGGAATTCCGGCTGAAACGGGGAGCAACCTTGCCGCGGCACTCCCACCCCCACGAGCAGACCGGCTACCTGGTCAGCGGCCAGCTCCGGCTCACCATCGGCGATGAAAGCCGAGAGCTGGGTCCGGGGGACAGCTGGTGCATCCCGGGTGACGTTCCCCATGCGGCCGAGATTACCGAGGATTCGGTGGCCATCGAAGTCTTCTCCCCCGTGCGGGAGGAGTACCTGCCCGGCCAGGAGGAGAGCCGTCCCGGCACCGATGCGGCGAATGAGTTTCCACTCCAGAAAGGAACAACGGAATGAGCATGCCGGAAGAGTACTTCCGGGCCGGAGCCGGCGCGGTGGTCATCAACGACAGGGGGCTGGTGCTGGCCCTGGAGCGGGCCGATATTCCCGGGGCCTGGCAGCTCCCCCAGGGGGGGCTGGATGCGGGAGAAGAACCGCTGGCGGCGGCCTTCAGGGAAACGGAAGAGGAGACCGGCATAGCGGCCGGAGAGCTGGAACTGCTGGCAGCCTACCCACAGCCGCTGGCCTACGAGCTGCCCCCCGGCGCCCGCAGCCGCCGCAACGGACGGGGGCAGGTGCAGTACTGGTTCCTGTTCCGCTTCACCGGCCGGGACGACAGCATCGATGCCCTGTCAGGCAGCGAGTTCCGCGCCTGGCAATGGTTCCCCTTCGACCGGTTGCTGGAGTGCGTTGCCGATTTCCGCAAGCCGGTCTACCGCTGCCTGGCCGAGGGGTTCCGCGCTCACCTGGCGCCCCGCTGACCCCCTGTTCTCGTTCCACCGGTTGGCGCCCTACTCGGTACTGGGGGGCGCCACCACGGCTTTTTCCGGAACGATCTTGACGAATCCGGTGCGACAGCCGGCGATTACCCCTGCCAGCCAGTCGGCTTCGTCCTCCTGGTGGGAATGAAGCAGCTCCCGGTGGTACCTGCCCAGAAGCTGTTCCAGCTGGGAAACATCCCCCTCCTCCAGGTCGCGGATCTCCACCCCGGCCCCCCGCGCTAGCCGCCGCCGCAGGGCGGCCCGGTCCATTCCCATTTCCTGATCCAGGCGACAGTAGAGCGTGCCGCCGGTCATGCCCGAGCAGAGCCAGGGGCCGGGATCACCCAGCACCACCACCCGGCCGGCGGTCATGTACTCGCAGGCAAACCCCTTCAGGTTGGCCCGGCCGGCAAGATTCTCCAGGGAATCGTCCAGGGGCGCCGCCATGCGCCCCCCCAGCACCACGTCGGCGCCGGAGAGTCGGACACAGGCGCGGCTGTCCGCATCCCCCTGGACGATGAAGGTTCCCCCCTGGGCACCGTATGCCAGCCCCTTACCCACCGATCCCCCCACCCTGACACCGTTACGGTTCTCCCCCTTGAGGATCACGATTTCCCCACCGGAGGTCGATTTACCCACACCGTCCTGGGCAGCTCCCTCCACATGCAGGGAGATGCGCGGCATGGTGAAGGCGCCCAGGCCATTGCCCGGGATGGAATCGCGGTGAAAGAAGAGCTGGGCCCGACAGTCGGCCGGGATGGTCCCTTCCCGGTGTCCGCGCACCATGGCGCCGGCCAGGTGCGTGCCGATGGCACGGTCCGCGCTACTGGCGCCGTCGTCATCGTAGCGCACCCGTTCCTCGCCCGCGGCAAAGGCGTCGGATACCAGGCCTGAGATCAACGAGGTCAGGTAGTTGAGCGGCTTGCGGATGATGCGCGGTTCTTCATCCAGACGGGGAGCCGCTCCTGCGGACACGGGCGCCAGCAACCGGGACAGGTCGAGCCGTTCCAGTCCGCGGCTCTGCACCAGCAGGTCGGCCCGCCCCACCAAGTCCTGGGTGCGCCTGAAGCCGAGCCGGGCGGTGAGGATGCGGATCTCCCGGGCCATGCCGCGGAAGAAGGTCGTCTCGTAGATGACCCCGTTCTCCAGCACCCGCGGCACGAAACGTTTCAACCCCTGCTGCCGCGCCTCCTCCAGCGTCTCGATCTGGGTGGCGATCCCCACATGGCAGGTTCCCAGGTGACAACCGCGGCAGGTGGTGCAGCCGATAATCACCATGGCCATGGTGCCGAAGCCGACCCGGTTGGCCCCCAGGAGCATCAGCTTGAGCACATCCCGGCCGGTGCGGGCGCCGCCGTCGGCCCAAATTTCCACCCGATCGCGCATACCTGCCTGCACCAGGGCGCGATGGGCCTCCCGCACCCCGATCTCAGCCGGCAGGCCGACGAACTTGATGGCATGTTTCCTGGCCGCGCCGGTGCCGCCGTCGTAACCGCTGATGGTGATGATATCCGCCCCTGCCTTGGCGATCCCCAGGACGATGGTGGCCATACCGGCCACGGCCGGCACCTTGACCGAGATGCGCGCCACCGGGTTGGCGGTGCGCAGCTCCTCGATGATCTGGGCCAGGTCCTCGATGGAATAGATATCGTGGTTGTTGGAGGGGGAGATCAGCGACACGCCGGGCGTGGCATGACGGGCCGCGGCGATCTTTGCGGTAACCTTGAAACCGGGGAGATGCCCCCCCTCTCCCGGCTTGGCCCCCTGACCCACCTTGATCTCCAGGACATCCACCGAATTGAGGTAGTCCATGGTGACCCCGAAGCGGCCCGAAGCTATCTGCTGCCCCCGGTTCTCGCGGTACACTCCCAGCATGTCGGCGATTTCTCCCCCCTCACCGTTCATGCAGATGATGTTCAGGCGTCGGGCCGCCTCGGCATAGATGCGGAACGGGGTTTCCCCCTGGGAGCCGAAGCTCATGGCGGAGAAGAGGATCGGCAGATCGTGGTTCCCGACGCGCGTATCCACCTCCTCGGGATCAACGGAAAGCTCGCCGGAGTAGCACAGATCCACCAGATGACGGATGGAAGTGGGATGTTCCTCCTCCAGTTGGCGGATCAGTCGCGACAGGTCGGCATAGTTCTCCTCCATCCTGGCCACCTGGCCGACCATCTTCCAGATGCGCGGATAGAGCCGGAACTGCGCCGGCACCTCCTGTTTGAGCCTGCTGCGGGCGATCGCGCTGCGTTGGCGGTTGTCCGTCTCCAGCATCTCCGGGGTCAGCCCCCCGGTATCCGAGCCGCAGAAGTCAGGAGTCCCGAAGCAGCCGGCCAGGTAGCCGCCCAGGCCGATGGAGGCAAAGTACGCTCCGTAGCCGCCGATCTCGTGGGTACCCATGGTAGAAATCACCTTCTCCACCCCCGGCACCAGCACCCCCAGCAGGTTGGCCACGCCGTTGTCATGCCCGGCGGCCAGCTCCCACATCAGATAGGGGCAGAGGAGGTCGGCGCCCATGCCCCGGCAGAAGATCAGGTCGTGCAGATTGCGCAACGCCCCGGAACGAACCGCGATGGAGGCTTCCCGCCGCAGGTTCCTCCCCGCGGCCGTTCCGCTCTCCCGGAGGGCCCGGTGCAATGCCGCCACCACGAGGAAGGGGTCCAGGAAGCTCTGTTCCCGGCCGAACACCAGGGCGTCGTCCAGCACGAGCAGCCAGACGCCGCGCCGGACTGCCGCGATCGCCTCACGGGTCAGCCGTTCCAGGGCAGCCGGAAGGGATTCGGCCCGCCCCATGGCGCAGGAGAGGATCCGGCAGCGTCCCTTCCCGGCCCAGGAAAGGAGCGCCTCCAGGGTGGTCGTCCCAAACTCGCGGGCAACGGCCTGATCGGGGCAGGTCGTTCCCCGTCCCCCTCCCAGAATCAGCGGCGTCTCCAGGTCAAGCACCGACCGGGGAGCCGTGCCCGCACGCGGGCGGGGACCGACATAGACCCGGGTGGAGAAGAGCTCCTCCTCCCGTTCCCGGTCGATGGCCGGGTTGGTCACCACCGCCACCTGTTCCTTGAAATAGTCGGACAGGTTCTGGCGCGAGTTGGAGATGGCAGCCAGGGGACCGTCGTAGCCCAAGGAGGCGATGGGATCCCGGCCGGTTGAGGCCATCTCGGCCAGGTTCTGTACATCGCTGGACCGCCAGGCCAGGGCCGACAGCAGGTTCTCACTGACGAGCCCGATGCTCCTGCCCCAGGCAGGCGGCAGGTCCGTGGGCGGGGGCAGATCCCGTCCCCTGCGCAGGGCGCGGAGGTGGGGCTCCAGCCTGATCCGGCGACGGAAGTTCAGCAGCACCTCCCGGCGCAGCTCATGGTGCTGCAAAAGCCGGGGCGGCCGGCCAGGGCTCAGCACGACACCCAGTTTCTCCCCCGGCGCCAGCGGCTTGGGATCGGTCAGGAGTTCTTCGTGGGGCACGACCCCCAGTTCCGACGAGGCGAACAGCTCCCGGTCGGTCTCCCCCACCCAGAGGGGACGCAGTCCCATGGCATCCACGCTGAAAACGCACTGGTCACCGTAGCGGGCGATGACAGCCGCCGGTCCCTGGGCGCTGGCGGTCAGGAAGCGTCGGAACCAGGTGTACATCGCTCGCTGCTCCTCGCCCATACGGTCCATGATGCTGAACACCGGCGGAAAGATCGTCTCCATGGCCTCGAACAGGGTCAGGCCGTGACGGCAGATCAGCCCCTCCAGGGTGCGGTTCAGGTCCTGGGAGTCGCTCCCCCCCCGGGGAAGGGTGATACCCAGCATGGCCGCCTCCTCCCGCAGCCGGGCAATGGTGTTAATCTCGCCGTTGTGCCCCAGCAGGGAGAACGGCTGTGCCCGCAGTACCGTCGGCAGGGTATTGGTGGAGTAGCGGCTGTGGCCGATGGTCAGGTCTGACACGAAATCGCGGCGCTTCAGCTCCGGATAGTAGCGGCTGAGAATCTCCGGGGCGCCATGCACCTTGTAGGCCGCCACGTCCCGGGAAAGGGAGGCCACCTGCACCGGGAACTCATCTTCCAGAGCCAGCTGAAGTCCGAACAGCCGGCACGCTCCCTCCCGGGGGAGCGGATCGTACAGGGCCAGCTGCCACAGCAGCGGTTCCCCCTCCCGGGCCCGGCCGGACAGCACTTCACTGCGCACCGGCGCCGGACGCTCCACCACAAGCTCCAGGCCTGCCTGGCGGACACGTTCCAGGATCTTCCCCTTCAGGCCGGGGTCCTGGTTCAGGTCGCCGCGATCGATCAGCAGATGACCGACGGCGAAGCCGGGGGAATCGGCCAGGCAGGGGGGACGCCCCGCGGCAACCAGGATCTCGCCCCAGATCAGGCGCGGGATGGAGGTCAGGACGCCGCACCCGTCCCCCTCACCGTTGATCTCGCCGGCGCGGTGCCCCATCCTGACCAGGGCCTGGACGGTGCGCTGGAGGTTGCCGTGGGACGGCAGTCCGTTTTTGGCGATGAAACAGATGATCGCGCAGGCATCGCGCTCCGCTGCCATGAGTCCGGACGGATCGTTGTCGTAGCTCTTCATGCCACCCTCCCTGGTGCCCGGGGGCACCCCCCATCAGTATAGCGCCACGGCGCGGAATGTCAGGAGCAGGCGAGCCGGCGCCCCCCTTCCCGGAGCCGGATGCGGCACCCTCGAATGGCCTGACGGAAATCAGACTTGCATCATCACGGCACATGGACTATAGATGTGCTCCGCCGGACACGAGGATGCGCCGCGCGGATGTTGTCACGAGGCGGCCGGAGATGATGCTGTCGAACGGGCAGCCGACCGGTCCAGGGGAGCGAACAGATGGAACGCGACACGACTCAGAACGACAAGAAACACCGCCCCGGTTGGATCCGGGCGCTGGACATCCTCATGCGTGCCGTCCACATCGCCGCCGGCGGCGTTCTGTTCGGCGGCGCGGTCTTCGCCGTTCCGTTCAGCGGCCTGATCCCCTGGCACCAGGGAGTGGTGGCCAGCGGCAGCGTGCTGGTGCTGCTGGGGATCAACCAGAGCCGCCACTGGGTCTACCAGGTGCGCGGAATACTGATCATCGTCCACGTGGCAATCCTGTGGCTGGCGCACCCGTGGCCCGGGTACCGGCCCCAGATCGTCGCCACGGCGCTGGTGATCGGCGTCATCGTCAGTCATATGCCGGGCAACCTGCGGCACTGGTCCCTGCGGCACGGCCGCACCATCGACTGACTCGTCGATTTCTCCAGGCAACCGCCACCCGGGACCGCCCTGCCGGCACATCACCGCCCGGGCGACTTCCGTTTTGTTCCGCCGGGAACGACACGGCCAACGCCGCTGCTCAGGCGGTCGTTGCCAGGTCCCTGCCCAGCTGGTAGGCCTGCCGCATCAGCTCGCTGTTTCCGGCGATCTCCCCCTCCGCCACGGCGCTGCCGTATACCTGGCCGACAAGTTCCGCCCCCAGGAAGCGGGCCATATCCTGGAAGGTGCGCAGGGCGTTGACGGCGCCGGACACAAACGGGTCCACATCGCCATAGGTCAGGACCACGCCGAACTTCTTGCCCTTCAGATCGTTCTCCAACACGGGAACGTCAACTCCGCCCTCCTCAACCGGCGCCGTCCCCACATAGGTCAGGGCGTAGCAGCGATCCATGAACAGCTTGATCTGGCCGGACACGGTAAACCAGTAGATGGGGGTGGCGTAGACAATGACGTCGGCGGAGCGCACCCTGGAGTACAGGGGCTTCATGTCGTCGTCAATAACGCACTCCTGTGCCAGTGACTGCTGGCAGGCATCGCAGGCGATACACGGCCCGATGTTCAGATCGGCCAGCCGCACCGTTTCAACCCGGGCCCCCAGGCTGGCGGCACCAGCGGCCAGTTCCCGGGCCAGTAGGGTGCTGTTCCCCTTGGGGCGCGGACTGGATTCGATGATGATAATGCTGCGTGGAGCCATGATGTTTCCTCCTCATGAAGTGTCGTTGAAAAGGCCGGGGAAAGAGCGGAGCACGGCAAACCTGGCGTCACGCCCGTAGCGTGCGGTCACCGCACGATCTCCCACCCGGCCGGGATTCAGTCGCGCCTGTCCAGCACCAGTTTAACCAGCGGCACGGTGCTGGCGGCTCCCGCCAGGAAGAGCGTCCAGCCGATCAGCCGGCGTTGCCGTTCCTCGACGCGGTCCGCCAGCAGAAGGGCAAGGCCCCCACCCAGAGCCATCCGCGTGGCAGCCAGCGCCGCCACCTCCGGCATGGTCAGTCTGCTCCGTTTCATACAGCCTCCTTTTTTGTGCCGCCGGCACGCCCCCTCCCGGGGAAACTCGTCTCCCCCCGCGGCGGCACGGATTTTCACGATAGTGACAGTACATAGTACCATATCCGGTACGGGATTCCGGTCTGGCACGGGGTGGGGAAAGGTGCGGAGCTGAACGGCAAGAGGAACACGCAGCAGTGCCGACAAAACAGGCAGGCTGACGTATTTTCGGGCATTGGAGCATTATCCCTAGCCATCCCGTTCGCCATCTCCCCGGGATCATGAACAGTATCGTTTGGCACACTTTCTGCTTTTAATGAAACGCGACACTGTTCGCCACCATGGCATCAATGGGGAGCCGGGTGTATCGGTGCGACAACGAATCGCGGGACTCGGAGATGGGTTCCGCGCCAGTAGTATACCCTCGCCGTTCTCCCACATCGATCTTCAAACACCAATCGCCATCACACATATCCGCGACCACGACAGCTTCGACGCGCCGGTCGCCACCCCCCATTCATGACAGCATGACAGACCGATCAGGGGAGCACGCACCCGCAGCCGCCAAGCGAAACCCTGGCGTGTCGAAAGCAGGGCTGGCTCCGATTCAGCTTTTCATACCCCATGAAAGAGACGAGGAGCACCAACGATGTTCACCACCATCAAGGCACGGCTGACCACAACCTGCGTCGTCATCCTGGCCGGCATCATAGCCATCCTGGCGGTGGCGATGATTTCAACGGAACGGATCAAGATCAACGGCCCCGTATACCACGACATCATCCGCGGCAAGGATCTGATCGCCGATATTCTCCCCCCTCCCGCCTACATCATCGAATCATACTTCCTGGTGCTACAGGCCATGGTTGAACGGGACGATTCACGCCTCCCCCACTACCAGGCGCATCTGAAACAGCTGCGCGGCGAATACGATCGGCGCCACACCTACTGGCGTACCGCACTGCCGGAGGGGAAGATCAGGACGCTTCTGCTGGAGCACTCCTACAGGCCGGCGGTGAATTTTTACGACACGGTGGAACGGGACTTCTTTCCCGCGCTGCGAGCCCATGACCGCGGCCGGGCCGAATCACTCCTGCATACCGTCCTCGCACCCAGCTACGAGACGCACAGGAAGGCGATCGACGAAATCGTAACCCTGAGCAATGCCGAGAACACGGCGACCGAACGGCGCGCCGCGTCCATGCTGGGGACGGCCAGACTCACCCTGCTGTCACTTGGCACCCTGGTTCCGTGCTTTCTGCTGGCGCTCTTCGCCGTCATCTCCCGCGGCATAAACAGGCAACTGGCACAGGCGCTTTCCGTAGCCACGGCCATTGCCGCCGGTGACCTGGGAGTCCCCCCGCGGGTCGGTTCACGGGATGAAATCGGTCAACTGCTTGAAACCATGGGGGTCATGGGCAACAACCTGCGCAGCATCATCAGACGGGTTTCAGACACCTCGCACCACGTGGCCACAGCCTCCCGCCAAGTGCATGCCACGGCGGAGAGAACCGCCACCGGCGCCGAAGAGATCTCCATCCAGGCCGAAACGGTGGCAACGTCCGGCGAAGAGATGTCAGCCACGTCGGGAGATATCGCCCAGAACTGCCAGATGGCGGCGGAAGGAGCGCAACGCGCCTCGCTCTCGGCGCAGACCGGCATGCAGGTGGTCGAAAAAACGATTACGGTCATGGAGCTGATTTCCACCAGGGTACAGGAATCTGCCAGGACCGTGGCAAGCCTGGGAACGCGCAGCAACCAGATCGGCGCCATCATCGGCACCATAGAGGAAATCGCCGACCAGACCAACCTGCTGGCTCTGAACGCGGCCATCGAGGCGGCCCGGGCCGGGGATCAGGGGCGGGGGTTCGCGGTGGTGGCCGATGAGGTGCGTGCCCTGGCGGAGCGCACCACCCGCGCCACCCGGGAGATCGGCGAGATGATCAAGGCCATCCAGGAAGAAACCAGGGCCGCCGTCAGCGCCATGGAGCAGGGGGTGCGACAGGTGGAGGCCGGCACCATCGAGGCCAGCCGGTCCGGCGATGCGTTGCGGGATATTCTGGAGCAGATCAGCAGCGTGGCCATGCAGGTCAGCCAGATCGCCACCGCCGCCGAGGAGCAGACCGCCACCACGGGGGAGATCGCCGGGAACATGCAGCAGATCACCCGGGTAGTGCAACAGACGTCCCACGGTGCCCATGAGTCGGTGAGCGCCGCGGCACACCTGAGCGGCACCGCAGCGGAGCTTCAGCACCTGGTACAGCAGTTCAGACTCTGACCGGGCGAATATCGGAACGGGAGAGAAGAACAACGGGGGGAAGTTCGACAAACGGGGCGCCGGCTTGCCGCCGATGCCCCGTTCTCCACGGCTCCCCCAGCAGGGGTCAGTGTCGCTGTTCCTCTCCCCTGCCGCCATGTCCCCGCTGGTGTTCCTGCTGTTTCGCTCCTCCCCGGTCGGAACGCTCCATGGAGCGCGGGGGAGGCCCCTGGCGGACGTCGGGCCGTTCCATCCTTGGGGGTACGGCCTGGTGCCGCGGCTGGTGCTGGGGGACCGGCGCTCCGTGGCGTCTCTCTGCCGACGGCTGAGGACGACGCACAGCGGGCTGCTGGCGATACAGCTCCTGGTGCTGTCGGCGCAGCTCCCGGCGCTGCCCGGGAGCAGGGGGACGGTAGTCGCGCACGTCCCACGTGCGCCCCCGCCGATCCCAGTGACGGGAGTCGCGCCACCCCTTCCAGTTCCGCTGCAGGCGCTGATGGGGAATGGGGCGGTAGTCCCAGCGGTGGCCGCGCCAGGCACGGCTGTGGTAATACCGTCTCCATCCCGGATCTACGTCGTAATAAAAGCGGGGAGTCCTGCTGTAGTAGCCCCAGCCTCGGTTATGGTGGCGCGAGCGGTACCAGCGGCCATCCCAGAGACGCCACCACCAGCCATCCCAGAAGTAGATGTCCACATCCAGGCCAGGAGCAACATACACGTAGTTCGTGTCGGGCAGCACCACCATCGACGGAGGCGCGGGAAAAACGATCGGTGGCGGCAGACCGATGCCGATGTTCACGTTCACCTCGGCCGTGGCCGGCAGGGGGGCCGCACAGACACAGGCCGCCATGACGGCAGCTGCGAAAAAGCCTTTCATCTCAATATCCTCCCCGGGGAGCGCCCCCGCGTCCGTCAGCGGATGAAGTTCATGAACTGCTTGGACTCCCGTTCCGGTTCCACCACCCTGCCGCGACCATGCTCGACCAGTTTCATCAGCCAGGCCATGTTTCTGCCCAGAAGTCGCATGATCTGGGTTCCTTCGTCGTCACGCACGGCTTCGGCCGGCTTGGCGCCGTAGATCACGTTCCAGTAGTTTGACCCGGGCATCAGCATTTCCGAATAGAACAGATAGTTGTTCAGCTGGTCGAAGGCCGGCAGGCCGCCGGAGCGCCGCACCGCCACCACCGAGGATCCCACCTTGTGCCGGAACAGTCCGCCATTGGCGCCGGACACGTAGAAGACCCGGTCCAGGAAGCACTTCATGGTTCCGGCAATGGCCGAATAGTAGACCGGCGATCCCAGAATGATCCCGTCTGCCTGTTTCATCTTCTGGATGATGTCGTTGACCCCGTCGCCGGGCAGAACGCACTGTTCGTTCCTGTTCCTGGCGCACTGGCCGCAGGCGATACACCCCCTGATGGCCTGATTACCGATGTGGATGATCTCGGTTTCTATCCCCTCCCGCTCCAGCTCCGCGCTGACCATGCCGATGGCATGGGCCGTATTCCCCTCTTTCCTCGGGCTTCCGTTAATGGCAACGACCTTCATCATGCATCCTCCTTGCTCTGGTTGGTCGACGCAGTGGCGCCGGCAACGTCCGTCCCCCTATTCCAGCCGGTAGAGGGTCTCGTCGTGGGCCGGCGCCACATATCTGCGCCTGATTCTCTTCATCCCCTGACCGGAGAAGGGATTTTCACCGTCCAGGAGATCGCCCATCTCCTGTTCGATCGACTCCGGGTCCTCCCCCTCCTCCAGACGGCGCATGGCCTCCTGGAACCCCTCGCCCAGATTCATGCCGGCGGCCTCGGAAAAGGTGCGCATGAAGCGGGCCATCTGGCGCGGATCGTTCTCGTCGATTCCCTCCATTTCACCGGCCAGAGACATCATTGCCCGTTCCAGACGGCCCTCATCCAGGTCGGGCATCCCCTCCTGTTCCGGCTCCTCGCCACGCCCCCGGGAGAAAGCGAAACGCGAGACCTGGCGTTCCAGGGCCGGCCGGGAACAGCGCGGGCATGAGGGGCGCTTGTCCGCATTCACCCGTCGGGAGAGAAAATTGAAGATGGTGTGGCAATCGGGGCAATAGAATTCGTAGACCGGCATGCGGGCACCTCGTTTCCATAAAGAAGCTCTCGACAGGCGAGGCCGAGCGTCACAGGAGAAACCTTTACCACAGCCCGGCCCGAATCCGCAAGAGACGGGCCGCCCAGCCCCATGCTCCCAGGGGCGGGTGCTCCGCGGGCCTTGACCTCTGCTCGGGTCACCGGGTAGTATGACACCGTATGCACGGGCAGGGCCGTTCGTCGTTTCCGTGTGACGACGGGCCGCCACCGTTCAACCAGAGAAGCCGGGCAGAGGGTCTGGAGCCCTAACTGCGAAGGGGAGGGAACCCCATGATCATGGAAGCCATTCCGGTTGGCCCCTTGCAGGTCAACAGCTATTTGCTGGGGTGCGAAAAGAGTCGTCAGGGGGTTGTCATTGATGCGGGAGGCACTGTCGAGCGCCTGCTGGACCGTATCTCGAAGCTGGGGCTGAGCATACGCTACCTGCTCAGCACCCACGGCCACTTCGACCACGTGGGCGGCAACCGGGCACTTCTTAAGGCCACGGGCGCCAGCTACCTGATCCATGAACGGGACCAGTTCCTGCTCACCATGGCGGTCGATGCCGGCAGGAGTTTCGGGGTTGTCACGGAGGAATCCCCCCTGCCGGACCAGTACCTGACCGACGGCATGCTCATCAAATTCGGCGAGCAGCGCCTGAAGGTGATCCACACGCCGGGCCACTCTCCAGGGGGGTGCTGTTTCTACAGCAGAACCGCCAATGCGCTCTTCACGGGCGACACGCTCTTCAACGGCTCCGTGGGGAGGATCGATCTGCCGGGCGGTTCGCGGCAGGTGCTTGAGCGCTCCATTCGCGAACGCCTGGCCATCCTTCCGGAAGGCACCAAGGTCTATCCGGGCCACGGTCCATCCACGACCATCGCCATCGAGCTGTTCACCAACCCGTTTCTCAGGAGAGTCTGACGCTCCGGCAGAGGAGACCGACAGCCATCGCGGAGGCAGCTCAACGGAAGCGGGCCAGGACTTTCTCCAGGGCATCCTTCAGGTCGGCCACGGCTTTTTCCACCCCTTCCCTCATGGCCTCCCACGCCTCGCCGCCGCTCTTCTGCAGCTCGTTCCACTTTTCCCGCACAACCATCTTCCTGCCGCGCAAGTCGCGGACCTCCCTGAGCAGCTCGGCCTTTGCCTCCGCGGAAAGCGTGGATACCCTGCTTTCCAGACGGTCGATCTTGGTCTTCAGCTCCTTAAGCTGTCCTTCCAGCTTCTCCCGATACGCCTCTCGCTTGTCCATATCCGTTCCTCCCGGATGACTGACACCAGGTCGGGGCTCTCATTCCCCCTTCAGCTGAAAGGCGACCTTGAGTACCACCTGATATTCGGACACCTTCCCATCCTCGCCGATATGGCCGCGGATGTCCTGCACCTCGAACCAGGACAGTTTGTCCAGAGAGGCACGCGCCTTGGTCACGGCCGTTTCGATGGCCGCCTCGATGCTGGTACGGGAAACGCCGATAATTTCAACTTTCTTGTAGATCCTGTCCGCGCCGTACATGGTGATCTCCTCTCGTTCCGGAATCGTGCAACCTCCGTCAACAGTAACACAGCCGGAATCGTCCGCAACATCCCCGGCCACCTCCTTTTTAGCCGGTGGCAAAGATCATCCCGTCCATCTCATGGTCCACCTCCCGGGTCAGCCGGTCCAGTCCCCGGTCCGGCAACGCCACCATGTCGCCCAGGGTGATTGTCTGGAAGATATCCAGATCTCGACCGGTGGAGTTGTACGTCGTGGCATAGAAGGAGAGCCGTTTCTCTCTGCGGAGTCCCATTTCCAGGAGCCGGGCCGCTCCGGTGCGGATCAGCCCCAGTTTGTCCAGCAGGTCGTCCCCGTTCTTCACGCTCCAGACCCCCAGAACCACCGGGCTGGACAGATTTTTGAAATCGCCGATGAACTCTCCCCGCAGCAGCTGGTCGCGCTCCCGACCCAGATAGGGCGCGAAATCCAGGTGTTCGGCAAACCGCCGGTCGGTGGCAAAGAACCGGCCACTCTCCGGGTCCAGGGTGAAAATCATGGTGCGGTCGATGGCCTGGCCGTAACTCTGCAACAGTTCATCCCGGTATTCATCGAAGGAGAGGTTCTGCGCGATCCAGCTCTCGTTGCGGCTGATGCGCCGCATGATCCCCATCAACCAGGACCTGATCTGTTCGTCGTCGATGCGGCACTGGCGCAACTCTGCCTTGAACTGTTCGAAGCTCCTCCCCCCGTACCGGTACAGCAGGATATTCTGATAGATGTCGCGCACATTGTTGTGTCTGCTGAACTGATGCAGCAGCCGGTAACTGAACAGTTCCATCTGGCGCAGTTGCCAGATGAAGCGGGTGATCTCGGTTCGGCTGCTTTCCCGGCCGACAGCGATCTTCTGGGTGGTCTTGATGAACCGGACGTAGTGCGACCCCAGGCTGGTCAGAAGCGCCGCATCCTTCTGGCTGCCCTGTTTCATGAAAATGGTCCAGCGGGTAAATTCCCCCTCGCTGCTCTCCACAAGGATGTTGTCGGGGCCGAAGGTGGAAAAGATCTGCCGGGTGCCCACCCCTTCCCCCACTGCCCCCTGCTTGGTGGTCGTGCCCACGAACAGCGGGAGCATGTCAGCCCCCTTCCGGAGCCGTTCCTGACCGATACCCACACCGTTATCCTGAACGATCAGCATGACCGCCTGTTCGCTCTGCCTGAGCGAGAACTGAATCACGCCATGCCTGCCGGAGGCCCTGATGGCGTCAAGGGAGTTGGAGGCCAGGTTGATCAGGGCCCGGCTGTAGTTCATGTAGTTGCCCATGACCGTCGGGATCTTTGATTCGAGGATCAGGTGGATCTGGCAGGGAAAGCTGGCCGCCTCGATGAAGGGGATCACCCGTTCGATGATCAACTCCTTGATGGCCACCTTGTGGGACACCCTGATCTTGTCCTCATAGGTGTTCAGGGTATTCACCAGCGCGGTGGTCTCCCGGTTGATATCTTCGGTAATCTTGTTGAAGTTATCCACCGAGAGCATGGAGGCCATGTCGAACAGCACTTTCAGGGACTTCTTGGCATCGTGACGGACCTTGCCCAACTCCTCCACCACGGAATAGTCCCTGTTCTTGGTCCGGGCAATGGCGTCCCGAACCGCCGCGGCCGTGGCGGACATGAGCAGGAAACGCATCTTTCTGTAGACGATCAGGTCCTCGACCACCAACCCCTTGCTCTGGAAGAACTCGATGGAACTGACCAGCTTCTCCCAGACGAACAGATAGATGCGGGCAGCACCGTCAACGGTATGAGCCAGGTACTCCAGGAAGGCCGAGCCGATCCCCTTGCCCCGACCGAACGGGCTGGTCACCTGCTCGTAGATATGGTACTTGCGGCCGTCGGGAGTGGCATAGACCAGGAGGTAGCCCAAAAGTTCACCATCCTCGTCCCAGACCAGGCTGTGGTCGTAGTCGATGTCGATGGTCCTGTCCAGGATATAGGGCGAGGGAATCACCAGGGAGTCGATGTTGAGCAGGGTGCTCTGGCGGATGGCCTTCTCGTATTCCTGGTCGAGACGTCTGATAGAGGGATAATCGCTGTTCTGCCACTGCATGGATTGCCCTTTGCCTTGTGCCGCGGGGCGTCGCGCTCACCCCGCTGACCGGGGATCACGCGATGCCGCGGACGACACTCATCAGGGTGGAAAGGGTGTACGGTTTCTGGATGAAACCGGCCAGCCCCTTGCCGCGGAACTTCTGGGTAACTTCCTGTTCGTTATAGCCGCTGGACATGACCACCCGCACCTCCGGGTCGATGCGGCGCATCTCGCGGAACGCCTCCTCACCGCTCATGTTCGGCATGGTCAGGTCCAGCACGACAAAGGCGATCCGTTCCCGTTCCCGACGGAACAGTTCCACCGCCTCGCGGCCGTCAGAGGCGGTCATGACCTCAAACCCCAGCTCTCTCAACATATCCGAGGCCAGGGTCCGGATGCTCTCCTCGTCGTCAGCCAGCAGCACCAGGCCGCTGCCCTGCCAGTGGCCGATGTCCGGCATTGCCGCGCCGTGCTGCACGGGGCGCTCGCAGGCCGGCAGCAGAATCTTGAAGGTGCTGCCCCGCCCGGGCTCGCTATAGACCTTGATGGCCCCGTGGTGGCCCCGAACGATGCCGAGGATGGCGGCCATACCCAGACCGCGGCCGGTGAACTTGGTGGTAAAAAAGGGGTCGAAAATCCGATCCATGGTCTCGCGGCTCATGCCGCAGCCGGTATCCGCCACCTCCAGGTAGACATAGAGCCCCTCGGCCAGACTCTGGTCCAGCCAGGTATCGCGCAGGTAGCGCAGGTCACATTCCATGCTGCCGGTGGTGATGGAGATGACGCCGATCCTGTCGCCGATGGCCTCGGAGGCGTTAATGGCCAGGTTCATGACCACCTGGCGGATCTGGGTCGCGTCAGCCTCGATGGCCGGAAGAGCGGGCGCCAGCTGATAACGCAGGCTGGCCTTCTTGGAGATGGATACCTGCAGCATGCTGGTCATCTCCTCCACGACCTGATTCAGGCTGAGGGGCTCGACCACGAAACGCCCCTTGCCCGAATAGGCCAGCATCTGGCGGGCCAGATCCGCCGCCTTATCGGCTGCTTTCTCGATCTGTCGCAGGTGGTGCACCGCCGGCGAGTCCTGACCGATGCGCATCAGGGCCAGGCTGGCATTGCCGGTGATTGCCAGCAGGATATTGTTGAAATCGTGGGCGATACCGCCGGCCAGAATCCCCAGGCTTTCCAGCTTCTGCACGTGGAGCATCTGCTGTTCCAGCTTGCGGCGCTGTTCCTCGGCCTGTTTCAACTCGGTCATGTCGGCGATGATGGCCAGAATGGAGATCAACGCCCCTTCGCCGTCCTCATGGCGGCAACTGCTCACGTGCCCCCAGAAATCACTCCCGTCCCCGCGGAGATAATGCCGCTCCGCATTGGTCGAGCGGCTCCCTCCCCCCACGAGACGACGGACCTCGCTCTCCGCCACCTCACTCTGGTCGGGATGAACATGGGACAGATAGGACGTACCGACCAGTTCCTCCAGCGAACAGCCGAACATCTCGGCCATGCGCTGGTTGGCGAACCTGATCACACCGCTGGGAGCCACCATGACGATTCCGGCCGGGCTGGTTTCGAAAACCATCCGCAACCGGTTTTCACTCTCCACCAGTGCCCTGGTGGCCATCTGCTGCTGGCGCCGGGCATAAAGCACCGGCGCCACATGGGCGGCGATCAATTGCAAGGTCAGCATATCCTCGTCGTCGTAGTCGGAACGTTTGTTGGCGACCATGAACAACCCGATGGTCTTTCCCTGGTATACCAGCGGCACGCAGAGGCAGCGCAGGATAGCCACATGACCTTCGGGCACCGCCAGCGGCCGGTTGGTGCAGCGGGATTCGCCATCCTTAAGGCTGGCACCCCAGATGCTCTCCCCCCAGGAGGATTCGGGAAACACACTGCTCTTGTTGCTCATCCGGCAGCGCGTCCAGATATCCCTGGTCATGGAAGGGCAGACCATGGTGCCGTTCTCGTCGAGATAGCTGAAGATGCCGAAGGGACTGACCATCGCATCTAGGATGACCCGCAGCACGGAATCGTACATCTCCTCGTCGTTGTCGCTGGTGAGGAAGATGCGCGAGATCCTGTTGAAGAGGGTAGTGGCGCTCTCGGATCTGCGCAGGGCCTCGTCCATCCGCCTGCGTTCGCTGATGTCGCGCAACGACACGATCACACGGGGAGAACCGCCGATAGTGGCACTGCTCAGGCTGCATTCGGTCCAGAACAGGGCTCCGTCTTTCCTGCGGCTGCGCCATTCGAAGGTGAGCGGCACATCGGAGGCAACGGCGCGGTCGAGCCACTGCCGCACCTCCTCCTGGGCATAGGGGGCCTCGCCCTGGCTGATGTCGGCAGCCTGAAGGCCGATCAAGGCATCACGGGTATAGCCGAACATCCTGGAGGCAGCCAGGTTTGCGTCCACGATAGCACCGCTTGCCGCATCATGGATAAAAACGGCATCCGACATGCTGTTGAAAATGGAGCAGAAGCTGTCCTCGCTCCTGGCCAGCTCCCGGTTGTACGCGGCGACGCGGGAGAGATAGCGCGAGATCAGGAAATAGAGCAGGGCCGACGTGAGGATGATGAACAGTATCCCCTTGTAGACGGAGATGTGGGTGATGATATGCGGGTCCCGAACCAGCCACCCCAGCAGGGTATCGGAGAGATAGATCCAGAGGGAGCCGAACAGGGCGTAGATGGCTACGACACGGATGCGCTCCCTCCGGTCATTGTGTCTTGATGACGTCTCCATCACAACAACCCCCTGGTGACACCGGCGCAACGCTGCTGTCCTGTCCGGCGGTTAATAAACTGCTCTATTGTAACAAGGCGAACCGAAAATGCATCCGGGGAGAGCGCGGAAATAGGGTTGTCAGGGCCACGGAGAGGTCACGCCCGCCGGGAGACGGCCCGACACCCGAAATGGACTTGCTACCGGGCGGAGTTTTGGAGTACTCTTCAACCTGGTCAAACGCTCCACGGAGCTCCGGAAGTTGGGGTTACGAATTCAAGACGGGATGTGCATCCATGGATATCAAAGGTTTCCGTTTCTCGGCCGTCGAGGCCGCCATAAAAAAACCGGGGCGCAAGGATCTGGCTCTGATTGTTTCCGAAGTCCCCGCCACCTCCTGCGCCGTATTCACCCGCAACGCCGTCAAGGCAGCTCCGGTGCTGCTCTCCAGGGAGCATATCAAAGACGGCAGCGCCCAGGCGGTGGTAGTCAACAGCGGCAACGCCAATGCCTGCACCGGCGACGCGGGAATGATCGTGGCGCGGGAGACCGCCAATCTGGTAGCCAGCGGCCTGGGCATCTCCGATCGTGGGGTCCAGGTTTCCTCAACCGGCGTAATCGGCGTGCCCATGCCCATGAAACGCCTCAGGGATGCGATCCCGGCTTTGCTGGAGGGACTTTCCAGCGGCACTCTGGACGACGTGGCCCAGGCAATCATGACCACCGACACTTTCCCCAAGATGGAAGCCCGCCAGGCAAAGGCCGACGGCACGAACTACACGGTGGCCGGCATCGCCAAGGGATCCGGCATGATCATGCCCAACATGGCCACCATGCTTTCCTTCATCATCAGCGACGCGGCCGTGGAGCCGGCGTTTCTGGACAAGGTTTTCCGGAATGCGGTTGAGCTTTCCTTCAATGCCATCACCGTTGACGGCGACATGTCCACCAACGATACCTGCCTGATCATGGCCAACGGCATGGCCGGAAACAAGCCCATCCGGGAAGGGACGGTCGAGGGGGACTCTTTCGCGGAGTTGCTGGGCGAAGTATTGCTCTCCCTGGCCAAGCAGATCGCCAGGGACGGCGAAGGGGCCACGAAATTCGTGGAGGTGCGCGTCAGTGGCGCCCGCAGCGACGACGACGCCAAACTGGCCGCCAGGGCCATCGCCAACTCCTGCCTGGTCAAGACCGCGTTCTTCGGCCAGGACGCCAACTGGGGCCGCATCTTCGCGGCAGTGGGCTACTCCGGCGCCGAGGTGGACCAATCGTTGCTCTCGCTCAGTTTCGATGACGTCTGCATGGCCCGCAAGGGGGTCTTCGCCGGTGGGGACGCCGAGCACCGCGGCACCGAGGTGCTCAGAAAGCGGGAGTTCATCGTGAGCGTCGATCTAGGCTTGGGCAGCGGCCACGCCACGGTCTACACCTCTGACCTGTCCCACGACTACGTGAGCATCAACGCCGATTACCGCACCTGACCGACGTCCCGAACCAGAACAGGTCTCCAGCCCCCGCTTTCCGAGGGGGCTTTTTTTACGCCATCTCTCAGCCGCGGAGGTCAGCCGTGCGCGTCATCATCGCCGCCATGTTCATATTCACCATCATCCTTGTCGGCCATCTCCACTCCGCGACCGCAGCCGACGAATTCCCGGATGCCGAACAGGGCGCCACCATCAATGCCCTGCTGGAACGCGCCAGGACCCGGAAACTGATCGCCGGCGGCGTGGTGCTGGTCGGGAACCACGCCGGCCTGCTCTACAGCACGGCACGGGGGCACATGTCCGACATTCCTGGGGCGGCGGCGCTGGACGAACATACCCTCTTCGACCTGGCCTCTCTGACCAAGGTACTGGCAACCACACCGGCAGTCATGAAGCTGCTGGAAGCCGGGCGCATGACTCTGACGGACCCGCTGACCCGCTGGTTTCCCGAATTCCAGGGGTCGGGCCGCGAGGACATCACCATCCTCAACCTGATGACCCACACATCAGGCCTCAACGATCTGATCGTTCCCGCCAACGACCCCATGAACCTCAGCATCCGCCAGGCTGCCGCCCAGGGGCAGTGGCACGAGCCGGGATCCCGTTTCCGGTACGCCGACATCAATTTCATCCTGTTGGGAGAACTGGTGCGACGGGTCTCCGGCATGCCGTTGGACCAGTTCTGCAGTCAGCAGATCTTTTCTCCGCTGGGGCTTACCGAGACCATGTTCCGCCCTCCCCCTCAGCTGGCCGCCGTCATCGCTCCCACCCTGGGAACGGAACAGCCCCCGGAGCGCGGCATCGTGCAGGACATGAATGCCCGCAGGTTGGGCGGTGTGGCCGGTCACGCCGGTCTGTTCGCCTCGGCGGCGGACCTGGCGCGCTTCGCCCGCCTGATCCTGTGCGGCGGCGTGCTGGACGGAGAACGAATCTTCTCGGAGCGGACCGTAGCGCAGATGACCGCGCCCTACTTTTACAGTAACGGCAGGGTCGTGCGCGGCCTGGGCTGGGATATCGACTCTCCGTACTCCGCACCCCGGGGAAGCCACTTCTCCTCCATGTCCTTCGGCCATACCGGCTACAGCGGCTCGTCACTCTGGATCGATCCCCAGAGGGACCTGTTCGTAATCGTACTGACCGTACGCCTCGACTACCGTAACATCGGGCTGTTCAACCGCCTGCGACGGGACATCTCCACCATCGCCGTGACGGCATTCCCCTCAGGCAACGGGTCGCTGGAAAGCGGACAGCGCCGCACAGACCGCTGAACAGCGAAAACTTGACACCCATGTAGTGGTATGTTAGGTATTTTACTCGTTTATCACTTTCCGCAGCGTATTCAGGGGAGGGGCCGATGAGCACCAAGATTCTCCTTGCAGATGACAGCATCACGATTCAAAAGGTGATCGGCATCATTTTCGGGGGTGAAGAATACGCCCTCACCATCGTGGACAATGGCAAGGCTGCCCTTGAGCGGGCGCTTGAGGTCATCCCCGACGTCATGCTGATCGACGCCCTGATGCCCGGCATGTCAGGCTACGAGGTCTGCCAGCGGCTCCGAGAAACCCCTGAACTGGCCAACAAGCCGATCCTGCTGCTCACCGGCTCCTTCGAGCCGTTCGATGAGACAAAGGCGCGGGAGTGCGGCGCCGACGACTTCGTCGCCAAGCCGTTCGAATCCCAGCAGATCATCAACAAGGTGGCTGAGCTGTGCGCACGGAGCGCATCACGCGTCGCAGAGCAGGTACAGAGCATCCCGCAGCCCCCCACCCTCTCCGCCGAACCGGCTCAGGTGTTCCAGGAACCGGAGGTTCCTCCCTTTGAGCCCCCCCAGGAAAGCATCCTCCCTTCCAACACCATCTGGGACGCATTTTCGGAACAGGTCGAACCCTTGGCGGAGGTGCCCCCCCCCCTGGCACTGGAAGAAGCACAGCCTGCCGTCACGTTCCAGGAACCGGAAGAGCTGGCTTCTCCCTGGGTCCCCATTGACGAACAGAGCTTCCAGGTTGAAGAGGAAACAGCCGCCGACATCCTCCCCGCGTCCTATGGAGAGCCAGCCCCGGAGGCCGAGTTCTCCGTTGTCGCTCCCGCATTCGCCCCGGTTTCCCCACTGGTCGCCGAACCGGCCATCAGCGCCGGTGCTCCTGCCCAGTCTGAACCGGCGGCAGCGCCACTGACCGAAGAGCAGCTGAAAGCTGCCATCGCCGACATGTCGCGGGATGTCATCGAGCGGGTTGTCTGGGAGGTGGTTCCGGATCTGGCGGAATCCATGATTCGGGAGGCGATCCGCAGGATCAGGGAAGGAGTTCAGGAGTCCTGAACCTTACGATCAGACGCACTCTGATGGGGATGTTCGCGCATCCCCATTTTTGTGCCGTTACGCACCCCTAATTTCCACAGGGAGAGAGCGGAGAGAGACGAGGAAGAAAAGATGATCAAGAAGGCCATCGCCCGTGTCGTGGAACACGGGAACCTGACGGAAGGGGAGATGATCGAGGTCATGGAGCAGATCATGTCCGGCGAAGCCACGCCGGCCCAGATCGGTTCCCTCATCACCGCCCTGCGCATGAAGGGAGAGACCATCGACGAGATAACCGGCGCCGCCAGGGTCATGCGCGAACACGCCACCCGCATCAGGGCCGGCAGGAACCTGCTGGGCATCGACCGCGATGACATCAACATCGACCGCGAGACCATACTGGACGTGGTGGGAACCGGAGGAGACGGAACCAACAGCTTCAACGTCTCCACCACCGTCGCCTTCGTGGTCTCCGCCTGCGGCGTCAGGGTAGCCAAGCATGGCAATCGTTCGGTTTCATCCCTGTGCGGCAGTGCCGATGTCCTGGAAAAGCTGGGGGTCAACCTGGACATCACACCGGAAACAGTGGAGCGCTGCATCGCCAGGATCGGCCTCGGTTTCCTCTTCGCCCCAGCCCTGCACGGCGCCATGCGTTACGCCATCGGCCCCCGCCGTGAAATCGGCATCCGCACGATTTTCAACATCCTGGGACCGCTGACCAATCCGGCTGGAGCCGATTGCCAGGTGATAGGCGTCTACCGGCCGGACCTGGTCGAGAAGCTGGCCGGTGTGCTGCAACGGCTCGGTTGCCGCCACGGCTTTGTGGTGCACGGCATGGACGGCATGGACGAGATCACCACCACGCGAGAGACCCTGATCGCCGAGGTAACCGGCACCGGCGTAACCATCAGCACCATTACCCCCGAGGAGGTGGGCTTCAGGCGCTGTACCATGGGGGATTTGCGTGGCGGAGACGCGGTTGCCAACGCGGAGATCGTCAGTTCGATCCTCTCCGGAGCCGACGGCCCCCGGCGTGACATCGTCCTGATCAACGCCGCCTATGCCCTGGTCGCCGCCGGAAAAGCATCGACGCCGCGCCACGGCGTTTCCCTGGCCGCCGAGGCGATTGACGATGGCCGAGCTATGAAACAGCTGCAAAAACTGATCGACATTACGAGGGAATGAATCACCCGGGGGCAGAGTTCATGAACATGATACCAGACACGCTGAAACTGATCGTAGAGCACAAGCATGAGGAAATCCGACTTTTGAAGGGGAACCTCTCTCTCACCGAACTGCGGCGGCGTTGCGGGGATCTGCCCCCTACCCGCGGATTCGAGGCTGCTCTGCGCCGGACCGACACCGCCGTGATCGCCGAAGTCAAGAAAGGGTCTCCCAGCCGAGGACTTATCCGGGCCGATTTCAATCCGCTGGAGATAGCGCGTATCTATGAGGCAAACGGAGCAGCCTGTCTGTCTGTACTGACCGACGAGCGGTTTTTCATGGGTAGACTGGAGTACCTGTCCATGATACGCGGCGTAGTCGCTCTACCGCTACTGCGCAAGGATTTCATCCTCGACCCGCTCCAGGTTTTTCAAGCCCGTTGCGCTGGCGCCGACGCAATCCTGCTGATCGCAGCCATCCTCGAAATCGGCCAGATCCGTGATCTGAGCGGCTTGGCACGGGAGTTATCGCTGGATATCCTGTTGGAGGTCCACGATGAGAGGGAGATGGAAATCGCCCTGGGAAGCGACTGCACCCTCATCGGCGTGAATAATCGCGACCTGCGCACCTTCTCCACGGATCTGGCCACAACCGGGCGGCTGGCCAGAATGCTGCCCCCCGAGCGCCTGCTGGTGGCGGAGAGCGGCATCTCCAACCGGGCCGACATCGAGCGTCTGGCTGCCGATGGCGCCGGCGCCTTTCTCGTCGGAGAATCACTGATGCGCCAGGAGGACATCGGCTCCCATCTGCGCATGCTTATAGGTTCTCCATAGGTGACTGCCACCTGGTGACAGATCGTTTTCCCCGAAGATCACGCCAGGCGGTTGTGCATAACAGCGACACGACCTCATGTGCACTTGGTGCAATCACCCCATGGGGTATTACTTTTTTACGCCGATGCCATAGCTCTTGATCTTACGGTGCAGGTTGCTCCGCTCCAGTTCGATGACTTCGGCGGTGCGCGAAATGTTCCAGTCGTTCTCTTCCAGTTTCTTTGCAATGAACTCCCGCTCGAACTCCTCACGCGCCTCCCGCAGGGTGCCGGGCACCGGCAGAGCCTGCGCTCCTTCGTCCGCGAAAACATTCACCTGGTCACCGAGCAGACCGATAATATCCTCGGCTGTTATGGTCCGGCCAGGCACCATGATCAGGATGCGCTCGACGGCATTCTGAAGCTCCCGCACGTTTCCGGGCCAGTCCTGCCGGGCCAACAGCTCCAGGGCCTGGGCCGAAAACGTCTTCTGTTCGCGTCCTTCCCGGCGGTTGAGCTGCTCAACGAAATGAGGGACCAAGAGCGGGATGTCGCCTCTCCTCTCCCGCAGGGGGGGGACCGACAACGGGATCACGTTGAGCAGGTAGAAGAGGTCCTCGCGGAAACAACCGTCGCGCACCTCCTCGACGATGTCTCTGCTGCTGGCGGCAATCACCCGTACATCAACCGGAACCGACCGATTCCCCCCCACCCGCTGAAAACAGCGATCCTGGATGACGCGCAGAAGCCGTCCCTGGGTCGCCAGAGACAGGTCACCGATCTCGTCCAGAAACAGCGTGCCGCCATCGGCGAGATCGACCTTCCCCTTTTTCTGCGACGGCGCCCCTCCGAGAGCCCCCTTTTCATGACCGAACAGCTCATTCTCGATCAGTTCCTCCGGGATGGCGGCGCAGTTGATCGCAACGAACGGCCGGACCCCGCGCCTGCTGTAGTAGTGAAGCGCACGGGCTACCAGCTCCTTGCCGGTACCGTTCTCTCCGCATACCAGAACGGAAGCCGAGGTTGGGGCGACGCGCATGACCTGTTCTCGCAGGGCTGCCATGGCCGGGCTTTCACCGATCAACTCATGTTCATACCCGGCCGCGCGTTTGAGCTCTTCGTTTTCAACCCGAAGATCACCCATGCGCAGAGCATTGGTAATGGTGATCAGCACCTTATCCAGCGAGAGCGGCTTTTCGATGAAATCAAACGCTCCCAGCTTGGTGGCCCTCACCGCCGTCTCGATCGTGCCGTGGCCGGAGATCATGATTACCGTCAGCTCCGGAAAGAGCTGCTTCAGCTTTTCCAGTGTTTCCAGTCCGTCCATGCCCGGCATCCAGATATCCAGCAACACAATATCGGGTATTTCGTGGCAAACGGTCTCCAGCGCCTCGACACCGCTGGCGGCGCAGGACACGTAAAACCCCTCGTCCTCCAGAATACCGGCCAGGGAGATCCTGATATCTTTCTCATCATCAACCACGAGTATCGATTTCGACATAGTCTCCTCTCTTTTGGGCGATCTGACGGTTGGCCATCTTTGGCCGAACCGACGGTCAGGATGCGGGCAATTCGACGATGAAACAGGCCCCCCGGGGCTGGTTGTCCCTGACGCGCACAAAACCGTTGTGATCGCTTATAACACTGTTGACGATGGCAAGTCCGAGTCCGGTTCCAGTCTTCTTGGTGGAAAAGTATGGTTCGAACAGTCGCGGTTTGTCCTCGGCTGGTATGCCCGGCCCGGTATCGGCAACGACGAAAGAAGCCAATTTCAGTTCACCGTCATACTTGGTTTCTATCTTCACCGCCCCCTGTCCCTCCATGGCGGCGACAGCGTTTTCCAGCAAGTTGATAACCACGCGCTTAATCTGGCTGCGATCCACCTTCAGCAGCGGAAGCTCCTCGGCCGGACTGAAGTCAAACCGTACATCCCGATGGGCCTGCTGGTACAACGTCAGGGTTTCACGAATTAATTCATTCAGATCGTTGGGCTCCGGCTGAATGGCCGGCATGCGGGCAAAATTGGAAAATTCGTTAACTAGGTTCTTCAATTCATCAACCGATTTAACGATCATCTCCGTACATTCGTCAAAGACAGTTTCATCATCACTAAAGCGCGACAGGTACCTCTTGCGCAGACGCTGTGCGGACAGCTGAATCGGCGTAAGAGGATTCTTGATCTCGTGGGCGATGCGTCGGGCGACCTCGCGCCAGGCAGCCATACGCTGCGCCTTCACGACCTGGGTCAGGTCGTCCAGCACCAGCACGGTACCGACGAAGCTCCCGTTTTCGTCGCGCAGCAGATTCAGGTGCAACTGCAGAGCAAGCCGGTTACCATTGACATCCAGGACAATCTGGCGATTGATGGTGTCCTGCTTGGACAGGAGCAGGTCTCGCAGGATATCCTTAACGATATCCAGATGGGCATCCTGCAGCAGTTCACGAAAATTGCGTCCAATAACCGAGCTGTCGGGGAGACCCAGAAGCCGTTCCGCCGATGTGTTGATGGTGGTTATGTGCCCATCACGGTCTACAGAGATAACTCCGGCCGCAACGTTGCGCAGCACGATCTCCATGTAGCGCCGACGTTGCTCCAGTTCCAGGTTAGTGCTGGTCAGCTCCTGATTAACGGAATTCAAGGCCTGCTGTTTGGTACGCAGATCCTCTGTCATACGGTTGAACGAGGAAACAAGCATACCGATTTCATCCACCGATGCGCTCTCTATATGCACTCCCAGGTTGCCGCCGGCAACCGCGCGCGTTGCCTCCAGCAGTTCCTGGACCGGTTTAGACATGCTGTTGGCCAGGTATACCGCGATCCAGTATGCCAGGAACACGATCACCACGGTTATCAGGAACAGCGTGAGGATATACCCGGTACGTATCGGGTTTTTGAGTATCTTAAGCTGACGAAACTCGTGGTAGGACTCGGTGATCTCCTTCATCTTGTTGACCAAAGAGTAGGGAACGTAGTAGTTCACAACCACCGCGCCGACAACATCGCGATCGTTCCAGGTCGAAAAGATCGGTACGATGCCTCGTATGAGGTCGGCTTTACCAACCGGGTTGATACGAGTCAGTTCGTTTCCGGACAGTCCCCGCTCTATATCGTCCGAAGCGGGGTTGGTGAATTCCCCTTTGGGAACCGATGGATTGGTGGCGCGAAACAGTTCCTCTCGTTGCGCCGAATATACCTCCACAACCCCCAGGTTGTATTCCTTCTGCTTCTGTCGGATGAGAGCCTCAAGGCGGGGCACGTTCTCCTGGTTGAGCAGCTTCTCGGCACGGATGATCGAACTGATCTGCCGACCATAGTAAATCGTATTTGAAGCGGAATTTTTGTAATAGGTCTGGGCAACCTCCAGGGATTCGCTCAGCGACGTCTCTACCTGGGTGTTGAACCAGTTATGCACGGTATTGTTGATGAAACCGGCTGCCGCGAAAAACAGCAGCAGGGTCGGCACCAGGGAGAGGCCAACAAATGATACAACCAGTTTGGTGCGCAGTCGCGTTGCAACAGGATTGGCGCGATTTTCCAAGAGCAACTTGACCACATTACGGCTGACAAGGTACACCAGCAGAATCACCAGCAGCAGCACGACATTAATAACACCGAAAATCATGATGTTACTGCCCAGCGACGTGTCAGTGCTCAATTGGGTAAGGCGTATCTCAGCCGTCGTCAGGAACAGGATCAGGAGCAGGGCGATAACAATAACAACAGCCTCACGGACCCGTTTTTTCCGCTCATATGTCGACAGCTTGTACCCCATGCGCCGTAACTGCCCTCGAAACAGAAGATACTTTGAATAGCATTACTCGCCAGTCCCTCGGAAGGGGCCAGGATTCAGGCGTTCAACCTAGCACAGATGATGCAAGAATCAAATGCGATTGTGGTGTTTATGCTTCAATTGTCCCCGAACGACGCATGTGCTATATAGGCCATGCGGGTTAGCTCGCAGGAAGGGAGAAGCACACATGAAGATCCGACAGACGGCAACCTTGCAGGACCTCGATCGCAAGACAACTAGGACAGCAGCGCCGAAACGCTCAACTGCAAAGTCTTTTACAGCCGCACTGGCGCAAAAGGAACATGAGTACAGTGACTACAGGGCTGAAATAGATCATTTAAGAGATGAAATCAATGAGGTGGGGGACGATCTTGAGCAGGAGCCTACCCTTGAGAACTTCTTCCGCTTTCGAGGCCTGCTGAGTCAGATCGCCAAGAAAATCAGCGACGAGGCATACCGGCTGAATAAAATTGGGGGAACCCCCCAAAACCCGCGCTATTTCGAAATTATCACGGTTATAAACGCTGAAGCGGATCAGCTCTACGCAATGCTCGTCAAGGAACAGCGTGACAGAATGTCAATAACGGCGAAAGTGATCGGAATCAAGGGACTGGTTGTCAATCTCATCACCTGAACAGCACAGCAGCTGACAAACACCAAAAAAAAGTGAGGCACGTACATGTACGTGCCTCACTCACAAACCTAACCAGCGAAACGAATGGCCAGACTCACCTCTGTCCTCAGTCAAGCCATTCCAAATTCATTACGCGTTGGGTGCCTTTGAACCGATCTCCTCCTCAACCAACTCGATGATTGAGAGCGGAGCTGCATCACCGTTACGCATACCCAGTTTAATAATTCTGGTGTATCCGCCAGCACGTTCCTTATAACGGGGAGCAATAGATGAAAAAAGTTTAGTGACAACAGACTTTTCCCGGATATAGGATGCAGCCAGCCTGACGGAATGCAGGTCACCACGTTTTCCAAGGGTGATCATCTTCTCCGCAACAGACCTGATTTCCTTGGCCTTGGCATCGGTTGTTGTGATTCTTTCATGGGCAAAAAGTGAGGTCACCATATTTCTGAACATTGCTTCGCGATGGCTCGTTTTTCTCCCCAGACGTCTTCCTGATTTACAGTGCCGCATATGTCAATTCCTTTCTTGTAAACGAGTATACAAGGATACTATTCTTCTTCGTTCTGCTCGCCACGCAAACGGCGCATCATTTCAGGTTCAGGAAAAGAATCAAGCTTCATACCGAAGGTCAGTCCCATATCACTGAGAATATCCTTGATTTCGTTCAGTGACTTGCGGCCAAAGTTCTGTGTTTTCAGCATTTCAGCTTCTGTTTTCGAAACAAGTTCCCCAATCAGCTTGATACCAGCATTCTTAAGGCAATTCGCCGAGCGCACGGAGAGCTCAAGTTCTTCAACGGTACGATACAGATTCTCATTGATCTTATCAAGTTCGTCCTGTGACTCTTCAAGAGACTGAGGCTCTGCTTCCTCATCGAAATTGATGAAGATCGACAGCTGTTCTTTCATAATTTTTGCAGAATATGCCAGAGCATCATCAGGCTTCACGCTGCCATCAGTCCAGATCTCAATGGTCAGTTTATCGTAGTCGGTCATCTGTCCGACACGTGCATTGGAAACTGTAAAATTCACTTTTTTGATCGGAGAAAAGATTGAATCTATAGGGATCGTGCTGACAGGAGCCTTCTCATCACGGTTCTTGTCTGCGGACACATACCCCTTGCCCATTTTTACTGTCATATCCATTTCAAAATGGGCATCCTTGCCACAGGTGGCAATGTGATGGTCGGGATTCATGATTTCGACATTGTGTCCCACAATGAAGTCACCAGCCTTAATAACCCCTTCACCTACATGCACAACACGCAGCGTAGCCTGAACAACGGAATGAAGCTTGAGACGCACACCCTTAAGATTGAGAATGATATCAGTTACGTCCTCAGTAACGCCCTGAATTGCACTGAACTCATGAAGCACTCCCTTGATGCGAACTGATGTAATTGCAGACCCTTGCAGGGAGGAAAGTAATATCCTGCGCAGCGAGTTACCCAAGGTTGTACCGAAACCTCGCTCAAAAGGTTCTGCAAAGAATTTTCCATATGTATCTGAAAGCGATTCTTTTTCAAACTGTAACTGCCTGGGTTTGATAAGATCGCGCCAGTTTTTATACATTACTACCTCCTCCGGAGATTATGCCCGGTTCCGGGAGTTCCTGAAAAAACTCATATTCAAGGCAGAACTACTATTTCGAATAGAGTTCAACGACCAACTGTTCCTGAATGGGGGTAGTTACATCTTCACGCACAGGCAGCGCTTTCAGATTACCCTTGAAGGCATCGCGATCAAGTTCCAGCCACTGAGGTATGCCACGACGTGCAACGGCATCCAGAGCCTCATTGATTGAAACAATTTTCTTACTCTTTTCACGCAGTTCAACAACATCACCAACACGTGTTTGAATGGAAGGGATATCTACTTTTTTCCCATTCAGAGTGAAGTGTCCATGACGCACAAGCTGACGAGATTCGGCACGCGAAGAAGCAAAGCCGAGGCGGTAGACAACATTGTCCAATCTCCGCTCAAGAAGGGAAAGCAGATTCTCACCTGTCACACCCCTCATACGGTCTGCTTCAGTGAAGTAGCCTCTGAACTGATTTTCCATCAGTCCGTAAATACGACGTACTTTCTGTTTTTCACGCAGCTGAATGCCGTAAGCCGAATTTTTTGAGCGACCTTGACCGTGCTGTCCCGGAGGGTAATTGCGGCGCTTAATAGCACACTTGTCCGTATAGCACCTATCTCCCTTCAGAAACAATTCCATATTTTCTCTCCTGCACAGGCGGCAGGATGGACCAGTATAACGAGCCAATGAAAACCTCCTTGATTTGTTACGCGGTACTTAAACTCTTCTTCTTTTCGGCGGACGACATCCATTGTGAGGAATGGGCGTCACGTCTTTTATGAAGCTAATATTAAAACCAGCCGCCTGAAGTGCACGTAAAGCGGATTCCCTTCCAGATCCGGGACCCTTAACATATACCTCGATATTGCGAAGTCCGTGCTCCTGGGCTTTTTTCGCGCAATCCTCGGCTGCAACCTGAGCTGCAAAGGGCGTACTCTTTCGAGACCCTTTAAAGCCCTTGGCACCAGAAGTACACCAGGCAAGAACATTGCCGGCAGTATCGGCAATCGTTATCATAGTGTTGTTGAAAGTAGCCTGAATGTGTGCCACACCATTGGTTACATTCTTACGTTCTCTCTTCTTACGTACAAGCTTCCTAGCTGGACTCGCCATTCTATTCTCCGGAACTTAAATATGTTATTTCTTTTTACCGGCAACGGTACGGGCAGGCCCCTTGCGGGTGCGAGCATTGGTTTTGGTACGCTGTCCCCTTACGGGCAACCCCTTGCGGTGGCGCAAGCCACGATAGCATCCCAAATCCATCAAACGTTTGATGTTCAAGGACACTTCTCTGCGCAAATCACCTTCTACTTTCATATTACGATCTATCTCGTCACGCAGCCTCGACACATCCGCTTCAGTCAAATCATCGGTACGGACATTGGGATCGATATTCGTAGTCTCGAGAATTTTCTCAGCAGATGAGTTGCCAATGCCATAAATATATGTCAGGGCAATCACTATACGTTTGTTTTTGGGTAGGTCTATACCAGCAATTCGTGCCAATTGATCTCCTCCTTTATCCGCTTAACCCTGACGCTGGGAATGTTTCGGGATATCGCAAATAACGCGCACAACACCCTTACGTTTAATAATCTTGCATTTGTCACAAACTTTTTTAACCGAAGCGCGAACTTTCATCTCAAATCCCCTTCATGCCTATTCAAGTCGAGTTAAAATATCAGGTCCATTATCCGTAATTGCAACAGTATGTTCAAAGTGGGCTGACATTCCACCATCTATGGTGACAACCGTCCAACCATCGTCAAGAATCTGTACCTCATGGGACTTCTCATTGATCATAGGCTCTATCGCCAAGACCATCCCTGTTTTGAGACGAACGCCCCGGGAGGGTAAACCATAATTAGGTATCTGTGGTTCTTCATGCAGAGACCTACCGATACCATGCCCGACAAAATCACGCACAACAGAAAAACCATTCCTTTCAACATAATCCTGAACAGCGTGGGATATATCAAAAAGCCTATTTCCTGCCACAGCTTGTTTTATTCCCAAGTAGAGAGAAGCTTCTGTTACAGCAATCAGCTCTGATACGCGAGAACTTACATGGCCAACAGGAAATGTCACAGCAGCATCGCCGTAAAAGTCATCAAAAAAAACACCGAAGTCAAGGCTCAGAACATCTCCATCTCTAAGCGGTTCCCTTGTCGGTATACCATGCACAACCTGCTGATTTGGAGAACAGCAAAGAGCACTTGGATAATTACAATACCCCTTAAAAGCTGGCCTTGCCTTTTGTCTCAGCGTATACTTCAACGCAATATCTTCAAGATCACAGGTACTAACCCCGGGCTTTACGTGATCCTTGAGCAGCGCAAGCACCTCGGCAACAATCCGGCAGGGGACCCTCATCCGCTCAATCTCACGAGGAGACTTTAGGATGATCACCGATTCATTCCCCCAGAACCCCTATAATCTGGCGCTGGATCTCAATCACGGCACGGTTTCCATCCACCGAACGCAGAAGTCCCAATTCCGCAAAAAACTCTTTCAGAGGAGACGTTTGTTGCTCATACACAGACAGTCGCTTCACAATAGATTCAGCACAGTCGTCGTCGCGCTGCACAAGCATACCGCCACAATGATCACAGACTCCCTGTACCCGAGGCGGCGCAAACACCACGTGACATCCTTTCCCACAAGACGAACAGGTCCTACGCCCTGACAGACGCTTCACAATTTCATCACCGGGAACGTCGAGAGAAATCACATGTTCGATCGTTTTACTCATTCCCGATAGAATTCGCATCAAGGACTCTGCCTGGGGGATAGTGCGAGGAAACCCATCAAGCACAAACCCCTTACTGCAATCAGCACAGGAAAGCCGTTCTTCAACGATACCAAGAACAATTTCATCAGACACAAGAGCGCCGGAGTCCATTATCGCTTTTGCCTTGATTCCAAGCGGCGTTTGCGCCTTAACAGCTGCACGCAGCATATCACCAGTAGATACCTGCGGAATACAATATCGCTCTACGATATACTCAGCCTGAGTTCCCTTGCCAGCACCGGGAGGACCAAACAGTATAATGTTCATCACCTTCTACCCCGAATCCGCACGCCTTTCATAAAGCCTTCGTAGTTTCGTGTGATCAGGTGCGATTCGATCTGCGAAACCGTATCCATCCCTACGCCAATAGCGATCAGAAGCCCTGTTCCACCAAAATAGAAAGGCAGATTAAACTTTCCTATCAGAACGGACGGCAACACGCAGACCGCAGAAATATAAATTGCTCCAGCAAAAGTTAACTTTGTCAGCACGGAATCCATGAAATCAGAAGTCTCTTTGCCTGGCCTAATTCCTGGAATATAACCACCGTGCTTTTTAATATTTTCCGCAACATCAACGGGATTGAAAGTCACAGCCGTGTAGAAATAACAAAAAAAGACTATAAAAGCAACGAAAAAAAGATTGTATGCCCAATGACCTGGTGTAAGGCTTCGTGCTATTGACTGGACCCAAGGAACATTGATGAAATTAGCGATAGTAGCAGGAAACATTATTATAGATGATGCAAAGATAGGAGGGATTACGCCTGCCATATTTACCTTCAACGGCAAATGGGACGACTGAGAATTATAAGTCTTAAGACCCGTAACACGCTTTGCATAATGGATCGGCAATCGACGCTGACCTCGCTCAACGTAAATAATTCCAGCTATCACCACAAACATAAGCGCCAACACAAACAAGATCACTAAAAGAGAAATTTGTCCGGCACCAAGAAGTTTTGAGGTATTTCCTAAGGCTGTCGGAATTCGCGCAACAATTCCCGCAAAAATAATCAGAGATATTCCGTTGCCAATGCCTCTCTCAGACATCTGCTCACCAAGCCACATTATAAATGCAGTACCAGCAGTGAGCGTCAGCACCGTCATCAACCTGAAAGACCACCCCGGCTGAGGAACAACCAGTTCACCTGCTGGGCCACGCATGCTCTCCAGCCCGATAGCAATTCCTAACCCCTGCACAACACTCAGTATGATCGTACCGTACCGAGTGTACTGAATAATCTTCTTTCTACCCGATTCACCTTCCTTGGATAACTTTTCTATCGCAGGAACAACGACAGTCAGAAGCTGAAAGATAATCGAAGAAGAAATATAAGGCATAATTCCGAGAGCAAAGACTGTCAGTCTCTCAAGTGCACCACCGGAAAACATATCAAACAGACCTAGTAACGTACCCTGCGCCTGCTTGAAAAAATGCGACAACGCTATACGGTCAATACCTGGAGTGGGTATATGACAACCAACCCGATATACGGCCAACATTGCAAGAGAAAAGAGGACCCGTTTTTTCAGCTCAGGAATCCTGAAAATATTCTTTAGTGCATCAAGCACTATATCGTCTCCTCGACTGAACCACCAGCTGCGACGATTTTCTCCTTGGCGGTCTGACTGAATTTAGTTGCGGATATTTTGAGTGCCTTGACAAGCTCACCGTTTCCTAGAATCTTTACCGGGCAACATGCAGACTTGACCAGACCGACAGACGCAAGTGCTGCTGCATCAACAGTAGCCCCAGCATCGAAAATATCGAGCTGACCTAAATTTACAATTGAATATTCAATACGACTAAGCGGAGTAAAGCCACGTTTCGGCAAACGCCGTTGTAGCGGCATTTGACCGCCTTCGAAACCGGCCTTTATACTTCCTCCAGAACGAGCTTTCTGGCCTTTGTGACCCTTAGTTGCGGTTTTACCGTGTCCGGAACCGGCTCCTCGCCCAATCCGCTTATTCTGTTTTGTTGAACCAAGTGCAGGTTTTAGGGTATTCAGTTCCATTCTATCCACCTTTACTAAGCTATATGAAGCATATGGCTAATTTTATTTATCATACCCCGAATTTCCGGAGTGTCGGGGCGAACAACGGTCCTGTTCAACTTCTTTAAGCCAAGACCGGCAACTATTGCACGGTGCTTCTCGGATGCTCCTATTAAACTTTTCACCAGAGTAATCTGCAGAGTGTTGCTCATGACATGCACCTCTATTTATTCAGTAATGCCGCGTCGAGCTGCAAGCTCTTCGGGAGATTTCAGCCGCTGCAACCCGGCGAACGCAGCCTTGACCACGTTATGAGGATTATTAGACCCCAGGCACTTGGAGAGAATATTATTAATACCGGCAGCTTCAAAAATAGCACGCGCCGCTCCCCCAGCAATGACCCCAGTACCGGCGGAAGCCGGCTTCATCAGTAGACGACCCGCGCCGAACTTTCCTTCGATTTCAAAAGGTATGGTTTGGTTCTGGTTTATCGGCACCTTTATGAGATTCTTCTTAGCCTGCTCAACACCCTTGCGGATAGCCTCAGGTACCTCGTTAGCTTTTCCCAGGCCGTAACCTACGTAACCGCACCCATCACCAACAACAATCAAAGCAGAAAAGCTGAACCGTCTTCCGCCTTTAACAACCTTTGCAACACGGCTGATATGCACCACGCGGTCAGTCAAGTTCAGATCTGCCGGATTCACTCTACTCAATTGAAACCTCCTAAATCTTGTTAGAAAAGAAGTCCTGACTCACGTGCAGCGTCTGCAAGTGCTTTGATTCTTCCGTGATAAAGAAAACCATTACGGTCAAACACAACAGCAGAGATGTGATTGTCGTGGGCAATTTTCGCTATCTCTTTACCCACGTGAACCGCAGCTTCAACGTTACCCTTCGCCCCAAGTGCAGAAGCGCTACTCGACAGCGTAGAACAAGCACCCAGCGTAACGCCAGCAGTATCATCGATCAACTGTGCGTAGATATGTCGCGCGCTCTTGAATACACTCAATCGAGGGCGCTCATTTGTTCCCAATACCTTCTTGCGCACCCGAATTTTGCGTTTAACCCTTGTAACTAATTTTTGTGCGGTTCTTGCCACAGCGTTCTCCTTATAAAGACTACTTCTTGCCTGTCTTACCAGCTTTTCTCAGGATAGTCTCGTCAGAATATTTAATACCCTTCCCCTTATAGGGCTCAGGTGGTCTGAAAGAGCGGATCTTTGCAGCAGTCTGTCCGACCAGTTCCTTGTCAAATCCTTTAATCAGCACCTTGGTAAGTTTATCCACTTCGATACTAACCCCCGTAGGAATGGGAAACACAACGGGATGTGAGAACCCCAAACTCAGTACAAGGTCATCCCCCTTGACTTCTGCACGGTAACCGACTCCGTTGATTTCAAGACTTTTTTGAAAGCCTTTCGTAACTCCCTGTACCATGTTATTGATCAGTGTACGGGTCAAACCATGTGCGGAACGAGACTCTCCTGATTCGTCATTTCGTGTAACAGCAATACCCGTATCAGAGATCTCCAGCTTTACACACGGCATGATGCGACGTGATAGCTTTCCTATAGGACCCTGCACTGAAAGAACGGAATCGGTGAAATCGAGTTTAACATCTTTGGATATATCTATGGGAAGTTTCCCTATTCTCGACATTGCGTCAGACTCCTTGCATGTATGAGTTACCAAACAGTACAAATGACTTCACCACCCAGGCCAGCTTTGCGGGCAGCACTGTCGGTGATAATTCCCTTAGAGGTCGATAGAATCACGACACCAAGTCCCGATTTTACCATCGGAACTTCATCAGCCTTAACGTAAACCCTACCGCCCGGTTTACTGATTCGCTTGATTTCATTGATGACACCGTCTTTGTCATCAATATATTTCAAGTAAACACGCAGTACGCCTTGGAGATTATCGGATATCACCTTATAGTTCTTAATATAGCCCTCTTGCTTTAGCACTGAAGCAATACTTACTTTCATGGTCGAAGACGGAATATCCACCTTTTGGTGCTTGACCATGTTAGCGTTTCTGATTCTTGTAAGCATATCGGCAATAGGATCTGTCATAGACATCGTACGTGTACTCCTGTCAGTATCTTCTTTGTGTTGATTACCAGCTCGATTTAATTACGCCTGGAATCTGCCCTGTAGATGCATATTTACGAAGACAAATCCTGCACATTCTGAATTTGCGGTAGAAAGCCTTAGGTCTGCCACAAACTTCACAACGATTATGCTGTTGAACCTTAAATTTGGGTTTACGCTGAGATTTAATTATCATTGAGACTTTTGCCACGGATTCCTCCAGATTTCTTAGTTCCTGAACGGCATGCCAAGATATTTCAACAAAGCTCTGCCTTCTTCATCAGTTTTAGCGCTGGTAACAATGGTAATGTTCATCCCTTTAATCTTGTCAACAGCATCGTAATTGATCTCCGGAAAAATCAACTGTTCTTTGATGCCAAGCGTGTAATTCCCCTTGCCGTCAAAAGCCTTTGCAGATACACCTTTAAAGTCGCGTACCCTAGGAAGAGACACGTTCATAAGCCGATCAAGAAACTCATACATTTTTTCACGTCTCAGAGTAACCATACAACCGATGGGCATACCTTGCCGCAATTTAAAGGTAGCAATCGATTTTTTTGCCTTTGTAATGACAGTTTTCTGACCGGTTATGGCAGCAAGTTCGGCTGCAGCAGAATCGAGAATTTTCACATTCTGAATTGCCTCACCAAGGCCCATGTTTACAACAACCTTTACGATTTTTGGCACTTCCATGATATTCGCATAACTAAAATCGCTGCGAAGCTTTTGGATGACATCTTTATGATAAATCTCTTTCAGCCGAGCCATTAATTACTTCCTCCTGTCTATTTCTCGAGAGAACTGCCACACTTAGCACATAATCTCTGTTTATCGCCGTTTTCGAGCACCTTCTTCCTCACCCGGACGGGCTTGGCGCATTTGGAACAGTATGGCATGACGTTGGAGATATGGATCGAAGCTTCCTTTTCCTTGATCCCACCCGGCTCATTGCCACGGGCCTTGACATGTCGTTTAACCATGTTGAGACCTTCGACGATAATGCCATTTTTTTTGGGCAAATACTGGATGACCGTACCAGTCTTATTCTTATCTTTACCGGCTATGACCATTACAGTCTCGCCTTTTCTGACATGTGTTTTTGTGGCTTGCATCTATGTTTCTCCGATTAGATTAGAGTACTTCCGGCGCAAGTGAGATGATTTTCATAAATTTCTTGGCACGCAGTTCTCGGGCAACCGGTCCAAAAATACGTGTTCCAACCGGTTCCTTCTGATTGTTGATTACTACACCCGAATTATCGTCAAAGCGAATATACGACCCATCCGGACGTCCAAGCTCCTTAGCAGTGCGTACGATAACAGCTTTGACGACATCACCTTTCTTTACCTTCGAATTGGGCAGCGCTTCGCGAACCGAAGCCACGATTATGTCACCGATCCCCGCATACTTCCGTTTTGATCCACCCAGCACTTTTATGCAAAAAAGCTTCTTAGCACCGGAATTATCGGCAACATCTAATATGGTTTGCATCTGTATCATTACTCAGTACCCCTGTCTTAAGAGATGCATTAATTACTGATCTGTTTCAGATTCCAGCGCTTATCTTTGCTTAACGGCCTGCATTCAATGATCTGAACGCGATCACCAATTTTACAGCTGTTGTTTTCATCATGAACCTTGTACTTAGCACTTCTCTTAATATATTTGTTATATACTGGGTGTTTGATCAGACGATCTACTTTAACAACCACAGTTTTATCCATCTTATCGCTGACTACTACACCAGTTTGTGTTCTTCTATGACCACGTTCACTCATCTGCCGCTCCCTATGCCTTGTTCTCTGTGAGGATCGTATTAATTCTGGCAATATCCTTACGAATGCCTTTCAATTTCGACGTATTCTCTAGGCGTCCGGTGTGCAACTGGAATTTGAGATTAAAGAGTTCCTGAACGAGTTCATTCTTCTTTGAAGTTATTCCATCAACAGACATATTCCGTATTTCGTTAGGCTTCATGATTTTCACTCCTGGTGATAAACTTTGTCGAGACAGGCAGTTTATGAGCAGCAAGTCTGAGAGCCTCCCTTGCTATCTCTTCAGAAACACCTTCCATCTCGTACAGAATGGTACCAGGTTTGATAACCGCGACCCATGAATCGGGAGACCCCTTGCCTTTACCCATCCTTGTTTCGGCAGGCTTTGAAGTAAGCGGTTTGTCAGGAAATATCCGAATCCAGATTTTACCGCCACGCTTAATGTAGCGGGTCATAGCAATACGAGCAGCTTCGATCTGTCTCGAGTCCAGCCAACCACATTCAGTAGCCTGCAGACCGAACTCGCCAAAGGAAAGCGTAATCCCTCGGCATGTTTTACCGGTCATGCGTCCTTTCATCTGCTTTCTATGTTTAACCCGTTTCGGCATTAACATTGAAATCTACTCCTCTTCCACAAAATGTGATTTATTGGCCTGGAAGAACTTCGCCTTTGAAAATGAGTACCTTGATGCCAATTAGACCATAGGTAGTCTTAGCCTCGGCACAACCATAGTCAATATCAGCACGAAGAGTATGCAGAGGTACACGACCTTCACGGTACCATTCAGTACGCGACATTTCCGCGCCACCCAAGCGGCCGGAGCAAGTAATGCGTATACCTTTGGCACCAAACTTCAAGGCAGATGTAACGCTCTTCTTCATTGCCCTACGGAAAGCAATACGGCGCTCAAGCTGCAATGCAACATTTTCCGCAACCAACTGCGCATCAAGCTCAGGCTTACGAACTTCAATGATATTTATGAAAACTTCCTTGGAGGTGAGGTTCGAAAGTTCCTTCTTGATGGTTTCAACCTCAGAACCTTTCTTACCGATAATCAGACCGGGCCGAGCTGTGTAAATGTTGATCTTCGTCTTATTCGCAGCTCGCTCTATATCAATCTTTGAAATCCCGGAGCTGTACAGACGTTTTTTAAGGAAAGCACGAATCTTCAGGTCTTCGTGCAGAAGTTTCGCATAATCAGCCTCAGCATACCATTTGGAGTCCCACGATTTAATTACTCCAAGTCTGAAACCTATCGGATTAACTTTTTGTCCCAAACTACACCTCCGCGAAAATGAAACTATTTCGTATCTGACAGTGTAACACTAATATGGCTTGTCGGCTTACGGATCTTGCTAGCACGGCCCATGGCACGAGGAACATACCGCTTCAGCACAGAACCGCCATCAACATAAATAGACTTAACGTATAACGAATCAACATCCGACACCCCCTTTTGCTCTGCATTTGCCACCGCAGACTGCAAAAGCTTGGAAACGAGCTTTGCTGAAGGCTGGGGGAGAAAGCGCAGTGTGTTGAGGGCTTCCTGTATTACCTTACCTCTGACAAGATCGACAACAAGTCGTGTTTTGCGCGGTGAAAGGCGAACAGATGTCAATTTAGCACTGGATTCCATGAAAACTCCTTTTGCTACCTCTTGGCTTTACTCTTTCTATCTGCGGCATGGCCATGAAACGTCCTCGTGGGTGAAAATTCGCCCAGTTTGTGCCCTACCATATTCTCGGTAACGTACACTGGTACGAACTTGCGACCATTATGAACCGCAAGGCTGAGCCCGATAAAATCCGGTGTTATCGTTGAACGACGGGACCAGGTTTTGATTATTTTTTTTGAATTAGGGCCTTCTGCCTGAACTTTTTTTTCCAGGTGTTGATCTACAAAAGGTCCTTTCTTAATGGAACGTGCCATGTTGGGTCCTCACAATTTATTTGGTACGCTTCTTGACAATGAATCTGTCAGTGGATTTATTAGTGCGAGTTTTGTAACCCTTTGTGGGAATGCCCCACGGAGTCACCGGATGCCTACCTCCGGAAGTACGTCCCTCGCCACCGCCATGGGGATGATCCACAGGGTTCATTGCAACGCCGCGAACTTTAGGCCGCTTGCCAAGCCAGCGAGAACGCCCTGCCTTGCCCAGACTGACCTTTTCGTGGTCTACGTTTCCAACTTGACCTATCGTGGCATAACAATCCTGAAGAACCATACGCACTTCACCAGAGGGAAGTTTTACCTGGGAATAGCGGCCCTCTTTTGCCATAAGTTGGGCGAATGTACCAGCACTTCTCGCAAGTTGAGCGCCTTTTCCAAGTTTGAGTTCTACATTATGAATGATCGTACCAAGAGGAATAGCTTTCAAGGGCAGAGCATTACCCGGCTTAATATCTGCTTCAGGACCGCTGATAACAGTATCGCCCACCTTCAGATCAAGCGGGGCCAGGATATACCGTTTTTCTCCATCCACATAGTGGAGAAGTGCGATTCGTGCACTTCTATACGGATCATATTCAATACTTGCGACCTTCGCAGGAATACTGATTTTATCTCTGCGGAAATCAATGATGCGATATTTCTGCTTATGCCCTCCGCCCTGATGCCTGGAGGTGATCCTACCCAGCGCATTCCTGCCGCCTGATTTCTTGAGTTTTATCAGAAGAGACTTCTCAGGCGTTGATGTCGTGATCTCTTCAAACGTCGAGCAGGTCTGATGTCTGCGACCTGGCGATGTCGGCTTATAAATCTTGATTCCCATTGTGAACCCCGAAAATGTTTTTAAACCTCAAAGAAATCCAGAGACTGTCCCTCGGAAAGCGTGACATATGCTTTCTTCCAGTTTGAATGTTTGCCATAGGTTCGACCGAAGCGCTTCACCTTCCCGGCAACATTCACAGTCCTAACATGATCCACCTTGACCTTGAAAAGGGTCTCGACAGCCTGCTTAATCTCGATCTTGTTGGCTTCTCTATCAACCACGATGGTAACCGTATTCGTCGCGTCACTACCAAGCGACGTCTTTTCAGTAACATGCGGCTTTTTTATGACTGAGTAAATATTCATTTATTCAGAACTCCTTCTACGGATTGCACGGCGCCCTGAGTTATAATGATGTTCTTATACTTAAGAATGTCATGAATATTTAAGGCGTCATACTTAAGAAGCTTGATGTGCGGAACGTTGCGGCATGAAAGCTGAAGATTATTGCTAAAATCATCAGTAATGATAAGAGAACGTTCAATCTCGAACCGCTTCATGAAAGAAACGAATTCCTTAGTCGAAATAGAATTGAAATCAAGATTTTCCATTACCGTGATCCGATTACTCCTGCACTGCAGAGACAGGGCGGAGCACATCGCAAACCTTCTCGCTTTTTTATTCATGCTCAGGTTATACACTTTGGGCCGTGGTCCAAAGGCAACGCCGCCTCCAGGATATTGCGGAGCCCTGACGCAGCCTTGACGAGCATTCCCGGTGCCCTTCTGTTTGAACGGTTTCTTTCCGCTTCCCGCCACTTCGGAGCGCGTTTTGGTCTTGACAGTGCCGGCACGGCGGTTTGCCAGCTGGATACGGAGCGCAAGGTGCATAAGATGCTCTTTGACTTCTGCATTGAAGACGGAGTCGGACAGCTGCATCTCACCAACCTGCTGTCTGTTCATGTTGTAGACTGCTATCGAAGGCATACAAGTACTCCCACTGTATTCTTAAGCTTTTACACTGTTCTTAATAAGAACAATGTTATTGCGATGGCCCGGAATGGCTCCCTTTATCAACAAGAGATTATCATTTGCGTCAACACGAACAACTTGAAGACACTGAACAGTAACTTGACTGTTACCTAATTGTCCGGGCATTTTTTTATTCTTAAAAACACGTGATGGTGTGGCTGATGCACCAATGGAACCAGGAGCACGGTGAAAACGGGAGCCATGAGTCGAACGACCTCCCCTAAAGTTGTGCCTCTTGATAACCCCCTGAAAGCCTTTACCAATGCTGGTTCCGACGACATCGACAAAATCACCAGCAGCAAACTGTTCGACCGTAAGTATATCTCCCAACTTCATTTTGTTGGTCTCGTCGAAATTCAGTTCCTTTAAGTGTTTGAAAGCACCTTGGCCAGCCTTGGTGCAGTGGCCAAGCATGGGTTTGGTAACATTTGCTGCCGCAACTGATTCAAATCCCACCTGAACTGCATCATAGCCGTCAATGGAGACGGTTTTCTTCTGAGTAACAACGCAAGGGCCAGCCAGTACTACGGTAACGGGAACACGAGTTCCGTCCTCCGTAAAAATCTGAGTCATTCCGAGTTTTTTTCCGATAATACCTTTTTTCATATCTATTCCTATTCGAAAAAAGTACGTTACAGTTTGATTTCCACATCAACACCAGCGGCCAGGTCAAGTTTCATAAGAGCATCAACCGTCTGTTGGGTCGGATCAAGAATGTCAATAAGACGCTTATGGGTTCTGATTTCAAATTGATCCCTTGACTTCTTGTCTACGTGAGGCCCACGGAGAACACAATACTTGTTAATAACTGTTGGCAGAGGAATCGGACCTGCTACACGTGCTCCGGTCCTCTTAGCGGTATCAACGATCTCTGTAACAGAAACATCAAGCAACTTGTGGTCGTATGCCTTAAGGCGTATTCTGATCTTCTGGCTCTGCATTGATATCCTCGTAACGTTTTATTCAATAATCGAGCTGACGACGCCGGCGCCAACGGTGCGGCCACCTTCACGGATGGCAAAACGCAGGCCTTCGTCCATGGCAATCGGGGTGATCAGGTTGACGGTTACAGCCACGTTGTCGCCCGGCATGACCATTTCGGTGCCGGCGGGCAAATCAACAATACCGGTAACGTCCGTGGTGCGGAAGTAGAACTGCGGACGATAGCCGTTGAAGAATGGCGTATGACGGCCACCCTCTTCCTTGGTCAGGATGTAGGCTTCGGCCTTGAACTTGGTGTGCGGCGTGATAGAGCCGGGCTTGGCCAGAACCTGGCCGCGCTCGATCTCTTCGCGCTTGATGCCACGCAACAGAGCGCCGATATTGTCACCGGCACGACCCTCGTCCAGCAGCTTGCGGAACATCTCAACGCCAGTGACAGTCGTCTTAGATGTAGCCTTGATGCCAACGATCTCAACTTCTTCGCCAACCTTGATGATGCCGCGCTCCACGCGACCGGTGGCAACGGTACCACGGCCGGAGATGGAGAACACGTCTTCAACCGGCATCAGGAAGGGCTTGTCAATGGCGCGCTCCGGATCGGGAATATAGCTGTCAACCGCATCCATCAGCTGAATGATCGAGTCCTCGCCCAGCTCGCTCTTTTCACCTTCCAGAGCCTTGAGTGCGGACCCCTTGATAATGGGAATATCGTCACCCGGGAAGTCGTAGGAAGAGAGCAGCTCGCGGATCTCCAGCTCCACAAGTTCCAGAAGTTCGGCATCGTCCACCATGTCGGCCTTGTTCAGAAACACGACGATGTAGGGAACGCCGACCTGGCGGGCAAGCAGGATGTGCTCGCGAGTCTGGGGCATGGGGCCGTCAGCGGCGGATACGACCAGAATGGCTCCGTCCATCTGGGCGGCGCCGGTAATCATGTTCTTGACGTAGTCGGCATGGCCCGGGCAGTCAACATGGGCATAGTGACGCTTGTCGGTCTCATATTCAACGTGGGCCGTAGCAATGGTGATGCCGCGCTCGCGCTCTTCGGGCGCGTTGTCGATCTGGTCGAAAGCCTTGAATTCTGCCTGACCCTTGCCTGCCAGAACCTTGGTGATGGCGGCAGTCAACGTGGTCTTGCCGTGGTCAACGTGACCAATCGTGCCAATGTTTACATGCGGTTTGGTGCGCTCAAATTTAGCCTTCGCCATGATAACAGCCCCTCCTTATTCCTTGTATTCTTAACCCTTTGCTTTAGCGACGATTTCTTCCGACACTGACTTGGGTACCGGTTCATAGTGATCAAATGTCATCGTATATGTTGCTCGTCCCTGGGTCGCGGATCGCAGGTCGGTTGCGTAGCCGAACATTGAAGCCATGGGAACCATTGCATTGATTATCTGTGCACCAGCCCTGGTATCCATGCCCATAATACGTCCACGACGGGAATTCAGGTCACCAATCACATCCCCCATGTACTCTTCGGGAACGACCACCTCGACCGAAACAATCGGCTCAAGGATGATGGGAGATGCCTTCTGGCAACCCTCCTTGAAACCCATAGAACCGGCAATCTTGAACGCCATCTCGGAGGAGTCGACCTCATGGTAGGAACCGTCTATGAGTGTAACCTTGACGTCAACAACCGGGAAGCCAGCCAAAACACCGGTATCAGTGGCCTCCAGAATTCCCTTGTCAACGGCCGGGATGTACTCGCGGGGAACAACGCCACCTTTAATGGCATCCACGAACTCATACCCCTTCCCTGCTTCCTGGGGTTCAACTTCAAGCCAAACATGACCATACTGGCCGCGGCCGCCAGATTGACGGACAAACTTTCCTTCGACCTTGACCTTCTTGGTGATGGTTTCACGGTAGGCAACCTGGGGCTTACCAACGTTCGCCTCCACCTTGAACTCGCGCATAAGCCGGTCGACGATGATCTCAAGGTGCAACTCACCCATGCCAGAGATAATGGTCTGCCCCGTTTCTTCATCGGTCTTGACGCGGAACGAAGGGTCCTCACTTGCCAGTTTCTGCAGACTGAGGCCAAGTTTCTCCTGGTCTGCCTTTGTCTTCGGTTCGATAGCAATCGAGATGACCGGATCAGGAAATTCAATGGACTCAAGAATAACCGCATGATCTTCGTTACACAGCGTATCGCCGGTAGTCGTGTATTTAAGACCGACCGCAGCAGCTATATCGCCCGCGTACACTTCCTTGATCTCTTCACGCTTATTGGCATGCATTTTCAGAATGCGGCCGATACGTTCTTTCTTACCCTTGGTAGAGTTATAGACGTACGACCCGGACGAAATCACTCCGGAGTACACACGGAAGAAGGTCAACTGTCCAACAAACGGGTCCGTCATAATCTTGAAGCCAAGCGCGGAGAAAGGTACGTCATCCGATGCAGCTCTTTCAGTCTCTTCGCCGCTATTCGCATCGACACCCTTGATTGCGGGAATATCCATCGGAGACGGCATGTAGTCTACAACGGCGTCAAGCAGGTTCTGTACGCCTTTATTCTTGAACGCAGTACCGCAGATAACAGGGAAGAACTTGATACCGATGGTGCAGGCCCTGATTGCGGCCACTATCTCCTGCTCAGAAATCTCTTCACCGCCCAGATACTTCTCCATAAGAGCATCATCATGGCTTGCTATTTCTTCAAGCATCTTGTCACGATACTCTCGGGCTTCATCAAGCAGATCAGTCGGAATCTCTTCTTCAGTATAGTTGGCGCCAAGAGACTCCTCGTCCCACACGATAGCTTTCATGCGAACAAGATCGACCACACCCTTGAAATTTTCTTCTTTTCCAATCGGGATCTGGATCGGCAGAGGATTTGCTTTGAGGCGATCCCGGATCATCTGCACGCCCCGAAAAAAATCGGCACCAACTCGGTCCATCTTGTTAATGAATGCAATTCGGGGCACGCCGTATTTGTCAGCCTGGCGCCAGACGGTTTCCGACTGCGGCTCAACACCTCCAACCGAGCAGAACACGGCAACAGCACCATCCAGAACACGCAGGGATCGCTCCACTTCAATCGTGAAGTCAACGTGTCCAGGAGTGTCTATAATATTAATACGATGATCTCGCCACGAGCAGGTGGTGGCAGCAGAGGTGATAGTTATGCCCCGCTCCTGCTCCTGTTCCATCCAGTCCATGGTGGCGGCGCCCTCATGAACTTCCCCAATTTTATGTGATACACCGGTGTAATAGAGTATACGTTCGGTGGTCGTAGTTTTACCCGCATCAATGTGGGCCATGATGCCGATGTTTCTATATTTATCAAGCGAAGCTAAACGGGGCACTGAATCCTCCAGAGTATATAACCAGCCTACCAGCGGTAGTGTGCAAAGGCACGATTGGCCTCAGCCATCTTGTGTACGTCTTCACGCTTCTTCACCGCAGCTCCGCGGTTGTTGTAAGCATCCAGAATCTCGCCGGCAAGCTTATCCTTCATCGTCTTCTCGCTCCGCAGAGTCGAGTATTTAATAAGCCAGCGCATCGCCAAAGATACCCGACGATCAGGCCGCACCTCAATAGGCACCTGATAGGTTGAACCGCCAACCCTGCGGGACTTCACCTCAAGAGCAGGCTTTATATTATCGAGACTCTTCTTGAGAACCTTAACAGCCTCGTCATTTGTTTTTTGAGCAACAACATCAAGAGCGCCGTACAGGATCGACTCAGCGATACTCTTCTTTCCCGCAAGCATCAAAACATTGATAAGCTTTGCAACCGTCTTATCGTGAAATTTCGGATCCGGCAGAATATTTCTCTTGGGAACTTCTCTTCTTCTCGGCATACCTATCCCCTCAATTCAGACAGCGTAAAATTATTTCGGCCGCTTAGCACCGTACTTGGATCGACTCTGCTTACGGTCTTTAACCCCAACCGAGTCGAGCGTACCACGCACTATATGATAACGCACACCCGGCAGGTCCTTGACCCTGCCGCCACGAATCAGCACCACCGAGTGCTCCTGAAGATTATGACCAACACCCGGAATATAGGAAGTAACCTCGATCCCATTGGTAAGACGGACCCTGGCAACCTTACGGAGAGCCGAGTTCGGCTTCTTGGGGGTCGTTGTATACACCCTTGTACAAACACCACGCTTCTGAGGGCAGCACTTCAGCGCAGGCGCTGTCGACTTATCTCGCTTGTTTTCCCTGCCTATACGAATCAGCTGATTAATCGTTGGCATAATCTCATCTTCTCCCAGCTAAAATAGTAAGTCCACTACCGCGGACACCCAGAAAAACGGCTGTCCGCCACACACAAACCACACCAAAAACCCAGCAAAAAAACTGGCAAGCTGCACAGAACCTTCATTGTTCGAGATCGCGCCATCGTGTGCCGTAACTACTCGGCATGCGTTAAGGAAGGGAATGGAATAGGTGTAGGGCCCTTAAGGGCATCTCCATTCAGACGATCAAGACCTATCGATCTTGGGCGCTCGATCTCAAAGAGACTAGTTTAATACAGCATCACAAGCTCGCTGTCAACAAAATAATCCATGCTCTGATCATTCCGGTACCGGCCGCTCGCCTGAAACGCTTCAGGCCCAAAGCCGCGCGTCGAAGCGAGACATTTCTTCGACGCGCGGTTATTCCCTTTAAGCGGCTTCCTGACGATCCTCCTCCGGGACCGGTTCAGCTTCAAGCGCTTTTGGTTCTTGCGGCTCGGCTGCTTCCGCGAGCATGCGCAGGTTTCGATAACTTGAGAGCCCCGTGCCCGCCGGAATTAAACGCCCCATGATGACGTTTTCCTTGAGGCCACGAAGGTAATCAACCTTACCCTCGATGGCAGCCTGGGTCAGGACCTTTGTCGTTTCCTGGAACGAGGCGGCCGAGATAAACGATTCAGTAGAAAGCGAAGCCTTGGTTATTCCCAGCAACAGTGGTTCGGCAATTGCCGGGCGCTTGCCCTCGTTCATAACCTTCTGGTTCTCCGTTTCAAAAACCCACCGTTCCACCTGATCATCCACCAGCAGCGAGGTATCGCCAACGTCCTTGATGCGCACGCGACGCAGCATCTGGCGCACGATGACCTCAATGTGCTTATCGTTGATCTTGACCCCCTGCAAGCGGTAAACCTCCTGAACCTCGTCAACCAGGTACTTGGCAAGTTCCTTGACGCCCAGTACGCGCAGGATATCGTGGGGATTGGATGAACCGTCCATAAGCGGCTCACCAGCGCGCACGTGGTCCCCTTCGTGAACGCTGATGTGCTTGCCCTTGGGAATCAGGTATTCCTTCGGTTCACCCAGTTCAGGAGTAACAATGACCTTACGTTTTCCCTTGGCATCTTTGCCATAGGAGACCCTGCCGTCGATCTCGGAAATAACGGCGAAATCCTTGGGTTTACGCGCTTCAAACAACTCGGCGACGCGCGGGAGACCACCGGTGATATCTTTAGTTTTGGTTGTTTCTCGGGGGATTTTTGCGATGATATCGCCAGCGCTGATGACCGTATCATCCTGCACCGTAATGTTGGCGCCCACCGGGAGGAAGTAGCGCCCGATAGTGCCGCTGACCGCATCGGGTGAATCGCCTCCCGCACCCTTGATAGCAATACGCGGCCGCTTGTCGCTATCCTTGGATTCAATGATTACCTTTCGCGACAGACCGGTAACTTCGTCCAGCTGCTCTTCCATGGTTACGCCCTCGACGATGTCGCCGAATTTAATGCGTCCGGAAAACTCGGTCAGGATCGGCATAGTATAGGGATCCCATTCAGCCAGGATAGTCCCCTGGGTGACCCTGCCCTCAGGAGCGACCTTTATTTTCGCGCCATAGAGCACGAGATACTTTTCCCGTTCACGGCCGGTCTCGTCAACCACGGCGATTTCACCGTTACGGTTCATGACAATGTGGTGTCCCTCGGCATTTACGACCGTGTTCAGGTTAATAAACTTAAGGAGACCATCGGTGCGGGACTCCAGAGATGTCTGCTCGGCGCGACGGGAGGCCGTGCCACCGATGTGGAAGGTTCGCATGGTCAACTGCGTGCCCGGCTCGCCGATGGACTGCGCCGCGATAACCCCCACTGCTTCCCCCATATTGACGCTGTGGCCCCGGGCCAGGTCACGGCCATAACACTTGGAACAGATGCCTCGTCTGCTCTGACAGGTGAGCACGGAGCGAATTTTGACCCGTTCAAGGCCAGCGTCCTCGATACGTTTGACCAGGTACTCATCAATCTCTTCGTTGGCGGCAACCAGCACGTCACCAGTGATCGGGTCGAGCACGTCATCCAGGGCAACACGACCGAGAATGCGGTCGCCGATGTGCTCGATAACCTCCCCCCCCTCGGTAAGCGATGAAACCACCAGCCCATCCAGCGTGCCGCAATCCTCCTCGGCGATAATGGCATCCTGTGCAACATCCACGAGACGGCGGGTAAGATACCCGGAGTTGGCCGTCTTGAGAGCAGTGTCGGCAAGACCCTTGCGGGCTCCGTGGGTTGAGATGAAGTACTGCAACACCGTCAATCCTTCCCGGAAATTGGCGGTAATCGGCGTCTCAATGATCTCGCCCGACGGTTTGGCCATCAGGCCGCGCATACCGGCCAGCTGGCGAATCTGCTGGTGCGAACCCCTCGCTCCGGAATCAGCCATCATGTGGATGGCGTTAAAGGACGTTTCCTCGGAAACACCTGATCCCTCGACAATGAACTTTTCCTTAGAAAGATTATCCAGCATCTCTTTGGCGATGTCTTCGGTCGCCTTGGCCCAGATGTCGATAACCTTGTTGTAGCGCTCGCCATCGGTGATAAGGCCTTCAGTGTACTGATTCTGGATTTCCTTGACCTCGTCCTCGGCCTTGGTGAGAATCGCTGTCTTCCCCTCAGGGATGACCATATCATCGAGACAGATGGAGATGCCAGCCAGGTTTGCATACCGGAAACCGATATCCTTGAGCCTGTCGGCCAGCAGAACCGTCTCCTTGTTGTCCGCCAGGCGATAGCAGGTGTCAACCAAGTTGGAAAGTTCCTTCTTGGTCATCACCTTGTTCACGGCACTGAAGGGCACCGAAACGGGTAGGATTTCCCTTAGAATGACACGGCCAACGGTGGTTTCTATCAGCTGCGGCTTTTCATCCGTGATCAAATTCTTCATGCGCACCTTAATGGGCGCCTGCATGTCGATTTCACCGGCATCAAAGGCAATACGTACTTCATCGGAGTCAGAAAAAATCTTACCTGACCCTCTCACCGTACGATAGACCGGCAACCCGGTGTCGGTATCGATCGTTTCTTTACCGGTGGCCTCGTCCAGAACCCTCTCGAAGCGACGCTCGCGGGTCATGTAGTAGGCACCGAGAACCATATCCTGGGAAGGAACGATGATCGGCTTGCCATGGGCCGGTGAGAGGATGTTGTTGGTGGACATCATCAACACGCGCGCCTCCACCTGACTCTCAACGGAGAGCGGCAGATGCACCGCCATCTGGTCACCGTCGAAGTCGGCGTTAAAGGCGGTACAGACCAGCGGGTGCAGCTGAATCGCCTTCCCCTCTATCAGCACCGGTTCGAAGGCCTGAATGCCGAGGCGGTGCAGCGTCGGGGCACGGTTGAGCATGACCGGGTGCTCCTTGATGACCTCCTCCAGAACGTCCCACACCTCGGGGCGTTCCTTCTCCACCATCTTCTTTGCGCTCTTGATGGTGGTAACGTAGCCGCGTTCCTCCAGCTTGTTGTAGATGAACGGCTTGAACAGTTCCAGGGCCATTTTCTTGGGCAGGCCACACTGGTGCAGCTTCAGTTCCGGTCCCACGACGATGACGGAACGGCCGGAGTAGTCGACGCGCTTGCCCAGCAGGTTCTGGCGGAAACGACCCGATTTGCCCTTGAGCATGTCGGAGAGGGATTTCAGCGGCCGTTTATTGGGACCGGCAATGGCCCTGCCGCGGCGGCCGTTATCGAACAGGGCATCCACGGCCTCCTGCAACATGCGCTTCTCGTTGCGGATGATCACCTCGGGAGCAAGCAGCTCGACTAGGCGCTTCAGACGGTTATTACGGTTGATCACCCGTCGGTAGAGGTCGTTCAGGTCCGAGGTGGCGAAGCGGCCGCCATCCAGCGGCACCAGGGGGCGCAGCTCCGGCGGCAGCACCGGAATACATTCCAGGATCATCCACTCTGGCTTATTGCCCGAGGTCTTGAAGGCCTCCAGCACTTTAAGACGTTTGGCTGTTTTCTTTCGCTTGGCCTCGCTGGTGGATTCCATCATCTCGGTGCGCAACTGCACGGAAAGTTCGTCCAGATCGAGGGCCTTGAGGCATTCACGGATCGCCTCGGCGCCCATGCCCCCAGAGAATGCGTCGCTGCCGTATTCCTGCTGGGCCTTGAGAAATTTCTCTTCTGACATGACCTCGCAGAACTGCAGCGGAGTATTCTTGGGGTCGCTGATAACGAAGGCCTCGAAATAGAGTACCTTTTCCAGATCCTTGAGGGTGATGTCCAACAGGTTGCCGATGCGCGAGGGAAGCGACTTTAAGAACCAGATATGGGCAACCGGCGTGGCCAAGTCGATATGTCCGAGACGCTCGCGGCGCACCTTGGAAGGAATGACTTCGACGCCGCATTTCTCGCAGATGATGCCACGGTGTTTCATGCGCTTGTACTTGCCGCAGTTGCACTCATAATCCTTGGTCGGACCGAATATCTTGGCGCAGAACAGGCCATCCCGTTCCGGCTTGAAGGTACGGTAGTTTATGGTCTCCGGCTTTTTCACTTCTCCGTGGGACCGCTCACGGATCTTGTCCGGCGAGGACACGGAAATCCGAATTGCAGAAAAATGGAGCGGATCTTTAGGCTTATCAAAGAAGCTGAAGTAATCTTCCACGTTGCTCTCCTCCGTATATATCTGAAGCTGCGCGTCACGCCGGACTGGGGACGGCGCAGGTCTGCGGTGTACGCGAATCCTTCTCGCAGCGGGATCTAGTCGTCGTCGCCTTCAAGCAACTCTACATCAAGGCAGAGGGACTGCAATTCCTTGATGAGCACGTTAAAGGATTCGGGCAGGCCCGGTTCCAGCGTATGCTTGCCCTTAACAATGGCCTCATACATACGCGTACGTCCTGACACGTCATCGGATTTGACGGTGAGGAATTCCTGCAGCGCGTAAGCAGCGCCATAGGCTTCCATTGCCCAAACCTCCATCTCGCCCAAACGCTGACCGCCGAACTGGGCTTTGCCGCCCAGAGGTTGCTGGGTAACCAGGCTGTAGGGTCCGATGGAGCGGGCATGGATCTTGTCATCGACCAAATGGTGCAGCTTGAGCACGTACATGACGCCAACGGTGACTTTGTGCTTGAACGGTTCGCCTGAACGGCCGTCGAACAGGGTAACCTGACCGGAAGAATGAAAGCCGGCCTTACCGAGCATCCCCTTGATCTTATCTTCAGAAGCGCCTTCAAATACCGGCGAGGCCATGGGCACGCCGCGCTGGAGCCGGCGACAGACCTGCATAAGCTCTTCCTGGTCCATCCCGTCGATGAATGCCCCGACCTCGTCGTCGCCGTACACATCCTTGAGGTACGCCCTAAGGTTCTCCGGGGCGCTCTGTTTCTGGAGCATTTCCTCGATGCGCCAGCCGATACCCTTGGCGGCCCATCCCAGGTGGGTTTCGAGAATCTGACCGACATTCATACGGGAGGGAACACCCAGCGGATTGAGTACGATCTCCACGGGCCGGCCATCCTCCATGTAGGGCATATCCTCTTCCGGCAGGATTCGGGACACGACACCCTTGTTACCATGGCGTCCGGCCATCTTGTCACCCACCTGCAGCTTACGCTTGATGGCGATATAGACCTTGACCATCTTGATCACGCCTGGGGGAAGATCGTCGCCGCGACGCAGTTTCTGGATCTTATCCTCGAACACACTCTGTATGAGCTCAATCTGACGATTGAGCGTGTCGATCACCTTGCTGACGCTCTCATCGGTTTCACCGTCATCGCTCACCGAGATGGCGCTAATTTCGCTTACGGTCAGGGCCTTGAGTGCATCAGCAGTGATCTCCTTGCCCTTGCCCAGGATCAGGTTACCCTCTCCATCTTCAAGCTTGACGGCAAGCATCTTACCGATCAGCAAGCGGTGCAGCTTGCCCACGGCCGATTGACGGATGATCCGGATCTCGTCCTGTTCATCCTTGCGTAGCTTATCCTCTTCCGCCTTCTCGATCAGTTCCGTACGGATGTCCTTGTCGGCTCCCTTACGGGAGAACACCTTTGCACCGATAACCGTACCCTCCACTCCCGGCGGCACGGTAAGAGAAGTGTCGCGCACATCGCCGGCTTTTTCACCAAAGATGGCACGCAGGAGTTTCTCTTCGGGCGACAGCTGGGTTTCTCCCTTGGGGGTGATCTTGCCCACCAGGATGTCGCCCGGCTTGACCTCGGCCCCGATACGGATGATGCCGGATTCGTCAAGATCCTTGAGCGCATCCTCACCCAGGTTGGGAATATCGGAGGTGATCTCCTCCTTGCCCAGTTTGGTGTCGCGGGCGACACACTCGTATTCTTCGATATGGATCGACGTGTACCGGTCGTCCTTGACCAGCTTCTCGGAAACCAGGATGGAGTCCTCGAAGTTGTATCCCCCCCAGGGCATGAAGGCCACAACGATATTCTGTCCCAAGGCCAGTTCGCCCATATCGGTGGAGGGACCGTCGGCGATGACGTCATTGCGCTTGACAACGTCGCCCACCTTCACAACCGGTCTGTTGTTGATGCAGGTGTTCTGGTTGGAACGGGCGAACTTGATCAGGTTGTAAATATCGACGCCGGTGCCGGTTTCATCCACTTCCGATTCGTCGATCTTGACCACGATGCGGGAGGCGTCCACCGATTCAACCACGCCGTTGTGGCGGGCGATAACGGAAACCCCCGAATCCTTGGCCACGATGCGCTCCATGCCGGTCCCTACCAGCGGCGAATCGGCCCTGAGCAACGGAACCGCCTGACGCTGCATGTTGGAACCCATCAGCGCGCGGTTGGCGTCGTCGTTTTCCAGGAAGGGGATCAGGGCAGCAGCAACGGAAACCAGCTGCTTGGGAGCAACGTCCATCAGTTCGATCTCGTCGCGGTGCACCAGGATGAACTCACCACTCTTGCGCGCCGAGACGTAATCGTTCACGAACCGTCCCTCTGCGTCAACTTCGGCATTTGCCTGGGCAATGGCGTGCCCTTCTTCCTCCAGAGCGGAGAAGAAACGCACCTCATTAGTCAGCCTCCCCTCCTGCACGATACGGTAGGGGGTTTCCACGAAGCCGTGATCATTGATCCGCGCATAGGTAGACAGCGAAGCGATCAGGCCGATGTTGGGACCTTCCGGTGTTTCGATGGGACAGACGCGGCCATAATGGGTCGGGTGTACGTCGCGAACCTCGAAACCTGCCCGCTCGCGGGTAAGGCCGCCCGGTCCCAGTGCAGAGAGACGTCGCTTATGGGTTACCTCGGAAAGCGGATTGGTCTGGTCCATGAACTGGGACAGCTGGGACGAACCGAAGAACTCCTTAACCACGGCTGACACCGGCTTGGAGTTGATCAGATCGTGAGGCATGAGGTTTTCAACCTCCTGCAGACTCATGCGTTCCTTGATTGCCCGTTCCATGCGCACCAGACCGATGCGGTACTGGTTTTCCAGCAACTCACCCACGGCACGTACGCGACGGTTGCCCAGATGGTCAATATCATCGATTGACCCGCGCCCGTTTTTGAGATCGATCAGGTAGCGCACGATTTCCAGTATGTCATTTTTTTGGCTGTACTGAATTATCGGGGCAAACAGGTCCTCGAAGAGCATGCGGTTGCGACGCAGAATCTCGATCGCTCGACGGTTTTCCTCGAAAACACCCCCTTCGATGGCTTCCGTCAATGCCACGGTCTGCGCGCTGAGCGGAAGACCGGCGAACAACTCCCGCTGGTAGAAGTCTGGATCCCTGACCACATTATTCAGCTCCCGAATCGCCTGCTCGCGTAGCTTATCGGCAACCGGTTGGTTCTGCTCATGCTTGCGCAGCGCCTTGACGAATGTCTCAGGAAGCCTGGAAAGTAAGTAACGGGAAAACTGGTTATTATCGTCCGCAAGCAGCCTGAACAGATCTTCGAAGCTGGATACATCCTCAGCACCGAACATGCAAGGAGCATTCAGAACCGTACACTCCGGCCAGACCTTGAGGCCAAGCTTGAAATTCAGTTTCAGGCGGCCGACCGCGGAGAGATCATACCGCTCAGGGTTGAAGAACAGGTTCTCGAACAGGGCCAAGGAACTCTTCAGCGTAGGGGGGTCACCGGGGCGCAAACGACGGTAGATCTCAATCAGCGCCTCGTCGGTGGTATTGATCTTGTCCATCAGCAGCGTATCTCTGAACGAGGAGGTGATGTGCAGGTTGTCGATGAACAGGAGCCTCAGACTTTCCACCCCTTTTGACCTGATTTCCTCAAATTTTTCAGCCGTCACCTCTTCGTTGCACTCCAGCAGCACCTCGCCGGTTGCCGGGTCGACAACATCGCAAGACGTATATCGACCGATGATCCCCTCGACGGTCACCGGCACAGCCTTGATATCATGCTCGACCATCTTCCTGATGGAAGCTTTCGTATACTTGCGGTTGGCCTTTACGATGACCTCGCCGTTCACGGGATTAACCACGTCAACGGGGGCCTTCTGCAGAGTAAGCAGCTCGGGATCGATGCTTTTGGTAAGCGACTCGCCCCCGAAATAGATCTCTTCACTCTTATAGTAGTAATTCAGCAACTGTTCAGCGGAATAGCCCAACGCCTTAAGCAGCACCGTAGCAGGCATCTTGCGACGACGGTCGATGCGAACATAGAGGATATCTTTATGGTCAAACTCGAAATCCAACCATGAGCCGCGGTAGGGAATCACGCGGGCCGAATAGAGTACCTTGCCGCTGGAGTGGGTCTTACCCTTGTCATGATCGTAGAACACGCCGGGAGAGCGATGCAACTGACTGACGATAACCCGCTCGGTACCGTTGATGATAAACGTACCATTGTCCGTCATAAGCGGGATTTCACCGAAATAGACTTCCTGCTCCTTGATATCCTTGATGGCCCTGACGCCGCTTTCCTTTCCGGTATCCCAGATTACCAGCCGGACCCTGACCTTCATGGGAGCGGCAAACGTCATGCCCCTCTGATGACATTCGACCACATCGTATTTTGGTTTGCTGAGCGAATAGGAGACATATTCGAGAGAAGCGCTCTCGCTGAAATCCTTGATCGGGAAAACGCTTTTAAAAACGGCTTCGAGTCCGGAATTGATTCGCGATTCGGGAACAACTTCCTGCTGGAGAAAACGGCGGTAGGAGTTCTTCTGTATATCAATGAGATTGGGAATGTCGATTATATTCTTAATTCTGGCGAAATTTTTACGCAGCAGGTGGTTGTTGGCGATCGAATAAGCCATAGCTTCTCCTTTGGCGATTATCGTGACGACATCCGGCCGAAGAGGGTGTACCGGCTGGAGTTACTGAGTGCAGGAGGGTTGGGCAACCGCCCAAACAGGACAAGCCAAGGCCGCACCTGGCGACCTTGGCTCTCAACATCGCAGCGTTGCAAGCTGCTATTTAACTTCTACTTCAGCGCCTGCCTCTACCAGCTGTTTCTGGGCATCTTCCGCTTCCTGCTTGGAAACGCCGGTCTTGACCGCGCCAGGTGCGCCATCCACCAGGTCCTTGGCTTCCTTGAGGCCGAGGCTGGTCAGAGCGCGAACAACCTTGATTACATTGATCTTGTTGGCGCCGGCAGCCTTGAGGATAACGTCGAATTCAGTCTTTTCTTCGGCAGGAGCAGCGGCGGCAACGGGGCCGGCAGCAGCAACCGCAACCGGAGCAGCAGCGGAAACGCCGAATTTGTCTTCCAGTTCCTTAACCAGTTCAGCCAGATCCAGAACGGTCATCGTTTCGATAAAGGCGATTACATCCTGTTTGGTGATTTCAGCCATGTTCGTATTCCTCCAGAGAATCTGAATAGTGTGTGGTAATGTCTACGAGGATTAATTTGCGGCCTTCTGGGCGCGGATTGCGTCGAGAACGCGCACGAGCGACCCTGGAAGCGCGGCGAGAACGCCGACGAAGTTGGATACGGGCGCCTGCATCGAGCCCAGCATCTTGGCGATGAGCACTTCCCGCGAGGGAAGGTCGGCCAACGCCTGAATTTGCGCAACATCCAGCAGTTTTCCCGACAGAACGCCGGCCTTCAGCACGAATTTGCCGGCGGGATCTTTAGCGAACTTACTCAAGACCTTGGCTGCACTGACCGGATCATCATACGAAATAGCGATGGCGGTCGGCCCAGAAAGGTACGGCGAGATGCATTCTGACTCGGTACCCTTGGCAGCCAGGTCAAGCAGCGTATTCTTGAAAACCTTGTACTCTACAGATGCGCCGCGCAGTTCATTGCGAAGACTGGTAGCCTGTCCCACGTCCATGCCGCGGAAGTCAGCCAGAAATACGGCTTTTGCGCGGGCGAGACGGTCGTGCATCTGGGTAACCAATTCCTGCTTGTTATCCCTGTTCACGTTTTCTCCTCCTTTCTTTTGGTATCTGGGGCACAGCCCCGGCCAAAGCTAGGAAACGCGAAACACTCTCGCGGTACCCAAGTCTCGGCAGGCCCGTCCTGGCGGATTAAGCTCGTCGCGCACCTGCTGTCTTTAACTTTGGCACAACTTAAAATCAGATCTGGGCGGTAACGTCAGCTACATCAAGATTGATTCCCGGTCCCATAGTGGAGGAGAGGGAGATCTTCTTGATATAAACGCCCTTGGCGGCGGAAGGCTTGGCCTTCACCAAGGCCTCCACCAAAGCCAACAGGTTTCCCTTGATCGACTCTGCATCAAAGGAGACCTTGCCAACCGGAGCATGAACGATACCGGCCTTCTCGACACGAAATTCAACCTTACCTGCCTTCGATTCCTTCACCGCGCGGTTTACCTCAAAGGTGACGGTTCCCACCTTGGGGTTCGGCATCAGGCCACGGGGACCGAGCAGCTTGCCGATCTTGCCCACAACGCCCATCATATCGGGAGTGGCGATGGCGGTATCAAAATCGAACCACCCTTCCTGAATCTTAGCCACCAGATCTTCGGCTCCCACATAGTCGGCGCCGGCATCAAGGGCTTCCTTTTCCTTCTCACCCTTGGCAAACACGAGAACGCGAACGTCCTTGCCGAGACCGTTGGGAAGAACGACCGCGCCACGCACCATCTGATCGGCGTGCCGAGGATCAACCCCAAGCCGCACCGCTACGTCAACCGTTTCATCAAACTTGGCATAGGCCGCCTGCTTGACAACATCAATGGCTGCCGCAACGGGATAGACCTTTGTTCTGTCGATCTTTTCGGATGCCGCAGCATGTTTCTTCGCAGTCTTAGACATTGGTCCAACCTCTCTTAGTATCGTAAATATGTATCGTCTAGACGATATCAACGCCCATGGAGCGCGCGGTGCCCTCGACGGTCCGCATGGCTGCCTCCAGCGAAGCGGCATTGAGATCCGGCATTTTCGTTTTTGCGATCTCTTCCACCTGAGCCTTGGTGAGTTTTCCGACTTTGGTCTTGTTCGGAACCGCGGAACCGCTGGCGATTCCCGCGGCCTTTTTAATCAGGACCGGTACAGGAGGAGTCTTGGTAATAAAAGTAAAGGAACGGTCGGCATACACCGTGATCACAACAGGAGTAATGGTACCTTCGTCTGCCTGGGTCTTGGCATTGAATGCTTTACAGAACTCCATGATATTTACGCCGTGCTGCCCCAAGGCGGGACCGATGGGGGGAGCCGGGTTGGCCTTGCCGGCAGGAACCTGCAGCTTGATGTATCCTGTGATCTTTTTAGCCATTATGGTACTCCTTTATATGCGAATGCTTGTATCTGAACTGCACTAAGTAACTAGTTTTTCTCGACCTGCATGAACTCAAGCTCAACCGGTGTCGCCCTGCCGAAGATGCTCACCGTTACCCGGAGTTTCCCCTTGTCAGGTTTTACATCCTCGACGATTCCGGAAAAATTGAGAAAGGGGCCATCGATCACGCGCACGGTTTCCCCGACTTCAAACAGAACTTTCGGTCGCGGTTTCTCGGCACCCTCTTCCATGCGGCGCGTAATCTTGTTCACCTCATCGTCGGAAATCGGAAAAGGGGTGTTGCCACCCACGAACCCGGTGACTTTTGCGGTTTCCTTGACAATATGCCAGGTCTCATCGTTCAGTTCCATCTTGACCAGGATGTATCCGGGAAAGAATTTACGGGATGAGGTACGCTTTTCCCCTTTTTTCAGTTCAACCACCGTTTCCGACGGAATCAGGATTTCGTCAAAAAGATCCTCCATCCCTTCATTCTTGATTCGTTCACGCAGATTGAGCCTGACTTTGTTTTCGAAACCGGAATAAGTGTGAACACCGTACCACTTTTTGGTCATGACTATAATTCCTTTACCCCAGTATCAAACGCATCAGTTTGGCCAGAACGACATCACATACACCCAGATAGAGTGAAATCAGGAGAATAATAACGACCACTACACCAGCAGTGGCAACGGTCTCCTTGCGTGTCGGCCAAGTAACCTTGGCAAGCTCAATCTTAACCGATTCAAGAAAGGTCTTGAGTTTCTGCACTAGTATCTCCCGAGGTCAGGTTCAGCAAACACACATTCAGTTGTAGAGGCGTATGAACGGGGGAACTGATGGCAGTATCAAAAATGGCAGGCCAGGAGGGATTCGAACCCCCAACACCCGGTTTTGGAGACCGGTGCTCTAGCCGTTAGAGCTACTGGCCTGCATGCTCTGATACCGTCTGCTGAACTACTTTGTTTCCTTGTGAGGAGTGTGCTTCCGGCAGAATCGGCAATACTTGCTGAATTCCAGTTTAGCGGGCGTAGTCTTCTTGTTTTTAGTGGTTGTATAGTTCCTCTGCTTGCATACGGTGCAGCCGAGGGTGATTATGTCTCTCATGTACGCGGTCCTTTTAAGACGCCGCGCGGTGAACGGAGCGTTCACCGCGCGGCAGAACAGAACTATTCAATAATCGAGCTGACGACGCCGGCGCCAACAGTGCGGCCACCTTCACGGATGGCAAAACGCAGGCCTTCGTCCATGGCAATCGGGGTGATCAGGTTGACGGTTACAGCCACGTTGTCGCCCGGCATGACCATTTCGGTGCCGGCGGGCAAATCAACAATACCGGTAACGTCCGTGGTGCGGAAGTAGAACTGCGGACGATAGCCGTTGAAGAATGGCGTATGACGGCCACCCTCTTCCTTGGTCAGGATGTAGGCTTCGGCCTTGAACTTGGTGTGCGGCGTGATAGAGCCGGGCTTGGCCAGAACCTGGCCGCGCTCGATCTCTTCGCGCTTGATGCCACGCAACAGAGCGCCGATATTGTCACCGGCACGACCCTCGTCCAGCAGCTTGCGGAACATCTCAACGCCAGTGACAGTCGTCTTAGATGTAGCCTTGATGCCAACGATCTCAACTTCTTCGCCAACCTTGATGATGCCGCGCTCCACGCGACCGGTGGCAACGGTACCACGGCCGGAGATGGAGAACACGTCTTCAACCGGCATCAGGAAGGGCTTGTCAATGGCGCGCTCCGGATCGGGAATATAGCTGTCAACCGCATCCATCAGCTGAATGATCGAGTCCTCGCCCAGCTCGCTCTTTTCACCTTCCAGAGCCTTGAGTGCGGACCCCTTGATAATGGGAATATCGTCACCCGGGAAGTCGTAGGAAGAGAGCAGCTCGCGGATCTCCAGCTCCACAAGTTCCAGAAGTTCGGCATCGTCCACCATGTCGGCCTTGTTCAGAAACACGACGATGTAGGGAACGCCGACCTGGCGGGCAAGCAGGATGTGCTCGCGAGTCTGGGGCATGGGGCCGTCAGCGGCGGATACGACCAGAATGGCTCCGTCCATCTGGGCGGCGCCGGTAATCATGTTCTTGACGTAGTCGGCATGGCCCGGGCAGTCAACATGGGCATAGTGACGCTTGTCGGTCTCATATTCAACGTGGGCCGTAGCAATGGTGATGCCGCGCTCGCGCTCTTCGGGCGCGTTGTCGATCTGGTCGAAAGCCTTGAATTCTGCCTGACCCTTGCCTGCCAGAACCTTGGTGATGGCGGCAGTCAACGTGGTCTTGCCGTGGTCAACGTGACCAATCGTGCCAATGTTTACATGCGGTTTGGTGCGCTCAAATTTAGCCTTCGCCATGATAGCAGGCCCTCCTTGAAGTCTTTGTCAGAAGTTATGATGTACGTGTGACCAGGTTTAGTGGCGTTACAGAAGTGAAATGGAGCCCACAACCGGACTCGAACCGGTGACCTCTTCCTTACCAAGGAAGTGCTCTACCTCCTGAGCTATGTGGGCTTTATTCTGGAGCGGGAAACGGGGCTCGAACCCGCGACCCTCAGCTTGGAAGGCTGATGCTCTAGCCAACTGAGCTACTCCCGCGTAATCCAGACGAAGGCATCTGAAGATCACCCAGACCTGCATTACCAGTGTGCGACTCTCGTCTCCTGGGCTCTGCCGACATCCGCATGATCTTCGGTGAAATATGTGGTGGAGGGGGGAGGATTCGAACCTCCGAAGTCGTACGACGACAGATTTACAGTCTGTTCCCTTTGGCCACTCGGGAACCCCTCCAGGGGAGATTTACATCATTCGTTCAGTGGAGCTGGCGATGGGACTCGAACCCGCAACCTGCTGATTACAAGTCAGCTGCTCTGCCAATTGAGCTACGCCAGCCTCGGCTCACGCCAGTTCCTGAACAGAATTTATGTCTATAAAGAAAATGCTCTCACTTGTCAATTTGTTTTTTTGTTATAGCGAAAAAAATCGGTCATCAGTCGCCGGCCTACGTGCCGCCATGTTCAGGGAGCGAACAGGCGGGACGGTGCTACGCACCACAATCAGGGCGATTTTTCATCCACGGACAGCCCTCCTGCCCGCGCCGTCGCTACGCATCAGGAGCCATAGCGGCGGCTAACGGCAACGCTTTACGCCGATACGGGCACAGAAGCGGGCAACGGGGCATGTTGAGCAGCGGGGAGAGAGCGGGTGGCACTGGTTCTGGCCAAAGGCCACAAGGAGCTCATTGATTTCGATCCAGTACTCGTCCGGCAGCTGTGCGCGCAAGACCATTTCCGTTTCCATCGGAGAAGCGGTTGTTACATAACCGAGGCGGTTGCAGATACGGTGCACGTGCGTATCGACGCAGATGGCGGGCTTGCCGAAACCGAGCGCCACTACCAGATTGGCGGTTTTGCGACCGACTCCTCTGAATTCCAGCAGCTGATCCAGGTCATCCGGCACCTCCCCCCCATGCTCCACCACCAGACGACGCGCCAGTTCAAGGATCTGGACAGATTTCGTGCGGTAGAAACCGGCCGGATAGATCAGGGCGCCGATCTCTTCGGCGTCAAGCTCCACCATGCGCTGCGGCGTGTCGGCGCGGGCAAAGAGTCGTGCCGACGCCGCCGCGGTCACCTCATCACGGGTACGTAGTGAAATGAGACAGGATACCAGCACCCTGAAGGGGCTGCGCACACACTCGGAAACAACCGTGACCGCCGGCTTCCGCCAGGTGGGATACTCCTGGCGCAGAGCCGCCATCACGCAGTGGATCTGATCGTCGTTCATGGTCGGTATGCTAGCCCAGACCAGGCAGTGGTGCAAGAGATGGTTTTACTTTTGCGCAACCCAAGGCTACTATGCCTCCCATGCCACCCTCCATCCCCGGTTACATCGATCTGCACATTCACTCCAGCTGCTCGGATGGCGCCCTCACTCCCACGGCCCTAATGAACGAGGCCCGCCGGCTTGACCTGACGGCCGTGGCAATCGCAGATCACGACACCACGGCAGCGGTTGACATGGCCGCCCGCCAGGCAGCTCAGAACGGTATCGAACTCATCCCCGCTGTGGAATTGTCCGTGCAGTACGGCCCCCATCAGGACGTTCACCTGCTGGGATACGGAATCGACCACACCGACGCCGGATTTCGCGCAACATTGGACGGTTTCCGTCAGTCCAGGGCGCATAGAAACGGCGAGATACTGGACAGGATCAACCAGCGCCTGGTCCACGAGGGACGCACGCCACTCACCCTGGACGAGGTTCTTGTCCACGCCGGGGACTCCCTCGGGCGGCCCCACATCGCGCGGGCACTGCTCGGGCGGGGGTACGTAAAGAGCGTCGAGGACGCATTCAGGCGCTACCTTACCCCCTGCAACGTGCCCAAACGCTACTGGCCCATGGAGGAGGCAATCCCCGAGATCCGGCGTCTGGGCGGTATCGCGGTCCTGGCGCACCCGACGTCCATCACCCAGGACATGACCCGGCTCTGGGGCATCATTACGGAGCTGAAACGTTTGGGACTCGACGGCATCGAGGTGTACAACAACCAGGCCATGCCTGAGGAAATGGACCATCTGCGGCGACGGGCTCAGGAGGGTGAGCTGCTCATGACCGGAGGTTCGGATTTCCACGGCATCGAGGCGGGCCTTGAAATGGGAAAGGGGCGGGGAGGTATCCGCTTCAGCGCAGACCTCCTCGCCCCCCTCAGGGAACGCCTGGAACAACGGCGCCGGGGATAATCGGAACCGGTCGCCACAACAGCAGAAGAAACAGACCGCTAGCTCTTGTCCCGGTAGGCGTCGTAGTTCACCACCTGAATATCCTCTGACACATTCTCCACCCCAGCAACGGACCTGACGATCCTGATGGCGCTCTTCTTCTCCTCTTCGGATGTCAGATACCCGCTGAGAGACACGTCTCCATCCTCGACATCGATCTTGAAGGGGCGATAGTCCAGATCCATGGCGTTCAGGAGCGCAATCTTGATCCGGGTCGTCAGGATCGCGTTATCGATCAGGGGAGCAGCAGCCTCTTCTGCCTCCTTCAGGTAGGGATCCCTGGCAGCGACCACAATGCTTTCCACGACCGATTCCGGGGAGAGACGCGAGGTGTTGAACGTGATGTCGTACCCCAGGGGGTCGTCCCAGGCGCGGTTGAAGTAGAAATGAATGAAACCATGACGCTGATGGTCGCTACGGCGCGTCATGGAACGCGCCAGGTCGGGGTCAATCCACTCCCGCTCGGCAAAACGCTCCACCCGGTCCTCAAAGTCGGCGATGATGCGCAGACGCAATACATTGCCGCACTCTTTCAGCAGATACTGGCAGCCCCTGCCATAGAGCACCACATTGCCCTTGCGGGCATAGTCCAGCAGGATCAATTCGATGGTATTCAGGGCTGCGGCACGTTTACGGTCTTCGACGGTGTTGTACGAGGGGGGTTTCTCATCCACCATCTGGAGCATTTCAGGAGAAAGCCCGTATTTTGTCGCGCAGGCCGTGATCAGGTCGCCATCCACGAAGGTAAACTTGAGTTTCTTTGCGACTTCCGTGGCTATCTGGTAAGCTCCCGTACCCATCTGCCGCGACATTGTGATGATTGCCATTACCACCCTCCTGCAAGTTTACGGTACGCATGTGCGCTCGCTATATATCATGGAGCGGTTGTACACACAAGGTTGTAATACTACTCTTGCCGGACATCACATTCAAGGAGTCCGTTCTGCACGATTTCATGCCATTCACGCTCCGCTTCATGCTGTTTGCGTTCCTGCATTCCCTGCTGGCCTCACGCGGAGTCAAGAGGCTGGCATGCCGTGAGAGCGCCACAGGGAAGGCCGCGTACCGTCTCTGCTACAACCTGCTGTCCCTGACCATGTTTGCCTGGGTCATGGCAGCCGACGGCTGCGGACGGGTGCTGTATTTCGCTCCGGGAGCCGCGAGCCTGGTCATGTACCTGCTCCAAATTCTGGATGCGGTCGTCCTGTTCTTCTGTCTGCGTCAGACCGGTATCCTGGACTTCCTGGGAATCGGCGCGGGCCTGACCTCCCGCCTGATCGATCAGGGATGGTACGGTCTGACACGGCACCCGCTCTATCTGTTGTCGATTCTGTTCCTGCTGCTGAGCCCGGTAATGACGGCGCAGCGAGCCCTGTTGACAACGTTGGCGACAACCTACTTCGTTATCGGCGCCCTGTTGGAGGAACGTCGCCTGAGGGAAGAATTCGGCAACCGCTACCGCCGCTACCAGCAGCGGGTGCCGTTCCTGCTCCCCTTTCCGCGAAGACCGGACACAATCGTCACCCCCCCTAGGGCTAGGGGTCGGGAGCGACCATGACGGTTACCGTCAGCCGTTGGACTCCCAGGGGAGAGTTGATCTTGAGCGGTATGACCACCGTCCCCCCCTCCACGCGAACATCCTCCCCCTCCAGGCTCACCCGTCCGACCGCCTGGAGCGGAGACTCATCCCCAGGCAGCGACAAAACCTCAAGAGGCTCATGTTCCGCTTCCCCGTCCCGCACCCGGTCACCCATGCCCGTTGGCTCACTGTCGGTGGGAGCGGTCACCGGGGCGTGCCTGAGGGGCAGATCGTCGCGTTCCCCGATTCGGGCCATGACCAGTGTCGACAGGGCCGACAGGGTCTCCAGCACCCCCTCCCCAGCCAGGGCGTTTGCCGGAAAGGAAGGACACCCCCTCAACCCCAGCCCCCGGGCAGCCACATCGGCGACAAGCTCACGGGAGAGGTCGGCTTTGTTGAGTTGCAGCACGGCGGGAACATCATCCAGCCCCAAGCCGTAACTATCCAGAAAGTCCCGCAGTTGCGCAAGACTCTGCACATCGGCCCGATACTTTCCCGGCGCCACATCCATAACCAGCACCAGGCCGTCGGCGCCCTTCAGGGTCATCTTCCAGGCAGCCGGATTTGCTACCGGCCCCTGCAGGGTGTAGATATGAAAACGGAGACGGTAACCGTCGAAAACCGGTTGCTGGAAGGGGGTAAAATCGAAAAAGAGCACGGGTGATCCGCTGGCGGGGATACTCTTCAATTCGCTGCGCAGGGAAGGTCGGATTCTGGAGTGAACATACCGCAGAGAGGTGGATTTGCCGCTCTGTTCCGGACCATAGTAAACGATCTTTGCGTTGATCTCCCGTGTTGCGTGATTGACGAGCGCCATTCGGACTCCAGACCCGCTACTTTTTTCTGGACAGCAGGATTCTTTTGGCCTGCGTAGAAAGTACCGAAGAAACGTTCTTGCTCTTGGCATAGGAGGCGATGTCCTTCTCCCCCATGGTCGCAAGAAAGCGCAAGGCGTTGGGCAGCGGCGTCTTGGGGCAATCGATCAGTGCCTTGCGGATCTGATAGTTCTTGACCCATTCCTTGTTGGCGCAGATCAGGCGGATAATCTCGTCATTCTGTACGCCGACCTTGAGGAATTGCAGGATCTCGGCCTCGCTGATGCGGGGATTCTTGATAACGCTGCCCGACACCAGCTTGTTGCTGTCGTTGACCAGGATGGCGCGCCATTCCTTGTCGCCGGTAAGAGCCATCTTGATTTTTTCACTGATACCCATGCGCTGCAGCATCTGGTATTTGCTGAGAAATCCCTCCTCATCGTCAGCGACCGCCCCTTCCGGATCAGACGCTGCTGCCAGCGCCTGATCCCCGATCGGCGGCACATCCGGGTTCCCCGCGTCGGTGGCGGTTCCGTCAGCAGCTTCCTGAGAAATATCAGGCGCGGGGGCCGGGCCGCCGAGAAAGGCGGCCGCCGCGGGGGAGAGCATCGAGCAGGCCAGCAGCGCCGCGGCAACCGCGGGTCTGGCGTGATGGACCTTGGCAATGGAATCCAGGATGACGGGATGGGTGCCGGCAGCGGCGACGCAGGCCAGCAGGGCCTCATCGGCAAGCGCGCCAAAGACGGCCGTTGCAGCCTGCCTGACGGTGTCATCCCCATCGCGCATGAGACAGAACAACAGCGTAACCCGTTCGGGTGGGGAAAAACGCCGGGCGTCCTCCACCGCTTCCAGTTTTGCCTCTCTCCCCGCAGCCGGACCGATCAGCCCGGCAATGGAGGAGGGTATCCTCAGCCTGATCTTGCCCGTCATGAGCGGCTAGTTGACCAGCGAACTCTTCACGCCCGCGGCCTCAAGCTTTTTCCGTACCTTTTCGGCTGCTGCCCGATCGCGGTAGACCCCGGTCACCAGCCGCCGGGAGGGGACTGCCACATCGGTACGCCTGAGCCCCAGCGTGAAGCCCGCGGCTGCCAGGCGGTCCTTTTCGGAGCGGGCACGGTTTTCCAGGAGATACGAGCCGGCATAGACCGCATGTTTGCCGCCGTGCTCAAGGATGAAAGCGTCCGAGGTATGCCGTTTGAGTTTCTCCAGTTCTGCCTGAGCCGCGGCCCGGTCGTCAAACTGGCCCAGAAACAGACGGTTCATGGCGGCGGTCCGGCGGCCCGTGTTCTGGATGGTCGCGCTGAACCCGGCCTTCCTGACCCTGGTCAGATCGGAGGCCATGCTCTCCTCCAGCAGATAGGGTCCCATGACAACTCTCCATGTTCCGGAGTGGGCACCGGCCGACGCAGGCGATGCCTTCTTCTTTCCGACGTTCATGACTGCCGGCGTTGTGGCGGCGGCAGGCGTTCTGTCAGTCCGGGACGCCGCGGCAGGAGGCGTCTTTTTATCAACGGAGGATGCCGTGGCTCTGCCCGCCGGGGCGGGGGACTTGGCTTCTCCCTTGGCTGAGGCTCCCCCCTTCCGTTCACCTGCCGCAACGGCGCGTCCGGATAGCGGTTTTTTCTCATCCACTATGGGTGCGGGCTTCTTCTGGCCCTCTTTCCGTGTCTCGGGCAACGGTTTTCCCGCCGGAGCGGCGGACGCCTGAACCGGCGCAGGCTGACTGGAGGCAGCCGGAGCAGCGTCCTTGTTCTCCACCGGGGAGACTTGGGGGGCAGTCGGAGGCTGTTCCTGAGCGTGCTGCGGCAACGGCAACTTCTGCACCGCATCGGCCGAAACAGCGTCCTCCTCCTGATTCTGGCCGAGGCGGTCGCAGGCAGAGCACGCCAGCGCCAGCGCCAGACAGCATGCCAGAACCGCACGTGGAGCTGTGCCGCCACAAAAGCGGGAGTTCAGGCTGAACACCTGATCAGAATTACGGCTGGGACCCATGGGAACCTCCAAAGCAGTCAATGCATGCCGGAGCAGGCTGCCCGTCAAAGGGCACTGGTCCGGCATGCATTCGTTGTTAGTGTGCTACGTTCATTCCTTCTTGGCCGCATTTGCATCGGCAACGACCTTCTGCGCCAGATGGGTGGGCAGTTCCTCGTAGTGGGAGAATTCCACCGTGAACATGCCCCGGTCGCTGGTCATGGACTTCAGGTCGTTGGAGTAGGCAAGTACCTCGGACATGGGCACCACCGCCCGGATGATCTGGGAGTTTGCCTTGGGCTCCACCCCCACCACCTTGCCGCGGCGAGAATTCAGGTCGCCGATGACATCACCCATGTTCTCGTCCGGCACGGTAACCTTCATGTTCATGATCGGTTCGAGAAGCACCGGCTTGCAGATCTCCATGGCTTTCTTGAACGCCATGGAGCCGGCCACCTTGAAGGCCATTTCCGAGGAGTCCACCGTGTGGAAGGAGCCGTCGTAAAGCGCCACCCTGAAGTCCACCACCGGGTAGCCGGCCAGGAACCCCTCCTGGGCCGCGTCGCTGATGCCCCGGTCAACGGCCGGGATATACTGGCGCGGAATAACTCCACCGACGATTTTGTCCTCGAAGACATACCCCTCGCCCCGCCCGGTGGGAGACATCTCGATCCAGCAGTCGCCGTACTGACCCCGTCCCCCCGACTGTTTCTTGTACTTGCCCTGTACCTTGGCCGAGCCGCGGATGGTTTCCAGATAAGGTACCTTGGGGGTCTTGAGCACAACATCCACCCCGAACTTACGCTTCATCTTTTCCACGATCACTTCCAGATGCACCTGCCCCATGCCGGAGACGATCAGCTCGCGGGTCTTGGGGTCGCGGTGCGACTCCAGGGTCGGCTCTTCCTCAATCATGCGGTGCAGGGCGTTGTGGATCTTGTCCTCGTCGGCCTTGGTCTTGGGCTCGATGGCGTAGGAGATCACCGGCAACAGCTGCTTGGCAGGTTCGAAGACGATGGGGCTGGCCGGATTACAGAGCGTATCACCGGTCACGGTCTCCTTCAGCTTGGCCACCGCCACGATGTCGCCGGCAACCGCCTGCTTGATGGGATGCTGCTTCTTTCCCTCCAGCACGTAGAGCTGGCCGATGCGCTCTTCTACCCCCTTCGTGGAGTTGAACACCGTGGAGTCCGAATTGAGGACACCGGAATAGACCCGCAGGATGGTGATCTTGCCGGTGTAGGGGTCCGAGGTGGTCTTGAAGACCAGCGCCGAGAACGGTTCCGACTCGTCCGGACCGCGCTCGATGACATCACCGCTCTTGGGGTGGGTGCCCACCGCCTTGGTGCGGTCCAGGGGTGACGGCAGGTAGGCACAGATGGCATCCAGCAGGTGCGCCACGCCGATGTTGGCGGTGGCGGATCCGCACAGCACGGCGGTGAAGGTGTTGCGCATGGTGCCGACCCGCAGGCCGTCCAGGATCTCTTCCTCTGTCAGCTCCCCCGTCTCCAGGTACTTTTCCGTCAGGGCGTCGTAGGCCTCGGCCACCGTCTCCACCATCTGCTCCCGCAGACGGTTAGCCTCGGCCAGACACTCGCCGGGAATCTCCCCATTCGTATGGGTGCCCGAACCATCCGCGGCGTAGAAGAACGCCTTCATGGTGATCAGGTCGATGATTCCCCGGAAATCGGCCTCGGCCCCGATGGGCAGTTGAATGGCAACGCCGCGGGCACCCAGCGCTTTTTCCATATCATCGATGGCCCGCAGGAAGTTGGCCCGCTCCCGGTCCATCTTGTTGACAAAGGCGATGCGGGGGATCTCGAACTCGCTGGCCCAACTCCAGACCTCTTCGGTCTGGGCCTTGACCCCGGATATGGCGGAGAGGATCACCACCGCGCAGTCCAGGGCGCGCATGCAGGCGCGGGTATCGGCGATAAAGTTTCCATAGCCCGGAGTATCCACGATGTGGATGGAGTGATCCTTCCACTCGCAGTGATCAAGGGCCGATGTGATGGAGATCTTGCGTTTGACCTCCTCTGGCTCGAAATCCATGGTAGCCGTGCCGTCGTCCACCCGTCCCAGTCGGTCGATCATCTTTGTATCGAAGAGAATTGCCTCGGCCAGCGAAGTCTTGCCGGCCCCACCGTGCGCGATGATGCCCAGATTGCGGATCTTGCTCGTGTCAAACCGTCCCATTCAGATTCCTCCTTGGAATGAAATAAAATCGGTACACCAACGTTTCCACTACTGGAACGGCATGTCATCGCAACCGTCTGTCATTCATCACGACGCACGTCGCTCTCTTCTCTGTAAGTCTCAGCGGTTCCTTTCGTACAGTATGCGTAACCCGTCAAGGGTCAGGAATTCGTCCACTTCCACGATGGTACGGGATTCGGGAGCGATCAGTTTCGCCAGGCCACCGGTGGCGACCACCCGGGGCTCATCCCTGCTCTCGGCCTTGATGCGGTTGACGATCTCGTCCACCAGTCCCACGTAGCCGTAGAAAATACCGGCCTGCATAGAGGTGACCGTGTTGCGGGCAATAATCTGGGGCGGCCGGGCGATGTCTACCCGGGGCAGCTTGCTGGCGCGCTGAAACAGCGCCTCAAGGGAGATGGCCACCCCCGGCGCGATGGCTCCGCCGCAGTACTCCCCCTTGGCATTAACATAATCAAAGGTAGTTGCCGTACCGAAATCCACCACCACCAGCGAACACCCGTGTTTCTCGTAACCGGCCACCGCGTTGACGATGCGGTCCGCCCCCACCTCGCGGGGATTGTCGTACCGGATTGGCATGCCGGTTTTCATGTCCGGCCCCACCACGAAGGGGGTCAGGCGGAAGACGTCCCGGACAACGGCCTCCATGGCTCTGGTGAGCGGCGGCACGACCGAAGAGATGATGGCGGCGTCAACGGCATCGAACCCCAGGCCGGCCGTGGCGAACAGGCTGTGCAGCAGCACCCCGTACTCGTCCGACGTGCGGGACTTGTCGCTGGAGAGGCGCCAGCTGCGTACCAGTCGCGTCCCGTCACAGGCCCCAAGGACGATATTGCTGTTGCCTACGTCGATTACCAGAAGCATGTCACAGTACCCTCACGTCTCCGCTGAGAATTTTGCTGATGGTTCCACCTGTTCCGCGTACCAGCAGCGCACCGGAACCATCGATACCGGCAAAGGTCCCCCTGACGACCTCCGCGCCGCCATCGCTGACCGAAAGTTCGCGACCGTGGGCGTTGCAGCGGATCTGCCATTCCTCGCGCACCGGACCGAAGCCACGGGCGCAAAAATCAGCGTAGAGCCGGTCCAGTTCGTTGAGCATCACCGCACAGAAGCCGGCCCGCCCCACCGGATGTCCTATCTCCAGCAGGAGCGACGTGGCCGGGTAGCGCAGATCCGGCGGAAACTGTTCTTCGGACATGTTTAGGTTCACGCCGATGCCAAGGATGACAAAGTTGACGGCATCGGTCTCGGCGCTCATCTCGTTCAACAGGCCAGCCACCTTCCGTCCCTTGATCAGCACATCATTGGGCCACTTGATTTCCGGCGCCAGGCCGGTCACCTGCTCGATGGAGCGGGCCACCGCCACGGCGGAGAGGAAGGTCAACTGGGGCGCCTCATGGGGCATGATGATTGGCCGCAGAACTACCGAGCAGTAGAGGTTGACCCCGGGAGGAGACGACCAGACCCGCCCCAGGCGCCCCTTGCCACCGTTCTGGGACTCGGCCAGAACCAGTGTCCCCTCATGGGCGCCCTGCTCGGCCAGGCGGAAGGCATCGGTGTTGGTGGAGGTGGTCCGGTCAAGGCAGACCATGCGTCTACCCATAACAGCCGCATCGAGCTGGGCCGCGACCTCAGCGGAGGTGAGCAGGTCCGGCGCCGACAGCAGATGATAGCCCCGCGACGGCACCGCCTCGATCACGTAGCCGGCCTTACGAAGGGTATTGATCTGCTTCCAGATGGCGGTGCGGGAGACGTTCAACTCCCGGCTGATCATCTCGCCCGATACGTACCCCCCCTGCTCTCGAAACAGACGCAATATGGCGACCGATGGTGACGTCACTGCTGAAAAGCCTCCCTACAGAGAAAACAGGCCCGGATCAAACAACGATCCGGGCTATTCAAGCAGCATCGATATGTCCATGGCCCGGGCCGAATGGGTCAGGGCACCGACCGAGATGATATCAACCCCGGTTTCGGCAATGGCCCTCACCGTCTCCAGGGAGACGCCTCCCGACGCCTCCAGGGGAACGCGGCCGGCCACCAGGGCCACGGCCGTGCACATATCGTCCAGATTCATGTTGTCCAGCATGATTACATCGGCTCCGGCAGCCAGCGCCTCTTCCACCTGTGCCAGGGTTTCGGTCTCGATCTCGATCTTCAAGGTATGAGGGATCGTGGCCCGGGCGCGGCCGACTGCCTCGGCGATACCGCCGGCAGCAGCGATATGGTTCTCCTTGATCAGCACACCGTCGTACAGCCCGGTGCGGTGATTGAAGCCCCCACCCACCCGCACGGCGTACTTTTCCAGTTCACGCAGGCCGGGCGTAGTCTTGCGGGTGTCCACGATGCGGGCACCGGTACCCGACACCGCCCGAACGAAGCGGGAAGTGACGGTGGCAACGCCGCACAGGCGTTGCAGCAGATTGAGCGCCACCCGCTCGCCCATGAGCAGATCGGCCGCATCCCCCTCCAGGGTGGCGAAAACGCTGCCGCTGGCAACCGAGGCGCCATCCTCGGCCAGGGCGGAAAAGGTAACGGGATCACCGCCGAGACGGTCGAAGACTCGACCCGCAACGGAGATGCCGGCCAGCACGAAATCCTCCTTGGCAAGCAGCCGCGCCCGCGCCGGGCGTTTCTCCGGCAGGAGCGCACGGGTGGTGATGTCTCCGGTGTGAATGTCTTCTGCCAGGGCTGCATCAATGAAACGGTCAAGTGTAAGCATGGCGTCCGCCTGAAGGGAGAAATGTGTCACTGTATACCACAGGTTAGGGGGGGTATCAACCGCAAAACCGGAACGGGTGGCACAGGGGCGGGGGTACGGGCGGCACATAAAAGGCGCCCCGGGGAGGCGCCTCCGCTGACAACGGTCATGGCAGTGCTCTGGACAGGACTAGTGACTGCGCCCGTCGATGACGTAGCAGCTCTTTTTTGCGGTTTTAGCCTGGGCCTTCAGCTCCGCCGCCACCTCCGTCACCTTGGCCACGTGTTGCAGACGGGGAGAATCGGTGGGGACCACGCCGATGGAAACGGAGAGCAGGGGAATCCGGTCCTGCTCCCCCCTGCGATTGACACCGTTGTAATACCCCCGGGCCTTGGTCTCCTCATCGAACAGGTCCAGAACGATGCAATCAAAATAGGCGATGACGGTCTGGCACAGCGACTCCGACCGTTCGATCGGTACGATGGCAACAAAATCATCCCCACCCACGTGACCGCAGAACCCTCCCCCCGACTCCCGCACCGCATTGAAGATGATGCGCGCCAGCATACGAATCACCTCATCACCACGGGAAAAACCGTACACGTCGTTATAGGGCTTGAAGCAGTTTATGTCCAGGTAGCAGACCGCCAGCGGCTTGCCCAGGGCCTCATCGATTGCCCGCTGGATGGAGGTGTTGCCGGGGAGACGCGTCAGGGGATTGTTGTCGAAGATGCGTTTCATGCGGAAGAGGGCCAGGGAGATGCGACAGAAGAGTTCGTCAAAATCAAGCGGCAACAGAATGAAGTCATCCAGGGGACAGCTTTCCCAGTCAAAGGCATAGGCATCGGATGACCGCATCAACCCGATCACCGGAATGGCACTGAAGAAACTGTCGCAGCGCAGGCTGGCGACCAGACCAGCGCTCCCCTCGTTGTCCGCCGCCAGATCCACGATCATCAGGTCGGGAGGGTCGTCGTAGACCGTCGTGAGGACATCGGCGCACCGGGTAACGCAGACGGCCCGGTACCCCTTGCTCTGCAGGCGCACCTGGGCATGGGGAGCCAGAGCGGCATCGGCGGTCACCAGCATTATCCGGACCGTGCCAGCCATGGGTTATGCCTGCATTTCCTGGCTGAAGCACCTGACCTCGACCAGCTTGTCCTCCAGTTCTTCCACAAGTTCAGTCAGATACTGATCGTTCAAACGGAGCACCTCCCAGGCTTCCCGCTGAATCCGGGGCACCAGAGAGTCACCACCATCGCCAAAGCCGCTGGCCTTGATGAGCACATCGGCCAGATGCACCACGGCGGTCTTCACCCGGTGATTCTCCGCCCGGCTGACGTCGTGGTGGAAAGCGATCGGTTCGCTGAGCTTGTCCGGCAGAAACCAGCACTTAGCCAGCCAGGCACCCACCTCGGCGTGGTCGGTATCGAGGATCTCCTGCTCCGCCTCCTTCATGAACAGTTGACGTTCACGGACAACGGAGCGGATATCGGTCTCGGCATCGCGGCACTTGAGGGATATGACCACTTTGCCGATGTCGTGCAGAAGCGCGGCGGTGGCGATCTCCTCGCTCTCGGGAAGCTTCAGTTTGGCGGCGATCAGGTTTGCCGCCGCCCCCACACCCAGGGAGTGTTCCCACAGGCCGACACTGGAGTTTTCCATGATCTCGAAAAAGGAGGAGGAAAGGGCCAGGCTCTTGACGACATTAACCCCCAGGAGGATCATGGCGTTGGAAATGGTTGACACCCGGTAGAACCCGTAGGAAGGGGAGTTTGCCAGCCGCAGGATACGGGCGGAAAGCGCCTGGTCAGAGCTGACGATCCTGGCCATCTCCTGAACCGAGGTTCTGTTGCTCTCGGAGAGTTCGTTGAGTTTGAGGATGACTCCCGGCAGTGTCGGCAAGGTCCGCGTATCCATAATGATCTTCTTCAGTTCATTCCGCTTGTCTTCCACCATCATCTCCCATGGAACGCCGGTAATAGTCGGCATAGATGCTATGGAGCCTGGCCATCAGGGAATCCTGACGCACCCGCTCGAAGCGCCGGTCAAGATCATGCAGCATATCATCAAGAGAGCGATCACCCTCCTCGGCAATGGGGTGCCCCTCCACATAGAGCGTAGCGATATCCATATGTTCAAGACGAGCGATCAGCGAGGCGGTCAAAACGGTTTTTTTGCCGCAGACGGGAAGACCGGATTGGCTTCCGTTTCGGAATACATCCCGGGCAAGCACCATGCCCGCGGCAGCGAACTGCAAGGGAATCTTCTGCATCTGTATGGATACTCCGGCTCGCGCGAAAAATGGGCACAACGTATGATCGCGTGAGAGGATAGAGAATACACGGAATAAAGTCAATGAGCCGCTACGGAACGGGCCGACCTCGTATCAAGACCGGCCACGCCTCTTTTTACGTCGTCAGGACAGCGTGCCCTTGCGGGCGACCTTGGCGCGGATGCGTGCCGCGGCACCCAGCAAACCGGCGTCATCTCCCAACTGGCCGCGCACGATCGAAAAATCTGCCAGAATCTGGGGAAAACAGCGTTGGCGGAGTTCATCGTCCAGGGAAGGCAGCATCAGATCCAGGCTGGACGCCACGCCACCGCAGATAACGGCGGCATCCAGGTTGAGGGTCGTGGTCAGGGAAGCCAGGGCGATGCCCAGGTAGCGCCCCCCCCTCTCGAATGCCCACCGGGCCTCCTCCCTCCCCTGGCGTGCCAGGCGGGCAACCGCGGCAGCGTCCAGAGGCGCGTCGCAGCCGCCCAGCAGTTCCGCGCCGAAGCGTTCAGCGGCGGCCCGCGTGATCGCTCCGGCAGAGGCATACTGTTCCAGGCACCCCCGGTTGCCGCAGTTGCAGGGCACCCCCTCCGGTTCGACGGTCACATGCCCGAATTCAGACGCAAAGCCCCCCACCCCGTTCCAGAGCCGGCCATCGAGAACGAGGCCGCTCCCCACTCCGGTTCCAAGGGTGACCACCACGAAGGAGTTCAAACCGCGGCCGGCTCCCTGGACAGCCTCTCCCAGGGCGATCAGGTTGGCGTCGTTGGCGCACGTCGCCGGCAGGGACGTCTGCCGCTCCAGAAACCCGCTCAGATCAAAGCCGTCAAGGGGGCGCATGTTGACCGAGGCCTGGATCTCTCCTCCCCTGCCCACCAGCCCGGGCACCCCGACGCCGATACCGACCACGGTGGCGCCCCGTGCGTCAGCCTCGCTTCCCATGGTAGCGACCCCCTCCAGCAGCAGACGACAGAACGCGTCGCGCCCCTGATCAATGCGACTCAGGGTCCGCCTGCGGGAGATGACATGACCATCGTCATCGACGAGGGCGAAACGGAGGTTGGTACCGCCGACATCCACGGCTATGGCGACGACGCCTGCACCGCTCATGTCCAGGGACACCTTCCCAGGACCCGATACAGGCGGTCGTAGGACTCCAATAAACCATCGGGAATGACCCGCACCCCTCCGCAGGTAGCCATGAAATTGGTATCGCCTCCCCAGCGGGGGACGACGTGGATGTGCAGATGTTCCACAATGGCCGCTCCTCCGGCCTTGCCCAGGTTGATGCCCACATTGTAGCCATCGGGATGGGCGGCTTCCCGCAGCAGCGCCCGTGCTCTCCGCACGCCTCGCATCAGGTCCAGCAGTTCGCGATCATCCAGGTCGTCAAGTTCCGCCGTGTGACGCGCGGCAACGACCATCAGGTGGCCGCAGGTGTAGGGGTAACGGTTGAGCATGATCAGCGAGTGCTCGCTTCGCTCCAGCACCAGTAATTCACGATCCTGGCCGGTCGTATCACGAACCCGGCAGAAGACGCAGCCATCCTCCCTGACCGGATCCGCCAGATAGGTCATGCGCCAAGGCGCCCACATTCTCTCCATAACCACATTCCTCCCTGCAAATTCCACTCGCTTCACATTGTAGCAGCAGCCGGGCGGGTGACAACGACAAATAGCGCTCGGGGAGAGAGAATGCGCGCGCACTCGTTTTCCACCGGCACGGGGGGTTTGACTTCGGAGATAATTCGGATACAGTAGGCGCGGTGAAGCGCGCTTAGCGCTGACGCGTGATACGATCACGTCCATGGAGGCAACAATGCTCTTTCTTCCCAAAGGGAGCCCCCTGTTCGAAAACCTGGAGGCGGCGAAACTGCTGCTGCCGGACGTCCTTGCCAAGCTCTCCTCGGCACGATTCAGCGGCTATGTCAGCTTACGCTTTCCCGAGGCAACGGTACTCATGGTGCTCGAAGCGGGGAAGCTGGGATGCGCGCTGTTCGAGGAACGTGGAGGGATACGGAGGGTTGACAGGGAGGCGCTGGCGCTGCTTTGCGAGCTGATGCTCTCGGGCGAAAAAGGGAGCATGGATGTCTATACGCTCTCTCCCCGCCTGTGCGCCTGCATCCGGGCACTCCTCAAGGGCGCTGCCGTGTACCGGGCCCAGGAGCTGAAACTGCTCAACATCAGCGCCCTGCTGCAACAGATACACTCGGAGCGAATTACCGGCTGCCTGCGCACTTACGGTGACGACAGATCGTCACTGATATTCTACCAGGACGGCATTCCGCTGGGATTCTTCCACGACGGTTCATCGGACCTGGAGAAATCCGCCAGCGAATCGCAACGGATCGCGGCCCTTGGCGGAGCCAAGATAGATCTCTACGCGACCCCTGCCATGACCGAAGCACTGGGGGCAGACCTGCTGGAAACCGTGGATATCCGGGAGTTGTGGGAGGGGGTTCTTGCCCGGCGGCAAAGCGCCGGCAACGACGCTGCCTGACGGCATGGAGAGAACGGAGAGCCTGGAACGGGACGGGGAGGTATCCGGCGTGGACGAGGCGTCCCGCCTGAAAGAGCAGTCCAGGCAGGTTTAATCAGGCTTCTTTCCTGAACACGTGACGCCTCCCCAGCTCCGCGTGCCAGAACGGCTCAGGATTTACAGGTCAAAGCTCCGCAGCTCTTCATCGGAGAAATCCAGGGAGTTTTTGTCACCCGAGGTATCAAGGCGGGAACGGACATCGCGGAAACCGGGGCGGGCCGCATCGATCTCGGCCAGAAGCCCAGCCGCTTCTTCGGATTTGCCGGCCGCATCACAGACCAACGCCAGTTCGTACCTGACGGAGCATCCATCCTCCACGGACAACTCCCCTTTCAGCAGGGCACGCAGCATCGTCTCGGCGGCATCCAGGTTTCCCTTCTCCCGCAGACAGGTACCCTGCAGTATCAGGCAGGCGACCCGGCGCGACGGATCATCGGCTGCTTGACGCAGTTCGTTGAGGGCTTCATCGAAGAGTCCCATCTCCTTGAACGCCACCCCCAGGTCATAATGGGACTGGGCGTCGGTCAACTCCACCTCGCTGCCGAACCTGACGCTCCGTTCCGCTCCGGCAGCCGCGTCAAAGACATCCTCCACCGCTTCAAGCCAGGCATCCTCGGCAACCCCGGAAACGGCGACATCCGGGGCCAGGCTGGCGAAGGAACCGGAATCGTCATCCAGTTCAACCTCGACATCGATCTCCTCCGATTCGGAGAAACCGAACGAGACCGGTTCTCCGGGGAGCGTATCGTGCGGAACGACCGAACGGTCATCCAGCTCTTCATCCTTATCGGTCACGCCAGCAGGGGAAGTTTCCTCCCGCTCATCCCCGGCCTCAGCCTCCTGCGGCGCGGGAGCGGCGCCATGGCTGTTGGAGAAGCTGCGCAGGGAATCAATCTTGTGGTCCAGGGCGGCAACGCCTTCACCATCCCCCAGGGCCTCAAGAGTTCGCTTCAATCCCAGCAGGACTCGCGTATTGATGGGGTCGGCCTGCTCAAGTGCCCGGTAGACGTCCCGTAGCTCCGCCAGGGCGCCCTGGGTGACGAAATTCTGCTCGTACCGTTCCAGCAGCTCGATGGCTTCGGCCAGTTCCTTGTCGGCAACCAGGCACTCCAAGAGCCCCTTCTGCACCGAGACGTCGTCAGGAAAAAAACGAATCCAGTGCTGATAGGCGATCCTGACCCGCTCCGGCTGCCCCAGCCGCTGATAGGCTTCGATGACCAGCTCCCAGATGCGCCTGTCACTGGGGGTATTCCGCAACATGGTTTGCAGGCTGGACACCGCGCTGAGGAGATTGGCAGCATCCCCCCGCACCTGCCCGGCCAGGACATCCAGCATGAATCCGCTCTTCTCCGGAAAGAGTTGCTGAATCCGGGAATTGAGTCTGGCCAGCCCGGCGCTGTCGCCCCGTTCCTGAAGCAAGGAGGCCAGGAGACTGAAGATTTCGTAGGATGCGTCATGTTTGCCGGCTTGGCAATAGGCCTCGGCCAGCTTCAGCTTGATGCCCACGTTCTGCTGATCAACGGCATGCATCTTTTCGAGGATCTGCAGGGCGCCGTCACTGTCCCCGTTACTCTCGTGATAATCGTAGACCTGCTTGTATTCGGCCAGGGCATTGGCCGCCAGCCCATGCTTTTCGTTCAGTTCCGCCAGCTTGAGCGTGATGTCCATATCACCCTGGAACATCACCTGGAGTTTTTTATAGACCGCAATGGCCTTGAGATAGTAGCCGTTGGTAGCGTAGTACCTGCCGATTTCTTCGAATTCGGAACGGGCCTGGCTCACGCGGCCGGCCTTGACCAGCAGTTCAGCAAGCCTCTGGCGCTGGTTTATGGCAGCGGGGTCCAGGGCAACGACCTGTTCGTAGGCCTTAACCGCCCTGTCCACCAAGCCGCGAAGGGCAAAACGCTGTGCTTCCGCTATGAGTTTGTCCTTCTTTGAACTCACCGAATCCCGTCCCTTCCCGCTGCCTCCAAACAGCCCCTGAATCAGCGTAGAATTTATTAAAACAGCTACGAAAAGTATAGTAAGCGCTCCGGCATGTCAAGCACAATACGCCCTTTCAAACCGGTACTTTTTGCGTTCCGTTCACCCTGGATACCTTTTGACAGGAATCGGAAAATGCACTAGTGTTTCTTCTCCGCCCGCTGGACTTCCCCCGTGAAACCCGGGAATCTCCGGCGCCGCCAGAAATCAGATTTCACCAGCCCGCAACCGCGGGGGACACAGGCCTTAGTTCATGAACAAACCTCTCACACGTATTACGGACAACGTTTCCATCGTCATGGTGGAGCCACAGTCACCCGGAAACATCGGGATGGCCTGTCGGGCCATGAAGAACATGGGGCTCTCTCGCCTGCGTCTGGTGAGAGGCTGCGACCGTTTTCATCCCGAATCGCTCAAATTCGCCGTCTCGGCCAGAGACCTGCTGGAGCAGGCGGAGCTGTACGACAATCTGGCTTCAGCTCTGGCGGACTGTACCCTGACCGTGGGAACCACCCGTCGCCACGGAAAATACCGCCAGGAGATCCTCTCACCACCTCAGGTCGCCGGTCTGATCAAGGCACGGGTCTCGCCCGAATGCAGAGCGGCGATCGTCTTCGGCCGCGAGGACAACGGATTGACTACTCACGAGTTATCCCTTTGCCGCTGGCACGCCACGATCCCCACCTCCAGCGACTACGGCTCCCTCAACCTGTCCCAGGCGGTACTGTTGTTCTGTTATGAACTGGGGACAGGAGGCGACTCCCCCGGAGGCGGCAGGAACGAGACACCGGCCACATCGGCGGAGATGGAAACGCTCTTCAGCCAGATGCAGGCCTGCCTGCAGCGGATCGGCTTCCTCAATGAGCAGAATCCCGGCCATATCATGCGTTCGCTGCGCAGGACACTCTTCCGCTCCGAGTTGGACAGCAGGGAAGTATCCATCTTCAGGGGGATGTTCTCCCAGATTGACTGGGCCTGTTCCACTTTCGACGGCAGAAAGCGGCCATGAACCCCACCAGCATCGGACTCGTTGCCGGCACCCTCACCAGCATTGCCGCGCTTCCCCAACTGGTGAAAACCCTGCGCACCCGTCACACCAGGGATATCTCCATCTGGCAGCCGTTATTTTTGACCGTTGGGGTTGCGCTTTGGATGGTGTACGGTGTACTGATTCGTGATCTGCCGCTGATCCTTGCCAACATCATCCCCCTGGCATGCAACTGCGCGCTCTGCGTCCTGAAGCCATATTTCGACCGCAACGACGGCCTCTCATCCTGAACAACGGAGGTACCATCAATGAAACGCCGTACTTTTATTCTGGTGTTCCTGTTCCTGCTGCTCCCGCTGCTGCCGGGGTGCGGCTACAACAGCATGCAGGCCAACGAGGAGGCGGTACTCGCCGCCTGGGGTGACGTCGAATCAACCTACCAGCGTAGAGCCGACCTGGTTCCCAACCTGGTCGAGATCGTCAAGGGATACGCCAAGCATGAAGCCGACACCCTCAAGGCGGTTACCGAAGCGCGCGCCAAAATTGGTTCCCTGCAGGTATCTAAGGAACTGCTCAACGATCCGGCCAGTCTGAACAGATTTCGTCAGGCCCAGGGCGAGCTTACCGGTGCCATCTCGCGACTGATGGTAGTGGCGGAGCGGTATCCCGACCTGAAGGCGAACCAGAACTTCCTCGACCTCCAGAAGCAGCTTGAGGGGACAGAAAATCGTATCAACGTCGCCCGCGTACGGTATAATGCCGCGGTTCAGGTATTCAATACCAGTATCCGCAGTTTTCCCAACTCACTGACCAACTCGTTGCTGCTACACCTGGAACGCAAGGAGCCTTTCAGGTCCGAAAAGGGAGCCAAGTCGGCACCCAAGATCAAGTTTTGACGCCAGGACAACGGGCACAGCGTCCATGACGCGATTTCTGTTCATCATACTCCTGCTGCTCCTACCGACGTCCCTGCCGGCCCTGGAGGCGCCCCGCCTGACCGGCAGAATCAACGACTACGCCGGTCTGCTCTCCGCGACTGCCGCCCGTTCACTGGAAAAGCGTCTTTCCGACTTCGAACGCGACCAGTCCACCCAGATCGTGCTGCTGACCGTCCCCTCCCTGGAAGGAGACGACATGGAACAGTTCTCCATCCGGGTGGGTGACTCCTGGAAGATCGGGCAGAAGGGGCGAGACAACGGCGTATTACTGGTCGTCGCCAAGGCGGAACGGCGGGTACGTATCGAGGTCGGCATGGGGCTTCAGGGGGTATTGCCGGACATCACCGCGGCCAGGATCATCCGTGACACCATGCGACCTCACCTGAAGAGGGGCGATTTCGATAACGGCATCAGCGCCGGGCTGGAAGCCATCATGGCGGCCACCAAGGGCGAATTCACCCCTCTGCCCCGGAATGGCGGCAGGGACCAGCGACGCGGTTCGGACTCGCCGGTCACCTTTTTCATGCTTGCAGCCGTAGCAGCTGCCATCCTGGGCTCCTTCTCGCGGCTGCTGGGAGGCATTGCCGGAGCGGTAGGCCTACCCCTGGCCGTCAGCACGCTGTTCCCCGGGCTCGGCATCCCGCTGCTGCTGATTCTGGCGCTGGCCGGCTTCGTCGGCGGCCTGCTGCTCGGCTCACTTTTTTTCGGCGGCTTTGGCGGAGGGGGATTCACCGGTGGAGGATGGGGTGGAGGATTTCCTGGCGGAGGAGGATCGTACGGCGACTTCGGCGGCTTCTCCGGTGGTGGGGGTGGTTTCGACGGCGGCGGCGCATCCGACGATTACTGAGGGCTGTCCGACACCCCGGACAGCCCGTTTTCCGGCCAGACTCATCCAAGGACCTGCTGACGGAAGGCGTCGATCCCCATCTCCTCCACCAGTCGTCCGAGGCGTACTTCCCGACCCGAGTTCTGGTACCAGCGGACAACCCTGTCCACCACCTCCAGCACCTGTTCCTCGTCAGCCTCCAGATCGATCAGGGTATCTGCGATCCGGGGCCGCGCGCCGGCATTGCCCCCCACCAGAATCCGCCATCCCTTGGCCGTGGCAACGATGCCGATATCCTTCAGCGCCGACTCGGCGCAGGAGACCATGCAGCCGGACACACCCATCTTCATCTTGTTGGGCAGAATCATGGCGTGGTATTTATCGTCCAGCTTGAGCCCCAGGGAGATGGAGTCCTGAACCCCCCGCTTGCAGTAGCTCGTTCCCGGGCAGATCTTGACGCTGCGCACACACAGACCGATGGCTGCGCCCGGTTTCTCGGCCAGATCCCTCCAGACCGCGTCCAGGTCGTGCTCCCTGATGCCGATCAGCATGATGCGTTGGGCCGAAGTAAGTTTCAGTTTCAAACCGTACGAGTCCGCAACATCGCAGATCTTGCGCAGCGTGGCGCTGTCGGTGAGTCCTCCCGGGATATGGGGGGCAATGGCATAGGTCTCCCGGTCCCGCTGGAGAATGGCCCCCTTCTCAAGAATGTCCTTTTTCACGTTCCCTCCCTCTGATCTTGTGGTGTCCGCAATGCCAGGCAGAATAGCACAGCGCAGCGTTCAGGAGAAGGTCCGCGATTCGGCACGACAAAGAACCATCGTTGACGAACGACCGCTCAACGGCGTACGTCCCAGGTCAGTATACGGGGGGGCTGCCGCACGCCTCTCTTCCCGGCAACGCTCCCCGGTACCGGGAAGGAAGATCACTGCTCCCCAAGGCCTCTCCTCTACACCCGATGAGGAGCAGTTTCCCCCCGCGATTAAAACCGTGCCCAACTTTCCTTGGTTGGCTAGCTGCCGGCCATCCGCTCGCGTAATGCCGCCTGGGCCGCTGCCAGACGCGCGATCGGCACCCGAAAGGGTGAACAGCTGACATAGTTGAGTCCAAGCTCATGACAGATGGCGATCGACCTGGGATCGCCCCCATGTTCTCCACAGATCCCCACTTCAAGGCCCGGCCTGGCCGTTCTGCCGTGTTCCACGGCCAGGGCCATGAGCCTGGCCACGCCGTTCCGGTCGATCGTCTCAAAGGGGTTATCCGGGAGGATTCCGGACTGGATATAGTCGATCAGGAATCCCTTCTCGGCATCATCGCGGCTGATGCCGAAGGTGGTCTGGGTCAAATCGTTGGTGCCGAAGGAAAAGAATTCGGCGTACTCGGCAATCTCGTCTGCGGTCAGGGCCGACCGCGGCACCTCGATCATGGTGCCGAATTTGTAGTCAACGACAACTCCCTGCTCCTCCAGTACCTCCCGCGCGACCTCTTCCAATGCCCGGCGCTGCACCTGAAGCTCGTTGACGTGGCTGGTGAGAGGGATCATCACCTCGGGATGAACGTCAATCCCTTCTTTGGTGCATTGACAGGCAGCCTCGAAGATCGCCCGTACCTGCATCTGGGTCAGATCAGGCATCATGATGCCGAGACGTACTCCCCGCAGCCCGAGCATGGGGTTTGCCTCATGGAGGTCTTGCACACGGCCGAGCACATGCTCGTCGTCCTCGATCCTGTGCAGAAGTTCATCAATCTCATGCAGGCTGGAGGCGCGCAGCAGACGGATCTTGTTGTCGGCGAGCCCGGTCATGAGCGTCTCGTAACTGGGCAAAAATTCGTGCAGCGGAGGATCGATGAGGCGGATGATCACCGGCAGGCCGTGCATGGCCCGGAACAGGCCGACAAAATCCTCCCGCTGAAAGGGGAGTAGTGCATCAAGAGCCTCACGCCGTTCCGTGGGCTGGCCGGTCATGATCATCTTTTGTACAAAGGGAAGCCGCTCGCTCTGGAAGAACATGTGCTCGGTACGACAGAGGCCGATCCCCCCGGCCCCGTATTCCCGTGCACGCTTGGCGTCATCCGGGTAGTCCGCATTGGCCCAGACCCCCAGCCGGCGGAAGCCGTCAGCCATGGTCAGCAGGCGTTTCAACCAGGGATCTGAGATATCTGGAACCATCGTATCGAGTCTGCCCAGAAAAACCTCGCCGGTGGAACCGTCGATGGAGAGCCAGTCCCCCTCCTCCACAGTCCGCTCACCCACGCTCATGATTCGCAGGGTCATATCGATATCCAGGGCAGCCACCCCCACAACGGCCGGTTTCCCGAACTGGCGTGCAACCAGTGCGGCATGGCTGGTGCGCCCTCCCCTGCTGGTCAGGATCCCCTCCGCCGCCAGCATGCCGTGCACGTCATCGGGCTTGGTCTCCGGCCTGACCATGATCACCTTCTTGTTCTCCTTCTTGACCCAGTTCTCCGCCAGATCGGCATCAAAGGCAACCATGCCAACGGCGGCGCCGGGCGATACGTTCAGGCCGCTGGCCAGCAACCTTCCCTCCGCAACGGCTGCTTTCTTGGAATGGGGATTGAACTGGGGATGCAGAAAAAAGTCCACCTGTTCGGGCGAGACGCGCATGACCGCCTCCTCGCGGGAGATCAGCCCCTCGTCGGCCATCTCCACGGCGATACGCACGGCTGCCTGGGCGGTTCGTTTTCCGTCGCGGGTCTGGAGCATCCACAGCTTGCCCCGCTCCACGGTAAACTCCACATCCTGCATGTTGCGGTAATGCCGCTCCAGGGTACGGGTGATCTGGACGAACTGTTCCCAGCAGTCCGGCAGGGTCTGTGACATCTTCTCCACCGGATCGGTGGCGCGGATTCCGGCAACCACATCCTCCCCCTGGGCGTTAATCAGGAAGTCGCCTTCAATCCTCTTCTCCCCCGTAGTGGCATTGCGCGTCATGGCGACACCGGTGGCGCTATCGTTGCCCATGTTGCCGAACACCATGGTCTGAATGTTCACCGCCGTCCCCAGGTCATGGGGAATTTTTGCCGCATTGCGGTAATCGATGGCTCGCTTGCCGTTCCAGGACTTGAACACCGCCTCAGTGGCAAGGCGCAGTTGCTCCAGCGGGTCGGTGGGAAACTCGACGCGGTTATAGCGCCGGAAGATGTCCTGAAAGCGTTCTCCCACCTTCATCCAGTCCTCGGCTGTCAGATCTGCATCACTCTTGACCCGACGTTTTTCCCGTAGTTTGCTGATAACCTCCTCAAAGGGCTCATCGGGAACCCCCATGACCACCGAGCCGAACATCTGGATCAGCCTGCGGTAGGAATCATACACGAACCGGGCATCACCGGTACTGCTGATCATGCTGCGAACCGTCGCCTCGTTCAACCCGATATTGAGCACCGTATCCATCATCCCCGGCATGGAAAACTTCGCCCCCGAACGACAGGATACCAGGAGTGGGTTATGGGGATCGCCGAACTTCTTTCCGGTTTTTCTCTCTACCTCCGCCAGCGCGGCCATTTCCTGCTCCCACATGGTGTCAGGGAATGACATACCCGCTTCAAGATAGGCATTGCACGCCTCAGTGGTAACAGTGAAGCCGGGGGGCACGGGAAGCCCGATGCGGGTCATCTCCGCCAGGTTGGCTCCCTTACCGCCCAACAGCCCGCGCACCCTGTCCCAGTTCCCCTCGACTGACGCCACTGCCTGATCCAGCTCATCGAACAGATACACCCATGTGGTTGCCATATCGTCACGCCTCCCCGCTGTTATGGTATGCACAGCTCCTGCCGTTAACAATCACTCATCGACAACTGTAGCGTTGTTTTCCGGCAGTGCAACCGGAGCAAGGGAAGCTCCATTTATGTTCACTTGGCACGAGGGCTTATCACCGTCTCGCAACAGCCTTACGACCTTTTCCCGGGTTTCCGTACTGCGCACGAAAACGCCCCTGTCGGTACAGAGACCGACAGGGGCGTGTGTCGTTGGTATTGGGATTATCTTTTCAGCTTCCTGCCATGACCCAGTGGAAGAGATTGGGGAGGAGCATGAAGAGGG